>NZ_CP179213.1:0-1200000 GCF_051201685.1 Luminiphilus sp. nBUS_07 | reverse complement strand
CATTTCTGCACTGGCTATGGTGCGGCACATGCGCGATAACAGCGCCTTTCTCAGTGGTCGAAAGCTGTCCTCACCGCCTCAGCTCTTTATGGGTGGCGCCTCAAATCCTTTCGCGCCGCCCTTAGACTTCAGACCCCAGCGTCTCGCCAAAAAAGTGGCTGCGGGAGCTCAATTTGTGCAGACCCAGTACTGCTTTGACATTGATCGCCTCAAGTTATTTATGGCCAAAACCCGAGACATGGGCCTTCACGAAAAAGTGTTTATTCTCCCCGGCGTTGGGCCTATGGCCTCAGCGAAGTCAGCCGACTGGATCCGCAAAAATGTCGCCGGTGTGCACATTCCCGATTCCGTCATCAAACGTTTAGCCGGCGCCAAGGATCAAAAGCAGGAAGGGGTCGATCTGTGCATCGACCTCATGCAGCAAATTCAAGAAATCGAGGGGGTCAGCGGTATACATCTGATGGCCTACCGTCAGGAACACCGCATTGGTGAAATCGTTACAAAATCAAACGTATTGGGTACTCGTGTGCCCTGGAGTCCCCAAGACTCTCAATAGGAGCGCCACATGACCACAACCACCCTGAGCTCAGCGAGTAGGGAAGTTCGAATCGGCTTTGATCAGCCTTTCGTCATTATTGGCGAACGCATCAACCCCACGGGACGTAAAATTCTCGCCGAAGAGATGAAGGTCGGAGACTACAGCCGTGTCGAATCTGATGCCCTTGCGCAGGTGGCGGCAGGAGCCCAGATGCTCGACGTTAACGCTGGCATTCCCCTAGCTGACGAGCCTGCAATTCTTGCCGAGGCAATTCAACGCGTACAAGCCATCACCGATGTGCCCCTGAGCATTGATTCCTCCATTGTCGAAGCTCTGGAAGCTGGCCTCGCTGTTTATCAGGGAAAAGCGCTGGTAAATTCAGTGACCGGTGAAGATGAGGTGCTGGAACGTGTTCTACCGCTTGTAGCTCGCTATAATGCAGCGGTAGTCGCTATTTCTAACGACGAGACAGGGATTTCAGAGGACCCCAATGAGCGCTTCGCTGTTGCCAAAAAGATTGTTGAACGCGCTGCTGATTACGGCATCCATCACAGCAACATTGTGGTCGACCCTCTGGTTATGCCCATCGGCGCGATCAATACCGCAGGAGTTCAGGTGATGCACCTCGTGCGCCGCCTTAGAGAGGAACTTGAGGTCAACACCACCTGTGGTGCCTCCAACGTCAGCTTTGGCCTACCTAACCGTAATGGCATTAACGCCGCGTTTTTAACCATGGCAATGGGCGCGGGTATGACCTCAGCCATTACCAGTCCACTGCACGCCGAAGTTATGCAAGCAGTCCGCGGTGGCGACGTTATGATGGGGCATGACCCCAACTGCGCAAACTGGATCAAAGCTTACAGAGAGCCAGCCCCTGAAGGCGCGGGCCGCGGTGGACGCGGCGGTCGCACTGGGCGGCGCAGGAGTGCCTAATTTTGTCTGATGCACCGGTGAAAATCCTTTTCATGCCCTCGGGGCGTCGAGGTAGCTTCCCCAAAGGCACTCCGGTCCTCGATGCGGCAAGAAGTCTTGGCGTAGATATTGACTCGGTCTGCGGCGGCCGAGGTCTCTGCGGACGGTGTCGCATCGAGTGCATGTCTGGACACTTTCCAAAACACGGTCTCACCTCAGATACCGAGCACCTGTCGCCATTTAGCGCTACCGAGGCGCGTTTCGAAGATCGCAAAGGGACACTCCCAGAGCGCCATCGCTTAAGTTGTCATGCGACGCTGGTTAACGATGTGGTCATTGATGTTCCCCCGGAAAGCCAGGTGCACCGCCAAATTATTCGCAAAGACACCGAGCATCGAGACATACGCCTCAATACGGCAACTCGCCTGCACTATGTGGAAGTCGAGGCCGCCAGCCTTGAAGATATAAGGGGTGAAGCCCAGCTCCTTCTTGACGCCCTGAAGCGTGACTGGGATCTCGAGAACTTGCAGATTGAGGGTGCCGTCTTGCCGCGCTTACAGAAGGCATTAATCGAGGGCAAGCAGGCGGTTACTGTTGCGGTTTACAACGCCAGAGACGTTATCGCCGTCTGGCCCGGATTATTTGAGTCGCCCAGGGGCATCGCTATTGATGTGGGATCAACAACCGTTGCCGCACATCTGTGTGATCTAGGCAACGGTGAGGTACTGGGTACTGCAAGTGTCATGAATCCTCAAATCCGCTTCGGTGAAGACCTGATGAGCCGGGTGTCATACATCATGATGCACCCGGAAGGCGCTGGTGAAATGACCACCGTCATTCGCCGAGCCCTAAATGACTTGTTTATTGAGCTAAGCGAAGGCGTTGCGGGTTCCCTCGAAGATATTCTTGAGATAACGCTAGTTGCCAATCCGATCATGCATCACATTTTGTTGGGCATAGATCCCGTCAATCTAGGCGGCGCGCCCTTCGCCCTGACAACCACCGAGGCGCTGGAGCTACGGGCTAGAGATTTGGACCTCAATATTCACCCTGGGGGGCGAATCTACGTCTTACCGTGTATCGCTGGGCACGTGGGTGCTGACTCAGCCGGTGTCATCTTGGCAGAACATCCCGAGCAAGACACCGAAATGACCTTGGTCATTGATGTCGGCACCAACGCTGAGATTGTCTTGGGTAATAAAGACCGCATGCTAGTTTGCTCCACGCCTACAGGCCCCGCCTTTGAGGGCGCGCAAATTAGCTCTGGACAAAGGGCGACCTTCGGCGCCATAGAGCGAGTCCGCATCGACAGGGAAACCCTAGAACCGCGCTTTAAAATTATTGGCTCAGACCTGTGGTCTGACGAACCCGGCTTCGAGCAAGCACTCGGTAGCATTGGCGTCACCGGTATTTGTGGCTCGGGCATTATTGAAGCCGTTGCGGAGATGTTTCTCGCGGGCATTGTTTCGGAAGATGGTGTGATCAACGGCGCTCTCGTCGAGCAGAATCCGCGAATTTTTTCTTCAGGTAGAACTTGGTCTTTTACCTTACATACCGCCAGTGCCGATGGACAATCCGATATATCGGTGACCCAAAACGATATTCGGCAGATTCAACTGGCCAAAGCCGCCCTGTATGCTGGGGTTAAGTTACTACAAGACCATATGGGCACCCAGCAAATTGATCGCATCCGCCTCGCCGGTGCTTTCGGCAGTCACATCAGCCTATCTCACGCCATGGTGCTGGGATTGATTCCCGACTGCCCGCTGGAAAATGTCTCCGCCGCAGGTAATGCTGCAGGCATGGGAGCACGCATAGCCCTACTCGATCGCGACAGTCGCGGTCACATTGAAAAAATTGTGCGTTGGGCCGAACGCATCGAAACTGCCGTCGAAGATAAATTTCAAGACTACTTTGTCGACGCTATGGCCTTCCCGCACAAGTCTGACCCTTTCACACATCTGTTCGCTGAAATTCCACCGCCAGTTGTGCGAGCTCAGCAGGCCGAATCCGGAAGTGCACGGCGCCGACGAGGACGGGCTCGAGGCTGAGGGGTTTAGTTTTAGGCAGGCAGGGCCGCCTGCTGGTAATGACCCGCACCGAGCGGGTCTCGCCACGAAGCCAAAAGACTGCGGGATCACCCTAAAGCGGGCTCGTACACGCACTGCAGAGGCCCTCTGTCCTCTGGCGGCTCACAACCCTCTCGCCGGTGAACATGCTAAATACTGAGTCCCCCCAATTTCGTTTCTAGGTACTCCTCTAGCCCCTCCCGTGCACCCTCTCGTCCTAAACCACTCTCCTTCATACCACCAAATGGCGCCGCGGCACTGGTTGGATTGATATCGTTGATGCCGATGATGCCAAAATTCAACGCTTCAAAGGTGCGTAATGCCCGGGACAAGTTCTGCGTGTAAACGTAAGCAGCCAGACCATAGTCAGTATCGTTCGCCATTGCGACAACGTCATCGTCGTCATCAAAGGCAATTACAGCGGCAACAGGTCCAAAGGTTTCCTCGCGATAAATCAGCATGTCAGAGGACACATTGCTGAGAAGGGTTGGTGAATAAAAGCAGCCCTCCTCGAGACCGTCCTCAGTAAGGCGACGGCCGCCACTGTGGAGACTAGCGCCCTGGGCGACGGCATCCTGAACTTGCCGGTCAATTTTTTCAATTGCAGCATGATTAATGAGGGGGCCTATCGTGGTCGATGGCTCCATGCCGTCACCTGCGTGAAGTTTCTCAATTCGGCCCTGAAGTGTGTCGAGGAAGCTATCAAGAATTTTTCGCTGGACAAAAATTCGGTTGGGGCTGATACAGGCCTGTCCCGTGTTCAAGAACTTAACCAAGGAAACACCCTTAGCGGCGTGTACCGGATCAGCATCATCAAAGACAATAAAAGGCGCATGCCCTCCCAGCTCCATAGATACACGTTTTAGTTGCGGAGCCGCCGCCTGAGCCAGAGACTTCCCTACAGCGGTGGAGCCCGTGAAGGTCAGCTTACGAATGGCTCGGTGCGTACAGAATATTTCGCCAACAGGCTTGGGGTCGCTGACTGTTACAAGGTTCGCAACACCCGCGGGCAAACCGGCTTCATGCAGAATTTCAAAAACCGCAACGGCACAAAGCGGTGTCGCTTCTGCCGGTTTAAGAACAGCAGTACATCCCGCCGCTAAGGCTGGACCCAGCTTCCGCGTCAGCATAGAAATGGGGTAATTCCACGGAGTAATTGCAGCAACAACACCAACAGCTTGCTTGTGAACGAGAAAACGCTGATCTGATCGGGCGGAGGGAATTGTCTCGCCGTATATACGCTTGGCCTCTTCAGCAAACCACAGTAGAAAATCGGCGGCGTATTTCACTTCGTTCATCGCCGCTTTTAAGGGCTTGCCCTGCTCGGTGGTCATAAGCTCGGCCAGCGTCCTTTGGCGCTCCATCATTAAGGTATGGCACCGCGTCAAAATTGCCGATCGCTCGTAAGCGGTTGTCTTTGACCACGCCGGAAAGGCCGCTTCGGCTGCAGCAACCGCGTCTAGAACTTGCTCGTTACTAACATCGATCACCGAACCTATCGAGACGCCAGTTGCAGGGTTGTACACCTCAAAGGTGGGCCCTTCTTCAAGCCACTGTCCGTTGATATACATGATCTACTCCTCACTTATCACTGACTACTTTGATTAGCCCCGCTACAGGACGGGGATTGTGGCTGGGACTACGGCGAGCAGCATCAGAACAACGACTGCCGATTAGGCCTATTACCCAAAGTGGCATGCTCTGTTCTGAATGCCAATACTCCTCAGCCACACCCTTAAAACCTGCAGAGCAACTTCAGCCGCCGCTTACAGCAGAAACAGGGATTAAATTTAGCGCGGCGGATACGTCGCTTATAAATCGGTTCGGTTGTTACGCATAGATCAAAAGTCGCGCCTACTGCATGAGCAGGGTTCGCAAGTCATTGACAACAGTATCCGCGTGCAAGTAAGACGTACTATAAATATTGCGAATGCGTCGATCACTGTCGATCAGGTACACCCGTAATATGTGCGACATGGTGCCTAAGTAGTTACCCTCTTCATCGTAATCTCGAATCACCCACTGATCGTAGGCATCGAGGGTCGGTCGAAGAGCATCCTCTGAGGCGGTCGTAAGAAATTCCCAATCAAAACCTTCAGCCCTGAACTGATCACCATAGCGCCCCAATACCGAAGGGGTGTCTTTCTCGGGATCAAAACTAAAGCTAACGATACGGACTTGATCGACAAGCTCAGGATCTTTTAGGACGGCCTTTTGAACACCGCTCATAACATAGGTCGCAAGGGGACAGCCGTTCACATCGTTGCAGGTGGTGAAGATAAAACTCAACACCGTCGCTTTATCACCCAAGTAATCATGCAAACGACCAGCATTACCCGAGGTATTGAGTATCAGGCCATCGGCTGCATCACCCATAGACGGAAGTTGATAGCTGCCCGCAGACGGGGGTTCAAACTGAAGATCCTCATACCCCGGCGCCAATACCACCGGGGGCTCGTGTTGGTGGGGTGCAGCAAACGCTGATACCGCACACCACCCTAGCAGGCCTATTAACCACTGCCGCATAGCGTTAGCGTGCGGCCATATCATCGTAGCCGGTTTTAGCAGGTGCGTTGCCGTAAAGTGCATGGGCCCCAAAACGCATTTGATGCGGTGACCCAAGACCCATCTCGACAAAATCGAGACTAAATTGCGGCGTCAGCGTTGCCCCATCCCAGTTGTAGAGCTTGAAGTACTGAACATCGTCCTCACCACCAGACTCGGTCTTATCCCAGTTAGCGAGCAGCGATGAAGTGAAGTACACGCGTTCGCCATCCCAGCTTTGAGACACCATGTTGATTTGCTCACCAATACGCTTTTCAAACACCTGCTCAGGTGCGTGGGGATCAGAAATATCAAACAAACGCACCAAACCATCATTCCAAGTGTTGACCCATAGGTGGTTATCATCGGCCGAGATAGAGATGTCTACCGGCAGCGGTATCTTGCTGGCATCACCGATATCTGCCACGGGCTTAGACTGCCACTCGCCAGCGTCATCCTCGTAAATCAACCAAATCTTTGAGGTTAGCGCCGTAGTCGTAAAGCAATAGTTGGAGCGTGAACCCCAAGCGCAGCGCAGCTCTAATGGTGCACCCGGAACATCGAGGACCTTTTTGGGTGTGCGAGCATGTAAATCCCAAATGACCACAGTATTACCAAAGCGCTTCATTGCCTCGGGATCACCCATCATTTTGCCAAGGTTCATCATGTAGTTGTTCCAGCCCGTGAATGAGGACGTCACCAGAACATTTCTGCGGGGCAGCGCTCGCGCATCGTAACCATAGCCATCGGCATAGTTCCCCGACTTAACCGCACCCTGCAAGTTATCATCGGTAGGCATCCAAACGCTGGTAATAAAATCACCGTCGTTGGTGTACTCGGCCATACCTGTGCGTCCGCCATGATCTCGATTATTCGACAGTCCAGTGATCAACATGCGACCCGGCAACGCATAGTTTGTGTGGGGTCCGACAATACCCCCGGTTTTTGCCACGAAATCATCGATTTCGCGATGCAGACGGGGCTGGGCAGGGTCAGTGTAAATATCGAAGATAAAGATTTTGCTAGTGTCTAAGCCCGAGGCCCAAAGATAGCGGCGGTCATCAGTTAAACCGGAGTGGTGTGCTTCGTTGCGGCCACCCACTGACAAGCTGTGCACCACTTCGCCGTAGTGCTCTGAATCGGGATTAACGTCAACGGTAACCAGCTTGTCCTCGCCGTCGCCGACATCCTCCATGCCCAAGGTCCAGATATAAACATAGTCTTCTTGACCCACGATCTTCGCCATATACGGCGACATACAGGTCTCATCTGCCAGGGATATCGGGGCTACAGCCACCATTAAAATTCCCAGTAAGGCAATTAACATCCGACTCATAGTTTTCACTCCAATGGTTTATCCTTATAACCATGAGACTAGCACTTTCTAAAATAAAATCGCAGCCCTTTACGGGACTTTTAAATCAAGCTGTGACGCCCGTAAAAATGTTGTGTTTGCTGGGGCTGTTAGTGCCTTTTGTAATGCCTTTTGCCCATGGGCAGGCCACACATCGCGTAGGACTGGCCGACAACAGGGACGGCTACGACTCCACGGAGTACAAAACACAATCAGAAGCGATACTTGAGCAGTCTGGGCAGCGATTGCCGCTGGCAGAGCAAGCCAGTGTGCCGCAGTTAGGGCTACCCCGGATAGCTGCCCCTCTGCGCAGCGAAGAAGTTGATCTAGGGCGCCAACTGTTCTTTGATCGTCGCCTGTCTGCCAATGCCAACTTGTCCTGCGCCATGTGTCACGTGCCTGAGCAGGGCTTCACTCAAAATGAATTGGCGACCCCTGTAGGCGATGAAGGCCGCGGAGGACGGCGCAATGCACCTTCGCTCTACAACCTAGCGTTTCAATCAACGTTATTTTGGGACGGTCGGGAAAATTCCCTTGAAGCGCAAGTATGGTCACCGCTACTGGCACGCAATGAAATGGCCAACCCGTCAAAGACAGCTGTGCTGTCACGGTTAACGGCAATCCCTGCCTACCAATCGATCTTCACAAAGCTCTATGACGAAGGCTTGACGACGGCAACGCTCGGTCGAGCACTCGCCACTTATCAGCGCGCCCTTATCAGCGGCAACTCATCATTTGATCGCTGGTATTTTGAGCCTCTAAAAGAATCAGAAAACCTCGCTGATTTCGGTGACAAGGCTGCGCAGGGTTTTGCGATTTTTCAGGAACAGGGCTGCCATTCATGTCACACCTTTACGAAGGAGTATGCTCTTTTCACCGACGGCCAATTTCATAACACCGGCACAGGCCTGCTGCGCGAGGAACGAGGAATCATGCCCAGACAGGTGCAGGTTGCACCCGGGATCTTCGTGACACCTCGGGTCGACGTTGAAACAGAAACCTTCATCGATAAGGGGCGCCAGGAGGTCACCGGGCGCTCTGAGGACCGCTGGCGATACCGTACGCCGTCGCTGAGAAACGTCGCGTTAACGGCCCCCTATATGCACGATGGCTCGATTCAAAGCCTTCAAGACGTCGTGAAATTCTACGTTCAAGGGGGTGGGCATGATCCCAACCAAGATCAACGCATTCGACCTTTAGACATAACGGCAGAAGAACAAAAAGCCCTTGTTGAGTTTTTAAAGACACTGACCGCAAGCAACGTCGATGCTTTGGTAGCTGACGCTAGGAGTACCGAGATCGGTGACAGGGACCATACCGCTTACTGACGTCTAGCGAAGCCGGCACTTCACGAAAGTGACAACAGCCGGTCCAAAGTGAAAGCAGCCCCTCCACTCGACCCTGAGGCAGTGGCTCGAACGATTACTAGAGCTACGCCCCGACTTTAAGCAGTAAAGAGCCTGTGCCTTACTTCAAAGCCCTTTGCAGGGACTAACCTGTACCCAATCAGGCCGACAACTGCTCATTAGCCGCTGACTGGTAATCGGGCTGGCAGTTGAGTCGGTCGACCCGGGGAGACACGCCAATATACTTGCGGTAACAACGGCTAAAGTGCGTCGTGGACACAAACCCGCACATAGAGGTGATCTCCACGATTGAGCGTGAACTCTGTTTGACTAGGCGTCGAGCGCGGTCAAGTCGAAGCTTTAGGTAATAGCGCGAGGGCGTACAGTGCAAATACTTTAAAAATAGCCGCTCGAGCTGCCGGCGAGACAGGTGTACGAAGTCTGCCAATTCCTGCAGCAATATGGGTTCCTCTAGATTTGCCTCCATCAGCTGCAATACCTCTTTCAGCTTGGGCTGCATTTCGACTTTTCTTGACCACATTGGCACTAGCTGCATTTCGACATCGGCACGGTAGCGCTCACAAATCAACATATCGGCCACCGCATCGACCAGAGCCTGAGGATGTCGCGAGGACAGCATGGCCAGTATCATGTGCATCGGGATCGTTCCGCCTGTGCAGGTCATGCGATCCCTGTCGATGGTATAGAGTTGGTTGTTACAGCCGACCCGAGGAAATCGCTCTGTCAGTATTGTGAGGCAATCCCAGTGGGCACTGCATTGATAATCATCGAGCAGGCCCGCGCTTGCCAACACATAGGCCCCCGTGCACACCGATCCAATCACCACGCCACGCTGTGCTTGCTTGCGCAGCCACGCGAGTACGGACCTTTCGAGGTTTTGCTCAATTGATAAACCGCCGACCACAATAACGAGATCATAATCAGTAGCATCTGCTAGTGTTTTGTCGAGGTTAACGGCGAAGCCATCGCTGCAAGACTGTATCGCAGGGCCCTCACCGAGTAGCTCCCAAGCGTACAATTCGCGCCCGGCCAGCTGGTTCGCCACGCGCAGGGGTTCAACCGCGCTGGAAAGTGAGATTAACGTGAACTGGTTAACCAGCAGAAACCCAACGCGGTAAGGGGTCTGAGATGCCCCTTTTACTGTTGAATCGTGCACAGCATACCCCCAATTTTTATTTTACGGGATTAGGTTTTGACCCGTACATTATCTGGGTCTAGCATCGCACGATATCCCACCGCGGTGACTTTTGCGGAGAAAAAATTACCGAAATATTCCATATAAACGGTATCGCCCTCTTTAGCGCGGTCGGCGGGCAGATAACCCATGGCAATATTCTGACCCAAAGAGGGGCCAAACGCCACGCTAGTGGTGTAGGAGCGTCGCCCATGGCTGTCAACAATAACTTCTTTGGTCTCTTTGTCCAACAGCGGCCACTGCCCTACCGGGTAGCGCACCACACCGTCACTATCGGTAGTATCTTCAAGCGCAAAGGTACATAGGTAAGCGATCTGTTCAGGTAACTCACGCTGCGCCACATAGGCTTCTTTGCCGTGAAAATCTGCCGCTTTTACTTTTGGCCGTGCCAAACCCGCTTCGTACAGGTTGTAATCCGTTTCCAAGTCGGCATTTTGTAACCGCAGACTTTTTTCCAGACGCCGACTGTTCGCATAGGTCTCAATGCCCACGGGCGTAACGCCGAGTTCTGCAAGTGCGTCCCAAAGCTTTAATCCATCAGCGAATGGGAAATAAAGCTCCCAACCCTGTTCACCAACATAAGAGATTCGGAATGCCCACACCTTAATGCCCAGAACATCAATTTCCCGAGTCATCGTGTAAGGGAAAGCCTCACCTGAAACACTTTCAGGGTCGTCCATCAGCTTTTGTAACGTAGCTCGCGCCTCTGGCCCCCACAAACCAAGGGTTGCCAGCTGTTCAGACTGGTCGATGAACTCTACGTTCGTAAAGCCAAGCTTACCTCGGAACTTTTTCATCCAAACGTAATCGCGATAACCGGTATCGCCGCCACAGATAACGCGATACGCGTCTTCAGCTAAGCGGACAATCGTCAGGTCTGAGCGGACCCCTCCAGTATGATCAAGGAAGTGGGTATAAACGCCTTTACCGATCGGCGTATTGGTGCCCAGTTTTGCGACTGACAGATATTCGAGCAACGCTTCCGCATCGGCCCCGATGACATCAAAGATCGCAAAGTGCGACAGGTTGATCATGCCAACCCCATCGCTCAACGCCAAATGCTCGGCGTTGGAAACTTCCCAAAAATGCCGGTTGTCCCATTCCGCTTCTCTGCTGGGTACCTGATCCCGATATTTCGGCAGCAATGTCGCTTCGTTAGCAGCATAGCCATGAGCTCGCTCCCAGCCCGCCACCTCCATGAAGTAACCTCCAAGGGCCACTTCACGCTCGTAGAAGGGACTAGTGCGAAGACCCCTGGAAGACAGGTAGGGCTCTCGAGGATGCACACCTGGGGTGTAGATTTTCTGAGCAATTTCGTAACTGCGATTGCGCACGTACTCTGGCGTCAGCTGAATAGGGTAATGCCGGGCCGGATCCACATTGTGAGAATCCATCTCAGTGCGACCGTGGGTCATTAAATCTGCCATCAGTTTGCCGGCGCCGGGGCCATCTTTAACCCAAACAGCCTCGCACAACCACAAGCCATCGACATCGGGAGCTTCTCCGATGACGGAGGTGCCGTCAGTTGTCACCGACAACAAACCATTAAACGAGCGCCGCTCTTCCCAGCCCAGTTCACCAAGCACAGGTGTCAGTTCAACAGCTTGCTCAAAAGCCTCCATGACCTGATCAAGGGTGAGGTCCCGCATTGACGGCGACAATCTGGCATCACCAGCCTCTAAAATTTCCTCTGGGTCGATCAGTCGAGGGTTATGAGGCTCGTAGTAGCCCCACTCGAGTAAGCCCCCTTCAGGTGTTGTTGGGTCGCCAGTATCACGTACGTAAGCTGAATTGCCCTGATCCCTAAACAAAGGGTAAACGATGTCCTTGCCAGTGCCTTTGAGAGCATCCCAAGGTCCAAAAAACAGAAGGGGGTGCTCGAGCGGCATCAGAGGCAACTTCACGCCTGCGGTTTTAGAGACCAAAGAGCCCCAAATACCCGCACAAAGCACGACATGGTCCGCCATGATGGTCCCTTTTTCGGTCTCAACACCGACCGCGCGACCGTCTTCTACAATAATTTTGCTCGCTGCCGTGTAGGCAAAGGTCGTTAGCTTGCCGCTTTCAACGGCCTCATCCACCAGGTCACCTGCGACTTTCTGAGATCGTGGCGTCACCAAACCGGCATCGGGATCCCACATAGCCCCTTGGATCATGTCTTCCTCAACGAGCGGAAACTTCTCTTTAGCTTCCTCCGCTGAAATCATGTAAGCATTGCTGCCGAAGGCTTTACCCGAAGCGACCTTGCGTTGCAGTTCCAGCATTCGCTCGTCGTCGCCCTTTCTCGCAACCTCCATGCCACCAATTTCAATATAATTGCCCCTAGCGCGATAAAATTCACGGCTGTAGGTGCTCGTAAACACATTGAGCTTGTCGTGGGAGGTCATGTAGCAAAAATCAGACGCATGGGACGTTGATCCAATGTCGGTAGGAATCGCGGACTTCTCAAGTCCTACAATATCGTCCCAACCCGCTTCGATCAGGTGGTGTGCGACGGAGGCACCAACAATGCCTCCCTGTCCAATAATAACCACGCGTGCATGTTCGGGTAACTTTGCCATGGGGCCCCCTGAAAAAACGTTTAAAATATGCCGTTACATCGCCACGGATTTGGCGCTTTTTAGCCACTTTACGCTCAATTATTTACGACATTTATGCGTCTAAAAACGCCACCCTAAATGTCGCAATCTCTCACAACCGAGCCGCCTTATGCCAACAGTGGGTTCCTGCTGACATTGCAAATTCAAAAGCCGATCGCGCCGACGCGTTTAAGGCAGCAAGTCACTGCGCTTATACAACCTCATCAATCCTCGAGAGCTAACGCCGCTAACACCTCACCATTTAAAGAATCGGGCAGTTGCTCGGCAAGTTGTTTTAAGTCGGCACGCATTGGTGGCGTCCAAAATTGCGCCATATGCTGGACAATTTGCGCAGGAACATTATCTCTGCTCGGCATATTGCCCGCTATCTGATTGGCCATCTTGATGAGATGTTGCTGACTGTAATCAAGGGTCACGTTACATTCCCACGGCTTGCGCACTGGAGGGACGAATTTCGACGGCCGTCACCTTGTACTCAGGGCAGTTGGTCGCCCAATCTGAATTATCGGTAGTGATTACGTTGGTGCCACTTACCGGGTGATGGAAGGTGGTGTACACCACCCCCGCAGGAATATCGTCGCTGATATGCGCTCTCATACGCGTGCTACCCGCCCGACTGGCAACTTCGATCCAGTCACCATCTGCCACACCTCTTAACTCGGCGTCGGCCTCGTGAATTTCGAGAATATCTTCGGCATGCCAGACCGTGTTGGCGGTGCGCCTAGTTTGAGCCCCTACGTTGTACTGGCTCAAAATCCTGCCCGTTGTTAACAATAATGGAAACTTCCGAGTCGAACGCTCATCGGTAGGCACATAGGGGGTCGTTATGAATTGACCCTCTCCGCGTACGAAACGCTCGGCATGCATAATCGGTGTACCTTCAGGCGCTTGCTCATTACAGGGCCACTGGATGCTGCCCCGCTCATCCAGCAGGTCGAAAGATACGCCGGCAAAAGTAGGCGTCAGTGCTGCGATTTCGTCCATGATCTCGGCGGCATTGGCATAATCCATGGTGTAACCCATCGCCTCACTGAGAGCACAGGTCACCTGCCACTCCGCCAACCCTGAGGCTGGAGGTACCACAGGGCGAACTCGATTAATTCGCCGCTCCGCGTTGGTGAAAGTGCCATCTTTTTCCAAAAAAGAAGTGCCAGGCAAAAACACATGAGCAAATTTAGAGGTTTCATTCAAAAATAGGTCCTGAACAACCACGCAATCCATGGCGCTTAAGGCAGCTGCCACGTGATGCAAGTTGGGATCAGATTGCGCAATATCCTCTCCTTGAATGTACATACCTCGGAAATTTCCAGAGATAGCTGCATCGAGCATATTAGGAATACGCATCCCCGGCTCCTCGCGCAGGTCTACACCCCAAAGTGCGGTAAATTGCTCTCTAGCAGTTTCGTCAGAAACGTGTCGATAGCCGCTGAACTCATGGGGAAAAGAGCCCATGTCACAGGCGCCTTGCACATTGTTCTGGCCCCGCAGCGGGTTTATACCAACGCCGTCACGACCAATATTTCCAGTCGCCATAGCCAAATTCGCCATGGCCATTACCATGGTTGAACCTTGAGAGTGCTCGGTCACCCCCAGTCCGTAATAAATAGCGCCATTGCCGGCTTTAGCGTATGTCGCTGCTGCTGATCGTATGGTTTCTGCTGCTACACCGCTGATCTCAGCGAGATTTTCGGGGCTGTTTTCTGGAAGAGAAATGAACCGCCGCCAAGCGTTAAAAGACGCCACATCACAACGCTCTTGAACAAAAGCCTCATCAATCCAGCCCTCTGTGGCAATGACATGGGCCAGTGCATTGACAACAGCGACGTTAGTTCCCGGCTGCAGTTGAAGGTGTTCAGTTGCCCTAATGTGCGGTGACTGCACGAGATCAATAGAGCGTGGGTCAATGACAATAAGCTTGGCACCCTCTCTCAGGCGCCGTTTCATGCGCGAGCCAAATACCGGGTGGGCATCGGTGGGATTTGCACCAATGACCATGATGACGTCAGCCTGTTGCACCGAAGCAAAATCCTGAGTACCCGCGCTGGTGCCAAACGTCTGTTTCAAACCATAACCCGTGGGCGAATGACAGACTCTGGCACAGGTATCCACATTGTTGGTTTGCAGCGAAGCACGCACCATTTTTTGAACCACGTAAACTTCTTCATTGGTACAGCGCGAGGAGGTAATAGCACCCAATGCGTCCATGCCATGCTGCTGCTGAATCGCTTTAAAACGATCTGCTGCAAAAGCGATGGCCTCAGGCCACTCCACTTCACGCCACTCACTGTCAGTGGTTTCCCTAACCATTGGGCGCGTAATGCGGTCAGAGTGTGTCGCATAACCCCAAGCGAAACGTCCCTTCACACAAGAGTGTCCCTCATTGGCGCCACCCTGCTTATCGGGAACCATACGGACCAGCTCATCCCCGCGCAGCTCGGCGACGAAGGAACAACCCACACCGCAGTACGCGCAGGTCGTTTTGACTTTGCGAGTAGGCACACCCAAGTCGATAACCTGTTTTTCTTGCAGCGTTGCAGTAGGGCAGGCTTGAACACAGGCACCACAGGACACGCACTCACTGTCGAGGAAGGCATTTTCCTCACTGGGAGAAACCTTGGATTCAAAACCACGTGCGGCGATGGTCAATGCAAACGTACCCTGAACTTCGGAACAGGCGCGCACGCAGCGGCTACAAACGATGCACTTGCTGGCATCAAAACTGAAGTAAGGATTGGACTCATCTTTACTCGCCGCCAAGTGGTTCGAGCCCTCTTCGTAGCGCACAGAGCGCAATCCCACCACGCCCGCCATATCCTGGAGCTCGCAGTCACCATTGGCAGAGCAAGTTAGACAATCGAGGGGGTGGTCTGAAATATACAGTTCCATAACGCCCTTTCGAAGCTTATCCAAACGCGGCGTTTGAGTTTTTACTGACATACCTTCTTGGCAGGGCGTCGTGCAGGATGCAGGAGTCCCTTTACGACCTTCGACTTCCACGAGACAGAGGCGACAGGAACCATGGGCATCGAGGCTATCGGTAGCACACAACTTTGGGATCTGTGTGCCAGCGAGACTTGCCGCGCGCATGATCGAAGTACCTGCAGGAACCTCGACAGCGGTGCCGTCAATATGGACAGTAACCGTGCTCTCTGAGAGCGCTGCGGGGGTACCTAAATCCAAATCTTCAATGGCAATCTCTATTGGTTTATTCACGGACAGCTCCTTGCACGGCGTCACTACTTTGGCTCACCGAACGCTTAAAATCTTCAGGAAATTGGTCTAGGGCACTCAACACGGGTTGCGGTGTCAGCCCGCCCATCGCACACAGTGACCCCTGAGTCATAACATCGCAGAGATCACGTAACAGCTGCTCCGCGTTAGTCGAGGTATCGGAAGCCAAAAGGTCGTCTATGACTTCAACGCCTCGCACCGCACCAATGCGGCATGGCGTGCACTTGCCGCAAGACTCTTCGACACAGAATTCCATGGCGAACCGCGCTTGCTCAGCCATATCGACCGAATCATCAAAGACCACCAAGCCACCGTGACCCAGCATCGCGCCTTCGGCAGCTAACGCTTCATAGGCCATAGGCACCTGTAGTGATTCTGCCGTCAAATAGGCTCCCAAAGGTCCACCCACTTGCACAGCCTTCAAGGGCCTACCCGATTTGGTGCCCTGACCCAGATTAAAGATGAGTTCGTGCGCAGAGATCCCGAAAGCCACCTCGACAATCCCGCCTCTAGCGATATTTCCAGCCAGTTGAAAAACCTGCGTTCCGCGAGACCGCTCTTGTCCTAGCGCCGCGTAGGCCTCAGCCCCACGAGCGAGAATTGAAGGAACGCTGGCAATCGTTAGTACATTGTTGATGACCGTGGGCGTACCAAATAGACCCTCAATAGCAGGAAGTGGTGGCTTGGCTCGCACGGTCCCGCGACGGCCCTCTAAGCTTTCGAGCATGGCGGTTTCTTCACCACAAACATAGGAGCCAGCACCGACGCGAACGGTGACGTCGAAGTTACAGGTCGAACCCATAATGCCCTGCCCCAACCACCCCCGATCTCTCGCCTTGTCAATCGCCTCGTGCATCACGGCTATGGCAGCCGGATACTCAGACCTCAAATAAATCATGCCTCGATCGGCGCCCACAGCATGTGCCGCAATCGCCATGCCTTCGAGAAGGCAAAAAGGATCGCCTTCCATCAGCATGCGGTCTGCGAAGGTGCCACTGTCGCCCTCGTCTGCGTTCACACAAATGTATTTGTGACGCGGGGCGTCAATGGGGTCACCTTTGTGGGGCACGGCAGCTTGCTCAGCCACCGTCTGCCATTTGATACCCGTAGGGAAACCGGCACCACCGCGGCCTCGAAGGCCCGATGCCGTGACTGCGGTAACGACATCGGCGGGGCTCAAATTCAGGGCGCGTTGCAAACCCACCATCCCACCGTGGGACAGATAATCCTCCGGGTCGACCGGGTCGGTAATGCCAACGCGCTCATAGATCCAGCGCTCTTGGCACGCCAGATAATCCAGCTCTTCGACAACTCCAAGATAATTAGGGGCAGTCTCTGTTAGGTCACCACTGGCGAAGTCTGACGCCTGCACATTGCCCCAGCCCACCCGTGTTCCATTGCGCGAATCAGCGCGTTCGACCAAAGGCTCCAGCCACAACAACCCGCGACTTCCGGTGCGCACCACCTGCTCGCCCTGCGCCTCAAGCGCAGCCGCCACAGCATTGGCACCCACCGAAAGTGCTGCCGCGTCACGGGGAACAAACCAAACCGTCATAACGCTGTCTCCGCCGCATTCTGAGCGGCCTCTATCGCGGATTTTAGCGCTTCTACATTCGCGTTCCCAATGAGCTCATCGTTCACGAGAGCTGCTGGACCCAAGGCACAATTACCGAGACAGAACACCGGCTCGTTAGTACCCGTAGCTGCGGCCAATTCCGGGTCAGCCGCGCAAGCCTCGTCCCAAGCCGCAGCCAGCCTTCGACCACCCACCGCTTGGCAGGCCTCGGCAGCGCACAAACGCACAGATATCTCGGGAGGGGGCGCCTTCTTAAGATCGCTGTAATAAGAAAAAGTGCCGTGCACATCGGCGCGCGAGACGTTACAAACCTCTGCGATAACCGCCACCGCGCCATCAGGAACGTAACCATAATGCGTCTGTGCCGCCTGCAGGCATAACAAAACGGGGCCGGGTTCTCGTTCCACAATGGGCGTGAGCAACCCCTTTAGCACTTCAATCTGCTCGGGCGTTTTAATAGGTGATTCCATCAGAGTTTTACCCGTTCCTTACCTGAGTAGACATTGAGTCGATCATCGCGTGTGAAGCCAATCAACACCAAACCATGTGCTCGGGCGAGGTCCACGGCTAACGTGGTAGGCCCAGAAACCGCCACAATCGCAGCAACACTAGCGCTCAAAGCCTTCGTCACAATTTCGTAAGAAACACGCCCGCTCACCACCAGTATGTGGTCAGTGAGGGGAAAGTTACCTTCGAGAAATGCATTCCCCAAGACTTTATCGACCGCATTATGTCGCCCAACGTCTTCCCGAACGACTAGCAATTGATTATCGGGGCCGGCCAGAGCCGCGGCGTGGAGAGACCCCGTTAAGTCAAACATCTTTTGTTCGCAGCGCATCTGCTTGATCAGAACATGGGCGGCTTGTGGCGTGATCACCCAATCTTCGCTGTGCAAAGCCACACCGGGCTTCGGCGTAGTCGCCAGAACATCACTGCTACAAACCCCGCATGAACTTGAGGTCAGGTATGCCCTTGGCCTTGGGGGAACAACGCCAGCCCCCAGCTCAGCTAGCACCGTATCCACTGCTGACTCTTCTTCTACGCCCCAATGACGCAGCTCAGAGGCACTCACCCGTTCGACACTAATAATGTCAGCTGACGCCTTTATTTCAGCTTCGCTCAACAACCATCCAACTGCCAGCTCCTCATCGTGACCTGGCGTTCGCATCGTGGTCAGTAGCGTTTTTTGGTCTACTGAAATCGCCAGTGGCGCCTCTACAACAACGCGATCAAACTGATCCACTGAGCGCGTGCTCGTCTTCGTCACGTCGTTAACGCGGAGCATAGGCCTTGGATCGGTTGCA
The DNA here is from genome assembly GCF_051201685.1 of Luminiphilus sp. nBUS_07. Classification (GTDB taxonomy): domain Bacteria; phylum Pseudomonadota; class Gammaproteobacteria; order Pseudomonadales; family Halieaceae; genus Luminiphilus. The sequence continues at coordinate 1,181,310 of NZ_CP179213.1, read as the reverse complement.
TGTGCTGGCATCTAGAAAAGTCCGGTCACTTGTCCATTAACAACATCGATATTTTCACTGGCAGGCACCTTCGGCAAACCTGGCATCGTCATGACATCGCCGCAGACGGCGACGACAAAACCTGCGCCCACTGACAGCCTGATTTCTCGAATATCCATCACATGCCCCGAGGGAGCCCCTTTGAGCGAAGGGTCGGTGGAAAACGAGTAGGGGGTCTTAGCAATACAAACCGGCATGCCACCGTAGCCCTCTGCTTCCAGTTCTTTCAGGCGATTGCGGACTTTACCGCTCATCGTCACCTCACTGGCACCGTACACCTTTGTAGCTACCGCCTCGATCTTTTCTTTCAGCGTTGCCGAATCCGGGTAAACAAAGGTGTCATGGCCAGCGTTCGCAGATTTCTCATCCGCATCGCAAACCTCGGCAACCATGTGAGCGAGGTCCGCAGCACCTGCCCCGCCGTTTGCCCAGTGACTCGCAATGGCTACGCGCACGCCCATAGCCTCGACCCGTTCCACCAGCAACGCCAGCTCTGCATCAGTGTCGCTAACGAACTGATTGATCGAGACGATCGGTGTGACCCCGTAGTTGTCACGAATATTCTTAACGTGGCGTTCAAGGTTAACCATGCCCGCACCCAATGCCTCAAGGTTTTCTCCGTTGAGGTCTTCTTTAGCGACGCCACCGTGGAACTTAAGAGCCCGGATAGTAGCGACCAACACTGCGACTGAAGGTCTCAGGTTTGCTGAGCGACACTTGATATCGATAAATTTCTCAGCACCCAGGTCAGCACCAAAACCCGCTTCGGTGACAACATACTCCGCTAGGCGCAACGCACCCGTTGTCGCAATAACGCTGTTACAGCCGTGAGCAATATTGGCAAAAGGTCCGCCGTGAACAAACGCTGGAGTCCCTTCTAGGGTTTGCACCAAATTGGGCGCTAACGCGTCTTTGAGAACCGCGGTGAGGGCTCCCTCAGCCTTTAAATCGGAAGCTCGCACGGGGGTCTTATCCCGAGTGTAGCCAACGACGATGCGACCAATACGCGCTTTGAGATCAGCCAAGTCCGTTGCGAGGCAAAAAATCGCCATAATTTCTGATGCCACAACGATATCGAAGCCATCTTGTCTGGGATAACCATTGCCAACGCCTCCCATGGCAACGGTGATGTCTCGTAGCGCTCGATCGTTCATGTCCAGCACCCTCTTCCAGGTCACACGACGCACATCAATTCCCAACGCATTCCCGTGATGGATGTGATTATCGAGCAAGGCAGAGAGAAGGTTGTTGGCAACGCCAATGGCATGCAGATCGCCATTAAAGTGCAGATTGATGTCCTCCATGGGAATCACCTGCGCGTAGCCACCGCCTGCAGCACCGCCTTTCATGCCAAACACGGGCCCCAAAGATGGCTCCCGCAGGCAGATCATCGCGTCCTTACCAATATGTCGCAGGGCATCGCCCAACCCCACCGTCGTGGTGGTCTTGCCTTCACCCGAGGGCGTTGGGCTGATCGCGGTGACCAAAATCATCCGCGCCGAGGGCCTTACAGGCTGATCCAGCAGCCAGTTAAGGTTGATTTTCCCTTTTGTACGACCATACGGTTCCAAAGCCTCTTCAGGTATAGACAAGCCCGTTGCAATGTCAGCTATGGGTTGTGGGGTTGCCGCCTGGGCAATATCGATATCACTAGGCATGGTTCAGGATTCCTTCAAAATGGCCATTGGTAACCTGCTCGAATTATCCGAGCTTGCTTGTACGTTTAAGAGGCGGCTAGAACCGCTCCCAAAGGCAGGTCGCAGCTCGAGTTGTGTTGTTATCTTTATTTTATGTTTTAAAGGGGTCCCCAAAGCCCGTAGGGCCTAAGATAATCCTTCAAACACCCCCTCAAAGTTACCGACGGGATTGACCGCAGATGCCGCCCTAAACCCTGCGCACCACGGCATTATTGGAGACATGATTGCGCATAGCAATCACTCCCACCGTGTTTTGTTATAACGGTGTGCCCTAAACGTGACCTGACGGATTTCGGCTGGGACATCAGCGTTGCGCTCTTCAAACAGCGTTTATCGCTTTAACATGGGAAAAACTAGCCTTTCTGCGTTGCACGCTAATCATGAGCCGATTCGGGCAGGTCTTTTCTGCGTGCCGGACTGTGCATAATCCCGCTGCATTGACGTCGCTTTTTTGACTCAAAATGTCGCTCATAAGCGCGTCAATTGGACCATAAATGACGCTTTTGGGAGCGACTGAGGGCCATAACCCAACGAGTCCGCAATGACGACAGGTTCAAAGCTTTAGAGCTTGGGACCTACGCCGGGCGGAGGTCATAAAAACCCTATCTCATCCCCCGATAAAACTTTGCACAGCCAGCGCCTAACTGAGCTAAAATTGCCGGCCACGGCCGTACCGAGGCCAGAGATCAAACCGGGGGCAGTATCAGTGGCAAGCACATGGGACCTTTTAATCAAGGGCGCGACGTTTTTCGATGGCAGCGGTGATCTTCCAGCCGTTCAAGATGTAGCGATTCGAGAAGGTAAAGTGGTAGCTAGGGGCGAAAATCTGCCGGCTGGCCATGCAGAGGCCGTCGTTGAGGCCTCAGGCCAGTGGCTGATGCCGGGCTTACTCGACATCCATACCCACCTCGATCTTGAAGTCGACGTCGAGCCTGCCTTGCCCGAGGTTGTTCGGCATGGCACGACGACAGTGGTCGTGGGTAATTGCAGCTTGGGGACCAGCTTTGGCAGCCAAAAAACCGGCGATCAGGAGCCGATCGTTGACTGCTTTACGCGCGTCGAAAACATCCCCAAAGCCGTATTGCGCAAAGTTTCTGAAAAAATAACCTGGGACAATACCGGGGATTACATGGATCACTTCGCCGATCTTCCCCTTGGCCCCAATATCGCCACCTTCGTGCCGCACTCGATGCTGCGCATCGAGGCCATGGGCTTGGAAGCAAGCGTCAGCCGAGCGCCCACCGAAAGCGAGCTAGTGAAGATGGAAACGCTGCTCGAAACAGCCATGCAACAGGGGTACATGGGGCTGAGCACTGACGGACTGCCTTTTCACTACCTGTCAAATGATCCCAACACGGCAAAACGCATACCCACGCAGTTTGCAAGCTTCAAGGAGCTGCGTCGTTTGTTAAAAGTGGTGCGCAACTATGATCGCGTCTGGCAAACCACGCCCATCCTTGAGAATCGTCTGACAGCGCTGCTTTATTTCTCACTGACCAGCGGCCGTTTGTTTGGCAAGCCGCTAAAAACCTCAGCGCTCTCTGCTATGGAGATGACGGCGGCACCTAAATCGGGACGACTATTTCTCAAAGTCGCCCGCCTTTTAAATACGTGGTTATTCAAGGGCAAGCTGCACTTTCAAGCCCTGGGAACCAATTTTAGGGTCTGGTCAGATGGCATTGTTAGCCCCCTATTTGAGGAGATGACAGCCACTTCGCAACTCATCGCTAGAGAATACGATGACGTTGAGGGGCGAAAAGCACTGATGCACGACCCCGACTGGGTGGCGCTGTTTCGCAAAGAGTGGATGCACGGTCGCACCGGCGGCGATTTTGCTAGCTGGAAAACTCGGCATGGGTTCCCTGACAGCCTCGTGATACGCGATGCCCACCAACTAATATTTGACGGAGCACCCATTAGCCACTGGGATGGTGAATCAATGGCCCAGGTCATGGAGCGGGTACAACGCTTTAAATCTGGAGACGAAACCGCCGCACGCTCGCGGGGAGAACAAACCGCCTTTGAGGAGTTTCCCGCGATTCTGCGTGACGATGCTGATTTTATGCTTCACATGATGCGCCGCTACGATAAAACGTTTCGATTTTATGCCGACATTGCTAACGCGGGAAACAAAGCCACCCTCGACTACTTACTCGATGATCAGGCATTACCGGGGTTTAATGATTCCGGCGCCCACATTACTAATATGGCGTTTTTCGACAGCAACCTAATGTCACTTAAATTGGCTAAGGAGCGCGACGAGGCAACCGTGGCGCGAATGGTTCATCGCCTCACCAAAGAGCCTGCCACTGTGTTTGGACTGGACGCGGGCTCTCTCGCTATCGGTGCTCGTGCCGATATGGTTTTGATCAATCCAAATGCCCTCGATGACTGGGAGCCCGATCAGACACGAGTGCTGGAGCACCGTGAGATATTTGATCACAAGCAAATGGTCAATCGTCCCAAGGGGATTGTCGCTTCTGTATTTATCAAGGGCGTCTTGGCATGGGCCAATGGCGAAGCGCAGGAGGCGTTAGGGCGAGACACTTTAGGGGAGGCGCTGCGAGCCGCCTAAAGGAGATCTTCCATCGTCAGGCCGTGACTTGACCAAAGGGTAGGCCCTCGCCCGCCCACCCTAGCACCCAAAGCCTGGCCCCAAGCCGGCAGCTCAAGTGAGAAGCTCCTCGCGGTCCCTGAAGGCATCTAGGGCCTCTGGATTAGCGAGGGCGTCGGTGTTTTTTACCGGTCGATCGTGAATCGCATTGCGCACCGCGAGCTCTACAATTTTTCCGCTCAAAGTTCTGGGGATATCGCTAACCTCAAGAATTTTTGCGGGAACGTGTCTCGGGGTCGTGTTCTCCCGAATGGCCTTGGAAATACGACTCCGAAGGTCCTCGTTGAGTGTGGCCCCAGGAGTCAGCACCACAAACAGAATCACACGAACGTCGTTATCCCACTCCTGACCGACCACAATGCTTTCCTGCACCTCTTCAAGCCGCTCAACTTGACGGTAGATTTCTGCCGTACCAATCCGCACCCCGCCGGGGTTCAAAACCGCGTCGGAGCGCCCGTGAATGATGTAACCCCCGGCAGACGTTAATTCACCATAATCACCATGGGCCCAAATATTGGGCCAACTGCCGAAATAGGCTTGGCGATACTGGTCGCCATCAGCATCGTTCCAGAAACCAATGGGCATGCTAGGAAACGGTTTGGTGCAGACCAACTCCCCTTTCTCTTGCAAAAGCGCCTCACCGGCATCGCCCCAAATTTCCACCGCCATGCCTAAGCCCGGTGCTTGAATCTCTCCAACGTGCACAGGGAGAATCGGGCTCCCTCCTACAAAGCAGGACAAAATATCGGTGCCGCCACTAATTGATGACAGGCAAATATCCGCTTTAAACCCCTTATAAACGTAACGGAAACTCTCATGAGAGAGCGGCGAGCCCGTCGAGAGGATCGTCTTAAGACTCGCCAGATCCACCTCGTTATTGGGAACAATGCCCGCCTTCTCTAACGCCGCAAGGTACTTTGCCCCCACGCCAAAAATAGAAATCCGTTCTGCCTCTATTGCCTTTAGTAATGACAGCCCTTCCTCGGCAAAGGGCGACCCGTCGTATAAGACGAGTGGCGAACCGCTAGCAAGCCCTGACACCAACCAGTTCCACATCATCCACCCGCAGGTCGTGAAGTAAAACAAAACGTCATCTCGACGCAGATCAACGTGCAGCTGATGCTCTTTTAGGTGCTGAATTAATGTGCCACCTGCGCCGTGCACAATGCACTTGGGCATGCCCGTGGTACCCGAGGAATACATAATGAATAAGGGGTGATCAAAAGGGAGCTGCGCAAACTGCACCTCAGTTGCCGAGGTGTCGAGAAAATCCTGCCACTGCACAGCATTGGAAATCCCAGAACAGTCAGGTTGCTCGGAGATTACTGGCACCACAAGCACCTTTACTAAGGAGTCGATGGCACCGCTAATTGCAGCTAGGCGCTCTAGTGAGTCGCAGACTTTACCGTTATAAAAGTAGCCGTCGGCGCCGACTAAGACCTTGGGTTGAATTTGACCAAAACGATCAAGCACGCCGTTAATACCGAAGTCGGGGGAGCAGGATGACCAAATTGCACCCAAACTCGTTGTCGCCAGCATCGCCTCGACAGTTTCGATGATATTCGGCATGAAGCCAGCAACGCGATCTCCAGGGCCCACGCCTTGGCTTCGCAAACTCGCCGCAAGTGCCGCCACGTTGTTATAGAGCTGCTTAAAGGTAACGACCCGACGCTGGCCATTTTCCAGGCGAGAAATCAGTGCGGGCCGATCGTCACGGTAACGCAGCAAATTTTCCGCAAAGTTCATGCGTGCTTCTGGGAACCAGCGCACTCCCGGAACCGACTGGCAGGGAAAGGTATCGGGGTTTTCTACAACCACAGTGCCCTTGTGCGCTGCAATAATGTTCGCGTAGTCCCAAAACGCCGACCAAAAGCTCTCCCGTTGGGTCACCGAAAACTGATGCAAACTGCGATAATCGTCGAAATCACCGAGGCCCCGTGTTTCAAGGAAACCCATAAAATCATAAATGCGACTTTGCGCCAGCCGATCCTCGGAAGGCTGCCATAGAAGCCCCGAGTCATTCGCTGTTGACGTGTCTGTTGGTACCACCATGAACTAATTACCCTTATTCGATCGCTCTACTGAACCCTAGGGGGAGGCTGCCAGCCCTACGCTCTGAAAGGCGAACGTGAAGCTCACTCACGACCCCGCGACAGGTTAAGGAGTGTTAAAGGCAGTTTTCGGCTGATGCGCTTAGTCTACCACCCCGCTCAAAGTGCTTGGTTTTCCAATTTTTTAGGAAACCGCAGAAGCTCCTTCAGGCGCCTTGGCTGCGTTCGGCAGTAATGAAATCTATCCAGCCCGTGAATATCATTTTTTCGTGACTGTTAGACACAACCCCCCGGTGCATATGCGTCATATCACTGGGCCAAAGAATGAGATTCCCTTTGACACATTCGGTGGTCATACCTTGATGTGGAAACTCAGTGCCACCACCCGGGGTATCCGTAAGGTAGAGCATCCACACCAAAGCCCGATGGCAGTATTCAAGTCGGTCGCGCTCACAATGAATAGCGGGGTAACCGCCTCCTACCGGATACTCCTGAATGTTTGACCACTCTGAAAAACCGAGGGGCCCAAGCCCATTTGCGCCAGTGTTGTAATAATATTTATCGACGTAACGCTTCACAAAGTCCGTGAGCAATTCGAAAAAGGGATCAACCTGACCATACAGGCGAATAGGAACACTCAGATCGAGTGAATTCTTCATCGATTTATCGACTCGAGGATTTTCCCCAAGCCGGCCAGCTTGGGCCAAATGCTTATTATCTGTGAAGAAGCCCACAATACGGTCGCAGACAGCATGATCGACTTGGTAGGTTTCAATGAAGCTGTGTGGGGACATGACAGGTTCAGCCTTTTTGAGAACGCCAATCATATCGGTTTGCCGCCCTCTTCGGCCAGCGGGCCTCTGCCAGCTCAAGTCAGATGGGTTCTCTCAGAGAAGGAGGTTGGCCAGTGGGTTGGCGCCAAAATTACCGAGGTTGGGTAGCGCTTGTGCCAAGCTACTTTCATCGAGACCCAGCCACCGCCCCAGTGAGGCCGCATACTGATCCACGGCAATTGTTGGGATCAACCTGCCACGCCCTGCATCCTGACCGTGCTCAAAGCTAGGGGGCGGTATGTCACCATAGAGCGATCCGCCATTGACAGCCCCGCCGACAACAAACTGATGGCCTCCCCACCCATGATCGGTGCCATCACCGTTGTCTGCTAGCGTACGCCCAAAATCTGAAGCGGTCGCCAACGTCACACGGTTAAAGATACCCATATTTTTCATTGATTCGCTAAAGGCACTCACGCCCGCATCAAGCCGGCTGTGCAAGTTGGGTAAGCTTGCGGGCTGAGCGCTGTGGGTATCGTAACCATAAGCACCCACTAAGAAAATTTGGCGGTTTATGCCAAACTCCCGCCTGCTTGCAATAATTTTTGCAACACGCTCAAGTTGCGTGCCAACCGGATCTGTTTGAAATGCCACCCCCAAATCGGGTGCCCCGCCAAGAATCGACGAATATTCTATATTTGCGTCAAACGCACTTACGGTCGCACCCGCAAAATCCCGGGTCAGAATATGAGCCGCTGATTCGCCTTGAGCCCTTAACGTTTGATACACCGCCGCCAAATTCCCGTCGGTTTGAGCGTTGACTATGTCATTGAGATCGAGGTTTAACCCACCCGCCGAGGCCGTGTAGGGCGCCGTCTCATAACCCGTAACAAACAGGCGATCTCGCGCCGTTGTCAGCGCAGAAAAATCTGACAGCGTACTGATCCCCTGGCCAATGAGAAGATCTGAAAACAGGCCGCCCCAGCCTACCGAAGCGCCCTCTGGGGAACTCGACTGCCATAATGACTGCTGATCGTTATGTGAAAATAAGCGCGGCGGCAACGCAACCCCTCCCGCAGAAAAGCTGTCCCGATTCGTCGGCTCAACAAGAGGTCCGACATTACCCACTAGGGCCGCTGTTCCCTCGTCAAACAATGCCTTGATACCCGATAGTTCCGGTGGCAGGGCAAACCCTGCACTCGCCCCAGATGAGGCCAGTTGCAATAGGCTACTGCGCGCTCGATCGCTACCATAAGCGCTTATTAGCTCACTGCGTATGTTGGCGTACTCGTTGTATTCACCAACGCCATAGGGAATCACCACATCGTGGCAATCCACTCCGCCAAATTGGAAAAGTAGAACTAAAGCTTGATATTCATCATTTTCCTGCGCTCTAGAGGGCTGCGTGAAGGACGCCATGGCCAGAGAACCCAGACAACCCAAACTACTCGACAGAAAATGGCGTCTATTTAAGAAGTGCGTCATTGGATTGCCCTCAGTATGCGACCAGGTAGTCGGCTGACGTCATGACTAACGCCACGGCTAGTCCCACTCTGGTCGCGCGCCAATCGTCCTCACCAGCCTCGGTAGGCACGCCTGCCACCACATCACTAAAACTGTCGACAGCTGCCTGGGACATAGCACCACCCGCAAGCAACAGATTCAGGTGGGCGAAAAGTTCTGGCAAATCATCTGCCAGAGTTTTCTCATAGCTGTAATCGGGAAGAAAACTGGTGCGCGCAAGCTCTGGATCGAAATTGACCCCTGTCAGCCCCCCTATTTCGCGGTAGGTCGACAGGTCTGCGTATTGCGTGTTGGCCATTGCGAAAAACGTGATGAAATTCATGTAAGCCGGAATCGTCTCTGTGGTAAGAATTTGTAATTCAGGCACCGTCATGCCTGCAGCGCCGCTATCTGTTCCGGGAGGCACGTAACCCGGACGATAGAAATTGAATACCGATGGCGCCCGAAATGGGTGTTGAGCCAGACCCTGACCGTAAATCGATACCGAGGACAGATCATATAACTCAACCGTGTATTCAGGGGTTATAGCACCCGCATTAAACGCTCTGGCCCATTGGGTAAAACGCAATACGGGCTCGCGCAGTTTGCCAAAAGTGTTTGGTGCCTCTGGCTGCAGGTTTTCACGATCGAGCAAAATGGCCGCAATAGTTGCCTTAAGATCACCACGCAGCCCGCCACCAACGACGGTACCGTTGGGGAGCGAGTACCGGCCATTATTAAAAACTTGAGTAACTCTCGAGATATAACCAGCAGATGGATTGGATGTGGTGAACCTCTGAATGAGCTGGCGTGAAAGAAATGGCCCAACACTCGCCACGCTCATTAATCGATCTAGTGCTAGCGTGATGCTGTCCTCGGCACTGGTATTTTCTGGAATAGTAAGACCCAGAAAGGTTTTTGCGCTTGCAGAATGCCGTGCTGGGTAAACAGCCATGGGTTCCCGCCAACTCCTAAGGACTTCTGGTGCTTCAGGATCATTTTGACCCTGCGCGGCATTGACACTGCGATCCAGCCCCGTGAATACTTTTGCCAAGCCTGTAATGTCATCGTTATCGTATAGCTCGGCGGAACCATTGTCGTCATTGCTACCGCTGGCCGCCGTACCGTCGTCATTTAGAACGACTAGCCCCATGGTGAACAGCTGAAGGATTTCCCTCGCGTAGTTTTCATCGGGTTGACGCCCTGTGTCAGGATCTCCCTTTTGATTTCCCATATAGGTTAAGAAATATCCCATTCCGGGTGAGTACGTAATCGCCTCCAGTAACTCCCGGTAATTACCGAAACCGAACTCGGTCAATAAAGACTGGTGGTAGGCCACCGCCTCCGGATATTCGGTGAGCGCATTACCTCCACCATTGGAAATCACTAAAATTTGAGACAGCGCGTAAACCATTCGCTGACGAAGCTGATCTTTTCCAGCGATGCTATGCTGCCAAAATGCAAAAGTCGTCGCCGAGCGATTCCATGGGTTTAGAATCAGGAATGGAAGCTGAGCCTGATAACTATCGAGAGTCGCAAGATAGTCAGAAGGATCCTCACTAAACTGCTGCAGCAGCCAATCAGAGACGCTGGTACCGACCAAGGCCGACACATCACTGCGCGTAGCCCCAAAGGTCGCTTGAGCGAGAAATCGGGATGTACTGGCCTCACTCGCGAAAGGTAGGGCATCGGTTTCAGGGTCACCAAAATTATCGTCAAAGAACTCGCCACGGACATCTTTAACGACACGTAAAAGGTCTATGAAGGTATTTCCTGCACCCTGAGCCGAAGAAATACTGGAAAAGCCCAGGGCGATGAGCAGCACTAAGATGCAGACAGCTGTGACAGCGGTTGCTCCTTGCATAGCAGCACATCTCTTTTCTCTTCTCGCCATACTAAGCTCTCGTTTACCCCTTCTCGTTAACTGATACGACTGAAAGAAACATGTCCGTCGTTCGCTGTTCTGTTATATCAGTGGTGCGTTAAAGCCAAGCGCACGGCGTTTTCCTCGCCTATAGCAATGTCGCGTCTTTGCTCCCGACTATTCAAACTCACACTTGGGAGACTTACAGCGATTCATACTGAGCATACAGGGATCTTAAGCAACCCCACCCCAATACCTCTCGCTTCCATCAGCGTCATGGCACTTAGCACCTGACAAAAACTTTACCAATGCCCTGCCCAACGCTACGTTGCTGTAAACAGGAGCGTAGCGGTGCAAACACAACGCTTGGGCAGGCTCACTGTAAACCGACTTCGAGCACCATTTAACGGTCAGTAGCGGTCAGTCACTTGAACCCTTGGGATGGTTGCGAAGCCGCGGAAGCAACATGGGGATGCGTGCCATTGTGTCTGCGTATTCCGGCCGACGCGCCAAGGAGCGTTTCTCCATCATGGGAATACTGGCGTAGCGGAACATTAGAATCATGGCCAGAGCGCCTAGCCCTACCCACCATGCACCCTGAGGATAAGCAGCCAGTCCAAAAAGCGCCAAACCCACCCACATACCGATTTCACCCAGGTAGTTAGGATGTCGACTCCGTGACCAGAGCCCCGTTTCCAACGTATCACCGGGCTTTGCCTGTGCCGCAAATGCGTGCAGTTGGACATCGGCGGTCATCTGCAAGGTAATCGCAGCGAACATAACAAGCGCCGCCAAACCGTCTATTACATTGAGGGGTTGATCTCCGAGTACCGTAACGGCATAAACCGGCAACATACCCAAAAACACCTGTATGGTCGGGAATACATGGACTCCCATTAAATCCACAGCAACAGCATTGCGACCCGCCTGCTCTCGAAGCATGCCGTATCGCCAGTCCTCATGGTGCAAGCCCGGCCAGTAATACGCCCAGTGGCAGGTCAGTCGCGTCGCCCAAAAGAGCAATAAGGCAAGGACCAGCATCTCACGAAGCGTTGACGCACTACTCCCTACCACCATCCACCAAAGCATCAGCACAGGCGGAATCACAGACCAAAACGCATCATAAAAACTGCTATTACGGTGCCAACGGCTAGCTCCAAATACCACGACGGTTGCCGCCAAATCAGCCCATAATGCGCGCCACAAAGGCTCAGCCGTTGACAAAATGAGCACCAGCCCCGCGACAAACAAGGCAATCACGTAAACCACAGTAACTCTGACTAAGGCTTCAGACTTTGGGATATCTGAACGGGGTCTTTGCCAAATTGCATGCATGGTAGAGCTACCTTTTAATTGTGTAGGGGACGGTCGGTAAATCGTCCGAAATAAGTCATCAAAACCGGCACCAAGGAGAAAGTCACAACCACCATAATAGGAATTGCGATAGTCAGTAACTGACCTAAAGACGCCGCACCTCGATGGGTGCTTGTCATCAAAGAGGCAAAGGTTGCCACCGTCGTTACCGCTGACAGCATGACCGCCCTTGGAGTACTCGATTGCATCAGTCGCTCGACAGAACCCAAAGTCTGATAACGGTGCGCAATGTGAATCGCTGAATCAATCCCTAAACCAAAGATGAGTGGCACTACTAAGACGTTAGCCATGTTGAGAGACAGCCCTACCCACTCCATAACCGCAAAGGTTAGTACGGTTGTCAGCATCAGTGGAACAATAACAACCATGGGCATAATCAGATTTCGATAATAAAGCATTAACATCAGAGCAATGCCCAGCACTGCCAGAATCGAGGCCTGCTGAAAGGCTCTAACAACCACACTGCCTACACCGTACTCAATGACTGCGCGTCCACCTCCGTTATCCACAACTGTGTTTGCCGCACTGACAAATGTGTTCAACCCTTCTCTGCTTTGGGTCGGCGTGGCAGGTCCAAACTCAAGTCGATGACGTCCATCCGGCAGGATCCACCGACGTTGCAACTGTTGCGATAAATCACTGATTTGGGGCGGCTCACTAGTGAGTAATGGCTCTAGGTCTTTGCGCCACTGTGAAATGGCCTCACGAATGTCTCCATCAAGGGCAATCAACTGGGCGTCATCGTAGCCCTGCAGCGTGGATATTAAATTTAAAATCTCCGCGGGCAATGTCGGCATCGTTGACAGCGCCGCTAATTGCGCTCTTACAACTTGAGGTTCAAGAGCTGGAAACTCTGAAACAAGGTCTAGGGCCTCGCGCAATTGAGTCAGCGCTAAGACACGATCCTTGTGATCGGACTGCGGTAGATAATCTTCGATAGATCTTACGTAGCCGACAGCCTCCAATTGGGCGAGCTGTGCTTTCAAGCCTGGCAGCTCATCCGGTAAGGCCATGGTAGAAATACTGTAGTCGGTACTGAAGCCACCGCGTTGCAGTCGATCAAGTAACGTCATGGCCGGCGTCTCGAGATCGCGCAGCCCCGCTACAGAGTAATCAAAGTGGGCATCACGCGCTTTTAATGTGGCTGTTACACCTAAGACTAACCAAATAGCCAATGTTAACTGCATGCTAGGCCACCGTAATTTCAATGGCCGTACTCTGGAGGGTAGGCTGCCGGGTAAACCCAGCAAACCAAACAGTGCTGGCAATAAGGTGACTGTTAGAAAAATAGCGACCAACATACCGCCAGCGGAAATTATCCCCAGCTCCCCAAGCCCTTTGTATTCTGTTGGCATGAAAGATAAAAACGCCCAGGCCGTTGTTGCCGCCGACAGCATCAGAGCAACACCCGTATTGCGAACCGCACTCGCCACGGCATTACTTTCGGCTCGGACTTCGCGCACCGCCAAGCCGTAGTGCAATCCAAAGTCGACACCCAAACCAAAGAACATGACGAGAAAGGCGAGGGACAGGGTGTTGTACTGACCCACCGTGATCATAGCTAAAGCGTGGGTCCATAGACTTCCGATAACGACTAGCAGCAGCATGCCTGCGGTCAAAACCCCTGACCTTACACCCAGCGCCAACACCAATATGAGAAATACAGTCGATAACCCTGCCGCCAATTTAACCCCAGCTAGAGCATCGGAAATTTCTTCATGAGCGAGCACGATATCACCCGTCAAAGCTATAGTTAGCGCAGGGTGGGCTGCCACCACAGGTGCAATCCACTTTTCTATATTCTGAACAATCTCAGCGCCGGGAAACTGCGCATCAAAATTCGGCTTATCACTGACAAGAATCAATTCATAAAATAAATCATCATAGGGGCTGAGCATGGCTGGCACTGCATTTTTGACCAGATCCAGGTTTTTTAATGTCGTCGCTTTTCCCTGTAAGAGATCTAACAACGCCGGCGGCGTCTCATTGGGCAATGTTACACCGAGCACGCCTAATGCACCGGTCAGGGCACCCTCACCCTGCAGTGCCGTGCTTAGCGTCACCAATGGTTGCACGCCGTCAATAAGCGCCAAGAAATCTGGACGGTCGAGATAAAACGCTAGCGCATTACGGATCGCGGGTTGCCGCATAGGAGTAGCGATTTGATCGAGCTCTACAAAATCGGGAGCGGCAGCCAAAACCGTATCAACCGCTTCAGAGACCTGCGCAGCCTCGGCACCTGCCACTACAATGATGGTCAAATTACGGAGTTGAGGAAAATCCGTTTTTAATGCTTCGTCATCACTGAACCAATGCTCTGAGTCGCGGGGCAGTATGACCTCGTCCATGGAAGAATTAAGGCGGAATTGATTCGCTCCAAAGGCGCCGGCTAATACGGTAACGCCCAGCAGTAACAGCAGCGTTACTGTTGGGTTAGCGAAGCAGCGAGTGACCCAGGCTTCAAGTAGCCTCATCAAACGCTCCTACGCACATTAATCTCACACCACCGATGGCTCGCGCTACGCTGAATATCTGATTGCAAAGATCTCGCAAGATGACAGCAACCATTTGATCAAATACCCGACCAGCTGTGGGGATTCACAGGCTCTGAAGATGGCACAACGTTTACAGGAATACCGGTTAAGTGCGCCATGCCCGAGAGCGGCTCCAAACCCTCAGGGCCATCAGATGCGAGAATATTGACGTTGGCCCCCCGCAGCTTGTTGGCGATATTGAGTCCTTGAGCATGCTGGTGTCCCCACCCATGGGGTACCGAGACCAAGCCCCGCTCCAAGGTTTGCAAGGCCGCTACGGGCAAGCGGATGCTCCCCGCTGCAGAAGTAATATCAACAGCGCTCCCAGCCGAAAGTTTTAAGCCTGCCAAATCGGCTGGGTTCATATAAGCCACATTCGTTTGTTCGTTATCGCCTCGCGTCAAAGAAGCCACATTCTGGGTCCAACTGTTGTGGGTATTGTGGCGTCGCTTTGAAATCAGTCTGAAGTCACCCGGCGATGTGGTACCGCTAGCGGGTGTTGCCAACGCTGCCAACCGTGCCACAAAATCTGAAGGCGCCAGCTGTACTTTACCGTTTTCAGTGGTTACGCGTTTACCCAAAAAACTACCGGACTTGGTGCTAGCCACAGGATACCCGTCGGGATGGTCGAGTAGTTCCCGAAAACCGGGTGCCTTATTGTGTTTTAAAATACGATTAAGTAGCCAGCGCTGAGGGAAGCCCCTACCCCGCAACGTACCCAGCCAAGTGAGACCACTCAAAACGCTTTGAAGCAACTTGGAACCAAACAATCCCACTCCACAGGCTGCCGCGAGTTGTGTGTAAATTGTGGCCTCGTCGCGGGTCTCGCCCGGAGGCGCCAATACCGCTTCGGTTGCCGCCAAATAGGGAATCGACTGCAAGCCTAAAAACAGTGGAAAAACGAAGGGCAAATCAGGTCGCTCTAACGGCGAAGTCGCCGGCAAGACGTAATCTGCCAAACTGGCCGTCTCATTTAAATAAATATCGGTCACCACCAAAAGCTTCAATTTTGTGAAGGCAGAACGAAGGCGCTCGGCATTAGGCATTGTCATCAAAGGATTACCCCCGGTGACAAATAAGGTTGAGACCTGCTCTTTTCCCGGTGTCAGAATTTCATCGGCCAATATGCCACCGGGCATGGCACCGTTCAAACTGCGGAAGTTGCCAACCCTCGAGCGCGTATCTCGGGCAAACAACCCCTTGCGCTTGGCGTAGGCTGCAAAGTCGAAGATTCCCTCACCAATTAAATGACCGCCTTCCCGATCCAAGTTACCACTGAGGGCAATAATGACCTCAACCAACCACTGGGCGAGGGTGCCCTGCCCCCCCATACCCAACCCCGTACCCGTCGCGATGGCAGCACCTTGAGCACGACAAAATGCGCCAACAAGATCTCTTAATTGGTCGGGGGCAATACCCGTTATTGTGGCTGTGCGTTCTGGGGCCCAATCTTTGGCAAGAGACTCGAGTTGTTCGATGCCATCAAAATACTGTGCGTCCAGCGTTTTTTCCGGCGGGTACAGATCAACTAGCACGTGTAGGAAACTGAGCAGAAAATACACGTCCGTTCCGGGACGAATAGCCTGATACTCACCAGCCACTTTGGCGGTCTCAGTCTCTCGAGGGTCAACAACCACAACGCGACCACCACGTTTTACGATGCTTTTAAGCCTCTTTACCGGATGAGCGACTTGCAAAAACGTCCATTTGGAAACAACTGGATTGGTCCCAAGAATCAGTAAAAATTCGAGCTTGTCTAAATCGGGAAAGGGCTGCGTAAACGGAAAGCCGTAGATTTCTTGGGCTGCAGCAAAACGATGTGCGCAATCCTGCGTTGCGGAACTGTAAACATTGCGCGAGCCAATGCCTTCCATAAAGCCCTGGGCAAAAATTGGGTGCAGTAAACTAAAACCTGCCGCTGTCCCTACGTACATGCCAATCCGATGGGGGCTAACCTCGCGTTCTGCGCGCACAACAGCGCCAATTTCATGAAGCGCCGTTTGCCAACTCACCGGTTCATAACGATCACCCACGCGCTTGAGGGGTGTGGTTAAGCGGTCAGGCGAGCTATACATCTCACCCTGCGCCAACCCCTTCATGCAGGCGAAGCCTAGGGTTCCATGGTGGCCTTTACGGGGTTCTATGCGCGCCACGGCACCGGCCTCGACAGATACCTCCAGTGCGCAGCTTGCCTCACAAATTCGACAGAAAGTTTGCTTCTTCAAAGACTCAACCTTCATCCAGCCATTACCCTAGACGGCGCTCCATATCTGCGACATGTTCAAGCGATTAAAAGCACCCAGAGGCCAAAGCCTACACCAAAATACAGCCACGCTGCTCAGCGAATTTCAGGGGCTCAAAACGCAGATGTTAGCATCGGGTTGGCTAGCCCACTCAGTCCAAGACCCGTCGTACACTCGAGCTGTGATACCCAGATGATACAGCGCCAAAGCCAACACGCAGGCCGTTACACCGCTACCGCAAGTCGTAATAATGCCCCGCTCAACAGACAGTGCGTCGCCAAAAATATTACGCAGCTGATCTTTTGACTTAAATCCACCGGTCGCTGAATCAATGAGCAGGTTAAACGGAATATTGACAGCACCGGGCATGTGCCCACTCGGGAGGTTCGGTCGGGGCTCGGATTCTGCGCCAGAAAAACGCCCGGCCGACCGCGCATCAAAAATAGTGACATCCTGCGCTTCAACAGCACGATCAACGTCGTGATGGGCCGCAAATAGTGCATCATTAAACACGGCAGAATAGGGCTCAGGTTGCAATTGAGAGGCCTCGCCGGGAGACGTGGGCAGGTTAGCGGCTTCCCATGCCGGCAGCCCGCCCTCCATAATCGCGACCCGCTCGTGTCCAAACAAACGAAATAACCACCAAACACGGGCTGCAGTAAACAGACCCTGCGTGTCATAGATAACAATAAAGTCGGTGTTTTTTATGCCCATCGCCGGCATGGCTTGGGCAAATTGTTCTGTCGTGGGACAGGTGTGAGGTAGTTCTGCAGCGGTATCTGCCACTTGTTCAATATCGAAGAAAACGGCACCGGGAAGTGCTTTCTCCGCAAATTCAGCGCGGGCATCGCGCCCCGCGGCAGGCATGTGCCAAGAGCCGTCAATAATGCTGATACCTGGCGCCTCAAAATTGGCTTGTACCCAAGGGACACTGACGAACGCGGGATTAGACATCGAAAACACCTCTGTTAAGTAGGTCGTATACAACCCGTTAAGTTCGGCAGCCAAGATACACTTTTACCCGCCGAAATTCTTGAGATTCATCGAGGTCGGGGAAAGTGTAACTACTGCTGGCAGTCAGTAGCTGATAGTTCTCCGCACTGAAATCCCGTACCCGTGAGTCGGCAACCAGCACTGAAGGCGCACGGTTAAGAAATGCCTGTAGCCAAGCTAAATTCGCCCTATCGTAGAGAACGTCAGAGGCCAAGATAATATCGATCTCACCACTGTAGCTGTCTAATGACGAGGCATCTTCGAGCACCACACCGTTCAGCTCGGCATTACAGGTACAGGCAAGCAGCGCGAGTGGGTCGGTGTCGCAAACAACCACCGATCTCGCGCCCGCAATTGCGGCTGCCACTGCAACTACACCAGAGCCAGCGCCAAAATCTAGAACTCTGCGCCCTTTTACATAGTGGGGGTTATCCAAGATAAATCGGGCCAGCACCTGTCCAGATGCCCAACAAAACGCCCAATACATGGGGGTATTCATGATCTTAGCGACTGTATCGTTGTCCAGCAGATGCTGAGGGTAAGACTGTTGCAGCAGCGCGAGTCGTATTCCAGGGACCTCGGGAAGCGCAACGACCTCCAAATCAGCATTGGGTATTACTGCACTCAACCGCTGACTTAATTCACTGCGCGTCATGGTGAATCCTATTGCGACCCCAAAGCCCTCAGCCTGTTGCGGCATTGACTTGAGTTCAAGGCTTTTGTTTAAACGCCTGAGATATTTTGCGCCCCGCGCCGCTGATGACGTGGGCTACTCAGCGCAAATGGCGGGGGCAACTGGACAGCAAGCTGAGGATGAAACTCAGATTATTCAGCGCGCAGCAATAGCGTTTTCAATTCACCGTTGCCCAACCATGCCTGCCCTGACTGGCCTGATAATCCGGACAGCAACAGCGATGTTTGCAGCGACGAAGACAGTGCAGTTGCCATCATGCGTTGCTGATATGGCAATTGCTGCTCATAAACAGGGAGGGCTGCCTCCAAGCTATCGGCGCCATCAATCCTCTCGACAAAACCGCGCAAATGCGCCTCCAGTGCATTTACCAGCTCAGCATCATGAGCAACTTCGGGGGAGAGATTGACATCCCAAGTCATATCCGTGCGCAGATCACATTGCGCAACCCAACGCCCGGCTAAACGCTCCCCCCATTCTTGAGGAGAAATGAGAGACAGACGCCAGCCGTCGTCCTGCCGATAGAGAAAATAGGTTTTCCCCGGCACGACCCTAAAATCAAAACGGGCAGACAGCACCAGCGTCGAAAGACAGAAGTCTCTAAGAATTGCCTCTCCAGACTTCTTATCAACGGACCAAGGCTGTAGCGCATTGAGCGAGTCGAGTATCGGCACCAGCCCTTTGCCCTGAGGATTACCTTCGGGAATAACCGGATGCGTCACTAAGCTAACTCAGGCTGCAGCGCAATAATGGCCGTGCGCAAAGCCGCAGGAATAGGACAGGGTTTGCGATCACTCTTATCGACAAAAACGCTGACAAAACTACCTCGGGCCGCAACCTCACCCGTTCGACGGTTTGTCATTTCCCACTCTGAGGTGAGACTGCTGTTACCTAGCTTTGTAAAAGCAACACCAACATCTACCCAGTCGCCAGGTAAACATTCGCTAACAAAGTCGATGTTAGCGTTCACCGTAAACGTGAGTGTCGGCTGCTCATGAATCTTGTTGAAGTCCCAGCCAAGCTCCGCCCAAAAGTCTGCAGACACCTCATCGGCTAAGACCAGATAGGTGGCAAAATAAGCGTGGCCATTAGCATCTGTGTCTGCAAAGCGAACCTTTTGCTCTCCGACGTAAGGGTAGGACATAGTAAACCTCAGTTTTTTAATTGCTCAGTTGTTAACGACAACCTGAATCAGCTGAACGGCGCGCCCCGTCAACAAAGCCACTCAGTAATCGGCGGATTATGCAGGCCTCCCGCTTAGTCAACACAAGGAGGCGCTACGTTGTAGAATGCACCGAAAGCCGTAACACTGTCACCATACGGCCTAGGAGCGGAATTCGATCATTAAGCCGCAGCACATTGACCCGAGTCCCCGGGACGCTCTTCATCCAGCACTGCGGGTCACCAAAGGGCCAATAAAATGGCCCACATATCGTCGCAAAAACCCTGTTGTTAACCATTGAAAAGGAGTCCCAATTTGGGACAACAACCCTCCAAGTCCCCCGAAGAACCACAGTCAACTCGAGGGCTAAGCCGCGGGATGTCTATTATTGCCTGGGTGCTCTTACTGGGCATGATGACTTCATTTTTTCAGGGGAAACTCGATGATCGAAGCAACCCTAATCGAACAGTCAATTCCACCCGAGGGGAAGATGGCCGCACCGAGGTGGTTCTGCAGCGAAACCGCATGGGGCACTACGTGGCCAACGGTACGATAAACGGGGTGGGCGTGACGTTTCTGTTGGACACAGGCGCTACTGGCGTAGCGATTTCGCCCGAGTTAGCCCAGCGCGCTGGTGCCCCGAGAGGCAAAGCCATTGTGACCCGAACAGCCAATGGCAATGCGCAAGGCTTCCTGACACAACTCAAGTCAGTACAACTGGGGGCGATTGAGCAAAACAATGTGCCGGCACAGATCGCACCAGGCCTCGCCACTGCCGAAGTTTTGCTGGGCATGTCATTTTTAAAGCATCTAGAAATGGTCCAGCAAGGCGATACCCTCACCCTTCGGCAATAGTGCCTAGGCCATGGGTTCTACTTCCCGCCAAAACCCTTTAATATTCGCCACCGCAAACTCTCTATCCCCGTCCTTTTGGAGCCCGTACTACGATGAATAGCAATTTCGCCATACTCCTGTTTATGCTCGTGATCTCCGGTTTGACATGGACAGGCATGCAGAACAACGATCCCAGCTGGACTGGCAACAAAAACCAGTGCGTCGATGAGTGCTATGCCGACTGGAAGGCCGAAAACGGTGGCAGCATTGCTGATGTCGAGCGAGTGAAACAGGAAGCGCTTGCAGCAGCTTCCCCGGCTGCGTTAGGGGAAAAGTATTACGGCCAGTGCGTTGCTTGTCATGGCGGCAACGGCGAGGGCGGAATTGGGCCTCAACTGCAAGGGCAGCCAGGATCCGACATTGCAATGAAGTTGACCGCCTATCGCGGCGGTGAGCAACGCGGCGGTCAGTCGGCGATGATGTGGCCAGTCGCCAAGCCAATGGCAGATTCAGATATTGACAATCTCGCCGCTTACATTTCTTCGCTATAAAGCAAAGTAAAGGGGGTAAGGGCGTCAACGACGGCCTTGCCGCCCCGCTCGGGCCCTCGAGTTACAAGCATGCAGTTCGCCGTCTCCGGCGATAAAGCGTGCCCGGCTTAGGGGCCGTTGTTTGAGCAAACCTCGCACCGCTGCGCCATCCCCTACTTCATACTTCGCGGCCAATTCGCAGCGCGGGCAGCAATGCCAACTGGGCTCGAAGGCGCAATGCTTATATTTTGGCCATCAAACCCTAGCCGTATCGCGCCTAAACGCATCACCAAATTCCCAAGCTATGATCGCCAGGCTGATGCCGCACCACAGGTAACCAGCCAACAGCCAACCCACGCTAGGCATCACAACGACCAGCGCCACTGCAACCACTACTAAACGAGGCACATCCAGTAAACACAGCGTTGATAAGCGCCAACCCTGCAGCCACCCTGCCGTCACTACGCCCGTCCAAATTAACAATAGCCACCACATCCAGTAGCCTGCAGCAGAAAGGGCTTCAAGTTGGCCCCAAAGTAATAAAGCCGTCGCAGCGGCCAACTGCAATCCGCCATAAACCCTTCGAGGCACAGACACTTCAGGGTCATAGCGTACGAACTGCTCAAGATCAGACTTTTGTCGGGGCCAAGTGCCACTTACGTCTGAGGGCTGCCAACCGGTTCGCGCCCACAAAACGCGAAATCGATCGCGCCAACTCGCGGTTCGACGCATGTCATCGAACATATCTCGGTAAATGTGGGTCAGAGCCACTAGCGGGTTCCAGCTTCGTATAGGCCCCCTGATACCATAAACGCAGGGCTCATCCGGCAATTCCCGTTGGTAAGTCCCAAAAAGGCGGTCCCAAATAATGAACACACCCCCATAATTACGGTCCAGATAGCAATCATTCTGCGCGTGATGCACCCGATGATTGGAGGGCGTTACAAATGCGCGCTCCATTAAACCCAGCTCAGGGATATGCTGTGTGTGCACCCAAAATTGATAAATGAGGTTAAGCGCTCCAACGGTTACCACCATCTCGGCGGGGATTCCTAGCAGGAACAATGGCACATAAAAGACCCACCCCAGTAAAAAGCCGGTACTAGTTTGGCGCAGAGCCGTCGATAGGTTGTAATCTTCGCTTTGATGGTGGGCAACATGTGCAGCCCAAAAAAACTGCCGTTCATGACCTATTCGGTGCTGCCAGTAGTAACAAAGGTCGTAGAGCACGAACGCGATGATCCAGGCCCCAACCGAATCTACTGACCACTGCGTAATCGTCGTCTGTTTTGCCGCCCAAGCGTATGCAAATCCTCCCGCCCCCAAAACGACGAACTTTCTTGCCTGGCTCAGAATCCCCAGCATTAAACTGCTAAACGCATCGTTTAAGCGATAGGTATTCCGACCCCGAACGATGCCAAAAACAAGCTCAAACACCATCGCCAACAAGAAAAAGGGAACTGCGAGCTGAATAAGGTCCACTAGTAATGAGATTCCTAATAAATTGATTGCCAAGGCCCAGCGAACCGGGCGCGTATCGCCGTCACTATAGAGCAAACCGGTCAAACGCGGCACCGCCTAACACTGGACCCAAAGATGGCCCTATATCACCTGAAGCTGTCGCTGCCTTCACAGCAGCGAGCTTGAAAATCTAAGGGCAAACTTGGTCTAGCCCGTCAGCATTTTTGTAGCCATAATGACCAATTACTCTCTAACACACTGAACGCCGCAGCCTTTTTTATCGAGGCGCTGCTCGACCGCATTTTACCGCTGCAGTCTAAGCAGACAGACGAGCCCCCGAACCTCGGAGTCAACATGCATAAGTTTTTTGCGCCAATCATTTTCTCCCTAGCCCTGTTGGGGCTCCCTGCCTCCGTGGCCGCTTGGGAAGCAACCATAGAACGAGACATCTGGGGCGTGCCGCACATTAAGGGCGCTACAGATGCCGATGCTGCCTATGGGCTGGGTTACGCAATGGCTGAGGATACCTGGAAAGTTATCGAAGCCATGATCCCCTACTATCGAGGTAATGCAGGGAGCTTTTTTGGTCCAGACGCCGCCAAGCAAGATTATGTGGTTCATTGGCTAGGCCTCTGGGACGATCTTGAGCTGCGCTACGAAAGTGATTTAAAGCCAGAAACCCGGGAGTACGTGGAGGCCTATGCTGCGGGCGTAACCCGCTACGCTAAAGAGCACCCAGAGGCGGTGTCACTCGATGTATTGCCGGTCACGGGCAAGGATGTCATTGCCGGTCACATGCTGCGACACCCGCTGTTCTATGGCTTCCAAAGCACAGTGACTGAGTTGTTAGGAGAGACTCGAGCCCGCCCCATTGCCACCGCCGGCAGCGTCACGCTAAATGAACAACCCATCGGCTCTAATGCAATCGCGGTAGGGCCCCAGCGAAGTGCTGATGGCTCTACCATGTTAGTAATTAATTCCCACCAACCGTTAACCGGACCAGTAGCCTGGTACGAGGCACACCTCCAATCTGAAACCGGCCTCAATGTGATGGGAGGCCTGTTTCCCGGCGCACCCGCTATCGGCGTGGGCTTCACCCCTGAAACGGCTTGGGGAGCAACCGTTAACAAGCCGGATCTTGTCGATGTCTTCGTTTTAGACATTGATCCCGACGATGAGGACCGATACCGACTTGACGGGCAATGGCTGGAATTGGAACAGAAAAAGGTAAAAATCGAAGTTCTGATCTGGGGGTTTATACCCTGGTCAGTCACGGAAACCGTTTACCGATCGGTGCATGGTCCAGTGCTAAAAACCGCGCACGGTACCTATGCAGTGCGCTACTCAGGTATGGGCGAGTTAAAGCAAGTTGAGCAGTGGCGGGCCATGAACCGGGCCCGGAGCTTTGAAGCATGGCAAGACGCGATTGCCCTCAATCATATTCAAAGCTTCAATTTCGTTTATGCCGGACAGGGCGGGAACATCCACTTTATTCACAACGCTCAAATGCCCAAACGCGCCCCCGGCTGGGATTGGTCTCAATATTTGCCGGGAGATCGCTCGGATCTTATCTGGAAAAGCTATTACGACACGCGCATGATGCCGCAGGTCACCAATCCTGACTCAGGCTTCCTGCTCAGTACTAACCAATCGCCCTTCGCCATTACCGAAGCCGGTAGCAACCCGGATCCCAGTAGCGTCGCACCCAATGGCGGCTGGCAAACCCGTATGACCAATCGAGCCGTGCGCGGACTTTCACTGTTTGCGCGGCACAACACCGTCTCGGAACAACAGCTTTTAGACATAAAGCATGACCACACTTACGACGAAAACTATCGAGGAATGGATTTTCTTCGAAAGGTGGCAACGCTGCAGCTCGTCGATCCGCAGTTGCAAGAAGCCCAACGTGTCCTCAAGGAGTGGGATCGTGCCACCAATAAAGGCAATCAAAACGCCCCTCTGGGGGTGTGCGTGCTAGCGGCAGAATGGCTGTCAGAAAGCGGCGGCACCGCGGTGCCCGACGCGAGAGCAACACTGCAAGACTGTGTCGAGCAAATTGTCGAAATGACCGGCCGAATGCGCCCTACTTGGGGCGAGGTAAACCGACATGGCCGCGGCGACACCCACTACGCTATGGCGGGCGGACCCGACACGCTACGAGCAGCCTACGCGGCGCCCAACGAAGATGATGCCACTTTCAATCGAGTCACCGGGGGTGATGGACTCTATTACCTCGTACGATGGGACGCTAATGGCGAACAAACCGTTCAAGGCACCCATCAATACGGCAATCATTTTGATGACCCTCTGGACCCTCACTTTCATGACCAAACAGAAGACTTCGCTAACGAAATAATCCACCAAGCCCTTTTTCGCAGTCTAGACAGAGCAGCGAAGGTAGAGCGGCGTTACACCATTTCTAGTGACTATTAGGCTTAGAATTTAGGCCTAGAATTGGTGCTTCAATGGCACCTATGCGCTGCATACGCCTATGTGGGCCATCAGCTGCGGGCCGTCAAATCATTGCAGCACGCCAGCTGGCCTGGTTGATTGCCTCCTTGGCATCAAGCTCCAGGGCTTCTTCAGCGCCACCGACAAGCTCAGAGGAAATATCCCGAGCTTGCAGTTCATCGTGCAGGGCGCGCAGAGGTTCCTGGCCCGTACAAATAATCACGGTGTCAACGTCAAGGGTCCGGGGTTGATTACCGATCAATAGGTGCAGACCCGCGTCGTCGATGCCCACGTACTCAACGCTGTTCAGCATGTTTACCCCGCGGCGCCCCAAAGTGAGACGGTGGGTCCACCCTGTGGTCTTGCCTAGCCCACGACCGACTTTTGTCTCCTTACGCTGCATCAGCCAGACTTCACGATCTGCTTTGGCAACAACCGGCTCTACACCGGTCACACCCCCTCGAGGATGGTTTTCAAAATCGACACCCCATTCCTTAGCAAACACGTCAATATCAAGAGCGGCAGAGGGACCCTCATGGGTAATTGTATCGGTCACATCGAAGCCGATTCCCCCCGCGCCAATCACAGCCACTTTTTTACCAATAGGCCGAGTGCCATTAATCGCGTCGATATAGCCCATCACCATCGGGTGGTCGATACCGGGAATATCGGGTTGCCGCGGGATGATGCCCGTGGCAACCATCGTGTGATCAAAATTACCCGCTGCAATGGTGTCAGCATCGACACGAGTGTTTAGCCTCACATCAACACCTAATTTTTCGAGTTGTTTTTTGTAGTAACGAATCGTTTCGTGGAACTCTTCTTTACCGGGCACCTGCTTCGCCAAATTAAACTGACCGCCCACTTCACCTGAGGCATCGAACAAGGTCACCCGGTGGCCACGTTCAGCAGCGACAGTGGCATAGGCAAGCCCCGCAGGCCCCGCACCCACAACTGCGACCGACTTGGGGTTATCGGTAGGGTTGTAGTTGAGCAGCGTTTCGTGACACGCCCTGGGATTGACTAAGCAGGAGGTGGTTTTGAAGTTAAATGTGTGGTCTAAACATGCTTGATTACAGGCGATACAGGTGTTGATTTCATCAGCGGCGCCAGCGTCGGCTTTACGCATAAATTGGCTGTCTGCCAACATGGGGCGCGCCATGGACACTAAATCGGCATCCTCTTGTGCCAGCACCGATTCGGCAACCTCGGGGGTATTGATTCGATTCGACGTAATCACAGGTATTGATACCTCATTGCGTACGCGATGAGTCACCCCCGTGAAGGCCGCGCGGGGCACCATGGTAGCAATGGTAGGCACCTGAGACTCGTGCCAGGTAAAGTGAGTCGAAATCATCGTGACGCCAGCGCTCTCGAGCTCCCGCGCCAGCTCAGCCACCTCGTCCCAACTCATGCCTCCTTGCAACATATCCATGGCCGCGATGCGAAAGATCACAATAAAATCATCGCCCACGGCCTCTCTTACGCGACGCACCACCTCTAAGGGGAAGCGCATGCGGTTGGTATAACTGCCGCCCCACTGATCGGTTCGTTGATTGGTTTTTTCAACTAAGAAAGTGGACAGAAGGTAGCCCGCCGAACCAATAATTTCGACGCCGTCGTAACCCGCCCGCTGAGCCAATTTAGCGCAATTAGCGTGATCGGCTATTTGCTTCTCAATGCCGGCTTCATCCAGCTCTAGCGGTGTGTAGGCGGCAATACGCGAGCGCACAGCCGAGGGGGCTACTAACTGATCATTGTAGGCAAGTGGACCCATGTGCAAAATTTGCATGCAGATTTTGGCGTCGGGCGCGGCTTTGTGTACCGCATCGGTTACCCGCCGATGGCCCTGGGCCTCCTGGTCGTTATTAAGCTTTGAAGCAGAAAAAGCCGGGTTGCCCTGCTCGTCCTTTACAACAATGCCACCCTCTTCGTTAGGAGCAATGCCACCCGTAATGATCATACCGATTCCGCCGGCAGCTCGTTCAGCGTAAAAAGCCGCCATACGATCGAAACCGTCGGGCATTTCTTCTAGGCCGGTGTGCATCGACCCCATGATGCTGCGGTTCTTAAGCGTCGTAAAACCTAGATCTAATGGGGTAAAAAGACGAGGATAATGTGCGTGCCCGCCAAGTTCTGTTGCCGCTTCCATAGTATGCTCCGCCCTTAACTACGTTTAATACATGACTTCCCAGTTGATAACAGGAGATTTATCGATGTCAATCAGCCTATACGACGCCAGCGTTCTATCGTATCTACAAACGGTACGAGCTGTTTCAAAAACACTGACCCTTGCTGAAGACGCCGCCGCTGAAAATATCTTGGATTTAGACGCCACCTTAAACTTTCAGCTGAGAGACAACATGCTGCCATTTTCTTTTCAGGTTATTTCGGTTTGGCACCATTCTATGGGTGCACTGAAGGGCATGCAGGCGGGTGTATTCGAGCCGCCACCAAAGGTCGCTGATGTCACCTGGTCAAAACTGCAAAGCCTGCTCACCGAAGCCGAAGACTATCTCGTCGCGCAAGAGCCCGAGGCGATTAATGCGCTCATGGGTAACGACATGGTTTTTCGCATTGGCAAACGCGAAATGCCCTTCACCACTGACGGTTTTCTCCTAAGCTTCTCCTTACCCAACGTCCATTTTCACGCCGCAACCACATACGCCATCTTGCGGCACCTTGGCGTCACCCTAGGTAAGCTCGACTTCCTGGGTGAGATGCGTTTTCGCAGCTAACCTGCCCCATTGCCACTCGGCAGTAGGCGCTAAAACAAGCTCAGATTGCACCACTTTCACGAAGCTCCGCTTCATCGAGACCCAAGCCTTGAACAATCTCAGCTGTGTGCTCTCCCGGAATTGGACAGCTACCGACCGAAGGTTTGCTAACACTAAATCGGGGCGCTGGCGCTGGCTGTACCACATCGTCGCGAGTGATGAAGACTTCTCGTTCAACGTTGTGTGGGTGCGTAACTGCCTCGGTTAAATTAAGCACGGGAGCAAAACAAACATCCGTACCCTCTAGCAACGCGCACCACTCATCTCGGGTTTTTTCGCGAAATAACGCGGCCATGCGCTGCTTCCCTGCGGGCCACTGCGTTTTATCCCACTGATCTGCAAACAGCGGATCGTCCCCAAGCCCCAGCCGTGCGATAAGGTCTGCATAAAACTGTGGTTCAAGGGGGCAAATCGTAATGTATTGGTCGTCTGAACAGGCGTAGGTGTCGTTCCATGGCGCGCCAAAATCTGCCCAGCCAGACCCGGGCTCATCGCTGATCTGACCGGTGTTGTGCATCATGCGCAGCAGTGACGAGATGTAGGCTGAGCCATCGGTAATTGCAGCATCGACCACTTGGCCTTGACCGGTTTTTTGCGCATGGAACAAGCCGCTGAGCAAACCAAAGATCAAGATCATGGTGCCTCCGCCAATGTCACCAACCAGCGTTAACGGAGCCGAGGGCACGCGATCTGTGCTGCCGCCCGGCCACAACGCACCGCTAAGGGCAATATAGTTGGGGTCATGCCCTGCTGCGTGGGCCAATGGCCCGCTTTGGCCCCAGCCGGTCATGCGACCAAAGACCAACCGGGGATTGCGCGCTAAGCAAACATCAGGGCCGAGCCCCAATCGCTCCATAACACCCGGACGAAATCCCTCGATCAACAAATCGCTGTCAGCCACCAGTTTAAGCACCAACTCAACCCCTGCAGGATTTTTAAGGTCAACAGCTACTGAACGTTTGCCGCGGTTATAAAACGTATGCGCCGCCATTTGTTGACTGGTTGGCGCAGCATTGGCATTGGGAGATCGTCGCTCGATTACGGTAACTTCAGCGCCCATATCAGCCAGCATCATCCCCGCACAGGGACCGGGGCCAATGCCCGCCAATTCAACAACTTTGACACCCGCGAGTGGTCCTTGGGACATTGAAAACTCCTAATCTTTTTAGAGGGTTTGTTTCGCCGAAATCTGAGCTATTTTTGACCAGTGCAGCTCTAAGCTGCCAATAAATCACGACCAATAATAAGCTTCATAATTTCGCTGGTGCCGCCGTAAATGCGCTGTACTCGTGCATCGGCATACGCCCTGGCGATGGGGTATTCGGTCATATAGCCATAGCCGCCATGCATCTGCACGCAATCGTCTACCACCTTACACTGCAATTCCGTCGCGAGCAGTTTTGCCTTGGAGGCATCGACTGCACTGAGGGCTTTACTCAAGTGTAATTCAGCGCAGCGATCGACGAACGTGCGCATCGCCGTCACCTCGGCATCGAGCTGAGCCAACTGAAACTGGGTGTGTTGGAAATCAGCAATGCGTTTACCGAACGCCGAGCGCTCTTTGACGTAGGCTACGGTCATCGTCAAAGCCGCTTCAGTTGCCGCTACCGCAGAGGCGGCAATTGTCAATCGCTCTTGGGGCAGCTCCTGCATAAGGTACATAAACCCCATGCCCTCTTCCCCAAGCAAATTCTCCTTTGGCACCTTCACATCATTGAAAAACAACTCCGACGTATCTGCCGCTTTCTGACCGACTTTGTCTAAATTGCGGCCGCGCTCGAAGCCGGGCATGCCGCGCTCAACCATTAACAGGCTGAAGGCCTTTGCACCGGCATCAGGTGCGTCATTCGTGCGACAAACCACAATCACAACATCGGCCTGCTGCCCGCTGCTGATAAAAGTTTTGGCACCATTGAGAACATAATGATCGCCGCAATCGACGGCGGATGTGCGAATACCTTGCAAGTCTGAACCGGTACCGGGCTCAGTCATCGCAATAGCCGTGACAATTTCTCCAGAAATACATTTGGGCAAAAATTTCTGCTTTTGCGCTTCGTTTCCTACGTTCTCGATGTAGGGCACCACAATATCTGAGTGCAAAATAAAACCGACACCAGCCATGCCCAGGTCAGACAGCTCTTCACCCACAATGACGTTGTAGCGGTAGTCTGCACCAGCGCCGCCGTAAGCTTCAGAAACGGTGGGGCATAAATAGCCCTGAGCACCCGCCTTCGTCCACAGGCTTCGATCTATTTCCCCGTCCTTCTCCCACTGGTCGTAATGGGGAACCGCCTCTGCTTCTAGAAATCGGCGAAAAGACTCACGGAATTGCTCGTGCTCGGAATCAAATAATGTTCTTGGAATCATGATGAGGCCCTTGCCTATTCGTTTTAAAGTACACCGCTTAATCAATGTTAATCGTTTTGCCGCCGGCACAGAGAAAGCACGTCCAAGCTTATGTATCTGGGATCTGAGCCGTTATTGGGGCCTTAGCGGCTGCCGGCACCTTAACGGTTGTAAGTAGCGCTCCAACAAAACGCAGCGCCCTACGACAAAGCCCGCGCCCAAAAAACGCAACCGTAGTTGGTGTTTCAGCCACGCCTGACGCGCGCGTCAAGACAACTGCGGGCCATGCCCACTTGAGGGACCTAACACTCGATGAACCGCAGACAGTGCCCCGGAAACCTCAAACCAAGCTTAAGGTTTCTTTAGCGTAGAAAAACATACGCGAAGTTCAAATTAAACCACAACGCCAGTAAATTCAATGACAACAACAGAAATCACCTGTGCCCCACCCAAAAGCACAAGATGCTAATATGCCGCGCTTCTTACCAACATAGAGAGAAACGCAGTGACAGGTGCAGATGTATTGATTAAAGCGTTGGCAGACGCGGGTGTGGAAGTCTGTTTTGCGAATCCCGGCACCTCGGAAATGCAGCTCGTCGCCGCTATCGACGGCGAACCCCGAATGCGGGCTATCCTTGGTTTATTCGAGGGTGTTGTTACCGGCGCCGCAGATGGCTACGGCAGAATGGCAGACAAACCGGCGCTAACGCTGCTACACCTTGGCCCAGGATTCGGTAACGGCTCTGCAAACCTGCACAATGCCCGTCGCGCCCAGTCTCCAGTGATTAATATGATTGGCGACCACGCAACCTATCACCGAAAATTCGACGCACCACTCACATCCGATATTGAAGGCTTTGCCTCTCCCGTCTCCGATTGGATTGGGCACTCTGAAAGCCCCGAGCAACTCGCCGAAATTGGTGTCGCAGCCTTGGAGGCGGCCCAAGTTTACCCGGGGCAAATTGCCAGTTTCATCGCACCAGCTGATCATGCTTGGTCAGAAACCTCCGCAGCCGCCCCAAAAGCTAAAGCGCTCACGACACCCCGCGTTACTGACGACACCATCGCGATAACGGCCCAAGCACTTCGCCAAGGAGATACAAGCGCCCTATTTTTGGGTGGCCGAGCCCTGCGAGCTGATGCCTTGTGGCAGGCTGGCAGAATCGCTGCGGCTACCGGCGCTCGCCTTATTAGCGAGACATTTTGCGCACGCATTCAGCGAGGGGCTGGCCGTGTTCCCGTTGAGCGATTACCGTATTTTGGCGAACAGGCCGCCGAGTTTCTCCAAGATATGGAGACCCTTGTTGTGGTGGGGTCTAAAGCGCCCGTCTCATTTTTTGCCTACCCTGATAAGCCCAGTTATCTGCCAGCCGAAACAGCTGATGTCCTAACACTGGCCGACGTGCGCCACGATGCACTGGATGCTCTCACACGGCTAGCGGATGCCCTCGATGCACCGGAATCGCCGGCCGTGTTACAGGCAGCCACCACCCATGCGCTGGAACCCGGGCCCATGAATATGTTGGAGCTGGGTAAAGTCATCGCCAACCACCTTCCCGAAAACGCAATCGTTTCAGATGAAGGGGCCACCAATGGCATGGGTGCCTTTGCTTACACCGGTTATTCGGCTCCCCACGAGTGGCTCATGCTAACCGGAGGTGCTATCGGCCAAGGGCTGCCCTTAGCCCTGGGAGCAGCAGTAGCCTGCCCTGATCAAAAAGTTATCGCCCTGCAAGCAGACGGTGGCGCTATGTACACCGTGCAATCACTTTGGACCATGGTTCGGGAAAACCTTGACGTCACCGTGGTCCTTCTCAACAACAGCTCTTATGCCATCCTCAATATTGAAATGGAGCGTGTCGGTGTAGTGAATCCTTCTGACAAAGCACGGTCTTTACTCGACTTGAGCAATCCCACTATCGACTGGGTACATATTGCCCAAGGCATGGGAATGTCCGCTAGCCGCGCAGAGAGCGTGGCTGACTTTGATCAGCAGTTTGCTGATGCAATGCAACAACAGGGTCCGCGCCTGATTGAGGTTATCTTACCCGGTTACATGTTTTCCAATCTCCAAGGCTGACTCGAAGCTGACCCAAAGGTGTGGAAGGTTCCTCGGCCACTAAGCCGATGGCCACTCACCTTGTTACTAGCTAAACGTCTTAGGACACACAGTCTTTCAAAGAGCCCTTGAGCTCAACTATCTTGCTGGGTCGATAGGCAATAGAGTCTCCGGCGTCACCGGTCCTGTAATGACTCAGTGGTACTATGTCGTCATGACAACATGCATCCTAAGGGTAAGACTTCGCGTATACCTAAAGGTCATCCAAGGCTGCCCACTTATGGCTTCCAGCATTCCTAACTTAGTCTTACATCCGCGCACCAACCGCAGACGTGGTGGTGCATCGGTGCTGTGCTTGGCTGGCTTAATGACGCTAGCAACCGCAGGCTGCAGCGATGGCGATAAAAGCAGCACCAATGGAGCCATGGATTTTCGTCAGCGCAGCGGCGCCACCAACGTCGTGACCCAAGCTATCGTTGAGCAGCCACTAGTCGAGACCATTCAGGCTGTTGGTACTGCCAGAGCCCTGCAAAGCGTCGTTTTGTATCCCGAGGCTGCGGGCATCGTGCGCCGGGTGCAGCTCAGTGCCAATACTTGGGTCAATGTTGGCGACACGCTCCTTGAACTGGACACCCGTGATGAGCGGTTAGCCGTTGAACTTGCCGAAGTGCAGTTGGCCGACGCCGAGCGCTTAGTTAGGCGTTACAAGCAGGTCAACCTTGAAAATACCAACCTTCCGGAGAGCCAAATTGACGCGGCAATCGCCACGGCTGACACCGCGCGCATTACGTTAGATCAAGCTCAAGTCACCCTAGATCGACGGTTCATTCGAGCGCCCTTTGCCGGGGTTGTGGGCATCACTGAAATAGATGCTGGCGACCGTATCGATACGAGTACCCAAGTCACTACTCTTGACGACCGCAGCCAGCTGCTAGTGAATTTCGCAGTTCCGGAGGTTTATGTGGGGAAGATTTTGCCCGGGACCTCGGTTGAAGTGCGACTGTGGGATGGAGCAGATCAACCACTGTCTGGAGAGGTCATTGCCGTCGACTCACGAATAGACCCCACCTCAAGAGCGTTCGTTGCAAGGGCCGCCATCGACAATGCGTCTGATCAGTATCGCCCGGGTATGGCATTTGAAATAAGCGTTCGCGCTGAACGTGGCGCATTTAAAGCAGTTCCCGATGTTGCCGTACAGTGGGGAGCAGATGGTGCCTATATTTGGACATCCGTAGACGGCAAGGCTGTGCGCCGCGATGTCCAACTGGTGAAACGACTAGCGGGTGAAATACTCATTGAGGTAGATGCCCCTTTGGGCACTCGCGTTGTCACTGAGGGGGTTCAAGCCGTACGCGCGGGCGCGGCGCTCAAGGACCTCAACCCAGTAAGCAACGGTCAAGACACTTCCAGAACGGCGGCAGAGCTCCGCCCAGATCCGGATGCCCCCAACAATGGGTGATCGATTTGGCGGTGCGTTGAGCGGCGGCCTTCCCGAGCTAGGAGTCAAACGCCCCCTCTTAACACTGGTGCTCAATTTACTTATCGCTATAGCGGGTATCGCCGCGCTTATGGCCATTGAGGTGCGGGAGTTACCCGATGTCGATAGGCCATTGGTAATGGTCAGAGCACAGCTCCCCGGGGCATCGCCAGAGACAATGGATGCCGAGGTGACTCGTCTTCTCGAAGGCGCTGTGGCGCGGGTTACTGGCGTTCAGGAAATAAACTCTTCCAGCGAGGAAAATAACACGCGGATCTGGGTCGAGTTTCGCCCGGGTACTAGCGTCGACAAAGCCGCATCAGACGTGCGGGAAGCGGTGAGTCGTATTGAACGAGACCTTCCCGACGCCATTGAGGCGGTATCAGTTTTCAAAGCCGATCAACAAGGCGATGAAATACTCCGAATAGCGGTCAAGGCTGACAACCTTAGTGAGGAAGCCCTAGCAAGGCGTATCGAGCAAGATATTGTGCCGCGCTTTATATCCCTTCCCGGGGTTGCCGATGTGCCACTGTTCGGGGCTCGCGAACGGGTCTTGCGGGTTATTCTCGACCCTCTAAGGCTTACGAGCTACGGACTCACGGTGACCGATGTGGCCAGCGTGCTTCGAGGTGCTCCACTCGACGTCCCCGCAGGCAGCTTCAGAGCCGGGGAACAACAGCTTCTAGTGCGCGCTGATGCCGCAGTAACCCAAGAACAAGATATCGAGTCTTTGGTCATTCGAGACGGAATTCGGGTGAGCGACGTCGCCCGGGTGACTTTCTCACCTGCAGATGCCAACAGCATTGTGCGCTTAAACGGAGAACGGGTTGTCGGCATTGGTATCGTTAGACAAGCTGGCTCTAACACCATCGAAATCTCAGACGGCGTAAGAACCGCTATTGATAGAGTCAATGCCGACTCTGGCGAACTGACGCTGTCGATCATTTCTGACAACGCCGTCTTTATTCGAGGTGCAGTAAAAGAGGTGCTGTTCACGCTGGGCATCGCCGTGCTAGTGGTGATTGCTACCATTAGGCTTTTTTCAGGCTCGATGCGGCTCACATTAATTCCCGCCATCGCTATCCCCATCTCGTTGCTGGGCACTATGGCGGCCTGCTGGCTTCTTGGCTTTTCCATCAACATTCTCACCCTCTTGGCGCTGGTGCTGGCCACGGGGCTGATCGTTGACGATGCTATTGTTGTGCTTGAGAGCGTACAGCGACGGCGCGCAGCAGGTGACCCGTCAAGCGTTGCCGCAGTGATCGGAACCCGACGGGTTTTCTTCGCCGTCATCGCGACCACCGCTGTACTCGTTGCCGTATTTATTCCGATTGCCTTTTTACCCGGGACGGCGGGTCGCTTGTTTCGAGAATTTGGGCTGCTTTTGGCCATTGCAGTCGCCGTTTCATCTTTTGTCGCTTTGAGCCTTGTGCCCGCTGCAATGGCGAGACTCGCCACGCACAACCCGCGCACCCGCCGTGCCGACGCCCTAGGCGGGGTCCTGAGTCGCTTCTACCAGCGAAGCCTAAACCATGTGCTGCGCTGGCCAATTTTTGCCCTTTTAGTTTGCGTGGCGGCCGCCAGTGCCGCTGGCGCATTGTATTGGCAGCTGGACCGCGAGCTGCTGCCCCCAGAGGACCGAGGCACTCTCAATATATTTTCAAGGGGGCCCGATGGCGTTGGCCTTGCTTATGTTGAGCGTCAGGGTGATCGACTAGAAAATATTTTGGTACCTCTCATTGATAACGGTGAAATCGAAAGCCTCTACACCGTTATCGGCCGGTGGGATCCCAACATTGTGTTTATTAATGCGCGGTTGGTACCTTGGGATCAACGAGACCGTTCTCAGCAAGAAATTGCCGCAGAGCTCAAGCCCTTGTTCGCCAGTATTCCGGGTATGACCACCCGAATTTTCAGCGGCAACTCGCTAAACATACGCGGCGCTTCTTCTGGAGGCATTAGCCTGGCGCTACTGGGTACCGACTACGACAGTTTGTTTGCCGCGGCAAGAACCTACAGCGATGCCATTCGCCAGCAACTGGATAGTGTCAGCAGGCCACGATTGAGCTACGACCCATCTCAGCCGCAATTATCGGTGCAAATAGACCGCGAACGCGCTTCTGACCTTAATGTTTCACTCGACGATGTTGCCCAAACCCTGCGGGTTATGGTCGATGGCTTCCGAGTGGTTGACCTTAACGTTGATGATCAGACAGTGCCCATTGTTCTAAAAGC
Organism: Luminiphilus sp. nBUS_07; assembly: GCF_051201685.1. Classification (GTDB taxonomy): domain Bacteria; phylum Pseudomonadota; class Gammaproteobacteria; order Pseudomonadales; family Halieaceae; genus Luminiphilus. Next base: position 1,145,602 of record NZ_CP179213.1, on the reverse strand, counting down.
CGGCGCGGATAAAATCAACGACCCCAGCGACTTGGTCAACCTGTACATTCGCACCGCCAGTAACGCGGTGGTCCCGTTGTCGAGTGTAGTGACCCTCGCCGAACGCGGTGTCGCCGGTCAGCTAGACAGACGCGTGCAACGACGAGCGATTGAGCTAGACGTTGAAGTTCAACCTGGGGTTGCACTCCAAACCGCCATTGACGACCTCATGGCGCTATCGCAAGAAGTTTTACCGGCAGATATATCCGTTATTACTCGAGGAGAAGCTGCTGCCCTCGATGAGGCAACCCAAGATACCTTAATGAGTTATGGCTTCGCGCTGTTAGTCGTATTTTTGGTACTCATTGCCCAGTTTGAAAGTGTGACATCAGCTGTCGTCATTATGACCATCGTGCCCTTCGGGCTCGCCGCCGCTATTTTTGCGCTGTTTATGACGGGCACCTCGCTCAACATATATTCTCAAGTTGGGTTAGTAATGCTTATTGGCTTGATCGCAAAAAACGGCATTTTACTGGTCGAGTTCGCTGACCAGTTGCGAGATGAGGGGCTCTCCGTGCGTGAAGCGATCGCAGAAGCCGCCCACACCCGGTTACGCCCTATCGCCATGACGCTGGTCTCAACGATTGTGGGGGCTGTGCCCCTGATATTAGCCTCAGGACCCGGCTCTGAGGCCCGCGAAGCCGTGGGCTGGGTGGTCTTTGGCGGACTGGGCCTAGCCGCAATTTTCACCCTCTACCTGACACCGGTGGTATATCTAGGGATTGCACGACTCGCAAAGCCTCGGGGCACCGCAAAAAAGCGTTTGGAATCGGAGCTGGCGACCTTGGACAACTAGCGCTCACACGGGCACCACATTCATAAGCGGAATGAGATACAGATGCCGAGCAACGATAGAAAGATGTCCGGAAGGACATAGTAAAATTCAACTAGTAGCTTTGAATTGGAGAATTTACGGGTGAATTTCATTATGCGCACCGTTAACAAATATCAATCAGGCCTGCTCGGTGTTTTCGCGCTGTTGATTCAGAGTTGCACAACCATTCCTGAAGCATCACCCGTTCAGCAGGCGCTAGGCCTATCCACGATTTACAGTGGGGATAATTTTGGCCAGCGTCCCAGCATACAGACCCCGGAAGATATTCATCGGCTTACGGAAAAACAACAGGCCGATTTTCTCGCCTATCTCAATAAGCCACGATTCGCCAATACCGAAAAGAACGAAGCTTTATTTGAATATCTTCAAGACAAGGTAGAAGGCTACCAATATGAGGGCGTTACACTGAGTGCCTCTGATGCACTTTCTCTCAACGGTGGAAACTGCATGACGCTGGCCATACTGACGTCCGCACTAGCACAAATCGCAGGCATAGAAATTGATTACGAGTTAATGGATGACATACCCCTCTACGAGATCAACGACCGTACAATATTGAAAGGCGTTCACATCCGAACCATTCTCTACAATAAAAACTATAGTACAGAAGAAAATTTGCTACTCCTCTCCAGACCAGGCATCAAGATCGACTACTTCCCCACCAATCGGCAACGCTTTATCGCCAATCTTGACGAAAATGATTACCTGACCATGTACTACGATAACGTGGCGGTCGAAGCGCTCATGGCAAATGACCTGAACCGGGCCTACTGGTACAGCATGGAAGCACTCAGGTACTCATTAGGCAGTTCTTCCACGATCAATATGCTCGCCATTCTCAATCGTCGACAAGGTGATACTGAAAAAGCAGAACAGCTTTATGTCTATGGGATTGAACACGCTGAAGAAAAACTCACCCTCTTAAAAAACTATCATAACCTGCTCATTAACCTGGGCAGAACCGAGGATGCAGTCAGCATAGAGAAGAGACTTCAGACTCTTGACGACCCAAGTCCTTTTCACTGGATACAAATTGCAAGATCAGCCTATGAGAGCGGTGAATATCAGCAGGCCATCAACTATTTCAATAAGGCGATGTCGCTCGCCCCTTATCTTCATGAAGCCCAACTGGGTATAGCTCAGTCTCTTTATGAAACCGGTGAACTGCAGCGTGCTGAAAAGGCATTGGAAGCGGCTATCGAGAAGGCGCAAAAACGCAGTACCGTTAGCCTGTATGAAGCCAAACTTGCCAGTTTACGATCAGAAATTTAACGTCCTTTTAAAGCTACTGTTCAACAGGTACTGACAAGTTAAAACCTCTAGCCCGAGAGGATGAAGTCTCCAAACTCAAACCACATTTTACCCGCTAGAACACGGGAACAGGCGTCCAGATAAAGTTCAACGCGACCCAGTCGCCCTGCAGTCGCGCCCTACCCTCATACTCTTTGATGTACCGCAGTGAAACGTTGAATTGAGGCGTAAACCAGTAAGCCGCCTCCACACCGAAGGCATGCACTTCGCCCTTAGCATTGGGATCCAAGCCCAAATCGGTGATCGTCGGCCTCTTGTCTTTCTCGACTTGCCACTGGCTGTAACCGGAAATGCCCACTTCGACGCGCTGGCTAAGATACTGGCTGTAGCCGTACTCAACAGAGACATGATCCCCGGGCGTGACGTCAGTATCTTCCTGCTCACCATGGAACTCATAGGTGACAGCAAACTCCAGGGCTGCGGCCCGCGCCTCATCCAGGTACCAGTAAGCCGAAGTCTGAAGTTGGCCGGTCCAAAATCCCAGGCCAATGCTGTCGCCGTCTTCCGCGTCGTACTTACCCGAGGGCAGGTAAGCCCCCGCACCTAAGGCAATATCATAGCGCTCGCCTTGCCATCCCAGCCAAATGGGCTGGACGAAGGTGTCGCCAATGCCAATGGCATCATTGTCGCCGCTGCCCCCTTGATCCAAAACCGACAGCTGCGCTGACACGGAGCTTTTACCAATGTTAGGCGCCACATAAAAGGCGTAGTTCGCACCCAGAATTTTTTTTTCGGTTGACCAAAGAAAAACTGGTGCAATAGCCAGCACATCCACATCAGTATCCAGCTTGACCTCACCGCCCTCGGACTCAAAATTCAGGCGCTTGTTACCGTCACCATCGATATAGCGATCCGCCGAGAAGTACGCGTTGTACTGGGCATAAAAAAATCCGGGCACGGGTGGCACGGCCAGGTCCCGAATACTCACCACACCGGGCGCGTAATGGCCCATTTCCCTGGCCTGGGAAATGGATACGTTGCAGATCAGCGCAATGGTGATGATGCCCGCCACACTAATTTTCACAGGATACTCCTTGATCAAAATGGATTTTGCGCCTTCATTAACAAACCTAATCAAAGAATGAGCCCTTAGAGACGCCGGATTAAACGAGACTGATCTCTTATACCGCGACCTCAATGTGACGCTCTGCTTATGCAAGGCAAAGTCATTGTTAAACTTTTGTTTGTTATGGTAAATGCGCTCCCTCATGAGATCAAGGAGCGTTTGCAAATCATCACGCCGTCACAAAATTACGGTCAATTTTTTAAGGTAGCGATAACGTATATAGCTTTTACGGTCTATTTTCTTGCCCTGTGCCTCGCCTAAACCTTCGTCACTACGGACGAAAGTCGCGGTCTTTGATCTTTATCAGGCCGCCCATAATACCCACATAGGCGGCGCCATCGGGACCAATTGAAATAGCCCCGTAGTGGTTGTTAAAGAGCCACCCTGTACCAGTGTGTAACTTATAAACAGGCTCTCCTGTATGGAAATCTACAGCGGTGAAATACCAGGCGTGCAAATCAGCAGGATTGGCCTCGTGACGGGTGTAAAGATAGATCAAACCGCTGGCTTCGGAGACTTTGGGCACTGCAGACGGAGACGTTATTTTCAGGTTTTCCCATACGGTTTCACAGCCGCTACCGTCTGTAAGAATATCGACGCGGGCAAGCCCCGGCTCTGATGTCGGCACATTTTTGGGGCCCGAGTAACCGAAATTGTTTTCAGCGATAAGTGAGCGCCCTACCGACGCCAAAGAATTTTCAGTCGTGCCTTTATCCGCAGGAAAGATCCCATGCTTACAGACTACAGCCCCGTCATCTTGGTCATAGACCATGACATTAACCTGGCCATCTGCGTTATCAGTGATCGCTACGTAATCTCTCCCCACTAAAGTGGGTGTGGTGCCTGATCCGAAACCCATAGTGCCCTTTTTGGCTGCGCTGCCGCGATCATATGCCCGTCGCCATTGCATGGTTAAGTGACCCTCATTGCTACGTTGGAAGCTGTACATAGCATGGCTGGAAACTACAAAAACGCCTTTTTCCCCAACAGCGAGAGCGTTATCGATGCCTTCCTGCGCGCCATGGGTATTTAGTAAAACAGCAGCACCATCTTTGCCGTCGGCTGTGACCATGCCAACAACACCTGCCCGAGTAATAAACCAGTAGTTACCCTGCCAGTCTGGCATCACGTCGATAATTCGATGTGGCCCGGTGCCAGCAGAATCCAGCAAGTTGGCAATTGGGATACCTTCTTGCAACGACCATTGGTAATCGCCGTGGTGCTGCGTCAACTCCCACAACTGAATCGCCATATCATTGGTGGCCAGCAGCACCCTGTCCTGACTATCCAAATGGAAGTAAACACCGCCGCTAAACTTTTTCCCGATGGGCAGCCAACGGGTAATCACCTGCCTAGCGAGTATCTCCAATGTGTCTGGATTACGCGCCACCAGGATGACACCAAAGGGTGTCACGCAAGTGCCGATCATCTGACCCTTGCTATTAAAAGTCTGGGCGACACAACTGCCAAGCCAGCGATGGAACTGCCGTGTACTGACTTCCGGCTGCACACCTAGAGGACCTGCCCAGGGATAACTATCACTCTGGGCAGCGTCGTTATGCATACTGTTCAACCCTGCCGGTGCGAGGACTGGGTGCTGAAAACGTTGGGATTTCTCAACTACCGGTCTCGCCGCCGCTGGCGAACCTAAAAATGCCGGTACTTCGACAGTGCTAGAAGGCGTCGGCCTGGCCGGATCTGACTCAAGATATAACCATCCCGCGCCTAAAACGGCCAGGACTATTGCCAGTACCACCGCAAAAATCTTCATCGCGCAACCTCCGGTGAACCAGTCGTCGCGACTTGGTCCGTTTCTGCCAATATGGCGCTAAGCTGGACCAACAAAGAGCGTTGGCCCAGCGCGGTTTTCTACCATAACAATATGAGATCTCGGGCAACAGGCAATGGAACTAAGAGAATCGCATCCCCAAATATTTATAAGGCTCTGGCAATAACTTCAGCACGATCAGCAGCCGTATCCACTGAAAACAGAACCCAGCCCCGGCGGCGCTAAAGTGACTCCTGAACAATCTGGCACCGGTCAGAAAACAACGGCTCACTGCCCTTTCAAAAAAGACCTTCTTATTTTCTACGGTTAATACAGTCAACAAATTCGATGCAGATAATTTTCTCCAGATCAGAAAGCCAAGTCGACAGCACCAGCAAGAGTGTCTACTCTCATTTGCAGCAAACTCAAATGTGGCTGTAGCGTTATGAGGTTTTTTTCGGTGTACCCGCAGATCACAATACCGTTGCTTGCGGTGCTTGGTATTCTGTCGGTACAAGCTCGGGTCTGGGCCGAGCCGGTTGTGGCTGTCAGCCAAATGCAATGGATTCACGGCAGTGCCGATTGTAGTGAGGGCACTAACCCGCCGATCCAGGTGTTTCAACAAGATACATCTACTTGGGTGCTACGACAGAACAAATGCCTAAGTTTTGAGGCGCCCTTCATGTACCTGCTGTTGGGAGATGACCGCGCCCTGCTGTTGGATACTGGAGCCACGGATAACCCTGAGAGTTTTCCCCTGTTTACAACGGTGCGGTCGCTAATTGGCGAGCGATCGTTGCTGGTTCTCCACTCTCACAGTCATGGCGATCACCGCCGGGGTGATGAGCAGTTTTCCGGTCAGACGGGCGTTGAACTTGTGGCGCCCAATGCGGCCGGCCTCCAAGCATTTTTGAACAGAGCTGATCGCACTGGAAGTGACCACAGCATTGAGCTTGGGGGACGCGAGGTAATTGTTATCGAAACGCCCGGACACCAAGAAGAGAGTATTACCCTGTACGACAGCCAGACCCGATGGCTGTTAACGGGAGATACGGTTTATCCGGGCCTGATCTATGTAAAGGACTGGAAAGCCTATCGCGAGAGCATCAGCCGGCTTGCCAGTTTTGCCCAGAGCCATGAGCTCGCGGCCGTGCTGGGTGCACATATTGAAATGACAGATAAAGCTGGAGAATACTACCCAATTGGCACCGTCTATCAGCCCCATGAAGCGCCCCTGCCCTTGAGCCCGGAGGTATTGCAGACACTGGATACAGCCCTAGCTAAAACGGACGGTAAAGAAACTGTGCAGCTCGATGAGTTAGTGGTTCAGCCGATGAATGCTTTGCAGCGAACGCTGAGTAATGTGGCCAGATTCCTCACCCAGTAGTAGAGAAGCATTTCTAGCCTGTTGTTGATCGCCATGCATGGGCTTGGAAATCTCTCTTGAGTTGTGAGGTAGCACCGCCCCTGAATTCTGGGCTACTGAAAGAGATCTTCATTGCCAGGGGGCGATTCTGGAATACTTGCAGAAACCGGTAATGTCAGCCCAATATCGTCTTCGCTGGGACGATTTACCCGCGTGCTCACCTCATGGCATTGCACCCGATGAGTCACCGCACTGGCAAACAAATCATGGCCTTGCAGCCAGTGTTCAACGCCCCGCGCCTCCAACAGCACCGGCTGACGATGGTGAATGGGCGCAACCGTGTCCAATGCACTTCGGGTAACAATGGCGCAACCGCTGGTGTCGTTGTAAAGGCCGGCAAAATACAGCAGCTCGCCTTCAATGTGGTGATACCAAGGCCGCTTTTTCCCCTCCACACGTTGCCATTCATACCAACCGTCTGCCAATAGCACGCAGCGCTGAGTTCGACGAAAAGCGGGTTTTTCACGAAGGGTTTCACTTCGGGCGTTACTCAGGTGCATAGGCTTTTTGGCCCAAGGAGGGGAAAAGTCCCAAGGCATCATGCGATGCTCGCCCTGTTCATCTCGCGTTAACACTGAGGAACCTGGCGCGATATTAAAACGATCAGCCGTCTGTAACCCAAGGGCATTAAGCTCGGGTCGCTGGGTAACACTGAGCGTGTAGCGTCCACACATTGTCAGATAACTTCGCTGGTCCTGCTGATTGCGCATTGTCACCCATGTTAGGGCGCCATGCGAGGGGGCTAGGAGCTAGAATACGCCGGGACCTGTACCGGCATTACCGATGCAGCGTCCCACGTGTTTTCAGTATCTGTTGTGACTCACCCACCGAAGCCAAGCCACGCTTACTCGGTGGGCGTCGTGCTCAGTTAAACGTCTCGCCTGAGGCTATTTTATCGGCGACAATTTTTGGCGCTTTAAACCGCTCTCCGTACACCGCCGCGAGTTCGTCGCATCGGCTGGAGAATCGTGCCAGCCCGTAGGTATTCACGAACTGGAGCAACCCTCCTGTCCATGCTGGCGCACCGATACCCATGATCGATCCAATATTGCCATCGGCGACCGTGCGCAAAACGCCTTCCTCAAGACAGCGTAAAGCTTCGATCACCTGACGAAACAGCAAACGATCTTTGGCATCGTCAACCGGGATATTGACCTCAGACTTGTAATAGATATCGAGCAGCGGAGGCCAAATGGCTTTTGTGCCATCTTCAGCGTATTCATAAAAACCACCGCCGTGATGGCGACCGCCACGACCGTGCTCGCCAATCATGGTATTCACAACGTCACGGGCGACAGTCCCATCTCTTGCGCTGGTATCGATACCCATTTCTTCCCAGGTCTCCTGAGCCTTACGGGACAGTTCTAAACTCACCTCGTCATAAACCGCGAGGGGCCCAACGGGCATACCAATGGCTTTCCCTAAGTTATCGACCTTCACCGGGTGCATCCCTTCACTCAATAAACGAACGCCCTCGTCAATAAAGGTACCGAAGGTTCGCGAGGTGAAGAAGCCCAGTGAATCGTTGACCACAATCGGGGTTTTGCGAATTTGCAGCGCGTAATCGAAAGCCTTCGCCAATGCGACATCACCGGTGTTTTCTCCCATGATAATTTCAACCAGGGGCATTTTGTCGACGGGAGAAAAGAAGTGCACACCGATAAAGTTACTGGCATCCCGACTCGCTTCAGACAACTGAGTGATCGGCAGCGTTGACGTATTCGAGCCCCAAACACCGCCCTCTGCAAGGTAGCCTTCTAACTCTTGGGTAATCTTATGCTTGAGCTTAATATTTTCGAAAACCGCTTCGATGATTAAGTCACAATCTTGCAGGTCTTCGTTAGCAGCCGTTGGTTTGATCAGCGCAAGAATGCCCTGAGCTTTCTCCTCAGTCATGCGGCCTTTGCTGACGCGCTTGGCCAATAATTTTTCAGAGTAGGCTTTGCCTTTATCTGCAGCTTCCTGAGAGATATCTTTGAGGATAACTTCAATGCCTGCCATTGCTGAGACGTAGGCGATACCCTGCCCCATCATGCCCGCACCGAGAATGCCGACTTTACGCGTCTTCTGGGGTTCAACGTCTTTAGGCCGAGACGCACCGCCGCTGATTTGATTCATTTGGAAGAAGAACGTGTTGATCATGTTCTTGGCAACAGGTGTGCAAGCCAAGTAAGTGAGACCACGACTTTCAATGCGCATAGCGGTCTCGAAATCAACCCGCAGCGCAGCTACGGCGATATCTAAAATTTTCGCCGGTGCGGGTAGCAGCCCTCGTGTTTTTTGCTGCAGCATAGCTGCTGCTGCGGGTAGCATTTGAGCCACGGCCGGATGGTTTACACCGCCACCGGGTATTTTGTAACCCTTGGTATCCCAAGGTTGAGTACTCGCAGCCTCATCGTCTTTATGGGCCTTTACCCAGGCTTTCGCCGCTGGCAGCAATTCATCGAGAGTAGCAACGGTCGCATCGATCAACCCTGAAGCCTGAGCCTTGGCGGGTGCGACGCGCTTGCCCTCTAAAATGTACTCGTTAGAGGCCATCAAACCCATTAAGTAGATCGCCTTAACGACGCCACCGCCTCCGGGAAGCAAACCTAAAGTCACCTCGGGGAATCCTAGCTGCACCGATTTATCGTCCCAAGCCACACGATGATTACAGGCAAGCGCCAGCTCGAGACCACCGCCCAAGGCCGCGCCGTTTATTGCGGCGGCAACGGGAACTGGAAGCTTTTCAATTCGCCGCATGGTGGCCTTGGTAGCCTCAACGCCATGGAAAAACTCTTCGGCCGAGTCTTCGGTCACTTGGCAGAGCATGTTGAGATCGCCACCGGCAAAGAAGGTCTTTTTAGCCGAGGTCAGCACCACGCCAGTCAGGCCCTCTTCCGCCTCGAGCTTGTCAGCGGTCTCGCTGAGCAGGGGAAGAAACGCGTCACTCATAGAGTTCACGGGCCCATCCATGTCCATAGTGATGGTGACGATACCGTCGGCGTCTTTTTCGTAATTAAATCCAGTCATGATAGTGATGTCCTTATCTTTGGCTTAAACGCGCTCGATGATGGTTGAAATGCCCATACCGCCGCCCACACACAGCGACAACATGGCGCGCTTGGCATCTCGGCGCTCGAGTTCATCAAGCATAGTGCTCACAAGGCAGCCACCTGTGGCTCCCAGCGGGTGCCCCATAGCGATAGAGCCGCCATTCACGTTCGTCACCTCTGGGTCTAAATCCAGATCTTGCATGTAGCGCAGCACGACCGATGCAAACGCCTCGTTGATTTCCCAAAGGTCGATGTCTGCTTTTGTCATTCCCGCCTTTTTAAGGCATTTGATGGCGGCCGGGCCAGGTCCGGTCAACATAATGATGGGATCGGTGGCGAGTACTGCTGTCGCAACAATTCTGCCACGAGGCTTGAGGCCCAAGTCTTTCGCCGCACGCTCACTGCCAATCAGAACGGCTGAGGAGCCGTCGACAATACCCGAGGAGTTGCCCGGAGTATGAACGTGGTTAATCCGATCCAACTCTGAGTACTTGTTCATAATAATGTCGTCAAAGCCTAAGCCTCCGTGCATCTCGAAAGAGGCTTTGAGCTTGCCCAGACCTTCCATGGTTGTATGGGGCTTAATGAAGTCATCCCGCTCTAAAATAGTAATGCCGCATTCATCTTTCACAGGAATCACAGACCCATCAAACCAGCCGCTGTCTCGGGCGTGGGTTGCGCGCTGCTGAGATTGCAGGGCATAAGCATCCACGTCCTCTCGAGACCAGCCAGAGAGTGTCGCAATCGTGTCTGCGCCAATCCCTTGGGGCACAAAACCGGTTTTCATAGAAAAGCCCGGATCCGAACCCATGGCGCCACCGTTGGAGCCCATCGGCACACGAGACATGCACTCGATTCCGCCGGCAACCACTAAATCTTCCCAACCCGAGGCTACTTTTTGCGCCGCAATATTGACGGCTTCTAAACCTGAAGCGCAAAACCGATCAAGCTGAACCCCAGCCACCGATTCATCCCACTCAGCATTTTGAACAATCATTTTGGCAACGTCAGAACCTTGTTCACCGATGGGGGTCACACAGCCCATCACTACATCGTCCACATAGGAGGTATCGAGGTCTTGTCGAGACTGCAGGGCGCGCAATAAACCACCACCTAAATCTACCGGTTTTACTTCGTGCAGAGTGCCGTCTTTTTTGCCTTTACTGCGTGGGGTTCGGACAGCGTCATAAATGTATGCAGTTGTAGTCATGATTTCTCCGTTGGGATACACATGGGATTTATGTTTGGCTGCTGTGATTTGTAAATGCTTGCAGCACACCAAAAAAACTGGCGAGTAGAAAAACATACTCCAAGTTCAAATTCAAGCAAATTACCGTCAGCGTACGTCTCGAAAACGCGGCTAATACTCACCTAAAACAATGGCCGAGGCTCTCATAATGCTCAACTTCGCTTTGGCAGTGACCCCGCACTTACCGCCTTAGCAAGCTCACATTTTGGTAACCGGCCCCTACCGATGAGCCGATTGAGCACCAGGCCCCCAACATCAAACCGGGATCGCTGGGGAAAAAGCCTTGTCTGAATTGTTTTAGGCACTTTGTGGTGCCCTGAATTTGGAACTCGCCAGACACAGGCACCGGGCCTAAGGCAGCCATGAGGCGCAGAACAACACGTCCGGTAAATTCGACGCCTACCCCTTCCGCCACTCTCTCGCAGCAATAGTGTTAGTACAGTCTGTTGAAAGGCTTCGAGTAACAGCCTGCCATTGATACGGGCGCCAGACTCGCATCAGTTTGTTGATTCAGCCGGAAGTCCATTTTATGCCGGCATCAATAAACCTGAGCCGAATGCATAGGGCGTACTGCCAGCCACAAGATACGGCTCGTTAACACCGCCATCATGTATCAGCCTGTCTAACCCAATCAGAATATCCGCAGAACCGACATGCCCAGTATCGTGGCCCGTGACAAGAAAATTCTCGATGGGAATTTCCACGACGGAAGCAATCAAATGCAAAAATAGATTGGAGGTCTGGTTAATGATTACCCGTTCGGGATTGCAGTCGAGTCGCGCCTTGAGTGCTTGAAAGCTGCCGGAATAGCCGTCTGAGTAGCGCTGACGCAAATCATTTCTACTTAAACCCACTAGCTTGCGCCCATACGGCGTTTCACCTTCGGGAGCGATAGGGAAACGAGTTCCACCGTATTCAATGAGAACAGTGCCATTGAGGTCGCTTTGGGAAACGAACTCAGCGCCACAAAACGAGGCCTTTGACTCATGCGCTGTATCGCGACTAACTATGGCAGCTGCAGCACCGTCGCTGTGTCCCCAGAGGCCAAGGTTTTCGATTGAGGTGTAGTCAATCGTATACGTCCAGCGCTCAGCAGCAACAATTGCGGCTACACCGCCACCGTGAGTTGCCAGCCAGCCCTGCGCCATATCCAGAGCTGACAGTGCGCCCAGACACCCTATTGTCATATCTAGGCCCATACAATGACTCGGGGCTTCCAGCGCTTTTATGATTTCAGTGGCTACCGACCACGACGGTAAGTAGTCACGAGACATGCCTGCAAACAGAACCAGCTTAAGCTCGCTGGGGTCGACGTTGGCGTCTTCCAGCGCTGATCGCAAGGCGGTGATGCCCATTGTGCTTGGGTGATCGTCTTCCAGGGCGTGACAACAGTTATTCCAGCCCTGATGCCCACTGGGGTCTTGACCTGCAGCTGCGACGATATCCCGCACGGGTTGTGAGGGAGGTAGATATACGCCAGTGCCGAGTACCGATAGAGCGTTGTTCATAGCGATGGATTCTCCGGTTCTTCATCATTAAGTAAACGCTCGACTGCATCGGCAATCTGCTCTGCGCGACGATGCAACACATCGTCTTCCACCATTTGGGTAGGATGATCCACAACGATTGCGGGCAAAGGTCTATCAGAAGGTTGATAGGTCATGCAGCGATCAATCTGATCCCCGAAAGGTTGCGTTAATACCGCGAACCCGGCCACGCCGAGTCGCTGAAGTGCTATTGAGTCAAGCGAACTGCCCGACGAACAACTGCCTCAGTCGGATATACCGCAGAGGATCAGCCCCCGCTCCTGGGAGAGCGATTGCAGCATAGCTTCTGGCATTCGGGTACTGGCGTCAGCCTTAATGAGAATCTGGTCTTCGACCTCAATGCCGCGATCTCGCAAGATACCCTGCGCGTACCCCATGATCACCTTGCTGTTTGGCTTATGGTGATCAACAAACGTCACCTTTGCTACCTTTGGCCTCAGACTGACCGTGATGGCCTCAGGCGTAGGCCTTGGTATTGGGTCAACCAGCAATTCGCATGAAACGTCTCCACAACTGGTGAGTTGTTTCGCCGGCGGGTTGTAGCCTGATCCATTAGTGGTTGATTTTGTCATTACACTCTCCATTGCTAACAACTGAAACTTTTAGGCGCTCTTTATTTGTTTACACACGGCGTGGGTACTCCCAACCCAGCGCGGGATGATGGCTGAAAAACGGCCGCCGTTGCTGCCACATTCGATAAATGTCAATTGCTCGGGGCTTTTCAACGGTGAACGTAATTCCCCGGGTTCAACCTCAGCAAACTCAATCGGGTTCTTGGCGATACGGCCAAAATCTGCCAGCTCGTCGGTTTGTCGTCTGGCGTTTTTATAAATGTACTCCAGCGCCTGTTCACGATTGAAGTCTTTGGCCACAAGTGCCATGTGATCTGGCGGAATAACAACCACGAAACCACCGGAGCGGTAATACCATGCGGTTTGGCCTGCATGGCATAGGGCATCACCAATGGTGTCAAGAATATGAGCGCCTGTATCACCGTAATGGTTGTTCACAGAGGTCGGCCCTTCAGTTGACATCAGCGAGATCGCAGACGCTGTTTCGGGCAAACCATACTGCGTGTGGTAAGCCCCCCACTCTGTATTCGGGTGCTCTGCGATGCAAAAGCTGAGTCGTCCTGGGTGACCGATAGTGCCGTGGGACTGCAGCACGCCGCCACCTCGCCCACAAAAGTAGCGCATCATTTGAGCAAAGCGTCCAACCGTGGCATTTGCGCGACAATTGGCACCCAGCGCATTGGTTTCGTGTTCAAAACCTAGCTGCTCAACTATGGGACCACTGACAATGACCAAAACCGCAGCACCACCAGTAGTCACTTCTACGCCACTGAGATTGAGTTTGGGGTCCAGCAAGCCTTCGGTCAGTGCTCTCAGCAATGGGCCGTATTCGGTTTTACAACCGGCCATTACTGCAGTAGCCGCGGCTTTTTCCGCCCTAATAACGATATTCTGCTCTGGGATTTCACCCACCGCGTCGGAACCCTGCCAACCCATAGCCTCGAGCATTGCACCCACAAGACTGCCGTAAGGTGGAATAACGGGGAGACCATCGGTCCAGCCATTATCCATACAGTTTTCAATGTCTTCGAGTGTTGCGTAGGTCGTCATAGGATCTACTCGAATTGAATGTTCCAAACATGCTATGCCTATCTAGAAACTCAAAGGGACAGCACCCGTGTAGACAATAGCAGCGGGCTTGTTAGGCGAGCATCGTACACCTGCACTATAAGACGGGATGAAGGCCCTTATTACAACCCGCGTACCCGTATTCGGTGCCTATGTGTCGCGCAGGTATCCGACACCAACTTCATGATTTGGCTCTGGCGATTCACCCTTTTTTTGGCAAAGATGGACGGGAGCAAAAGAGTGACTTGATCAAACTTTATTTTGAGCTGCGAGAAAATCTCGCGTCCAAGCTTCAGAATCATCGATGGTGTGACAACTGATGTCGGCATCAAGATGCAGGGCTTACTCTGGGCGATGCTGCGATTGAAGAGGAAGCCCTAAATATCAATTCGTATGGCTGTGAAAAACACTGCCGCAGATTATTTCAACTCCCTGTGGCGCCCTGAATTTGGAACTCGCCAGGAACAATAAGCACTCTTAATTTATTTAGCTAAACCGACTTTTTTCCGACCAAGATAGACGCTTTCCAAGACTTCTCCGTAAAAAATTCAAGCTTTGTAAAAAGGCACTGATTCCCCTTAAGTTGGAATCCAGTTCTCCTTTTTAACAAGAATGTCTCGCAGAATTCTCGTTGGTGTCTACATTCAGGTGATGGCATCACGCAACATTTGATGACTAAAAAAAATAACTTCAACTAAAAAAGGCCAAAACTATGCGCTATTTTTCAGTTCTACTCCTTACGCTTTTCGCAAGTTCCGTGTTGCAGGCACAAGAAGCCCAGATGCGCTCAGAGTTCGTTTATTGTTCGCTGAATCCAGAAAAAACAATGGATGACGTCAGAACACAAAGCCAACGATACGGCGAATTTTCGAAGGCCAAAGGCACCAAGTACGCACAGGCGATCATGACGCCAATGCATAGCGGGGATACCAGCAACTACGATTACATCCTCTGGGGGACCTGGCCAGATGGCGAGGCGATGTATAAAGAGTGGGGCTCCTATGCCAATGAGTATGCTGATTGGCTGGCAGAAAACTCAGAAGGCGAACCCGCAGGACCTGCATCGAGTTGCAAACGGTCTGTCGCCACTATTGACAGCCTCGTAAGTCGCGTCGCAATTCCAGCGGAAGACCGAGATGCTAAGCGTCCTGTTCAATTTTCTCCTTGTTCGCTCAAAGACGGTGTATCTATCGATCAAGTCTACGCTCAGGCTGCAGCTAATAAAGAAGTTATGGAAGAAGGCGGCTTCAAGGGCTGGGCAATCAGCTATTTATTTCCCTACATGGGATTTGATGGCGGCTCCGAATTCGACTTTATGCAAGTCAACTATTGGTACTCCTTTGATTCCAGGGCTCACATGGCAGTTAACTGGCTAGACTTTGCCGCGGAGAATCCCTCTATGGAGACCAATATGAATCTGTTGGTGAGTTGTGAAGGCTCAAACTCCTTTGTCTATGAGTCGACCTTTAACAACCTGTAAAAAACCTCGCGGGGTGCTCAGTGTCAATGAGCATCCCGCACATCAACTCAGAGGAATTACAGTGTCACTGAGATCCCTGGTGATTACCTCACGAATCTGCGCCTGCAGTTCTTGATAAAAGTGACGTGTGGGTGCGTTGCGGCGGTATAAGAAGGCATGCTCTCGGAACAATCTCCCACCCTGCAAAGGTTGGACGCGCAACTCCTCGGGTCTATGGATCTCGCTGCGCACGTAGAGCGCCGGTAAAAATGCAAGGCCCATACCCATCACCACCATTTGACGCAGTGTATCTAAGCTCGTGCCCTCATAGTCGGTATTCAAACGCGCACCGGTTCGCTCACAGATGCGCTCAACCTCTCGGCGTAACGTATGGCCCTTCTCAACAGCGAGAATCTCCAGACCACTGAGGTCGCTTTCCGCAACATTACTATGCGGGGCCACGTCCATATCGACCGGGCTTGCCAGATAGAGCGGCTCCCGAAACATGGGTTCTCTAACTATCGTGTCGGGCACTGTGGAAATGGGTCCGATGACAATGTCGAAACGCCCTTCCTCTAAGCCCTTGAGCAACATATCGGGCACCTCTTCCCTAACGTGTAGGCGAAGCCGCTGAAATCGTTGATGCAGAGTGGGCAGTAAACTGGGCAACAGGTAGGGACCCAGCGTTTGGGGCACACCGAGACGGTAGGTCGAATGACTGTGATTGCCAATGAGGTGCGCGCTTTCCACCATATTGCGCCACTGGGAGAGGAGCGATAGCGCCTCGGGCAAAAGATCTCTTCCCACGGGTGTCAACAATGTGGCGTTTCGGGTGCGTTCAAACAGCACCACGCCCAAGATTTCTTCGAGTGCGCGAAGCTGAACCGTCAGCGTAGGCTGAGTAACACCCAGTCGCTGCGCCGCCTGACGCAACGAGCCAGCATCTGCGACTTCAGCAAAGTATTCTAGCTGCCTCAGGGAAGCCATTTTTCTTACTCCGTCTTCTGTGGACTGAGAAACACGAACTTCACAGGGCTGATATGAAGCACCACCATTGGCCAATCGTCACGTAACAACGCTCTTGGTATCCCTCTGAATCGAAGGCTTTTCTCTGGCCTTGCTCAGGAAGTACCGGCTTTTAAGAGTCAGATGTCTTGCTATGACTCAATAAAAAAACACCTTGGAGATGGGTATCACCAGCATATAGCAAAAATCTATCGCCAAATAGTAAAACCTTTCATATACCATTGCACGTACATTACGCATCTTTGAACAAACACGGTATTTGTCATGCGCGCTGCATACACATTCGACTTAAAACACCTCAGGGGCGATATCTACGGCGGTCTCACGGCAGGCGTTGTGGCCATTCCACTGGCTCTCGCCTTTGGCGTGGCGTCGGGGCTTGGCCCCATGGCAGGTATGTACGGTGCCATCATTGTGGGTTTCTTCGCTGCTTGGCTTGGAGGCACGCCCACCAATGTCTCGGGCCCAACCGGCCCTATGGTGGTCGTCCTCGCGGGCTTATTTGCCAGCCTTTCGGGGGATGTTGGTCTGATTCTAACTGCGGTTGTCTTAGCCGGCGTCTTTCAGATCATTTTCGGCCTTATCAAGCTGGGAGATTTCATTCGGCTCGTGCCCTACCCCGTGGTCTCTGGGTTTATGAGTGGAATCGGGGTCATCATTATTATTCTGCAGCTCGACGCCACCCTAGGCCATATGGCACCTGCGGGCACCATCCCTGCACTTCAGTACCTACCAACTGCACTTACCGACATCAATATGTCGGCGCTTGCCGTTGCAGCAGTGACGCTTATCGTAGTTTACGGTTGGCCAACGGCTTGGGGAAAGTACTTGCCCGCCGCATTAGCGGCTCTCACGGCCGGCACAGTGGTATCGCTGTTTTTAGGTGAGACACCGATTTTAGGTGATATACCTAGTGGACTGCCCAGCTTCCATATGCCCAGTTTTAGTCAAGGCGCCATGATGCTGGTCATTGAAGCCGCATTTATCCTTGCTGTGTTGGGTGCCATCGACAGCCTGCTGACCTCCCTGGTCGCTGACAACATGACGAGGACACGGCATGACTCCAATCAAGAATTGATCGGTCAAGGTATAGGTAACGCGGTAGCAGGCTTATTTGGCGGCATCGCCGGCGCCGGCGCGACCATGCGAACCGTAGTTAATATTCGCTCCGGGGGTCACACAAAAATATCCGGCATGATTCACTCAGTCGTTCTTGTAGCCGTGGTCTTGGGCCTTGGTCCTGTCGCCGCCTATATCCCCCACGCGGCACTCGCTGGTGTGTTAATCAAAGTGGGGCTCGACATCATCGACTTCAGCTACCTCCGTAATGCCCACCGTGGTCCGCGATGGGATTTGGCGCTAATGGCACTGGTGCTGGGTCTGACTGTACTGGTCGATTTGATCACCGCCGTGGGAGCAGGTGTCGTGCTCGCGGCATTGGCTTACGTCCGCCAGGTCGCAAAAGCACAGCTTGACGACCTGCTGTCTCGACCCCTTACCGCAACCAGCGAGGAGGAGCAGGACCTGATCGAGACCCTCAAAGATCGGGTAACGGTATTTGAATTTGGAGGGCCCTTAAGTTTTGGGGCTGCCGCCGACGTAGGCCACCATGTGAGAGAACGGTATCGAGATGGTATGCATGCCATCGTCCTAGATTTTTGCCGAGTACCCTTCATTGACGTTTCGGCAGTGCGCGCAGTTGAGACCATCGCTTGCGATGCCGAACGTGCGGGGAAAAAAATATACATTACAGGTATGAGTGATGACATCGCCGATACCATGGTGGGGTTAGGCGCTGACTGTTGCCTCGATCTAGGTAGTGCAAGGTATACCGATCGGGTTGAATTACTGCGTACTTTAAGGGACGAGTATGCCGGCAAGCTGAGCCGTCGCTCGCGTGCTAACCCCCCAAAAACCACCGTTGAAAATTAAGCCTTGGCTTAATCAGAGAGGGTTGTACCGCAACCCAAAATTGAACTAGGAGAATGAAGTAATGACCAAGCAAGACATCGTGCAGTTGTTTGCCAATTGGAACGCAGCACTGCAAACCGGCGACCCGGATCAAGTGACCGCGCTTTACGCCACAGATGCCATCCTGCTACCTACCGTTTCAAATCAGGTGCGCCACAATCATGCTGAAATCAGAGATTACTTTGTAAACTTTCTGAGCAAACAACCTCAAGGCGTCATTGACGAGGCTAATACTCGGCACTTGGCAGAGAATTTAGTCAGCAACGCCGGGGTGTATACCTTCACCTTCGGCGACGGGAGCTCGGTCACCGCACGCTTTAGTTATCTCTACCAGCAGATCGACGGGGACTGGAAAATACTCGAACACCACAGTTCAGCCATGCCAGAAGGCTGAGAGTCCAAAACAGTTCTTGCGCCAAGATTGTCTGAGCTTGGCACCCAAAAAAAACCCCGCGTATCAGCGGGGTTTTTTAATGCTCAGCCGGCTAACTCACCCAGCACCATGCAACTCATCAATGAGGTTTTTTGCCGCCTCTCGGATCACATTTGTATCTGATCCTAAAAGGGTAACGTGCCCGACTTTACGACCTTTTCTATGCCCTTTACCGTAAGTCTGAATAAGACTGCGCACGCCGCCCTCAGGCAATGTGGCTGGAAACTTATCATCAAGAAGATTGACCATAGCCGCAGCACCTGCAAACGAGACCTCGCGAACCTTGCCCCCTAAGGTGCAAACAACATGCTGAGTAAACTGATCGGCACCCACGGCACCAATAGTCCAATGCCCCGTATTGTGCACGCGGGGAGCTATTTCATTCACGATGAGGCGCTCCTCGGTCACAAAGAACTCTATGGCCAACACTCCCACGTAATCCATTGCATTCACGAGCGAGTGTGCGAACCGCGTCGCCTCATCAGTCATCGCATCAGTGACGTTGGCGGGCACCAAGCTGCCAATAAGAATGCCGTCACGCATGACGTTTTCCGTCATGGGGTAGGTCATCACCGCCCCATCACTATCTCTAGCCACAACAATCGCTAACTCACGCTCAATAGCGATCTCAGCCTCAGCAATCACTGGAAAGCCATCGTCGGGGATTTGTGCACTGTCTGCAGCAGAAGTTACCCGCCACTGCCCGCCGCCGTCATAGCCCCCTAGGGTTCGCTTACAACGGAGGGCGCTCTGTGGCGCGGCCGCCATACCCTCAAGCAATGCTTCTCTGCTGGCTGCACAGAACCAAGGGGACGTTGGAATCTCCAAAGCATCAAGCATGGCTTTCTGGGTGTCTCGTTCACGCAGTACGACCAACGCCTCGTAGCGCGGCGCCAATCCGACGGTATCCCGCACCCGCTGCAAGATCACGTCATCAATGCTCTCGCGCTCAACGGTTACCACATCACAGACACTCAGAAACGCTTCCAAGTCTGAAGCTTCAAAAATTGGCCCCAAGCCCTGCACAACAGGTATTTCATCGAGACATAAAAACGCGACAGACACTCCTTGCCGGTTAGCAGCCTCTCCCAACATCTGACTGAGCTGGCCACAACCAATGATGCCCAAGCGAGTTTTCAATCGATCACATCCTCTGGAACAGCGGCTGTTTGCTCTTCTCGAAAAAGGTCTAGGGCTGCGGCGATCGTTGGGTCGTTGTTCGCCAACATAGCCGCAGCAAACAGCGCTGCGTTGGCAGCGCCTGGTTGCCCAATGGCAAAAGTAGCCACTGGCACACCTTTAGGCATCTGAGCGATGGAAAGCATGGCATCGGCGCCATTGAGAACCGTAGCAGCAACAGGCACGCCAAGAACGGGTACCGGCGTCATTGCGGCACACATACCTGGCAAATGAGCAGCCCCGCCGGCGCCGGCAATAATCGCTTTCAAGCCCCGGCCTCTGGCTTCGCGGGCATAGGCATAAAGTCGATCTGGAGTTCTGTGGGCTGAAACGACTTTACACTCATAGCGTATACCAAGAGCGTCGAGCATATTGGCCGCCGCTTCCATCACACTCCAATCAGAGCGTGAACCCATAATGATACCGACCGAAATATCCATGACGCTTGTCCTCGCCCCCTGTCCTTACACCTCAGGGCAGCTCTGCAATGAAAAGCGGCGCAGTATACCTCAAGTGTCAGGGCGCTTCACCTTAGCCATCCATCAAAATTGACCTTCTTAACAGCGTGTAGTCTCACTACCGGTGTTCAAACTAAGCGCATCAGTTTGAGTCCATAAACAAGGCGCACTGCTTGGCAGCTTGTCGCTGACTACCAAAGGCGCGATGCCGTGCTGGAGTCTACTCCTCGTTATAGCGATACTAGAGAAGCTACCGCACGGCGGGATGTGTCAGTGACATCGCGAGCACACCTTGAGCACACCCTGCATAAAAAGACTGGAGCTAGGCTATGGGCGCACTTGATGGACTTAAAATTCTCGACCTGACCTCTATGGTTTCTGGCCCAGTTGCCGCCATGATGCTCGCGGACCAAGGGGCGCGGGTCATCAAAGTAGAACCCACCAACGGCGAGCAGATGCGGCACATTGGCTCCAAGCACAACGACGTTACACCCGCTTTTTTCTCCTGCAATCGCGGCAAAGAGTCTATAGCCCTCGATTTAAAATCTGATGCCGGCAAAGAAATTTTGCTGAAGCTAGCAAAAGACGCTGACGTCTTTATCCAAAATTTTCGACCAGGTGCTATCGATCGTATGGGCTTTGGTGAAGCGTTGCTGCGCAGCGCTAATGAGCGGTTAATTTATGTCTCAATCAGCGGCTTTGGCGATCAGGGGCCCTACGCGGATAAGCGGGTTTATGACCCCATCGTCCAAGCGCTATCCGGTGCCACAGATATACAAGCTGATCGCGTGACGGGCAAACCCAACATGTTCCGTATAATTTTAGCCGACAAGGTCACCGCACTGACCGCAGCGCAAGCCATTAGCTCCGCCCTGTACGCTCGGGAAAAAAGCGGCCGCGGGCAGCACATCCAACTCTCAATGTTAGACACCATGTTGTCCTTCTTTTGGCCCGAGGGTATGGGCGGACTCACCTACGCCGAGCGAGAATTCGATCCTAAACAGGCGGGGGGTGCAATGGACTTGATTTACGAGACCCAAGATCGCCACATAACAGCGGGGGTCATATCGGACAAAGAGTGGTTAGGCATGTGTCGGGCTTTGGGCCGTGAAGATTGGATCGAAGACGAGCGTTTCGCCACCGCATCTGCGCGCTTTAAAAATGTCAGTGAGCGAAAGCAGCTGACTGCCGCTGAGATATGCAAATGGTCTAGTGCTGAGATCTTGCAAAGATTTGAAAATGAAGGGGTACCCTGTGCCCCTCTTCTAGATCGAACCGAGTTACTCGATCATGAGCAAATCAATGCCAACGGCTCTATTAGTCGCATCGATTACCCCGGATTTGGTGAAGTTCGACAGGCCCGCCCTGCGGCACAATTCAGCGACACACCCAGTAGCATCGCGGGCCCAGGCCCAAAGCTGGGCCAGCACGGGGTCAGTGTGTTAACTGAGTTGGGTTTTGACGTCGAAGAAATCGAGGCGCTTATACGTAACAAAACGTTGCGCGTGGAGTAGATCAAAGCAACACCAGAGGACGTTATTTTGAAAAAAGTTTGTTTAATCATTGGGGCCGGCGCAGGTATTGGTGGCAGTGTCGGCAGCCGGTTTGCCCGAGAGGGTTATCACGCTGCTCTGTGCCGGCGTAGCGATGCGAGTGGACTGCAAACTCTGGTTGATGGCATTGAGTCGGAGGGCGGATCCGCCTCTGGGCATTTACTCAACGCGGTGGAGGACGATGCTTTAGAAAATTTGATCACCGCCGTTGAAGAAATAGGGCCCATACACACCGTGCTATTTAATCTTGGCGCACAGATTGGCAGTAGATCGCTAGAAGCCACAACACTCAAGAACTTTGAACTGGGCTGGCGAATGGCGTGCCTCGCCCTATTTCGAGTCGCTAAAGTCGTTATCCCTGCCATGGAGTCTCGTGGCGGTGGCACACTGTTGGTGACATCGGCGACGGCGGCGGTACGAGGGAACGCTGGCCAGCATTCCCATGCTGCGGCAATGGGCGGGCGACGCATGCTCTGCCAAACCTTAAATGCCGAATACGCATCACGTGGAATCCACGTCGCTCACGTCATTATTGATGGTGCGGTAGATGCACCCGACACCCTCGGGAAAATGCTGGGAGATGAACAATTCGCCGCGCTGAGGCAGGCCCGTGGCGGTGATAAAGACGGTCTACTTCTGCCAGAAAAAATAGCCGAGACCTACTTTCATCTCGCGCATCAACATCGTTCAGCATGGACCCATGAAGCTGACCTCCGGGCCCACTCAGACCTCGCGTGGTGGAATCATGAGAGTGGCTAACATCTGATACTCTAGCCTAGAAATGTAGCCAGATCGCATCAGGTAGTTCGCGTTCACACGCCGATAAAAATAAGGAGGGCCCTATGCCATTAACCGTTACTTCGAGTCAGGCATCTTGCGGTGCATCAATTACGGGCGTGGATTTTACTCAAGACCTTTCCGATGACTTGGTCGCCGAAATCCGCAGTCATTGGCTGAATCACAAAGTTATAGCCTTTCCCAATCAACACCTCACTCCCGAGCACCTAGAGCGCGCTAGCCAGTACTTTGGTGACATTGGTGAAGATCCGTTTTTTGGCCATATCGATGGCTACCCGAACATTTCCGCAATTCAACGCAAGGCCGATGAAACGACCTCTATTTTTGCTGAGACCTTTCATAGCGACTGGAGCTTTATGCCGATCCCCCCCGCGGCAACCATGCTCTTTAGCATTACTATTCCTCCTCACGGCGGCGACACGCTGTTTGCAGATCAAGTAAAAGCCTACGAGGAGATGCCTAACTCACTGAGGGCTCGAGTAGAAAATCTCACCGCCATTCACTCCGCCGCCTTGGGCTATGCCCCAGATGGCGCCTACGGTGACCAAGACCAAAACAGCGGACGCAGCATGATCATAAAACCCAGCGAGCGCGCTCGTGAAACCTGCAACCACCCGTTGGTGAGAACCCATCGCGAAACCGGGAAAAAAGCGCTATTTTCCTCTGCCGCCTACATTCAAAGCTTTTCCGGCATGGACCTTGAGGCAGCACAAGCATTGCTCATGGAGCTCTACCAATATCAAACCCAAGAGCAGTTTCTTTATCGGCACCAATGGCAGCCCAACATGCTCGTCATGTGGGATAACCGAGCGCTGCTGCACGCCGCTACGGGGGGTTATGACGGCTATGACCGCCTGCTCCACCGTATCACCATTGCAGACAGCGCCTGGTAATAACACTGCCCTGAATTTTGCTATCTCCTGACCCACGTCGGCGACACGATTTCGTTACTACACTCTTGCTGTTAGTCTCAGACAGCCCTAGCCACCCACTATAAAGCGGAAAGCTCATGCCCATCGATCCACTGCAAATTTTGGTCTTCATTGCAATTACCGCTTTAATCGCAGGCTTGACCTGGCGCCGCTGCGTGCAGGACACCGCTCACCTCAGCCCAGCAACCTCTACGCGAGACGACGTCTTTCTTGCGGGTCGCGGCCTTAGCTGGGTCGTGGTTGCCGGGTCTATTACGCTGACCAATCTCAGCACCGATCAGCTGGTTGGAATGAACGGCAATCAAATGGCGCTGCTGGCGTGGTGGGAATTATCAGCCGTCGTCGGTCTTATTATTCTCGCCAAAGTCATCCTGCCGGTTTACTACCGCTATCAATGCACCACCACTACTGAGCTCTTGGAGAAACGCTACAACGACTACCGCATAAGAGCGCTAATTGGACTGCTATTTTTATTGGGGAATTTATTCATCTTTATTCCCGCCATGCTCTACAGCGGCGCACTGTTCATGCAAACACTTTTTAATGTGGAGCTTCCGATAATTATCATAGCCACCGCTTTCGCGGTTGTTGGAGCGGCCTACGCCGTTTTAGGCGGCCTGCGGGCCGTCGCTATTTCTGACGCCTACAGTGGCGTGCTTTTATTATCGCTGGGAATGGTTGTGGTTTTTTTGGCCCTAGCAGCGATCGACTTTGATTTTTCTGGCATACCCGCCGAGCGGCTAACCCTGATCGGCAGCAATGACTCGCCAATTCCGTGGCATACCCTGCTGACCGGCATGTTGTTCATCCAAATTTTCTACTGGGGCACCAACCAAACCATTACGCAGCGTGCCATGGCCTCCCCAACCGTTAAGGAAGGCCAGAAAGGCGTTATTGCCGCGGCGGCCATACGCTTACTGATTATTCCTCCTATGGTCGTTATACCCGGCATCGTTTCCTTCAAGCTCTACGGCGATATCGGAGATGCCGCTTTTGGCAAGATTGTGGGAGAGGTACTTCCGCTTTGGTTATCAGGCGCCTTCGCAGCCGCCATTGCCGCCGCCGTACTGACCAGCGTTAACAGTGTTTTAAACTCATCCACCGCTCTATACGTTTGCGACATTCACGAGCGCTTCATCGCGCCAGAGCCCGACCTCCGACGACTCAATCTGATCATAACGGTCAGTTTTGTATTGATAGGTCTGGCTATGGTGCCAATTTACGCCCAAGCCGAGAGCATCATTAATTTAGTTCAGGAGCTTTATGGCTTACTCAGCATGCCAATACTCTCGGCGTTCATTGTGGGCCTGCTGTTTCGTGGGGTATCTGCTGGGGCCGCGATTGTTGCCGTGGTATTGGGGGTCTTGCTGTACGGATTTTTCTCCTTTGTTTGGGCGCCCTTCCACTACATTCACATGATGTTTATCACCGTGATTTTCTGCGTATTTGCCGCTCTGCTTGTCAGTCGCTTCGTGTTCGGTACCACACCGCAATGGGCCCCGGCCATTCTTTTTGATTCGTCAAAGGATGGGTCAACCTTTCAGGATTAATGAATGCTGTAGGCGAAACGTACTGTACCCCCTACACGCCCTCAGGCTGGCTCCAGCGGTCGGTAAACTTCGCGACTAACTAAGCCTGACTCAAGTGGTAAATGAGCACGCTCTCAGGCTTACGAATGGGCAGCGCGATGCCTAACTGCATGAGCACAGTACCCGACAACGGTCGCTCTTGCAGGGATGCCACATGGTCATTTAGAAACTCGCTATCGATAGGCGGCCAGATACATTGCACTCGGTAGTCTGCGCTGCTATCCAACCCCTGAAAGCGGTAACGCACAGGAAAGGGTCGAAGAGCGCTCATCAGCTGAGCATGGCAAAACAGCGCCTCTTCCTGCGCCATAGATACCACGCCCCAACCCAGTTCCTCTTTGGGCCTATCGAGGCGTTGTGGCTGACCGCTGTGCAAGAGTTGTCGGTGATCCTTGTGAAGCTGAATCAACGACATCAAAGTCTCTCGGTCATGATTACCCAGCGTTGTGATATCCATCTCGACACCTAAGTGTCCCCAAAAGGCGACCCCGGCACGAAAGGTCAGGGCGTGTTGTCGCCCGGTTAGATGGCAGGTTTCAGGACCAATGTGGCTGCCCATTAACTCGGGCGGGTAAAACAGTGAAAACCCGCTCTGAACACTGAGCCGATCGAGAGCGTCGTTGGTGTCGGAGGGCCAAAATCGACTGGCATAGTTTAAGATACCGCAGTCCACACGCCCCCCGCCTGACGCACAACTTTCAATTTCCACTTCAGGAAAGTCGGTCTTAACACGGTTCAATAGTCGATATAGCGCTTGAGTCTGATCACTAACCGCGGGGTAGCCCAGTGCGTTCCCCGCTTGATGAATATCGCGATTCATATCCCATTTCAGATAAGTAATAGCGTGTTGACCCAGCAGTGTTGAGAGGGCTTCGAAAATATAAGCCTCTACCTCGGGACGGGCGAGGTCCAACACTAATTGATGTCGAGCTAACAGTTTTGGTGACGAGTCATGACTTAAAACCCAGTCTGGATGACTGCGATAGAGATCACTGTCCGGGCTCACCATTTCGGGCTCAACCCACAAACCAAACTCCATCTCATTGCGGCTGCAGGCCTCAATCAGCGGAGTCAAACCCCGGGGCAACTTTTGAGTATCTGCCCACCAATCACCCAACGAGCTTTGATCATCGTTGCGTCCACAGAACCAACCATCGTCGAGTACAAAACGCTCTATACCTAAATTTGCAGCTTGCTCAATCAGCCCCAACAACTTTGACTCGTTGACGTCAAAATAGTGTCCCTCCCACGTATTTATCTGCACCGGACGTGGCTTTTTTTGCAGCTCTCCAACGGTGGGGAACTGCTCTCGGATGAAGCGGTGCCACTGACTTGATAGCCCCGTCAATCCTCCATTTGAAAAACTGCACCAGACAACAGGCGCGCTATGAGCAGCCCCCGGGCTTAGCAAGATTTCTTCTGGCACTAATAGCTCACCCAGCTGTAAATAACGGCGACCATCCACTAGCTGCTCGACTCGAAGACGATGATTGCCGCTCCAAGCCAGGTGGCAGGACAAGGCTTGGCCATAGGCTGCTGACAGCTCCTTTTCGTGTACGACAACACTCGCAGAACCCCGGTGTGAAGTTCGCCCTGTCCGATTCTCTCTGGAATATGCGACTTGCCGAAGAGACTGAGTTTGAGATTGAAATTCGAGGCCCCAGCGTCCGCAAAAATCAGTGAAATCAGAAAAATGATCGGGAATCGGCAAAGTTAAATTGCACTGGTCCAAACTCAACATTTCGGAGCTGCTGTCATTAACGACAGTGACTGCAATTGAAAGTGCCGCACCAGCGGTGGGCAGTGTCAACTCGTAGCGCACACTGACCTGCGTCATCGCGCAGGTTGCTATAAGCACAAGGCGATCACTCTGAGGCTGGCTAACCTGCTGTAATACGGAGTGCAGCTGCCAACCTTGCCGCCCCCTGCGGACGGCAATACCCGGATGACCCAGCCACCCTGAGGTGATGTCGGGCAACAAAGCAATGGGAGGCTCCTCCGGGAGCGAGGCGGGCGCCTCATGGCGATCAAGCAGCGCTAGGTCAGCGGCATCAAAGCGTTCTAACCGGGGGCCTATATAGGCAATGGCGGGTAGTCGCTGGCGGCAATCTATCAGCACAGAGATATCAGCATTGATCAATTGGTAAAACGGTTGGAATTTGGAGTTTTCCATTCCCACGGTACTCGACCCTATTTTAAAATCTTATGACAAAATCGCCGCTGCAATTCCAAACGTGAAGCATACCGTGACACCCTGCTTCAGATACACTCCCAAGCGAGGATTGATTGCATCGAGATCCGCAGGCGATGGCAAGTTGTCATCGACATCACCCCGGAGAAATTTTGAGCCAGACAAACAGCTATTGTTGCAACCACACCCTTACCAGCAATCGGGTCGCCGCACGCCAAACCGGAGGGGGATTTGGTGGCGCCGTCGTATGCCTTTGCCATCGCGACGATGTGCCTCAGCTCCTTAATGCGGTCGAACGTGACTACACCCAAAGAACAGGACTTAAGGCAACCACTTTTGTCTGCAAAGCAGGCACCGGTCTAGAGGTTAATAACAATGGCTAAGCAACATTTTGTCGGCGGCTTTTCCGAGTTGGCGCTAGGGGTTTGCTATTACCCAGAACATTGGCCAGAACAAGATTGGGCCGACGACGCAGCGCAAATGCGCGCATTGGGATTACGCTGCGTGCGAATTGGCGAGTTTGCCTGGTCAAAGCTTGAGCCACAACGAGATCAATTTGACTTCGGCTGGCTGGATCGCGCCATTGCCACCCTTGCAGCCGAGGACTTGAAAGTAGTGCTCTGCACTCCAACGGCGACGCCGCCAAAATGGCTCATCGATGAACACCCCGCAATACTCCCCAGAGACCCCAGCAGTGGTCATGAACGCGGCTTTGGATCTCGACGCCACTACGACTTCTCCAGCACCACCTACCGCGACGAGGCCGTGCGAATTTCTAAGGTTTTAGCGAAACGCTATGGCAGCGATAGCCGGATTATTGGTTGGCAAACCGATAATGAACTGTGCTGCCACGACACCGCCCACAGCCGGTCCGACAGCGCACGACAGGCCTTCCAAGGCTGGTGCCAAGAACGTTATGAAACCATTGGCCATTTAAATACAGCTTGGGGCAATATTTTTTGGTCAATGGAGTACCCAAGTTTTAGCACTATTGAACTGCCCTTTGGGGCCGTGACCGAAACCAACCCAGCCCATCAAATCGCCTATCGGCGCTTTGCCTCAGATCAAATTTTACGTTTCCACGATGCCTGCTGTAGCGCCATTGGAGACCATGCGCGTAATCAGTGGATAACCCACAACTTCATTCCAATGAAGGACATCCAAACCGATTGCTTTTCTCTGGCAGGGCCCCTCGATTTTGTGAGCTATGACAGTTACCCGCTGGGACGGAGTGAATTTCTACTGGGTCGGGATGAACCTGAGTTGGCGCGACGTTACATGCGCACCGGGCACCCTGACTACACCGCCTACTACCTTGATCAATGCCGCGGCCTCAAAGATCGTGGCTTCTGGATTATGGAACAGCAACCCGGCCCCGTGAATTGGGCACCCTCTAATCCTCGACCAGCGCCTGGCATGGTCGCCCTTTGGACCCTTGAGGCCATCGCCCATGGCGCCGACGTCGTGTCTTTTTTCCGCTGGCGTCAGGCGCAATTTGCTCAGGAGCAAATGCATGCCGGACTGCTTCGACCCGATCGGTCCCGCAGCGATGCCTGGCAGGAAGTCGAAACTGTCGTTGGGGTACTCAAGACACTCGAGAACGAGTCGCTGCCGCAGCCACAGGCTCACGTAGCGCTGGTCACCGATGTTAGTGCACAGTGGGTCTCTGACATTGAACAGCAGGGTCAAGAAGTTGAGGCCCACCGAGTGGCTTTTCAGTTTTATCGAGCCCTGCGTCAGCTGAATGTCAGCGTCGATATTGTGAGTACCTCAGCCGATCTATCGCAATATGCATTGGTGGTTGTAGCCTCTATGCCCATTATTTCAGACACATTGCTGGAGGCCTGTAAGCAATCCGGCGCAACCTTGCTGTTTGGTCCGCGTTGCGGCGCCAAAACTGAGGAGTTTCAGATCCCTCCCAATCGCGCCCCCGGTGTGCTCCAGTCTTGGTTAGATCTACAGGTTAATTCTGTGGAAACCCTGCGACCCGATGTAGCAGAACCTTTTGAGTACCAAGGAGAGGTATTTCAAAGCCGCTTGTGGTGCGAGGATCTGTCGGTGGGTAGCGCCACCGTTGAGGCCCTCTATCAGGAAGACCGCCCCGCTTTGGTTCGCAAAGGGCGATGCCTGTATTTGGCCACCCTTACTGACGACGCCTTCCTGCGACAGCTGCTGGGAGATCTGCTGAGAGAACGAGAGATAATGGCTCACGAGTTGCCCGAGGACGTGCGCATGATGACCCGGGGCTCGGTCACATTTGCCTTTAACTACGGCGCAGAAGCTCACACTTTAGACGCTCCACCTAGCGCCGAATTTCTCGTGGGCAGTGTCAAGCTGCCGCCCCGAGGATGCTGTATTTGGCGGGGCGAGTAAGGGCGGCTGAAGCCACTTCCCTACTACCCACCCCATCGATAAAACGCGCTGTTAGCGCGCCTGCAGACGCTGGCGCTCTTGCTCCCACAACCAAGCAGATTCAACAATCTCATGCAGGCCTCGCGTCGCACGCCAACCCAATATTTGGCCTGCTCGACCGGCATCTGCCACAAGTCGTGGCGGATCGCCCTGCCTACGAGGCCCTATGTCATGGGTAATTGGCTGCCCTACCGTGGTTTCGCAGGCCCGCAGAATTTCACGCACCGAATAGCCTGCTTCACTGCCAAGGTTGAGCCTATGGAACCCCCCTTCGCGGTGTAGCATTGCCATCGCTTTGAGGTGGGCTTGTGCAAGATCAAGAACGTGAATGTAATCGCGAATGCAGGTGCCGTCGGGCGTGTCGTAATCGTCACCAAAAATGGTTAGTGGGCGGTCTTCTCCCGCGGCCTTGCGTAATACATTGGGAATAAGATGTGTTTCAGGCTCATGCCACTCGCCTCTATGGGCATCGGGGGCAGCACCTGCCGCATTAAAGTACCGCAAACACACCGCGTGCATTGCTCCCTGTTTGTGAACCGCAGACAGCAGCTGTTCCATGGCTAGCTTAGTCTCGCCATAAACATTGACGGGGTTTAACGGGTGCTCCTCGGCTATGACGGCCGATTGAGGGCTGCCATAAACAGCCGCGGTTGAAGAAAACACGCAATGGCGCCAGTCATTCTCAAGCGCAACCTCCAATAGGTTAGCTGTGCCAGTGACGTTATTTTGGTAATACAGTAGAGGCTTCTGACCCGACTCACCCACCAGAGATTTCGCGGCAAAATGAAAGACACCATCAAAATGCCGGTGCAACAGCGCACTGCGCAAAGCCGCCAGATCTCGAATATCGACTTCGATCACTTCATGGCCCTCGGTCGCCCAGCGATGCCCCGTAGAAAAATCATCAAGCACCGTCACCTGATGCTGGGCCTCAACGAGGGCGAGCACTAAGTGCGAACCAATATATCCCGCGCCACCCGTTACCAAATAATGCAAAGACATTCTCCTGCGATCTTTCTGCTTTATGTCATGTTGTGACGTTGAACATTATGCGTGATTTGGCGAGCAACATGTTGTCAGTACGCAGATTTGACTGCACACACGCGATACAAATTGCTACGGCGTTCTAGGCTAACCAGAGGGTTTGCCAATAAGACGACTTCGTTACACGCACGCGTTACGCCAGGCGACGCAATTATAGCACCGGCCGAGAGGACATTGCGGGGGGGACTCTTCAACACCGACTCGCAAAGTGCTCTCATCTTTTTTTTAAGGAAATCCGTCGCTCTATTGTGCTCTGACTATAGATGAAGCAAAGCGCAACCAGCAGCACTGTATTGGGCTGCCATTTCATAGATGCCGGTTTTACGGACTCTGGTGTTAGAGACACCCGTTTTACAGAGACCGCTTTAACCAACACACCATTTGCCAATACACTCTACTTCAACACACGAAAAGCGGCTGAGGTTGAGAGCGTTCTAATCATGCTGATTTATACCCATCAAAATTGCATTGAACATGAGGTTCCCCAGGGTCACCCGGAACGACCTGATCGGCTAATACATCTTTTACAGCATTTGAAAGACACCGGCGTTACCGATGACTTCCCGCTAATTCCTGCCCCAAAAATTAGCAGCGCTCAAGTCGATATTGCCCATGACCTTCATTACTTTTCGTCGCTTGAAGCGAAAAGCCCTCATGAAGGTCTAGAGGCCCTAGACCCGGACACTTGGATGAGCTCCCTCAGCCTAGCAGCCGCTGAGCATGCCGCAGGGGCTGTATGGCAGGGCGTTAACGACGTTATCTCGGAGCGAGACTCTCGGGTTTTCTGCGCGGTGCGGCCACCCGGACACCATGCTGAAATCAGCAGCCCCATGGGGTTTTGTCTACTGAACAGCGTTGCTATCGCCGCGATTAACGCACTGGAAATTCCCAGCATTCACAAGGTCGCGATTCTCGACTTCGACGTGCATCACGGTAATGGCACGGTCGACCTATGTAAGGACAACCCCAATATTTTAGTGTGCTCAAGCTTTCAACACCCCTTTTACCCCGGTCGATTTCACGACCTAGAGCGACCCAATATTGTGAATACACCACTGCCTTCCGGAACAGTCGGAAATGCCTTTCGCCAAGCCATCGCCCGTGATTGGTGGCCTGCCATTCATCACCATCAGCCCGATTTAATTCTGCTGTCAGCCGGATTTGACGGCCATCAAGCTGATCCCTTAGCACAGCTGCAACTCGTCGAAGACGATTATTACTGGATAACCCAAGAAATTGTTGCATTAGCAAAACAGTATTCCAAAGGGCGAGTTGTTTCAGCCTTGGAGGGCGGCTACGACCTGCAGGCATTAGGCACTTCGGTCGTGGCACATCTTGAGGCTCTAAAAGGATGACGGTGAAAGCAAAAAAGCTGTCAATTTTGAGGCACGTGGCCAGCGTCCGTTTCTTAATGGCTGCGCCCATGCCCACAGCGTGTATCCAAAGCCTTTGGCCCCTAACAACCGCCCTACTCCGCACCGCTGTATGCCTTTGACCTTTGCCACTTTATGAATTACCTGGCCCACCTACTCCTTGCCGATAGAACCTCAAACAGCTTGCTGGGCAGCCTTATGGGAGACTTTGTGAAGGGCCCCGTTGACCGGGCAATGTCCGAACCGCTGCGCGCAGCCATTGTTCAGCATCGCCGTGTCGATTCTTTTACCGATGCACACGCTATCGTAAAACGCAGCAAAGGCCGCATTAGCCCCGAGTTCAGACGCTATGCCGGAATTTTGATCGATGTTTTTTATGATCATTTTTTAGCCACTCAGTGGGTCAGTTTTAGTGACCAGCCACTCAGCACCTTCACAACACAGGTATACGCTCAGTTAGAACAGAACAGCCATTTTGCACCGGACAGAATGCAGCGCACACTGCATTATATGATTCATTTCGATTTACTCGGCAGCTATCAACAAATGAATGGCATTCACCGAGCGCTGTGTGGCATTGAGAGCCGGCTCAAGCGCCCCAGCCAATTGGGCCGTGGGATTGTTGAGCTGCAACAAAACCACAATGCGCTGCTTGCAGATTTCATGGACTTTTTTCCAAAGCTAATTCAGTTCGTCGAGGATAGCCCCGCTAGCACAGAGGATGTCCTGAGCTGATCGTGCTGAAAAAGTGCTATCCCCAGAGCTCGGGAGCTGGGGGTTGAATGACCCCATCAATAATCTGTAATTCAGGCTGCACATCACTGGACTGCCACAAGGGGCCATCGAGATCGACGAAAGCAGCGCCCTGAGCCACGACCATTGCCGGCGCCATGGCCAATGACGAGCCCAGCATATTCCCGACCATGACCTGCTTACCGTACTGACGACACCAATCTCGCATGCGCAGCGCGTCGGTAAGGCCGCCACATTTATCCAGTTTGATATTTATCGCCTGATAGCAGTCGGCAATACGTTCGAGGTCACCACTTGCCTGGCAGGATTCGTCGGCACACAGCGGCACGGGGTAATTTAAGTTCTCGAGACGAAAATCTTGGTCAGGCGCGAGGGGCTGTTCGAGCAGCGCAACATTTAGCCGCTGTAAATCGTCTCCCAAGTTCCACAGCAAGCTTTCAGGCCAGCTGCCATTAGCGTCGATAACGATGCTAGCGTCTGGGCGAGCCTCGCGCACGGCCTCTAGACACTGGAGCGTTTCGTTGGCGTTTAACTTAAGTTTGAGGTGTTTTAGGTGGGCGGCATCTCGGGCACATTTGGCCATATTTTCGGGATTATCAAGGGACAAGGTATAAAGCGTCGCAACGGGGCTCAGCGGTATGCCTGTAAGGGCTGCGATACCCTTGGAGGCGTGTTTTGACCGTAAATCCCACAGCGCGCAATCCAATCCGTTGCGACTTCCCCCCGGAGGAAGCAGGGCCTGTAAATTAGAGCCGTTTAATGACGCTAGAGTCGCCTCACTAAGTTGTCCTAACTCCTGCTCCATGGAAGTGATCGTCTCGCCCAAATAATCGACCCCCATGGTCTCAGCTCGACCTTTGATGCCGTCAATACTGAGCTCAATATGCAAGACATCGATTTCAGAGACCGTTTCCCCTGCGGTGACAAATGGCGCAGTCATCGTCCATTGGCGCGGTGTGCTTTTGAGTTTCAACTCACCTCCTTCCACAGCGTCCTGACGCAATTAAAATTCAGCCTAAGCCCCTGCATCACAGGCCATCCATCAGGTTAGAACCGCTACCCAGGGTGCCAAATCGTTTCGCATCGGATCCAAACAGGGTAATCCTGTTTGTTCAGAGACCTCGGCACACACCCGCTTCGCCTCCTCTGCAGTGAGTGTTGATGTATTGAGACTCACACCCACCACCCGCGCCAGTTTATTCGTTAGCGATGCAGCCTCCTCATACCGGGTAATACAGGTTTTTAAATCAGGAATTTCGAAGGCTTCATATTCATCAATCGCCGTCCGACCCGCATCGTGACACAGCAGCAACGCATCAGGCTGACTGCCATGGAGCAGGCCCAACGTTACCGCAGCATAAGCCGGATGAAACAATGAGCCCTGCCCCTCTATAACATCCCAATGCGCCTCGGCCGCGTCAGGGCTTAAGCACTCTGCAGCCCCAGCAATAAAATCTGAGACCACCGCATCCATTGGGATGCCCCCACCAGCGATCATAATGCCGGTTTGCCCAGTTGCACGAAATGTAGCGGAGAAGCTTTGATTTTTAAGCTCTCGAGCAAACGCAAGGGCCGTATATTTTTTCCCCACACAGCAGTCTGTACCCACCGTCAGCAAACGTTTACCTGTTCGACGTTGGCCGCTGGCAATAGGAATATTGTCAGGGGCAACCCGCACATCGATAAGTTGCTGTTGCGCTGCGTGAGCCGCCTGAGACAGTGCCGGTAGCTCCTGTAAGTTTTGATGCAACCCGCTAACAATACTCAGCCCACTGTCTAGCGCATCGACCAGTGAAGAAATCCAGGCGGGCGCCAGGGCACCGCCCAAAGGCGCAACACCAATGAGGACACTTTTCGCCCCTGCCGCCACCGCGGCATCCGGGGTCATATCAGGCAAACCAAGATCGACGGTGCAACCGGGGAGACGCCACTGGCCCACACACTGCTCTGGTCGCCAATCACGAAGCCCAACGGCAGTCTTGGCATCCAGTGGGTTGGTGATATCACCCAAGAAAAGTAAGTGAGGCGCGGGCAAGTCGAGGGGCATTAAGGGGTACTCATTCGACGAATAACGCGACCCGGATAAGCCTCAGTCTGGCGCCCGTTTTCCATAACCCGCGTCCCATTGACCCAAACATCGCTAATACCCACCGCGGCTAAAAAAGGTTCCGATGTCGTCGCACGATCGATGACAGTTGCGGGGTCAAACAGCACCAAATCAGCTTTGTAACCAGGCCTGATCACGCCTCGGTTTTTCATCCCTAAATGTTGTGCGGGCAAAGCAGTCATTTTCTGTACGGCGCTCTCTAGGGAAAAAAGTTCGGCATCTCGCGCGTAATGACCGAGCACCCGAGGAAAACTACCGGCGCCCCGGGGATGACGGTCTTGTAAACCACCATCAGTACAGATGTTGGTATGAGGCCAAGCCATAAGGTCCCGCAGATCGCTCTCGTCCATGCTGGTACCAATCATGCTGTCCCCAGGTTGGCCGGTTTTCTCTTCATAAGCTATCGACTGCTGCGCCAACTGAGAAAAGGCCTCCCCCGGAGTTTCATCACGCAAACCTGCAATCTCGATAAGGGTTCTACCCACATAGCTGGGTTCGGCGGGGAAATGCGTGAAAATAATCCCTTCAGGGGGTGCAAGCTCTCGCATAACCAGATCAATAGCTGGCATATCGAGTGGATCTCGTTCAGGCAACAACACCATCATGTGCGACTGCCAAAAGATATACGGGTAAATATCTGCGGTAATATCAACGCCCTCAGCGCGGGCGGCATCTAATTGTTTAAGCAACGCAGGGGCGCTTCCCCAAAGGCGCTTCATCGCAAGCTTAATGTGAGAGATTTGCACCGGCATACCGGTAACACGCCCTATCTCAATAATCTCTTCGATACTGTCTTCGAACCAACGATCTTCACTACGCAAATGACTAATGTAGCGACCGCCCCGCTGAGCGGTCTGCTGTGCCAGCAATAAAACTTCGGCTCGGGAACTGTAAATACCGGGCTCGTATTCCAGACCTGTCGAAAGGCCAATAGCCCCTGAGTTCAGCTCCGATCCCAGCAAGCTTGCCATCGACTGCATCTGTAATGGGCTCGCTTCCTCCCGGTTGCCTTTACCCATTACGGCATCGCGCAAAGTATTGTGGCCCACATAAGCCGCCACATTGATCTTGGCGGGAGTCTGCTCCAAGGCCTGAAAAAAATCCTTCAGTGGATAGGGCGAACTACCATCTTGACCAACTATAACCGTGGTAATGCCTTGCGTGATTTTAGGTGCAGCATTGCGCTGAGTCAGTAAGTGCTCGTCCGCGTGGCTGTGGGTATCGATAAACCCGGGGCTCAGCACAAGGCCTTGAGCATCAACTAGGGTATCGGTAGCGCGCGCCGTCAAATTCCCCACGTCCGAAATTTGGTCGCCAATGATTCGAATACTGCCTCGCTGGCCCGGACTGCCCGTACCATCAAGCACCAGCGCATTGACGATAAGCGTGTCGGCTAGGGTTGGAATCGGTGCCCCAAGGCACAAACCCAATGACACTAGAAGTCTGAAGAAAAGCTCCCTTCGCTGCCCCATAGTGCCCTCCTGTTTCTCCCGCGGCTGCAAAACGGTGCCGCTTCGCCTGCTCGTGATACGTACGGAAGGTACAGGCCTGGTTTGCGCAGGTCTACCTCTGCCCTAACGAGCCCTAACTAGTGCAAACAATTCAGGCCTACTTTAGATTGGCCTCCACAGCATCGAGAAACCCAATCATATCGACCACAGTTTCAGTTTCTGGACTGAGGGTTTTGCCCTTTAGGTCACCCGTAATAGTCCCCTGCGATACCGTTTCAATGAGGGCAGATTTTAAGCTGCTCGCATAGGCATTTAGTGCCTCGTTATTTTCTCGTCCTGCCAGCTCCTCAAGAGCGTTAGCAACGGCAAAAATCAGCGCTGAGGAATTGAAGTTGGCCTCTTTGCCATCGGTTTCAAGGTAGCGTAGATAAAGATCATGAGCTGTACCGTGAGGCGCTTCAAACAGCTTGGTGCCATCTTTACTGATAATAATGGAGCTCGCCGTGGCGAGGCTGCCACCGAGTGCTGCAGAAATATCAGAGAAAATATCGCCATCAAGGTTTTGTGCGGGATACAGTCCCCAACGTGGCGGGTCGCAAATCATTTTGCTCAACTGCCGTGACGGTCGCATAATCATGAAGGACGGTGGGGGCGTATCAAGAGCCGCCAGCTCTTGGCGTAACTCTAAAATGATTGAGCTGTAGACCTCGTCGTATTGCACGAACTCTCGCTTCAAGCCAAAGTAAATTTCTTTCTTGTTAACTGCCGAGTCGAGAAAAACTTGCTCCACCCAATCTTTAATGGCCTCGCGATCATTCGACATAAATAAAATAGGATCACTAGCCTTAACCGTCCGTGCGTGCTTCTCCACACCATCAACCAAAACTTTAATCACGCCATCTTCCGGTGCTGGCATGTTGTAGCTACCATACTGATCGCCGCCACCAGCACTCATTCGTGAAATCGATACGTGGGCTTTGCGCTCGGGTAGACCATAGCGCTTTAACTGCTGAACCAGCTTATATAGCTTCATACCGCTGACGTTGTCGGGCACGCCCCACAGAGCGCGTTCAGGCGGGTTAGAAATGATACGTGCAGCCTGGGCATCGATCAGCTCATAAAAATAAGACAGACCGGCAGCCGCCACTTTTTCTTTATAGTCGCGCTCATAAATATCTTCGATAGCGGCACGCATAACACCGTCATAACCCGGGACCACGGTATCTTTGAGGCCCAGATAAATATCACGACTCTCAGCAATAGCACGCTGAAAAAAGTGGTGGGCCCAAGCTTGTACTTCTTCAATGGCGTTCGTTGCCAGCATCCAGGGGTCACCCTTTTTCAGACTGCGCCTGTGAACTTCCACCGGATCGCCACTGGCGCCCACGAAGATCACCTTGGCGACGCCAGTTGCCTCTGACAGCTCGCTGTAACTGAAGTCCAAGCCACCGGTATCCATGGTATCGACCTCAATATCTCGATCGATCCATTGCGGACGCACACTCTTTAAATTTCTAAATTCAATATCTTCGCGGGTGATGTTGCCACTGATACCTTTTCGAATGGCTCCGTTGGGTGATTTGGTCGCGAGCTTATCGAGTGCACTTTCGTTGACAGCGGGGTGACGTTCGAGCAGCGCATCGAGCTGGGCGCGGTTTACTGTCATTCCCGCATTTTTTATACCCACACCGTGCGTCTTCAGCGCCTCAATCGCCTCTACGACCACTTGCCCGTTGCTGGTAAACCGCTCTTCAGCAGACAAATCGACCTCGATCAAATCGATAGCGAGACGGGTGCGCACGAACCGCTCCAAAATGCGCTCGAAGGCAATTTGCGCCATCTCGTCACCGTGCAAAACCACCAAGGGCTTTTCGACTTTAATTTTGGCGCTCACGCAGCACTCCCGTAATAAAAATTTAGGGGGGGAAAGGTACCCTGATTCATCCCGTTGAGACATTGTAAAGTGTGGAAAAAATGCGGCTTACATGCGCTAGATAGCCCCGAGACTCACTTTAAGACGTGCCACTCATCATTCTAGGTCTCTGATAGGGTCGACATTCCCACAAGCACTGAAGCCTAGCCGTCTGCCTAATACGACACCAGAAAAAGCCCCGCGGCCAATCACACCGCATTCGTTAAGACCGTCAAACAACCTCAGTTTTAAACCCCAAGTACGCATCTAAGCCCCCACCGAAATAATCCGGAAAAAGTACCGAGATACACCTGAAATAAGGAGAGTGACGCGATGCCCTTGAAACTGTGCCGCTAAGAAGCTCCCGCTTAAAACTAAACTGGGACGTATAGCAGCACATTGACGAGAGCGCTTATGCACGAGGACGCGTGAGCTTTAGGTACGCGTTTTCTGTGGGTGAATCTACCGGGCTATCTAGAAAGCCCCACAACACAAACCATGTCTTGGCAAGAATGGCCTACTTCACTTTGCGAAAGCACTTATGCTTTGGCACGCGTTCCCCGAGAGTGGATCTACCGGGGGCTGCAAGAGCGCCCCCAGCCTATCAGGCGCCTTAGAAAGAAACGTCCCACTGCAAACGGACTCTGTTCTCCGACTCTTTTTGCATCAGCAATGTGTCGTCTAGAGTCAGGTGCGAGAAATCAAAGGTCAACTTATTCCTGTGGCCATTGAAAAACCAGTTCGCGCCCAGAGTAAATTCCTCTCGCTCGTTGTAGAGCATGCGATCAGCTTTGTTTGGCTCTTTGACGTAAGCATATCGAGCCGCGAATTCCAGTGGCGCGGGTATCGTATCAATCCAGTTGTGGAAAAAGTATCCCGCTTGAAAATAGGCACCCGTCAGGTCGCTCTCGGTTCCTTCGACACGATCTGTAATAAACTTGCGATGCCATTCCTGCTGAACCGAAAACCCTCGGTACTTAAAGGCAAATTCCTGCAGGCCCTGCTCGATTTTAAATTGATCGTCTTGCGCAGCAACGGGTTTGGCAAAGCCGTCTAGGTTGCCACAGCCCGATGATGACCAACGTGTGCAAGGCCCCTCGTTGGTCAGTCCCGCGACCGCGAATGAGCCTGTGGGGAGCTCTGTAAACTCGACGTCGGTTTGACGCGTCTTCAACTGACGCCCCAGAAAATTCCATTGCAACCGACCAACGTAGAGGTGTTCGTCAGAACTGTTTTTAACGCTGCGACCCTCTCCATTGAAAACGCCAGCATAGTAATTAAGGTCAGCGCCACTTCCCTCAAATAAGCGCCCACGAAGCTGAACACCCACTTGGCGATCTACGGTGAAAATACGGTTCACGATTGACCGCTCTACAAATTGTTGACGTCCCGAGGAGTCCACCCTCTCACGGTTAAAGTCGACCTTCCATTGGCCCATACGAATACCGCCCCAATCCCACTTCGCCAAATCGACACGCCAATCGATGACACGTGCTCCGGAAGAAATGGCATCAGCATCGACGTCTCGAGCGGGCTGAAGGTCAACCTCGAAGTAGTACTTAATCCATGGCTGAAAGCCGTGGCCGCCAATCTTCATGCGCAGACGTCGTTGCTCAAAGCTAGACGTACTGTCTGCGTTAAAATTCTTCACCTGACGCGGATCAGAACCAAAGGGGTTGCTATAGCGAAACTGGGCTCGCCATTGCAAGTTAGTCGCAAAGTTTCCATCACGAGTCGCGAGTTGAAACCCCTTTGATCCGTAGCTAGCTTTGATCGGTGATTCATCAGAGACAGCACTGGCAACTGCCTCATCAATAGCCATCTGAATGTTTTCATCCAAGGAAACATCGACTTCCAGCTCTTCTTCGCGCACGACCACCACGGACTCAGGTGCAGGAGCTAGAATGTCTGCCGTGGTCAAAGACTCCTTGTCGACTAATCGGTCAAACTGTTCTTGAGTTATTACGTTATTTTGAAGAAGTATTTCCAGTAATTCTCTGTCCGCGGCCTGCGCGCCTTGCGCACCAAGAACCGACACAAACAGCATTGGCGCAAACGTCTTTACCACTTGTTGTTGAAAAGTCATTGGACACTTCCTCATCAATGTTTGCCGCAAAATATGACAAGTTTGTTGCATTAATATTACAGCGCGAAAACTTTTCACTTTTTCTGGAAAATATCTGGGAAAGTTACCTTTTATACCTGCCTGCCAAGACCTGATTTGCACTGCTTAAGGGCGCCTATGCCGCCGCTCACTGCACTTAAGTTCTAGCAATATCGGGCTTTGGGTGAATAACCAATTCTTGTGATTAGCCAGCCCAGACGGGACGCAACATATATTAGGCAGCGCTCCCGTTCGCCAATCGCCAACACGATAATCCAACGGGACAGCTAATTTACGAGGACATAACCAGCCAAATGGCAGAGCGTCAAAAAAATAAAGTGGAGATTATCAGTGAGTCTCAGTGCACAGGCGGTCATTGCTCCCGTGCTGCGTGCTGCGCCGCGTTGTTTATTGAGCTCTACATCTAGAACTTTGTATCTAGCAGCCAACTCATAGTGCAAACGTGAAGGGTTCGCGCCAGATTACGCGCAAAAAAAAGGCCCGGGAGTGGAACTCACGAGCCAAGCCTTCACTGTCTAGACGCTGCTAGCTGTTGGCAATAATTTGTGCGCGGTGCGCGACTTTTTCTGCGCTATTGGCGATTTCCCCAATTTGAGAAAGTAGCTGGTAGAGAAAAATCGCATCGACGGGCGACACTGTTTCTTCATGAGCTTTCAGCTTGGAGCGGAGCTTTGTTTGCATCTCGTCAGACTTACGCTCTAGCTTCTCCACGGCCAGCGATTTGGTCATTATGACCTTCACTTGACGGGCACCAAACGCGGTTCGCGACAACTCTCGCGTGGCAGTGACGACCTCAACCCCCAAACCCACACAGTCGACAATGGTCTTAATGTACTTGGCTAAAGACTTCTCCAATGGCGCGGGAAACGCGAGCTCTCTGCCAAGAGATAGGCCGACCACATCTTTCGTGTGATTGGCCATCGTGTCCTGCATTCGTACTAATTCGAGAAGGTCAGAGCGCGACACCGACATCCATATACCTCGAGGCATGTTGCGACGAACGTTGCGCTTGAGGTCATCAGCAATTCCCTCAAGGTCAACAATCTCTGCCTGCACTTTTGCCGCCTTTGTCCACTTTCCTGCCTGAGCAGCGTCAAAGTAATCGGGTAATTTAGCGACACATTTCGCACAAGCTTTGACATGCTCATCCAGCATGGCCAGTGGTGAACTGCTAATCACTTCAGATATCGCAGACCTAACTTCCATGATGTTGCCCCTCAAATTTATAAAACATTAATTGACCAATGATGCCCAGCTGCACTGCGCGATATAAGTGCTGCGGCAGCGCCTTATCAAGCTGACGCCTAGACATTTGTTGCACACTTTTTCGGGCGACCGGTCGGCCATTCGCCAAGCTCATAGCTTCCATCAGCCGCCAAAGGCCGCGCGCAAGATAAAGAAGAATATCACGGATAATGTTGCTCCCGCCGGCAGCGTTACCACCCACGAGGTGACGATCGCGCCAATAGTGGGCAAGTGAAGTGCCTCTACGCCCCGCGCTAAACCCACACCGAGTACTGCACCCACCAACGTATGGGTTGTAGAAATGGGGAGCCCCGTGGCCGATGCCAACACTACCGTCG
This sequence comes from Luminiphilus sp. nBUS_07, assembly GCF_051201685.1. Classification (GTDB taxonomy): domain Bacteria; phylum Pseudomonadota; class Gammaproteobacteria; order Pseudomonadales; family Halieaceae; genus Luminiphilus. The sequence goes on along the minus strand of NZ_CP179213.1, from coordinate 1,103,337 downwards.
TCGCCGCTGCCAATTCCGCAGCGAAGCCACGACTGGGCGTCAATTCCGTAATTTTACGTCCTATGGTTTGTATTACTCGCCAACCGTAGGTGCCTAAACCCACAACGATACCCAGCGCGCCAACACCGAGAACCCACCAGGGCAAACCCGATTTAGCCACCACCTGACCCCCTGATTGGATCGTGCTGACCACGGCCGCCAAAGGCCCTACCGCGTTGGCCACGTCATTTGAGCCGTGAGCAAAGGCCATTGCACAGGCGGTAAAGATCATGAGGATTCCAAACACACGCTCAACGTTTGCCGCGCTGTTGATATCGCCGGAATCCGATTTGATACGACGCAGCAAAAAAGCGCCCATCAGTGCTACCGCTGCCCCGGTGAAAATCGAGAGCACCATGGCATTGGCAAACTTCGAATCCATACCCAAGTCGACCTCGACACCAATATGCTTGAGCCCCTTCAGCAAGGTCACCATGCTGATCATAAAGCCAACGAGCCACATGTACACGGGCACATACTTTCTAGCACGGGCGAAGGTATCTTCATGATCAAGAATAAAGTGCTTCACCGACATGAAGAGCAAAAACGCGATAGTGCCCGAGAGCAGGGGCGAAACAACCCAGCTCGCGGCGATAGCGCCGACCTTGCCCCAGGCAACCGCATCCACTGAAATTCCCACCGCGGCGAACCCGACGATGGCGCCCACGATAGAGTGCGTCGTTGACACCGGCCAACCCCGCATACTGGCAATCGCCAGCCAGGTCGCAGCAGCCAGCAATGAGGCCAACATGCCATACACCAGAAGTTCGGGTGTATCGGCCAACAACGAGGGATCAACAATACCTTTGCGGATTGTAGAGGTCACCTCGCCTCCCGCGAGATAGGCCCCCAGAAACTCAAAGATTGCCGCCACTAGAATCGCTTGCTTGAGTGTGAGAGCACCGGCACCCACTGAAGTCCCCATGGCATTAGCGACGTCGTTCGCGCCAATCCCCCAAGCCATAAACAAGCCAAAGGCACACGCTAATGCCAGCAGTACAACACCATGAGAAGCAATGATTTCCACGATCTAAGATCCCTGTATGGACACTGTGTTGACGCGCAGTATAGCGGTAGAAATGTTACAGTCAGATGACAAATTGGCTCACGTGAAAAATAATTCAATATTTTTTAAACTTCTGATTTATAACGATTTTATTGATTTTTTGCGTGACTTTCAGAAAAAACCCCCACAAATAACACCGTCACAAAGCGTCATTTATGACTCTATGTACGCTCACTTCCACACGTGATTGAAACCGTCTCATACCGCTATGCGCGCCCTGCGCACAACGGGTAAACAACGATATTAGCTGCGTTGAGCTGCGTCTGACTTTCTCCGGCTCAAGCCATGTCAATCTTGGTACCGACTAGACCTATTGTCTCGAGACTAACCACTGTTGATTCGAGAGGTTCAACGAGGCCTGATATCCGAGCATGAAAAATGTATCACGGTCAGGTCGAGGCTTTGCTGCTACCCTTCACCGTCCTCCACGCTACGAAACTTACGAGACCATCAGCATGTATTATGAAATGGCAGCCAATGACCACGGACTCCCCCACGACCCTCTCAAAGCTTTGGTCGCACCACGACCTATTGGCTGGATCAGCTCAATCAGCGCCGATGGCATACCCAACCTTGCCCCCTATAGCTTTTTCAATTTGCTCGCCACGTCACCGGCGATCGTGGGGTTTTCCAGCGGTATGCGCAAAGACTCTCAAAACAACATTGAAGAAACCGGTGAGTTTGTTTACAACTTTGCCTCGGTGGATTTAATTGATGCCGTTAACATCTCATCCTCCCATGTAGCCAGCACAGTCAACGAATTTGAGCTTGCCGGCGTGACTGCCGTCGCCTCTACCTGCATAAAAGCACCCAGAGTTGCCGAAGCCCATGCACACCTCGAATGCGAATACTTACAGACGGTAGAATTACCCCATGTTTCAGGGAAGGAAATTCCTTGGAGCCTGATCTTAGGACGGGTAGTTGCAGTACACATTGACGATGCGTTTATTAAAGACGGCCTTGTCGACACTGTGGGCATGCAACCCCTGACACGGATGGGTTACATGGATTACGGCGTATTGAGCCACAAGATCACCAAAGAGCGTCCTGAGGAAATTGGCAACATGGATCTTTCGGGCCTCGCCGAGCAATTGGCAAAATAATTTGTAATTACCACAGGGGCATGATGAAGCTGAAGCCTCGGGATCGATATGAGTGCGCTCCAAAGAATTTGATGCCGCGGCTTTTTAAGCGCGTTTTACAAGGAGCGCGAAAAAGTTATTGCCGGGCGTAATTTTCCCTCGTTACACACTGGCCCTTTTTTATCGGCGCCTGACGTTATCGTCCTCTCAGTCGCACAAAACCGCCGCCTGAGAGCCTAGCCCAGACCCAGCGCAAACGCCTACCTCACCGGCTAGGCCCACGCAGCGCCTTTACACCTAACACGGAACAATGGGTTGGCCCCTCGTTGAGACGAAACGAAGACGCCCTAAGGCCCACAAAAAAAGCCCCGGTAACGGGGCTTAAGTCTTCGACTAAACTTCGATTTTAAAACGGACTTACGACGGTTTAGGCCATTTTTAACCGTCGAACACCCAGCCAGCCGATCAACCCTGCTGCCAGGCCCAAGAGCCATAATGGTAGTGGAACAGGCACTACAGGTAGCTTACCTGCTGGGTAGGCTAACGCTACCGGGTCTCTCAGGATGCCGGGGGTTTTATCCAGGTCGAGATCGCCATCGTCAGTGATGCTGTAGGTCACGCTCTGAACCCCGATCACCGCATCCTCAATCACTGTCCAATCACCGGCGTCGGTTACCTTGTACAGCTCGGTACCTTCGGGAATGGCCACCTCAACGTCTATTGTTACCACCATCGTCTCGGGATAAGTGCTGTTTGGGTTGCGATCACAGTCGACGACTGTGAAGCCCACCGTGTTAGCAAACGCCAACTTCACACCCTCAGGCGGCGTAGGTGCCGGCGCCACCACAGGCTGACCCGAGACCTTACAACTGGAGTCCGGATTCTCTGGTGTGATCGTCACCTCCTCAGGGAAGGTGCGCACGATCGAAGCAGTGCCAGACGCATCGTTGCTTGTCAGCGTAGCCGTCAACGCACCAGCGTCAGCCACCTGCAGCGTGATCGCCTTTAGGTCAGCACCACGAACTGCCAGACTCGGCGTCTCCCAGCTCAGAACCCGCGTTGTGCTATTCCACTCCAAACCCGCATTACCGGTTGGCGAAAGTCCTGCCGCTAAGGTAATGCTGTTAGCGATCGCCCCCGAAGCCGCACCACCAATGTTCACAGGACCTGCGGTTAAGGTGACCGCATCGCCCGCCTCAGCCTCAGGCACACTAAACTGCGCGCCCGCCTGAACAATCGCGGATGGCGCCATCGTCACCTGTACTGAAGCACTCGCACTTTGTGTTGTGCCACTGGTAGCGGTCAGACCCGCAAGCAATGTGGCATTACCCGCAGCGTTGGGCGCTGTAACTGTCGGACTCAAGGTCACCGACGCCCCCGCGGCCAAGTCAACGTTCCAGCGAACCACCTGATTGCCGAGGGCACTGTCAAGAGTTCCGCCGTCCAAAGCACTGGCGGTAAAGCCCGCCGGCAACGTTAACGAGAGCGCCGTCGCATTTGCGGCGGCATTGCCGGTGTTCTGCGCCGTCAGACTCGCGGTAAACCCAGCGTCTGTATTGACAGAGCCCGGTGCAGTCAGCGACAACGCCAACGCCTCACGTAAACCAATGACCGTCGTGGCCTCCGCTGTGTCGCTCGTGTCAGTCCCTGTCACACTCGCCGTATGCCGTAAGCGGCTGTCCGCAGCCCCACTAACCTCAATGGTGACCTCCCGACTTCCCACACCATCCACAGCCACATCACCCAGACTCCAGGTATAGACCGACCCAGAGACCGCGGCGTTGGCGCTGTCGATCATGGTCGCATTGCTGGGCAACACGTACCGCAGGGTGGCGGCTGTCGCCGCCGTACCCGTATTTTGATAGCTCAACGTCACGCCACCTTGCGCCCCGTCTTGCAACACATCCGGCGCCGTCATCGACAAGGCCAACTCCGCCTGTGCAGCCACCTTAACGGTGCTCTGGGCACTGTCGTAAAAGCGAGTAGCCGTGCTCACACTGACGCTATTGACCAGCTGCGTATCATTTTCCAGACCCGAAGGAATCGTGACCTCGTAATCGAGGGCCACATCAGCGCCGGCATCAAGAGTAAAGTTTGACCACGTCAGCGTACCGGCCTCAGCATCAATCGCAGCGCCGCCACTGTCGCCCACTATGCAAGCCTGACCGCAAGCCGCGATCAACGCGGGAACCTGATTCACGACCGTGATACCACTGCGTGCAGCGGGACTCTCATTCAGTAACGTCAACGTGTAGGTCAGTGTATCGCCCACACTAACAATGCTTCCCTCTGCGTCGTTCCCCGCAGCATCACTCACTGCGATAGAGACCGATAGCTTTTCAGCCACAACATCGGTCTCGGCCGAGACAGATTCCTCTCGCGACTCTGCACTGTTGAGAACAACCCGGTGGTCAATAACGCTGCCATCCGCATCGCTGTCGGCGGTAAGGATATAACTCACCTCCCGCGTGCTTTCAGCCGCGATCTCACCCACGTTCCAAGTCAGTGTCTCACCGGCAACACAAGGATCTGCACTGCAGCTACCGCCCTGGACACTGGTGAGTGTCGTGTTAACAGGCACCTTGCTGGTCAACGTCACGCCGGTCGCCGCCGCGTCACCCGTATTACCAAAGCTGACCGTCACGGCAATCTGATCACCCGCCACCACCTGATCGGGGACGATCATCTTCAAACCGCCCAAGGCCGGTGACGCTTTCTCGCCAACCCTGATAGTCGACATCCCAAGCGGACCACCGCGTTCAGCCGCCGATGTCGCCTGCTTAACACTCGCCGAGCCGCCGCGGCGACGTTGTTGCTGCGCCTGCAACTTCGCACCCACACCCACGACCCCAGCACTGATATTTTGGGTGTCGCCAATGTAAGAGATCGCGTGAAGCTCAGAGTTCACCGCAACACTCGGGTCCACCAGCACCGTGATTTGCTTGGTCTGATCCGTGCCGGCCACTATGGAGCTCAGGGACCAACTCAAACGACCGCCATCTGCTTTCGAGCAGTCATCGCAGTCTGTTACCGTCACCCCGTCTTCAACCTGCAGCTGCAAGGTTGTCGTGCCAGCCGCAAGGGTGCCTGTGTTCGCAAACCGCAAGGCATACGTGAACGAGTCACCCGGCGCCGTAGCCTCCGGATTACTGATCGAGGATTCCAGCACCGCGGCGTTGGCGACCACAGCAACTTCTGCCTTGTCAGCCCATACCTCGCTGTCTGCAGTGCTTAAGCGCACACTATTATTCAGTGACGTGCCGAGCACGGCATTACCCGCTACTTCCACTTGCAAGAGCACCTTACCGGTCTCCAGTGGCGCCAATAGATCGGTTGTTAACTGCCAAGTTGTTTCTTGGGTATCAGGATCGATTGTCACCGTGCCGCCCGTCTGATTGAGCAACCGCGTATCGGTGGGCAGAACATCGGTCAGCGTGACATTCGTCACCGCCTCACTCGATAGGTTTTGGTAAGTGATCTCATAGACCACCACCTGACCCGGCGCCGCTGTTTGTCTGTCAGCACGCTGACTTACCGCCAACACGTCTTCAGTGATCGCCGCCACTAACACGCTCGCGGCCGCCGCCTGAGGCACCAGGGCATCTCCCACCGTATTCGTGCCAGTAAGGCTACCCGATACCGAGAGCGTTTGCGCTTCAGCCGTCTCATTGACCAACACCGAGAGGCTCGCGGTCTCACGCTCTTTGGCCTCAACTGTACCCAGCTCAAGGCTGATTTTTCCTACATAGCCCTCAGAACAGTCATCCGCACCACAGCGCGCATAGTTAGGCCAAGCCAACAGCGTGGTATCGACCGGCGTATCGGTGGCCAGCACAACCTCAAAGGCCGCCGCATTACCGATATTTTGGAATCTGAAAGCCATATCGAGCACATCGCCCGGCAACAGCTGGTCCTTAGGATCAAGGCTCAGCTGCAGATCCAAGACCGCAGTCCCAGTCACACTCAGTGACCTCGAGGCACTGTCAGTGATGACATTACCCGCCGCCGTTGTGCTCACCTCCGATTTGAGAATGACAGCACCCTCGGCTTGCGGCGCCTGCAACCTTACCGACAACACTTCCACTTGAGCAGTGTCGAGATTGTCTACCGTCCAGGTCACTGCGTTACTGTTACTGTCGTAGCTAGGCGCATCACCCACAGCCGCACCGACATACGTCGCGCTGCCAATATCCAACGTCACCGTCGTCGAGCCTGCCGACCCGCTGCCCGTATTGCTCAGGTCAACAAACGCCGTAAACTGCGCGCCCACATCGACCACACCTTGCGGTTGCGTCGCCACGTCAACATTCAACTTAGGCAATGGCAGCGCAAGGATCTCAGTGGTCGCTGAAGCCTTGCTGTCAGCAGTTTCAAGCTCGTTGGTTGCTGACGCCGATAACGTCGCTGTGAGCGTCGCGTTAGCGGTCGCATCAACACCAATACGTACTTGTACAGTCTGGGAGCGTGGATCGTTAGGAGCCAGTTCTCCCACCCAACGGCACGACGTACCGTTACAGGTAGCCCCCCCGTTACCCTCAATGGTAAACGGCACATCGCCTTCCCACGTGAGCGTAATCTCACCACCTTCGGTCGGACTCTGCCCGACGTTTTCCACTGACAAGGCGTATTCAATGACCTCACCCGGAAGCACGGTCTCCGCGAAACTCAACGTAGCGCTCAGCAAAGACTTGGCACTGACGATCGTCCCCGCCACGTCGTTGATCGAGGTTGCAGCACCATCACTGAGGGTCGCAGAAGCGATCAGCTTGGTACCGTCAGTGACGCCGGCACCGATCGTGGCACCCACCTTCAGCTCACCGCCGCCACCATTGGCAGAGCTGCCCGCTGGCACCTCGATATTCGTCCAGGTGATTTGCGAACCATTGATAGCGCCCTCGCCTGCATCGATGATGCTAATACCCGAGGGAATATCCAACGTCAGTACGCCATTATCAAACGGCGTGGTAGACGCGTTGTAATACTGAACCTCATAGTTAATTTCCTCGCCAACGCTGCCGCTCTCAGGGGCCTTCAAAACAACATTCAAACAACCCACTGCCTCTGTGGGACTGAAACCGATTGGCCGACCACGATTATCAAAACCAAGGCCGCACCAGGCGTCGGTAGTGGTGTCAAAGTCACTGTAGTCCGTTACCTTCGTAACGTTCCAACCCGACAGGTCCTGATCAAAAGCTTTGGCTTGTTTGAACATGGCGTTCATGTCGGTGACGTTACCGGTATTCCAGTTGGAAATATCTTGGTTAAAGACCCCCGCGTTTTTGAACATGCTGGCCATTGTTGTGACGTTGGACGTATCCCAAGTAAGGGGTTGATTAAAACTTTGGGCATTTAAGAACATAAACTTCATTCTTGTCACTGAGCCAGTCTTCCATCCGCTGATGTCTTGATTGAACGATTTAGCACCGTTGAACATGTAGCCCATGTCGGTGATGGCGCTCGTATCCCAAGCGCCGATGTTCTCGTTAAACGCCCTTGCGCGCACAAACATGGCATTTAGGCTGGTAAGGTTCGCAATATCCAAATCAACGATGGCAACGCCCCCCGGACCGGCCATATCGACGAATGCCCTAAAACCGTCGGCTAATTGATTGGCACAGCGCCCCGCTACGGTCTCTCCTGCCGCGCCGCAGGGGACGTTTCCCTGCGCTCTAGAGCCAAATTGAGTGATCGTATTCAGCCAGCTGAGTCGCACCCCCATATCATCGGGCTTGTGACTGCGGTTAGCCCAATCAAACACTGCCCTGACGACACCGGCTGATTGTTGACAGAACACAGCGTCATTGTCTTGGTTGTTAACGTTAATCGGCAAACCACTTTTACAAATATCCGTGCTGTCACCCTCGACCACCGTTAACACATGAAAGTCGGCGTACTCGTACTCTTGCCCATCTATCTGACAAACCCACTCGTCATTGCTGGCAGCAGTAGACCAATCCAACACGTCGGCACAGCTTGACGAAAGCGTCACCACTACCCGTTTCGAGGCAGGGCTATCGCCTTCGCTGTTTTGCGCTTTGAGCGTAATGGGGAAGCTTTTGCCATTAATCAGATCAGGAATCACGATTGGGCTTGCAGCTTTTTTGGGGTCTAGCGAACTGTAGGTGACCCCGTCGGTACTATATGAGTAGTTGGTGATCTCATTACCACCATCATCCCCTGCAGTGAAAGCGACAGTAGCGGTGCCATTACCCGGCGTCGCTACAAGGTCATAGGGCGCCTCGGGCTTACCCGAGGGCACGGCCACTGCAACAGGGTCGCTGATTTTGCCAAGTGTGGGATCTGCGTCCAGAGGGCCGTTATCTATGAGGTCATAGCTAATTGTTCTGCCGTTGATGCTGGCACCCTCAATGGCACTCCACAGGCTGTTTTGATACTCATACTTATAAGCCATGCCCTCAGCAGGCGGGTCCTCACTCAGCGTGATTTCAACGGCCACCGTCTCCTCGTCCTTGCAGTTTTCGAGGGTGAAATCGAGCATGTTCTCGTACGCCGATTTCACATTGCCCTCCAGCGCCGGTGCTTCCACCAATTCCGCTGTCGCAATAGAGCAGCTACTGCCACTCTCTGGCGTAATGTTCAGGTCAATTGTCTTACCATCGTCGGTGACAATAATGAACTGTGGCCGCAGCAATGTTGCAGCTTTAGGGTCTGAATTCGCACCATAACCCTCGGCATTAATCGCCCTGATTGACACGCTATAAGTCTCGCCGTTTTCTAAACCCGCAATGACAAATGAGTTGCCTGTGCTTGTGGGGTTTAAATCAAACCAACGCCCGCCATTAATTTGATAGGCATAATTAGTAATCGCCGAGCCATTGTCGCTTCCTGAGGTGAAGCTCACTGACAACTGTTGATCGCCGGGGGTGAGTGCAACGTTGGTGGGTGCGTCAGGGACTGATGCGCCCGACTCAGGTGTAAACTCGAGGATGTCAGAAGGCTCGCTGAACAAAGCCTGCCCTTCAGAACCGGTCTGTGTTTTAAGCACCACCGAGTAGGTTTGATCGTTGGTAAGATCAGTAAATGTGACGGGCCCGCTGCTAATAGCAGGATCCAGCGCCACAAACGGGCCGCCATCTAAACTGACAAGGTAATTGGTAATCTCAGCGCCATTTCCCGTATTAGTATTTTCAAAGTCGACAATGGCTGATTCATCGCCCACTTCTGCCGAGAGGTTTGTTGGCGGCAGAGGCTGCCCTACGGGGATAAAACTCACCAAATCTGACGCCTCACTTTCGAGCGTCTCGTCATCCAAGCCCGCGCTCAGGGTGCGCATAGTCAGTGTGTAGGTTGTGCCGTTGGTCAAACCGGAGATGGTAAAAGGCGCCACGTTGTCACCGTCAGGGGTAGAGGTCCATTCGCCCTCATCCACTTGATATTCATAGGCCAATACGGTTGCACCGGCGTTATCGCCCGCGCTAAAGCTCACCGTGACCTGCTTGTCTCCGACGGTTACAGATTGTATCGACGGTGGCGGGGCAATTACTGCGGGAGGAACGGCTTCAAAGTCATAGGTTGCACCGTTGATTTCAAGAAAATCGAGATACGTCTCGCTAGGTACACTACGCGTGCCCCCCCACCGAATGCGTTTGACCACCCGGTCACCATAAAACGTGATCCATTGGTTGAGGGTGTAGGTCTCGCCGGCATTGGCGTCATCGCTATTGTTTTGGTTGTTGTTTTTGAACAGTGACGTCGCGGGGTCTACGGTGACGGTATTCCAAGCATTCGTCGAACCCAAAGACTGTTTATTGACTTGTAAATAAAGCGCTTCCGCTCTTTCTCCGTCCAAACGAGCGATGAGAATGCTCAACTGAGGATAGTTGCCCTTCGCGTCGTGCCACACCTCGTAGCTCAAACTCTCAATATCATGGAGTTTACCGAGGACCCGGCCCCCGGCATTAAGATCCTCAGCTTTGATTTCTGCTCGCCAAACATCACCGGACTTCGAGAGGCTCGCATTTAAGCTCTTGGTATTTCCCCCGTTTTTATCAGGGATGCCCGCCTGGTCACGCTCTTTTACATAGTCGGAGGAAGCGCTAGAAAGATAAAATCCACGAGCGTCGGTACTGTCGACCGTCATTGTAATAGGGGCCAAGTCGGCCCGCGGCCGAAAGGCCACGGTGGCGCTCTCACCCACTCCCGAATTACTCACAGCACGCAAAAACAAGGTGTCCTCACGTCCGTTTTTCAACCCCGACAAGACAACAAACTGGTAAGGCGATGGAAGATTGCCCAGTGAGGTCCAAGTAGCAATGCTGCCCGCATCACCGTTCAAGCTGTATTGATAATCTATAATCGCACTATCACCGGGATCACCCGGCGTAAACGTAAAGGTAATGCCAGCTTCAGTGCCAGGTGCTGCGACCAGGTCGGTCGGGGCCGACGGCGGCAAAGGTAGCAACCCCTCAAAATCGTAGGTGACGCCGTTCACCTCGATTTGGTCGACGTAAGTCGTGTTCGTGGTCTTGCCGCCTGAAGATCCCGTCTGCCACCGGACTAAATTGATCCGCCGGTCGCCGTACTCGGCAATCCACTCAGACAGCGTCTTTGCTTCGGATTTTTCCCCTTCAGAAAGATAAGCACTGCGGAAAAGTGTTTCATCGAAATCAATGCTGACCGAATTCCATCCTGCGCCGAGTGGAGGCACTTGACTCATATCAACATTCAATTGCGCGATGGTTTTTCCATCATCACTGTTGTCGTTACGCGCCATCTGAAAACCCAGCTTGGGATAATTCCCATTACCGCTGTGGTTCACCCTGAAGCTGAGACTGGTGAGATCGGAAAGCCGGTCAATCTTGCGGCCGCCGTAGGCGCCGCCTTCTTCGGTTTTTACATCGGCCTTGTACTGTGCGGGCTTGAGGAACAATCCCCACCGGTCGCCTCCCTGGCCAGTTAATGAAGCGTTTATGCTGGCGTTACCGCCGGGCAATCCGTCCGCAATACCGACCGCACTGCGGTCCTTCACATAGTCTGATGTAAAGCCTGCCAAAGAGAACCCTAGAGGGCTTCCCGCTTGCACTGTAAGCCCAATGGCGGTGGTCGCTTTTCGCGGCGCGAAAATCACAACAGGGGATTCCTCGCCCTCGCCCGCATTGCTGACAGCGCGCAGGCCCACGCGGTAATCGGTGCCGTTGGTCAGACCGGCAATGGTGATAGGGGAGCTGGTGCCACCGGTCGACGTCCAATTACCCTCGCTCCAGTTCCCAGCGCCGTCCTGAGTGCCGAGCTGATACTCGTAACGGGTAATGGCCGAGGTGTTAGCCACGGCAGCGGTAAAGGCCACGGAGACTTGGCCGTCCCCCGGCGTTGCCACCACATCAGTGGGCGGGCCTGGCGGCTGAAGAGGTGCGCCCTCAAAATTAAAGGTTGTGCCATTAATCTCGAGGTAGTCAATATACGAGGTAAATTCAAAAGCGTTATTTTTGTTGCCGTAGCCCCAACGAATCGAAGCAATCTCGAGATCGCCATACAGTTGTATCCACTGATTAATCGTGTAGTTTTGGTGCGTGTTGGGGTTGATCGGCGAGTCGGCATCTAACGGGCCACTGTGTCGAAATTTCGATCCCTTCCCTCCTCTTCCGGTGAAGTCGACGGCCACCGTGTCCCATTGACTCGGATTAAGTCGCTGGTTATTCCGCACAAAGTGCAGACTCTCGTACTTTTTGTACGTGTACATTTGACCATCGATTTGAAGATTAGGCTTTGCCCTGAGGGTCACGGAAAACTGGGGGTAAGTCAGAGGATCGCTGTGGTGAATGTGCCAGCTAATGCTCTTGAGGTCGCTTAGCGTCGTAATATCTGTCAAGCCCGCAGCAGCAAAATCTTGTTGGCGCAACTTCACATAACGCTTATTACCCATGGCGCCGGACATCGTAAAATTGAGCGAAGCAGAGCCACCCAGAGAGTCGGCTATGCCGGTAACCGGCGCCTCCCCCGCAGCAGTGACAGCGGGCTTTGCGAAAAAGCTCCAGCCCCTATGGTTGCTTTCGTCCACCACCAAGGTTTCAGCCGACGTTAGCGAGGCGCAGGCCAAAAGGCAGAGTGTTGCTAACTTAAAAATCAGATTAACCATATAAACTTCAACACCCTTTTTCACAGAACAACCCCGGTTTACAGCCGAGGTAAACGCGACCATGGGACCTAAAATCCCGTCGCCGCAGGGTAGTGAGTTGAAGCATGAAAGTTAATGGCGTTGTTAAAAACTGTCGCTTAATGCTAAAGATTATGTTTTTTAATACATTGTGGGGCGTAGAGCACCAGCCACAACGTGCAAACTAGTGGGCCAACAAAAGAACGTAAAATTAATGTTTTGAGACTCATATAACTACAACAGCTCGCAGAGCACCGACCAATAGATGGATAACCGCAAATACGCGGTTTCATGGTGTATGCCCCAAGCCAGATACAAATACGGACCTAATGCACGTTGCCCGCTTTTGAAACAATTTAAGGTCAGTGGTTTACTTAAAATAGAGCTCAGCGGAGCCTATTGCACAGCACTTGAAAAGTTAACCGATTAACTAAATTTGTCACGCAATGCTAAACAACCGTTAGTTAATAAATATTCTCAAACAATAGTAATTTTCTATAATTTAAACCAAAGGCACGAGCGTGCTGAAATTTCGCGACTGCATACGGGCAGTTTTTACCCCCACGGAGTGGCGTCGCAACCAGTTGGGCCAAGTCACCTGGACAAGCACATGATTGCAACTGAGCAATATTCCATGGGTTTTATATTTTGACGCTTACGTTGCGATGAGCAGTCCTTGGGACGCCATTTAAGGTTTCATGCACTACCACATGAAGAGACGAGGAACTCTCGAATAACGGCGTTAAACTCGTCATTCTGATCGCCAACAACCATGTGCCCGGCTTCGGCAATATCTACAAAGTCGGCATGGGGTATCAGCTCCGCCAAGTGTGCCACCCCCTCCGCACTCACCACTCGGCTGCGCCCGCCCCGCATCACCAGCGTAGGCACATCAATCAACCTCGCGGCGGCTTCCATTCGCAGCGCCATGGTTTCAATGCCATCGGGCGAGCCTGCGTTACTGTGAATCGCGGGGTCCCAGTGCCAGTAGTAGCGTCCGTTGCTGCGTTGCCTCAGGTTCTTGAGCAGGCCATCTCGACTGGAACTCCGAGGGCGATGGGGCAAATACTGCCCAACCGCATGGGCCGCTGCGTCAATTGACACAAATCCGCCCGTGTTAGCTGACATAAAATCAATCACTTCCCGCAGGCCAAGCGTCTCCATGCGCGGCACAACGTCGACCAACACGAGTGCCCGTGCGGGGGGTAACTGCTGCTCACCCAGACCCACTAGCGATACCACACCACCCAATGAGGCCCCCACCAATATCGGCGACGAAACTAGGATACCCATGATGAGCGCCAAATCGACCATATAGTCATCCAAGGTATAGCGGCCCTCGGGGCACCATTGACTCTCTCCATGGCCTCGCAAATCAGGCGATATCACCTTGTATCCCGCAGCCGCCAATTCTGAGAGGGCCTTGCTCCAGGAATGGCGCGTTTGGCCACCCCCGTGTAGCAAAATAACGGGCTGACCGTTCTCGGGCCCGGCCATATCTGCCACAAGGGTCAGACCACTCGCAGTTTCGAACCTTGTTTTCTGCCAGTGCTCAGCCAACTTCAGTCTTCACCTGAAATCCCTTCAAGACGTTGACCACATTAACCCCCACTTCGTCGACATCATAACCACCCTCCATCACGAACAAGGTGGGGATATCGATTGCGCCGATCATCTGGCCAGTAGTGAGAAAATCGGATGAGGTCAGCTTGAAAAAACTGATCGGGTCATTTTCGAAGGCATCGACACCCAAGGAAACCACCAAATACTGGGGTGAAAAATTGACTATTCGAGACAGGGCACTGACCAGAGCCTCTTGCCACTGCGCAAATAACGTCCCTGGTGGCATAGGATAGTTGTGGTTAAAGCCGGCCCCCAATCCAGTGCCGGTCTCATCGGCATAACCGAGAAAATGCGGAAACGCATCCTCAGGATTCCCATGCAGCGAGCAGAACAGCACATCATCGCGCTCATAAAAGATATCCTGAGTACCGTTACCGTGATGAAAATCGATATCGAGGATGGCCACACGCACAGCGCCTTGATCACGCAGATATTGCGCCGCGATGGCCGCATTGTTGAGAAAACAATAGCCGCCATACATATCCAACGCAGCATGGTGGCCGGGAGGGCGGCACAGGGAAAACACGCCGCACTCCCCTTTTAACAGGGCTTTCGCACCCGTGAGCGCCACGTCCTTGGACGCGAGCGCCGCCGCCCAGGTGCCCTCGGAGATCGATGTCTCCGCCGCCATGGCGTAGTAGCCCACCTTACCGTCAATGCACCGAGGCACTCGGGATTGCATACGTCGGGCTGGCCAAACATTGGCAATCACCTCTCCGGCGTAGCCAGCGTCCTGCCACTCCTGCCACGCAATCTGAAGAAACGCGACGTAGTCGGCGTCGTGCACTGCCAATACCGGATCCAAGGAAAACCACTCAGGACCTAAAACTTCGCCAAGGCCCGACTCTCGCACCACCCTGAGCACGACTTCAGCTCTTGACGGCTTCTCGAAGGGTCGCACCAGCTCTCCCCCGTGCAGCTCGGTCTTAGCGTCTCGCAGACGGTGCTGCTCGCTGTAAATCGTCTTCATACCGCGTTACTCAATAACGGTAATAGCGCCCTCGGGACACCAGGATGCGCCTAGTCTGGCGGCGTCCTCCTGCCCCTCAACCACAGTAAATTCGCCCATGCTGTTATAGCCGGTGTCGTCCAACTCATAGACTTCCGCCGCCTGAGAAGCACACATTGCATGCCCCTGGCATTTATCGCAATCCACTACAATCTTCATTAGCTGGCTCAAACTCCCTTTAAAAAATACCGTTAATCTGCTCATTATACTATACACTTATGTAAAGCATAATTATGATTAAGATCGCCGCAAACGCAGGATAAGAACCATGCCACTCAAAACAGACTACGAGTCACTTTACATCGGTGGCAGCTGGGTTAAACCTCAAGGCAGCGAAACCTACACCGTAATCAACCCTGCCACCGAGGAAGCCATTGGCGAGGTACCGGTTGCGACGGCCGCCGACGCCGACGCCGCCATTACCGCGGCCAGAGAAGCGTTCGACCATGGCCCTTGGCCGAAGATGGCGTGGCGTGAGCGCGCGGTGATTCTGCAGCGATTCCACGATGCCCTGATTGCCAGAAAAGATGAGATCGTTCAGCTCTGCGTCGCTGAAGCAGGGTCCATCATTCCCGTTGCCTCCATTATGCAGTTCGATATGGCTCTCGACGGCCTGCAGTACTATATCGACCAAATTCAGCGCCGCGAATTCGTCATACCCAGCTCCGTCTCGGCGCACACCAACTGGGCCACGGGGGGCGAAACCCTGGGCAGCACCGTCAAGGTCTACGAGCCCCTAGGCGTGTCCGTAGGCATTACCGCCTACAACTACCCGTTTTTCTTAAACCTGGCCAAACTGGGCCCTGCTTTGGCGTCTGGCTGCACCTTTATTCTCAAGCCTGCGCCCCACACGCCTCTCGAGGCGATGATTCTGGGCGATATCGCAAACGAGGTGGGCATTCCCCCGGGAGTTTTCAGTATCGTCACTGGCGGCGTCGATGTGGGCGAAAAACTGACCACAGACTCGAGAGTCGACCAGATATCCTTCACCGGATCAGACAAAGTCGGCGCGATGATTCAGGCCCAGGGAGCCGCCACACTTAAACGGGTTGCCCTCGAGCTGGGGGGCAAATCTGCCATGATCGTCTGCGAAGACGCCGACCTGGAACAGGCGGCCTTCGCCGGGTTGATCCACCTAACCAACCAGTGCGGCCAGGGCTGCGTGCTGCAAACCCGACAACTGGTGCACAACACCATCAAGGATCAGTACCTTGAGATGTTAAAGGCCATGGCAAGTCAGGTAAAACTGGGCAACCCCGCCGACCCCGAGACCGGCATGGGGCCACTGATCAGTGCTGCGCAGCGCGAGCGGGTGCTCGCCTATATTGAACAGGGTAAGCGCGATGGCAATTCTCTGGTCTACGGCGGCAACATACCAACGGGCATGGCGCAGGGCTTTTTTATTGAGCCCACGATTTTCGACTGTCCCAGTAACAGTACTGCAATTGCCCAGGAGGAAATTTTTGGCCCGGTCGTCTGCGTTATTGGCTTTGATACCGAAGAGGAAGCCATTGCAATAGCCAACGACTCCCAATATGGCCTCAGTGGCGGTGTGTTCTCGCAAGACCCGGGCAAGGCCTATCGCATTGCCATGCAGCTGCGCACCGGCGGCGTACTGATCAACGGAGGTGGCGGTCGGTTGAATCCCAGCGTACCCTTTGGCGGCTACAAGCGATCCGGCATCGGCCGCGAATACGGCGAAGAAGGCCTGAACGAGTATCTGGAAATCAAGGTCATCGATTTCCGGGCCGCCTGAACCTCACGTGCAAACCCGCGAAAACGGGCAACAAACATTCTTGCAAGGGTGAAACAGTGGGAATTCACGTACCAAGAACATTACCCGACATCGAGCCTCACACCGAGGCCTTCTGGACTGGAGGTCAGTCAGGCCATCTGATGATCAACCAGTGCCAGAGCTGCCAGCGGTACGTTCACCCCCCCGTGCCCATGTGCCCCTCCTGCCACAGCAGAGACGTTGTCGCGACCCCCGTGTCCGGCAAAGCCACCGTGGTGTCTTATACGGTAAACCATATGCCCTGGGTGCCAGATCTGCCCGTGCCCTATGTGTTCGCCGCCGTGGAACTCGACGAACAACCGGGCCTGCGACTCAGCACCGAAATCGTCAACATCGATCCGGAGGCTGTATTCATAGGTATGTCTGTAAAGGTAGTTTTCGAGCAACAGGAAGAGATCTACCTACCTCTGTTCGAACCGCAACTGCGCTAGGCGATTTACCTCGCAAATACCGACTCTCAAACACAAGCTTGTCTGCGATGATCGCCGCCCTGCTCTCGGGAGTCGGACTGACATTCATTGCAACCCTGTGAATGACCGGGAACGCCAACTAGTTCGGGTTACTGCGATCTTGATTGAGATCCAGCTTTCGTCCTAGGAAAGCGAACACTGCGTCCCAGTGCAGCCGGCCCGGCGGGGACGCCGGCAACAGTGTTTCCATACCGTGCACCCCCCCCTCGGTGACAAACAACTCACAAGCGACCCCGTCGGATTGCAGTCGCTCGGCGTAGGTCACGCACTCCTCATGGAACAAATCCAAATCGCCAATGGTCAGCAAAGTCTCGGGCAGGCCGGCGAGCGATTCCCGGCGTGCCGCTACAGCGTGGGTGGGGGCCTCGGGCAAACCGGGATCCTGTCCCAGGTACCGTTGCCATCCCCCCCAGTTGTTGCGGTTGTTCCACACGAAATGCTGCTCCGCCGTTAAGTCCTCACGTGTGGCGGTGCGATCGTCAAGCATGGGGGCCAATAGCCATTGCGCAACGGGGGGTGGGCCACCCTCATCGAGTAATCGCTGCGCCAGCGTCGCGGCCAGCCCACCACCGGCGCTCTCACCGGCGACAACGACCCGCTGCGGATCGATACCTAGCTCTACACTGTGCTGTTGCAGCCATTCCCAGCTAGCCACACAATCATCTAGCGCCGCGGGAAAGGCGCTTTGGGGCGCTGAGCGGTAATCGACCGATACCACGGTAATACCCAGGGCATCCACGAGGCGACGGCAGGTAGCATCGTCAGTATTGGCGCTAAAGCACAAATAACCGCCGCCGTGAATCCACAACAGCGCGGCATCGCTTGCCGGACTTGCCGGCTGGTATATCTTGCTACGTGATGGTCCATGCACTGCCCAACGAACTGTGGTCTGTGCATCCCCCCTAAAGGGGGGTATCAGCTTCACCAAAGCGTTCACCAGCATGCGAACAGGCGGCCAATGATAGGGCAGCGCCGGGATCCAACGCGCCGAACTTTGATAGTCAGGGTGTACTTTATTGAGCTTCATTTCGACCGTTTCCGCGAGCGTAAAAATACTATCTTTGGAGCGACATCACGGCATCCTGCACCGGAATATCACCGTCTGTAATCTCTATAATTTCTCGACGAATAGCGGGGGTATCGATGAGGGCTGCCAACATCCTGGCGACGTTGCCTCGAGCTACGGAACCGTAGCTAATGGCCAGTCCTGCGTTTACCCTGCCATTACCGTCCTCACTGACAAGCGTTCCGGGGCGCAGAATGACCCAGTCTAATTCCGATTGAGCCAAAGCATTGTCGGCCTGTCGCTTCACTTTCATATAGTGCTCGAAGCCGTCTTTTCTCGGCTGAGCGCGACCCGCATCCATAAAGGCGGAGACCAAATAGACACGCGCTATACCATTTGCCCGGGCTGCATGAACAGTTTTAATGACACCTTCCCCATCGATGGCGGTGGTCCGCTCAGGCCCACTGCCAGCGGCACCGGCCGAGAATACAACGACATCGCAATCCCGCGTGGCTGCAGCCAGGTCTTCCACTGACATGAACATAATGTCACCAAGCCAAGGGGTAATACCTGCACTCAGCAGTTTATCTGCTTGGTCAGGGTGACGATGTAGCCCTGTCACACCGTGTCCCGCTTCGACCAGCATTGGACCCAGTCTTGAACCCACGCCTCCGGTAGCACCAATAATGAACACCTTACTCATACTTTATTCCGCGTTAGAGACCCAGTAACTGAAGCATGCCTCGACATTGGTTCTGGGGCCTTCTTAAGTGTCTGCGCTGGAAAATACCCGCAGGACAACAACGCCACTAATAATCAGGGCGATACCCAGAATGGCCGCTAAATCCATTTTTTGGCCGAAGACCACTGCGCCCACAATGGTTATCAGTACAATGCCGAGCCCAGCCCACAGTGCATAGGCGACACCTATCGGAATCGTTTGGAGGACAAGCGAGAGAAAGTAGAACGAAGCGCCGTAGCCCGCCATTACCAGCAGCGTTGGCAGCAGCTTGGAAAAACCTTGTGACTCCTTGAGTGCACTTGTTGCTAGCACTTCAGCCACTATTGCGATTGCCAGGTACCAATAGCCCATATTGCTCTCCGAAAAAACTACGCCGATGATGGCCTTTAAGGCCGCAAAACCGCCTTGATCACTTTCCCCTGCTCAGTGTGTTCGACCGCTTTATTGATGTCTTCGAGTTTGTAGAATGTGATCAGCTTGTCAAACGGGAAGCGGCCCTGTTTGTATAACTCTACCAACCTGGGGATGAATACATCGGGAACACTGTCACCTTCGATGATGCCGCGCAGGCTGCGGCCAAACATAATACTGTTCATATCGATCGCACACTCTGTGCCCACAGGCGATACGCCAATGAGACCACATACCCCGGTCAACGTCAGAGAATCCACAGCTTGCCGGAGGACCTCGGGTATCCCCGTGCACTCCAGCGTGTAGTGAACACCCGTCGGCCTGATTTGATGGATACCCTCGATGGGGTCGCCCTGGGTCGGATCGATAGCATGGGTAGCACCTAATTCACGCGCCAACTCAAGGCGCGAAGCATTGGGGTCGACGGCGATGATTTGACTACATCCTGCGACCTTTGCCGCCATCACTGCGGCGAGCCCTACAGAGCCGCAGCCAAATATCGCAATACTCATACCGGGTCGCGGATTGAGCGAGTTCATTACGGCGCCGGCTCCGGTCTGAACGCCGCAGCCCAGCGGACCCAATAGATCGAGCGGAACGTCGTCGGGTACCTTAACCGTGTTCTTTTCAGTGGCTAAGGCATGGGTTGCAAAAGAGGATTGATTGAAGAAGTTACCGTGAATAACTTCACTACCCTTGCGCAGGGTTGTGGAGGCATCGCGACGAGTCGCGGCGAAGTTACAACCGTAGAGCTCGTGGCAGTATCCCGGACTGTGTTCGAGGCAAGGCTCACATTCACCACAGGAGAGATAGCTGAGCACAACGCGATCGCCAGGCTTCACCTTAGTGACTGACTCCCCGACGCTCTCGACAATGCCAGAGCCCTCATGGCCAAATACACAGGGTAAGGGCACTGGAAAATACTGATCTCGACACACGAGGTCTGTATGGCAGACTCCAACACCTGCTATTCGTACGAGAACCTCGTCACGGCGTGGCGTCTCTAGGCACAAATCCTCAATATGAAATTCCCCGGACTTCTCGCGTATGACGGCTGCTTTCACGCCGATTGATGCTTCACTTGGCATGGTTTCTACCCTTGGTAATTATTTGACCCGTTATCTCAAGATTTCTTTTCACACTTTACATGTCATATGACATGCCGGATACTATCATCCGTTCATTTTTGTTATCAATCGTGTAAAGCAGAAACAACAAGCATGCATTTAAAAAAGGCAGTGGCCGCATTCCTCGCATCAACAGCTCTGGCAATCGCGCTTCTTATCCCACGCGCGGGCCTCGCTGCCGATCCAGATCCTGACCCAGCAAGTTATCCCGCACTCTCGACCCAGCAGATGGGCCATGTGCGCCACATGATTAATTTGGCAAACCAGCTTGATGGCGATTTCTCGCTAATGGGTGAAACTGATCCCGTCTACTATATGAACTTCCACGCATACCAGTTTCAGATTGCCTTTGCGCAATACGCCTTAGCTGCTACTCACTATCACTATACACCCGCCCATCGCGACCTTTACCAGAACGCATCGGCGAGACTGATTCAGAGAATGATCTACAAAGATGTGTGGGACTATTGGGCACATGTGAGCAAATTTGATCTAACGGACCGCACTGAAATCGAAGCCGGTATGGAGGCCATGACCACCTATACCGAAGATGACTGGTACGGCTGGATCGACCCCAATATTAAAAAGAACATTATGTATAGCGGTCATCTTTTACAGATGGTGGGCCTGCACCAAAACTTGTTCGACGACAATCGCTACGAGGAACCGGGCTCTCTCACATTTCGCTTCGCACCGGTTGAATATGGCCAGGGTCCCATCGAAATGAAATATGACTTCAATCGACTGACCAATGTCATCGCCAATCAATTTGAGGAGGATCATTACCGCGGTATTGAGTGCGAGCGCAATGCCGTTTACGCCGAGTGCAACCAGCACCCTATTCTCGGCCTTATGTCCTACGACCTAGAAAATGGTACGGAGCTTTCGGTAAAGGTCCGCAAAGAGTTTAAGAAGGTTATGCAAAAGCGTAACTATATTGACCCCGAAACAAATACCACGATGTATTTTATGAAAGTTAAAGAGGATGAAGTTGTCCCTGCAACCTATGCCTGGGCTGATGGTTGGAATGGTCACGCCCAGCACGTTTGGGACAAGGAATATATCGAGAGCATTTATCCAGATCAGAAAGAACGCTACTTTCCATCATTGCTAAGAGGCTGGCCCTTCGAAAACATGGGGTGGGGCGTTTCGTTCGACTTCGGTTTTTTTGCCCTCTTAGCTTCTGAGGTTGGCGATACTGACACGGTACAGACAATGATCGATTACGCCGACGCGCACTTCGAGCCGACGTGGAAGGACGGGGGCTACTACTATCCGCACACAAGGTTTTATATATACAACTTCTTTCGGGACTGGCTGGGGTACATTCACAACGTGGGTCCGTTGACGGGCAACGTCCTAATCGGCTTTGCGAACATCAATCCGAAGGACGGACTCTGGGAGATCTATAACCGACCCTGGGAGAAGTCCCACTTCGCAGACCCGTTCATCAGCGATATCGACTACCTCGAAGCCAGTGTCACGCAGGCCGTTTTTGATCGCGAAAAAGACGCTCTTGTCGTAACGCTAGTCGCTGGACCTGCAGCAAGCAGCACCGTCTCGTTCACAGTCCGTCAGTTGGGAACGGACAAGACCTATGCGTTACTAAAGGACGGAGCATATTTGGGTGACATCAGCAAAGGCGGTCCGTTACCTCCTGGGACCCTATGGCAGGAAGACGGCTCCCTGCTCATCACAACAGCATTACGCGAGCCGCACTCTTTTGTTATCAAGGCGAATCAGTAGCGCACTGCCAGGAAGCCAAAAACCGCATGCACCGTGCCCTAAGAAATTTTGTCACGCTCATCTTGGTCCTCGCCGCCGTAGCCTGTGGCTCCAGTGACTCCGATCCCTCCTCAACGGGTAATATTGATCCCGACCTGGTGAGAGAATACCTCCTCATGCATCCTGACATCGTGTTCGACGATGAAGCAGTGAGCGATGCGATCCGTAGAGCGCTGTTACGCCGCGGACAAGGTCGGGTTGCCGAGGAACGACAGTCAATATTAAGCGCTCACCAGGAATTGTTGCTATCACCGCTCACGCCCTCTTCTGGCAGCGCAAACACAGATATCACCATTATCGAGTTTTACGACTATCAGTGCGTTCCGTGCAGGGTCAGTTACCCTGAGCTACAACAGGTCCGCGCCACAGAGCCCGGTATTCGCTATGTATACGGCCAACTTCCCATCTATGGCAGCCACTCGATCATGGCTGCGCGGGCAGCCGTCGCTGCTCACCGGCAGGGCCTCTTTCCGGAATTCCATCACGCTTTGATGACGATAGATTCAGAGCTGGATATGACACTGATTTTCGCCACAGCTGCAGAAGTCGGGCTCAACGTCGAAACACTGCAGGTGGATATGCGCGACCCGCAGGTCCATCAATACCTAAAGGAGATGCGCGCGCTGGCAGAAGTCCTCGACATCACGGGCACACCTTCGTTCATCATAGGTGGTGCAAAGCTGAGCGGCGGGATAACCGCTGGCGATCTCAAAAGCGAACTCGATCGTCAGCGCAATCAGATTTAAGACGTTCGCCAGCGCTAACCAATCGTAACGTATGAGGTGCTTTGTGATTAAAAAGGCAAACCCTGCCTACAAACCTGAACCAGTTTCAAGCGGAAGATAGCCCCGCTAATGGCAGCTGAACGAACTGAGCAGGGGTAGCTCGTCTCATCACCCACGGCAACTCTGAAACCCGGGCCAGCGTACACGCGGTGATTGATACTGGCTCTAGCACAGCAGGAGAACCCCCTGCCTATGTCACCAACAATTTCGCCGCCCTATATTACTAGTCACTACTGTAAAGCTAATATACAATACAGATCTGTGAATAGGAACTAAGCCAATGAGTGCCAAACAAAGCGAGCCAGCAGATGCGGGAAAAATTACTGACTCGACACTGCACAGGATGCAAGAACGCGTTGGCATAGAAGTACCGGAACCCCGCCGTTACCACAATGACGTGGTTACCCAGGACGGCTCGCGCCATTTCTGCTGGGGCTATGGCGATGACAACCCGCTCTACTGTGATGCCAACTATGCCAAAGATTCCCGCTGGGGTGGCCTGATCACCGCGCCGGGGTTTACCTACACCATGGGAGAAAATGACGTCCCTCCCCTGCCCCCGGAACTTAAGAAAAAGCTTAAAGGGGACCCACTCAGCGGGCTGGGTGCCTATCAGGCAGAAATGACTTTCGAATGGTGGAAGCCGTTAAAGGAAGAGGATCGCTGCTACTTGCGTAAGGCCCTGGTCGGCACCCGACTGACAGAGGGTCGCTTCGGCGGCAAGTCGATTCATGAGGTACGCGGGATCTTCCAGCGAAACCAAGATGGGGAGCCTGTCGCCGCACGGCGAGGGCTGTTTATCGCTAACGAACGCAGCCAGGACAAGGGTGACCAAAAGCAAGAAAAGAAAAAGAAGATCATGTCACTACCCGAGCCCTACAGTGATGAGGAACTTGCTGAAATCGATGCCTGCTACGAGGCAGAGAACGACATTCGCAGAGGGGCAAGCCCCCGCTACTGGGAAGATGTGACTGTAGGTGAGACCCTGCCAAAAATGGTTAAGGGCCCGCTCAAACTCACCGACCTGATTCTCTGGCACATGGGCTGGGGCCTGCAGATTTCGCCCCCAGGGGCGTTCAAGCTGACACACGACGTACGCAAAAAAATACCCAGTCTGTTCCCTAAGGATCACCTCGGGGTACCCGATACGGTGCAGCGCTGCCACTGGCAGGAAGACTGGGCAAAGGAACTTGGTTTCCCGGGGCCCTACGACTACGGCGGTCAACGCGAGGTATGGCTCACACACCTAATGACCAACTGGATGGGGGACGACGGCTGGTTGTGGAAATTTTCAGTGCAGCACCGGAAGTTCAACTTTCTGGGTGACACCTCATGGCTACATGGCGAGGTGACTGACAAACAGGAGCGGGACGGCCGATTTGAGGTGCACCTAGACGTGTGGTGCGTGAACCGGGCAGGTGAAAAATCTAGCCTGGGCAACGCCGTCATCCTGCTCCCCTCAAAGGAGCATGGCGAGGTTCTACTACCACAGCCGCCAGCGGACAATCTTACCGATCTGATTCAGTTCGAGGTCGCCAAATACAATCAGGAACACGCCTAATACCGATCTGCGGTCGAGCAGTCACTGACGGAGAGAAACATGGATTTACAGCATAAAATCGCCATCATCACGGGCGGCTCGGGCGGCCTGGGCATGGCCGCAGCGAAGGCGTTTCTCGCCAAGGGTGCCAAGGTCGCGGTCTTTGACCTACAGGAGGGTGACGTCAAGACACTGGCCGAAGCACACCCCGGACAGATCAAGTATTACAAGACTAATGTCATCAGCGAAGAGAACGTTGCGACCAATATTCATCAGGTTATGGAAGACTTCGGCGCTATTCATGTCTGCATCAACTGTGCCGGATTCGGCCCCAGTGCAAAAACCTACAGTAGCCGTAAGGGTCCACACCCACTGGACCAGTTCCAAAACGTCATTAATGTAAACCTAGTGGGCACTTTCAATGTGCTGAGGCTCGCCGTCGAAAAGATGAGTGCCAACGAAGGTGAAGAAAAAGGCGTTATTATCAACACCGCCTCCGTGGCCTACATGGATGGTCAGAAGGGCCAGGCTGCCTATAGCGCCAGTAAGGCTGGCATTGTTGGCATGACCCTGCCTATCGCCCGGGATCTCGCCGAGCTGGGCGTACGCATCAACGTGATTGCGCCGGGACTGATGGGTACCCCCGCCATGATGGCCATGCCAGAAGATTTTCGCCAGGGGCTGGAGCGCATGGTGCAGTATCCGAAGCGCTTGGGACAGCCCGAGGAGTTCGCCCTGCTGGCGACCCAAATTGCCGAGAACCCTTACCTTAATGGCGAAACCATTCGTCTCGACGGTGCCATACGCATGTAATGGGATTAGAAATTCGAGCTAGCCCGCGCCCAAACTGGGCAATGCTAGTCTGTTCTGAGCAGGAAACAGGAACCGAGCGGACCACCGCCGTTCGCCACAGCAGCCACCCTTGGACGCCGGGCCAACTGCCGTTCACCCGCCTCTCCCCTGAGTTGCATAATCGCCTCGTAAAAGTAGCCGAAGCCATGGGTGCGCCCCCCCGATAGCTGGCCGCCATTGGTATTCAACGGCAGCCTACCCTCTCGAGCTATGTTGCTCCCGCCCTTCAGAAAATCACTGGCCTCGCCCCTGCCGCAGAACCCCAAGGCCTCTATCCAAGACAGCGTTAACATGGAAAAGCCATCGTACAACTGTGCCAAGTCAACATCTGCAGGGGTCAGATCTGTCTGCGACCACATCGCGCAGGCTGCGTCGTGGGCAGCCATCTCGGTCAGATTTGGAGAATAGTTGTCCCAGGAATCCTGCCCGTGCAGCGCACAACCCATCGCCTCAAGATAAACAGGGCTGGTAACATCCTTCGCGGCTTCGGCACGGGATACAATAATCGCCGTACTGGCATCTACCGGCACATCACAATCGAACAGGCACAGCGGCGAACTGATCATGCGTGCGCTCAGATAATCATCCATATCGAGCGCCTCAGTAAATACCGCCTTGGGATTCAGCGCCGCATTGCGCCGATTGTTGATCGCAATCTCGCCCAATGTTTCACGAGTTGTACCAAAATCATGAAAGTGCCGCTGGGCATAAAGCGCAACGGTATTTACGGCTGAGTAACCCCTGAAGGGCACCATCCATTGGAAGGGACCCGAAATTCGATCACCCCCCGTTCCTGAAACACTAGCCTTGCGATCCGCTGTAACCGACGAAGCCTCCGTCACCGTACGAAATACCAAAACGTGGCGACACAGGCCACTGGCCACAGCAGCACAGGCATTAACGATCGCCCCGGCTTGGGCCGGCCCTTCCCAACCGGCGGAGTGCCAACTCAACTTAAGCCCCATGGCATTCTTCACGTCAGCCAGCGCTACCGGACCAAACCCGGGAGAAATGTCTTTGCGTACCCCGGGGTATGAGCAGAGACCATCAATGTCCGAAACACTCAGGCCAGCATGAGCAATGGCTTCCAGTGAAGCATCGAGCGTCAGGTCAATTGCAGATCGCTCAAGCTTGCGACCGACCGCCGATTGCCCTGCTCCGCTGAAAACAACCCGTTTCGAATCTAGCAAGAAGCCATCCCATTTCCCGTGCAAAAAGGCGCATGTGTAAGCGGTAACACCGTCATATAGATTGCCTGAATTTAACTTTACAGCTGTGTACAGTTTATGTAATCTTTGAGCCTATCACAAGCTTACAACAAGCCCTCCTGCTGACTTACAGGCGCACCAGTATGACCCACATGTTCGATTACACGGTACCTGACCATGTCCCGCAAGAATTGGTCTTACCTCTGGACGGCGAAACTCACCCGGAACTGAAGAAGAATCCATTCGAAGTATTTGCCAATCTGCACAAAGAAGCGCCACCCATTTTCTACAACCCAGCCGCTTTTCAAGGGGCCGGTGGCTGGTCGATTTCTGACGGCACTATCATGAAGGAAGTTCTGCAAAGACCCGAGCTTTTTTCCTCTAAAAATGGCACAGGCTTTTCCTTTCTGCTGGGCCAGGAACTTGATCTAATCCCCCTCGAAATCGATCCGCCCGAACACATAAAATACAGAATTCATTTCAATAAGCCGCTGTCGCCACGAGAAATCGCGCCCAGAGAGGATGCCGTGCGTGCCACAGCCGTAACGCTACTGAAAAAGTTTCAAGCGCAAGGCCGATGTGAGTTTATTGATGACTTTGCCGTGCAATTTCCAGTGCGAATATTTATGGATCTGTTCGGGATGCCGCCTTCGGACTTCGACAAAATCCTCGACTATGAATACAAACTGCTGCATGTCTCCAACACCATTGAAACCCGCGCTCAGGCGGCTCGGGATATCTACAATTACCTCGTTGACATGCTGGCGACAAAGCGCGCTGATCCTGCAGAAGATCTTGCCACAGCAATTCTCGGTTTTACGGTGGACGATCGTGAGCTCACCGACAAGGAGATACTGGGCATGTATTTCCTGCTGTTTGTCGGCGGATTAGACACGGTTGCCTCATCGTTGGGCTTCGCCTGGCGCTATCTCGCGACGAATCCAAAAGCACAGCAGCAGCTGCGGGACAACCCGCATCTGATCCCTGGCGCTATCGAAGAATTTTTCCGAATGCACTCGGTGGTAGAAGTGAGGCGCAGCGTCACCGAAGACGTTGTCTTTCACGGCGTACAGTTGAAAAAAGGCGATTTCGTCAACTGCATTACAGCGGTCGCCAGTCTCGATGAAAAGGAGTTTGAAAATCCCTTGGAAGCGAACTTCGAGCGATCTCCCAACCGGCACTGTGCCTTTGTTTTTGGACCACACCGCTGCATGGGCTCTCACCTTGCCAGGCTTGAGATGCGGGTGGCACTGGAGGAATGGCTTAACCGTGTGCCGGCATTTGGCATCGAGGAAGGCGCTGAAATTGATGTCAACCTAGGTGCCGTTGTCTCTCTAGCGAGGCTGCCACTGACCTGGTGAACAGCCAACGACTCAAAGACATATTAGTGACACAGGATTACCCATGAGCAAGAGCACTGAAGAGCAGGTTTACACAGCGTTTTCCGATGCGATTAACAGCGGGGACCTGGCAGGCGCATTTCAGTACGCAACCGACGACATTTCCTTTAGGCCCATTGGTGGCCATCCGGAACTGGGCCGTGAATTTAAAGGCATGCAGGACATTCTGGAAAATTGCTGGATGAAGGTCTTCCAGCATATCGATGAGAACGGTGTTGCAGTCACCGTCAATGACATTGTGACGGCAGACGGTATCGCCTTTGTTCAGTTCAACGGAACAGCAAAGGGCCGCTCAGGCATGACTTACGACAACGAGTACGTACACCTACTCCGCTACCGAGACGGCAAGATCTGCAGCATTACTGAATTCCTGGACACGAACCTACTTAACAAACTGCTGGAACAATAAAACAGCTGAGAGAGAATTAACAAATTGGCTAAGCACATCACACGAAGGGACTTTCTCAACGGCGTTACCGTCAGTCTGGCCGGCGCGGCCACAATGGGCCCACAGACTGCGCTAGCGGCGGCAGTAAAGTCAGCATCGGGGCGCGCAGGCAACTACTACCCGCCTGCTTTGACGGGTATTCGCGGCAGTCATGACGGTGCTTTCGAAAGTTCCCATGCCCTAGCCTGGCGCGGAGAGAAACCTTCGAGCTATCAGGCGCTCAACGAGGAATACGATCTGGTCGTGGTAGGCGCAGGCATCAGCGGCCTAGCTGCCGCCCTGTTCTATCAGCAGAAGGCCGGCAAAGATGCACGCATCCTAGTGCTGGACAACCACGATGACTTTGGCGGCCATGCCCGGCGCAATGAATTTCATAGTCAGGGCCATATGTTACTCGGTCCTGGTGGTAGCGGTAACTTCCAGGATTCTCACCTCTACTCCCAGCAATCCAAAAGACTGATCAGTGAGCTGGGCTTTGACCTAAACAAGGTGCGGGATGCCATGGCGCCCGGCTGGGGCATGGCAGACGCGGAAGTTGACGTTGGCCTGTATACCGATAGCAAACATTTCGGTGAAGACAAAATTATCAACGGTCCTGGATGGGCACCTGGTTCGGCATGGGCAACTACCGAGAGCTTATCCAATCCCTGACGGTATCGGAATCCGAGCAACAAAAGCTCATCGAGTTTGTGGAGGGTACTCTTGAGCTCCAGAAAACAATACCAAAAAAGGACATCAAACACTTCCTCAAGACCACGAGTTACCAGACGTTCTTGACGGATTACGTTGGACTGGCAGAACCCACCTCATCCCTATGGAACACCATCATCGGCGTCACCTTCTGCCTATACCCCGATTCCATATCGATTGCCGAGGCGGTTAAGTGGGGAGTGCCGGGCTTCAGTGTCCTTGGAGAGGAAGCCTATGCAGTTCTCGCAGACAACCTGATTATGGAAGAGTCCGATATCGTCTGGATGCCCGATGGCAATGCTTCCCTGACCCGGCAAATGGTGCGTCGACTGATTCCCGCAGTGGCCTCCGGCGGCACTATTGAAGACGTAGTCACGGCTCAATTCGACTACGGCAAACTGGACTTGCCGAGCCATCCGGTGAAGCTTCGCTTAAACAGCTCGGCGGTTAACGCGAGCAACAATCCCGACGGCACCGTTTCAGTAGCCTACGTTACCAAAGGGGCAGCCTACCGGGTCAAAGCCAAGCATTGTGTTCTAGCTTGCTACAACGGACTGATCCCCCACCTTTGCCCAGACATGCCCGAGGAGCAGAAGGAGAGCCTGCGCTACAGCGTCAAAGTGCCACTGCTGGCGACCAACGTACTGATTCGTAATCGCCAGGCCTTTAACAAAGCAGGCGTTGAGGTATTTCACTGCCCAACCAGTCACTACCACCTGGTATCCAGCGCGCCACCCGTTTCGATCGGTGATTACAAGACAAACGACGATCCCGATTCACCCATGGTCATCTACATGCTGACATCGCCTACGGACAGGAACAACGGCAGCCAGACCGGCCGCGACCTGTATCGCCAAGCCAGGCATAAACTGTATACCACGACCTTCGCCGACTATGAGCAGGACATACGCGAGCAGCTAACCGGCATGTTTGGCCCCTTCGGCTTCGACGCCGACCGGGACATCGAAGCAATCACCATTAACCGATGGTCACACGGCTACGCCTACGATTACATGGAACTGTACGACCCAGAGTGGCCCACGGGCAAAGCCCCCCACGAACTGGGTCGCAAACCCTATGGCCGTATCAGCATTGCAAACTCTGACTCTGAGAATAAGGCCTACCTCAACGGCGCGATCGATGCAGCCTGGCGCGCCGTCAATGAGCAGCTGGGGAGCGAGCAGAAGGCAGATGACAGCGCCGCATAACCATTAAACCCTCAAGAGATTTGGTCATGGAGAATAACGAGCTGCAATACCTTTCGGATTATGTGGCGATACGACAACTCAATGCCAAGTACAACCGCTATGCCGACCTCGCAGACGGCAGGTCGTACGCCAACCTCTTCACCGAAGATGCCGAGTTCACTATTTGTGGCGAGGGAATTTACGTCGGGCGTGAGCAAATTGCGGCCCGCTGCAATGCCACGACAACAGCCGTGCACGTTACCACCGAACCCGAACTGGACATCACCAATGACACCGCTCGGCAACGTGTACGCATGCTCACGGTGCTCCAGGACGGAGAAGGAACGCGCAACGAATTTGTCGCATCAGGCTGGTACATCGATGAACTGAAGCGAACGGAGGGTAGCTGGCGCTATCACCGACGCCGAGTGGAACTGGACCTAGACATCAATGCCGTTGTGGCAAAAGTGAAGTAATGGGTACGTCAGCTAACAATCATTGTCAGAGGAACTCGCTATGAGCACCACCGCCCGATTAGACAGTCAAATCAACAAAGTTGCCTATCTCTCAGCTATTGTTCTTTTCGTGTTCACAGTCGTGAGTATGTTCGGAGTCTATGATGCCCCCGCTGGCAGCACCGCCGCCGAAAAAATCGCCTGGCTTAATGAGAACAACGGCGCCTTTGTGCTGAGCTGGGTTACCCAAATTGTTCAGGTGTTCACACTTGCCGCGGTTTTCGCCGCTACCTGCTGGAAGGTGTACCGCGTTAACCCCCTGGCCGCAGTCTCTGGCGGTATCATGCTCGCGCTGGGCACCATGGCGATCATAATCACTAAGGGCACCGAGCTTTGGGTCGTCCCCCTGATCGCTCAAGACCTGGCCGCTGGTGCACACAGCCAGGAACCCGGGCTGACACTGTTGTCCATCAATAGTCAGGCTTATCCCTACAGCCTGACCACCTACTTCGATTACCTAGGGCTGTGGCTTTGGTCTCTGTTCGGGTTACTGGTTGCTCGCCCACTGTTTCAGCTCTCAACCAGTGCGAAGGTCGCCGCTATCAGTTTAGGCCTCTTCGGTATTATCTATCCCGTCTTCTACGGCTTTCTGGTGACCGGTATAATTCCACTGAGTGAAATCACCGACTACAGCACTTTCATGCTGCTAGCCTGGGTTGGGGCATTTGCCATGGGGGTTTACTGCCGCGGAGAATCAAAAACCGCACCGGCATAATATAAAGCGTCACTCTCATTAACGCGATTAGAGATAGCATGGTCTGGTTCGAACCGAGTCAAAGTGAACCCCAGCCTTAAAAATACTGCGCTATTGCGGCGGCGTACTCAGCAGGCTGAGCAACGACACAGCTTCCCCCACAGCAACATAGACAGCTTCAGTGAGCCCTTGGACTAATTACCGAGGGGACCACAAAGCATCTCGTTAGCATGGATAGTATCCAGATACTCGCGCCGCCCACAGATCAACCCGCCTCTGACAAGTATCAAGTAGTGGTAGCTGTTTCGGTAGATCTCACCGTCAATGCGCGTACCTAAGGACTCTGCCTCTACTGCAACGCGCTCACCCTCGACGGTCATACCCGTGATAGTGACCGTCAGACCGTGGGGAAAGCGTTCCGCGACAGTAGCGTGTATTTTTTTCAGGCTGGAGAGATCATGGCGGCCGCCCAGTGGCCAGTGCCCCTCCCCCAGAATCCAGAGCGTGCTATCAGGTGACAGACGCGCAGCAGCCCTGTCAAAGCGGCCCGCCGAAATATCCGCGTAATAGGCCCTGACCACCTCTTCAGGGCTGGCCGTAGCGTTTGAATCGGTCATTTGGCCGTGCCTGCGTCGATACGAACACGTCTCAAAGGCGCTGAGACTGCATTGGGGCAGAGGGCCATTTATTTATGGCCCACCTTCTGTTTGAGCATAATCTGTATTGATGATGATGAGCTCCCGATACTTTTCAGGCATGTACCAATAACCTTTATACCCCTGGGGCACCACCAAGGACTCGCCCTGCTTGAACTCGATAGCATCCCCGCCATCGGGAGTGAGTATGAGGCGCCCTTCCAAAACTTGAACAAATTCGTCATAAACAGCACCATCAATGTAGACCCTGCCGGGCCCAGCCTCGTAGACGGCAACGAAGATTTTCCCAGCGTAAAAAGCGTGGGTATAGGAATCCGAAGTGAAGTCATCATCTCGCGTTACATTTTCGCCATCGAACTCTGATGGATCAACGCGAGTCAGTCCTCTGCCTTCCAGATAGCCCTGATCAATGGCAATCGGCATCACTGGCGCTGGCTCTGAAGATGACTCCTGACTGTTAACGGTTTGGCCAGAGAAGATAAGCAGTAACAGCGTAACGACCGTGGCGTAGTACATAATCAGATACCAAAAGTGGAGGCGCGTTGTGAAAAATTGGGAATCAGTACCGATTGCAATATTGTCAACTTCGGCATGAATTCATCTTTAGCTTCTGAACAAAACGTGAAACCGCGAGCAGTTGCCCAGCGGTTTCAGTGATAGGGTGTCGCGATCTAGAAATCGTACCGCAACTCAGCCGTCACACTCCGGGGCCGGCCGGGCACATCCCAGTAGCTACCACCACCGTCTCCAGAAGACATAGTGACGTACTCTTCATCCGCCAGGTTGTCGGCCCTGAGCGCGATCTGCCAGCCCTGGTCAAGGTGTGCCAGCGCAATGCGCAGGCTCAGCAGGCCATAGGCTTCGACCCGTATCATTCCGTAATCCACGTCCCCTAGCTGCATAGCCCGAGTGAGTGGGTCGTCGCGCCAACTATATATCGCTCCAATACTACCGAGCAGATTGCCCGCAAAGGTGACTTCCTGTCGGGCGCTGATGGTGTAGCTCGATTTAGGTGACCACTGGCGATCCACACCCTGCAGAGACTGGACCTGGCCGAGTTGATCTAAAGACGTTTCATCTGAGTCGCTTATCTCAGCGTCAAGCCAGCCCGCAGACACACCAAGCTGAAAACCGGGCAGGCTAGACGGCGCCCATAACAGGTCTACTTCCGCGCCATAGTGCTCGGCATCACCCACTGTGCCAATCGTCGAGAGGGTGCCCGAAGGGGAACCATCTGATGGAACCATAATTCCCCCCTGAGCGTCTTGGTAGTCATAGAAGAACGCCGCCGCGTTAATCTGCAGGTCGTCGGTAGGATTCGACTTGATACCGATCTCGTACGAATCGTTGATCTCCTCGGCGTAGGGTGTCAGCTGGTCATTGTTGTCGGTAAATGCCGCAAAGAAGCCGCCCGACTTAAAGCCCCGAGACAGTCTGGCGTACACCATGGTGTGGTCAGATACATGCCAATCCAAGCCAATGTGACCGGACCAGTTTTCTTCCAAAGAGGTCTCAAAACCTTCGACATCACCAAGAGGAACCGCAAACCCACTAATAAAGACCGTTGACAGGTAGTTAATGCCCTTGTCTTCATCCGTGTAGCGAAGCGAACCATGAAGGTTTAGGCGCTCGGTTAAGTCATATCCCACTTGGCCATACAGCGCCCAGGTTTCGGTATCTTGCGTGTAATCAGCGGTGGCCTCCTGAAACTCCACAAAGCCCAAGTCTGCTAATGCCTGCACCGAGAAGGCTTGCTGGCTCTCGTTGGTATCTTCTGCATAAGTGGCACCCACAAGCCAGCTCAAAGGCCCGTCACTAGTAGATGTCAGACGAAACTCCTGGGACCATTGCTCGAAGTTGGTGATCCCATCAGGGAAGCCATCGACACTGGAAACAAAGACAAGTGGTGTGGCGTCATAATCGAAGAACTGGAAGTAGTCGTACTCGTAGTAAGACGTGATCGATTTGAAAGTGGTACTTCCTAGGTCCCAATCAATGTTGAGGTTATAACCCGTCCATTCGTTATCCAGCCTATTAATAGGGTTAGAGACCACCGTTTCGCCGTTGGTTTTCTGGTCAGCGGGAGTCGGCAGACCCAGCGTAAATCCATACAGCGCATCAACTAGGTTATGGAACCCGATACAGCTCGAGTCATCACGCCTCCCTTGGTAGATCGCACCACAATAATCAAAGTCATAGGCAGTACTGTACGTACCCGTCAAGCGCGGCATGGTGGTTTCCGACTGATCCCTACCAGAATCGATTTTGAGTAAAACTTCTAATTCATCACTGGGGGTAAATAACAGCTGCGCTCTTACCGCCTGAAAATCGCGATCGCCATGCTCGTCATCCTCCGGAGTCGTCAGAGAATCCTGCCAACCACCACCCTGATCAGTATTGACCGCAAGCCGGTAGGCCAGTTTATTTTCAATAATGGGTCCGCCTATGGCACCCTCCAGACTCCATCGATCCCATTGACCATAGGTCCCTCGCACGAAACCGCTTGTCTCGTTCATGTCAGGCTTCGCAGATAGAATTCTGATGGCGCCGCCCGTAGCATTTCTACCATAGAGCCCACCTTGCGGACCTTTGAGCACCTCGACGCGGTCCACATCAAACAAGCCGATGCCGCCGAGCGCGTTCGAGGTCATATACACTTCGTCGTAGAAAATAGCGGAGACTGGCGTGTTGTTGGTGTTAAAGTCCTCCAATCCTGCGCCACGAATAACCCAGGTGGGCTGACCAGCACCTCTAGCATCAGAGAGTTCCACGTTGGGAATTATCAGGGGCAGTTGCTCCAGGCTCGTCAGCCCCAACTCAGCCAGCTGTGTGCTGTCAAACGCTGAGATCGCGATAGACACGTCCTGAAGGCTCTGCTCCCGCTTCTGGGCAGTGACAATAATTTCTTCAAGCTCAGCATGGGCCACAAAAGGCGTGACAAAACCGGCTATCGCCGTCGCAATCAGGGTTTTTCGTAGGGTTTTCATTTCACCACTCCCGCCGTGTTATGTGTGTAACTCATTTTTTATTTATACAGCAATGTAAAGTATATTATTGTTTTACAGGACTGTCTACTAATACTGGCATGTCATATGACATGTAAAGTGGATTCCTAATTTAAATCAAGTTAGGAAGCGAGAATGATGAAAAGAATATTGTTAAAGCTCCTGCTGCCCCTGGCAGTAGCAAGCACGTAAAGCCAGGCGCTCCAGAGCTCATCCCTTTATATCCAGACGCCGTTATGAAAGCGTCACTCGATAAGATTCCGCCTTTCCCCGAGGACGAGCGAGGAGGACCGCAAGCCAACTGAATGAAGGTTCTGCACTCGTGCGAAGTCACTATCGCCGTGCATGAATCAATGCCTGTGCTGTTCGAAATAAAAAAAACTCCCCTCGTGACGAATACGTGCATGTCCTGCAGGGAGAAGTCACACTGACTCACATCGATGGCAAACGAAACAACTTCAAAGCGGGCGAGAACTTTCTTGTCTCAAGGGCTTTTTGGGCACGTGGAATATGACGACCCATTATCGAGAGAAGGTTGTTGCCGAAACCAAAGCCATGATGAAAGCCCAAGGTTGGTAGCCTATTGCCTTCTTCACGGTGAAGGAAAAACTTCAACCCTCGATGTCGTGCAAAGCCGCGATGTTTTGAAGTGGCCGTGGTGGCCGCACCAAGCGCTCACCCCACGGCCGACCATCATTTTGCATTGCCACCTTCGTGTGCGTTCCAGGCGGTGTTAACAAGGTAAGCGTATAGCGCCTCCGTGCTGGCGTCGTCCAGCGCTATTTCGGGCATACGGGGCGCGAGTGCTCCACCCAGCACGGCTTTCAGGTGCTCGATATTTACGGGCAGGCGCACACGCAGATCGGGTGCCGCGCCACCGACAGATTGGCCGCCGTATCCGTGGCATGCCACGCATCCCGCGCCCTCGTATATCGCCTCCCCCATCGCTGACATCTCAGCGGGATACCGATCGACCATAGGCTTTGTGAAGGTCGGCTGGCTCGCCCACTGGGGCGTAGCAGCGTCACCTCCCAAGACAAAGGCCAACAGCCGCGGCCGACTGCGCGACTCCCGCGTCGAGCTGTAGTCTGTCAGTCCGGCCGAGGCGGCGGACGTAGAGGGCGCACCTGCCGGCACAATGATGTACTGGCGACCGCCTGCCACCGCTGTCGCAGGAGCAGCGCGAATGGCCCCTCCGGCTGTGAAGGATCCCAGCTGCTCTCCCGAGGCAGCGTCGTAGGCGTTCAGGTAGCCCTCGGCTGTTCCCTGAAAGACCAGCCCTCCCGCCGTGTGCATCGCACCGCCGTTGTAGGGCAAAGCATTGCGATGACGCCATACATTGCTCTGGCTGATCGGATCCCAGGCAACAAGCTCCCCAAAGGCCTGCCCTTGTGGGTCTCCGTCGTCAGCCTGCCGGTGATCGTAGCTAAACTCGCCAGTGGCATTACGCTCGCGGCGTTCTGGCATCGTCATCGCAGGGATGAAAAGCACGTTCTTCTGTGGGTCAAAGGCAAGCGCAGTCCAGTCGTGCGCACCCGCGTTGCTGGGTAGTATGATCGTAGGCTCGCCCTCGGCCGCCTCCCAATAGCGTGCAGCCGGGTCGGAGATCGGTCGCCCGGTCTCGTCGAGGCCTTTCGCCCAGTTGACCGGCACGTAATTACGCCCCGAAATGAACTTCCCAGTCTTTGCATCCAGGAGATAGACGAAGCCGTTCTTTGGCACACTCAGCACGACGCGCTTTTCCACACCATCGAGCGGCAGGGTAGCCATCATGAGTCCGACAGCGGGCTCGTAATTCCATGCATTACCCGGCACCTGCGTGAAATGCCATCGGTACGCACCCGTCTGAGCATCCAGCGCGACAACGGCACTGGTAAAGAGCTCATCGCCTGCATCATTACCGCGTTTCGTCGGATCCGAAGGTGCCGGCGCGCCGGTTCCGATGATGAGTTGGTCCAACTCGGAATCGTAAACCATAGCGTCCCAGACACTGCCGCAGCCTCTGGTCTTTTCATACCACCCGTCGCCCCAGGTCTTCAACGCCATCTCGTAAAGCTCACTGTCCTGCGGCTCATCTGGATCGCCTGGCACCGTGTAAAAGCGCCACAGGTGTTGACCGGTCTTCGCATCAACGGCATCTACATGACCACGATTGAGACCCATATCAGCACAGGAGTTGCCAATGAAGACCTTGCCGCCGCCAATACGTGGCGCACCAGTGATCATGTGGTTTTGTTCGCCATCGCAGGTTTCCACCTGCCATTTCTCGATCCCAGTCTCTTGATCAATAGCAACGAGCCGACAGTCGGAGGTGCCGACAATGACGAGGTCTTCGTACAGTGCGAGCCCCCTATTTAGGCTTCGCAACCAGGTCTCGAGAAACGAGCTCGGGGGCCTGTCCGCAAGAGGTTCGTAAGTCCAGAGCAGTTCTCCCGTCTCAAGATCGTTGGCAAACACCTGGCTCTGCGACCCGCTCTGGAAGATGCGTCCATTTCTGATGAGGGGATTGCCAACCAGCCCATCCCGGGTGGGGAGATCGACCGCCCAAGCGAGCCCCAAGCCCGACACCGTCTCAGTGTTGATCTGACTCAGACCGGAGTGGTGCTGCATGTCAGAAGAGTTTCCCAGCAACGTCCAGTCTGTGGACTCCTCGTCGCTCGTCATTGGCAAAGGCGCTTGCTCTTCGTCTGCGTCGATCGCACAGCCGCTGGCCACGATCACAAAAAATACCAGCGTGACGCCGACTATTGCCAGGCGAAGCTTTTTCAAATTCATAATCGGTCCTTTTAGTATTACGCGTCAGTCAGAGCTATGACTGACCTGCCATAGTTCTACATTGGTACAGTCATGCTTTATTGATACAGACATGCTTTGATCCATCGCGTCCAATCCCACCACACAATTGCGTCGCATACCGCGAGCAGTGAGTTATAGCTGGAGGGCGTGATGAGGGAATCATCGTTAAGAATTGTCACTGCCTTCTTCGAGATACGCAGTGTCAATAACGATTAACTCTCGATACTTTTCAGGCATGTGCCATCCGCCCTTGTACCCTTTCGGCACAACCAAAGACTCACCTGTCTTAAATTCGAATTCCCCGCCGCTGTCGGGGGTCAGGATTAGCCGCCCCTCGAGGATCTGCACAAACTCGTCATAAACAGCACCGTCGATGTGGACCTTACCCGGCTCAGCTTCATAGACCGCTACCATGATCTTACCGGTATGAAAGGTGTGCATACTGAAACCGGCAGAGCCATCTTCGCCCTGTGTAATATTATCCGAGTCTTCAAATTCGCTCATATCCCCCTGAGTCAGGCCTTTCCCCTCAAGAATGCCCTGCTCAATGGCAATCGGCAAAATCCCCCGTGGTCCTGCTGAAGATTTTTCACTCATATTATCTTGTTCCTAAAGTCGTCAAATTCGGGCCGAAATCGGTATTGATTACAAGAAGCGAGTATTCCCGTTCCGAAAAAGTCCGGCCAAAAACTCGAAGCGGACTTATCCGTCGAGCTCCGGCAAAGTTGTTTAACACCGGGGGTGCCGCAGCCGAAGGACAACGCCTAGATCCAAAAGATTAATTATTTTATACACATGTGTCTAGTATTTTTGTGGGGCCATGCTGGTCTCGAATACTCAGGCCCATCCCCGACGATCAAGCGGGGCTAATGTCCTGCTTGCCTAAGATATTGAAACTCTGTGTAGCAATCTTCCACTCGCCGTTCACCTTGCTCAGCTTCCAGTCATAGTCAACGGTGAAGGTGTTGCGCTTGAACAGGGTCAACATCTTAAGTCGAGCAGTCGCCCGCGTATCGTCCACCACATCGGAATAAAAGCCCGTTGCATGATGCCCGAGACAGTCTGGCGCCGACTCGAAGAACGCTCGAATTTGCGCATGACCATCAAAGGCCTTGCCATAGACTGCCGTGGCATCGAGGTGAGCGTCTTTCGCAAACAAGGCCAGAGCTGCATCCCAGTCCTTGCGGTCACAGGCATCGCAGTAGCGCGCGCCCATTTCGGCTAATTCTAATTTATCCGCCAGTAGTTCAGCGTTCATCGGCATTCTCCTTGAGTCAGCGTGTTAAAAAACCTATAGATCTAAGAAATTGGTCGCCCGTTTTTCTTTTAGCGCTCGCAACCCCTCCTTAAAATCGGGC
This sequence comes from Luminiphilus sp. nBUS_07, assembly GCF_051201685.1. Taxonomy (GTDB): domain Bacteria; phylum Pseudomonadota; class Gammaproteobacteria; order Pseudomonadales; family Halieaceae; genus Luminiphilus. Next base: position 1,063,934 of record NZ_CP179213.1, on the reverse strand, counting down.
AACTTAATTGCCGCATTCATGTCCTCAACCGAGCGGGTGTAAGCCGCAGAAAAATCTCCTTCTGCGTCAAAATTGACCTGCCGCTTGATGCAAGCCATGGAGAATCGAGAGCTTTCCATAGCCAGCCGGGTGGCGTAATCGACTGTTTTTTCTAGCAGCTCTTCGGGTGGGAAGATTTTCTGCAGCCAGCCCAGACGACATGCCTCAGCGCCATCAATCCGGTCACCATCGAGGAGTATTTGCAGCGCATTGCTGCTGCCCATAATCTTCGGCAGGATCCAACCTAGACCATATTCTGCGGGCAAGCCCAAGCGCGCAAACGCACTTTTGATAATGTTGTTATCAGCACCAAAACGGAGGTCGGTATAGCTCGCGACAATAAAACCAACGCCCGCGCAGCTACCGTTAACGGCGGCTATTACCGGCTTGGAGATACACAGCGGGTAGGCGTGATTGCGTCGGAATTGCTCGGGTGTATTTTCCGGGTAAGGGGGCAGATCGAGCTGACTTTTTTGGTATTGGCCACCGGCCCTTTCGATCGAATTAAGCTCCTTTGAATCAGCCCCTACGCAGAAATCTGCACCACTGCCAGTAACCACTACCACCCTAACGCCGTCATCTAAATGCGCGTTGTACAGCGACCAGCGATATTCCACAGACATTCGACCACCCCAAGCATTGCGCCGATCCGGGTTATTGAGGGTAACCAGCGCCACCCCCTTAGATACCTGATAGCTAATTTTCTCGAAGTCTTCAGGTTTCATAGAATCGCTCAATGTTTGAGTGTCGCTGATGCGGAGGCTGCGTCACGAGTTGGCCAGCCAAGTGGGAGTCGTCGCAGGGGCACGTGTTGCGGCCAGGGTTGCACTGATCAATTTTTCTTTCCATTGCCGCAAGCTGCCCAAGCGCAAAGCTAGGTCTCGGGAACGCTTGAGATATAGGTGGCAGTCGACCTCCCAGGTGTAGCCCATACCGCCATGGAGGTGCAGACCTTCTCGTGCAGAATACTCAAAGCACTCGGTGGCACTGATGCGTGCTGCCGAAGCCGCAATGGGCAGTTCGCCACTGTCGGACGCTAGAGCCCAAGCCCCGTAATACGCATTGGAACGCGCCAGCTCATTTTGGGCATACATTCTGGCGAGCTTATGTTTTACCGCCTGATAGGAACCCACCGCCCTGCCAAAGGTCTGGCGCTCCTTGACGTAATCAACGGTCGATTCAAGGCAGCGATCCGCACCCCCAATCTGCTCAAAGGCCAGTAGCACGGCCGCCCGATCGAGCAGCGCGGGCAACGATCTGCGATCGCTATTACCCAGTATCTGTGCGGGGCATCGGTCGAAAGTGAGTTGAGCGTTACGCACGGAGGGGTCTGCAGACTTTAGGGCCTCCCTTTGCACCTGCTTACCACTAGCTACCGTTGATTCTGCGAATTCCACCAACACCAAAACCTGTTTGCCTTGTGGTGTCAGTGCACTGACGACGGCAATGTCTGCCAATGTGCCACCCGCTACCGGGCGTTTTGTGCCAGTAATCACATCGCCCTCAAGTACAACTTCTTGTTGACGGGAGTCGCTCCATGCCAGAGTGCCGATGATGTCACCGGACGCTAACCGGGGAAGATACTGTTGCTTCTGCGCTTCAGACCCAAACTGCAAAATCGCCTCAGCCGCAAGATAAATACTCGAGGAAAAGGGCACCGGTGCCACCACTCTGCCCAACTCTTCCGCCAGTACACACAGCTCCAGGTAACCCATGCCAAGCCCACCATAGGCTTCAGGTGTCGCAGCTCCGGGCCAACCCAACTCACAAATTTCCTGCCATAACGGGCTGATAACAGCGGGGTCGCTGGTAAGATGTTGGCGCACTTCGTCCATTGGGCAGCGGTCGGCCAAGAAGCGACGGGCGTCGTTGCGGATAAACTGCTGGTCTTCGTTAAAATCGAATTTCATCGTGGCATGTCTATATGCTTAGCACGCATCAGCGCACTTCATGGGGCGACTTTTTCGCCGTTGTGTGGTCAACCTGACCGTCCATCAGGTTATTGACCTGAATGTAGAGCATGGCCCTGTCGAGCGCCGTTGAGAGCCCAGAATCCAAGGACTGCCAGACGGCCTTCACGGTGCCCTGGGTCGCCAAGGTTGGCTTACTGGCGACCTTGGCCGCCAGCTCCCCTGCCCGCGCCCACAGGGCTTCCCGGGATTCCATCACCTCGCTGACCAGGCCAATTCGCAGGGCTGTAGCCGATGACATTCGCTCATCATTGCCCAGCAGGTTCATGCGCATGACTTCGCCGTAGGCAATCCGACGTGTCAGGCCAATAGGCTCACAGGCACTGACCATGCCGAAACTCACATGAGGATCAAAGAACTCTGCATCTTCTGAGCAGATCACAATATCGGATTCGTTGAGCCAGTAGTACGCACCCCCACAGCACAAGCCATGTACTGCACATATAATGGGCTTCCACATGTCGTTCTGCTTGGGCCCCAGCTTCTTGCCCGGATCCCACTGGGACCACACAACTCCCTCCCGCCAGACGGAATCCGCTTCCTTGACGTCCTTGCCCGTGGAAAATGCCCTGCCATCAGCCGCCCTGATCACCACCGCGTGCACCTGGTCATCGGCCTTAATCAGCGCCCAGACCGCGGCCATTTCTTCAACCATCTGGCTGTTGAAACTGTTCATAGCGTCCGGTCGATTTATGGTCACCGTGGCCACATGATCGTCTTGGGTCTCGTAGCTTATCGTTTCGAACATAGTGCCTCTCATGGGGGTTACTCGCTGGAAATTTAGCCTGCGTTAACTGTCAAACAGGCGCCTTACATCCATCAGACTCACTTTCATGGAAGATGTGCGCGGCAAGGCATCTACTATGGCAAAGCGCACGGGCACAAAGTAGCTGGTCATGTTCTCTTTTGCCCAGGTTTTCAGCGACGCCTCGGAGACCCCGCTTGCACCCTCGCAAAGCTCCACCGCCGCCACGGGCACCTGGCCCAGGCGCGCGTCATCCATCGCGACAACAGTGGCCTCCTTTACTTGCGCATGCGCCTCAAGGATGGCCGCAACCTCATTGGGAATAATTTTAAAGCCCCCGCGATTAATGGCTGCGTCGGCACGACCACTGAGCCAGACAAAGCCATCGGCATCGATGCTGGCGAGGTCTGTGGTAGACACCCAGTCATGTTCATTTACCATTTGTTGAGACCTGACTTGCAATATCCCTGTCTCACCCATGGGTAGTATCTCGCCGCTCTCTGGGTCGGCAATGCGCAAACCAACGCCGTCGTAGGCACGGCCTACACTGCCCGCTTTGACATCACCAAATGCTTTCTTGGCTTCCAAAGTCCAACCGCAAACAGCGCCAGAGAACTCGGTGGCGCCGTAGGTCGGCAATATGGGAATCCCAAATCGCTGCTCGAAGGTCTGTTGCGCATTCACCGACAGCGGCGCAGTACCGGAACGCACGCAGATCAGACTTGAAATTTTTTCAGCCGGCAAATCAGATTCCAGCACCATGTTGATCATGGCGGGCACCAATGAGCATACTCGGATCTGATACTGCTCCACCGCCTGTGCCCACTGCGCCACATTGAACTTGTCTAACAGGCTAATAGGACGCGCATCCAGCAACGAATGTACGACCCAGAACAAGCCGCCGATATGCACCAGGGGCTGGGTGATAAGCGCCGGTTTGGTTTTTATTTTTGCGCCGCCGTCTGCGGTCATCCCAGCAGGAATATTGCCGTACGCCGCACTGAGCTTGGCCGCATACATCGGAATCCGTTTGGGTTTTCCAGTGGTCCCACTGCTTTGTATCAGTACCGCCACTCCCGGATTCTGGGGCGCCAATATCAACGGGTCAGCGGGTTGACGGGTCGGCAACACCGAGAGGTGCTCGGTATTGCGCGACTCATCTAGGCTAAGCCCCAGTACTTTATTCTCCCTCGCGAAGGCCTGTAATACGGGCGACTCCCAGTCCGCCGAACTGGCGATGACGACCGCCGCCTTAAGGTCCTGCAAATCAGCGACAATTTTTTCAGCAGAGGCAAAAGGATTGACTGGCGCAACACAGCGATCACTGCTGATCACGGCACAAAATGCGGCAACCTGATGAGGGCGATTGCGGCACACAACGGCAATTTCAGCGCCGGCAGGGACTTGGAATTCTCGAAAGATATCTGCCAGACCGTCAATAGTCTCGGCCAGAAAGGCCCAGTCATACCACTGGCCCTGAAACTCCATGACCCCGGCCTGATCATCGATCTCGCAGTTGCGGCGCATGATCTGACCAAAACTCAACTTGCTCATATACTGTATTGTCCAACTGTTGTCATAACAGGTCCTTGAATGCCTTGCCCTTGTCCAGACGCGGTGACCCCGGCAGGCCTAGGGTTCGCTCCGCGATAATATTCATGAGTATTTCGTCTGCCCCACCGGCAATTCGCAGACCTGGCGTCCACAGATAGGCATCGTAGAGCTCGTCCTGTAGCGCATGGGCGTGTTCATCGAGAATTGTTCCCTCCTCGCCAAACAGGTCCATGGCGTAGGCACTGAGGTCCTGATTCAGCTGACAGGACATCAGTTTCAGTATGGAAGCCTCGCCACCCAACTCGCCCCCTTCGGAAAGCACCGTCAAAATGCGCGACATAAAATTTTCCAAAGCGCACTGGTTAGCCAGCGCTCCCGCGAGATACTGTCTGACATCATCGCGCTCTATCGCAGATTTACCCTCAATGTCGCAGTGCTGGGCCAGATCGAGGACCGACAACATGGACGGCATGCGCGTGTTAAGGCGCTTAAAGCGTTCTGCGGACAGCGCATGCATGGCCACCTGCCACCCCTGATTGACCTCACCGAGACGACAAGAGTCTGGCAGCACCACACCATCTAGAAAGACTTCATTAAATTCACTGTGGCCAGATATTTGTTTGATGGGCTTAACTTCCACACCCGGTTGGCGCATATCCACCACAAAGAAGGTCAAGCCTTTGTGTTTTGGTAGTTCGGGATCAGTCCTCGCGAGCAAGATGCCGTAGTCGGAGACGTGCGCGCCGGAGGTCCATACTTTTTGGCCGCTTATTTTCCAGCTACTCCCTTCGCGAACGGCTCGGGTTCTCACCGCCGCCAGATCCACCCCAGCACTGGGCTCGGAAAACAGCTGACACCAAATCAATTCCCCCTGCAGAGTGCGTGGAATCAGTTGTTTCTGCTCCTCAGAGCCGTAAGTCATAATGGGTGGCAGGCATTGCCCAATACCAACAGAAAAGTAATTGAAAGGCCGCGGCAGGCGCCGTTCTTCTTGGTCAAAGATAGCCGCCTGCATCCAGGTGCCACCCATGCCCCCATATTCCCGGGGCCACACAATATGTGCATAACCCGCGTCTGCCTTTTTACGCTGCCACTGACGACAGCGTTCTATATCGGCCTCGATATACAGCTCATCAGGAACGGTTGACTGCAGAGCAGCGCCGTTGGCGTCGAGCCATGCCCTTACCTCCGCGCGGAAAGTCGCCTCTTCAGGGGTATCACTGAAATCCATAGCCTTAGCCTGCGGGTAGGTTTATGGACTTAAATTCGAGGTAGTCATGCAGCCCTTCCTCTCCCAGTTCGCGACCCAGTCCGGAAGACTTATAACCGCCAAAAGGTGCCGCCACATCCATCGAAAAACCGTTGATGGTGAAATTTCCGGCTTGTATTTTCCGGCCTATCTCAATTCCGGCTTCTACATCTGACGTCCAGACCGAACCAGAGAGCCCCATCTCCGAGTCATTGGCAATTCGAATGGCGTCCTCTATGTCATCGTAGGCGATCGCACAAACTACCGGGCCAAAGATTTCTTCACGCGCAATCTGCATGTCGCTGGTCACATCCGCCAGCAGTGTCGGTTCGATAAAGTAACCCGACTTAAGGTGCTCAGGTGTTCCACCCCCGGTGACAAGCCTAGCCCCTTCGTCGACGCCAGCGCTAATACAGGCCTTCACGCGTTCAAAGTGCCGTTCGTGGATCATGGGTCCGAGTGCGGTTTCAGGGTCGAAAGGATCTCCCACTTTCATTGCTCTGTAAGCATCACCCAGGGCCGAGACCGTTTCTTCATAACGCTTTCTAGGAATAAGAATACGAGTCTGGGCGGCACAAGCCTGTCCGCTGTTAATCACAGAAGCTTTGGCCAGTTCAGGGACAACTGTGGCGAGCTCTGCATCGGCACAGACAATCGCCGCAGACTTACCGCCGAGCTCCAGGGCCGCTCGTTTGATCTGGGAGCCACAAATCTCCGCCACCCGTCGGCCGGCGACAACACTGCCGGTAATGCTCGCCATATTGACATCGGGGTGCGCCACCAGATATTCACTGGCATCGCGATCTGCTGTCAGAATATTGATGACACCGGCAGGTATCGCCGCCTCCTGAATACACTCAGCGAGCACATATGAAAACAGCGGCGCCTCCACTGGCACCTTAAGCACCACCGTTGAACCGGAAGCCAATGCGGGACCGATCTTGAGCATCGCAGCAAACAGCGGACCGTTAAACGGCACAATCGCTGCGACCACACCGACCGGCTCCTTACGCACCAGCACCTGTCCAAAGTAGCCGGTCCTGCGCTCTTCAAATTCATAATCTCTGGCGAGTTGTCCGTAAAATTTAAGCGTCATTCTGGCCATAGCGACCTGGCCTTTGCAGAAGCTGTAGGGAGCAGCGATCTCCCGGGCGGCACAGACAGCCAGATCATCGGTTCGCGACTTGATAGCCGCAGACAACGCATCGATATGGGATGCCCTATCCTCACCAGAGGTGCTCGACCATTGTGGCCCAGCGAGGGCCGACTTGGCGGCATTTACGGCCGCGTCAACATCCTGTTCGGTCGCCTCAGGACAGGAACCCATGATTTCCCGATTGGCAGGACACTCTACTGAGATACGCTTCTCTGATGCGGGCTCACGCCATTGACCGTCTACAAAAATATTCCGATATTCCATGACTATTCCAACTGCGGGTCGTCGCCCGATCAGCCCTTCTTGTAGGTTATATCTGATTGCTCGAGATCCCAGGTAGCGTCTGTGCAGCCCTCGTCGCGCAGCTGGTTTTTCAAAATTCTACCCACAGGGTTTTTGGGTAACTGAGCCCTAAACTCTATATAACGTGGTATCGCGTAATACGGGACATGGTCTATCGCCCAGATTGCCAGTTCATGTTCGGTCAGGGGCGATTCCGCCTCCTTGACCACGGTCACCTTGATGTCGTCTTCGGTGAGCGCCGACGGAACCGCATGTACCGCCACCTCATTAACAGCGGGATGCAGGGCAAAGGTTGTCTCCATTTCATAACTGGAGATGTTCTCTCCCCGACGGCGCAGATAATCCTTCTTCCTGTCGACGAAATATAAAAACTCATTCTCATCAAACTTGCCGATATCACCGGTGTGAAGCCACAGACCCTCAAAAACATTGAGGGTTTCCTGGGCCTACCCCAATAACCTTCAAACATCACATTGGGGCGTTTGGGCCGGACGACGATTTCTCCGGTCTGCCCCGCCGGCACCTCTTCGAAGCTGTCGTTTACGATCATCACCTCGAAATCACGATGATTGAGCTTTCCGGATGACCCCGGAGGTGCATCTGTAGCTTCGCTATAGGAAAGCATGGATATAAAGCTTGATTCGGTCAGGCCGTAAACATGTGCCCCCACGATCTCAGCGCCGAATCTGTCCCGCCAGATCTCTTGGAGCTCGCCGGGAAATGGTGCTCCCCTGGCCATTCTCAGCTGCCCCTTGCAACGCAACATGTCCTCGCTATCAGGCATATTGGCAATAAGAGGGATCATGGAACCCAGCACAGACGCTACCGAGGCACCACTCTTTTCTATATCCGCCCAAAAGCCGGACAGGGAGAACCGAGGGGTAATAGCGGCGGTAGTACCGCTTACCACCGAATACAGCAGGGTCACGACGATGGCGTTCAAGTGGAATAAGGGCAGGCAAGTCCAGTTAACCTCGCCGGGCCGGGGGTCGCACATTTCCCGGGTTCTGAGTGCCTGGTTGGCGATATAGTTCTGACTGAGAATACAGCCCTTGGAGGGGCCGGTTGTGCCCCCCGTGTAAATAATGCCCGCGATGTCTCCCGGATCTGGGCAGATATCAGTGTCGGCACTATTGTCTGAATATAATTGCGCAAATAACTCACCGGCCGTTGCGCCCGCTGAGGATTCCCCCCGAATATAAATCGTCTGCAGGTCGGGCAAGCCCTCCCTGATCGCTGCCACCCGCTCAAGGTATTGGGCCTCGCTGACTAGAACCCTTGCCCCGGAATTGGCCAGAGGATTCCTCAGGAACTCGCCTTTATTCGCCGTGTTGACGGGCACGTACACAGCATTGACCTTGGAGGCCGCAATCAACAAGGCGACTGAATCTGCATGGCTGTCCAGTAGCGTGGCAATGCGATCCCCAGAAGCGATCCCGCTGCTCAAGAGGCCTTGGGCCAGCCGATTAGATAACGCATCGAACTCGGCGTAAGTATACTTCTCATTGTCATTAAGAAAGTGCAGGAACACCGTATCAGGCGATGTTGCCACGGCTTCTTTCCACAGCTCGAGTATGGTGTGTCGCTGCTCGGTTCTCCAGGCAGAATTGGTCATTAGCGCCCTATTCCTCTTAACACAAGCCGTTACGCCACCCAACGCCGTCGGGAATCTCATCGGATTTGATACGGCGAATTCAACCGTTAGGTTAACACGTGTGTAAAGTTAATCGCAAGAATACAGTCGCTCCTAGAGAGACAGATTCAACACTCAGTACATTTTTTGCAGGGCTGATAAGGGTTCTGTTACCATCTTCGAAGCGGATGAGCCGGGAATCTAGGCTTCCCAACCACTAATAAGCTGAAAACGATTATGGCATCCAATATCGAATCCACGGCAGAGCCAGAGAACGGCTGGTCAGCCCGAAGCCGTGCGACCCGCCAGAAGCTAATTGCAGCCGCCGCGAAACTCATCGTTGAAAAGGGCATTAACTCGGTGTCTGTCGTTGCTGTAGCCAAAGCCGCCGAAGTTACCCGCCCTGGGGCTTACTATCACTTCAAATCCCGCGATGCCATGCTCGAGGCCGTGCGCAAAGATACTGATCACCAACTGGTCAGAACCGTAGCCGGCAGTAAAGAAGACAAATACCTTTATTCACAGGCCGCAGAGTTTGCCGCAGAGGATCAGGACACGATCTATCTGCGCATTCAGAGACTGCTGGAACAAGGCACAGATGACGTCATCATACGCTTCCGAGAAAGGGGCCTTACCCGGGCAGCCCGTGAAGGCCTGGTGAAACCTGGCGTCGAAGCCGATATAGCTGCCATCGTTAGGGGTACCACTCTGGTTTCTTCTTTTCTGGCGGTATCTGAATTCAAACAAAAGAGCCGTCGACACAAACAAGCCAAGCTTTTTGGCAAGGCCAATTACCAGCTGATGTTCGATGGTGCTTTGTTACCGGAAAAACTCAAAGACTGGCCAAAACTGCCCCGCTACTCTCACGACGGAGACGGTGCTGAAAAACCTGTGTCGACGAAAGACACGATCCGCGATGGCAGAAAAGCCAAATCTGTAGAGACCCGGGAACAACTGATGAAGACAGCCATGTTGCTTATGGCAGAAGTGGGGGAACAGGCTGTCTCCGTCTCTGAGGTGGCGCGCAGGGCAGGCGTCACGCGTCCGGGTGCCTACTATCATTTTAAGAAGAAGGAAGATCTTATTGCCGCTGTCGAGGAAAAACTCGACAAGGAACTCATCTACACGCTGGACCGCTCATTCGCTAGACGTGAGTCCTTCACAGATGCCTCCGATCTTAGCGCCGAAGACCTGAGCTTACTGAGAATCCGTATTCAACAAATGCTCAGGGATGGCGCTCGCAAGGATCCGCTTATTGCCCACTACCGCAAACTCTTCCGCTGGCACGCAAAGCACGGACATCTGCGCAAGGGTACAGACCCGGAAATGAGCGCCATCATTACCGCCAGCGCATCGCTGGTAGGTTTGTTCCTCGTTCTCAAAGGAGCGAATTCTGTCAAGGAGCGGGTAAAGCAGGCGAAACGCTTCCGCAAAACCTATATGACTTTCGTTTTCGAAGGCCTCTATACGGCAGCAGCTAAAGCGGAGTGGCCACCGCCACCGGAACTGGACTAAACCCGCTCAAATAACGCAGCAAGGCCTTGGCCGCCACCGATACACATAGTTTCGATACCGTATCGACTCCCCCGACGGCCCATTTCACGCAGCAATGTCGCGAGGATTCGCCCCCCCGTTGCCCCTACCGGGTGGCCCAACGAAATGCCCGAACCGTTGACATTTAAACGCGCGAAATCGGCCCGCTCAAACCCCAGCGCGCGAGTACACGCCAGCACCTGCGCGGCAAAGGCCTCGTTGAGTTCGATCAGGTCTATATCGGATAACTTCAACCCCGCATTTCGCAGCGCCTTTTGTACTGCGGGCACGGGCCCAATGCCCATCCGTGCAGGCTCTACCCCCGCAACGGACCAAGACACCAGCCGACCAAAGGGCTTTAGCCCATACTGAGCTACCGCGTCTTCACTTGCCACAATACAAGCCGAGGCACCGTCGTTCTGGGTACTGGCATTGCCCGCGGTGACCGTAGCGTCGGGATCAGCACCTGCCCTAATCGCCTTGAGGCCTGCCAGAGCTTCCACGGTAGTTTCCCGGGGAGTCTCGTCTTGGGTCACGACGATATCGCCCTTGCGAGCGGGGACAGTAACAGGAATGACTTCGTCGTCAAACAAGCCCTGCTCTTGAGCGGCAATGGCTCGGCGCTGGGATTCCACCGCAAACATATCCTGCTCTTCACGGGGTATTCCATACTCGCTGCGCAGATTTTCTGCTGTTTCCAACATGCCACCGGCCACGGGATAGTTGACGCCGCCCGCTGTGACGCGACCACGCGCTAAGGAATCCTGCAGTTCAAGTGTCGGCTCTTTTAGGCCCCAGCGCGCACGATGAGTAAAGAAAGGCGCGTTACTCATGGATTCAGCGCCACCGGCTATCACGACATCAGAGCCACCGCTTGCTACCTGAAGATAAGCATAAATCAGCGCCTGTAAACCAGAGCCGCAGCGTCGATCGAGTTGCAATCCTCCTACCGTTGTCGGCAGGCCGGCATCCAGCGCCACCACGCGACCCAGTGCAGGTGCATCCATGCTGGAATAACACTGGGCGAAGAGCACATCCTCCACAGCCTCCCCGGGAAGCCCGGTTCTCTCCAGGAGACCCTTCACTACCGCAGCACCCAGGAATTGTGCCTCTAAGGGCTTGTAGGCGCCGCCGAACTTTCCTACGGGTGTCCGTACAGGTTCGCAGATATAGGTTTGACGAATTTTCATCTTTCTTGACCTGTGGTTCAGGCGGGCAGCATGGTGTCGCCACCATCAACCCTGAAAGTTTGACCGGTAATCCAGGCCGCTTCATCGGACGCCAGAAACAGGGCCATATTGACGATATCTGCAGTATCACCCAGCCGTTTCAGTGCCAATCCATTCACCACGTGGTCGAGAATCTCCGCTGGCACCTGCCGGGTAGCCTCAGTATCCGTGGGGCCAGGTGCGATAGCGTTGACCCGAATATTACGATCACCGAGTTCACTGGCCAGGCACATTGTCAGCCCCTGCACCCCCAGTTTGGCAATACCATAGTAACCCCCCTGTGCCTTCCAGGCTGCCGTAGACGATTGATTGATCACGCTACCGCCGCCCCTCTCCGCCATGGAACTCGCCACCGCCCGTGTCATGACCAGCGGACTGTGCATGTTCACTTTCATAATCTGGTAGTAGTAGTCGAGATCCACATCAAGCAGGGTTTCATAACGCATGCCATGAAAAATTGCTGCGTTGTTCACCAGAATGTCGATGCCTCCAAACTGCTCCCTTGCTAGGCTGGCAGCCGCCGCCGCGTCGCTTTCGGAAGACACATCGGTTTTCACAAAAACCGCCGAGTTTCCTGCCTGACAGATTTCGTCGGCAATCCTTTGACCGGCCTCTTCATTAAGCTCAGCAATAACCACTGATGCGCCCTGAGCGGCAAAGCGCTTGGCATAGGTTTCTCCTATGCCTTGGCCACCACCCGTAACAATCGCTACCTTTCCCTCAAATGACATCGCAAAACCCTCTCCCATGTTTAACTTGAACGTCTGATTAAGAAATTGATCTCAGCCGCTGCTTACCAACTTCTGATCGTGAAGCCGTCCGATTTCCCCGGAAGACAACTGTAATAATTCAGATAGAACCTGGTCGGTATGCTCACCAAGGCCTGGCGCTCCCGTCACGTCCTTTCGATCAAGGCCAGTAAATTCAAGGGGGCTACCCGGCATGAGCATTTCCCCTATGCCCGCTTGTTCCCTGTGAACAAACAGGGGGTTCTCTGCAGAACATGCGGGATCATTTAGCACCATTTCCTGGGTACTTTGGTAACGACCCCAGCAAACATTTTGTGCCGAAAAGGCGGCATCGATCTCGCCAATTTTTCTGGATGCTGCCCAGGGTTGAATCAGCGCTGCAATCTCCTTGCGCGCCTCGTATCGATCGCCCTCACGACTGAAATCCAAGCCTCTTGCGTGGGCTAGCTGCTCCATTTTCGTCTCCAATTCTGTGGCCGAACAAAGTCCGCGCCACTGCTTGGGCGTGAGGCCAACGAGCATGAATTGAACGCCGTCGGCTGAGACAAAATCTCTCCCGAATGCACCGTATAGGTAATTGCCGGACCTCTCACGGTCAAAACCCAGTTCCGCCTCGGCGATAAAGCCCAGCGTACCCATGGTGGCCATGGCCACATCTTCCAGCGCCAACTTAATGTGCTGCCCCTCTCCGGTGCGGCTGCGATGACGCTCGGCAGCCAATAATCCCGAGACGGCCATTTGTCCGGTAATACAGTCCCAAGCAGGTAGTACACTGTTTACAGGGCCCACATGGTCCTCTGGCCCGGTGAACATCGGAACACCTAGGGCGGGATTGACGGTGTAGTCGACGGCCGAGTCACCGTGGCGATTGCCCATGACGGTCAGCTGGATCAAATCCTGCCTAGCCTCGCGCAAGCTGTCATAATCCAGCCAGCCCTTGGGTGGAAAATTAGTCAGCAGGATCCCCGCATCCTCCCCACTAGCACAAATGATTGATCTGGCAAGCTCCCGGCCTTCGGGCCGACGAATATCAATGGCTACGGAGCGCTTACTCTTGTTAAGACCTTGCCAGAAGAGGCTGGTATTGTCCTCGGTGACAGGCCAGCGTCGGTAGTCAAGCCCGCCCCGGATATCATCGATGCGAATCACTTCAGCCCCCATCTGCGCCAGTGCCAAGCCCGCAGAGGGCGCCGCCACAAAGGCAGAGACCTCAACCACCCGCAGACCCGCCAGAATACCCATCAGGAATGTCTCTCGCCCTTGTTCAGCGCATCTTGCAGCAGCTGCCGGGCGATGACCTTGAGGGCCAGTGTCTCTTCGGCACCCTCAAAAATAGACAGCACCCGGGCATCGATAAAGTAACGGCTTACCGCGGTCTCCTCGGCGTAACCCATGCCACCGTGTATTTGCAGCGCCTCCCGCGTAATCCACTCTGCAGACCGACAGGCAAATAACTTAACCAGGCTCGCCTCCATCTGCCCCTCGCCGCAGTCCAATAGCTCACCCACACGGTAGGTAAAGCAACGGCTGACAGCGACCTGAGCGGCCATTTTGGCGAGCTTCGCCCGGGTAAGCTGGTAGTCACCCAGATGAGCACCAAAGACCTTGCGGTTCTGGGAATAGCGAACCGCGGCTTTGAGAGCGGCACGCATCACACCTGACGCCCTAGCTGCGGTTTGGATTCGCCCACCCGTCAGGCCGGCCATCGCGAGATAGAATCCCCTTCCCTGCCCCTCAGCTCCGCCTATAAGGTTCGCTTCAGGCACCCAGTAGTCTTCAAAAACAAGGTCATAGGAGTGCATACCCCGGTAACCTATTGTGGGAATAGACCTTCCCGTTAAACGACCCCCCGACTCCTGATCAAAACAAAACTCATGCTTATCGGTGCTTGGCTTCTCCACCAACAAGGCGCTCAGGCCCTTGTGTCCCAATGACCTGTCGGTATCGGTGCGCGCAATGACAAAGAGCAACTGTGCTTTGCCCGCAAAAGTGCACCAGGTTTTGGCGCCATTGAGCAACCAGCCCCCAGCGACCGGTGAGGCCTTGACTGAAAGCCCTGCGACATCAGAACCATAATCAGGCTCAGTGATGGCAATGCCGCAGAGTTTTTCTCCAGACGCCACTTGGGGTAACCAGCGAACTCTTTGCGCTTCAGTGCCACCACTGAGCAGCGCTCTAGTCACGATCTCGGGGCGTGTAATCAGGCTGCCCGCAGCCGCCAGCGAGGCCTCCGATAAAGCCTCGGTGACGACGATCATTGAGGCATTGTCCGCATCGGCATCGGGGGCTGTGCCGCCGTACTGCTGGGGAACCGAGATACCAAATACGCCCATCTCTCCCAACGGCTTCAGAATCGCTTCCGGCACAGTCAGGTCCTGGCGATGAATGCTTTCAGCGAGGGGCTCGACAATATCAACAGCGAGCTTGCGAAAAGCCGTCTGCATCATCTCCTTATCATCGTCGAGTGTGACCTGGCCAACCTCGCCCTGCAGCTGAATGACCTCTTGACCTACCTCCGCCAGGTAAGCCGGCGCAAGCAGCGCTTGCATCGTCGAGCGCAATTCCCCCGCGCCGAAAAGCCGGTCAAAATCTTCTGGCTCGATCCCTAATACCGGCAACAAGGGTTCGAGCCGGGTTCTTATGGACTGCGCAGCACTGGCTATGTAGATTCCGCAAAGCCCCTGCTGCAACTCGGTAGCCGTACCGTTATAACTTTCCCATGCGACGCTGGCGGCCCGGTACTCGGCGTAAACCCATGCCAGTTCGTAGCTGGCAACCTGCTCTTGATCGAGGCGTTGTGGATCAAGTTTTCCGGCTATGCAGCAAGACCTCGCCAAATTCTCGGTCGCCTGTAAAATAAGGCTAGGGAATTTATCAAAGAAGCCCTTGAAGCCTGCGCTGTTATCAACATCAATCACTAAAGACTCTGCTCCCATGCTCAAAGGGCTTAGCCCAACTCTTCGAAGGGTATGTTTTTGTCCACCCGAATATCGCCCGGCAGCCCCAGAACGCGCTCGGCAATGGTATTGCGCAAAATTTCATCAGTGCCGCCGGCAATGCGATATCCCGCGGCTTCCAGCCAAGCCATGCGACTATCGGTGGTCCGCGAGATCGGGTGATCGGGATAGATCGCACCTGCGGGCCCACAAGCATCCATGATGCAAGCTGACTGTGTCTGTAACTTTCGTGCGATCACCAGTTTACTCAATGCGGCTTCGGGGCCGGGCAACTGGCCTTGGGACAGTCCAGTCAGGAGCCGCGCGTAGAAATTATTGATGCCGGACTCCGCAACATACCAATCGGCAATCTTATCGCGCACTCGAGGATCATCGAGGCCAGATTCCCCATCATCGAATTCCCGCCGCAGGAACCGCACGGTATCTTCGAGGGAAGCACCGCCCCCGGAGGCTTCGGTCACCGCAAAGCGCTCCTCCATCAAGGTTGCAATGGCCACCTGCCAGCCGCCGTTGATTTCGCCCAGGCGGGAGGCATCGGGAATGCGAACATCGGTGAAGAAAACCTCGCAGAATTCACCCCCGCCAGCTGCCTGCTGGATTGGCCTTACTTCCACACCAGGCGCCTTCATATCGACAAAAAAGTAGGTCATGCCCCGATGCTTGGGCACAGACGGGTCAGTGCGCGTAATGATGACCCCGTAATCGGAGATGTGGGCCCAAGATGTCCAAATTTTCTGACCATTGAGCACCCAGTCGTCGCCGTCACGAAGGGCACGAAGTCGAATGCCTCCTAGGTCGGAGCCGGCCGCCGGTTCAGAAAAAAGCTGGCACCAGATTTCCTCGCCTCGCAGAGCGGGTATCAGATAACGCTGCTGCTGCTCCTCTGATGCAAACCGGCGCATTACGGGAATCGGCATGCCCACGCTGATACCAAAAAAGACGGTGGGAAAATCGTACTGTCCTTCCTCCTGATCGTAGATCACCGCCTGCATGGGGGTACCACCCATGCCACCCAACTCTCTAGGCCAGGTGACTTTTGCATAACCCTTATTAGCTTTTCGGGCTTGAAAAGCCCTGCCGAGCGCCAGCTGCTGATCCATGGTCAAATCACCGTGCTGCGACAGGTCGTACTCTACGGCCTGCTCAGCCAACCAGCCTCGCACTTCTGCACGAAATTCAGCTTCCTCGCGGGTATCTTCAAAATCCATAGTTTCTCCAGCAAAGTCGCCTGCACCGCGATAGGGTGTCAGGCCACCTTGCGTTCAAATTCAGCGGTAATTTGCTTCTTCCACATTCCAAGATCGCCTATTAACAGCGCCAGAGAACGGGAACGGCGTAAAAAGAGGTGGCAATCTGCCTCCCAGGTAAAGCCCATACCACCGTGTACCTGGACATTTTCTGCCGCGGCGTGTTCATAGGCTTCGGTCGCACTTACCCGAGCGACAGCCGCTGCAAGGGGCAACTCATCGGAGCCGGAAGCCAAGGCCCAGGCGCCGAAATAAGCATTGCTGAGTGCCAGCTGATTACCGACATACACATCTGCCAGCTTGTGTTTGATGGCTTGGAAGGACGCAATGGGTCTGCCAAAAGCATGCCGCTCAGTCGCAAAATCAATGGCGCTCTGGAGGCAGGCTTCAGCGCCCCCTACCTGCTCAAAAGCAAACAGTACCGCGGCAGCGTCGAGCACGGCCCTGAACACTGCCCAAGCACCGTCGCCCGCCTCGCCTAGGGGCTGAGACTCGGCGCCTTCAAAGACGAGGACGCCCTGTTTTCTAGTGGGGTCGATGGAGTCCAACGATCGACGCTGCACGCCATCCTGTGCGAGATCGACGAGACACAGACAGGGCTCATTGCGCTCATTAGCGGCCAATACTACCGCGGCATTGGCAATCATCGCATCCGGCACCGGCCACTTTTCTCCGTGTAGCCTACCCTTCTCGAAACGCAGTTTAATGCGACCGGGGACGGGGAAGCCCAAACCCTCGGCGAAGGCAAGCGTACCAACAGTAGCTCCAGCAGCGACTCCTGCCAATACAGCTTGTCGCTGCGCCTCGTCACCCCCTCGGAGTACGGCCTCACTGAACTGATAAACCGTGGACGAGAACGGTACTGGCGCCAGTGATCGCCCCAACTCATGGGCCATAGTGCAAAGCTCCAGGTAACCTAGGCCAACACCACCATACGGTTCCGGAATCGCTATGCCTGCCCACCCCAAGTCGAGCATTTGCTGCCAAACAGCTTCGGAATGGGACATGCTGCTGTCGTTAAGCACCGCTCTAGCCACTGACAGCCCGCTACGATCAGAGAGAAAACGTTGCACCTCGATCTGCAGCGCTTTCTGCTCATCTGAGAAATCAAAATTCACTACTGAATACCACGGCCCATCGTTGCTACTGCCTGATCTGGAGATTGTATTTAGCTTATCACCACTGTAAAGTTTCAACAAGACGCTATCAGCAGAGACAACAAACCGTCGCCTCTCGCTAAAACCAGCAGCCCGACCCGTGTGGACACCCAATGCAAGAAGTATGGATTATTGATGCCGCCCGCAGCCCTCGCGGACTGGGTCGCCCCGACAAGGGCAGCCTGGCGCAGGTGCACCCTCAGCGCCTGCTCTCCCAGATACTGACCGCTATCGCCGAACGCAACCAGCTGCTCACGGATGATATTGAACACGTCATTATGGGCTGTGGTAACCCAGCGGGCACTCAGCGCGGTGACATCGCCCGGATGGCGGCGCTGGACGCAGGCTGGATGCGCAGTAGCGGTACAACGGTAGATCACTTTTGTGGCTCCAGCCTTATGGCGACGTTATTCGGTGCCAATTGCATTAGTACGGGCATGCACGATCTGGTGATAACCGGTGGCGTTGAGATGATGTCTCTACCCGACAAGCCCAATATGGCTACCGATCAGCACAACCTGCACCTGCGGTACAAACACCCCATCACCAGCGTCGGCATCTCCGCGGATGTCATCGCCACCGAGGAAGGTTTCAGCCGCAGCGATGTGGACGCCTTTGCCGCCGATAGCCAACAGCGGGCTTTGCGGGCTATCGACAAGGGTTATTTCGAAAAGAGCATCGTTTCTATCAAAAATGATGATGGCTCACTCGCCCTGGCCCATGACGAATACCCCAGACGGGGAACCACCGTTGAGACGCTGTCGAAGTTGCAGGCGGTATTTTCCGATTTCATGAACTACCCCATGGATGACAGCCACACCTTTGGCGAGATCGCACGCATGTCCTGGCCTGACTTAAAGATTGACCACGTGCATCACGCAGGGAACTCATCAGGTATCGTCGACGGCGCTGCGGCTGTAGTACTGGCTTCACCTGAATATGCTCGAGCAAACAAACTCAAGCCTCGAGCGAGAATTTTAGCCAGCGCCTCTGTGGCGGGAAGTCCCGAATATAATCTGAACGAACCCGTAGCATCGGCCCGGAGAGCACTCACCCGTGCAGAAATGACCGTCGATGATATTGATCTATTCGAAGTCAACGAAGCTTTCGCGGTCGTGCCGCTACGCTTTATGAAACTGATGGGCGTAGATCACGACCAGCTCAACGTAAATGGTGGGGCCATTGCCCTAGGGCATCCCATTGGTGCCACGGGCGCAATGTTGCTAGGTACGCTGCTCGATGAACTGGAGCGGCGGGAACTGAAGCGCGGCTTGGTCACCCTGTGTGCCGCCGGCGGCCTAGCTCCCAGCATGATTATCGAGACGATGTAACTCAATCTCGAGACAGGTAAATATGCAAACAGAAAATAACAGCAACACCCCGGTCCAAGTAGAACGGGACCAAGGCGTTGGCCTAGTGAGGCTGAACAGGGCCCAACAACTCAATGCCCTAAACCTAGAAATGCGACAGGCTATTGCTACTGCATTCCTTGCGCTCTCGGGAGATCCGGCTATACGCGTCATCGTGGTAACCGGCGGCGAAAAGGTATTTGCAGCCGGTGCCGATCTGAGGCTACTGGTTGATAAGAGCTCGCAGGAAGTGGCAGAACTTAACCTCCCAAGCTACTGGCACCCTGTTGCCTCTTGCGAGAAGCCAGTGATCGCCGCCGTCAATGGTTACTGCTTGGGCGCTGGCTCCGAATTGATGCAAATGTGCGATATTGTCGTTGCCGACACCAGCGCCCGGATCGGCCAGCCAGAGGCCAAGGTCGGCATAATGCCCGGTGCCGGTGGAACTCAGAGACTGGCACGGTCAGTGGGCAAACCCGTGGCCAGCTTAATGCTTATGTGCGGCGAGGCGCTCACAGGTGAGCGCGCCTACCAGTTAGGGCTGGTGAGCGAATTGGCTGAAGAGGGGCAAGCCTTGAACAGAGCACTGGAACTGGCACGCAAGGTCACGTTCATGCCACCGAGGGCCATGCATGCGATCAAGCGCGTCCTCAGACAGGGCAGTGACCTACCTCTGCCAGAGGCTCTGCAACTTGAGCAAAACGAGTTCCAGAAATTGTTTGATACCACCGACCAGACCGAAGGCATGACCGCATTCCTGGAAAAGCGTAAACCGAAATTCACTGGAAACTGAGTTAGGCAGGAACAATGACAGCTGAAGCACAAGCAACTATCGCCGTCATCGGCGCCGGAGCCATGGGGCGCGGCATCGTGCAGCTGTTTGCTCAGTCGGGACATCGAGTAAAGTTTTACGATAACTCCGAGGCTGCTGTCGCCGCTGCTCACGCCTTTGTGGCAGACATGTTTGATAGCAAGGTCGACAAGGGCCGAATCAGTCGAGAAGAAGCGGACAAGGCAAAATCCCAACTCGTTCCCTGCACCCAATTGGTCGATATCGCAGACTGCGACATCGTGGTCGAGGCGGTGCTCGAAGACCTCGAGATCAAGCGGGGCCTTTTTGCCGAACTGGAAACAGTCGTTTCGTCCGCTGCCATCATTGCCAGCAACACTTCATCCCTGCTCATTGCTGATATCGCTGCAGGCTGTGCGCACCCCGAGCGAATAGCCGGCCTGCATTTCTTCAACCCGGTACCGGTGATGCGGGTGACTGAGATTATTTCATCGGTGAGAACCGCAGACATTACTGTAGAAAAACTTAAAGCCTGCATAGACAAGACGGGTCACCGCGCAGTGCTGGTTCAGGACCAGCCCGGCTTTCTCATTAACCACGCCGGTCGCGGCTTGTACACCGAGGGATTACGAATACTTGAGGAGCAGGCCGCCAGCCACGACCAGGTCGACCTGCTAATGCGCGAGGCAGCTGGCTTTCGCATGGGCCCCTTCGAACTGCTGGACCTGACCGGGCTGGACGTATCATCCAAGGTCATGCAGTCGATCTACGACCAGTTTCAGCAGGAACCGCGCTTTCGTCCATCCTCTATTATTCCTCCCAGAGTTGCCGCCGGCCTGTTTGGGCGTAAAACCGGCGAGGGGTGGTATCAGTATCAGGAGGGCAAAAAACTCGACTTAGCAAATGCCAACGAACCCCCTCCGGCAATGTCACAAAATTGCCGCGTCTGGATTGACCCCGCAGCTGACCAACATGCCGAATTGTCGACGCTGAGCCAACAAGCCGGCGCCCAAATAGTGGTATCTCCTGATGATGCCAGTCTGCTTCTGATTCAACCCTGGGCATTGATGTCTCACAGGCCTGTGCCGACCTCAATCTGGATGCCAGTCGTTGTGTTGCCGTAGACCCTCTCCCTTCGCTGGAGATGCGTCGCACCCTGATGTTGAGCCCCATTACCCGTACCCAGTCCCGGGATGATGCGGCCGCGATACTGGGAGCGGACAACGCCCCCTATACCGTTATTAATGACAGCCCCGGTTTTGTGGTTCAGCGTATGCTGGCCACCATTGTGAACATCGGCACCAACATTGCCCAGCGCGGTATTGCCTCGGTAGACGACATTGACGATGCTGTTCGCATTGGCCTGGGCTATCCGGCTGGCCCCCTGGCCCTAGGGGACCGTCTTGGCCCGCACAGGGTGATGCAAGTACTGGAAGGACTGCAGAGAGTCACAGGAGACCCTCGCTACCGACCCAGCCATTGGCTGCGTCGCCGCGCGCAACTAGGGGAAAACCTAATCACTAGAGAGGCCGCCCGGCACTGATATGACAAAGCCAGCTGTAATCGTCACCCGCCCCCACCTGCATGTTGCCCAGGTCGCCATCAATCGGCCAGCGGCAAAAAACGCTATTGATGAAACGACTCGCTTGGGGCTGATCGAGGCCACTGCAGAGGCGCTAGCGGATGACACCGTTCGTGCACTGCTGCTGTGCGGCACAGGCGGAATTTTTTGTGCCGGAGGCGACCTCGCCAGCATGCGCGGCATGAGCGAGGAGCAGGCCCGTGCACGCATGCAAAGTGGCCACAAACTGGTTCGACTGCTTTGGAACGCCGATATTCCCGTTGTCGTAGCCATGGAGAAGTTTGCTATTGGCGCGGGCGCCGGACTGGCCTTGGTTGCGGACTACATCATTGCTGGCGAAACCGCCCGCATGAACTTTCCGTTCCTCAACCTGGGCCTAGTACCTGACTGGGGCTCAACCCAGTCTCTGGTGCGCAAGGCAGGGTGGGGCACAGCACGACGCCTAGTGCTAGACCGAGCTTCCCTCAAGGGTGAGCAGTTGCTGGAGCTCAATCTAGTGGAACAACTCGTCGAAGACCACAAAGTTATGGAGCTCGCAGTCGACAAGGCGCGCGAATTCTCCCTCTTGCCCAGGCTAGCCATGCGGCAGTTCAAGGAGGCAATGAGGCAGTCGCCCCAACCTATGGAATCGGCACTGCAAGCCGAGGAAAGCCACCAGACCCACTGCTTTCTCAGCGACGAGTTCGAGGAGGGGCTAACAGCCCTGCAGGAGAAACGGCCACCGGATTTTCTCAAAGGATAATCACGTGGATGACGCGACACTGAATACACTTAAGTCCTGGATTGGCCGGTCAATAACGCGTCATAGTGACCTGCCAGTCTTTGGCGCACAGGCGCTGGCAGGGGCCATCAATCACACTGAAGCTCCCGACACCGGAAACCCACTGCCCCTTCCTTGGCACTGGCTGTACTTTCTCGATCCCACCCAGCGTGACAGCACCGGCGAGGATGGTCATCCCCGCAAAGGCGGATTCCTGCCACCAGTACCTCTTCCACGTCGAATGTGGGCAGCCGGCGCATTGGACATAGCGCAGCCATTGGTACTGGGGTTGGCCACCGAGAAAACTTCCAGCATCACCTCAGTGGAGGCCAAGAATGGACGCTCGGGGCCGCTGGTTTTTGTCAACCTGAAGCACGAATTACGCCAGGGCCATGACCTTTGCATTACTGAAGAACAGAACTTGGTCTACCGGGAAGCGCCCCGGGAAAGAAGCGAGTTACCACCCGGGGAGATGGCGACAGAAGGACCCGAATTCTCCCGGGAAATGACACCCGACCCCGTACTGCTGTTTCGCTACTCCGCACTCACGTACAACGCCCATCGTATTCACTACGACCGGGAATACGCTGTCAATGAAGAGCTGTACCCGGCACTGGTGGTTCATGGCCCTCTGCTGGCCACGTTGCTGCTTGACCTTGTGTACGAACACTTCCCAGGGGCTCGAATTGAAAAGTTCAAGTTTCGCGCGGTGCGGCCCACGTTCGACAACCATCCCTTTACTCTCTGCGGCCGGCGCAGTGGCAACCACTTGCTGCTTTGGTCGGTAGACCATCACGGCTACGTCTGCATGAAGGCAGAAGCGACGATGACGCTCTAGGTACAGTATGAATTCGAACGCTGGTAATCCATGAACTCCCTGCAGCAATCCATACGCTGTATCCCCCGCATCAACACGGCTTGGTCGGCAAGGCCAGCCATGAAAGTCGACGTCCCTCGAGACAGGAGCAGCCATCATGCAACAGCTCACCCTTCAAACCCTCAGCGACAGGGCATTGATCTCAGACCAGCTTTATCGATACGCCAAAGGTCTGGATACTCGTGACTGGGGCCTGATTGCCTCGGTATTAACGGACCCCTTCCATCTGCAGGCAGAAATGCTCGATATCGATTGCACCTTGTCGCCTCAGGAATACATAGAACTTGCGCCTGCTAAGTTTCTGCCGGGGTTCGACGCAACCGCTCACCTGAACACCAATCAATTGATTACCATTGACGGGCACAAGGCGCATATCGAGACCCGAATGTACGCCTGTCATTACATTAATCCACAAGACAACATCGAGACAGACCACCTGTCTGCGCCGGCCAGCACCCACTGCAATATGCAAATGCACTGGGAGGGCTGGTTGAACCGCCAACCGAACGGTCGCTGGCTGTTCCATAAAATTTGTATGGGCGTAGCCGCCAGTGAGGGTGATATGAACGCCATGCAAACTGCCCGATCGCGGATTTAGGGTTAACAACAACCCATCGAGCTATCAGGATATTTATGGGGAAAAAAATTGTCACCGTACTGGGTGCGACGGGCGCTCAGGGGGGCGGCGTTGTCAGGGCACTCATTGATCAGCAAGACTGGCAGGTACGCGCGCTAACCAGAAACCCCCGAAGCCCGGCGGCACTACGCTTGGCAGAGTTGGGCTGTGAAGTTGCTGCGGCGGATCTGAATACCCCTACCACCCTGCCAGAGGCATTGCAGGGCTCATATGGCCTGTTTGCAGTGACCAACTTCTGGGATCGCGCGACCCGAATGGGCGAATTTGAGCAGGGCAAAAACCTTGTGCGGGCAGCGAAAGCTGCCGACATCCAGCATTTCATCTGGTCAACCCTGCCTGACTACCACGCGCTATCAGGAGGCAAATACACGGTGCCTCATTTCAGCAGTAAAGCGCGAGTTGATCACGAAGTGAAAGCAGCTGGATTCCGCCATCACGCGTTTGTGGAAGCGCCCTTTTACTTCCAGAATTTTCTTACCATTCATGCGCCGAAAAAAACCCCGGAAGGGCACACGTTATGGCGCTATCCAGCCGATAAAGACAAGTGCCGCTTCCCTTGTGCTGACATTAATGAATTGGGCTCGCTTGTAGCCGCCGCGTTCAATCGGCCCGAGGACGTCGGCGACGGTCAGTATCTGGCACTCGCCAGCGACTATTTATGCTGGCAAGAGCTTGTCGACATCCTGAACACCCAAGGTCACAAACTTCACTACGAGCAAGTTGCCGCCGAGGAATACGATCGCTTTTTCCCTAGCGCCAAAGAATTTCGCCATATGATGGCGTTCTGGGAGGAGAATCATTACTTCGGCCCAGAAGGTGCGCACAAAATTGCTCTCGCGAGTGCCTTGATAGACAACCGTATGATGCGGTTTGCAGACTGGGCGAACACGCACATGCCTCCTAGTTAGCGACCCTGCCTATCCAAAAGTTAATCCTCATGTTGCGAATCCATTGTGTTGGTTTTATTTATACACTTGTGTAAAGTAACGTCTGCCTTGCCCATTTAACGCCAGCCATTGCCAGAGAACGACAGGAGCAGACCATGAAGCTTGAAGACATGATACTGATGAGTGTGGATGACCACGTTGTCGAACCCCCGGAAATGTTCGACAACCACATGACCCAGAAGGAGCTGGAGACTATTGCACCCCGTCTGGTAGCGGAAAACGGCAAGAATTTTTGGCTATATGAAGGTCAAAAAATCGGCAATATGGGACTGAATGCGGTGGTCGGCCGGCCCAAAGAAGAGTACGGCATGGAACCCCTACGCTATGAAGACATGCGCAAGGGTGTGTACTCGATTGATGAACGCATCGGCGATATGAATGCCAACGGCATCCTCTCCTCTATTTGCTTCCCCACATTTCCAACCTTTGCTGGCAACCTGTTCCACCAGTCCAAAAATAAGAATGCGGCAAAACGTGTAATCGAGGCTTACAACGACTGGCACATCGATGAATGGGCCGGCACCCATCCAGGGCGAATTATTCCCCTGGCCCTACTGCCCATCTGGGATAGCGAACTCATGGTTAATGAGGTCAAGCGGGTAGTCGCCAAGGGCTGTAGGGCCATTAGCTTTCCGGATAACCCAACTTGCCACGGCTTCCCCAGCGTCCACAACGCACACTGGGACAAACTGTGGGAGGTCTGCGCCGAGAATGACGTGGTCATAAACTGCCATATTGGCACCGGCGCACAGCCACCGCATTCTTCACCGGACACCCCTATCGATGCTTGGATTGCTGCCTTTCCCATGTCCATTGCCAACAGCGCGGCAGATTGGCTCTATGGTGAATTCCTGCTGAAGTATGACAACTTGAAAATCTCACTCACCGAAGGTGGGGTGGGCTGGGTACCCTACTTCCTTGAACGGGCTGAATTTACGCTGGACCATCACGGCCCCTGGACCAAGTCTAACTTTGGCGGCAAAAGGCCGACAGAACTGTTTAGAGAGCATTTTCTCACCTGCTTTATTGAAGACGAGAGCGGCTTGCGTAATCGCGATCTCGTAGGGATCGAAAACATACTCTTCGAGTGTGATTATCCGCATTCAGACAGCACATGGCCTATGACGCCGGAAAACACTTTTCGGCAACTGGATAACGTGGGGCTCAGCGACGAAGAAATAAATCAGGTGACCCACCTCAACGCTATCAAGAATTTCAACTTTGATCCCATTGCCCTTCTGGGCCGCGAAAACTGCACGGTGGGTGCGCTGCGTGAGAAGGCCAGAAAGGCGGGGATAGACACCCGTGAAAAATCGGGTGGGGGAAATTCCGCCAAAATCACCGATCGCTCGGGGCGCATGACCTCAGGAGAAGTGCAGAAATTATTCGCCGGTGAAGGGGCTGCGGCAGACTGAACCGCAAACTTAAGCCGCGCCAAGGACGGTGCTTAGGCCATAGGCAGACATCAACATAAGGATGTTCGATTCAGTACTGACCGTTCGTTACGTCTTACTCTCGGGTCACCGCCACTTCGAAATCTGGATATGGCCCAAGCGTTAAAAACAATGAAGCGCCGAGCGCCGCTACTCCAATACAGATAAGCAGCAAACCATCGTAGCTACCTGTGGCATCGATCAGGGGGCCAATGAGGAGCGGAGCCGTACCGCTGCCGAGGGCGACAGTGCCTGATACCGTTCCAAATACGGTGGCATAGGATCGAAGGCCAAAATATTTCGACACGAGATAGGCGAGAATGTCGAATTCTGCACCGGCTGCCACACTTACCAAAACCGTCGCCATAACCATGAGCGAGATGTCCGGTGGCCCCAGCAGGAATATCAGGCATCCGATTGAGGGCAGCACCAGAGCGAAAAATGCGACAAGTGGGCCCCAGAATCTGTCGAGGAAAAAGCCTCCGGCCAGCCTGCCCGCGACCAGTGCCAAACCAAACGCACTGAATACTAATGTTGCGTCTGACTGCGATAGACCTTTTTGGACGAGCATCGGAACCGTATTAATTATCATTGCAACCACGACGAAGACAACCAGGATCAATGCGACAATGATCGTCCAGAACTGGCGGTTACGTAGCGTCTCTCGATAACTTAATCCTGTAAGCTGCTTAGGATCTCTGTCATTTGCGGGTTCCGCAGAGTCAATTAACAGAGAACTCGGCTGGTTCCAGCTTGAGTTGCTTATAGCCATAGCAAAGAAGCAGACCAGCAGGGTTGCAAGCGGCAATATACCCAGAAAGAAAAACCCTTGCTGCCATTCTGCTGTGCCGACATAGCCCGCCAGCAGTAGTAGGGAGACAGTGCTTACCACGCCCGAACCCGACAGCAAAATAGCTAACGCGAGACCGCGTTGTCGCTCAAATTTGTCGCAGACGATCTTTGTCCAGGTGATCAGCAGTGTGCCGCTTCCCACAATCGGCAGAAAAAAAATAGAAGGCGTATAGAAGATTCTGGCTGAGTGAAACCGTGCCCATCATAATGTATGTCAGGACATACAGCACTAATGAGCACAGGGTGACGCTATGCAGCGAGAATCTATCCATTAGCCAACCCGCTAACTGAGATCCTACGGCAATACCGACAAAGCTCAGGGTGATGCAGCGCTGCAGTTCCCCCAAAGGTATGTTCAGCGCCCTGGAAAGATCTGGTGCCATTGGCCCGAAGCTGTACAAGGGAAGAAAGTGCGCTGAGCTGATAACCCCGCTAAGCGCGACCAGCAGCGTTGGCCAGCCTTCGCGAAATTCCGTGTACTTGCGGTCGTCCACCTACTTGCTCTCTCTTGCCCTCAACGTCGGGACCGCAGTTCCAGTAAATCGATGGTAGCGTCCCCGGGAAGCGTAAGGAGATGAATAGCAGTGGAGGTGACCGTATCGAGCTGCATACCCTCTCCAGTCGCAGCTACGAAACCCGTTTCCTGAAAGGTTTGCATCATCAGTTCATAGGTTTCGTCATCCAGAGGAGAGGCATCCTCCCGAAGCAGGTGACCAACTCGCAGTGCTGATACGCGAACACCTGAGGGTGCCAGCTCCACTCTCAAACTCTGCGAGAAAGCCTCCAATGCGGATTTTGAAGCCGTGTATACGCTCAACAAAGGGGGATAGAACCGCACGGCCTCAGACGAGACATTGATAATATCACCCCTCGACTTCTTCAATAGTGGTATTGCCTCGCGACAACAGTACATTGTCCCGAGAAGATTGGTATTGATTACCGAACGAAGTTGTTCATCACTTGCGTTTTCAAGTTTGAATATCGGGTATATCGCCGCGTTGTTTACCAAGGCATCCAACTCACCCATTTGGGCATCAATTTCCTCAAAGGTGTGACGTACCGCGGCAGGGTCGCCAATATCACATGGAAAACTGGCGACCCTTTCACCGATCTCGTTGCGCGCCAACTCCAGCTTACTGGAATTGCGCCCGATGATGGCAATCCGCGCGCCTTCGCTGTAGCAGGCATTGGCCAGTGCTTTCCCGAGGCCATAACTACCTCCTGTAATGGCGATGACCTTTGAGGCTAAGCGCATGCCAACAACTTGTTGAGATTAACGAAAGTTATACTTCAAGCGAACACCGTAGAAAGACTGAGCTCCGCGCGTTACCCGAACGTACTGCCTAGCGATAAATCCACTGGATTCTGATGAATCGCTGTAAAACTCCTCGTCGTTGATATTTCTGCCAAAAAGCGTCACCTCATAGCGGTCTTCTTTGTCTACCATGCTCAGCGAAAAATTCAGAAGCCCGTAGGAATCCTGTACGAGAAGCGGGTCACCATTCAATGGAAAGTTCACTTCGTCTTGCCACACGTAGTTCACACTGCCATGGATGTCGAAAGAAAGATTATTCAACGGAAAAATGTGGCTGATGCCGATGTTATATGCCAACTCAGGCGTGTTAGGCGGACCCGAGCCGTCCATGTCGGTCTGCACCGCAACGTCCGGATCGGTGGCCGGGCCCCCGTTCAAGTCAATGTTACAACCAGTTTCTATGGTTTGACCGGGCCAGCAAGGCTGCAATAGATCTTTGACTTCCACATCTAGATAGGTGACTGCCGCGGAAATACGTCCGTAGTCTGAGTAGGCCCAGATCGCGTCGATCTCAACACCAAATATATCGAGGTCACCCGCGTTAAGGTTCACAGTCTGAATGGTTCCAGGCAGCAAGGCTGAGGTCTGCAGATCCTCCACATCCTGCCAGAAAACCGCCCCGTTGAGCTGTAAGCTATCATCCAAGAGCATGGTCTTCATCCCAAACTCAACAGCCTCAGCCGTTGTGGGCTGAAGAAAAGCGGCGTCTGGGTTTCCCGTTCTTGAAATGTCCGCTCCGATACCGACAAAGCTTCGGCTTACCGTGGCATACAAATTGGAACTATCCATGTACTGCCACGATGCACCCAATCTAGTAGACCAGTCTGTGTGGTCGGTATCCGCCTCACCGGCGGTATACAAAGCGGGCGGTACAGGGACCGTAAAGTTTACAATATTGTTGTCTAGATCGAACTCTGAGACCCCTGCACTATCTGGAACCACATAGGTTGGACTATCGTAGCGTACGTCGACCTCTTCATGGGTCCAACGGTAACCGCCGTAAATATCCAGCGTATCCGAAACATGGTAGGTACCATCAAAAAATGCTGAAAATGCCGTTAATTCATCGGTGTTATCTGTTTGCACGGAAGTGGTGTATCCCTCTCCAAAGGCAGGATCA
Source organism: Luminiphilus sp. nBUS_07 (assembly GCF_051201685.1). Lineage (GTDB taxonomy): Bacteria > Pseudomonadota > Gammaproteobacteria > Pseudomonadales > Halieaceae > Luminiphilus. The sequence goes on along the minus strand of NZ_CP179213.1, from coordinate 1,034,751 downwards.
AACGGGATATACAATGCAAAACCTTCTTTAACGTTCTCCTCAAAAGCTGTGTAAAACACACCTACAGTCCAATCTAGTGACTGGCCAGCTTGCTCTAACCTGAACTCCTGCGTGAAATATTCATTATCAAATGGACGAGAAAGAGGAATATTACTGGACGGCGTATTGCTGGTATGAGCTAACGCGATGGGCAAGCCATAACCGCCATTGGAGAGCTGACCCGGCCCGGAATCTATGTCGGGATTCACCGCCTCATGCCACTCTCTGTACGCGGATATTGAAACAAATCTAAGCGATTCGTCGATCTCCCAGGTGAGGTTGGCGGACAGCCCCCAACTATCAAGCTCTTGCTTGGCGAAATCCTTATCATTGAGATTGATCATGAACATATCGTCGATCACGCGTTGACCAAGCACCGGGTCGCCATCACCCTGCTGGATTTCCCGCAAATTCAACCCTGACGCGGGAATACCATCAAGCGAAGGTTCAGCAACGAGTGTGACTTGTGGAGATAAGCCGTGCTCAGCGTCGCGATAGTCGCCGGACAATAATAGATTCACCGAGTCAGAGAAATTCAGGTCAAGTTGCGCCCGGGCGCCCCAAGACTCAATACCACCACCGTCGTCACCACCCGGATAAACGTTTTTGAGATGGCCTTCCCTGTCCCGGTAGAACACATTCAGTGATCCTGCGGCTGTCTCCGTCAGCGGCCCGCTCAATCTAGCTCGATACAGCTGCTCGTCGTCGTCGGTAAAACTGGCCTCTAAGTACCCCTCGATTTCTGTACTTGGCCGCCTGGTAGTAATGTTAATTGCACCTGCTGTGGTATTACGTCCGAACAGGGTGCCCTGCGGGCCCCGCAACACCTCGATACGCTCTACATCAGCCAGCTCAGATATGAACTCACCCGCCCTCGCCAGAGACACGCCATCGACAACCATGGCGACGCTCGGTTGAATACCCCCTTCAAAGGTGTAGGAGGCAACACCGCGAATATTGAAGTTGGTGGATGAAGGCGCAAAACCTGCCTGAAAGTTGAGAGACGGGACCGCCTGCGCAAGCGACACAGTTTCAGTAATGTATTGCTGATCCAGATCCTCAGCCGTTAGCACCGATATCGAAATGGGCACATCCTGGAGATTTTGCTCACGCTTTTGAGCAGTTACCATCACCTCCTCGAGCTGCCCAAGGGCAGGCTCGGCCGTTCCAAGGGAAAGTGTGAGACAGCCAGACAAGCTGATGAGTTGATTTATCTTCAGTTTCATAAGGGTCATCCCGGTTTTATTCTATTTATCGGATTACTAAACCTTTTCGCACAAAGGGCAGGCCGAAGAACATCCTAAAACCTGTCACCTTATACTTATCACGTGTGTATAGTTAATATTTACTTTACACGTATGTAAATTATTAATCAACAAGACAGACCGCTGAGTCTTAGCTTAGTGTCTGAAAAAAATGTGCTGATAGTGAAAAATCGCGATGCTTTTCTGGCGGATCCCAATAGCTAGCTGGCGCTTCGCATTGGCATGCAAGGTGCGAAAATTGCGCTCAAGTTTTGGGGGCTAGTTCAGATCCTGAGTAACAACCTGTACGGGTTGCCCAAGCAGCGAATCTCCGCCACTACGGTGGATATGTTGCCCTGTTTCAAAGAACTCGGGATACAGCATCAGGCACACCATTCCCGCAATATCTTCGGAAGTAGAGATCCGGCCGAGCAGCGCCAATTCTTTGTAGAGGCCAACAAATTCATCGAAGTCGCCACCCCGCTAATAGATGCCTTTACGCAGCATCGCTGTGTTATTAATAGATGGAGTGATGCGTAGTCTGTTCTGGCTATCTTCGACTGCAGCGGCTTCTACAAATCGCTCCGCCGCTGCCTTGGCACAGGCGTAAGCAGACTTCCCGTTTGACACGTCATAAGCCACCAGAGACGAGGTGGTGACAATCGCACGCCGCTCTCCCATCACATCCGCCACCGCCCGGATGAATCAGTATGTACCGAAGCAGTTCACCTCGGTCATCAACTGCATGTGCTCTTCAGTCTCCTGCGCAATGGGACTGCGGGTGGCGAGACCCATGTGATTAACAGCGAGGTCAATCTGGCCATAGGTCTCTAGGGTGAAATTAACCAGATCGACATTCGCTTGCTTCGAGGTGATATCTGCTTCAGAGGCCAGGCCATCGATCTCCTGCGCGAGTTCTTGACGCGACTGCTCACCGAGTCCCGAAACAACGCCCCGGGCGCCTTCCCGGCGCAAGCGGCGCGCCGTAGCGGCTCCCATCCCTACCGGTGTTGATGCCCCGATGACTATGGCGGTTTTGCCCTCAGACATACCCACACGTAACTCCATTTTCGCCTGAGCCACCGAATTCATTCAGATTTCGTAGCAACGCAGGTTGAGAAATAAAACGCCTAATTACCTCCCCTTCCACTCAGGCGCGCGCTTTTCGGCAAAAGCTGTCGCGCCTTCAATGGCATCTGCGCTAGAAAATACCGGACTGAGATACTCGCCCTGTTTCTGAGCAGCTTCTTCCAGTGTCCAATCTTGGGCCTGACCCACGACCATCATGCTGGCGGCCACAGCCAATGGACCATTCGCCGCGATTTTTGCCGCCATTTCCTGCGCTGCTACAAGGGCGCCACCGCTTTCGACAACCCGGTTAATCAAACCCAATTCATAGGCGCGCTGCGCGGAAATAAAGTCGCCCATTAAGGCCAACTCCATCGCCACGCGCTCGGGTATCTGCCTAGGAAGGCGATACAAGCCCCCGGCACCAGCTGCCAAGCCTCGCTTAACTTCAGGGATGCCAAATTTGGCACTCTCAGCGGCGACAATCATGTCGCAGCTGATGGCCATCTCCATCCCGCCGGCCAGCGCATAACCCTCTACCGCCGCAATGATCGGTTTCTTAGTGCGATATTCGGTCAAACCGGCAAACCCCCGGCCTTCGATATAGGGTGTCTCACCTCGGACGAAGCCTTTGAGGTCCATGCCCGAGCAGAAAGTCCCACCTGCGCCCGTAATCACGGCCACTCGCAGATTGGAGTCGCTCTCCAGTTGGTCGATTGCTGCACTCACCCCCTCGGCCAGTACCTTATTAGCTGCATTCTTTGCTTGTGGTCGATTGAGCATTATCGTCAGCACGCCATTGTCGTCACTAACAATCACTTCGCTTTCAGAAACCATCTTTATTCTCCTTATTCAGGTCAACTCAATCGCGCTATTCGGGAAGATGACGGCGGTCCCATGCGTTTCCACGCCCCTTCCCGCTCTTGCACAAAAATACATTTAGGAGGCCTTGATCTCGCAATCAGGCACCAGAAATATCTGAGCATTTTATTTTCTGCTGACCAACCAAATTCGAAAGGCGTCTCGCCAAAATCTGGCCTTTGCCATACTGAATTAGTTTATTAACACATATGTATAGTTAGTTAAGACTTTATACTACGGCGTGAAAATTTAAAACTAGAAATAACGAGAGACGAGAGTGGCGCTTAGCTGAACCTGAAAATCATACCGCTCTTGATGTTTAAAACCTTTACTACAACAGCGTTCTCGTCAAGCCGCCCACCCGAACCCTTCTAGGGCGCTCCGCCTCTCGGCTACGCGTGCAAACTCTGCCCTAGGCAGCGTTTGTCGATCCCGAGGGTTCTCATCCCATAGTCAAAGCCCCAAACAAAAAAACGCCCCAGAGGGGCGTCTTTTATTTGGATGGCGGAGAAGGAGGGATTGATTCGAGCAGCGTTGCCTCCGCTGCTCAAACCCTTTCAGGGCGCTCCGCCTCTGGGCTACGCGTCCAAACTCTGCCCTAGGCAGCGTTTGTCGAACCCGAGGGTTCTCATCCCATAGTCAAAGCCCCAAACAAAAAAACGCCCCAGAGGGGCGTCTTTTATTTGGATGGCGGAGAAGGAGGGATTCGAACCCTCGATACGCGATTAACGTATACTCCCTTAGCAGGGGAGCGCCTTCAGCCACTCGGCCACTTCTCCAGAGGGTGCGAATCCTACCATAGAGAATTCGCTGAAAAACAGGCTTTAGTCGCTGTCTCGGGTATTTCCGTCGCTTTCCCCCTCTTCTGGGGGGTTATCGGCTTGAATCCGATTAAGAATTTCCTCCCGATGCACCGACACATCACGAGGCGCGTCTACCCCCAGACGGGTCTGGTTACCTTTTACACCGAGCACTGTAATGGTGATGTTGTCGCCAATCACCAAGGACTCACCCATTCTTCTTGTTAGTATCAGCATTTCTAACTTCCCTGTTTGCTGCTTTTCTTGAATTTAAGTCCTAATTATAGCCGATCTCAGCCACTGCCCTCAGGACTGTGCTCGAGACCAAATGCGGAGTGCAAAGCCCTCACCGCGAGTTCCAAATAATCTTCCTCGATAATCACCGAAATTTTTATTTCCGACGTGCTGATCATTTGAATATTAACGCCCACTTCTGCCAAGGCCTTGAACATGCGCGCCGCGACATTAGCATGTGAGCGCATGCCAACCCCGACAATCGACACTTTGGCAATTTTTGCGTCGGCACGCAATTCTTTCGCGTCCAACTGAACCACTAAATCTTCAAGAATTTTTCTCGCTTTCTCAAGATCGTTACGCGCCACAGTGAAAGTAAAATCGGTATGACCTTCCTCTCCAATGTTCTGAAGTATTACATCGACTTCAACATTGGCCTCACCCACAGGACCTAATATTTTGTAAGCAACACCGGGAGTGTCGGGCACGCCCAATACGGTGAGTTTGGCCTCATCACGGTTGAAAGCAATGCCCGCTATTGTTGGCGCTTCCATATCTGCGTCCTCTTCCATGGTAATTAAAGTACCGGGGCCCTCGTTAAAACTACTGAGAACTCTCAGTGGCACGGCATACTTACCCGCAAATTCGACAGCACGTATCTGCAGCACTTTGGAACCCATGCTTGCGAGCTCGAGCATTTCTTCAAAGGTAATTTTTTCAAGGCGTCTGGCGCTCGATTCCACCCGCGGGTCTGTCGTGTAAACCCCATCAACATCGGTATAAATTTGGCATTCATCGGCCGACAATGCTGCCGCGAGGGCCACAGCTGTTGTGTCCGAACCACCCCGCCCCAACGTCGTTATGTTGCCCTCCGGATCAACTCCCTGAAATCCGGCCACAACCACGACTCGCCGCTGATCAATATCGGCCCGTAAACGGTGGCCATCAATGTGCTGAATTCGTGCCTTGGTGTGGGCAGTATCGGTCAGAATACGCACCTGAGACCCATTGTAAGATCGAGCGGGCACCTTGCGCTTGTGAAGCGCCATGCTCAGCAAAGCTGTAGTGACCTGCTCACCGGTTGACACGAGCATGTCGAGCTCCCGAGGCTGGGGGTACTCTTCTATGGAGTGCGCAAGTTCAATGAGACGGTTGGTCTCTCCAGACATTGCTGAGACGACAACCACCACGTCATGGCCGTCGCGATGAAAGCCCGCAACCTTGTCGGCAACATGCTCGATACGCTCAGCCGAGCCCACCGAAGTGCCGCCATATTTTTGAACTATTAGGGCCATGAAAACCCGTGCCGGTCGGTTAAAATTGGGCGCGGAGCATACCACATAAGCACCGCTGAGTAAGCGGTGCGCGCGATATTCGATAGGAAGGGCCGGACCTGACAGCGAGCCCCACTAGGCAAGCTGTGACGCCACCCAGTCTGGCACGGCCGCTAGCGCCGCGGGTAAAGCTGCAACATCGGTACCACCGCCCTGAGCCATGTCAGGACGACCTCCGCCCTTGCCACCCAAGCGGCCGGCAAACTCTTTAATGGCGTCTCCCGCTCGCACTTTGTCGGTGGCATCTTTGGTGACACCTGCGACTAAAGAAATTTTGTCGCCCTCTACCGCGGCTAACAACACTACGGCCGTACCTAACTTGTTTTTACATTGATCCAGTGTCTCACGAAGCGTCGCTACATCAGCACCTTCTATTTGGGTGGCTAGCACCTTGATGCCACCAATCTCCACCGCTGACTGTGTGAGGTCGCCTCCAGATGAAGTGGCCAGCTTTTGCTTCAAGCGCGCCACCTCTTTTTCCAGCTCACGTACTTCTGATCGCAATACGCTGGCCTTCTCGACAACGGCGTTTGGCGTGGCTTTTAAAACCTCAGCCACATCGACCACCCGCTGACTGCTGGCTAAACTTTGCACTAAAGCAGCCTGACCCGTGATGGCTTCTATTCTTCGCACCCCAGCAGCGACGCCAGACTCACCGGTCACCAACAGCAGGCCAATATCGCCCGTTCTGTCAACATGAGTACCGCCACAGAGCTCCACCGAAAAGCCTTGGGATCCCATAGACAGCACCCGAACTTCGTCACCGTACTTCTCACCAAAGAGGGCGGTCGCACCCGCTGCAACGGCGCTATCCATATCCATTAACTGCGTCGTCGTGGCACTGTTCCTCCGAATTTGCTCATTCACAATTTGGGTGAGTTCTTCAATTTGCGCAGCACTCACAGCCTCACCATGAGAAAAATCAAACCGCAGCCTCTCGGAGTCGACCAGCGAGCCCTTCTGTACCACGTGGTCACCTAAAACCCGGCGCAGGGCCTCATGGAGTAAATGTGTTGCCGAGTGATTGAGACGAATACGCTGGCGCAACTCGTTATCGACCGTCGCTGTCAGGGCATCGCCCACGGTTAGAGCACCGGTAGTCACCTGAACATGATGAAAGTGATGCCCCTGAGCCTTAGTTGTATCGGTAACATCCGCACGGCTCGAATCGCCCTGTAGCAAGCCACAGTCACCTACCTGCCCCCCGCTTTCGCCGTAAAAAGGCGTGCTGTTGAGAACCACAACACCCCGTTCACCCGCAGCCAATGACTGCGTCATCTCACCCTCGGCCAACAGAGCCAAAATGGTTCCTGAGCCTTCGGTGCTGTCGTAGCCGGTAAACTGCGTCTCTCCGTGGATTGTGACTGACTCGTTGTAGTCAACTTTGAAACTGCCGCTCTCCTGAGATCGCTTGCGCTGCTGGGCCATTGCCGCATCGTAACCTTCCACATCTAAGGTAAGGTTGCGCTCGCGAGCAATGTCATTTGTCAGATCAACCGGGAACCCGTAAGTGTCGTAGAGCCTAAAAACAAGCTCACCAGGAAGTACAGCGCCCTCAAGACCGCTCAGGGCCTCTTCAAGAATAGCCATGCCATTATCAAGAGTTCGCGCGAACTGATCTTCCTCGGCACGAAGCGCCTTCACAATGGCGCTCTCACTCGCCTGAAGGTCAGGATAAGCTGCGCCCATTTCAGCCACTAGCACAGGCACTAAGGTCGCGAAAAAAGGCTGGGTAGCACCCAGTTTGTTGCCGTGACGCACGGCGCGGCGAATAATGCGGCGCAGCACATACCCCCGGCCCTCATTGCTAGGCGTCACACCATCGGCAATGAGAAATGCACAGGAGCGCAGGTGATCCGCGATCACGCGCAATGATTTCTCTTCCAGATCAGTGACAGCAAGAGCCGAGGCAGTGGCTTTGATCAAGGTTTGAAAAAGATCTATTTCATAATTGGAATGCACGCCCTGCAAAACCGCCGCTATGCGCTCCAGACCCATGCCTGTATCAACAGAAGGCGCCGGTAGCGGATGCAACTCCCCGGCGCCATCCCGATTAAACTGCATGAACACAAGATTCCAGATTTCAATGTAGCGATCGAGATCATCGTCGGCACTGCCAGGAGGCCCGCCGGGCACATGGGCGCCATGGTCGTAAAAAATTTCAGAGCTGGGCCCGCAAGGCCCGGTGTCACCCATCTGCCAAAAATTGTCTTCGTCTAAGCGCGATAAGCAGCTGGGATCAATTCCAATTTCATCAATCCAAATGGCCGCCGCCTCGTCATCGGAAATGTGAACCGTCACCCAAAGGCGCTCCTTGGGTAACTCCAACACCTCAGTCAGAAAGGTCCAAGCAAAATTGATGGCCTCGCGCTTGAAATAATCCCCAAAGCTAAAGTTGCCCAACATTTCGAAAAAGGTATGGTGACGCGCGGTGTAACCGACATTTTCAAGGTCGTTGTGTTTGCCACCTGCACGAACACATTTTTGTGACGTACAAGCCCGCTGGTAAGCCCGGGTCTCCAACCCCAAAAAGGTCTCTTTAAACTGATTCATTCCCGCGTTGGTAAACAAAAGTGTCGGGTCGTCATGGGGCACGAGGGAGCTTGACTCGACTCGAGTATGGCCCTGATCTTCAAAATAGGACAGGAACGCTTCACGTATTTCAGCTGTTTTCATTGCAAGCTCTCATTTGGCCCCACGGCCATGAATACATTGGGCTCAGAGCCCTTTTTTTGATGACTTCTCAAACTTTATCGCGACAGTCTTTATTGCTTTTACGGCCGGACGACTGGGCATAATACTCAGACACTGCTGCACTGGTTTAATGCATCACCCACTAAGAACCCGGGAAACCCAACACTGCTGACTCAGGCCAGGCCACCCGCCAACTCACCCTCAGCCATGCTGCGACCTGCCAGTATGTGAAGATGCAAGTGAAAAACCGTCTGCCCGCCATCGGCACCATTATTAATCACCAATCGAAAACCTTCACCCACACCCAAATCATTTGCGACTTTACCCGCTACCAGTAGCAGGTGCCCCAGCAGCTCTGAATCGCTCTGCTGTGCATCGACCAATCGGGGAATCGGTTTTCTGGGAATGATTAAAACGTGCGTCGGCGCTTGTGGGTGAATATCTTGAATGACAACGCAGTGTTCGTCCTCGTACAAAAATTCGCTGGGAATTTCACCACGCGTAATCTTGCCAAAAATCGTATCGCTCATAAGCTTCTGCTCACCGTTCACGCTCTTCGAGACTTAAACTACGCGCTTCGCTTTCAAGCATAACGGGAATGTCATCGCGTATAGGGTAGGCGAGCCCACTGGCACGGCAAACGAGCTCCTGTTGCTCAGGCTGGTACTCCAGGGGCGCCTTGGAGACGGGGCAGACCAAAATCTCAAGTAGTTTGGGATCGAGCACGAGAAATCCTCTGGTGACAATAGACGGTTGGGAAGTATACGGGTATGCCGGTGCAATTCGCACCTGTTGATAACGATCAGTCTGGAAGCGGCATGGCCGGAACAAGCAGCTGAGGGTCGACCCGTTGATTCAACCAACTCATTCGCCAATCTAAATGTGGCCCAGTAGCGCGTCCGGTAGCCCCAACCTCACCAATAAGATCGCCCCGCTGCACCTCTTGACCCACCTCTACATGTAGCTTGCTAAGATGCAGAAAGGACGAAGACAGACCATACCCGTGATCGAGAATAATCGTACCCCCAGAGTAGAAAAGATCGAGCTCCGCCAAGGTGATCACTCCGGGACCCGGAGCCACAACAGGATGCCCCGTGGGCACCGCCACATCGACACCGTAATGGGGTGAACCGGGAGTGCCATTATAAAATCTCTGGCTGCCGTAAACTCCGCTGATTCTGCCCGTTGCAGGCCACGAAAGTCCCGCCTGCACCGCCTCTAGCAGCTCAGGACGCTCAATACGCTGGGCTTTGGCCTTGCGAACCAGCGCGCGCTCTCGAGCAATCCGCTCAAGCACATCGTCGGGGGGCGTGACGGTCTTTTGGGGAACGCCCTCAACGCGCTGGATGTTGTATTGTCTCTGCGCGACTGCCACGGTTTGGGTGCAGCGGTCTCCAGCGTAGATAATTGAGAGCGCCTGCTCTTTGGGTGCGTCGCGCCCTAACCCCAAAACAAACGCTCCGCTGGGCATGACCAATATAGAAGTTTCATCCACGGTCACAAGCGCAGTCGGTGCCACTTGTCCCCACAACAAGCCCCCCTGCCTAGCGTCTCCCGACAATTCTACGCAGTTGGCAACGGCTGCCGGGGCACCACAGCAGAGCATCAGCATGGCGAAAACCCGCTGCACAGCAACCCGCTGGAGTAAAACAATAATCATAATTCCATCGTCATATCGCTTAATCTTACTCGTAGCATCAATACATTTGATTTTCACTGCAAGGGTTAGATTTCTCGCATCCGGCATCAGGTCGGCTTTTAATACCTCAGCGGCTTGTCTATTGAGGTGCGAGCATTTGTGAAAACACCGAGCGAACTTCGCGGTTTGTCCGCGTGGCCGGTCTTGAGCGCACTAAAAACCTCAAGAGTCTCAGAGGCAGGGCTAAGCCAAAGCTTTATTAGCCGTTACCTTTAAAGTGTCACAGGCTAACCGTGACCAACCTAATAACTTTTGACGCAACTAGGGTGCGGCTATTAACGCCGAGCAATGATCCCGTAATCCAATGGCACAGCTTATTTAACCTACCCAAAACTACCCTTACAGGAGGCTATACCGACTCACTGTAGCGCCGGAAATCAAAAGCTAACGGGTAAAATCAACCACAGGCAACACCCTATTGGGCGAGGCCTTTTCCTCATAATCATTGAGTCCAAATGAAAGGTTGTGTGCCGAAGAACCCCAGATAAAAGTCTTATTCCACCGATCCCAAAGGGCGAGGTAGGCACCCAAATTGCCGTGCCCGTGGTCTATAGAATGGTGCAGCTGGTGCTGGGCCGGGCTGATGATATAACGCTCGAAGGATCCAAACCCCAAGGGAATATGGCTATGCCGCAGATTAGATCCGGCCAAGGTTAGTAAAAACCCCAACGCATTTACGCCCAAAATATCCCAAACCTGAAGCTGCGCACCAAAGCCCCAAATAAACACCCCAGAAATCAGCCCCAATGTAACAATTGATCGCAAATAGTTAATGAAGCTTTCGATTGGGTGAGTTCGAAAGACAGTAAACGGAGTCAGCGTCGTTGCAGAGTGATGAAGCCGATGAATGCGCCATAAGAAGGGGTTGCGGTGCATGGCTAGGTGCGTGAGGAAACGGGCTGCATCATCAAAGACAAAAGCCACCATGGTAAAACTCAGCGACACAAAAATTGGGCCTGCGGAGATTTGCGGGGCGTCCAAAACATGAAGGTGCAAGACGCGAGCGGTAATAAGTGCCACCCCCAGCTGACCTCCCAGCATTGGAATAAAGACGACGAGTTTGAGAAACGTATTGAGAAATAACAGCGCGTAATCGATGCGTGTGGAGGCATTCCACCAATATTTTTTGCAAAGTAGGCGACGGGCAAGAGCCCCGGGGCCCAAGCCCGGCAATGCGGCCCTAAAGTACCAAGCGGCAAGCACAACTGAACCTAAAATATGCATCCAGAACAACCGCTTGGCAGGATCGTTGACATATAGCAACGGCGCAATAAGTGGCTGTACTGCATCTAGCATCATGAATACTCAGAACGAATAGCGAATGCGGCCAACAATTGATTGCGGACGATTGGGTCTAGCTCCGAACGGTCGGTGAGACACTATCGCAGCTTCGTCAGTTACGTTTAATAAAGACGCCTGCAGCGAAACATGGTTTGTCATGTCGTAAGTGGCGCTGAGGTCCAAAATAGCAAACCCATCACTATGCAATTCTTCGGTAATGGCACCGGCGCCAGGGACCTCACGCATCTGCGATTGAAAATCGAGGGTGCTGTCTATGTGCCAGCGGTCTCCTAACAGGCTAACGCGCAGACTGCCCACGCTCTCAGGAATATAGGGAACCTCGTCTCCCGCTTTTACCAAACCCCATTGGGGGAATCCTGAAAAAAACGTAGTCGCAAACTCAGATTCGCTGTAGGTGTAACTTAGGGCGCCCTGCAGCGAGAGACTTTCTGACAGCATCACTGTATGCAGCGCAGCTAATTCCGCACCAAAAATCTCCACCTCACCACCGTTGAACTCTGAACCCGGCTCACAACTGGTATCGCTAACACGACAACGGCCAATGAGATTACCGTAGTCGCTATAAAAACCGACCAAAGATAATTCACTGCCGCCGTTGTTAAAGCGTGCGCCAATCTCGTAATTTGTGCTGTCCTCATGAGAAGCTTCTGATCCAGGTCCCGCAGGGGAAAAACCCTCATAAATGCCGCCAAAAAACGACATATTGTCGGAAACCTCCCAGATACCACTGATCGACGGCGAAGTCAGTGCTTGAGAGCGTTTCAACCGTTCGCCGGTCAGCTGATTGAAGACCTCTCCGTCAATGTCTTCATGCCGGACCCCCAGATCTATGGAAAATCCACCGAGGCTAATTCGGGTTATGCCATAAACCGCCAAGGCCTCACTTTCGGCCTTGTTCACGACCTTTGGCTCTCTTGGCACTGCATCGGGAATCATTTGTAAATTGGTCATTAAGTAAGTCGCTGGCTGATGATTTCGCTCCACTTGATCTTGATGCAGGCGGATACCCCCGCGGGACGATAAGGTAATGGATCCAATAGCTCTTTGATCTGAAATTGACCACTGAATACCACTACTTTCGTAAGCCCGATCGTTGTTGGTGACATCCAAAATTTCATCATCTGTCAGGGCAGAGTTTTTCTGTCCGGTTAATACAAAATACTGATCCTGATACTGACTCGGCGCTTGCAAAACCTTTTGTAGCGTTGGGCCCGCCAAAAAGCCATCTAGCTTATTCCATGATCGATCAAAATCGTTCCAATACACTTTCACATTGGAGCGGGTGTTTTGGGTTAGGGACAGTGAGTAATTTAAGAGCACATTAATATGCTCAGACTCAAATCGTGCCAACTGCGATGCAGCATAGCGTCGATAGGGGTTGTCTCTAAAGTCGGCGTCGGCGAGCCCCAAATACGTTTCATCAGCTCTCTCCTCTCCCCCTTCGATCAACAGGGATACTTTGTGCTCACGGGGCGATTCCGGATTCTGATAAAGCAGCTTGATGCCAAAGTCAGAGCGTTCAAAGCCCGTAGAATCACCATGACCATCAATAGTCTTAAAGCCATCGGCGCCGTAAGTCAGGACGTCAACGAGGTACCCAAAATTACCCTTCATGTTTCCGTAGGCGGCTTGGGCTTTGTAGTAACCATCAGAACCGTAGCTGAGGTCTAGCACGCCCATAGCAGCGCTAGGAACAGGAGCAGAAACTAAATTCACTGCCCCTCCTACGGTGTGAGGCCCGTGGGTAACAGCTGCCGGGCCCTTTACCACCTCGATACTCGAGATGCGGCTCACATTGGGGACATAATAGGCTGCGGGTGCGGAGTACGGCGCAGGCGTAATTAAAACCTCATCACGCATAAGCGTGATTTTTTGACTTCGCTCTGCAGCAGCACCTCTGATACCAACATTAGGACGCAGCCCGTAGCCATCTTCGTCTCGAATATAGACCCCAGGTGTTTGGGCCAAGATTTTCTTGAGATCGACATAGTCAAAACGCTCAAGGTCTTCCTCGTTGATCACATAGGCAGAGCCCGAAACTTCTCGAGCATCGGTGCGACTGCCAATAATGGTGATTTCCTCAAGCACAGAATTTTCTGCAAAAGCTGCACCCGCGCTCACTAGCGCAACGACACCCACTAAACACTTCATGATTAACTCACACTTATTAATTTTTAAAACTTGCATTAATCGTTGTCAGCCTGAGAGCCACCCGGCACGGAAACGTTGACGATAGTGACAAAATCAATTTTCAAGTCGTCGACTATTCGCTTAATGAGTCCGTAAAGCGTGCAGGTTGGGAATCGATCTGAAGGGCTGTCTGGGTTAGCGAATGCATTGGCACACTCAGCGTCATCAGAGGCCGTTTGTATTAGCTGAACCTGCTCTGAGAGTGAAACGTCAATACTTTCAGCCAGGGCAACTGTGACTGACAAATTATCAACAAACCGCTGAGCTACTTCGGGAAATCCCTCGCTGACAATATGGGCGTCAAATCCTGTGGCTTCATTGGAGACAAAGATTGTTTCAAATGCCCTGACGTTATTAATAATTTGACGAAGCGATGTTCGACTAAACGGTGATTCAATTTGTTCGGGACAGGTCAGCGAAGAGCAGGCTTCAATAATTCCCAGGGGGTTACCCAGCTTTGCATCCTTGGCACCCTCTTCGATGTAAAAAAGGCCATCGGTGGTTATCTGCAGGCTCTCGGATAGGCTGTCTTCAGCTAAAAAATTCCCTCGGAAATCGCCGCCACTAGGGTCCCAGCGGGTCGCGATAGCATCAGCCGCTTCAGCAATATCTTGGGCAATGAGCTTTGCCGCGTCGCAACGCTTTTCTTTTCTTTGCTCGACGCTCAAATCGTTCCAATTCTGAGTCGCAGAAGCCTGAGGGGGACAGGAGTGGTCCAGCGTCTCATTAAACAGGAGATACTCCAAAGCCCCGATGCCGCGCTGATTAATTGAACGATTACTGATGTCAAAATTCTCATCCACCAACGCCGCAATGCCGTCAACACCGCAGGTACTCAATGAGCCGAACATGTACGAATTGAGCCGATATTGCAGATTGAATGCGTTCTCCGAGGCGGGTCCTATCGCGTGTAATTCTGCGCGCTGAACTTGTGACGCTAAGGCTCGCCATTGATCTTGTGCATTTGCACGGGATGCCGACTCATTTTCTGTGCCGATAGCGTCGCAGTAGGCATAAAGGTCGCCCTCAGAATTCGTCATGGCTTGTGCCGAAGACACCAAGGCGGCGTAATTGGGTAACACAATCTCATCGACATAGGCCGTTAACATTTGCGCTACTGAGTATTCTCCAGACCCGCTGCCACCCGAGGGGTCATCTGGCGTGTCACCACCGGCCGTACCATCACCGGGAATTGGCGTGGGGGCCACATCGCCCCCACTATCAGTACAAGCCGCTAAAGAAAATATCACCAGGCAATAAAACAACAGCCCACTCAACCTCTTTGACATTCCAAATGTCCTCAAACTTAAAACAACAAAAGACGCCGGTCTGCGGCGCCTGTAATTTGAGCGTTAATGGTTATAACGCCCGATAGTTCTCGTATTTTTGATCGACTACCAAATCTCGACCACTTCCGACTCGAATCCGTAGGCTTCTGCCAAGATATCCCGCGCTTCTTGCAAATCTGCTAAGTAGTTTTGAATGGCATCTGACGGAGAAGCTGCAGTGGCAGCTTGGCCACCCTGAGACCCGTCAGCCAACACCGGGGCGTCTCCCATGAGCGACAGCACCCGCTTCAGATCTGCGACATCCTTCCCTGTTTCGCCGGTTCGAAAGGGAGACACTGGGCTAAACTGTAAACCCAGAGCGAACCCTTTCATCTCACCCCAGTGCTTAGACAAATTGATGAAATTAGAAAGATCGGCGTAATAAGGCGGGGCAAAGTCGGCCATATCATCTGAGACATCGTTGATGTAGTGCACGACCGTGGCCGCAATACACTTCTCCCAAGTTATTGCAGCGATTTCGATTTGACCCTGCAATGCGGCATCTGCCTCTACCGTCAACTCTCCGGCTGCCTCAGCATTTTCAAGAATTCGACGACCCACCAAAAAAGCGTCCATTGCCGACTTGGAATAGTCGGTGTAAGCAACGCCCTCGGCATTCTTTTTACGATCACGCTTTGCGCAGTTTTGCGCATGGCCAAAAATAAATTCACTTCTCAGGTCGATTAAGCCATCGCCGTTGGAGTCGTAATAGCCATTGCCATATTCAGCGCGCCCGCCTTTGCCGGCAGCCTCATCGTCGGTGTAATCATTGAGATCCCTAGAGGCGCCGTAGTAACCGAAAGCCTCGTCGTAGTCGTGGGCACCCGCCGAGTAACCTTTGCCGGGTTTTTCCTCACCCAGCATGTTGGGGAAGTCGGCTTGCAGATAGTCATTTGTGCCCTGGGAAAAATTCACCGCTACCGATAAAAACTTCTGAATCAACTGCCGATAATGAACCCCAGTGCTTGAAATCATTGGAGTACCAATGAGGACCTCTTCGCCACTGGCTACTGTCACCGCCGGCGTGACCTCGTCTGTCGCTTCTGCTGCTAGTGCGTCCATCCAAACGTAGACCAACTCGATGGGAAGAGGCGTAGCGTCCAGCCCTGCACTCCAACCAAAGAACTCATCGTCGATTAACATTTCGGTCTCACCCGTGCCTGCTAAGCTACCGCCGGCAATTTTTCCGTTGAGGTTTTTACCCGTGCTGATATCGCCATAAGTGGGTCCTGGTATAACCGGGTCGCTGCCTTTCGTCGTAAATCCGTGGGCAGTTTCATCGGCTCCGTCGCCGGTCATATAGAACCGTAAACCCGCTGATATTTCCTCTGCCTGCCCGGGGCTCTCTTGCAAGTCTTCCATGTAACTAACAAGACCGAGTTGCAGCACCTGCCTCGCTGTCTGACCCGTGTAACTGACGCCGTCGTCAGTGCCATCACCCACGTAGCCAACGGCGGCGTAAACCAGAGGCATAGGATCACAGGCATCGCCCTTACCGTTAACGTCACTGTCCTCCTGTTCGGGATTTCCGGTCTCAACACAATTGTCTTCGGCGTCTACAATGCCGTCGCCATCGGTGTCTGGATCCTCTACCGGCTCTTCTGCGGGCGGGGTTGGGGGCGGGGGCGGTGGAGGCGAGTCACTGCCGCCTCCACAAGCGACTAAACCCAACGATAAAAGCAACGCAGGAAAAACAACGCTCAATTTTCGACTTACTCTTGTCATCGGAAACCCCTTCTAAATTCCGTTTGTCTCAAATCTTTTAAGTTGTGTGATTTTATTTAACTAAAACATAATCGTATAGCGAATCATTCTCATTTGCAATACGATTAGCGTGATGTTTGGATCTATCTCGTCAAGGGGCATACCGTCAGTGGTTTTCGACATAGATCATCGGGGCACTAGGACCCTTTTCGGCTTTTGAGTGCGCTATGCAAGCTGCGCAACTTCGTCACAAACACCGCCTAACCTCGGTGGGCTAGATCGCACCCAAACCCTGCTATGGTTGAGGCTTTGTAAAGCTTTGGGTTTGCTCGGGCGCTTATTTTCGAAACGAACAGCGAGGAGTCTTGAATTGTCACGTTACCGCCCGCCGAGGCCCAAAGGCTCCCCCTACATCACGCAAGAAGGGGAGCAACGCTTACGCGAAGAACTCAAGGAACTTTGGAAGGTAGAGCGGCCGGTAGTTACAGCCGTGGTACAGGCCGCCGCTGCTAACGGCGACCGATCGGAGAATGGTGATTATATTTACGGCAAAAAGCGCCTACGCGAAATCGACAGCAGGGTCCGCTTTTTACGCAAGCGCCTCGACGAACTCGTCGTTGTTACGTCGGCGCCAACCAACCCCGACAAAGCTTACTTTGGCGCCTACGTAACCCTCGAAAATGCTGAAGGCGAAGTGCACCACTGGCGGATTGTTGGCCCCGATGAATTCGACCTGAGTGCGCAGAAGCTGAGCTGTGACTCCCCATTGGGCCGTGCCTTACTCGGCAAAACCATCGACACAGAGATCGTTATAGAGAGCCCCTCAGGTCCACAAACCTGGTACCTCAATGCGGTTCGCTACGTCGATGACTCGAGGTAAACGCCTGTTTAACGTCGGTCAAATCTGCTGAGCGTCGGTCATGAAACACCGCTATGCAGCCGCCTACATACCTTTACTCAGCACCCCAGCTTTACCTCAGACAGCAGGCACAGCCCACAGCGCCAAAATTCCGCGCAACACACTGACAAAGGCAATAGGCTCGTCCAGCATCAGATGATGTCGCGCCCCCGGGATCCCTATCATGGGAACGTCTACCGCCCCGCACTCTCGAAGATAAACCGCCGAATCGTCATCAAATAAAACGCTGTCTTGACCGTACACTACGGCTTTTCGGCCCGGTGTCGCCGCAATAATCTTGCCTTGGCCAAACATACGCTCCTCTTGACCAAAGTCGCTCTGAAAAACGCTGGTATCGAACTTCCAGCGCCAGCCCTCATCCACTTGTCGTAAAGAGTGAAACGCCATGTAGTCAAAAAGACTAGGAACGCTGACAGGCTGATTGGGCGAAAGAACGAAGCGACCCTTTGCGGTTTCATAATCGGGGTAAATGCGATTGGGGCGCGATGGATCAGATGGCAGTGGTCTACCCTCCGAAAAGTGCGCTTTGAGGCGCTCAGCCCGCAAGACCATCAAATCACAAATGATTAAACCACCGAACATTTGGTGACGGTCTGCCATGGCAGTCAACGCCACATGCCCCCCATAAGAATGCGCGATCACAATCGGCTTAATCTCATGATCAAATAATCCCGTAGCGCGCGCCACATCTTCGACTTCAGCAGCACGAACCGCATCGGGATAATGCTCCCTCACCCCTGAATCACCCATACCCGACAGGTCAAAAGCCACAACGTGATAATTTTCTGCGAGAAACGGCGCAATAAAGGCAAAACATCGAGCATGCGCCAGAAACCCATGCATTAATAACAATCCTGGATTCTCTGGGTTGCCCCAGCGAAAATAATGAATTGGGCATCCTCCTGAATCTACCCAACCCTCCTCGCGAGGCACTTGCAGGGCGCTCTCGAGCCAAGGGGGGACGGCCTCAGCATCTGGCGGCAACTCGTTCAAAAGTTCAGGTATTGCAGTTACCACTGTATTCATAACGCCCCAATAAATGCCGTAGAAAAAAGCCAATAAAATTGTGCTTTTTGATGATCATGTTTTGCCTACTGCCAGCCCTGCGTTTAAAGGGCGTGGCAACAGATTCTGTGACGTTTAAATTCTGCGCCTAAACGGTCTAAGTCGCTAAAAAAGACTCTCTCCGAACTGCGCAATTTGGAAGATCAAGGTTCTTCAGCGCGACAGCCCTGCGATAGTTCATTCGATTTGCCCGTCGCGTCGCTGGACGAAGCATAGGTCATTTCTTCTGCTTGGAGCTAGTGGGAAGACAACTTCAGACCAACTTTTCAGGAGTTAACTTGTTAACTTTCCGGGACTAAATGCCCCGTTTTCACATAGAGCAAGCAACCATGAGGGCTGTCTTGTTGTAGACAGCTAGCTGGTGGATTTCTTATCCAAGTACCTTTTCTATGGCCAGCAAAATTATCGTTTAGCTCTCCCTCAAGAACTAGAATTTCTTGACCACCGGGATACAAGCACTCAGGGAAAACAACCCCCGGAGCACAATCGACTAACACTACGACCTCGCCACGGAACTGATGTAATGGCAATACTCGCGTGCCCTCTACCAGCCCCTGACGCCACGACGCTGCCTTTGTATCCAAACATACGTGTTGCTGGTCCTCAGGGTGGAACTGCTGCAGTTTGACGAATATTGTGCCGCCCTCCCTAGAAAAAGGGGTGTGGCTTGAGCCAACAGGATTTCGGACATAAGTCCCCGCACCGTAATCGCCGTTTTCGTCAGAGAAAATCCCCTCAAGCACTAAAAATTCTTCGCCACCACCGTGGGTGTGGGACGAAAAAAAACTCTCTGGCTGGTAGCGGACGATACTGGTTGCTCGGGCAATCTCATCACCCTTGCGGTCCAGCATCCGGCGGTGAACCCCCGCCATTGGTGACTCTACCCAATTAAGCTCGAGGCTATTAACAACAGCACGGCGCGTTAGATCAGCATGTAATCTCATGGTTAACTAAAAACCTTAGAATCAACTTTAATACGGTCGTAGGTTGCTATCACTTGCACAGCCCCGATCTGTGACACTTGGCTAAAAATACTCGGCTGGCGACCCCAACCATGAAACTGGAGCGCTTTTTAATGCCGCTATGTTATAGAACTTAGAAGCCTTAATGCTATGATGGGAAGTGAATAGCAATGATTCCCTCGTACTTTCCGCGTGCCGCGTTCAAAGTTGCCAATTGCGCAATACCCTAGCGACTCCTAGGCAAAAGCCCCGGCACCTGCACAAGATCCGCTCGCTTCACGGCGTGCTCGACTTACCGCTTAGCGCAATAACAGGATCGCCAGCCTCCACCGCAGGTCTCCTGCAACGCCAAATGAATAAAATCCAACGCAGATCCTCTTCCCCCCGTGGACGCCTTGAGATCAAACTCATTACTATGCGGCGAGCGCGCCTAGGAACCAGCCACAAACCTTAGGCGTAATATCTTGTGACCCAGTATGTATTTGAATGGCAACTCCACAAGCTATTGTGGTTTGGGTAAAGCCTCTGTAGGTTTTGCCGATCTATTGAGGAAACTAGCATGACCGGTGAACGTCCACTTGAAGGTTTACGCGTTGTCGAAATGGGCCAGCTACTGGCAGGCCCATTTGCCGGCACTATCTTGGGATACTTTGGCGCTGAGGTCATCAAAGTTGAGCCGCCCACAGGCGACCCCATTCGTCAGTGGCGAGAGGTACGTGATGGCATGTCACTGTGGTACCACTCCCTCGCACGGAACAAAAAAAGCGTCACCCTCGATTTAAAATCTGAACGAGGCCAAGAGCTGGCCTTTGATTTATTGTGTAAGGCCGACATCGTCGTGGAAAACTTCCGCCCGGGGGCTATGGAAGAATGGGGATTAGGTCCGGAAAAGGTTAAAGCGATTAATCCGGGAATTATCTACACTCGGATTTCAGGTTACGGCCAAACCGGCCCGTTTTCATCCAAGCCAGGCTACGCTTCAGTCACAGAAGGCTACGGTGGCTTTAGGTATATTAACGGTGAGCCCGGCAAGGCCCCGGTACGCCCCAATATTTCCCTGGGTGACACCGCCGCAGCAATTCACGCGGCCCTGGGCGTGTTGCTCGCTGTGATTCAACGTTCTAAATCTGGAGAGGGACAGGTGGTTGACGTCGCTCTGTATGAAGCCGTCTTCAATTTACTAGAGGGCATCGTTCCAGAGTATGACGGCGCCGGTGTGGTTCGGGAACCGTCTGGAACCACCATTACCGGCATCGTCCCTACCAATACTTATCTTTGCTCAGACGGCAAGCACGTTGTTATTGGCGGGAACGGCGACTCAATATTCAAGCGCCTCATGAAAGAAGCGGGACGCGAGGACATGGCAAACGACCCAGAGCTGGAACATAACCCAGGAAGAGTCGTGCATCAGGAAGCCATCGATCAGGCGTTAGCCGACTGGTGCGCAGCTAATAGCTCAAAAGACATTATCGAGCGTCTTGAGGCCGTAAGAGTTCCCGTAGGACCCATCTACAGCGTCGAAGACATGATGACCGACCCTCATTACAACGCCCGGGGCATGTTTGAGTCAGTAGACGTCAACGGCACGCCTTTAAAGATTCCGGCAATCGCCCCAAAACTCTCAGAGACCCCGGGAAGAACCGACTGGCCCGGAGCCGAAATTGGCGCACACAACACAGAAATTCTGGGCGATCTATTGGGTCTCGATGCCTCTGCATTGGCAGCGCTGTCATCTGACGGCATCACCAACTGAGCCTGCCTGATGAAGCTTGATGGCGTCACGGTTATCGACCTTTCGCTATTCCTACCCGGCCCCGCTGCCACGCAAATGATGGCGGATCACGGTGCCCGGGTTATTAAAGTAGAGAACCCTAAGTCACCAGAACCCACCCGCTCGAGTCAATCTTTCCCCTGGCAGCAAGGGGGCGAAACAGTGATGTTTCGCAACACCCAGCGAGGCAAGGAGAGTATCGCCCTCGATTTAAAAAGCGACGCGGGAAAGGCCGCACTCGCTGAACTCATCAAGGGCGCAGATGTGCTCGTTGAGGCGTTCCGCCCCGGTGTAGCTGCCCGATTGGGCTTTGGCCCTGAAGCGGTTCGAGCCTTGAACCCTAAAATCGTGTATTGCTCTATTTCAGCGTTCGGTCAATCGGGACCTTGGCGGGACAAGCCGGCCCACGACACTGCTACTGTCGCAGCCTCCGGTGTTTTAAGTTTGTCATGCTCCCCGGAGGGAGACAGCGGCCCTGCAATAATCGGTGTCGCCATTTCAGACATGCTGTCTTCTTGGGCCGCCCTGTCAGGCATTCTCATGGCTCTGTTTCGACGGGAAACTACGGGCGAAGGGGATTATCTCGATGTCAGCATGCATGAATCTGTACTCGCAGCATCACCCAATATTTTAGGCCCGGTGTTCGCCGGCAAACAGGCACCTCGCCAGTTGGCCGAACGCAGCCATGGCGGTGGGGCTATGTTGAACATCTATCGAACGGCTGATGACCGATTCCTAGCCCTAGGAGGCGGAGAGCACAAATTTGTCAGTGCGCTGTTCGAAGGACTAAACCATCCCGAGTTCATTCACGCCGTGGCTGGGCCTGCTGGCACGGCACACGAGCCGGCTATCCGTTTTCTGCGAGAAACATTCCGCGCTAAAACGCTGACCGATTGGGAGTTATGGTTCGAAGGTCGCGATATTTGCTGGAGCCCGGTTCTCGATCTCAACGAGGCCTGGTCAGCCGAGCACGTCTCGGCCCGGGGCATGCGTTGGCAAGACAATGATGGCAACGACCATATCGGTACGCCGCTTAAATTCCAGCGGGAACCCGCTGCCATCGACGCATCTCTGCCATCAGTGGGACAAAATACCTCAGATATCATTAACGATTTGGACTTGACCCCAGCCCAACGTACGGCGATATTGGAGGTGTTGGAGTAATTGTACGTACAAATGTTTGCGGGCGATGTTCGCCTGAGTAATCCAAGCACTCGGTAAATCAGTATTTATCGAGAGAATAACAACCATTAAAGCCACTTCCCAAATGCTTACTGGAGGATCCGTGGACATGAAAAACCCATCACACCAAAGACCTGCGACAGCTAAAAGCCATTTATCATTAGCGCTGGCGGCACTGACAACCGTCGGCGGCAGCCTCGCGTTACCCAACTTTGCCCACGCCCAGCTCGAGGAAGTCGTCGTTACCGCTCGAGCACGAAGCGAATCACTTCAAGACGTACCCAGCACCGTGACCGCTTTTACCGCGGGACAGATTAACGACATGGGGATTCAGCGGGCAGAAGACTTTATCTCTCAGACTCCAGGGGTGAGCTTCGTCAACACCGTTGAAACCGGCGACTCGTCTGTCTCCATCCGCGGTATCAATGGCGCACGGGACGCGGAAACAAACTTCGCACTGATTATTGACGGCATTCTTTATATCAACACTTACGCCTTCAACCGCGAGTACGCTGACCTCGAACAAATTGAAATTTTGAAAGGGCCTCAAGGGGCGTTGTACGGACGTTCAGCCGCCGCTGGCGCTATCATCATGTCAACGAAGCGGCCATCGCAAGAGTTTGAAGGCGATGTTCGAATTAGCATGGCTGAAGACAGTACCTATACCGGCCTTGCTACCGTCGCTGGACCACTGGGCGAGAATGTAGCGGGTCGATTGACCGCAGATTACCGAAGCACAGATGGTTTCTATAGCAACTCCTTCCTTAACGACAATGTCGTCGACGATGCAGAAAACTATTCTGTTCAGGGCCGTTTAGTCTTCGATCCCACGGACAATTTGTCGATCGACACCAAGTTGCGGTACGGCAAATCAGAGGGTGCGGCCATTACTTTTAACGCCGCCTTTGCGCTGCCACCATTTTTAGGCTTTGGCACCCCAGGGGTCGAATCTTTTTATCAGGACGTCAACACCCACGAGTTTGTGTTTGCAGGTAACGTGCGGCCAGTTAATGAACAAGATGTCCTCGAGTTTTCGGTGAAAGCCGACTGGGACATGGACTGGGCGACACTGACCGCCTGGGGCTTCTACAGTGACACCGAGGATACTTTCATTGCTGACGGCACATCGGGTGCTTTTGGCTTCTACGGCGGTACCTCAGCCTGTATCAACTCACTTGACGCTTTGACTCCGTCTTACACCCCATCGGTACCGGGTGGTGTGACGGCGTTGCCCGCCCCCACGTTTATTTTTGGCTCTGCAGCGGGTGCGCAAGTGCTTCCCCCCTACAGCCCGACAACGTGTGACGGTTATCAATACCAAGAGCGCTTCCAGGAAGACATGAGCTTTCAAGTGCAGCTCACGTCCAACTCGGATCAACGGCTACGCTGGCAAGCAGGTTTGTACTACCTCGATATCGAAAGGTACCAGGCGGTCTCACAGCTGCGCGATGACGGCTCTAACTGGCCAAACCCCGCGAGCAATGTGCCCACCACCATTTACAATCAGTTTACTGACGCAATGGTGAACGACACATTCGACACCACCGTTATGGCGGCCTTCGGATCGGTAAACTACGATTTAACCGAGTCTATGGAACTGTCGCTGGCGCTGCGCTACGACCGTGAAGAACGTGACGTCACCAACAACGTACCCTCCCCTGCAGATGGTGCGCTCTCTAACTACATCGACTACTGCGGTGGCCAATGTACGTTGAATGGCCAGCCCCTCAATGGTTCGCCGCTGAACCCGGGCTTTGTTAACTTCAACGATTTTACGGTGAGCTCCAGCATCCCCGGTAACAGTGAAACTTTTGACCAGTTGCAGCCCAAAGTCAGCCTGACCTGGGACGCCACCGAAAGCACAACGTTATACACCAGCTGGGGTGTAGGCTTTAAAGCTGGAGGCTTCAATAACTCAGGAGCAAGCCAGATCGTAAACTTCTATCTAGTTGAGAACGGCGGCGCGCTTGTAGCGCCACCCGATCTTATCCGGGAAGAAACTTCAAGCTCGTTCGAACTGGGCTTCCGGTCGGGACTCTTGGACGGAAACTTGCAGCTCAACGGTGCGGTCTTTCATACCGAAGTCGATGACATGCAGTTCTTCGAATTCTTCGTAGGCCCCTTCGGCTTGCTGAGAACCGCTGAAAATATCGATGAAGTTACGCTGCAGGGTTTTGAGCTGAGTGCAGCCTGGGCGATCACAGACAACCTGCGGTTTGATGCGGGTTACTCCATGGTCGACGGCGAAATCGACGTCAACGCTCTGCGACCCTACACCGCAGGCAACGACGTGCCCAACAACCCCGAGTTCACGGCCAATGCTGCGATTCAATACTCATTGCCCCTAGGCCGCTTCGAGCTGTTCAGCAGACTTGAGTACTCTTACCAAGGCGACACTTGGTACCACACGGTCCAAGACGATGTCGTTCCGGCGACACTGTTTGGCGGACCGCCTGCCAACTACGGACAGGATCCACAAACAGGGCAAGGTGGCACCCAGGTCGACGGCTATGGTCTAGCGAACCTGAGAGTGGGTCTGCGCGGAGAGAAGTGGAGCATTATGGCCTTCGCACGCAACCTCACCGACGAGGAGTTTGTTGCCGAGGTGATCTTGGCCCCCGAATTCGGTGGCGGCTTTGTGAGCCCCGGTACGCAGCGACGTGCGGGTGTAGAGGTGCAGTACAGCTTCTAACTTTAAACGCCAAAAGAAGAAAAGGCAGGGTCTCTACCCTGCCTTTTTTTTGCCTGTCCGTTTTAGCCGCTTAACGGCGGGTTCCTGCCAGTTTTACCGACCGACGAACCTCTCAATAATCGTCGATAGAACAACTTAAATCTATCCTAGCGCCGGTTCTCAACGAATACTGTTTCTGCTCCACGCTCCACGCTACAAACTAATGGTAGTTCCACCATCGACAGCAATAATTTGCCCCGTTAGATAGCGCGCCTTATCAGACAACAAAAATACCGCGACATCGGCAATATCTTCAGGATTGCCCACACGCCCCAAAGGCACAGTCTCGGCAAAAGCGGCGAGCCCCTCTTCACCGAGTGAGTTGACCGGATCGAGGGTTTGCGCAGAGCGTATGACACCGGGCGCGATGCCATTAACTCGAATGCCGTAAGCCGCAAATTCTAGCGCCGCTGAACGCACCATCCCCATGACTCCCCCCTTGCTGGCGACGTAGGGGATATGTTCTGACCAGCCCAATACGGCCCCCACAATAGAGGACAAACACACAATTGACCCACCTCCCGCCTTTTGCATGCCCGGAATAGCTGCGCGCATGACCCGCATCATGCCTTTGAGATTTACATTCATGGTCTCGTCCCAGGCGTCATCATCAAGGGAACTCAGTGGCAAGGTTCGAGCAATGCCAGCGTTTAACACCAATGCAGATAGTGCCCCAAACCGCGCCTCAACATCATGGACAACGGCGTTCGCCGCCTCGGTATCGGTGACATCGAGGCTATGAAACTCTGCCTGACCGCCCCGCGCAGAGATCTCATCGGCAACAGCTTGCCCCTCAGCCAACAAGACATCGGTTACGATGACCCGATACCCTGAATCAGCCAAAGCTAGAGCCGTGGCTCGGCCCAAGCCAATACCCGCACCTGTGACTAAAGCGACTTGTTCACTCATAACTTCATCTCCTAAATAAGTGCCAAACTCAAGACACAAAGGTGCACTTTAAGACGGTAAAGGGCAACAGATTAAGACGACAAAGCCCGACAGGCATTGCATGGGTCTTGGTCTCGGTCGAGACCGAAATCTCAACCTGTAGCTCCGCCCTCTGGCCGCCGCATTCAACGGGCGCTTATAAGCATTGGCGACTGGGCAGCACTAAGCTATATTCAATGGTGAGTGTAGTCCCCGGTCAACGAACAGGATCCCTGCTATGTCGAACGCCTATAAGGAACAACAACTCCACGATGCCCTTCCCTCTACGAGTCATGATGAACTGGCGCGACAGCATTTCGTGCGTTCGTTTAAAGAGCATTTAGTCACCGACTTACACCCAGGGCTGAAAACCGCTTACGAAAAACGCGCCAAGGGGAAATTTGTCGAAAAGCACCAGAGGGAACCCGAATCTATTCAAGAAGTGGGTCAGGTGATGAAACAAGACACTCACTATCAGGCGTGGAGCTCTCTACTGCGAACCAGTCAGGAAATGATGTGGTCTTCGGCGCAAATACCCGTCCAACGCGCCATTCAAAAACTGGCAACTCAGGCCGCCGAGACCCCGGCTGTGGGAAGCCTGCGGCTAGACCCCGATCTAAAAATCCCGGCTTACCACACGGCGGTAGATATTCATTGCCAGCCCGGGGGCTATCACACCGAGTACATTGAGAATGATGTTGCCCAAGGTGCCATCTATGACCGCGCCGTCTACATTTACGCGATGGGGCAAATGGGGGTCAATAATGCCGACATGGGTGACAGCACGGTGGCTTGGTTAAAGCAGGAGCACCCCGAATTAAAACCCACCCGAATCCTAGACCTAGGTTGTGCAGTCGGCCACAGTACCTTGCCCTACGCCAGCGGTTTTGAGGGCGCTGAAGTCCATGCCATTGACGTGGCCCCACCCATGCTCCGCTATGCCCATGCCCGGGCATCCTCGATGGGCTTACCGGTGCATTTTTCTCAGCAAAACGCCGAGACGCTCGACTTTGAGGATAACTCTTTTGATTTAGTGGTTTCCCACATCTTACTGCATGAGACATCCTCTGCTGCCATCAAAAATATTATCCGCGAGTGCCACCGAGTGCTTAAACCCGGGGGCATGATGTTGCACGTCGAGACCCCACCCTATGAGGGGATGGAGCCTTTTGACACGTTTATTTTTGACTGGGACAGTGAAAACAACAACGAACCCTTCTGGCGAAAAAGCCACTTATTAGACCTCGAAGCTCTAGCCCTTAATTCCGGTTTTGATCAACACAAACCCATTCAGATTATGGTGCCAAGTGCCTTTCAGGAAACCCAACGCAGCAATACTTTCCAGGGCGGCGATTTTGGGGGTGGCGGCGTCTGGTTTGTCTACGGGTGTCAAAAATGAGCGACGACACCGAGGTTACGCTTCAACGCAAAGCCAAAGGCAAGCGTCCCTACTACTTTTCTGATTCAGATGTTGATCGCTTGCTCTCCATGGTCATGGCTTTGACCGGCGAGTTATCGGTAACACGGGATCGACTCGATACCTTGGAGCGGGTGGCTGCGGCAAAGGGTTTGTTCTCCAGTGAAGACATTGAGCAATACGCACTGTCAGATGCAGACATGGAAGCACGGGCCGCTCGCCATCAAACTATTTTCAAAGAAGTTACCCGCATTATAGTGGGTGAACTGGAAGACCTCGAGGCCTCAGAAGACAGGGACTACAGCACCGTCGTCTCCCAAGTTGAAAACGACGGCTGACCCCAGGCGTGAATTAAATTTTGAGTGCAGGCAGTACCTCAGCTCCAAAGCGCTCAATACCTCCGACAAAGTCCGGCCAGCTGAACAGCATGCCATCTATCCCTGTGCGCTCCACAATACCCTCTATACGCCTCACCACAGTGTCAGGTGAGCCATAAATGACCGGAATACCCATGAACGCCATATTGCCCGCCTCGACGCTCTGATTAAGTGCGGCTTTGAGCTGATCAGCCGTGCCACCAGTATTGGTATCTAAATCTGCACTGGCAAGAATGTTGCTGATAGCGCCGTGATCTGCACCATCAATAATAGCGTCAACCTCAGCCTTGGGCCTGATCATCGGAATCGGCCACGATTAGGTGAAACAGCGCATAAACGCCCACATCACGTTTAGTGCCTAGAGCTTTCGCTCGGATGTCCGCCACTGAGGTGACTAGATTGTCTTCACTGGTTAAAACAAACTGATGGTCGGCGTATTGCGCGACAAACTGACGGCCCGCAGGTGACTGGCCTGCGCAAACAAGTGGAATATCGCGCTTGGGCTGCGGCAAAACAGAGCAGTCATCCAACTCAAAATAATCACCTTGCCAAGAAGCTCTGCCGTCACGCCACAACGCTTGCAGAATTTGCACATACTCCGCCGCGTATTCATAACGGCGCTGATAGTGCTCATCTCCCGGCCACATACCCATTTGTGCGTACTCGGGCCGATTCCAACCCGTCACAATATTTAAACCACAGCGGCCAGCACTGATGTCGTCAATCGTTGCCACCATGCGAGCTACTATCGCAGGGTGTTGACTCAAGATCGATATCGAAGGAAATAAACCTATTTTTTCTGTGGCGGCTGCCAGCCCTGCCATGAGGGTAAATGACTCCAGACAACTGTCCCAATAACCCGTCTCACCACCAAACCCCCGGAACTTCATCATCGACAAAACAAAGTCTAATCCGTGTTTCTCGGCGGCGAGAGAAATATCGAGGTTGTGTTGATAGGTCGGTTGATAAACCGGGCTACCCGCGGAGGGAATGTAACCGTTACTGCCGTTGGGCAGAAATACACCAAACTTCATAAGTCACGCTCCTACATCA
This sequence comes from Luminiphilus sp. nBUS_07, assembly GCF_051201685.1. Taxonomy (GTDB): domain Bacteria; phylum Pseudomonadota; class Gammaproteobacteria; order Pseudomonadales; family Halieaceae; genus Luminiphilus. The sequence goes on along the minus strand of NZ_CP179213.1, from coordinate 1,005,850 downwards.
CTAAAGGTAGGGGGCTCACGCCCCCTCCTCAGGTTTCAGGCAGTTTTCTTGCTGGCCTTAGCTTTTGATTTCGCCTTGGCCTTTGGCGCTGCCTTTTTAACGGCTTTTTTGCCCGCTTTTTTGCCCGCTGCTCGCTTCACTTTTAGGCTACCACTCGCAGCCGCCTTGCCACCCTCAAGCACTTTAAGTGCCCAAGTCTGGAACTCAGGCTGCCTTGGCGGCTGAAGTCCTGTTTCTTTAAGGCAACGCTTTTTCAGCGTTGCAATATCGCCACCGCGATCAAACATCGGAACCTTACCGCGCTTCTTCGCCATACGCGCGCGTAGCGTTTCAGTCCGCTTGAGGTTTACCCGACGATCAGCGTTCATCACTACGCCGTAACGCTTAGCGCCCTCCATAGAAACGAGGCCTGCTCGCACATCAAACTCAACCCGCTCCACTTCACGCTTGAGTGGGTCACCACAACCGCCACCACCCCAGGTATTGAAGTAGAGGATGTCACCAGACCCAACCTCGATCCGATCACATTTGCTGGGTAAGCGCTCCTCTGAGCCATCGGTTCGAACCAGTATTTTCTCTGAACGCCTGCCGGGTTCGCCCCCGTTTACGCCCCAGGGATAAGTGAGCCAACGGTCATCGTGAATCGAAATAGTCCCGGGCTCTAGGAAGCAATAACCCATACGTAAGCCATTACCCCCGCGGTTGTAGCCTGCACCGCCGCTGTCAGTAATCGTCTCGTAGGTCTCGATACGCAGTGGGAAATAGCTCTCGAGGAATTCATTGGGAACGTTGGTAAAGCTTGGCCAGAGCGAGTGACCATCAGGGCCATCACCGGAAGGCTTACCAGGAACGCCGCCAAAGCCAATCGAGTAGAGCTGATACCACTCGCCATTTTTGTCATAGCCCGAGTACATAAAGTGGGGACTGTCCGAAAATCCAGCGCCAGCGAGGAAATCAGGATCGCCTTGACCCAACAATCCACCCAAGACGTCAAAGATTCGACCCAGAGCGTGGGTTCGACAGGACAGTGCCGCAGGTTCTTGAGGTTTGAGCAGCGTTCCATGGGGTATCTTCACTTCCATGAGGTCATAGAAACCATCGTTAAACATAATCTGGGGATCAAACACCATGATCATGTAAACCCCGCAGAACATCTTGAACATTTCTTCGTTGAGGTAGAAGTTAATGGAGCTGATGGACTGAGGATCGGTACCTTCAAAATCGAAAATGACCTTGTCCTTCTCCCGCCACATAGCGCACTTAATTCGATAGGGCCCCATACCCAAGCCGTCATCGCAAATATAATCTTCAAAAAACTGCTTCTTTTCCGGCACAGTATTTTTGATCAACTTGCCCATTGCGCGCTTATTACGCGCCAGCAATTCATCGAGGGCTGAATAAAAGACGTCGTCACCAAACCGGCCCGCCATTTCAATAACACGCTTTTCTGCCGTACGAATGGCAGCCACCAATGCGTTGAAATCGCTGCGGTTCCAGTTAGGCATTCGACAGTTGTGCAGGATGAGTTCCAGCAGATCGGTCTGCAGCTCATCATTTTTATAAATCTTGGTGGGAGGAATACGGATCCCTTCCTCAAAGATTTCCCGAGCATCGGTTGGGAGGCTGCCTGGGACCTTGCCCCCTACGTCAGTCATGTGTCCAAACATAGCGGCATAGGCAATTAACCGCCCATCTTTGAAAATCGGGCGCAGCAGCAGCCAATCATTGATATGGCTAATGGCACCGTTGCAGGCATAGGGGTCGGTTGTCAGAAACAGATCGCCCTCTTCGATGGTGCCGTCATAGGCCTCTTTGAAGCCGTGAATAAAGCTGCCAAATTGGCCCACCACCATCTTGCCTTCTAGATTGGCAATCATGGGGAACTCATCGTGCTGCTCCCGAATGCCCGGTGACATCGCCGTGCGAAACAGCACCGCGTCCATCTCGTGCCGGGCGTTCATCATCGCGTTTTCAATGATATCGAGGGTAATCGGATCGATATCAATGAGGGAAAATTTGTCCTTGTTAGTCTCTACTATTGTTGCAGGCATTATTCGTCTCCCCTATGAAGTCGGTGCAATCAAGATGTTGCCGAACTCGTCGACGTTACCGGTATGACCCGCCAAGATGACCGTTGTAGAGTCCATCTCTAGCACAACAGCCGGCCCTTCTATTTTGTTACCGGCTTTTAGCTTGCTACGCTGGTAAAGCGTTGCGTCCATATCTTTTCCATCCATAAAGACGGTCGTATTCCCCAGTTTGGCGGCGTTAACCGGCGTCCTTGAACCTGACTTGGGTAATTTTCTAGCCTCGATCTCGGCACTCTTACCCTGAGCCACAGCCCTGAGGTTGACAATTTCTTTGTCTGAATCGAGCGCAAAAGTGAACAGCTGCTTGTGCATCTCATCGAAGGGATCGCCAATGACACCCAGACCACCCTTCTTCAGCGCTTTGAGATCGAAGTCGACCGTTAACTGCAAACCCTGACCTTGGTAACGAATATCGGCCTGGCAAGAAACACTGCATTCCTTAGCGGGAACGCCTTGTTGAGCAAGCGTCTTTAACGCCTTCGCCGCTAGCTCCTCGTAGATCTTGCCCAGATCGGTTGTTGTCGTGTCGGCAAAACGCCGAATGTACGTTCGCGAAGCTTCGTCCCGAACACGGGTCGTCGCATCGCCATAAGCGCACAAAACGCCAGGACCCGGCGGAATAATGACCGGCCAGCTGTTCATCAGTCGACCCAGCGCATTCGCGTGCAGCGGACCCGCACCGCCAAAACCAATAAGCGCAAAATCTCTGGGGTCAAAACCCTGTTCGACCGAGACCAGCCGCAGGGCGCCGTACATATTCTCATTGACGATATCAATGATGCCCGCCGCAGCGCGCTTCACTGAAATACCCAATGCCTTAGCGATAGGCTTGATGGCTTTTTCCGCTAAGTCTTTGCGGATTTCCATGTCTCCGCCCAAGCGAACCTCACTAGGAAGATAACCCAACACCACGTTGGCATCGGTCACGGTAGGCAGCACGCCACCTTTGTTATACGCCGCAGGACCAGGCTGAGCACCCGCACTCTCTGGGCCGACGCGAAGCGCTCCGGTTAACTCGGGCACGTGGGCGATTGAGCCGCCACCCGCTCCCACGGTTCGTACGTCGACGGAAGACGCCCTGACGGTGACATCACCCACGGTAGTTTCCCGCCGAAGTTGAGCTTTGCCATCTTGCACCAACGCCACATCGGTGGAGGTGCCGCCCATGTCAAAGGTCAGCAGATTCTCAAACCCCGCCTGCTTGGCTACCCAGCAAGCTCCCGATACCCCACCGGCAGGGCCGCTCATCAGCAAATTGACGGGCAGCCGTTGCGCGAGTTTGGAAGAGGCCATGCCGCCGTCAGACCGGAGAATGTTGAGCTGGATATTTTTGTTGCCTTTCTTGAGCTTTTTCTCCAAATTTTTGACGTACTCAGCAACCTTGGGCCGCACGTAGGAATTAGCCACGGTGGTGATGGTTCGCTCGTACTCCTGCATCTCAGGTACCACGGATGAGGACAGTGAAATAGGCACGCCGGGTAACGCTTTGCGAGCCACCCTCTCAACGGCTTTCTCATGCTTGGGGTTGGCGTAGGAATTGATCAAAGATACGGTGAGTGCCTCAATGTTTTCCTCTTTGAGTTGCTCCATAGCCTTCTCAAGGGCTTTCGCGTCTAAGCCACGTACGGGCTTGCCGTCTGCCCCCATGCGCTCCTCAGCTTCAATGGTGCACGCCAGTGGCGCCAACGGGTCGCTTTTATTATAGATAACCCAGCCGCCTAAACCGCCCGGAACGTAGGAGCGTGCAATCTGTAGCACTTGCTTGTATCCCTTCGTCGTTACCAGCCCCACTTTCGAACCGGAGCCGGTGAGTACCGTGTTAGTAGCTACGGTTGTGCCGTGCATGACCTGCGAAATTTCAGAAGGGTCAATGCCGGCGTTTCCACAAACACGTTCAACACCATTCATAACGCCCACCGATGAATCATCGGGAGTGCTAGGCACCTTCGCGGTGTGAATGTCGCCACTGGATTCGTTGACGAGGATTAGGTCGGTAAATGTGCCACCAACGTCGACACCTAAGCGGTAGGTCATGTCAGGCCTCCTGACTGAATTTTTAGAGTGGTTAGCAACTTCGTCCGTCCAATTTTTCAATTGACCGGACATTTGTTGCATGTAACGGTTACACTGCACCATGCACCAATCTGCGAAAGCGTGCAAGATACTGACATCAATCCACCTGAACACTTGAGAGTTGAAAATGGACAAACCCTTAGAGGGCATCCGAGTGATTGCTATAGAACAGTTTGGCGCAGGACCCTACGGATCCATGTACCTAGCTGAACTCGGTGCCGACGTGATAAAAGTCGAGAACCGAGCCACAGGAGGAGATCCCTCGCGGCAGTCGGGAGCCGTGACTCTGGCAGATGATGACAGCGCTTATTTTCAAGCTTTTAACCTCTCGAAGCGCAGCGTCACGGTGAACTTAAAAAGCACCGAAGGCCGCGCTATTTTTGAAGATCTAGTGCGTACCGCCGACGTTGTTTGGAATAACCTCAGAGGTAGTCAACCTGCCAAACTGGGCCTCGACTACGACACGCTGAAGTCGATAAAGTCAGACATCATTTGCACCCACATATCAGCCTATGGTCGCGATAACGACCGCGCCGAATGGCCCGGCTATGATTACCTAATGCAAGCAGAGTGTGGCTTTTTGGGACTGACCGGAGAGCCCGAGTCTCCTCCTGCCCGCTTCGGCTTATCTATGATCGACTTCATGACCGGCGTTGTCGCAGCACTTGGCTGCGTGTCTGCACTGCTAGGTCGCAGTAAGCATGGCGGGCGAGATGTAGACGTCACACTTTTCGATGTGGCACTTCACCAATTGACCTATCCAGGCACCTGGTACATGAACCACGGCATTGAAACGAGCCGCGTGGCGCGTTCAGCACACCCTTACAACACTCCCGTCCAACTCTACCGAACTCAGGATGGCTGGATTTTCCTAATGTGTATGACGCAGAAATTTTGGGAGCTCCTGATCGAGAATATCGGTCACCCAGAACTCGCCGAAAACCACCGCTTCGCCACTATGAGTGATCGTGCGAATAATCGCGCTGAATTGACCGGTGTGCTCGACACCATTTTGATGACTGAAACCACAGAGCATTGGTTTTCCGTGCTGCAAACTAAAATCCCCGTCGCTCCGGTTAACTCATTGCCCGAAGCTCTAGAAAATCCCTTCGTCCAGGCGACGGGCATGATACAGACGGTACCTCATCGGGTAGTGGAGGAATATCGCGCGCTGAGTAACCCCATAAAAATAGACGGCGAGCGACTGGTAACAAGGTGCGGCAACGGCTTGGGCGCTGATAATCAGACCATTTTGGGTGACGAACTGGGACGCGACGATCTCGCGGACCTTAAAGCCTCAGGCGCCATTTAGACCCAGACCGCCCCGCGCTAGCGTTGACAGAATCTGCCTGACTCACTAAATCCTTTGGCCTTTGTTTACGCAGGGCTGCAGGGTACAGGCTGCGCCTTGAGTCGCCCCCAAGAAATTTCGAACCGAGGGGTCCGACCAGGGTTGCGCTGAAGGCGCTTAAATCAGGTTCTTCAGCAAAGCGACAGGACATGACAGGCCTGCCTGCCGCGGCCGGCGAACAAGCGATGACTCTTGGCGGCCCATGAAGCCCCAAGACATCGCATCACCTAATAATCAACACCTAAGGAGGCGCTGCGTCTTGGGGGACGGTCGCTCACCTCAAAGCATGCCGAGGTCGAGCGAGGTGCATCAATGCTTTTTCAGGAACTCGAAAAGAATGTCACAGAAGGCAATTTTTTCGTCCTTGCCAGCAACGACATGGGCAACCTCCTCCATCATCACCCCCGTGCTATTGGGCAACCCCTCCTCTAGGGGCATGGTAGTGCGGGGCCCTGTGATCACGTCCTGCCCAGCATGCAAAACCAAAGTCGGCGCCGCGATATCTTTGAGGTGTGGACGAATATCATGTCCCCTACAGGCCTGAATGAAACGTAGGTGAGCCGGTATTCGGCCCTCCAAACTACCCCATACACCTCCCGAGCCCATTAACTTTTCACGGTTGGCATTGTAGTAATCGGGCCGGAAAGAATACGACGCCACCATTGATTGAAACGCGGAGAATCCTGCATGCTCATGAATGTCGCCAAAGGATTGAAGCTGGTCTGACAACATGGGGTCCGCCCATGTCCAACAGCCCATATTAACCATGCAACGCACTAGATCAGGCCTTTTGAGGGCAACCCATTGGCCAATACAGGCACCCATACCCACAAGGCCCACAAAATAGACCGACGTCATATTGAGATGGTCAAGCAGCGCTGCTATATCATCGGCAAACAACTCAGTTGAGGGCGTCATAGAAAGATCATCGTCTGAATCGCCAATGCCTCGATAGTCGATGATCACCGTGCTGTAACTATCGGTCATACCACGAGCTAGAAAATGGCTGCGGCCATGGCAAAAGGTATCCCAACCACCAATGTAAACCGCTGGAGGGCCTTCACCGTGGACTTCGTAATACATGTTATGTCCGTTAATTTGAGCCACAGGCATTGCGTTTTCTCCTAAAGTAAAAAATTAAGATTTTTGAATGTGATCAAGAACCGTTTGTAAATCGACCACGTCGGCGTAGCGCCGACCGACATCACGAAGGTTGCTTGCATGGGCTTCGGCATCTTGGTCACCGCAACAATCCGCAGGAACAATCGTGCGATAGCCCGCTGAAAAACTGTCAACAACTGACGCTCGAACGCAACCAGAGGTAGTACAGCCAGTCACAATAGTCGTGTCTATGCCATGGGTGACTAACCAGGGCTTCAGGGGGGTCTCGTAAAATATTGAGGGCGCTGTTTTTATAAATTCAAAAACATAGTCAGAATCAGCGATACGCGGATCAAGCTCTGTGCAGCGGTGGCCATGATAAAAGCTGCCATCAAACAGCGTCTCTATTTTCCAGTGCGTCATTTCGTCGGGGCCGCCCCAGGACACACGGCAGGAGGCTACGGGTATCTGCTTGGCCTTGCAGGCCAACAGCAGGGTGCGTGTGTTATCGACAGCACTTTGGATGTGCCCACTACGACCAATAGGACTCACCCCGTCAGTGAACCCCAGCTGAAAATCAACCATCAATAACGCAGGCTTAGCACCAAAACCTATATCTCGTTGTCCATAACCTGCACGTTCAAATTGATCCATCGTCTCAAACCTCGGTGTTGTGAGCGTCGTTTGGGGTTAGATCGCAATATGGCGTAAAATGTACGAACATTTCAAGAGAGCTCTTAAAATGAGTCAAAATCAGCCGGGATTCGTCGATGCGTTTAGTCAAAATTTCGCCATCTCGCCCAACGAGACAGCTTTAATTGTCATTGATATGCAAAACGCTACCGGCAATCCCGAAATGGGATTGGGCAAGCTTCTCGCTGAACGCGGTGAGGCCGAGGGTGCCGCTTATCGTTTCAACCGCATCAATCAACTTTTGATTCCCAACATTCAAAAGCTGCTCGAGGGTTTCCGTGAGTTAGGGTCAGAGGTGATTTACATTACCTACGGCGCCAATGCTCCAGATGCCAGTGATGCGCCCGCCCATATGGCCCCTATAATTCGCGCCACAAACAATATAGCTGGCCAAAAAGAGCACGAGATCGTCGCGCCGCTGCAGCCGCAACCGGGTGAATTGATATTGAATAAAACGACCCAAGGCGCCTTTTGCTCTACGGGGCTCGACACCACCCTGCGAGCTAAAGGCATAAAGACCGTTGTGACTGTGGGCGTGTCCACCAACAATTGCGTCGCCATGACCTCAATGGAGGCTTGCGACCTTCAGTACCGCGTGGTGGTTGTCAGTGATGGCACCGGCACGGACAGCGATGACATGCAAACCGCAACTCTGACCATGCTGAAAAGACTGTGGGCCCGGGTACTAACAACCGATGAGGTCCTCACAGAACTTAGGCAAGGTGCCCACTAATTAGCACTGACACTCGAAGCGGCCTCATAGGGGCAGCCTTAGTCGCCCTAGGGGCCATACTCTTAGCCGCAAAGGGGTTATTTGCCAAAGCACTGTATGCTCAGGGCATGAGCTATCATGAGGTGGCGGCTATTAGGTCGGTCTTAGCTATCCCCGGTTTCGTGTTGGTCGCCGCCATCAGCGCCCAGAAATTTAAGGGTAAACCTCGTTCCAAACCCAGTGCGTGGCATCTGGCCGCTGCGGCCTTAGCCGGGCTCTGGTGCTACTACTTGGGAGCCTTAGCAAACTTTTATGCGCTAACGCTGATTCAGGCTAACGTAGAGCGGGCACTCCTGTTCTCTTACCCTGCGATGGTCGTTTTATTCTCAGCTTTAACCTCAAGAGCCCTACCTTCAGGGTCCACCATGCTGGCGCTTGGGACAACAACGCTGGGGGTTTTGCTCGTCACTGGAGCCGCCGATGAACAGCTTTCCTCAGACCAATTGCAGGGGATTTTTTGGGTGCTTTTTTGCTCAGTTACCATCGCCTGTTACTTCATGGCTAACGGTGCGCTGACTCGAAATATGAGTGCGGCTACCTTTACCCTCACGGCGATGACGACAGCGGGCTCAGCGTTCTTTATACATCACGGCCTCATTATGGGTTGGCTCAACGTTGAGCTACCCGGGAATAGTTTATGGATCATGCTCGGGCTTGTAGTTTTTGCAACGGTACTGCCTTTGTTTTGCGTCTCCGAGGGAATAAGGCGGATAGGTGCCTCTCGTGGCGCTCTGCTCAGTACAGTTGGTCCGCCCGCAACGGCTCTTATGGCTTATTTGATGTATGACGAACGACTCTCTGTATTGCAGCTCCTGGGGACCGTCTTAGTCGTGTTAAGTGTCGCTTTGCTGGAGTGGCGCAGCGCCTATCGACGTACCAAATCCTGAAACTGGGTTTGATTCGAAAACAAATGTCCGTACAATTAGAGCCTTAGAGAAATAACACAGGTGAAGCTATGCAGGACACAAGGTCTCTGGCGCCCACATTTGGTGCTGAAGTTTCTGGTTACACAATTTCTTCGGCGACATCTACCGAGGAAAACACGGCAATAAAGTCACTGTGGGCAAAGCACAAGCTGCTTTTGTTCAGAAACCAAAGCCTCGATGAAGAAACGCTGGTGACCTTTAGTCGTGTCTTTGGTGATCTAGAAATTCACGTGCGTACCGAGTACCTCTCCTCCGAACATCCTGAAGTTTTGTACGTTTCCAACATGCAAAACAATGGCAAGAAAATGGGCATTTTGGCTGATACAGAGGTCGGCTGGCATTACGACCAAATCTACTTACCCCGTCCAGCTGTAGGCTCGTTGTTGATGGCTCACACCTTGCCACCAACCGGGGGTAACACCGAATTCGCCGACATGACAGCGGCCTACAATGAACTTCCTAATGAAGTGAAACAGCGACTCGACGGGGTCCGGGCCGTGCAGTCTTACGAGGCGTTTAACAACGCTTACAGTGTCCCCACCAGCAACGAACAAAAGAAACGATCGCCCGACATTGAACATCCGATTGTGCGAACCCATCCCATAACCGGAGAAAAAGCACTTTACCTTTGTCCCGGCATGACCACTGAGATTGTGGGCTGGGACGCGGCTGACAGCCGAGCTATGCTCGACTATCTCTTCGAGTGGACGGTGCAACCACGTTACGTGTACTCGCATTCGTGGCAGCCAGGAGACGCTCTGCTGTGGGACAATGCCTGCACCATGCATCGCCGTGATCCCTTCGACCAGAGTCACAACCGGCTCATGAAGCGCACAACGATCTTACCCCCGGCCGCTTTGGCAGTACCTGTTTAGACCCCATGCCAACCGCCAGGGTGTTTAACACCCTGGTCGCTGACCTCGGAGTCACTGCCAACAGATCTATGTCCGAAGGGACTCTCCCTGCCCTGCTTGAGAGTCGGTGTTTGCTGCGCCTCAGTCCTTAGGAGCTTCAGGCACCTGACAACCCGTTGCACAGCATTGGCCAGGTTGCTTCTGGCGATCTGGTGCTCCGGTACTGCCGGTCTCGGCAACACCGCGATCTAGCAATCGCTCTACCAACGCTTTTCTTTCTTCCACCGGGTAGCGACGATAAATTTCGCGTTTCATTGCCTGAGGCGAACCTCCACCGTGAAGGCTTATTACGGAATACCAGCCACCCGTGGAAGACGCAGTTAGATCTTCGATAAAGCGCGATACCTCCATGCGCTTATCGTAGGGGACATCTGGCCGAGCTGATAACACCGCCGCGAGATCGCCTGCAGTTGCAGGGTTGTGGTCTTCATCTGGGCCAGGCAACGCCACAATCAATCCTCCCGAAACCTCATGGGCGGTTCGATGCATATCATAAATCTGGGTCGCTAATAGCAGTTTTCCAATGTTGGAAAATACAGGCTCAGGCATCCAAGAGCCGCAGGGGTCTTGAACCCCATAGACTGAGGCGGCAACGCCACAGGCATAAAAACCTTCGACAATTTTAATCAGCTCGACCATGGTCTCACGCAAATGCGAGACGTTGTCCATGTCTAAACCATTGGCGTCGGTCATCAGGGCGCCAGCCCCGATAAGCAGATCGCCAAATCCCGCCCGGGCACCAATGCAACTGTGACGGTGATGGTTAGCATAGGAAGTCACTAAGTGCTCGGTCTGATCCCATTCTCCAGCCATGAAAACGCGGTCCCAAGGCACAAATACGTCGGCGAAATGACACACAGCTGTACTCTGTCCATATTGCGCACTGAACTTAGCCGCCGCTTGGCCCGGACGCCCTGCTGGACGAGCAACTATGGTCAAGCCCGTGGCATCGATAGGCACAGCGCAGCACACTGCGAAATCGGCATCACCCTCAACCATAGTTCGACAAGGCATCACCAAAAGCTCGTGCATGTAGGGGCCACCGGTGACAATAGCCTTCGTACCTGACAGTACGATGCCATCCGCCCGACGTTCACTGATGTGCACATAGGAATTTGGGTTGGTTTGAGCGTGAGGGCGCAAACTGCGTTCGCCCTTAGCATCTGTCATTGCGACACCAAGGGTGAGGTCGCGATCCTGTATGTCATGTAAATACTCGAGGAAGCGCGCATGATACTCACTGCCAGATCTTTGCTCGGCCATGCACCAGGTCGACTGATAGATCGCGTTCAGGGCATCGTGTGTCAAGTAGCGCTGGGCGCAACCGCTTTCACGGCACAACAGTCGAACGGCCTCAAGCTTGCTCAACAAATCCTCTGAATGCCGATTGATATGAAGCATACGATTAACGGTCTTACCCGAGGTCGCTTGATCAGCCAGCATCACGCCACCAAATTCAGGCTTTTGGGCGAAATCATACGTGACGCCAACGGCTCGAATGCCCGGAGCAAGTCTCGGTTCATCGGCAACGCTCTCAATAATATCACCGTCGACATATACGGTCGGCGAGTAGCTGCGTAGGCTCTCTCGATACTCCTCGGCGCTCATAATCTTTCCGCCAGACTTCATTAGCATATTGCACTCCTCTCTACCGCGTTACCTTGGTCCGCAGTCAATCTATGATCTCCTAACCCCTTAAGGGCCTCTAAAAACTCCGAACAATCGACTTGACCGTCGACCGCCATAATGGCTTCCCAGACCGCTTCTGTTCGTGCCTCGGTCAGAACCAACCGGCAATTTTGAAAAAACTTGGTTTTCACATCGTCGACACTCAGCAGGCGACCTTCAGCACCTCGGTTAACCGCATCAAAATGTTCATAAACCGAGCCGTCGCGCATGGTAATGCTGACCCCGCCGGAAAATGTCTGCGGATATTGCGACCGGTCATCGTGTACACAGTGAATGCGAGGGGTTAAGGCAAGAATTTGCTCATCAGTTCGGCTTTCAATCTCAAGCTCACGCAGCCCCAGCTCACCTCGAACCAAGGCCGTCGCCACCGCGTAGGCCACGCTGAACTTGGCCTCATATTCGCTCTCCGGCCGCTGCTTACGTGCAGCGGGCTCAACGACAACCTCAAACTGTCGTTCGTGCAACCCGACCTTAATCGACTCTATTTCCTCTGGGCGTAAACCGTGCTGCTCTCGCAACTGCAATGCAGCGTCAACCGGAGCATGATTGAAATGGCAGATTGGGTAAGGCTTTATAGCAACAGACTCAATGGCGAAGTCCTGATACGCTCTCGCCCAATCTACTTTGTTGACGTTGTCGGCGTTTTGGGTAAACAACGAATAAAATCCAAAGCGTCCAGCATACGCCTCAGGAGGGGCTTCAAACCCCGCCAAAGCCAGCTTAGCCGCGGCCAATGCTGATTGCGCTGCCCAGCCCGGGTGTAATCTTTTTGTCCAGGTCCCAGTATCGAGAAACGCCATACTGCCCCCAGCCATACTCAATGCGATGCCCTGAGCCCGGACTGCCTCATCGACAGTTCCACCGAGTAAACGGACCGCGGCAACCGTCGCACCAAATATGCCCACCACGCCCGTGGGATGAAACCCCAGCTGCTGAAAAGTGCCACCCGCTGCGCTGCCCAACCGGGCATCGACCTCCGTGGCAATGATGCATGACAACAATAATTCTTTACCAGTGACCGTCTTTTCTGAGGCGATTGCGAGTGCAGTGGGCAGAGCACTGGCCGAACAATGAACCACTGAAGCCAGATGGGTGTCGTCAAAATCAAGCCCATGGACTAGGGTTCCATTGAGCAATGCCGCGTCTCGAGGAGCTAAAGTATCCTCCAGCCCAATCACAACACCCGCGCCGGGGCTTGCCAAAGTCCGTACTCCGGCCACGGTGCGCTCTGCGAAATCATAGTAGTGTGAGGCAAAACCTATACCAACGGCGTCGGCAATGCAGCTTTTTGTGTACGTCAGTACCTCAGGTGGAACGTCTCCCTCCTGCAACGAAAGGGATGATGCCGCAATGCGATGCGTCAGAGACGCTTGATTGATTAACGTGTTGTTCACAGCGCCTCCTTAAATGTCCGGACATTATAAGTGACGCAAGCGCGTTACGAAACCCTTGGCTCATTTAGCAGCGCAGCAAGGGCGAGAATTCGCTGGCTTTTATACACAATAGGGTAATCGATAAAATAACCATCGAGTTGAATAGAAGCAGAACCACTTGCCTCAGCGGCCTCAAATGCCGCCACCACCGCAGTTGCGTGGGCAATTTCTTCTGCAGAGGGCGAAAAAATGGCATTGGTCAGTGGCACTTGACTGGGGTGAATACAGAGCTTGCCGCCAAACCCAAACTTTCTGCCGCGCTGAGCAGACGCAGTAAACCGTGCGTCGTCGTTTATCTGTAAAACAACCGTATCGATTGGCGGCAGCAATCCGCCCAACCTAGAAGCATGTGACAAGCGCGCTCGGGCATAGGCTAGAACATCCTCGTCTGCGCTCCATTCGTAATCGAGGTCCAGGGTATAGTCGCCACCGCCAAAGGCGAAACGGCGTACACGAGAGCCAGCGGTCGCAATCTCGGCAGCAGCCTCCACGCCTTTTGCGGTTTCAATAATCGGCAAAATATCTAAGCAACCAGCTGCCAGCCCCGCCTTGTCTTCAGCTTCAGCAATTGCGCGCTCGACCTCTAACAGCGCCACTGCTGACTCAACCTTGGGCACCACAATACCGTCAAGCCAAGAACCCACGGTCGCCTGTATATCGTCACGCCAGAATTCGGTCTCGACGCTATTAATACGCACGTAATGCAAACAATCGCGCTGAGACCCAGAAAAAGCAGCCACAACATCGTCACGGGCACCAACTTTCTCAGCAACTGCAACCGCATCCTCTAAATCTAAAATGACTGCATCAGCACCAATTTGAAAAACCTTCTCCACCCGGCGAGGATGGTTCGCCGGAGTAAACATAAAACTACGAATAACCGCCAATTCTCTTTGTGGCATACCTATTTGCTCCAGGACCAATGTTCAGCAGCTTGCCAACCGCGATTAAATTCTAGGGAATAGCTGAAGCTATCGGCGGGGTGCTCAGTCACTGAAACTTCAAATAACCGATTGCCGTTACCGCAGTACCGTCGGTACAGAACCAAAGACGGTGTCCCCTCATCAACTTGCAAGGCTTTAGCCCGGCTGCCTGTAAGGCTGCCTGCACAGATCTCCACGCTGATGCGCTGAACTGTTTCACCAAATGTCTCTGCAATCTGCTCGTAAACCGGCCGTTTTGTTCGACCTAATTGTTGCGCAATCGCCGCATAATCTGGGAGCACATAGATATCGGTCCAGCAGAACGGACTGCCATCGTGTAACGTTCTGAGACCTGCAATTCGCGCCCAGTTTTCATCGACACCATCGCCAATTCTCGCGGGCCAATGATCATCATCTCCAACGCTACCCTCTGCCAGAACACGAAACGCGCTATTTTCCGGATAGGTAAACAACTCCCGGGGGTCTCGCACAGCTTGCACGAAAGCAGGTCGTGCCTCAGTGGAAATCACCAAGGTGCCACGGCCACGCTGTCGCTTAACGATGCCCATGTCCTCAAGCACCCGCAAAGCTTCGCGAACGGTATGACGGCTACTTTTAAAGCGCTCGATTAACTCGAGTTCACCGGGCAAAAGTGTGCCAACGGGAAACAGGCCATCTCTAATCCCCGACAGCAGAGCGTCGGCAATTTGCCGATACAGCGGGGGCTCTTTTTTGCTATTTACCTTTAATGGATTGGGCGACATGCCGAATCTTGTTACTCTGACTGAAATGTCCGAACATTTTAACGAGTTTTTTACGCGCTGTGGGGCCCGAGTGCCCTCACTGCCCCATAAATGTAGAAAAAATACGTCAAAAGGAGTGCTTTGCGGTGAGTGACCAATCAGTAATGGAGCGTTATGCAGCTATGCCGGGACGGTACTTCGACGATTTTACGGTTGGCGATGTCTATCATCACTTGCCAGGACGGACCCTTTCCCAGCAAGACAATGCCTGGTTTACGTTACTCACTATGAACACACATCCTCTGCACTTTGACGAGGAATACGCCGCTGCCACAGAATTTAAGAAACCGTTGATCGCCAGCCCGCTGACGGTGGCCGTTGTGGTCGGCATGAGTGTTTCAGATGTCAGCGCCAAAGCCATAGCTAATCTCGGTTGGAAAGACATCAAACTTACTAAACCAGTCTTTCCCGGCGATACGCTTTATGCCAACACAGAGGTTCTGGGCAAGCGCGAGTCCAAGTCACGGCCCAACGCAGGGATCGTCACGGTACTCACTCGAGGCATTAATCAACACGACGTTGAAGTGTGTGTCTTTGAACGACAGATGCTGGTTCCTAAAAACCCCGAGCCTACTGCCTAAAATATTGTTCACCTTTGGAGTTAGCATGACCACAGAACACGACACTGAACAGCAAATTCTCGCAACGATCGACAAATGGGTAGAACGGGAGCTGCGGCCTATCGCTAGAGAGTTTGATCAAGCCGACGAATACCCCAGCGAACTTGTAGAGCAGATGAAAGGGCTTGGGCTGTTTGGCGCCACCATCTCTGAGCAGTACGGTGGGCTGGGGTTGAGCGCCAGTACCTACGCCAAAATCGTCTCGCGAATTTGTGAAGTCTGGATGGCACCATCCGGCATTTTTAACTCGCACCTCATCATGGCCAATTGCGTTGAGCGCGGCGGCACCGAAGCGCAAAAAGAATACTACTTACCACGTTTTGCCACAGGTGAGTTAAGGGGCGGCATTGGCCTGACAGAGCCTGATGCTGGCTCTGACCTCCAGGGCATTCGACTCCAGGCTAAGCGCCAAGGTGACCATTACGTTTTAAATGGCACCAAAACCTGGATCTCTAATGGCATCAACGGTAACTGCCTCGCGGTATTGACCAAAACCGACCCTGACATTGAACCTAGACACCGCGGTATGTCTTTGTTTCTTTGTGAAAAAGGTGAGGGCTTCTCGGTGGGCAAGAAGCTCAAGAAACTGGGCTATCGAGCCATCGACAGTGCGGAATTAATTTTCGACGATTTCCACGTCTCAGCGGATAACCTCATCGGTGGCGAAGAAGGTCGTGGTTTCCAGCAGGTTGCCGGGGGACTGGAACTCGGTCGAATTAACATCGCTGCCAGAGGAGCAGGCATGGCTAAAGGCGCGACCGAAATGGCACTGCGCTATGCGATGGATCGCAAGACATTCGGAAAGCCAATTGCAGAACATCAGGCTATTCAACTGAAGCTTGCAGAGATGTCTACCCGCGCTGCCGCAGCGGAATTACTGGTTAAGCAAGCGGCCAATAAATTTGACCAGGGGGAACGCTGCGACCTTGAGGCGGGCCAAGCTAAATTTTTCGCCTCGGAATCAGCCGTGCAAAACAGTTTGGATGCCATGCGAGTCTTTGGCGGCTACAGCTACTCTCCAGAGTATGAGATCGAGCGTTTCTACCGAGACGCACCGCTGCTGTGCATCGGTGAAGGCACCAACGAGATACAGCGCATGATCATTGCCAAACAGATGGTCGCCAGAGCGTCTTAACCTAGTCAGTGACAAAGGTCGTGAATGCCTCGACAGCGATACGCTCGGTACGGTAACCGTTAATGATCGCCTCACTCAGGGGGTAGCCCAAGGACATTCCACAAACTAGCATCTGTTCATCTGGGGCACCCAATAGTGGCATCACTGAATCGTAATAAGGACAAAAAGCAGCCTGAGCACAGGTTTCAAGCCCTGCACCCCGAGCGCTTAACATGACGCTCTGAATGAACATGCCGTAATCGAGCCAGCTGCCCAGTTCCATATCACGGTCAATCGTAAAGAACAGGCCCACCGGGGCCCCAAAGAACTGATAGTTGGTCACACGATAATCTTGCACCGCGGCGGTATCGGCCTTGTCGATTCCCAACAGGCCGTACAACCCAAAACCGGTTTGTCGCCGTCGGCCGATATAAGGTTGTCGCCAGGCTTGGGGATAATAGTGATACTCCGACTTCCCCTCGTCCCCCGAGAGGTAACGCGCGGTACATGCTTCGGTAATTCGATTTTTAGCGGCACCCGTCACCACATACACATGCCAAGGCTGAATATTAGAGCCCGAAGGAGCCCGACTGGCAGTACCAAGAATCGAGGTAATCAGCGTACTAGCGACGTCTCGATCGGCATCGAAAGCTCGAATGCTGCGGCGACCTTCAATGGCCTGCGAGACATCCATTACCAACAATTAGGCCGATTGACGACTGAGCCAATAATGACTGCGCCCCCCCTGCGGAGCACCGAACAACTCACTAAGCAAAGCCACCGACTCAAGCAATTTCGGCATCTGAATCCCAGTTTTATAGCCCATAGATTCACACAGCAGCACCACATCTTCAGTCGCTACATTGCCCTTAGCGCCAGGCGCAAATGGACAGCCACCTAACCCACCCGCTGAACTATCAAACTGACGAATCCCAGCTTCAATTGCTGCGTAAACATTCGCAATAGCAAGAGCCCGAGTATCGTGAAAGTGACAGCCAAGATCTTGATGACCATAGCGAGACACCAGCGTCGACATAAGGTCATGTACCTCTTTCGGGTTCGCTGCGCCAATCGTATCTGCGATCATCAGGCGAGCCGGATTACCGCGCATCAGGCGCTCTACCTGTGCCAAAACAGTTTTCGGGGCAACAGGGCCTTCGTAGGGGCAAACAAAGGAAACCGCGAGATAAACATGAATATCGACTCCATCGCTCTGGGCGCGCTGGAGAATGTCCTCTGCCATTAAAAACGTCTCTTCAAGACTCTTTTTAATGTTGTTTTGATTCATTTGCTCCGTTGCGGATATGGCGATAGCGTAAGTCCGCATACCCGCGGCCAACGCCAGTTCATAGCCTTTCATATTCGGCACTAGCACGGAATAAGCCAAATCAGCAGTGGGTAGCTGCGCCGCCAAGACATCGGTTCCAGCCATTTGAGGTACGGCTTTTGGAGAGACAAAACTGCCAATCTCAAGTTCAGGAACGCCGGTCACGGCAAGGCTCTCAATCAGGCGTTGCCGCTGCTCGAGAGTTAATTGCTGCGGCTGGGCTTGTAAACCATCTCGAGGCGCCACTTCTTTAATCAAAATTTGGTTAGTCATGACGACCTCTCTGTTGTCACGGTAAAACAGCATCCGGTAACCCTTTGAGCGTAGCGAAAAATATCCAACGGCCAAAAAGCGTTGCTGACGTTTAGAATAACAGCCGTTGTACGGTCAGCACCACACAGTGGACCCCGTTAGCGCTGACTGAGACTCCATAGCAGCTCATTTTTTGCCAAATTACTCGTGAAAGTTTATCGACGGCGAGGTAATGTACCGGGGAGTCAGGGTTATTGTTGCTCTTTGGTATCCGGCGTCTGAAGGGGAAATTCTTGAAGCCAGCAAAAGTATTGCAGCGAAAACCACTGGGGCTGGGTCATCAACCGGCCCTAGTCATCGTAGACGTTGTGAACGGTTTTACCGATCCAGCGTGTCCTCTTGGTACCGATGCCGATAGCGTGGTCACCAGCAATATCACGC
Organism: Luminiphilus sp. nBUS_07; assembly: GCF_051201685.1. GTDB lineage: Bacteria > Pseudomonadota > Gammaproteobacteria > Pseudomonadales > Halieaceae > Luminiphilus. The sequence goes on along the minus strand of NZ_CP179213.1, from coordinate 987,328 downwards.
TGATGAAAGCCTTCCACGAACGCAACCTCCCCGTATTTCTGACCACCGTCATTTTTAGAAATGAGCAGCAGGCGCGGGTATTTCGTGACCGCCTACCCGCTCTTGAGTTACTGACGCCGGAGTCGGACTGGGTCAAGTTCGATGCCCGGTTGCCAATGATTGACTCTGATATTGTCATTGAAAAAACCCACGCCAGTGCTTTTCACGGCACGACTCTCGGTGCCCAGCTCGAAGAAGTGGGTGTCGACTCACTAGTTGTAACCGGCTTGACCACCAGCGGCTGTGTTCGCGCTACCGCCGTAGACGGCCTGCAAAACGGCTATCGCGTTGTGGTTCCCAGAGAGGCCGTAGGCGATAGAAACCACAATGCGCACGATGCCAATTTGTATGATTTAAACGCCAAATATGCTGACGTTTTGACAGTAAATGAAGTTATCGCACAGCTACTTTGAGGCGTTGGCAGCGTCGAAAGCGGCCATCTGCTCGGCGGTCGCCTCCGTCTGGTATTTTGCTTTCCAATCACCATAGGGCATGCCATAAACCAGCTCACGAGCGTGATCGAGCGCAACCGACTCCCCCTGCTCTTCAGCTGCAGCCACGTACCACTTAGAGAGGCAGTTGCGGCAAAAACCCGCGAGAGTCATGAGCTCTATGTTTTGAACGTCTTTACGCCCATCCAAATGGGCAAGCAGGCGGCGAAACACCGCTGCTTCAATAGCATCGTTAGACATGTCCTCAGCGCCTCAGCCTTTTATTTACCATACGACTAAAATCTTTTGCTTGTTCTGGATAGCGCCACTTTAAATTCGCGAACTCCTCGGTGGAGAAGAAGTCAACATTGCTGACCTCTAAGGGCGCGCGAACCTCAGGCGTTGGCTCGCCCACAGGCGAACACCAATACAAATGAAAGCCATTTTGAAAGACGGCCGCAGTGTCCTGGGCGGACACGGCAACGTTGGTCTCCTCCCAAGTTTCCCGTTCTGCACCGCACTGTGCTGACTCGCCAGATCTCACGGTGCCGCCAGGTGGACCCCACTTACCCAATGCTTCCACCAATAGAACTTTTTTGTTGTGTATCACCAAGCAGCCCGCAGTAAACGCCTCATCACCCCCTTCCTTGACGGTGCAGTCGGGTGCGAATTCGCAGCCAACCAATAAAGCAGATACAACAGCCACTAAAAAACCTTTACCGCTCGTAGACAATTTCCACATGTTCTCCTCCAACGGTTCCCCTGAGTCTTTCTAATAAGTCGTCGCTAGGATTCACTCGCCACTGATCTCCCAGTACTACGCGAGCTGATCCCTTAGGTTGAAAATAATCAACCGTAACCGGACAGTCACCTCCACTTGAAGTCAGCAACGCCTCTTTAATCAGCTGTCTCAACTTTCGGTCAAGACCACCATCGAAAACCTCTAAGCGTATTTCCCTGACTCGCGAGAGTCTTGCCTGCTCTAGCGAACGAATTTCTCGAGCTCGCATGGACAACCCACCCGAGTATTCGTCACTTTGAACTCGGCCACTTAGCAACACAATACGGTCCTTAACCAAAAGCTCCCTGTGCTCAGTGTACGCCTCTGCGTAGACCGTTGACTCGATTTGTCCCGTATTGTCGTCTAATTTTAAGACCGCCATCACACCTCTTTGGGTTTTTATAGTCCTGATATCAACAATTAAGCCTGCGACAGTGATGTTGTTGTCCGGTTGCAGATCCCGCAGACGGCGTGGCGCAAATTTGCGAACCTCAGTTTCATACTCTTGAATCGGATGCCCGCTGAGAAAGCTACCCACACTCTCCTTCTCACCGTTGAGAATCTCTTTCAACGTCCAAGGACGTACCCCGCGATGTTCAGCATAGGGATCACCATCGGCGGTGGGGGCGACATCCCCAAAGAGATCGGTCATACCCGCCTCATTGTTTGCCACAGTTTGCTCTGCCGCACGCAGTGCATCATCTAGGGCTGCCAGCTGAGTCCATCGCTCAACGCCAAAGCCATCAAGAGCACCACTTTTTATTAACGCTTCAAGGGCGCGGCGATTAACTTTGCGAGGGTCTGTCCGTGAGCAGAGGTCAAATAGATCGGTAAAGGCGCCGCCTGAAATCCGCGCTGCCAGCAGGTTTTCCACAGGGCCCTCACCCAAACCCTTAATTGCCCCCAACCCGTAAACAATTTCATTATCTGGGTTGACCGTAAATAGGTATGCCCCCTCGTTAACGGCAGGCAAGCGTAAGACAACGCCCATAGATTTACACTCATCTCGCAAGGTCAAGAGTTTGTCTGTGTTATCAAGTTCTGAGCTCATGACCGCAGCCATGAACTCCGCGGGAAAGTGTGTTTTTAACCAAGCAGTTTGATAGGACACCAACGCATAAGCCGCTGAGTGTGATTTGTTGAAACCGTAGCCAGCAAACTTTTCCACCAAGTCAAAGATTTTCATAGCCAAGTTAGGGTCGACGCCTTTGGCACTGGCCCCTTCCTCGAAAACTGACCGCTGCTTGGCCATTTCTTCTGGCTTTTTCTTACCCATGGCACGCCGCAAAAGATCAGCACCACCTAGGGTGTAGCCCGCCAGCTCCTGAGCAATCTGCATCACTTGTTCCTGATACAAGATAATGCCGTAAGTAGGCTCTAAAATAGGCTGCAAAGAGTTGTGCTGATAGGACGCATCCGGATACGCCAGGGCCTCACGGCCGTGCTTACGGTTGATAAAGTTATCTACCATGCCAGACTGCAGTGGACCCGGTCTAAATAGGGCAACTAGGGCAATAATGTCCTCAAAGGAGTCGGGCTGAAGGCGTTTAATTAAATCTTTCATCCCCCTAGATTCAAGCTGAAAAACCGCCGTAGTTTCAGCGGATTTGAGCAGGGTAAATACCTTGGGGTCATCAAGGGGGATTTCGCTGATATCGAGTTTTACACCCGGCTCATGGGCGCGGGCTTTGTTGATCATAGCGACCGCCCAGTCGATAATTGTAAGCGTACGAAGACCCAGGAAGTCGAACTTTACAAGACCAGCCTCCTCAACATCATTCTTGTCATACTGGGTAACGAGGCCCCCACCCTCTTCATCACAATAAAGCGGTGAAAAATCTGTCAATCGAGAGGGCGCGATCACCACACCACCCGCATGCTTTCCAACGTTCCGGGTCACCCCCTCCAGCTGGACCGCCATATCCCAAATCTCTTGGGCCGAACTATCGTCTTTTAGCAACTGAACCAAAGCGTCTTCTTGTTCGAGCGCTTTTTCTAGGGTAATGCCCACCTCAAAAGGAATGAGTTTGGACATTTTATCGGCGAGGCCGTAGGGCTTATCCTGCACCCTCGCGACATCTCGAACCACCGCTTTTGCAGCCATGGTACCGAAGGTTATGATTTGAGAGACCGCCTCCCTGCCGTAGGTATCTGCCACGTACTCAATGACCTCGTCGCGACGATCCATACAAAAATCAACGTCGAAATCGGGCATCGATACACGCTGGGGGTTGAGGAATCTCTCGAACAGCAAATCGTAAGCCAGAGGATCGAGATCTGTAATTTCCAAGACATACGCGACGAGAGAACCTGCCCCCGAACCGCGACCGGGGCCCACTGGAATGCCCTGCTGTTTACCCCAACGAATGAAGTCCATAACCACCAAAAAGTAGCCGGGAAAGCCCATTTCATTGATGACGCCCAACTCAAAATCTAGCCGCTCTCGATACTCTGTAACCGTTGCAGGGTCAGTGAGCTGCAGCTGCTCGAGGCGCCGATTCAAACCTTCATGGGACAGCTGGCTCAGGTAGTCTTCGATTGTAGTGCCGTCGGGGACAGGAAAATCCGGAAGGCTGGGCTCACCCAAGGGAATAGTAACGGAACAACGCTTGGCGATTTCGACGGTATTGGTGAGTGCTTCAGGTAAGTCACTGAACAACTCAATCATCTCTTCAGGAGAGCGTAAGTATTGCTGCTCAGAATATTGCCGAGGTCTGCGGGGGTCATCGAGGGTGCGGCCATAACCGATGCACACTCTGGCCTCGTGGGCCTCAAATTCATCCGATGTTAAAAATCGCACATCATTGGTCGCAACGACTGGACACCCCAGTTCGGCCGCGAGTTTAACCGCCGCATGCAAGTAATCCTCCTCACCCAAACGACCGGTACGATGCACCTCGATGTAAAATCGACCGGGAAATGTCGTCATCCATCGCTGTAGCGAGGCGCGAGCTTCCTCCTCATGGCCGTTGATGAGTAACTGACCAAACTCGCCCTGACAACCTCCGGACAAGGCCAAAACACCCGCAGCATGTGCGTCCAGCCAGTCCCGGTCTATTCGAGGGGAACCGTGATACTGCCCTTCACGCCAGGCTTTCGAAATCAGCAGTGTCAGGTTCTGATAACCTTGCTCATTCATCGCCAGCAGCGATATGGGCTTAGGGCGGTCGCGATCCTCAGGGTCCTCGACCCATAAATCAACGCCCACAATTAATTTCAATCCGGCCTGCTGAGCAGCCTTGTAGGCTTTAATTAAACCGTAAAAGTTAGTGGCATCGGTCACGGCAACCGCGGGCATACCCTGAGCCGCCACTTCAGCCATAAGCTTGGGTATCCTGACCAAACCATCGACCAGAGAGAACTCGGTGTGCAGACGTAAGTGTACAAATTGCTTCATAGGCAGACGCTATAGGACAGTGGACTAGGTAAGCAAGCGTTTTACAGGCGCAAAGCTCTTTCTATGCCACGGCGTCACTCCCAAGCTTGCCAGGGCAGCCATATGTTCGCGGGTGGGGTAACCCTTATGACGGGCAAATCCATAGCCAGGATACTGATCGTCTAACGCCATCATTTCAGCATCTCTTTGTACCTTTGCCAAAATTGAAGCCGCACCAATACTGACTTCAAGAGCATCACCGCCGATGATCGGCTTAGCATTGTAAGACCAGTCAGGCAATCGATTGCCATCGACTAACACTAAATCGGGCATCAATGACAGACCATCGACCGCTCTGTGCATGGCCAATAATGACGCCTGTAAAATGTTGAGCGAGTCGATTTCTGCCACTGATGCTCGGGCAACACACCAAGCATGAGCGCTAGATTTGATAGCCGCCGCAAGCTGCTCACGACGCTTTGCCGATAATTTTTTTGAATCTGTGACCCCTGCTGGAGCCTGGCCGCGAAAGATGACGGCCGCTGCCACGACATCACCCGCCAAGGGCCCTCGGCCAACCTCATCGACGCCGGCAATCCAGTGGTAGGGAGTTTCAGACTCCGGAGCTCCCACTATCTCAACCACGCTTCGAATCCACCAGACTATCGAGGGCATTTGCACTGCGATCAGCAAAGCCACCACCAATCTGCGCAGCCAACTCATCAAATACGGGAATCTGTTGTTCCATCCCACGCTCCAAGACAGTTTCCACCTGACGCACCAATTCCCCGGGGATCGCTGCATCCTGAAGTAGCTCCGGCACCACCTCCCGACCTGCGAGGACATTGGGCAGCCCGACAAAAGGGGTGATCGCCATGCGTGACAAAATTTGCCAAGACAACCAGGGCATGCGGTAAGCCACCACCATAGGTCTGCGAAGTAACATGGCCTCAAGCGTCGCCGTACCTGACGCCAGCAGTACAGCATCGCTGGCCAGCATTGCCTCCCTACCTTGCCCTGAGATAACCGTCACAGAAAGCTCAAGCGCCTGTGTAACCGCCTCAATTTGGCGCCTGCGATCATCATTCGCCGCCGGGATAAGAAAATGGAGATTTCGGTGCTGGGATGCCAACGCTGCCATGGTCTGGCCGTAAATAGCCATCAGTGACGCCACCTCCCCGGCGCGACTTCCGGGCAATACCGCAAGCACTTTGGCATCGTTTTGCAATCCAAATTTTGCCCGCTGCACTGCCCTACTGGGCAACTCAGTGAGTTCCTCAATCAGAGGATGGCCAACACAAATCGCCGGCACCCCCGCGGCCTCATAAAACCGAGTTTCAAACGGGAGCAAACACAGCATTAGATCAACCGCTGTTGCAATTTTCCTAACTCGCCCCGGCCGCCATGCCCAGACAGAAGGGCTCACAAGGTGCGCCGTTGTTAGGCCTTGAGCGCGCAACTGCCCTTCCAGAGTAAGATTAAAATCAGGACTGTCTATCCCAAGAAAGCAGTCGGGACGCCAGTTTACTTGCTGTTCGAAGGCCTGACGTCTGACTTTGAGCAATTCAGGAAGACGCTTGAGCGGCTCGACGATGCCAAAGACCGAGAGACGATCCATTGGGTGTGATGAAACTAAACCCTGTTCCGCTAATCCGTCACCGCCAATACCTCGGAGCTGCAAGTGTGAGTGACGCCGCCGCAGCTCTTTTGCCACCGACGCCCCTAGGATGTCTCCTGAAGCCTCACCTGCCAGAATCCCGAGACGCATGACGTGCTCGCCCCCAATCAGCGGACGATGCCACGCTCTGAATTGATCAGGCTGTCGACAAGCATCTGTAATTCGGGAGTTTCTTTGACCATCCCCTCCAAGCGCTGTACAGCGCTGTCGAGAGTCAGGCCCTGCCGATAGATAATTTTATAAGCTCGCCGCAACTCCGCTACGGTATGACTACTAAAACCTCGCCTTCGCAAACCTTCCGAGTTAATAGTCTTAGCCTCAGCAGGACTGCCCGCTACGGTTACGAAGGCGGGCACATCTTTTCCTATGGCAGTGCCCATACCACTGAAGCTGTGGGCTCCGATTTTGCAGAACTGGTGCACCAGCGTATAACCACTGAGAATAGCCCAATCGCCCACTACGACATGACCCGCCAGCGCAGTGTTGTTTACAAGAATCGTGTTGTTACCGACCACACTATCGTGACCCACATGAACGTATGCCATGATCAGATTGTGATCCCCTAATTGGGTGATGCCACGATCCTGCACAGTACCTCGGTGAATGGTGACATTCTCGCGAATGATGTTGTCATTACCGATCAGTAATTCAGTCGGCTCATCATGGTACTTGAGGTCCGGCGTAGCCTCCCCCACGGTACTAAACTGGTATATGTGGTTTCTGGCGCCAATCGTTGTGGGCCCGCGAATAACCACATGGGGTTCTATGACGGTCTCAGGCCCTATCTTTACGTCTGGCCCAATCACCACATAGGGGCCAACCGTTACCGAATCCGAAATTTCGGCTTTGGCATCAATAATGGCAGTGGGATGGATCACAGGCTACCGGTCTGCGCAGAGGATAGTTGCCGAGGCGCAGATGGCGCCTTCGACTTCTGAGCGCACGTCAAACTTCCAAATACCTCGTCGCTCACTGACAATGTTTGCGTAGAGATTGACACAATCTCCGGGAACGCAGGGGCGTTTAAAACGGAGTTTGTCTACGCCTACTAGGTAATAAAGGGACCCATCCTTTGGTGTTTTACCCATGGTTTTGAAACCCAGTATGCCCGCTGCTTGTGCCATTGCTTCAACCAACAAGACACCGGGAAAAACGGGGTTTTCCGGGAAATGGCCATCAAAGTAAGGCTCGTTGATACTGAGGTTCTTGTAGGCGTGAATTGACTCGCCAAGCTCCAAAGCCATAACTCTATCGACCAGCAAAAATGGATAGCGGTGCGGGAGGTGCTCTCGAATAGCAGCGATATCCATAATCATGACCCTTTCTCCTCACCCTCAGTAACTTCAAAAGACTGTTTTTCCAAGGCCTTCACGCGACGGGCAAGAGTAGCGAGCTGCTCGAATCGAACCGCGTTCTTACTCCAGTCTCGATAGGGCTGTATCGGTGTGCCCGACGCGTACAAGCCAGGTTCTTCGAGAGACTTACTGACTCTCCCTTGCCCATTGACGTGAACATTGTCAGCAATAGTGATGTGATCGCTGATACCCACCATACCTGCGAAGGTGCAGTCTTTACCGATAACGGTACTGCCACCAACACCACTGCAAGCAGCAAACGCCGTGCGCTGTCCAACCCGCACGTTGTGTGCCAGGTGCACCTGATTATCCAAAATAGCGTTGTCCTCAATGACCGTGTCCTCAAGGGCACCTCGATCGATCGTGCAACCAGCGCCAATCTCAACACGGTGCCCAATTCGGACACCGCCCATTTGCAATATCTTCACCCAGCCATCTTCAGAGGGTGCAAAGCCGAAGCCATCAGCGCCTATCGTCGCATTGCTGTGAATAATACAGTGATCACCAATCACGACACGGTGGTACAAAACGGTATTGGGGTATAGGCGTGTGTAGCTGCCGACTTGAGCGTGCTGTCCTATATAGACACCGGCACCTATCATGGCGCCATCGCCGATAACAACACCCTCCTCTAAAACGGAATTTGCACCCACACTAACCCCGCTACCCAAGACAGCCGTGTCGTGAACAACGGCAGTCGCGTGGATTCCAGCAGAAGGAACGGGGCGGTCATCAAAGAGTTGGGTGGCGTGAGCAAAGCTCAAGTAAGGGTTGTCGCTGAGTAACGTCGCCCCCGACCAGCTCTCCGACCATTCTGGGCGCAAGATGAGTGCACCCGCCTGCGTCGTGCTGGCTTGAGATAAGTGTACTTCCTTAACAACGAAGCTAAGCTGAGACGCGCCAGCCGTTGCGAGCGGCGCAATACCATCAAGCTCAATATCGGGCTCCCCAAGGAGCTCAAGATTCAGTCGCTTAGCAATGTCACCCAGCTTCAGCAAAGGAAGTTGACTTCACTCTTCAGCGGGCAACTGATTTAGCTTGTCGGTAACCTTAGCAGTGATGCTGTAACCGAGATCGGCATGGATCACTGTTTGCTGCTGCAGCAACAAGCCAATTTGCTCTGTAGTGATAATGTCTCGTAGGACTTCCCGGGCTTTGGGGGCAAGCTCCTGAAAAACGCGTTGCGCATTTTGCTGCTGTAGGGTCTGCAGCTTCTTCGCGACATACTCTAGGTCCGAATTTTTACTGGAGATTTTCTGTCTGGCAGCAACCATTTGGTCTTCGCTCATCGCGGCTTGGTCACGTTGAAATTCTTGCACGAGCTTGTCGAGCTCTTCCCGCAAGCTTTCAAATTCATTTTTATCGCCGGTGAAGCCTTCATTGTTTTCAAACTCAGCCAATCGCTGCTGCGCAAGGTCAGTTTGAAGTATCGCTTCCTCAAGATTGACGACCGCGATTTTACCCTGGGCCATCGCCAACGTGGGTAGTACCAACAGTGCCGCAGACACCAAGAATTTATTGAATGGTTTCACAACAACCTCCCTTAACAGAGTTTTTAAAATTAGAAACTTCTACCCAGCGTAAACTGGAAAACTTCGCGCTCATCGATCTCACTGGCGTTGAGCGGTTTCGCTAAGCTAAACGTCAGCGGACCAAACCCAGACAGCCAAGTCACGCCAACGCCGACAGAATAACGCAGCTCACCGGCATCGACATCAAAACAGTTAACCTGATTGCCGCGACAGTTGGTATTGAATACGTTGCCCACATCTAAGAAGAATGCTGAACGCAGTGAACTTCGATCCTTAATAAAGGGCATCGGGAAGAGCAATTCAGCACTGCCTTCGGCAAGCACGTTACCGCCGAAAGGATCTGGTCTTGTCGAAATAGGTTGTACAACGAGCTTGCCCGTTCGAGGATCGACGACGTAGCCAAAGCCACGCCCTGTTGGTCCACCTACCTGCGTAGGATTGCCGTTTTCGTCAATCTGCGTGATCGGGCTGTTTGAGTTGTATATCAGTGGTGGTGTACTGCGCGGGCCCAGCGTATTGGCCTCGAAACCTCTAACGGAGCCGAAGCCACCTGCGAAGAAATGTTCATAGAAAGGCAATTCACTGGTGTCACCATACCCGCCTCCGTAGCCCAATTCACCGCGCAAATGCAGCACAAACTCCTGATAAATCGGTAGGTAGATTTCTCCCCGATAAGTGAGCTTATAAAACTCTAAATCGGAAAGTGGCACGGCAACTTCAAGAGCGACTGACTGTGAAACACCGCGGGTCGCTAGTTGCCCGCGATTAAGCGTTGACTGCAGCCAAGAGCCCGTGACGCTGAAGTTCAAATATTCATCGCCGTTTAGATCCAAAAAGCCCAGTTGATCAGGGATCGTCAACGCGGTAATGGGTAGTTCTGCAATGGGCCGCAATACCTCAGCAGCCGCGTAGGTGCCATCGGCTTGCAGCGTGCTCTCGTACCAATTTTGAACCTCAGGCTCTAAGCGTGGGCTAGATTTTATCTCTTGAACGGCATATTGCCCTGCGGTGATTTTGGTATCTGTCACACCAAATGAAAAACCCAATCGCTGAGTTTCGCTAATGGGGTACCCAAAGTTCATGTTGGCGCCGACGGTATCGGTGGTGTAGCTCGCCACGTTAATTTCTGAAAGGTCCGTCTTCCTGTAGAAGACGCTAAAACCTCGACTAACTCCGTCCTCAGTGAAATAAGGATTCGTGTAGTTGAGGCTGACAACGTCTTGGTAGCGCGAGGAGTTAAGGTTGACGCCCACTCTGCGGCCAGTGCCCAAAAAGTTGTTCTGCTGTAAGTTCAGACCCAGGATCAAACCGGCATCTTGAGCGTATCCAATACTGCCGCCGATGGAACCAAATGATTGTTCGGTTACCGTGTATTCCACGTCGATTAGGTCATCGGAGCCTGCGACTTCCTCAGTATCAGCCTCTACGGTTTTGAAAAATCCCAATCGCTGCAAACGAATTCGCCCTTGCTCAATGGCAGAGGCCGACGCTGGGGCTGACTCCATCTGACGCATTTCTCGACGGAGTACGTCATCGGAAGTGTCTAGGTTACCGCTAAAATCAATTCTTCTGACGTAGGTTCGCTTGCCAGGGTCAACGAAGAACTTGATTTTCACCTGACTGTCTTCCTCAACCTCAGGAATGCCCGTAACCGTAGCAAAATTGTAACCTTCGTTACCAAGGCGACGGGTTAGGTACTCCTCAGTCGTGGTAATCAAGGTTTGAGAATAGACTTGCCCAGGCTGCACCAGCAAAAAGCGTTTGAGGTCTTCCTCAGGCAGAACCAAGTCCCCAGAAAGCCCAACTTCACTCACTGTGAATTTTTCGCCCTCGGTGACATTTGCCGTGATGTAAACCGCCTCCATACCCGGGGAAATGGCGATCTGTGTCGAATCGATATTGAATTCTAGATAACCCCGATCAAGGTAGTATGAACTCAGTGCTTCAAAGTCGGAGGTTAATTTTTCTTTGGAGTATTTGTCATCACTGGTGAAAAAAGACAGCCAGCCAGTTGTCTTCAACTCAAAAATTTCGCGGAGTTCCTCGTCCGTGTAGATGGTATTGCCAACGACATTGATGTGCTTTATCGAGGCGACCGTTCCTTCATTGACATCAATGGCAATCGAGACGCGATTCCTTGGCTCTGGGATAACCTCGGCCTCAATACGTGCATCGTAGCGTCCCTGCAGTACATACTGCCGCTGCAATTCGAGCTGCATCCCCTCGAGGGTTGAACGCTGGAACACATTACCTACGGAAAGGCCTGCACCCTTTAGGCCATCTAGCAAGGCTTCGGTCTCAATAGCCTTGTTACCGTCGATCGTGATCTCGCTGATGCTCGGTCGTTCGGCAACCGTGACAACCAGCACCGACCCGTCTCGGCCGATCGAAATATCGTCAAAATTTCCGGTCGCAAATAAATTTTTAGCCGACGCTCTGATCGCATAAGTATCTGCCACGTCACCCACACCGACGGGTAACGCCGCAAAAACACTTCCTGGGGAAATACGCTGCAATCCTTCGACGCGGATATCGCTGATGCTAAACGCCTCAGACTGGGCCTGCGTCAGCGCAGGAAGCAGAGTCAATAGCGCGAGCATTAGCCCCGCCACACATCGCCCTGCTTTATTTTTACTTTTAGCGAACCACATCAAAAGATGCTCTCTCCCACAAAACTGTTGCCTTTTTGCGCAATCAGTAACAAAGCCGCCCCAGACCGTTGCCCTCTAGCAGCGGCAGGTTCGAAATAGCTTGATAAGCGACCCATCTACAGCCGACTAAAATCATTATACAGGGCAAAAGCCATGAGACTCATCACCATAATTAGTCCCATTTGATACCCCCAACCCTGAATGCGCTCGGGTACAGCCCGTCCAGTGAACGCCTCGATGATGTAAAACAGCAAATGGCCACCATCAAGGATAGGAATAGGCAGTAAATTTAAGGCCCCCAGTGAAATACTTAACAGCGCAAGGAAACCGAGCCACGATTGCCAGCCGGACTCTGCTGACGATGCGGCCACCTGCGCAATGGTGATGGGCCCCGATAGATTGGCTGTCGAAATTAACCCTTGCAGCATCTTTAAAATTGATTCAAATGTAAACACGATAAGGTCAAAAGTTCGCTGCAAAGCCGCCAAAAGTGCGTCGAATGGCCCCCTGTCGAAGACCCGCAGGCTTTCCGCAGGAATTTCGGGCGCTTGCACAGACATTCCCACACTGCCGATGGTATCCCCATTGGACAGTTTCTCCTCCGGCGTTAGGCTAAGTGGCACCTCCAATCGGTCCCGCGCTACAACCACGGCAATAGGAACACCCGGCCGAGCCCGAACGTAATCGACCCAATCTGACCAATTCGCCATAATCTGATTGTCTGCGGACACAATCCGATCCCCCGGTAGGAATCCAGCCAACTCTGAAGGAGAGTTTTCTATGGTCTCCTCGACAACCGGCAGCACTGGAGGGAAGGCCAGGGCAATACCCAAACCTCCAACAGGGTTTGGGGCCTCAATACCTGCAAGCCACCGGTCAATAGGGGCATTTGAACTGTACTGAACCTCTGAGCCCGCATAACGGGCCTCCAATTCAATGAACCCTGAGTCGCCTAAACGCTCCAACAGGCGAAAACTCAGCGCATTAATGGTTGGGGTGGGTTTGCCGTCAACGCTGATAATTTCTTGACCCACTTCAATGCCTGCAAAATAAGCCGGTGAATCGGGTTCAACACTGTCGACGATTGGCACCATGCCTTTCTCGCCGCTCAAAAACAGCACCCAAAATACAAAAATAGCCAGCAGGAAATTAGCCAACGGTCCAGCACTGACAATTGCAATGCGTGACCAAACAGACTGGCGATTAAAGGCGCGATGGAGTTCACTTGACGCAACTTCGCCTTCGCGTTCGTCAAGCATTCGCACGTAGCCGCCCAAAGGAATTGCCGAGATGGTGTATTCAGTGCCATCGGCATCTTGAGTTCGCCACAGAGGCGTACCAAAACCCACTGAGAAGCGCAGTACTTTTACGCCGCAACGCCTAGCAACCCAAAAGTGGCCGTATTCGTGAAATGCCACCAAAATACCGAGTGTTATCAGCGCCGTGAGCACCGTCCAGAGAAATTCCAAAGCCTTACATACCCCCTGAGTCGCGTGCTAATTGCTGAATACGCTCTTGGGCGCAAGCCCTTGCACGACCATCCAAATCCTCTACTGCCTCCAAACTCTCTGGCTCGCTACTCGAGACCTGCTCCAAGGCGTTTGCTATGACGTCATCAATACCAGTAAACCCCAACTCTCCCCCTAAAAACGCAGCTACCGCAATTTCATTCGCCGCATTAAGAACACACATACCTCCCGGTTGGGTGATGGCCTCTTGTGCCAGTCGCAGGCAAGGGAAGGCCTCTAAATCGGGAGCTTCAAAATCGAGCTTTGCCACACTAACCAGATCTAACGGCGAGACCCCTGCATCAATTCGCTCAGGCCAGGACAAGCCATACGCAATCGGCGTCCGCATGTCTGGGTTACCTAATTGTGCAAGCACTGAACCATCGTCGTAACGCACCAAAGAATGAATAATACTTTGTGGGTGAACCACCACGTCGATGTCGTCAGGGGTGCACTCAAATAACCAGCATGCTTCGGCGAGCTCTAACCCTTTGTTAAGCAGTGTTGCTGAATCCACCGAGATCTTGCGACCCATAGACCAATTGGGGTGCGCACAAGCTTCTTCAGGGGTCACGCCCACTAAATCACTGCGGCGGCGGCCTCTGAAAGGCCCTCCAGATGCGGTCAGCAAGATCTTCTCAACTCCCGCTGATTGGGGTCTGCCTTGGGCATTGGCCGGCATGCACTGAAACATGGCATTGTGTTCGCTATCGATCGGCAGCAGTGTAGCGCCACCGGTACGCGTCGCCTCCATGAAAACACGGCCAGCACTCACCAAGGCCTCTTTATTGGCGAGTAACAGTCGCTTGCCATGTTTTGCAGCGGCCAACGTGGGTCTCAGGCCCGCAAAGCCTACTATCGCGGCCATCACTACATCGACCTCTGGGGCTGATGCCGCATCAATCAGCGCCCGCGCGCCGCCAAGCACTCGAGTGGAAAACTCTGAGGGCAGCCGAGCAGCCAACTGCTCGGCTGCATCCGGGCAAGCCATGACCGCTTGTGCAGGCTCATGGGCAAGTACCAGTTCGAGCATTTTTTCAACGGAGCGATGCGCTGTGATGGTGTGTAAGCGAAAGCGATCGGTATGGCGATTGAGCACGTCTAGGGTACTAAGACCAATAGACCCGGTAGCCCCCAACACGACAACCTGTTTTAACTCAGTATCCTGCAAGAAGTAATCCCAGCCCAAACACAGGGGCGGCCGCGCACAGCCCATCGATTCTGTCTAAAAGACCCCCGTGTCCGGGCAGCAGGGTTCCAGAGTCTTTGACGCCGCTCTCGCGCTTGACCATGCTGACAGTCAGGTCGCCCAAAACTGACGCACCTGCGACCGCAAGGCCCAAGAGAATCAAAGTGACCAACGAGAGATGTGCCATATGCTGGGGCAACATATAAGCGACGACACAGGTGAGGACGACAACCGACACTACCCCTCCCCAAAACCCTTCCCAAGTTTTACCAGGACTTACCCGGATAGCCAGCTTGTGACGTCCCCATCGGCGACCCGCAAAATAAGCGCCAATGTCCGCTAATGCCACAGCCAATACCATTAGAACGAGCAGCACAGTGCCGCTGGGCATCGTGAGCAGGAAAATCGTGGACAGCCATGTTGTTGTTAAAATAAATAAACCAAAGACCGCCCTGCTCATCCGACTGCGCCAGATCCATGCGGTGCCCGGATAACTCTCAACCATGAGCATAACGACAGACCAAAAGAAGCAGGCAGTACCTAACCACGGCTGAAAAACATCAGGGGCTGGCGCTTCGCCAATGGCAAGCGCCGCCCAAGTCGCCATCAGTAACCCCATGTAGGTCAGGGTATAGAGCACTTTTACCGGAACGGATTTGATGCCGGACAGGCCACTCCATTCCCAGGCTGCTGCAGCCGCGACCCCACCAAAGATTATTGCCAGTGCCTCTAAACGCAAAAAATAAACGGCCGCCAAAAAAGCTAATGCCAACAACACCCCTGTGATCACCCTCTGACGCAACATGATCAGACGTTCCCAGCTGCGTCCAGAGACTGAACAAGGGCATCATCGCCGCCGCGCAATCCGAATCGTCGCTCGCGGCTCTGAAAGTCCTCAATGGCTAGGGTCAAGGCAGCCGCATCAAAGTCAGGCCAAAGTACGTCGCAAAAATAAAATTCCGCGTAGGCCATCTGCCAAAGCATGAAATTAGAAATCCTAGCGTCTCCACCAGTGCGGATGCACAGGTCTGGCGCGGGCAAATCACCCAGCGACAGCGCCCGCTCAAACCGCTCAGGGGTGATCTCATCGAGGGTCGTCTTCCCGGAAGCCACTTCACCCGCAAATATTTTTGCGGCCTCCACCACATCCCACTGACCGCCGTAATCCACTGCCAGTGTTAGTGTGGCCCCGGTATTGCGCGCCGTTGACTCTTCACTGCGGCCCATCAACCGCTGCAAACGACCACTTAACCGATCCCGTCGTCCGATGAAACGGAGACGGACATTATCTCGTTGCAGTTGTTCCACCTCGCGACGCAAGTAATGACAAAGCAGTGCCATCAAAGCTCGAACTTCAGTTTCGGGTCGCCCCCAATTTTCACTGCTAAAAGCAAATAAGGTGAGCGCCTTGATACCCTTTTCCTTACAGGTTTTCAGCGCAGCACGCACCGCCTCCACACCCGCGCGATGTCCTGCAGGCACGGGTAGCCCTCGACGACTCGCCCAACGCCCATTACCGTCCATAATAATGGCGATGTGCTGGGGTTCAGGCCGCCAGTTAACGAGGTTGGATTGGAAGGGTGTATTCATCGTATTGTCGGCACTTGGGCCAGAAACTCCCTCAGATTTCCATCAAATCCGTTTCTTTCGCCGCTAGAGCTTCCTCTACCTTGGCGACAAACGTATCGGTCAGTTTCTGAATAATGTCCTGAGCACGGCGCTCATCATCTTCGGAAATTTCTTTATCCTTAAGTAACTCCTTTAGCATGCCATTTGCATCACGTCGGGCACTGCGAATGGACACCCGGCCCGCCTCAGCTTCAGCCTTCGCTTGTTTAATGAACCCGCGCCGGGTTTCCTCTGTCAACATAGGCATAGGAATACGCATCACGTCACCCGCCGTTGCAGGGTTAAGTCCCAGGTCAGATTTCATAATCGCTTTTTCAATAGTCGGCGTCATGCTCTTATCAAAAGCAGTAACGGCCAGAGTACGAGCATCCTCAACGGTAATATTTGCCAACTGATTCAGCGGCGTGAGCGACCCATAATATTCAGCCTTGATGCCATCAAGTAGGCTAGGATGCGCCCGACCCGTTCGAATTTTATTGAAATGATGACCCAGAGCATCCACGGCCTTGACCATGCGCTCCTCAGTTTCAATGCGAATATCGTCAATCATGCTTTTTTTCCTGTATTGCAGCAGGTCCCTTACTGGGACCGCCCATCAGCTAATCAAAGTACCTTCTGAGCCACCCCTGACAATACTGAGTAGCGCACCTCGCTGTGCCATATCGAAGACACGAACGGGTAAATTATGATCACGGCATAGGCAAATTGCCGTTAAATCCATCACCTCTAGCTTGCGATCCAAAACCTGATCAAAAGTCAGCTGGTCGAAGCGCTCAGCAGCTGCATCCTTCATTGGATCGGCGCTGTAAACGCCGTCGACTTTGGTCGCCTTCAAAACGAGATTGGCGTTGATTTCGATGCCACGCAAACACGCTGCCGAATCGGTTGTAAAAAACGGATTGCCGGTTCCCGCGGTAAAGATAACAACGTCTCCGTTGGATAACGCGCGAATGGCCTTTCTGCGGTCGTAATGGTCGACAACGCCACTCATAGGGATAGCTGACATGACTTGAGTCGCAATATTGGAGCGCTCGAGGGCGTCGCGAAGTGCCAGTGCGTTCATCACAGTGGCCAGCATGCCCATATGGTCGCCGGTTACCCGATCCAAGCCAGCGGCCTGAAGCGCCTTACCGCGAAAGAGGTTGCCGCCGCCGACAACCAGACCAACCTGCACGCCGATACCAACTAACTGTCCGACCTCTAGGGCAAGCTGATCCAGTACTTTAGGATCGATTCCAAACGCTTCTTCACCGGTGAGTGCCTCACCGCTGAGTTTGAGCAGAATTCGTTTGACTATTTTTTCGCTCGCCACAGGTCTTCTCCTTCCTCAAGACTGCCTATCCTACCGGACACTTGAGTCGTAAGTCAGGGTGTAAGTTCCTGACCGGTGCTTACTAAGCGACATATGACCAACAAAAAATCGTTTGGCCGGCTTGTTGCGACCCCAATGTTAGTAGGGCCGCATCAAATTTACCCCTTGAGCTGGGCGGCGACCTCGTCGGCAAAATCAACTTTATCCACCTCAATGCCCTCACCAACCTCAAAGCGTGAAAAAGACAGAACTTCTGCACCCGCCGCTTTGACAAGGTTTCCCACTGTCACATCGGGGTCTTTGACAAAAGCCTGTTCTGAAAGGCTGTTCTCGGCAAGGTATTTTTTGATGCGTCCGCCAATCATTTTTTCAATGATCTCTGCTGGCTTGCCAGACTCTTGTGCCTGAGCGGTAAAAATATCGCGCTCCTTTTCGAGGAGTTCCTCGGGCATGTCCGACGGAGATACCACCTGAGGGTTGACCGCAGCGACGTGCATAGCGACGTCGCGAGCGAGGTCTTGATCACCACCGCGCAACTCGACAAGCACGGCGATTCTATTGTTGCCGTGCACATAGCTTCCCACAACACCGCTTTCTGCTGTGACCATAGAGGCCCTGCGGATGCCGATGTTTTCTCCTATTTTTTGCACCAGCGCTTCACGAGCCGCCTCAATGGAACCTGATTTCAGTGCCTCAACATCGGCAGACCGGTTTTCATAAAGCGCATCAGCCACCGAGCCCACGAAACCCAAGAAGCTCTCATCTCGAGCAACAAAATCAGTCTCACTGTTCACTTCGACCAAAACTCCGAAGCTGCCATCCTCGGCGATTCGCGTTGTTACAACACCATCGGCTGCTATTCGGCCCGCCTTTTTCGCTGCCTTCATTCCGCTGGACTTACGCAAAGCCTCGATGGCTGCGTCAATGTCGTTAGCGGCTTCCTTCAGCGCTCTTTTACACTCGAGGAGCCCCAATCCTGTGCGCTCTCGAAGCTCCTTCACCAATGCTGCTGACATGCTATATCCCTCATAACGCCCTCTCGGAAGTCATTTCCGACAAAGCTCTGTTAGTGTGTTGCAGGGCGTTCGCCCCGCTGATTAAAAAAAAGCCGCGCGAGGCGCGGCGTAATCTTAGGCGTCGGCCTCTGCCGATTCGGCTGTGTCTGTTGGCGCTTCTTCGACCTCGACAAACTCATCAGCGGCGGGCACTTCGCCTCGCTCAGCTTTGCCTTCCAAAACGGCATCGGCAACAGCTTTCACATAAAGCCTGATGGCTCGAATCGCGTCATCATTTCCGGGAATCACGTAATCAATACCATCGGGATTGCTATTTGTATCGACGATGCCAATGACGGGGATACCCAATTTGTTCGCCTCAGTAATGGCGATTCGCTCGTGATCGACGTCGATCACAAAGAGGACGTCAGGCAAACCGGTCATATCCTTGATTCCACCGACGGAACGATCTAGCTTTTCTTTAGAGCGAGTACGCATCAGCGCCTCTTTCTTTGTCAGCTTGGCGAAAGTACCGTCAGCTTCCTGATCCTCAAGCTCACGCAGCCGCTTTATAGATGAGCGAACGGTTTTGTAGTTGGTGAGCATGCCGCCCAGCCAACGATGACTTACATAAGGCATACCACAGCGAGCAGCCTGCTCTTCGATTACTTTACCAGCCGCCCGCTTAGTGCCTACAAACATAATGTTGCTTTTGTTGCTAGCAAGGCGCTGGACGTGTTTAAGCGCGTCATTGAACGCCGGTACGGTGTGCTCGAGATTGATAATGTGTATTTTGTTTCGCGCCCCGAAAATGAATTGGTCCATTTTGGGGTTCCAGAAACGGGTCTGGTGTCCGAAGTGGGCGCCTGCTTGCAGCAGGTCGCGCATGCTTACTTGAGCCATAAATACCTTCCTGAGGTTTGGGTTTTGATCGTCACACGTCCGCTAAGTCCAACCGAAAAACGGCACCCGGCCCAGCTTTTTTGATGTGTGAAGTCGACATTAAAGCGAAGGCAACCACCCTCGCCCCGCCGGACTCATTCCGACGAGGCGCGCGTTATACCATATTTCTACGAATTGGAGAAGGAAAAAGGACATTAGCGCGTCCTTTGGTTACAATGCACACACCCCCGGACAAGAGATGTGAACTGGCATGGCTGCTACCCCCAAAACCCCCGAAGAGCTGCAGGGCATGCGCGTTGCAGGCCGCCTAGCTGCTGAAGTTCTGGAGATGATAGAGCCATTGGTCAAAGTCGGAATGACTACGGGAGAGCTAGACCGCATTTGCCACGATTACATCGTGAACGTCCAGCAAGCCATTCCAGCTCCCTTAAATTACCACGGGTTTCCCAAGTCCATTTGCACCTCGGTGAACGATGTAATCTGCCATGGCATCCCCTCAGACAACAAAAAGCTCCGCAATGGTGACATCATCAACATCGACGTTACTGTGATCAAGGACGGCTGGCATGGTGACACCAGCATTATGGTCGGCGTGGGCGATGTGGCACCCCATGCAGAGCGATTGATGCGTATCACGCAGGAATGTCTTTACAAGGCACTTGAGATTGTTCGACCCGGAACGACCTTGGGAGACATCGGTCACGTGATTCAACGTTACGCGGAAGAAAATTATTATTCCGTCGTTCGCGAGTATTGCGGCCATGGCATTGGGCAAATTTTTCACGAAGAGCCCCAAATCCTCCACTATGGCTCTCCAGGCTTGGGGGAGGTTCTTACCGAAGGCATGACCTTTACTATCGAGCCCATGATCAATGCAGGAAAACGTCATACCAAGCTCAACACGAAAGATGGCTGGACCGTGACCACTCGTGACGGACGACTTTCCGCGCAGTGGGAGCACACTCTCGCGGTCACCGCTGATGGGTGTGAAGTCTTTACCAAAAGAACTCCCGAAATCCTGCCTTGTTGAGTTGACCCTAGAGAGCGCGATTCATGGCCAAGCCTATTAGCCATTCAGACCAACCTGTGCAAGATTGCCAGCGATATCTTGCGGAGATCACTGAAGAAATTGCGGGGGACTTTCACCCGACCAGTCCGGTCTGGCCCCTACTATCTGCTCGCTCAGCGGCGGTAGACGATGTGCTGACCCATCTGTGGCGCTTTTATCTGGATCAGCGAACAGATTTAGCACTTGCGGCCGTAGGTGGTTACGGCCGCGGTGAGCTCTATCCATTCTCCGATATTGACCTGTTAATCCTAGTCACACATCCCCCCGACGAAAGCACCGCAGCACAACTTTCCGAACTATTGAGAAATCTTTGGGATATCGGCCTCAAAGTTGGATCTAGTGTCAGGACGCTGGACGAGTGCGAAACCCTAGCTCGGGAGGATCTCACCATTTTTACGTCTCTGCTTGAGGCGCGCTGCATTGCCGGGAGCACTGAGCTATTTGCACAACTAAAAGGCTATATCGATGCTGATCGGATGTGGGACAGCAAAGCCTTTTATAAGGCGAAGCTTGAGGAAACCGAGTCGCGCCACGACCATTTTGGCAACACCGAAAGCAATTTGGAGCCTCACGTCAAGAACGGCCCCGGTGGACTCAGGGATATTCAGGTCATCGGCTGGATTGCCAAACGCCACTATGACGTTGCATTACAGGACCTTAATGAAGCTGACTTTCTCAACACCGATGAGCAGAGGATGTTGGAAGCTGGCCAAAATTTTATCGGGCAAGTGCGTTTCGCGCTGCACACGTTAAACGGTCGAGAAGAAGATCGTCTGCTTTTTGAACAACAACAGAAGCTCTCTCAACTTTGGGAAATGGTTGACGGTGAAAAACTTGCGGTAGAGCAATTTATGCAAGTTTACTATCGCTGGGCACAGGCGTTGGCGCAACTGCGTGAGCTTGTCATGCAGGCTTTCGAGCGACAAATTTTGCACAGCGATGATCGCGAAAAAGCCCGACTGCTTAGCGACGACTTTGAGGTGATAGGCGGCCTGCTCTCTGCAAGGCGAGATGACGTTTTTATCAAAGAACCCTCAAACCTGTTGCAGGTGTTCGTTGTCCTCGCCAATAACTCTGATATCAGCGGAATTGCCCCGGGAACTTGGCGGCTGTTAAGAGCCGCCCACGACCTCATCGATCCCCCCTTTAGAGCAGACCCACTCAATCAAAAGCTGTTCATGGATCTCATTCGCTCACCACACGGCGTCACCTTGCAACTGCGCCGGATGGCTAGGCATGGCTTGCTGGGCAGGTACCTCCCAGAATTTGGGCGTATCGTGGGGCAAATGCAGTTCGATCTATTTCACGCCTATACCGTTGAAGCGCACACCCTTGAGGTTCTCGCCAATACCCGCCGATTCATGCGCGCCGACTACACCGATAAATTTCCAGTCTCCACAAGAATCGCCCAGCGCCTTAGGGCGCCCGAGCTGCTCTACATCGCGGCGCTCTACCACGATATCGGGAAGGGTCGCGGGGGGGATCACTCCGAGTTAGGTGCCGTCGACGCACAGGGATTTTGCGAGAGACACAGTCTCAGCCAAACCGATACCGACCTAGTGGTGTGGTTAGTGCGCAACCATCTACTGATGAGCTCCTTCTCACAACGCAAAGACATCTCGGATCCCGATGAGATCGCCCTCTTCGCCAAACATGTGGCCACGCAAGAGCGCCTAGATTATTTGTATACCCTCACCGTCGCTGACATTCACGGCACGAATCCCGAGCTTTGGAATGCCTGGCGCAGCACTCTGCTACGTCAGACCTATACGGAAACCCGCCGAGCGCTTATTCGAGGACTGGAAAATCCCGTAGACCGCCAGAGTGTGGTTGATACAACTCGTCAAGCGGCTTTGGAGTTGCTAGAGGATCGAGGCTTTATTAAAGCTGACATCGAAGGCATCTGGGCGTTGAGAGGCGATGACTATTTCCTAAGAGAGCGCCCGGATGATATTGCCTGGCATACCGAGTCCATCGCAGACCATAGCAATCTCGAGCAAGCGCTAGTCCTAATTCGGCAAAGCAGCGATTCAACCGTAGCCAACGCAACACAAATTTTTGTTCATGCGCCTGACAGCCCCGATCTCTTTGCTCGTATTTGCGCCCAATTGGAACTCTTAGACCTGAGTGTGAACGACGCTAGAATTTATTTAGGGAGCGATGGCGCAACGCTAGATACGTTTTATGTGCTGAAGGCCGATGGCAACCCGGTTTCAGGAGATATCACTACCCTTGAGAGCATCAGAGACGGGCTGTCTGCTGCGCTGACTCAGAAAGAGATCCGCACCGTCACTCGACACACACCACGTCGGCAAAAATCATTCGTCATTCCCACAGAGACATCAGTTCATCAAGACGATCGACGCGGCTGGACGGTACTTGAGATTGCCACCCCCGACCGCCCTGGGCTACTCGCCAATATTGGTGCGGTTTTCGTGGCCCAAAACGTATCACTGCAGGCGGCAAAAATTCAGACATTGGGCGAGCGCGTAGAGGATGTCTTTTTTGTCACCACAAGTGATGGCAATAGCATAAGCGACAGCCAAGCATTGATTCGTCTGGAGGATGCGATAAAGCAGTCTTTAGACACAGAGCTGCAAAATCGTCTATGAATCCGGGTTTAGCAGCATTACAGCCCTATCCGTTTCAACGACTGGGCCAATTATTTAAAGGCATATCGGCGGCAAACCTGCCTGAAATAGCACTGACAATTGGTGAACCTCAGCACGCCCCGCCTCAAGTGGTCATAGAAGCACTTACCCAAGCCCTCGGTGAAATCAGTCACTACCCCTCCACCACGGGCTCAGCGTCGTTACGGGCGAGTATCGCGCGCTGGATAGAGCGGCGGTTTGAGCTGCCACGGATTGATGCTGATGCTCAGGTCCTGCCGGTGAACGGCACTCGTGAGGCTTTGTTTGCAATTGCCCAGACCTTAGTGACCCCCGGCGAGCCGGGAAGAGTTATGAGCCCCAATCCGTTTTACCAAATCTACGAGGGAGCAGCATTGCTAGCGGGCACAAATCCCACATTCGTTCCGGCCGACAGTTGCAACAAATTCAAGCCCGACTTTTCCAACGTCACTGCCGATGACTGGGCACAGCTGGAGCTGCTGTACATTTGCAATCCTGGGAATCCATCGGGTGCGGTCATGGCCGAGGCCGAGCTACGGGCCCTCATTACCCTCGCTCAGGAGCATGATTTTGTTATCGTTAGCGACGAATGTTATAGCGAAATTTATCCCGACGAACAGGCACCACCCACGGGCCTTCTTAGCGCTGCGGCGAACATGGGGCTCCACGATTTTACTCGATGTCTGTGCTTTCATAGCTTATCAAAGCGCTCCAACCTCCCTGGGCTGCGATCAGGTTTCGTCGCGGGAGACGCTGACATTATTAAAAAATTTACGCAGTATCGAACCTATCATGGCTGCGCCATGCCACCTCACCACCAGATTGCAAGCTCCGTTGCCTGGAGCGATGAAACCCACGTAGTGGCGAACCGAGCTGCTTACCGCGCCAAATTTGAAGCCGTGGTGCCCATATTATCTGCACAGCTCGACGTCACCACTCCAGACGCAGGCTTTTACTTGTGGCCTAAAACGCCCTTTGACGACTTGGAATTTGCGTGTGAGTTACTGAAACGCTGCAACGTCGCGGTTCTCCCTGGACAGTTTTTAGGCCGAACGGTCAATGGCGAGAACCCGGGCGAGAACCGTATCCGCATGGCACTGGTCACCGATCAGGAAACATGCGTTGAAGCCGCACAGCGGATCGTTCAAGCACTCGAGCAAGGCTGGTAAAACTATGGCCCCTGAACCCTCTACACCGCAAAATCTAACAAAAGGGGAGCGCGTCACTTTTATCGACAGGCGCCTCGCTGAACTGTACCCAAAACCTCCGGTACCCCTGGATCATAGTGACCCCTTTACACTTTTAATTGCGGTCTTACTGAGCGCGCAGTGCACCGACGAGCGGGTCAATCAGGTGACCCCGGGATTGTTCGCCGCCGCCGATACACCCAAAACCATGGCTGAACTCTCAGTCGAGGCTATTCGCAGCATCATTCGACCCTGCGGGCTGTCTCCACAGAAATCCAAAGCGATTAAGGGCTTGAGTCAGATTTTGATTGCCCAGCATGATGCTCAAGTTCCTAGGACTTTCGAAGCGCTTGAAGCTTTGCCGGGAGTTGGCCATAAGACCGCTGGCGTAGTGATGGCTCAGGCCTGGGGCCACCCTGCATTTCCTGTTGACACCCATATTCATCGTCTTGCCCAGCGCTGGGGTTTGACCCGAGGCAGAAACGTTGTCGAAACCGAGCGGGATCTCAAACGCGTGTTCCCAGAATCCCGCTGGAATGACCTCCATTTGCAAATTATTTTTTACGGCCGGGAGTACTGCACAGCCCGAGGCTGTGATGGTCGGGTCTGCGAAATATGTACCACCTGTTACCCCCTTCGCAAACACCCAAAAAAAATCAACAAACCCTGATTCTGATAGGCTTATGGCCTGCATGACCTAATTGATGAGTGTAGGAGCTCTTATGGACCCTGTGATTTACGGTATACCCAATTGTGATTCCATTAAAAAAGCAAAGCAGTGGTTCGAGTCTGAAGACCTAAATTATCAATTCGTGGATCTTAGAAAAACCGCCCCTTCACCAACGCAGCTGCGCCATTGGATCGATGCCGTGGGTCAAAAAGCGCTGCTCAATAAACGCAGTACAACTTGGAAAAATCTTTCTGAACAAGAGCGGTTGGCGGCAGAGAGCGGGGATGCGATAGCACTCTTACTCGACCACCCAACGCTGATCAAGCGACCGGTGCTAGAGCACCAAGGCGAGACGGCTGTAGGCTTTAGCGCCACCGACTATGCCATTCGCTTTCAACGATAAATTTTAGAACATTTACAGGAGACGACCATGAGCATGGTGCATGGATTTGGACTGGGTATTGCTACCCACAATACCGCGAGCGAGACACTAGACGTCTTTTACCCTAACCCGCTCAGCAACATCGGAGGCGATCTTGCCGCGGTGGTACAAGGTGTGTCGGGCCCTCTCGATGAGAGCCAACTCGCAGAGCTCAGCAGTAACTTTGCTGCGGTAGGCGCCAGTGAGCAGGCGGCTGTTGCCGATCAGCTAAAATCTTATAGTGGCAAGGTGTTAGCGACCACACTCACCGACAACGCCGCCCCAGAGACCGTTGCGGATGCGTATCTAAAGCTGCACTTGTTGTCCCATCGCCAAGTCAAACCCCACGACACCGAACTTAAAGGGCTTTTTGCGTTACTGCCCAATGTGGCCTGGACAGATCAGGGCGCCGTCTGCCTGAACGATCTGGCACAGCGCCAGCTGGATGCACGCCTGCGAGGAAGTGTGCTCGAGGTCGCGAGCGTCGATAAATTTCCCAAAATGACAAATTACGTAGTGCCAAGCGGTGTACGCATTGCCCACACGGCTAGAATCCGACTGGGCGCTTACCTAGGTGAAGGAACGACGGTGATGCACGAAGGCTTCATCAACTTCAACGGTGGAACAGAAGGACCCGGCATGATCGAGGGGCGAATTTCAGCAGGCGTCTGGGTGGGTGCGGGCTCAGATCTAGGCGGAGGCTGCTCTACCATGGGAACCCTCTCTGGAGGCGGCAATATTATTATTTCAGTAGGCCGAGAGTGTTTGATTGGGGCCAACGCCGGACTGGGGATCCCCTTGGGAGATCGCTGCACGATCGAAGCTGGACTATTCATAACGGCGGGTACCAAAGTGACACTTTTAGATGGTGCGAGAAAACCCGTGGAAACCGTCTCAGCCCGCGACCTCGCAGGAAAGTCAGACCTATTATTCAGGCGGAATAGCACGTCGGGCACTGTAGAGTGCCTCACTAACCGCTCGGCCATTGAATTGAATGAGAGCCTTCATGCCAACAACTGAATACGGGGCAGCAGCCGTTGCGCTGACCCGCCAACTCATAGAGTGTCCGTCCGTTACGCCCAACGATGCAGGCTGTCAGGAAATACTGATGCAGCGACTGACAGCTGCCGGATTTGACTGCGAGCCCATGCGCTTTGGGGAGGTCGATAATTTCTGGGCGACCCGCGGCAAGGGTGAAGGCACGCTCGTTTTCGCAGGTCATACTGATGTCGTTCCAACGGGACCCGAAACACGATGGTCGACACCGCCCTTTATACCTACTGAGCGCGACGGTGTGCTCTATGGCCGAGGCACCGCCGATATGAAGGCGAGCCTTGCAGCCATGACCGTGGCGGCAGAGGCTTTCGCCAAACAGCATGGTGATCACTCCGGGCGCCTGGGCTTTTTGATCACCGCAGACGAGGAAGGTCCTGCAACAGACGGAACAGTCAGAGTTGTTGATGAACTGATCTCCAGAGGAGAGCGTCTTGACTGGTGCGTGGTCGGCGAGCCCTCAAGCTCTGCGTCTCTAGGTGACGTCATAAAAAACGGGCGACGCGGTTCCATTAATGGGGTGATCACAATCCGGGGCAAACAAGGTCACATCGCCTACCCCCAATTCGCAGACAACCCGATTCACTCGGCATTTTTGGCCCTCGATGCACTCGCGAAGGAGCCTTGGGACCAAGGCAACGCGTTCTTCGAGCCCACTCGCCTACAGTTTGGAAATATTCAAGCGGGCACAGGCGCTACCAACATTATTCCGGGCACACTGACGGCACAGTTTAATGTGCGTTTCTCAACGGAGACTGACGCGACCACGATACGTAGCCGCTGCGAGCAAATTTTGAGTCAGCACGTCTCTGAATTTGATATTGAATGGCGACTGAGCGGCGAACCCTTTTTGACTGAGCCTGGTGCATTGGTCGATGCGGTCGCGGCCAGTATTGAGTCCATCACGGGAACAGCCCCAATATTGTCGACGGGCGGGGGGACCTCCGACGGACGGTTCATCGCGAAAACCGGCACCCAAATTGTAGAACTGGGGCCCATTAATGCTTCGATACATCAAGTCGACGAGCATATTTCACTCGATGATATCCCCCGACTCACCGCCATTTACTTTGGCATCATGACACGCCTGCTGGCGGCTCACTAAGCGACCGCAGCTCAACCTCACATGCCGAGGTTCCCGTTGGAGAATCTCGAGACTCCAACCAACATGACCAAAATGCAGCTACCGACTTCGTTAATGCGTCGGTTGGTTGCGGTAGCTCCAAGACAACTTTCAATCCAGCATGACTGGCTAAGCCAAGCGCCGTCTGAAGCAACATCCAGGGCGCTTCAATAAACGACTGAAGTGTTTCGAGCTCATGCTGCCTGCCGGGTTCTATAAGGGGGGAATGCTGCTCACAACGCAACACAAGCAGCGCCAACGGCTCTGACTGTCGCAACCGATCACAAGCATCACCCTGACTCAATGCATCGGTGACTCTGGAGCTTAAAACTGTCTTACCACCACGAGCACAGCCCGTTACCAGACACGCTGACATAGCAATCTCCTAGAGTGCATAAACATCAAACCGCACAGCCTTCCCCTTGATGGTATGTGACGGCTTTCGAAGATCAAGTGCGGGCGATTTCAAAGGGCGCTTAACAACGACACGCCGCACGGGTTGTGACATTGCCCAGGCAAGCAGTTGCTCGTCTTCGTTTTCCAAACTGCCGTGCAGTGCCTGCAATACACTGAGATCTTTCTTTACCGCGGCGGACCCTCGACGTTCAGTAAACATGGGATCCAAGTAGATAACCGTTTCTTTTGAAGTGTTGTAATTGCGACTGTCTCCGGGTTGCAGTTGCATCCGAGAGCACGCCAACTGGACCGACGCAATGGCAGAAATCGACGCTCGTTCCAGCGCCTGCTCAAGCATGAAAGCTAGCACCGGGGATCTTTCAATTAGAGTGACAGAGCACCCGAGGTCAGCTAAAACGTAAGCATCCCGCCCTAACCCGGCGGTCGCATCTAACACCGATGGCCTGACGTCACCCTTGACCCCTACGGCCCTACCCAACAGTTCATTTTGTCCGCTCTTACGTCGGTGCTGAAGTCCTGGGGATGCGAAATCTACCCGCACCGGGCTCGCCTGCTCTGATGAACGCTTTTGCAGCCACAAATCATCGTGATCAACAAAAAGGGCGACGGGAGAAATCACCTCATCAGCACGGCGCGCCACCCGACAGCTCAACTGATCTGCAATACGCTGTGCGATCGACCATGCCCCAGCAGTCGCAGGTACAACTGTACACGCTCCCAACGTCGCTTCAGTCTGACTCAAGGCTAGCGTACCCCTAGGCTCAAATTTTCATCGGCCAGCTCAACTTCAAGCTCCAAATTCAATGCCTCAAGAGTCATGCCGTGCTTATCAATCATCGACAGGTTCTGCAAAGCCCCCTCCTGAGAGGTCACAGCTCGAATATCCGCCAGAGACTGCCCTGCTATGCGCAGTTTGTTAAGCTCTTTCAATTCAGCAATGGCCTGCGCCACGAATTCTTGCGCGCCATAAACGCCATCACGATCGGGCAAATTCGCTCGAAAATCACCCAAAATAATCTGTCCGGCTCGTGCAGACTCGAGCATTCTAGCCAGAGTAATGGTGACATCTCCCACGATGTAGCTCAAAACTGAGGGGTTTACACCCTCAGCCTGAAACAACTCGTAGTGGCTACCAATATGAAAAGCGGATCGAATGACCGGCACTGTATTCCCCGACGCTTGCCCTCTGGCTACCGCATTATCAATTAAGATCAGCAGCAAAAAAGACAACATATCTAGATCGGGGTAAGCGCCCTGATCGCGATTCCAAACATAATATCCATCGCCGGTGGTAGTTCTAGCGAAATTCACATCGACGCCCTGACGCTGCAGCTTGTTGTAGGCTGAGTTCATTGAATAAGACAGGGAATTGAGTTGGCTCGCCTGCTCAAAAGGGGTGTAGAGGGAGAACTCAGCAATGTCAAAAAGTAGCACCGCACGAGAGCCGACATAGCTGATTCCATAGCTTGAAATAATAGCGTCGGCCGCCGCTAGCATCTCGGGGTCTTCCCCCAAAACGCCATCGAGCTTTATGAAACTGGTAGATACACCCAGTCGCTGGGCAATACTAAAAATCTCCCCGTGACTCTTCAGGCAGGAGCCTCCAATAACCGCACTCACAAACTGCTCTTTTTCCGCCAGCTCACCGCTGCGCTCTCCCGCGGTGAGGTTACCCAAAAAGTAATGGGGGACCATCAGTGTCAGCACACCCTTTGGGTCAGGTGCCCAGCACAGCACCATATTCTGCCCCAGGCGCCAATGTTTGCGCAGTGATTGCTCCAACTGTTTTAGTATCTGAGCCCGTTGAGACCCTGACTCACCCTGGCGTCGGCGCAATTGACCGGATTTATCTACCATAACTGTGTCTCAAGACCCTCGTTCTTGGCATTATACGTGGTCACAGTCAGGAGTCGCCCATGTATCGCATCTGCTTGCTCTGCTTGTTGCTCGCCGCTTGCCAGAATTATGACGTTACGTTAAACGATCGTCAGGTCTACGGACCCGCTCGACTATTCACGGATTTTGAGGTCGCCGACGAGGCATTACAGCGGTGTATCGAGCAACGTATTGCGGATGAAAATATTGCGGATCCTCTCAAACTAAAGGCGCTCAACTGCAGCAATGCCGGCATTGCCTCGTTAAACGGGCTCGGTCAGTTTGCTGGCCTCACCCAGCTCAAGCTCTCTGATAACCGTATACGCAACCTTGTGGAATTGGGACAGCTTTCGGGTGTTGAGTCACTGTGGCTCGATAACAATGTCGTGGTCGATCCTGTGCCCTTAGCGCAACTCACGAAACTCCAGCTACTAGATCTGACCAACAATCCAATGCTGCAATGCCCCAAAGTCGGCCTGCTCGATTATGTCACCACCCTAACGGTGCCCGAACACTGCCATGGGGCTTCCGAAGGACAAAATGATTAAATCAATTTACTCGGCACTAGCTCGGCTGCCTCTAAAGTGGCTTTATGCCGCGTCCTCAGGCGGAGCCTGGTTACTGCAACATGTATTCCGTTATCGGCGGAAAGTCGTAGAACAAAATCTCGCCCAAGCGTTCCCCGAGTGGTCCACAGCGGAAATCAAGACAACCCGCAAACGGTTTTACCGAAACCTGTGTGACACCGCCGTCGAAATTATTGCTGGATCGCGGCAACCACTGACTTTTTTTGAACAGCACCTAGAGGTCGTCAACCCAGAATTACTTGCCGAGTTAAGCCAGCAGGGACAACAGTCGGTTTTGGTGATGCTGGCACATCAGGGCAATTGGGAGTGGATGCTCCATCGTGCCGCCGCGCTATATGAAATGCCTATGGCATTTGTTTATAAGCGACTTCACAGTGAAGCTGCTGACGCGTTCAGCCTACAAGCCCGTAGGCGGTTTGGCGCAACTGCGATTGAAATGCGTGACACTGCGCGAAATATTATTCGGCACCGTAGAACACCACGATTAATTTACATGCTCGCTGATCAATCTCCAGGGTTGCGTGAGCGCGTCCACATCACCACGTTTCTCAATCGAGAAACCGCCTTTTTTTCAGGCGCAGCTTCGCTGGCTAAGGCAACTGGCTTCCCCGTCGCCTTTGCGAAATGTCAGCGCAAGAAACGAGGATATTTTGAGATTGAAGTCGTTGAAATTACTCGGGAACCCAAAGCGGTAGAAGAATCATGGATCATTGAACGCTATGCCGAACTCACCGAGGCGGCGATTCGCGCCTACCCGGAAGATTGGCTATGGAGTAACCGTCGCTGGAAGCATCAAGCACTGACCGCTTCGGCGAGTGCAAAGTCCGCATTACCAGACACCGATAACCACTCGAAGCCGGAATCCTGACAAGCGAGATGAACCGCCGCTTGATGGTGACTAGCCGCAGCAGCAAGGGCTGCCAAGGCGTGCTCTTTGCTATTGTTTTTAAGGCTTAAATGCCCAGCCACCAAAACTTTCAATCGGTGATTATCAAGTCTTTGTAGCAACTCCCTGGCCTGATTGTTATTCAAATGTCCAAAGTCACCGGCCACACGTCGCTTTAGAGACGCGGGATAAGAGCCTTGCATCAGCAACTCAAGCTCGTGATTAAATTCTAGTAGCAGGGCATCGCAGCCAGAGAACGCTTCAACGAGGTGCGGAGTAATACTGCCTAAATCGGTCAGCAGCCCCAGAATTCCCCCTGTAGCTTCAAACCGAAACTGCACCGGCTCTCGGGCGTCGTGAGGCACAGGAACGGCCAGAACGTGAACCGACCCTATCGTAAAATCATCACCCGCGTTGATCAAAACCTGCTGAAAAACGCCAGATAACCGGCCGCTGGCGGCGGTGCCGTGGGTGCAATATACGGGGGTTTTGTAGTGTCGTGAGAAACTCGCCACTCCGCCACTGTGATCCCCATGCTCGTGGGTCACAATAATGGCATCAATGTCTTCAGCGGCAACATTTAATCGCTGCAGGCGACGCTCGGTCTCCCTGCGAGGAAAGCCGCAATCAACTAGGATCAGCGTCTCCTCGGTGTTTACCAAGGTCGCGTTACCCTGGCTACCACTACCCAGGGAAGCAAATCGCATCAGTTGATAGTGCCTTTAATCAATGTCAGCAAGGCTTGCTGGTCTCTGCGCTCAACCGGGCCACCGTCCTCACCCATGAGCGAAATGACCATTCGTGACTCTTCTACCGAGGCGACCTTTACAAGGAACTTTTGGTTGGCAAGAGGATGGGCGTCTTCTCCGCCCCACATCCAGTCAAACCAACCGCTTTCGTCTTCTTCCTGAGGACCCACAAAGGTCAGATAGAATACGCCCTCGGTACGATCTTTATCGTCAATGGCAAATCCCGCTTCAGGCAGAGCTTTGTTCATGGAAGCCCAAGCGCGGTTGAAAGGCAGACGCAATATCAAACGCGTCGCAGTCTCACTGTCTTCTAGCGTGACGCGCCCCTCGTCACCCATCGCCCTGTCCGCCATCATTGAAACAGGAGCCGCCTCGGCGCTGTTGGCAATGAATTGGGCAATGTTGCGCAGCATCTCCGACTCAAGCTCAAGATCATCGGATATCGCCGGCCAGGAGGTATCGCTGCCCGATTGATTTTGTTGCAACACGTGAAGCTCTGACGTATTACGCTGAACACCCGTGTCCACTCTGAACCGGAATCGCGTGGGTAACGCCCTGTCTTGTAGAGTGACGAACTGTGTATCTATCAATCCAGATTCAGCGTCAGAGGCAGCCACAGCAATCCCCGAGGCTGTGAGAAACCCCCGCACTTGTGGCCAAAGCTGCCCAGGGGCTACCGCGACAAGAGCCCAGCTTTCGTCAGCCAGGCGTTGAATGCGCACCGTCTCGTATTGATTGGAACCGGTCAGCGGAGTGGGTCTGGGTACCTCAAACTCACTCTCTAATAAAAAGCTCTGCTTGACATCAGGGATCGGGTACGTGGGATCGAGCGCTTCGGTTGAGGCTGTCGCAGGTACTGAGATAACCGCCAACTCTGGGGCGTCTTGGTATCGGTCGGTGTTATCCGGGAACAAACCATCTTCACCATAAATCCAGCTGCAGCCCTGAAGCAGCAACACGGGTAACGCGAGCACCAAGCCATACCTTTTCATCGTTAGAGTCCCGCCTGCCGGATTGC
This sequence comes from Luminiphilus sp. nBUS_07, assembly GCF_051201685.1. Taxonomy (GTDB): domain Bacteria; phylum Pseudomonadota; class Gammaproteobacteria; order Pseudomonadales; family Halieaceae; genus Luminiphilus. Next base: position 954,264 of record NZ_CP179213.1, on the reverse strand, counting down.
CTTTAAAACTGTGTCTTGATGCGCTGAAGACATTGCCACTAATGGCAACCTAATGCCATCGCTGATCATTCCCAACTCTACCATGGCCCATTTCACGGGGATGGGGTTGGCTTCGATAAAAAGCGCATCATTTAATGCGCTGAGCTCTGCGTTAATTTTCTGTGCCCCCGGGTAGTCACCGGCAATGGCCAAGCGACAAACTTCCGCAACTTTGCTCGCCGCGATATTTGCGGTCACCGAAACGTTGCCACGACCACCCGCGCTCATCAAATCGAGGGCTGTCGCGTCATCTCCAGAGTAAACCGCAAAGGTGTCAGGTAGTTTTGAGATTAAGGCCTTCCCACGCTCGACATCGCCCGTGGCATCTTTGAGCCCTGCAATATTTCCCACCTCACTCAGCCTGAGAACGGTCTCATTACTCAGATCGACACCTGTTCTTGATGGCACGTTGTAGAGAATGATGGGAATGTTGACAGCTGCCGCGACCTGGCAAAAGTGGCGATAAAGCCCTTCCTGCGGCGGTTTGTTGTAGTAGGGAGTGACTAACAGTGAGTATTCGGCACCGGCTGCAGCCGCAGCCACGGTCAATTCAATGGCTTCATGAGTAGAGTTAGACCCGGTGCCCGCAACCACAGGTATTCTGCCGGCAGCTTGCTCCACAGCGAACTGAATAACGTCAATATGCTCACCCATGGTGAGGGTCGCACTTTCACCGGTAGTGCCCGCAATACCCAACGCCGCCGTACCCGCCTGAATGTGGTACTCGATCAACGTAGCGAGACCTTTTTTATCGATGGCGCCATCGGGCGTCATAGGTGTTACCAGCGCAACGATACTTCCGGTTATCATAGTGCTTCATCCAAAGGCATTGTTGGGTTTTGTACTTTGATCATGATCGCGCAATTATCCACTTCGAGAGTTTCGATACAACTTAAAGTGAGACAAATAATTCTTCACTTTCTGTTGTTGTTTCTGTCGGTTACTGCTGGTCCCCAAAGTTGGGCCCAGAACGCCATCATTTCGCCCAACACCTTGGATCGACGCATTGAACCTCTGAGCCCTATCGACCAACAGTTTATGGCTGCACAGCGCTCTAACGTCGAAACCCTGGCAAACCAACTGGGCCAACAATTAACGGGGATTCCCCATCGGGATCTTGCCACTCTTCAACGTATTCTCGAGCTCGGTTTAATCGCCCCCGATGACAAATTAGAACTGCAAGCCCTTGGCGTAGTACTTGGAGATCTCCTCGCCGGCGAGCTTAACATGAATTGGGTCGTTTACCGTGATCGAGCAGGGCGCACCCGAGCGCTGCAATATGGCAATAGTGAGGTGTTTCTCTTCCCTGTCACCATGATCTCAAGACGTTGGGAGGTGGGCCACCAACGCCCCGTTGCAGATATTTTCGACACCAATGTCGCCACAACACGCGCAAAATTGCCGGGAGCCAATTGGCGCTGAGCTATCCTGAGTTGCGTTACTCCGTCATGAAGTATTGAAAGCGCGATCCTGCGTCAAAAACCATCTCACCGGCGTTAGCAAAACCACCGCCCACTTAGCTAAAACGTTGTGACCACGAGGGAGTTGCCGTGAAACCTGCCCTATCACTGCCCAAATTGTAAAACGAAGGACTCTCCACTAGCGCCTAATATACGAAGGCCTCTAGCTCTGAATGGCCAGCAAGTCATCATTTCTGAAGCGCGCCTGCCGACCCAGCGTAGAGAGAGGGCCCGACCAAGAAAACTCGAGCTTTGGTCGCTACTGGTGATGGTCAGGCCAGGGAAAATCCCGTCGATAGGAAAACACACCTTGATGCATGGTTGTTCGGTGACGAACCGTCGAAAGACTCACATCAGAGGCCTCATACCCTGAGTCGCCCGGATACAAGAACACGTGATCCTCTCCCTGTTCTAGAATTCTCGGGAAAAAATAAGGCGGCTGTCGACGCTTAACGGCCTTCACAAGATCAGCCAAACTTTCGTACTCGGCCACGTCAGTCAGTGATACCAAGGTTGGCGGTGGCACCTTTAACGTCCCTGCCGCCTGTTCCGCTATCGCGATATCGGGCTTTACCCAGCGATACTCAACGATTTCACTACCATCGACCACGACTGAAGTGTTGCCGCTTTGCGGGGCCAGAAAAAAGTAGGTATCAAATCGATACTTGACCACTTCAGGAGTCAACCACCGTGAAAAATGGATGATGGGTTCCGACCCAACCTCGAGCCCCGTCTCCTCATGCAGTTCTCGTATCGCAGCGCTATTAGCTCTAGCAAGAGCGTCTTCACCGGCATCAGCTTCATCGACCTTGCCGCCGGGAAAAACCCAGGCACCTGCCATAACCTTAAGCGCAGGGTTGCGCCGTAACAGCAGCACCTCTAACCCATCAGCTCCATCTCGAGTTACGATCAATGTCGCTGCCGACCGGGCGGGTGTGGCCTTATTTTCTAAGTCGGCTTTCTCAAACATCAGAATCCACCACACTCAAGGCAACGCAGATACATACTGGCAGGATCCTGCAAGCTATCGGACAGCCGGATGAAAGGCGCTAGTTGCTGCGATAAACGATTTAGCACAGACCTGCCCGGCAGCTGTGCCTGACCCAGCCCCCTTCCCACTTGCTCAAAGAATCGCTGCTCAGGACTTATCGGCGTACCAATGTAGAGGGTATCGAAGTCCTCAACTTCGGCGAGACCTGCGGCTGCATCAAGCGCGGCTTGCAGGCCACCTAAACTATCGACCAGCCCCACTGTGAGGGCATCCTCTCCGCTCCAAACTCGACCGCCAGCTACGGCATTTATCTCGTCCCAGGTTTTGCCACGTCCCGCAGCCACCAAAGTCACAAAGTCGTTATAAACATTGCTAATCATGCTGTTGATAATACGACGCCCAGTATCGCTCACTCCGGTATCCAACCTGGCCGCCGTCGCAAGACTGGACGTGCTGACACCGTCGGGAGTGACTCCTGCCCATTGATAGAGTTTCTCTACCGTGGGGAACGCCGCAAATACGCCAATGCTGCCCGTGATGGTGCTGGGATGTGCCCATATTTCGTCCGCATCGGCGGCAATATAATAACCACCAGAGGCCGCTACCGAGCCCATTGACGCGACAACCGGAAAATCAAGCGCTTGTATCTCTAGGATTTTCTGGCGAATGACTTCTGACGCAAACACACTGCCACCGGGAGAGTTAATACGCAGGACAACAGCGCTCAAATCCGTTTGCTCAAGTGCTCGCTCTAGCTGCGCCACTACCGTGTCAGAGCCAGCAAAACCGCGACCGCTCTCTCCGGGGATTAACTCGCCCTCGATAGGGATAACCGCTATGCGCGGTTTGGTTTCCTCAACCTCATTTTCTGCCTCACGGGCGGCCAAATAGTCATTGACCGACACAGAAATCCAGTGGCCGTCGTCATCCGTCGCACCTACCCAGTCGGCCAACATTTCATCCCTTCGACTGTGAGTCGCTAGCTCATCGACAAATCCGGCTTCCAACATCAACGCAGCAGCATCACCCCCCGCTATCTCTAATCGATCAGGAAATTCATTAATGAATTGATCAACAAACCCCGGCGCCATCTCTCTAGGTGCTTCCACCAGCCCCGTGTAGGCGCTCCAAACATCACCCAACCATTGACCCACGACCTCTCGTTCAAGGTTAGACATGTCGTCACGAAGGTAAGGCTCAACCGCTGATTTACTCTCGCCTACCCGAAACACGTTCATTGTCAGATAAACGTTATCGAGCAGTTCGCGTACATAATTTCGATACACCGCAAACCCAGAAACCTCTATACCTCCCTCTGGATGTAGCAGAACATGGTCAGCCTGAGAGGCCAACAAATATTGGGACTGAGAGTAGTAATCGCCTATCGCTATGACGGGTTTCCCCGACAACTGGAAAGCTTCAACCGCCGACTTTAATTCTTGAACATGACTGATTGAAGGTCCGTTTAGTGCCTCAAGGTCTAGAACTAAGGCCGTAATACGATCGTCCTCGGCGGCTTCTTTTATTGCTTTTTTGACGCGAAAAACCAGCACTTCCCCAGCGCCGTCTTGCATCAATGCTTCGATGGGCTCTAACGGCGAAGGGTTTTCAACGAGCTCGCCGTTGGGGTTGATCACCAGTGCCGCATGCTCTGGGATTGGGTCAGGAGCGACCTGATTAAAAGCCACAGCAATAATCACCACAACGTAGAGAGTCACCGCAAGTGGGACTAGCGTCATTACGGCCTTATTGAAGAGGGATAGGCCGCGCCAAAGCCCTTTGAAAAAACCGCGTATATAACGCCAAACCACCATGACTACTTCTCCATAACTTCGGGCGTTTGTTGCCGCCTCAGCTCTCGGCCTCGAAAGCGGATGTAGAGGGCCGCTACCAAGAATAAAATCACCTGCAAAAATACACCGGCGAGGGCGACCCCATCACCGGGTCTTGCAAAGGCGGTCTGCACCGCTAAAACAAAGTATCCCAGGAGCACAAAGGACAGCCAAATTAGACTGTGCAAGTTATCCCTGAGAACCCAAGGGACAAACACTAAGAGGGGCACCACCTGCAGAATCAACAACTGAACAGGCGCCCCAAAGCGGGCGTCGAGTACAATTTGTTGCACAATCACCAGCGACCAAGAAAGCCACAGCGCCCACCAAATTTTTCGAGTCGTAGAACCACGTGCCATCACAGTATGGAGTCCGTCGCTAAGGCTATCGTTGCCACGCGCTTGCCCAAAGCCTGACACAGCGCGCTTTCATGCTCATCAAGTGGTCGCTCATTATTCTCACCGGCCCAATGACTAGCGCCATAGGGTGTGCCCCCTCCCGTTGTTTGACGCAAACCCGACTCACTGTAAGGGAGCCCTGTCAGTATCATCCCGTGATGCATTAACGGCAGCAGCATACTCAGCAACGTGCTTTCCTGACCGCCATGCAAACTGGACGTTGAAGTGAAAACGGCTGCAGGCTTGTTAATCAGGGCCCCACTTAGCCACAGCGATGAAGTTGTATCGATAAAATGCTTTAACGGCGCCGCCATATTGCCAAAGCGAGTGGGACTTCCCACTACAAGGCCTGAACATTGGCGCAAGTCATCCTCCTCGCAATAAAGGGGACCGCTATCGGGAATGTCGGGGGCCCGCTCATCGATGCTAGTCGCGACAGGGGGTACGGTCCGCAAGCGCGCTTCAATACCCGAGACTTGGCTTACACCCCGCGCTATCCGCGATGCCATTTCAGCGGTCTTGCCACCGCGGGAATAGTAGAGCACCAAAATATAGGACATCGATTTCATAGTATTCTTAAAAAAAAGGATGATAGCTGATTTACAGGCATCGCCGCCCTGCTAAGCTTAATGAGGGACTGTTAACTCGGTTACGTTACCGAACAACCACCACACGAGCGCATAGTATGACAGAGCACTCCCCAATACAGAACGCCGTGGATCGCTGTCGGTATTTGCTGCAGCGCTATCAAGATGACCGCTGCTCTGAAATAGCTGCAGCGCTGGTTTACATGAGTCTCTTTGCCCTCGTGCCGCTACTGACCTTAGTGTATTCCATATCAACGGCGATCCCCACTGCCACCGATATTCAGGCGCAACTGCAGCAGTTTCTGGTCGATAACCTGCTTCCCGAGGCCTCCCAAGACGTGGCGAACTATCTCACCAGCTTTTCCGAGCAAGCAAAGAATCTTACGGGCGTCGGTATTGCGATTTTGGCAACCACGGCGGTGCTTATGTTGCGAAATGTCGAGCGAGCGTTCAACAACATCTGGCGCAACCGTGAAAATAGAAATGTCGTTTCGAGTGTTCTGCTGTATTGGGCAGTGCTCAGTTTGGCACCGATCCTCATCGGTCTCGGCATAGGCATCAAGGCCTATCTCTTTGCGGCCGCCCACGCTGTGGAGGGGATCGATGTGCTGGGCGTTTCATCCGCCTTACTTTCACTCCTCCCCTTTGTCTTAGGGATACTTGGCGTAACGGCACTCTACATGGCGGTTCCCAACTGCGCTGTGCCCTTTCGACACGCTATTTTTGGAGGCCTATTTGTAGCTGTCACTTTTACCGCCGCGAAAGCCCTATTTACCGCAGCCATAGCCAATTCCAGTTACGCACTTATTTATGGGGCGTTCGCAGCCGTACCTATCTTTTTACTGTGGCTCTACATCACATGGACCATCATTCTTTTGGGGGCCATTGTTGTGCACAGTCAGGCCTCCTATCAGACAGCTGCGCAGGCGCAGCGCCCAGTCGTACTCAAAGCTCTCGATGTTCTTTATTTATTATGGCGCGCTCAACTGAAGGGCTACACTCTTGGGGAGCTCAAAATACTTAGCGACCGAGATGTTATAGGTGATGGTCTAGATAGCGACAGCTGGCGCCACATTCGAGATTCACTCATGGCAGCGAACCTCATCACTCAAACGCTTCAGGGTCACTACATACTCAGCCGTGACCTGCACCATGTCCGGCTCATAGAGATCAAAGCCCTCATCAACCAAGAGTTGGAGGTTCCTGTCACCTTAGCGGTTTGCAAGCCCTGGCAAATACGTGCGAACGCATTACTCAGTGAGCAACGGCAGGTTCAAAGTGAGGTTTTGAGCATATCCCTACAGGAACTTTTTAGCACGGCGGAGGGCGACAGCGCACTGTCAGAAACTTTATGAAGCGCGTACTGGCAATCATGTTGCTGCTTGCGGCAGGCTGTGATGGTCAACCAACACAGTCACTACCTGCAGAAGGACAGTGGCGACTGGTTAATTACTGGGCGCTTTGGTGTACCCCCTGCCGCGAAGAAATCCCCGAGCTCAACCTTGTTGATAAAGCCCCAGATATTACGGTTTTTGGTGTTAATTATGACGATCAAAAGGGGCCCAAGCTGAGCCAACAACGCTCAGAAATGGGCATACTCTTTGCCAACTTACCCCAAGATCCTGCCTCGGCCCTAGGTGTTCCGCGCCCGAGCGTGCTTCCAACAACACTGATTGTAAGCCCTGAGGGCGCCCTAGTTGCCACCTTAAAAGGCCCACAAACCGCGCAGTCACTCAAACAGCTACTCGACGAGCTGGGACGCTGACCCCGAAAAAAAGTAAAAAAAACGCCGGCGATTAGCCGGCGAAAAAGGAGCCACTCAAATCGGGGCCCCCCCTGCATCGCAGGAAAGGGGCTAGCAGGATGTTTCCCTTACGCCATCCCCGTGGTGGCGCCATCACTGCAGCTATTAATTCAGACCCCGGCGACAGCAGAAAAGTTCATTAATACTATGATTTATTTTTACCAGCTTCAGTCCACAATGCAGAGCCTGTCTGTCCTGGCCCCGAAGAAACCCCCACTTCGACCTCAACCAGACCTTCACCCTCACTCAACATCATCAATTTATCCAACAGATAATGCGCCAACTCCTCCACGGTGACATTGACGACGGGCAACAACTGGGTCTCGTCTTGTAAAAACTTCAAGGTTCTGCCCGCAAAGGTCACCCAATATTCGTCTTCATGCTCCTCGATGGTTTGATAGGGTGAGTTACCAGCCACCAACATGTACTCGTCAAGGGGCTTGCAGAGATCGGCAATTCGACGCTTGTAAACGTTGTAATCCGCAGAGAATCCATTGCTCCCCATGGGCGCCACAATGCGAGCTGAAACTGAGTAGTTGTGCCCATGCAGCCGCTCGCGGTCGGTGGCTGTGAAAATCGTGAAATGCGCCGCTGAAAACTTGTGCGCTTCCTTGTCGATGTAAAGTGTAGTCAAACGATCCATTGTGGACTGCCAGATTTGTGGGGACAGTGTATGGTGGGGTCTGGTGAAGCGGTTAGCAAGCCAATAGAGAGGTTTGCCATCCAGCTGCTGCAGACCTGCGTACCGATCATAGAGGATTAAGGAAAGCCACCAGCATGACACAAACCGCCATTATCACGGGAGCCAGCTCGGGCATCGGAGCTGCTGCTGCGGCCCTGTTTCTCAATGCAGGTTTTGCCGTCATCAACATTTCTCGCCGCCCCTGCCCTGTGAGCGGGGTGACGGATTTGTGCGGTGATTTAAGCGACCGAAAATCGGTTCAAGAGCTGACAAGTTCATTGTCAGCGCATTTGAAAGATACGCAGCCCGAATCAGTGTGCTTGGTTCACAACGCTGCATTGATGCTCAAAGACACCGCAGACGACACCGATGATGCGTCCTTAGCAACCGTCCTTCAGATCAACACCCTCGCCATTAACAACCTCAACCGCGAGCTCCTGCCGCTGATGCCCAGCGGCTCTAGCGTATTATTTGTAGGGTCAACGCTATCTGAAAAGGCTGTCAAAGGCGCCTTTAGTTACGTCGTGAGCAAACATGCACAGCTAGGAATGATGCGTGCCACTTGTCAGGATTTAATGGGCAGAGGGATCCATACCGCTCTAATTTGCCCTGGGTTTACTGATACCGAGATGCTGCGCAATCATATCGGTCAAGACCAAAAAATCGTTGAGGCTATCAGTTCCATGAATAGCTTTGGGCGGCTTGTTGAACCTGAGGAAATTGCTCGCTTGATCGTTTGGGCGCACAGCAATCCCGTGATAAACGGTGCCGTGTTGCACGGAAATCTGGGGCAAGTAGAGCATTAATCGTGGCGAGTGAGCTTCTCAGAGAGCGACGCGAACGGGTCTTTTTAGTGTTGGCGGCAGTATTTTTGGGCGCCATGACTCTACTCAACGTTGTCGGCATCACCCGCTTTATACAGCTAGGCCCCCTCGCCTTAGCGGTAGGCGTATTGCCCTACCCACTGACATTCCTTTGCACCGATTTGGTGTCAGAGCTTTACGGGCGCGCCCGCGCGAACTTTTTAGTCACCGTTGGATTGGGCCTTAATCTTTTAATTCTTGCGGTACTCACTTTAGGAAATCTAGCTCCTTCAGTGCCACCTGAGACCATGCCCCCTTGGCAAATCATACAACTGGCGGAGCCTGTGGCGCTGCCAAATGGCGATATTGTCAGCGGACAGATTGGATTATTTGAGCTGATTTATGCCACAACGTCGGGGGCCGTTTTCGCTTCGATGCTGGCCTACATCACTGCGCAGTACTGTGATGTTCAGCTGTATCATTTTTGGAAACGCCTCACCCGAGGCAAGCACCTATGGTTACGCAACAACTTCAGCACTTTGCTGAGCCAAATGGTCGACTCCATTATGGTCATCACGGTTACCTTCGGCGCGGTGTACTGGCGTGGAGAGATGGCGTTCAACACGCTGCTGGTGCTGATAGGCAGTAACTACGCCTTTAAAGCACTCTCAGCCCTTGCAGACACTGTGCCTTTGTATTTGCTGGTTCGCTGGTTGCGTAGCTACTTACAGCTTGGCCCAAACGACTATGCCGTTACCGTGACCGATCCCCAGACCACAGCCTAAGCTCCGCTAGTAAAGGAATTGTGATGGGGCGCCCCCTAGCTAGAGCTGCGTCATCGAGCTCGTCTAACAAGGCCATTAATGCCTCAGTACCCCGGGGTGCGCGACTTAAAATATAGTGCACGACCTCGTTAGAGAGCTTCAGCCCCCTCTGTAACGCCCGAAACTGAAGCAATTCCCCCAGCTCATGCTCGCTTAAGGCAGGTAAGTGATAGACCACCAGCTCACCCCACCGAGACCGGAGATCGGGTAACACCGCCATCATCTGTGCAGGGGGCGCTAAGCCTGAGTAAATCTGAGGAATGCCCGCCGCCTTTAAACGATTAAAGCTGTGGAACAGGGCCTCCTGCCAATCATCTCTGTCGAGAGTCAGCTGGACATCATCAATCAGTACCGCGTCGCTGGTCGCGACCCCCTCAAGCACGGCTTCTGGAGGATACTGAAGAAGCTCCGTCATAGGTAAGTAAAGGGCTCGGGGGCCGATCGCTCGGCTGATCCCCTGAAGCAAATGGCTTTTACCGGCCCCAAGGGGCCCCCAAAGAAACAGCGATTGCCCTGCCCCTGCCAGCAAGGCGTCGACCTCGGTTAGTAACTGAAGCAGATCGGGACGCGACTGGAAGTTATCCAGGTTAAGGTCGCTATCAAAAGAGATTTTCAGGGGTAGCTGATCGACCACGCTGGCCTCACGTTCAATCGCTGCGATAGGTGTCAGTGTTGCGGTAGTAACCGACCGCATGTCGACAGAAAACCACAATTACGGCCGCGACAGGTAGTGCTAACAGCACGCCGGTAAAACCCGCCAACTGTCCACCTGCCAACAGTGCGAAAATCACCAAAACGGGGTGCAATCCGATTCGGTCACCAATTAACAACGGCGTAAGAACCATGCTCTCTAACGTTTGACCAACGCCAAAAACCAGCCCAACCCAAGCGATAAGGCCCAGATCACCGCCAGACTGAAACCAAGCGACTAAGAGGGAACTGCCCACACCAAGCACGGCACCTGCGTAGGGGATAATAGAGGCCAGGCCCGCCACGGTTCCTAATATTAAGGCAAAGTCCAAACCTACAACCCACAACCCTGCACTGTAGATAAACGCCTGAGCGAGCATCACTAAAAATTGGCCGCGGATAAAAGCACCGAGAACGTCATTGGCTTCGGCGGCCATTCGACTCAAGTCTTGCTGCCAAGCCACAGGCACGAGGTCAAGTATCGCCGCCATCATGCGATCCCAGTCACGCATTAGGTAAAAAGCCACCACGGGTATTAATGTCATATTGAAAACCGCAGCAATGACACCAAAACCCGATCGAGTGAGGCTGGCTACCGAGGTTGCCAACAGCTTGCCTACAGATTGCCATCGCGCAGCTAATTCAGCCTCCCAGTCGATAGGAGGCAAATGTACTGGACTTACGCTAATGCGCTCATGTATCGACGGCAGCAGTGAGGTCGATACCCATCGATAGAGAATCGGTAATTTCTTGATCGCTTGATCAAGCTGATCAATGAGCAGGGGAACCCCCACCAATAAAATGACGGTGGTCACCAATATGAGCATCAAGAACACCAAGATCACGCCTGAGGAGCGACCCATACCCCGCCTTTCAAGGGCATCGACTACCGGATCCCCTAAATAGGCAATGAGCGCCCCCGCTAAAAAAGGCGCCAAAATAGGGTGCAGACCCCAAATAAATACCGCCATTGCCGCAATCAGGCCCAGTACGAAAGGCCATCGATTCACAGCAGCTTCGTTACTCATGGTTGCCCCCAATGCAAGTTTATGCGGTTAGCTGACACATCACCCGAGACAACCAGTCGTGATCGACCGGGCAGCACCCGGGCCAACGCCTCAGCGTTGCTCAGTCCAGTCACTCGAACTCCCAGCCTATCCTTGTAAATTTCATCAATTATGAGGGAATCCAGTACTGGGAGCTGGCGCAGTATACCCACAACTGATTGATAATCAGCAAAGCTCTCCACTCCCGTAACCGTCACGGCAATAAAGCTCTGCCCTGGCGTTGACTCAAGTGTCACCGCGTAGCGATCGGCCATAGCGTCGACAGCAAGATCGACTCCAGCCAACACAACCGGCGTCGTTTTACTGCCCTGCACCTGAACTTGCCGCTGATCTTCACTGTCTAGGTAAAGCCAATCCGCAAGCTGTGAACCCGTGGTCAACTGTACATACCGCCCGACTAAAATATGCTCGGTGCCATAGCGCTGAGACGCCGAGCGAATTCTGCGCGCTACGCGTTGCCAAACCATTTCAGGGGACAGCTTGGCTGCATCCTCCAAATCAAGGAGAGGCAAACGCAGGTCAATGCCTCTTGCAGTAAAGGCCTCAGATAGCTCTAGCAGTAAAGCACCGTCTTGGCTGACGGTTGCAAATCGGCGACTATAAGGCTCATCCACAACCAGCCAAAGTAATACCGGCGGCCTGTCTTCAGACCAAAAGGTGGCGTCTGACTCGCGCAATATACTTTTCACTAAAACATCATCGAATGTAGCCTGAAGGTAGACCTGCCCTCCTTCTTGCTCGAAGCTATAGATCGAAACACGGTCGCGGGCCACTCTCAACGCGGCCGCAACCGTCGGGTTTTTAGCAATTTCTTCATTGCCAGACACTCTTACAAGCACTCGGTTTAGGGCTTCTCGCGCCCCGGATGCCAATGCTGCGTCACTGCGATCAGGCACTTCAACGCGGGCAGCGTAAAAATCTGACTGGGCAAACACAGGAAATGTCACCGCCAATAAGAGGACAATTCGACCGATCCGGCCCTTAAATGTGCGAATTAGATTTAACATGCCGTAAGTTTACCAGTGAAAACCTTGGAGCGTTGCTTCCCTAGTTCACAGCCAGCCAGTACCCTGTCACCACCACCTCTGACCAAATGGCGTTAGCACCCATGAGCGATACCTCAAAGAAGCCCACCTTGTCCTATCGAGACGCAGGCGTTGACATCGACGCCGGCAATGAATTGGTTGATCGCCTGAAAAGTGTCACCGCAGCAACTCGAAGACCCGAAGTGATGGGCGGCATTGGAGGCTTTGGTGCGCTGGTAGAAATACCCCAAGGATTTGAGCAGCCGGTACTCGTCTCGGGCACCGATGGGGTTGGCACGAAACTGCGACTCGCCATGACAGCTGGGCGTCACGATTCGATTGGCATCGACTTAGTAGCGATGTGCAGTAACGACATTGCCGTGGTGGGTGCTGAACCCCTGTTGTTCCTCGACTATTACGCAACAGGCAAACTCAATATCGACGTTGCGGCAGAGGTCGTCACCGGCATTGGTAAGGGCTGTGAGTTAGCTGGTTGTGCCTTAGTCGGCGGAGAAACCGCAGAAATGCCCGGCATGTATGAAGGCGAGGATTATGACCTCGCCGGTTTTTGTGTGGGCGTGGCGGAGAAGAGAGACATTATCGACGGCAAAAAGGTCGCTGATGGTGATGTGCTTATTGCCCTTCCCTCGAGTGGCCCCCACGCAAATGGTTTTTCTCTCATTCGAAAAATCATAGAGGTGCAATCTGCTGCGCTGGACACCCCCCTCTCTGACGGACAGACATTAATAGACGCGCTACTGGCCCCCACTACGATTTATAATCGCGCGCTCTTGTCCCTGCAAAAAGCTGTGCCAATACATGCGATGGCACATATTACTGGTGGCGGTCTCCCCGAAAATTTACCTCGCGTTTTGCCTACTGGCTGTACCGCACGAATCGATCTCAGCAGCTGGCGCCCAGCCGCTGTTTTTGAATGGCTTCAGCAAGGCGGCAACGTCGAGCAATACGAGATGTTGCGTACCTTTAATTGCGGAGTCGGCATGGTCGTTGTCGTGGCTGCTGATCAGGCACAAACAACCCTAGATCACCTAACCGGCACGGGCATCACCGCCTGGCAAATAGGCGATATTGTCAGCGGCGCTGGAGGGGTCGAGTTCTCAGGATGAAAGGGGGCTCGGGACGCCTAGCGCTACTGCTGTCTGGCAGAGGCAGTAACCTTGGGGCATTTTTGCGAGCGCAACAGGCCGGCGAACTTCAGGGTTCGGTTGAGGTTGTCATCAGCAATCGCCCCGAAGCCGCGGGCCTGAAAATTGCTCAAGACGCTGGCATCGCCACCGCAGTGGTCGATCACACTTTGTATGAGTCCAGAGAGGCCTTTGATGAGGTCCTCGCGGAAAAAATATACGAATTTAAACCCGACGTTATTGTTCTAGCCGGATTCATGCGCATCCTGACCGGCAATTTTGTTGATCGCTTTCGCGGCCAACTCATTAACATCCACCCATCGCTGCTACCAAAATACCGCGGGCTCAACACCCACCAACGAGCTCTAGATGCGGGGGAGCAGGAAAGCGGTGCCACCGTTCATTTTGTAACCCCCGGTCTCGATGAAGGTCCGGGTATCTTACAAACCCCGGTACCCATAGAGCATGGGGATACTGCAGCATCACTCGCGAGTCGCGTACTGCCGTTTGAACATAAGCTTTACCCCTATGCCGCCAACCTCTTGCTGACAGGTGAAGTCAGTCTGAACGCCCAAGGGGTGATGTGGGGTGACGAAATACTCCCGCCCGGCGGGAAGCTTTGGAGGCCTAGCTGATGAAAAAACTCCTGTGTGGTGGGCTGTTCTTTTTATGGGCATTGAGCCCGCTTACTGTCGTTGCTGCTGCCGAACCGACCCCGCTGACCCCCTACACAGCCACTTACTCAACGACAGCGATGGGAATGAAGGTGCGGATTAAACGCCAACTCGTGGCTACCGATGATGGCTACACACTTACTAGCAACGGCAGCTCTATGTTCGCCAAGATTAAGGAATCCGCTCGATTCAAGCTAATTGGAGAGCAAATTCAAGGCATTGATTACGGCTACCACCTTAAGTCTGTTGTCCGCCGCCGACGGGAGGTTATTTTTTTACCCGAGGATGGCGTCATCAAAAGCTTGAAAAAAGGCGACTGGACAGAGCATTCCTGGTCAGCGGGGGTCCTCGATCAGCTGAGCCAACAGGAGCAGCTTCGCCTAGATCTTAAAATAGCGGCGCAAACCTCCGATGCTCCACCCGATATCCTCAAGTTCAAGGTCGTCGATGGCGCTAGGATCAAACAAAGAACGTTGAAATTTTTGGGGAAAGAGACGCTTACGACGCCTATCGGCGACGTGCAAACTCTTCACTTCGAGCAGGTGCGTTCGCCAGAGGCATCACGGCGCTCCAATGTTTGGATTGCACCGTCGCTAGATTATTTGATGGTTCGCACTTTGCACGAGGAAGATAACTCAACGATTGAAATTCTCGTTGAGTCTTTGGCACTCGAGCCCTGAGATAGCAGCCGTTAAGCTTTGGGCAAGGTCACACCTCGCTGGCCCTGATACTTACCACCACGGTCCGCATAGCTGGTTTCACAAACCTCATCCGACTCAAAAAACAACATCTGAGCGACCCCCTCATTGGCATAGATTTTTGCCGGCAGCGTGGTGGTATTTGAAAACTCGAGGGTGACATGCCCCTCCCACTCAGGTTCCAGTGGCGTGACATTTACGATAATCCCACAGCGCGCATACGTACTTTTACCCAAACAAACTGTCAAAACATTACGAGGTATCCGAAAATATTCGACCGTTGCGGCCAGCGCAAAGGAATTTGGCGGAATCACGCAGACATCACTCTCCACATGGACAAAGCTGCCCTCATCAAAGTTTTTGGGATCTACCGTCGCTGAATTTATATTAGTGAAGACTTTAAACTCGCGACTACAGCGCACGTCGTAGCCGTAGCTAGAGGTGCCGTAGGAAATCAGTCTTTCATCTCCTCTCTGTCGGACCTGACCTGACTCAAAAGGCTCAATCATCCCTTTTGTGTCAGCCATTTCACGTATCCAGCGGTCAGATTTAATCGTCAAAATCAGTACTCCAGCTCTAGGTTCAATCGTCGCCCATGGTGATTACGGGCCCTGCATTAGGTTTGGCGGCACAAAGGCTCAGCCATAAGGCGGACGCAGCCTGCTGAAAGCCCTGGGAAGCAGGATCCTCAGGCGCTTCATGCAGCATGGCGACACCCGCATCGGCAGTTTCCCTAACAATCTTCGATAAGGGAAGACTAGCCAGCACATCAACATCGTATTGGCCTGCCATTTGCTCACCACCGCCACTGCCGAATATTGGTTCCTCATGCCCGCACTGCGAGCATACGTGGGTGGCCATATTCTCGATTACCCCCAGCACGGGGATGTCTACCTTGCGGAACATCTCAATGCCTTTCTTGGCGTCGATAAGGGCAATATCCTGTGGCGTGGTCACGATGACTGCCCCCGCTAAGGCCGCCTTTTGTGCCAGCGTCAGCTGGATATCTCCGGTGCCCGGAGGCATATCGACCAACAAAACGTCCAACTCCCCCCAAAGGGTTTGTTCAAGCATCTGAACCAGCGCTCCGCTCGCCATGGGCCCCCGCCAGACCATGGCAGTTGACTCATCTGTCAGAAACGCCATCGACATGGCTTTGATTCCGTTTACTGAAACAGGGTGGAGCCATTTTTCACCCTCCTGTTCAGGCGTAATTTCCGGACTCACGCCCAGCATACGACGCTGACTGGGCCCATAAATATCCGCATCCAACAGACCAACCGACCGACCTTGCTGCTGCAGTGCGAAGGCAAGATTCATGGTGACCGTGGATTTTCCCACCCCCCCTTTTCCGGAGGCGATGGCGACAATATATTTCGGTTGTGTTTGCATTTTCTGGCTGCCCATTTTTCCGGCTGGGTAAAAAAGAGCGCAAGTATACCTAACTGGCTCAACTCAGCATGAAACAGTGCTTGTGTTCCGGTAGACTTCGCTCACTTCATTATCAGGCTCTAGTCCCGTATGACCTCTGCAACGCGGAATATACTCGTCACATCAGCCCTCCCCTACGCCAATGCTCCGCTGCACCTTGGACACATATTGGAGCAGGTGCAAGCCGATATCTGGGTGAGGTTTCAGCGCTCACGAGGACACCAATGTATATACGTGTGCGCGGACGACGCCCATGGTACAGCTATCATGCTTGCGGCAGAAAAAGCCGGAACTTCGCCAGAAACACACATTGAGCGCGTTCGGCTAAACCATTTAGAAGATTCGACGGGCTTTGTCATTGGTTTTGATAACTACGCCTCCACCCACTCCCCCGAAAACCAACAGTGGTCCGCTGAAATTTTCAGCCGATTAGACACTCAGGGACACATTGGCAGCCGCGAAATCACTCAAGCTTTCGACCCCGACAAAGGTCTTTTTCTAGCCGATCGGTTCATTAAAGGAACCTGCCCGCGCTGCAAAACTCCCGATCAATACGGCGACAACTGCGAAGCCTGCGGGGCCACCTATAGCCCCACAGATCTGATCGATCCTGTTTCAGCGCTTTCAGGGGCCACACCCATTGAAAAAGCGTCAGATCATCTGTTTTTTCAGCTATCCCATTTCCACGAACTTCTTGAAAAGTGGACATCAAGCGGCAGTCTGCAACCCGCTATTCGCAATAAATTACGTGAATGGATCGACGCAGGTCTGCAGGATTGGGACATCAGTCGCGATGCCCCCTACTTTGGCTTTGAGATCCCCGGACACCCGGGAAAATATTTCTACGTCTGGCTCGACGCCCCCATTGGCTATATTGCCAGCTGCCTTGACTACTGCCAGCGGGAGAACGTCGATTTCGATCAGTGGTGGCAGCCGGGACATGACACTGAGCTCTATCACTTTATTGGTAAAGACATCATCAACTTCCACGGCTTGTTTTGGCCGGCAATGCTGCAAGCTGCAGAGTTGCGTCTACCGACAGCTATTTACGCCCACGGCTTCCTGACCGTTGATGGGACAAAAATGTCTAAAAGCCGCGGCACCTTCATACATGCCAGTGCCTATCTAAAACACCTTGACCCTGAGTACCTGCGCTACTACTTTGCTGCCAAGCTGGGGGCCGGCGTTGATGACTTCGACTTGAATCTCGATGACTTCATCAAACGCGTAAACTCAGATTTAGTCGGCAAGGTGGTCAATATTGCGAGTCGATGCGCGGGGTTTTTGCGTAAAAAGTTTGCCAACACCCTAAGTGTGCAGTGTGCAGAGCCCGCCCTAGTTCAACGTTTTATCGACGCCGGCGACGATATAGCCGCACTTTACGAAGCCCGTGAGTTCAGTCGTGCTATGCGTGAAATCATTGCCTTAGCCGACCAAGCTAATCAGTACATCGATGACAAAAAGCCCTGGGTTCTCGCAAAAGAGCCGGGCAGCGAGGCTGAGGTGCAGGCGGTATGCTCGGTAGGAATCAATCTTTTCCGTGCACTGATCACCTACCTGAAGCCTGTTCTGCCCAACATGGCAGAGCGGTCGGAATTATTTCTCAAGGTTAACCTAAACTGGCATGACCTCGATGCGCCGTTATTGGCTCATGAGTTAAACGACTTTCAGCCGCTGTTGCAGCGGGTAGACCCCGATAATGTTGCCGCTATGGTCGAGGACGGAAAGTCTTAAGCATATAACACCAAAACATTACCGTAACGCTCGGTTTTGTCTAGAATAGGGCCAGACTAAACTTCAGGGTTGCCGGAGCTGCGCATGCTGGCCGATTACGCACTACTCCTAGCGGGGACAGTGCTCGTCAATAATTTTGTTCTTGTCCAATTTTTGGGGTTGTGTCCGTTTATGGGCGTCTCCAATAAACTTGAGACGGCGATGGGTATGTCGGCTGCCACAACTTTTGTGCTGACACTCGCATCGGTCTGCAGCTATCTCACCTACACATGGCTGCTGGTACCCCTAGACCTCACCTACCTACGCACCATAAGCTTTATCTTGGTTATCGCCGTCGTTGTGCAATTCACTGAAATGGTGGTGCGTAAGTCCAGCCCGCTACTGCACCGCGTGTTGGGCGTGTACTTGCCGTTGATTACCACCAATTGCGCCGTGTTAGGGGTGGCGTTACTCAACATCAATCAGGCACATAACTTCACCCAATCCTTATTTTATGGATTTGGCGCCGCTGTGGGGTTTTCCTTAGTTTTAGTGTTGTTCGCAGCCATGCGCGAGCGCCTCACCGTAGCCGACGTTCCCGAACCTTTTCAGGGGGCCGCTATCGGCATGATCACTGCCGGACTTGCTTCCCTTGCCTTCATGGGCTTTGCAGGGTTGGTGTAAGAATGCTGACCCTACTTCAAAGCGACCCCCTACTCGCAGCTCTACTAGCCCTTTTAGGTCTGGGGCTGGGATTTGGTGGCATATTGGGGTACGCGTCAGTGCGCTTTAAAACTGAGGGCAACCCACTTGTTGATCAAATCAATCAGTTGCTACCGCAAACGCAATGCGGCCAGTGCGGCCACCCTGGCTGTAAGCCCTATGCCACCGCCATTGCAGAGGGCGGAGCGATTAACAAGTGCCCACCCGGGGGGCAAGAAACCATAGACGCCCTTGCCGATTTATTGGATGTCGAGCCTCTAACCCTCGATGCAGAACACGGCGAAGAAAAAGAGCCCAACGTGGCCTACATCCGTGAGGACGAGTGTATTGGCTGCACCAAGTGCATTCAGGCCTGCCCTGTTGACGCCATTTTAGGCGCGGCCAAGCTGATGCACACGGTGATTGCAGATGAATGTACAGGCTGCGACCTGTGCGTTGAACCCTGCCCTGTGGATTGCATCGATATGCTGCCGCGCAAGGGCGGTATTGAACACTGGCGCTGGGAGCTGCCCGAGCCCAGCGAAAATAAAAACAACATCATCGCTACAGATCGTGAAGCCGCATGAACACTTTTTTTAACATTCATGGCGGCATCCACCCAGAAGAGGAAAAGCACCTTTCCAACCCTGGCACGGTGTTAGATGCAGGTTTACCTCAATCACTCGTTCTGCCGCTGTCGCAACATATCGGTAAGCCCTCGAGTTTATGCGTAAAGCCTGGCGACTATGTGCTGGGAGGGCAACTCTTGGCGGAGGCAGACGGCATGGTCAGCGTACCGCTGCACGCACCCACCTCAGGTACTGTCATTGCCATAGAACCCAGGCCAGTACCTCACCCCTCGGCACTTGATAACTTGTGCTTGGAGCTCGCCTGTGATGGTGAAGATCGCTGGATAGAATGCCGCGGTTGCGAGGATTGGCGCACTGAAACGCCCGAGTCATTAATCTCCCGCATAAGTGCTGCAGGCATTGCCGGCATGGGCGGCGCCGGGTTTCCAACCGCAGTAAAACTCATGGCTAGGGAGCGGCTGCCCTTAACCACGTTAATCATTAACGGCACAGAGTGCGAACCCTACATTACCGCCGACGACACGCTTATGCAGGTTGACGCGGCAGGCATTGTCGAAGGCGCTCAAATACTTGCACGGATATTAGCTGTTGAAGATATTTTACTGGCTGTCGAAGACAATAAACCCGCAGCACTCGCGGCTATGCGCGAAGCAGCAGAGACTGCAGGCGAGCACTGCAAGGTCATGACCTTCCCCACAAAATATCCATCCGGAGGTGAGAAGCAGCTCATCGAGATTTTGACCGGACAACAAGTTCCTGCCGGAGGGCTCCCAGCTGACTTGGGGATTGTTTGCCAGAACCCGGGAACGGCAGTAGCCGCAAGAGATGCAGTCTGTCATGGCAAACCCCTCACTGACCGCATTGTGACTTTGACGGGACGCGCTCTTATGCGCCCCGGCAATTACCGTACCCGATTGGGGACCCCAATTGAGCATCTGCTGACCGTCGCCGGCTTTGACCCCAGTCAAAACCGGCGACTTATTCATGGTGGACCCATGATGGGCTTCGCTCTTGAGTCTGCCGCGGTTCCCATTGTGAAGACCACAAACTGTATTCTTGTTCCCACAGAACAGGAGTTGCCAACGCCCCCAGATGCGCAGGCTTGTATACGCTGTGGGCTTTGTGCGGAGGCTTGTCCAGCTTCACTGTTACCTCAACAGCTTTACTGGTATGCCCGTGCTAAAGATCAGGAACAACTAGAGCGCCATCATTTAGCCGATTGTATTGAGTGCGGTGCGTGCTCGTGGGTATGCCCCAGCCATATTCCTCTGGTGCAATATTATCGAGCCGCCAAGGGAATGATACGCGAGTCCAAGGCCGAGAAAGTACGGTCAGACCGCTCTCGAGATCGGTTCGAAGCCCGTGAAGCACGACTAGAACAAGAAGCCATTGCGCGCGAGGCACAACGCGCAGCCCGCCGTGCCGCGGCTGAGAAAAAGGCGGCTGCAGGCGGCGCCGACGACCCTGTCGCTGCTGCCATTGCCCGAGCTAAGGCAAAAAAAGAAAGCGCGGGTAATGAGGAAAGCGGCTCTTGAACTTCCTCCGTATCACTTCACCCCATGGCCACGGCCCCCTCACAACCACTCAGGTTATGCAGGCCGTCTTGTTGGCCACGCTTCCTGGCATTGGGGTTTTAACGTGGTTTTTTGGCCCGGGCACCCTGATCAATATTTTATTCGGGGGCCTATTGGCACTCGCCCTCGAATACAGCGCGCTGCGCCTTCGAGACCGCAACCCAAAGCGGTATTTGCAAGACTACAGCGTGCTTGTAACCTCCACGCTGCTTTGTATTGCACTCCCCCCTTACGCTCCCTGGTGGTTGGTCACAGCCGGTATTTTGTCGGCAGTCATTCTAGGTAAGCATGTTTTCGGTGGTTTGGGTTACAACCCCTTCAACCCCGCCATGGTTGGTTACGTGGTGCTGCTAATTTCATTCCCCCTACAAATGTCGAGCTGGCAAGCTCCTCGGGGCCTTGGCGAGATACCCGGCGTCGCTGAGTCCCTGACCGCCCTATTAGTACCTGCCAGCTATGATGGCGTCACTATGGCAACGCCCCTCGATATTCTGCGCCAGAATAAAGGGCTGTTACTGGACGATCTCTATAACAACAGTCCTCAGTTTGGTCAGTGGGCGGGAATTGGCTGGGAGTGGGTGAACATCGCTTTTCTGGCAGGTGGGGCCTGGTTGATTTATCGCGGCATCTTTACTTGGCATGCCCCAGTCGCCATGCTTTTCACTTTAGGGCTTTGTGCAGCCATCGGTTTCGATAGCGGCAGCTCCGAGAGTGGCGGCTCGCCCTTATTTCATTGGCTCAGCGGCGCCACCATGTTTGGAGCCTTTTTTATCATTACGGACCCTGTTAGCGGCGCGACATCGAATCGCGGGCGACTCGTGTTTGGGGCCCTAGTCGGGGTGCTGCTGTACCTGATCCGGGTGGCGGGCAATTATCCTGATGCCGTGGCTTTTGCCGTTTTAATTCTCAATTTCGCGGCGCCGTTTATTGATCAGTACACACAGCCGGTCACCTATGGTCATAAACCTAGTAAGAGGGATGACGAGTGAAGGCCGCCGTTGCGATTTCACGTTCTGCACTGTTTCTGGGTATTTTCGCAGCATTAGCTGCCGCATTGATTGCATGGACGTGGGCCACAACAAAAACGGATATTGAGCGTTCAATACGTGAGGCCGAAGCGCGGCAGCTATTAGAAATTTTTCCTGCCAATACCCACAACAACAGCCTTATCGATGATCGTTTTACGCTTGAAGCCAACACCCCACTATTGGAACTGCGGAGCGAACGCAGTGGCTACACCGTGCGAATCGATGAAACCGTGGTGGGTGTCATTCTTCCTGCAACAGCGCGAGACGGCTACAGCGGAGACATCGAATTACTCGTTGGTGTCACCGCCGACGGCGAGATCGCGGGTGCCCGAGTCGTGTCTCATAAAGAAACACCGGGGCTGGGGGATGGCATCGACACCAGAAAGTCACCTTGGATACTGAGCTTTGACGGACGTTCGCTACGGTCTCCCTTACAGCCTGAGTGGAGCGTCAAAAAAGATGGCGGTGCTTTTGACCAATTTACTGGCGCTACGGTGACGCCTAGAGCCGTTGTTGCCGCCATCCGTCGCACACTTGAGTATCAAGCCCTGCATCGAGACCGGCTATTCGAGGTAGACCCGACGCACAATACCGCCGTGGAGACTGGCCCATGACAACACCAACCTACGCCACGCTAACCCACAATGGACTCTGGAAAAATAATCCCGCTTTGGTGCAGCTACTGGGGTTGTGCCCCCTGCTTGCGGTCTCCGCCTCTGTTGTGAATGCTCTCGGCCTGGCAGCAGCCACCTTGTTCGTTTTAGTCAGTTCCAATCTTTGCGTATCGGTGGTGCGGAATGTTGTCTCAGATACGATTCGACTCCCCGTTTTTGTCATGATCATTGCGGCATCAGTGACAGCCATTGAACTGCTCATGCAGGCATACACCTACGAGCTCTATCAAATTCTGGGTATTTTTCTGCCGCTTATAACAACAAACTGCATCATTCTTGGCCGGGCGGACGCCTTCGCAGCGAAGAACCCGGTATTACCCTCAATTTACGATGGCTTTATCATGGGCGTTGGCTTTGGTGCTGTTTTGGTCGTCTTGGGGGCGATTCGCGAGTTGCTGGGAACAGGCGGCTTGTTTGCAAACATGCAGCTGCTTTTTGGTGATGGTGCCCGACAATGGCACTTCATAATCTCGGCAGATTACCCCGCGCTGTTACTGGCTATCCTGCCTCCCGGCGCATTTATCGTGACCGGCTTTCTCATTGCCGGTAAAAACGCTTGGGACAACGCTGCAACTCGCAGATCTGAGGCAACCAAAGCCCCGGTTATTGCCGGTACCAAACGCGTTCGAGTTACCGGGAAAATATCCTGACGGTGCCGCTTTAATCCGCGACGACTAAAGTTCCTAAAATCTCGATTACAGCCGCGTCATCCATACCTGCATTCTCCGCATCACAGACGTAGGTAATGTAGAGCAGGACTGACGTGGCCGAAACATACCACTCTTGAACGTGGGTATCCTCGTCGAGGAAGCTTCCGGTTAATCCCTTGAACTGACCGATCTCAGTGTCTTTCCAGCTGGCGACTTCCGGTGACTCCTCCTTTGCCATTGCAACGATTTCAGAGGGCGTTACCTTCCCGCTGTCTTTGCACAAGGTAGTGATCTCAATTTCTCCCACCTCATCGGCATCACCAATTCTAACCACGTCATCGTCATAATCCCCCGACCACTCGGGGGGAAGTAACAGACACCAGTGATCGGTCTCTAAAATATTCATGGATTGAGCATCGCCTCAATATTTACAGCCATAAGAATGGCATCCTCCCTACCCTCTTGAACACGGTAATAATTGGGCCGTTGGCCAACAGTTTCAAAACCCAGACCTTCATACAACCCCCTGGCCGCATGGTTACTCTGCCGGACCTCCAGCCTACAGACGGTCGCCCCAAAACACTTCAGCTCCATCAGCGCAAAACTTAATAACGATGCAGCCAGCCCTATGCGACGTTTATTTTCGGCAACGCGAATGTCTATGAGTTCGCATTCCTCACCCACATGCGTAAACCAAGCGCTCGCAGCAGCCTCAGCGCCGTCCGCCCAATACCAGGCTTTACACGTAGCCGGTTGCGCGATCAAATCCATGAGAAAGTTTAATGATGGGCCATCGGCTGCCTCATAGAGCGGCCTTAATTTTTCTCTCGTTATTGCTTGTATCGGCTGTGCACCCATGACAACACCTGTTTAATTGGGCGATGTGGCCTCTCAAGACCGGGGGGTATGAGTCTTAAGCACCTGCCAGGCCTCTCGCTTGAGTAAGGGTTCTTCAAGCATGGACAATGTTGACGGAATGATGAGTTGGGTCAGCGCTGGAGGCACGTTCACCCACTCGCTGCAGGCAGGCCCCATAAGGATCATACCTAGCGCCTGCCTTTCCCGAGCAAGCCGCCGTAACTGACCCGCAACACTTTGCTTTGCCGACTCGGCATCTTTAGACAGGTGGGCGTGTTCAGCCAAGGGCCAATCAAATTGGTGGTGCTTCAGGTTGACTGCACCTTGAGTAATAGCTCGAGCCATACCTTCAACCAACTGCAATTGCTCCCTCCGAATGAGGCTATCCTCAATTTGTTCGAGCCATAACCATGAGCCCGCTTCAACAATGAGCAGCTGAAACGCAACGGCTTCGGTATCGGCCAACGTAAGCGCGCTGGGCTTCGGTTCACTTTGATTTCTCACCCGCTCGGAGGTACCGAAACCTTCAGACCGTTGCTGGGCCGTCTTAGAAGAGGGTTGGCCCTGCGCGGGGGGCCCCTGACTCACTTGAGCCCCACTCGGGATGTCCTCATGTTGGATCGAGCTCGCCACGGGGCTGACTTCAGCTTCTGGAGGACATTCAAGTTGCTTCGCAACTCGGGCACCCGGAGGGTTGAAGCGCGCCACTAGAGGTTGCACCCCAAGCAGCGATAGGATGCCTCGTCGCCGTTGTTCAGCAGCCCATAGATTTTGGTGATCGATTTCTTCCATGGTCATATTGTGGCACGTCCCATCGTTAGACCCAACGCCAACCCCATGTTCGAAAGAAACGAATTCCCCCTGACATGAACCAGCCAATGTGACGAAATCCTTTCCTAGCCGCCCCGCCCCCATGATGGATAATGCGTACATTAGGGTCTCGGACCACCCGTCCAATGCTCGCTAGACGCATGCACAGATCGTAATCTTCGAAATACATAAAAAACCGCTCATTGAAGCCACCGACCGCCCGTAATGCATCTGATCGCGCAGCCATAAAGCATCCAGACAATAGCGGAACGTCCTGCAAGTCGCCTTCATCCGACAAATCTCTCAGCTCGTACGACGCCAATCGCTGGGAAAAGCAGCGGGACAAGAATGGTAGGCCCAAAGCTCTCAAAAGCAGAACCAAAACGCTCGGGTAGCGCTTGGCCAGATGCTCCTCATCCCCCAACTCGTTGGCACCTCGTGGCGCCATAATTGTGACATCAGGGTGATCTCGCAGACTCTTCAACACCTGAACCAAGGCATCCTCAGAAAGTTCAACATCGGGGTTCAACATTAAGTGATAGTCCCCCAACATCTTGTCTAAAACCGTGTTGTGTCCCGCGCCGTAACCGTCGTTGCTCTCCCGAGCAATATAGTGGAGCTGCAGCGAGCCTCCGGTGACCACTTTACGAGTCATCTCCCGCACCGCCGCTGAGTAAATAGCTGACTGACTTTGGTCCACCAAATAGAGCGGTAGTTCAGCGCCGATAGATTGGGCACTTTTATCCAAACTCGCCACCAAAGCTTCCAGCTGCTCCAGCGAGCTGTGATAAAGCACAACGGCGGCGCTCAAGGAGGGGATTTGCTGATTCATGGCAGTGGCAATTGGCATCGATATAGAATAACAGCAGCGGTTTACTAAGGCAGACTTAACTGCCATTAAAATAAAAAATCTCGTGGAAAATGCGGTTTTTTAACCCGGTGCCGCCTAAGATTTTCATTGGCAACCGCACTGCTTCCTAGCGCTTGCCATGATAAAGTCATATCGACTAATGGCGCCTCAGGGCTTCAGCTCTACAGGGAGAACGTACAATGCTCAATCGGTGGTTAAGGACAACGATCCGGTTTACCAGTATTACTGTGGTGGGACTGCTGATTGCCGCCTGCGGCGGCGGCGGTGGCGGCACAGGCGGTGGTGGTTTCTTAGGTAACGAAGGTGCCAACCAGATTGATGCGGTCATTGCCATTGCGGCGACCAACGCTGCAGGCGACGTTGACAATCAACTCTCAAACACCAATCCCCTGACCATCGAAGTCTCCCTCCAGCGCAGCAATGGCGACCCGATAGCCAATGCCGTTGTTGAGCTCGGAGCTACGATAGGCACGGTTAGCCCCGATAATGGTTCAGCACTCACTGACGCCAACGGTGTTGCAGTTTTTGAAGTCACGTTTGATGGCACCGAGGGGGCGGGCACCTTGACCGCCACCTATACCGAGTCAGCGCAGTCTGTTGACGTATCTTTGAGCATTCAGGCGGCTGCAGGACCACCTGCTTACCTTTTGGACCTTGCAACGACAGATCCCTCAGGCAATGTGACGCAACGCTTTTCTAGCACCGACCCCCTAACTGTCACCATCACGCTTTTCAGTGTTGAGGGGATCATCAAAACCCCAGTGTCCAATGAAATTATTACATTGGGGAGTTCAATTGGCACCGTCGACCCCTCCAATGGCTCTGCACTGACGGACGATAGCGGACAGGTAACCTTTTTGATCGAAGCCCAGAGCGACCTGGGAGCCGGTGTCATTACCGCCACTTATGCGCCATCGACAGACGCAGCAGACACGGCCAGTGAGGTTTTTTCGCGATCACTCAACATAGAAGCTAAGGCAGCCGATTCCACTATAGGTAGTTTTATCTTGGACTTAGAGCTCCTAGACGCTGCCGGCAATACCACGACTGAAATCGCCGCTGAGGCGCCGGTGACTGCTCGCGTAACCCTAACTACGACATCAGACAAAGCAGCTGTTGAATTGCGAATTATCAATCTTACCAGTGACATCGCAACCGTTGAGCCAGCAAATGGCAGTACCCTGACAAATGCGGCTGGCGTTGCGGAATTCACGCTTACAGCGGGCAGCACCTTAGGGGCCGGTACGGTTACTGCAAGCTTTGCTAACGACAACGCCTCATTGATCGAGACCGCGGTCTTGGAATCGGTTTCGGCGGAGTCAGACACCGCCCTGGCGATCGTGACTTTGGACGCTGATGGCAACGCTAGCAACATTCTAAAACAAGACAACCCCCTTACTGTTCGTGTCTCACTAGTCGATTTCGATGGCGAAGTCCAAAACGTTGCTGATGAAATCATCAACCTAACCACTGACTTGGGTAGTGTTACGCCCTCTAATGGATCGGCCCTCACAGACAATGGCGTCGCAGAATTCACCTTGGAGTTTAACGGCACGGTCGGTGCGGGAACTGTCACTGCCACTTATGCAACTGCGCAGGGTGATCTGCAGCTCACTGAAAATCTCGAAGCACAAACAGATGCAGAAAGCCTTTATGTCCTGAGCATGAGCCGCAGCACGGGCTCACTAACGCCATCTAACCCAGTGACTGTTACAGTCAATTTGCGCTCGGGTTCAGCCTCAGGCCCGGCTGTTGCTGGTGAACTAGTGTCCCTGACCAGTCAAATCTCTGACATTACCCCTAGTAATGGCTCAGCCATCACCGACGCCTCAGGCAACGCCACTTTTACACTTCAATACAGCGGTATCAATGGCGCCGGTGCTGTGACAGCAGGCTACACCTCTGCCGAGGGCAATACATTTAGCAATAGCCTCAACGTCACTTCCAGCCAAGGCGCACCACTTTACGGTCTTGATATCACATCGCCAGCGTCAGGCAGCAACTTCGATGAGGATGGTGTAGACGTGGTCGTCAAACTGACTGCGAGTGCCACATCGTCCGTCCGAGCCCAATTAATCGCGCTAGCAACGACGGTAGGCTCAATTTCCCCCAGTAATGGGCAGGCTCTGACTGACTCTGATGGTAATGCCAACTTCCAAATAATTGGGGATGGCACGACGGGTGCCGGATTGCTCACAGCAACATTTACCGATACTGATGGCAACATTTATGAAGATGTCACTAGTGTGAGCATGGAGGCAAAGGATCTGCCCGAAAACAAATTGCGACTGTTGTTTGTGAGTGCTGCGCCAACCACTATCGCAATTAAAGGTTCAGGGGGTGGGGCCGGCACTCAGGAAACCTCGATTGTCAGCTACCAAGTGCTTGATTCAGAGGGCGCAGGGGTCGCCGGTGCTGCGGTTCAATTCACCCTCACTACGGATTTAGGTGGCGTAGCTTTGGAGACAGCCACCGACACCACTGACGCGCAAGGGATTGTTAGGGCCGTCGTAGAATCGGGAACGTTACCGACACCCGTTAGAGTGAAAGCCTGTCTGACAAACGATTGTAATGATCCCAGTTATCCCCTTGTGCTGTCAGATACGCTAACTATTGCGGTGGGAGTGCCCGTAGCCAGTCGTTATAACATTTATAAATCACCCACAATCCCCTGTACGGGGGCCACTGATACGGCGGGTACCGTTTGCACGCTAGAGATTGCGGCCTTTGACCGTACGGGCAACCCCGTGGTCGATGGGACAGTTGCCAATGTTGTCTCGAGCTGCGGAGGTGTGGGTCAATCTGGGGACGATGGCTCTACCGGCTCTTGCGTTTTTGGGGCTGAAAGTTTTGGCCGCTGTATCGTCGAGTGGGTAGCACCCGAGAATATGGTTAGCCCAACGGAGTGTCCTGATAACTCAGCTGTTCGGGTATTGGCCTACACCCTCGGCGAGGAAGATTTCATCGATAAAAATGGCGATGGCTATTTTACCAGCGACAAAATCGATCCCGATAAACACGAATTCCAGCCCGATAAAGATGATAAAGGAGAAGCGTTTTTGGACCTTAACGACGATGACAAGCTGGAAGCGCCAGAATCATTTTTCGTCGACTGGAACAACTCCGGAATGCGGGAGCCAAACACAGGCCTCAAGTCAGACCCTCTTAGCACTCTCTACAACGGAACGGCATGTGAAACCACTGGGACTACCTGCTCTAAAGATCTGATTTACGTTTATGACGTCGCAGACCCTACGCAGTAATACCTTCTGAGTTACAGCAGCACCCTTAGGGGTGCTTTTTTATGTGCTGCGACTCTGGATAATTCAGGAATAATGGCAAAACCACATCGCGTCACTAAACCTTTCTATTCTTTACCAAAGTTTTGCGTCGCGATTTTTCAGCGGAGGTTTAAACGACCGAGCAATGCCACTAAGTAATTGCCGCTCATCAAAACTTAAAGCAGTGGTGTACCAAGAGTTGACCTCGCAATAACACCCTGAAAACTTTGGCCTCATAAACGCTTCCTCAGTTTATGGCCGCTACTAACTAAAGAATAACTGCTGTTTTGAAGCTTGATCATTAGAGTGTTGCTGCCTATTGTCGTTCGAACAACAAAACCAAAGCTTTCCAATTAGAACTATAAGACGAGGGACGTCGAACATGCTGCTACACCAACCTATCGACTACCACGCCGAGCGGCGCCCCACCCATGCAGCGCTTAACGGCCATGACTTTGAGTGGGATTACCGAACGCTGGTTGACCGGTCGCACACAATAGCCCGGCTACTTCTCGACGCCGGTGTCAAAAAAGAAGACCGAATCGGCGTGCTGGGGCTCAACTCGGCGGCTTATTTCGCAATACTCTTGGGGGCTAGCCGCATCGGTGCCGTCACGGTCTCGGTAAACTTTCGACTCGCACCCGCGGAGCTGGCGTTTGTCCTCGATGATGCTCAGGTCGATATTCTTTTTGTTACCGACGACAGCATTGATGCAACGATCACCCAAACCATCGCCATTCGTGAGCTGCCCACCCGGCTAATTGCCAATCGAAGCGATGCTTTCCTAACGCTGTATACAGCGATAAACCAAGAAGTTGAACCCCATCGAGAAATCGGCCAAGTCGACGAACATAGCCCTGCCCTGCAGCTCTACACCAGCGGAACCACTGGCAAACCCAAAGGCGCGGTACTGAGTCATCGCAATATTTTATCGTTGACGCAAATGATGGGTATCGCCAACCACGGCGCCTACAATGCCGACACCATCAATTTAGTGGTCGCCCCGCTCTTTCATATTGGCGGTACTGGCGTCGCCTATATCGGTCTCGCTTATGGCGCTCACAATATTTTGCATGAAGCTTTTGACCCGCTACGCGTGGTCGAGACGATTCAGGCACAAAGCGTGACCTCGATGTTTATGGTTCCTGCGATGATTCAAGCTATTGTGAAACTCGTGCCGAACGTTCGCGATTATGACTTTAGCTCATTAGAAAATATTGCCTATGGAGCATCACCCATCAGTGCAACCCTGCTGGAGGAGGCTCTAGAGGTCTTCGATAGCCGCTTCAGTCAGGTCTACGGTATGACCGAGACATCGGGAACAGTAATCGCGCTGTCACCCGAAGATCATGAAAAAGCAATCGCCGGAGCCCCTCATTTGCTGACCTCCTGCGGCAAAGCCTGCCCCGGCAATGAAGTCAAAATTGTTGATGCTCAGGGCAATGAGCTCGGGCCCAACCAAACAGGAGAAATCTGCTTACGATCTGCCAGTAATATGTTGGAGTACTTCAATCGCCCACAAGCCACAGCTGAAACGTTAATCGATGGTTGGGTTATGACTGGAGATGCCGGAACTATTGACGAGGAGGGCTACATTTACCTTCGTGATCGTCTCAAAGACATGGTGGTGACAGGGGGTGAAAACGTGTATCCCGTGGAAGTAGAAAACGTCCTCTCGGGCATCCCAGGTGTTATTGAAGTTGCTGTTATTGGCATTCCTGACGACACCTACGGTGAAGCACTGCTCGCCATATTTGCACTACAACCCGACCATATGATCGATGCCGATGATGTCGTTGCCTTTTGCCGGGATAAGCTAGCGGGCTTTAAGATTCCACGTCGTGTCGAGTGCATAGCAGCACTACCCAGAAACCCTTCAGGAAAAATATTGAAAACAACGTTACGGGAACCCTACTGGCAAGGCATCGAACGGCGCATTTCATAGCAGCCCATCATACAACTCACCAATAGCTGGGTTCGCGCAAAATAGACGCCAGTTGCGATTAACTCGGTAAAATATCGTAGCCCACGCTCATGCGCTCGCGAGTCTGACTGAGGGGCTCGGTACCGTGCCAAAGATAGGAAGGAAACACGACCAACGTGCCTTCTCTGGGGAGAATCCAATACTCCGCCGATAATCGCTCGCGAGCTCTAAAGCCCGGCTCACCGAATTTTATCCACCCCTCGGCGGCACTGTAGTTAATGGAGTCAGGCACCCTAAGATAAAAGGCACTCGACAACCAACCTTGTGAGTGGAAATGATTTTTATGATAGCCCTGATCCCGAAGCCTGATAGACCAGGAATCCGAGAAACGTAACCCCGCCGTGTTTCGACCTAGGAGAGGATGCGCATCATCCACCGGCAGGTTTTGGAGGACTGAATACAGCTGGGTTTCTAAGGCCTGCTGCAACAACTCAATACTGTGATGGCGACGACTGAATAAGTCATCGAGAGTTTGCGTACCGTTCACCGCCGACTGTTCAACAGGATGGCGTTGGGTGGTGTGTAAAAGGTTGAGAGAGTCCCGAAGGTAGGCCAGAAACGCCCTTAGACTCTCAAATTCATCGGGGGCACGAACGCTTCGAACCTGCACCATATGATCGTAATCGACCAACCGCGCATAGCGCTCGGTGTTTTCCGTGTACCGCAGCGCTGTCGCGCATAAGGCCCACAGTCCCTGATCTTGTGGGTAACGTTGCAGTAAATCATCCAAGATCTGCAGCGCCTCGCCATAGTCCTCACCTGCGGCCATTAAGGTCGTTGCCAACTCCCGCTGCACACTGGGGTCCCCCGGCGCCAGCCTCATTGCAGATCGAACCGCCTCCAATGCCTCACTATAAAAGCCCTGCTCCCGACAAACGTGACTGAGTTCAGCCTCAAGTAACGCTTGCTCACCCCCGGCTGACTTAGCCGCCTCAAGAATGGACTGGGCTTCAGAGCCACAGCCGTTCAACAGCAACTTTCTGGCAAGTGCGGTAGCAATCCTCCCGTTAGCGGGCTGCTGCTCAAGGACCCTGCGATAGGAGTCTAAATATTGGGGGTGCGCGATCACGCCAAGATAACCATTGAACCAATCGTGTAAATCTAGATCGTAAGGACTGAGTTCGAGTGCGCGATTATATGCGGCGACCGCTTCATCCTCCCTATCTGCTTGAGCTAGAGCACTGGCAAGGTTCGTAAATAGCTCGGGAGACTCTGGTGCTTGCTGAGCACCGGCTTGCAAATAATTCACGGCATCATCTATGTAACCTAAGGTTTTGAGCGATACCCCCATACCATTAATAGCCACTGTGTTGTCGGGATCTCCCTCAAGTACCGATTGAAACAATCCTAAAGCCTGCTCTTGCTCTCCGATCTGTTGCGATGCTTGAGCAAGACCGAGGGTGGCATTGCGATGGCCAGGATTAGCCTGCAAGATTGTTTGGAAGGCAAGACGTGCGTCGTTGTTACGGCTTAGATCAAGTAAAGCCCTTCCTCGATTAATTTGTGCGGGTAGGTGATCAGGTGCCAGTGCCAGGGCCTGATCGTAAAAGCCTAATGCGGTCTCAGCCTGACGCAGACTCCGATGAAGGTTGGCCAAGTTCGTGAGGACATGGGGTTGCGGGTCGATCGCTATGCTGGTGGTAAACGCCGCCTCTGCCGCCGCACTGTCCCCCATAGCTTTGTAGGCCAGAGCCAAAAGCTGCCAGAAATCAGCGACGCGAGTACACAGCTCTCGCTGAGGTTCTAAGACAGCGAGCGCCTGCTCGGGCAACCCCTCCTGTAGCTTTTGCGCCGCCAGTTGCAGCGTCTCTTGCAGCGTCACTGATGCACCCTAGAAGCGAAGATCAAGGGTTAACCCAATGCTCGTGCCAACGCCCATCCTTCAACTGGCTGAGTCTGCGTGTCTGCACTTTGCTCAACACCAAATGATCGATCGCGACTGGGTTCAACTTAAGCAGCGCGAATGTTTCAGGCGGGGCGTCGGTGATCGCGGCTGCGGCCCCGGTATCTACAGGTCGCCCAGGGCTGCGCCAAAAAAATTGAGCCCTAGCAGCCTCAGACAGTTGCTGCCAAACCTGTTCGCGCAGCGCTAAGTCCTCCTTTGACTGACCTCGGTAATCCACGCAAGTTGTTACTGCTGATATCCTAAATTGCTCTCGTGTCCGAGTGAAATACCAGGCGACCTCAACCGCGGCGTTTTGCTCAAGCTCCACAATTTTCTCGCTTCGACGATCGGTAATCACAAGGAGCGATGTATCGTCGGCGCCAAACCCCCGAAACACTACCGTTCGATTTTTTGGATGGCCCTCTGCCGTCACGGTCGCCATTTGAAAATAACGATGGTGGGCATCCCGCCGGTTCTTACGCAAGGCGGCTTTAAGCTGAACAAGCGCCTCGCAGGAGGCATTGGGGGTCATCTCATTCATGACGCAGTGAACCCTTTTCCCAAAAGAACAAAGGAATGACAAAGAACCAATAACGGTGCCTTGGGCGACGTTGTGCCGCTATCGTGCTAGCTTAACGCCTTCGTAGACTGGAAGCTCGAATGTTAGCAATTAATCCAGAGAACCACCTTGGTATCTTTGCGGTGATCATGGTTTTAGCCGGCGCATCATTTTTGCTGGAGAAGACCCGTCTCGGTCGTCAATTGACAGGAACTGTTATGGTGATTCTTGCGGCCATCTTGGCCGCGAATCTGGGAGTTATTCCACACAGCGCTCCCGTCTATGACTTCATTTTTACTTTTTTAGTACCGATGTTAATTCCACTGTTTCTATTTCAAGCTGACCTGCGTCGTCTTTGGCGAGAGGCATCAAGGACAACCCTCGCCTTTCTAGTGGCTACTATTGGTACGGTTGCCGGCATTGTTGTGGCCGCAACATTATTGGACCTCAGTAGCTTGGGCGCAGGAGCGCCACTTCAGGAGTCAGACCGAGAAGCGGCCATCGTGGGGCTGTTTGCCTCGACGTATATTGGTGGTTCCGTCAACTACGCCGCGCTGGGAGAAATGACCGGCTTGAATCAAGATCGGTCATTTTTTTCAGCGGCAACCGCTGCAGACAACCTTTTTAGTGCTGTTTATCTCAGCTTGATTGCTCTGCTACCCGGGGTCGCTAGACTAGCGCGCTTTTTCCCGGCGCATCCAACCACGTCGTCGCCCTCCGAAATATCGCAAGCAACGCCCCCACCAGTGACAGCACAGTCACTATGCCTCGCTATCGCCTGTGCTGGGGCCCTAGTGGCAATGAGCGATGGGCTGGTAGCCTATTTTGATATGGGCAGCTATCGCTACGTCACATTGACAACACTTACCCTCGTGCTGGCAACGCTAGTTCCCGCTATCCGGGAGTGGCTGGCGGGCGCATTTGAGCTGGGTGTTGCCCTGTCGTTTGCTTTTTTTGCAGCCATCGCAGCGGGCGCCAACCTCACGGCGATGGTAAGCGTGGCACCCACACTAATCGTTGTTGTCCTGATATTGCTTTCCGTGCACCTGACCACTTTACTTTTTATCGGTGCACTCACCCGATTGACCTTGCCCGAGCTCTTAACCGCCTCTAACGCAGCCATTCTTGGTGCTACAACAGCACCCGCCATGGCTGCAGCCAAAGGCTGGCGCGACCAAGTAACTCCCGGTGTCTTAGTCGGCGTACTGGGTTACGCCTTGGGTACATTCATCGGGTCTGCACTTTACAATTATTGGTAACCAAGGAGTCCATCATCGAGACGTCAGCACCCTCAATGCGCCAGCGCTACTTTCAGCTGTTCATTCTCATTGTCGCCTCAGGTTCTATTTATCCTGTGGTGTACATGCGACAAAATTTCGAGGGCTCGATGCTGGAAACCTACGGTATTTCGCTGGAGCAGCTCGGCGAGTGCCACTCGATACTGGGTCTGATGTTTTTTCTAACCTACTTGCCCAGCGGCTGGCTTTCAGATCGCTTCAGCTCTAAATGGCTGTTGGGAAGCTCACTGGCAGGCACCGGTTTACTGGCTCTGTGGCTCAGCACGGTGCCCAGTTTTGCTCAAATCAAACTTATCTACATTGGCTGGGGTATCACCAGCGGGCTGACGCTTTGGGGGGCATTAATAAAGAGCACCTCGTTACTCGCGCCTCATGATCAACAGGGCCGATTTTTCGGTATTCTTGAGAGCGGTAGAGGCGTTGTGGAAGCGATGCTCGCCACCATAGGCCTTGCCGTTTTTGCTTACTTACTCGAATCCGTGAGCACAGCAAAAGATGTGGCGCTGATTGCGGTAGTGCAGTTTTACGGGGGGGCAGCGCTCGTCATGGCGCCCGTCATATTTTGGGCACTTCATAATCCCTCGGAAGAGCCCATCGAAAACACTGCCGCATCCTCAGATTCAGGCTTGCTCAGTGATTTCGCCATTCTTATTCGTAATCCCAGTATCTGGCTTGCCGCCATCACCATCCTGATTGGCTATCAAATGTTTTGGGTTACCTACTCTCTGGCGGGGCTTCTCGAGTCGGTATTTGAACTCAGCGCGGTCACAGTAGGATCGATTACCCTCGCACGCCTTTGGATGCGCCCCATTGGTGGCGTTCTAGCTGGCTTTATTGGCGACTATTTTCATGTCGTCAAGTTTCTGGCCATACTCATGCTATTGAGTGGTGCCGCCCTAGCGTCTCTACCGCTGCTACCTCCAACCACCGCGGTCGCTGTGCTATTCCCAATGGTCATGTTGATCGGCGTCCTGTCCTACGGTGTTCGTGGTATTTTCTGGGCCACTCTGGACAGCTGCAACGTGTCTACCAGCACCCGAGGCCTCGCTGTTGGCATGATTAGCTTGATTGCCTACACCCCTGATATTTATGTGCCTGCGGTGCAATCTTGGTGTATGGAGCGTTGGTCAGGCCAGACCGGGTATCAGGTGTATTACGCCCTTTTTGGGGCTTCCAGCATCGTTGGTTTTTTTGCGGCGCATCGGCTGATAGTTTTGTCGCGTAAGTCCACCCCATAGCACCACCGAGCCAGACAGCAAGGCCCAGAAAGCGGCGAAGCTCCTTGCTGCGGGTAACAACTCTGATGCCGCGGGAGGCTTAAGTTATGGGGTTGATCAAAGCACCATGGGACACGAGGTCGCGGAGCTGGCAAGCCGCCAACAGTTAATCGCCTTTTTCAATGACCGAGTTCAGGCAATGGGACAATACGCTCGGCATGGCAATGAGGCCTAAGCCCCGCTAGAGGAAAGCATCCCCCCCATTCGGGCTTATGCACTGGCCCCTGAAGTGTCTTGCCGCATCACTGGCTAAAAACAGATAGGCGCCAACGATATCGTCTACATCGGCGATCTTTCCTGCAGGAATATTAGATTTTATGACGTCCAATACCTCAGTGGGCACATCCTCTAGTATCGGCGTCATAGTGGCACCCGGTGCCACCGCATTGACGGGTATATTCCGGCTACCGACCTCCAGCGCAAGACTGCGGGTAAAAGACAGAATCGCACCCTTTGCCGCCGTGTAATGTGAGAATGCGGGAGCTCCAATATAGGCCAGCTGCGAGGCGGTGTTAATAATGCAGCCCTGCTCTTGGACGTACATCATCGCGATTGCAGCTTTGCTGCATAAAAAGGTTCCCGTAACGTGCACGTCCATTACCCTTTGAAAATCGCTTAAAGCGAGGGTTTCTACAGGGCTCGAGTGGGCAATCCCCGCATTATTGACCAAGATATCGAGCCTTCCAGCCGCTTGAGTGATCACTTGGAACATAGTGGCAACTTGCACCTCATCCGACACATCTGCGGCTATCGTCTGCGCCGACCCGCCACTGGCTCTTATTTCCTCTGCCACCCCTTCAGCCGCCCCGGCCTGAGTATCATTGGGATAGTTTACGAACACAGATGCACCATTGCGGGCAAACGCCTTTACGACTGCTGCACCAATACCCGAACTCGCTCCCGTCACGAGTGCAACTTTGCCGCTGAGATCAACTGAAATGCCTGAAGTCATAACTCACCCTCATGGTATTGCGCCTTAGCGCTCGCGTTATTGCGAGCCCGTAACTATTTTGCGACCGCCGGACAAGCCTCCCGCAATTCACCAAAAACGTGGTGCTTTGCCCCTAACGCTTACGTCCGCCCTTTAAATTAACTTGGAGACTAGAAATGGCGTGCACCAGTACTACAGGGGCGATCTTTTGCTTGCCCGTCCACTGAATATCAGGAAAGCGATCGAAGATGCGCTCGTACGCAATATTGAGCTGCATTTGAGCAATTCGATTACCGAGGCAGCGATGAACACCGTGACCAAAGGCTAAATGCTTTTCGACATTGGGGCGGTGCATATCGAACTTTTCGGGCTCAGGAAAAATTTCAGGGTCACGATTTGCCGCGCCGTACCACATAATGATTTTTTCATTCTCAGCGATACGCTGCTCGCCGATTTCTGTGTCCTGTGTTGCTGTTCTTCGCATGGTGACCACTGGCGAAACAAGGCGCAGTGCTTCATGGGTCATTTTGGGAATTAATCCAGGCTCATCAATAATCATCTGACGCTGATCGGGGAACTCCGTCATTAGCCGCATTGTGCCCGACAGTGAATTACGCGTCGTGTCGTTACCGGCAAAGATAATCAGAAGCCAAGAGCCATCTAAGTACTCCTGGGAAAGGGGTTCTCCTTCAATCTCGGCATGCGCAATGAGGGTTAGTAAATCCTCTCTTGGGTGTCGCCTGCGGTCCTCCATGACGGCCTTCCCATACTCAAACATTTCTCGCAGCACTGCATTGAACCGAAAGGGTAAGGTCGGCTCAGATAAAAAGGCCTGCAGCGGATTAGTCAGGTATTGCGCCGCGGATTCCAAGTAATGCATCCACTTGATAACCCTAGGACGGTCAGACTCATCGATCCCAAGCATCTCGCAAAGGGTATACATCGGCAGCTCGTGGGAGAAAACTTTGGCAAAATCAACAACTGGCCCACGTCGCTCCATATCATCTAAAAGAGCATCAACTTTTTGAGCCACGCGTTCCTTGAGTGTCTCCACATACTTAGGGAAGAAAAAAGGGGCGTGCTGCGTACGCAGATTAATGTGCACGGCTGCATCGAGATTTATCAAACTGTTCAGAGAGGCATCGACCAGCTGTCGCGGCTTCCATTCACTGCGATCGGGCATCCCAAGGTGCATAGAGCCACGCTGGGATGAAAAGACATCAGGTGCCAACTCCACCTGCTTAATATCGTTGTAGCGAGTAATAGACCAAAAGCCCGACATGCCTTTACGCATGGATTTCGACCACATAACGGGGGCTTGCTCCCTCATATCGCGGAATAAACCAAAGGGCTGGCCCTTCGTCCATGAGGATGGATTATCTAACTGGAACCCCCCAAGTGAGGGATACACTGCAGGATATCGAGGAAGGCTTTTCCCAGTATCAACCACAACCTGATCACTGACATTCTGCATAAACGACACGTCTAAAATTTAGGGACTACAGGGATACTTGTTTTCAAGAGCACTCGCAACCCCCGAGTGACTTGACGTGCAAAGCTTCCCGCAAAAATTGGCCCATTTTTGCGGCTATGACAGTGCGCTCACTATCGTGCAGGTTTTTTCGCTGAGCTTGATAGTGGGTACGCGCGCCATGGCCTCCAGCGCCGGTCTCCCACCAAAAGCAGGTTCAAATGGCCCATCAGAAACCAAACCAGCAGTAAAAATCCCGTATCTGAGATGAGATCAAGAGCCCATGCGCGTTCTAGGTGGCGAGGATCCTCAGTCGGCAAATGGCTCAGATCAACGCCGTAACTGAATGAATACAAAAGGGGTAAAAACTTTAAGACCGCAGCCACCAACAGTGCAAAGTTCAGCCAGGACAGACCATGGCTAAATAAGACCCGAAAACGCTTTCCTGTCACGGCTTAACTACAGCGGCTAGTAACCACGCTCAGGACTCATAGCGTCTGCTAGGGGTGCACCCGCCAAAAATGGAGCAAGATTTCGCGCAAAGACCTCAGGGATGGCTTCCGAAGGGGTAGGAGCCGCTGTGTGTGACGTAATGAACAATCCCGGGACCTCCCACAAAGCATTGGTATCCTCGAGAGGCTCCTGTGCAAATACATCGAGCACGGCATAGCGCAATACCTCTAGCCGCAAGGCATTGATCAGATCAGCATCCACAACCGCATTGCCACGTCCGGCATTGATGAAGATACCGCCAGAATTCATGGCCGCAAATAATTTGGCATCGACAATGCCGTCAGTCGCGGGGGTGTTGGGTAGCAGATTTACAACGTAGTCGAGACCCTGAGCAAACTCCAAGCGTTCACTGCTGGGATAACAGGCCCTAAAGCCCGGCGCACTTTGCCCTCCAGAATTAAGCCCGGTAACGACCAAGCCAAAATTGGCTGCCTGCTTGGCGACCACACTACCAATGGTTCCAGCCCCCATAATGCCCAAGCCCTTGCCAGACAAGCCGGCCTCCACCTCCGGAAGCCAATGCTTGCAGTTGGCTCGGGCAATAATATTTCTCTCCAAAGCCAGCAACCACCCCAAAACAAATTCACTCATCGCTTGGCCAAAAACGCCTTTGAGGGGTGTCACTTGAACCCCTTTGGGTACCAGCCCCAAAAGAGCATCTACGCCAGCCCAAGTACTTTGCACCCATTGGAGCTGCGGACACTCACAGATTATGGGCGCCAAGTCTGGAGGAGCACCAACCAAAATACGCACTGCAGAGGTATCGACAGTCTGACCCGGTTGAACGACCGCCACAGTCATCGCTCCCTGACCGGCAGCGACCACTGGGCCAATCCATGCTTCAGAAAGTCCACCCACGACTAGCAATTCCACCGCCATGCTGTGTGCCCATCCCTAGTTAAGTTTTACCAGCCATTACTGATTAAGTGCTAACAACTACGTACCAACAGCCGCCCAGAGAAGGGTTTTTGTAAGCCGACCCAACTCACCCGGGCTCCGACTGACTACCGACAACCCAATTCAGTCTGTTGACGGCCAATCCTGCCAGCTATGCAGCCTAACCTTCCAGGCACCACTGCTGTCTCGAGTAACAACATCAATGTAATGGGCGCTAGTTTTTGCAACAGCGATAGCACCGGGGGGCAGATCAGCGGTTGAATCTACATCGGCCCGGCGAAAAATCGTGTAGTCATACTCGACGATCGCTGCGTCGCCCAGAAAAGTCACCGATGGTGCATTATCAATCTGAATCTCATAACTCGCCGAATCAAACACGGGATCCAGAAACGCCGAATAGTTATCGCGCCCATCAAGCCCTTGTGCACCCGGCGGACGTAGACTGATATCTGCGTGAAGGACCGCGACATAGCCGTCGATATTTGCATTCTCTACTGCATCTCGCCAACTCTGATAAAGCCCCAAAATTGCTGTCGTGTCAGTCTCGTTTTGCCCCGAGGCAGAGATTGCGGACAGAGACAACGACACTGTTATAAAAAGTGAGATCAGAAAGCGCATAAACATTCTCTTATATGGTTTTAGATACTATAAACCCAATCTGCTGAAAATTTGTCGCTTCGTAGCCTAATTACGACAGCGAGGCCGAGTAATGTCGTCGAAGCTGTTCAGCAGTGATCATGGCGGTAGGTCTGTAGCTGAGCTACTCGAGCCCACACAGGCCAAACTTTTCAGGTTTTTTACAAGTTTTATCGGCGAAGCTCCCCCTTCAAAACAAGTGCTACTGGCAAAATCAGATCAGGCCCCGCAAAATTGTCGGTGCGGCTCGCATATACCGTATAAACTGTTACCCCTCGAGGCAAGCTGTTGCTTTATGGGCGGTGGAAGCATGCTCAACTGGCTGCTTGGGTTGTATGGCAATCTCGAGACTGACAAGATTGGAAAACTCAGAGATGTAAACGACATGCATTACTCAAAAATCTTTCCAGTACCAATGACAACCGCAGCAAGCCCGCTCTATCAGACTCGGGTTGCAAGGCTACTGAAAAAATCAGCATTTACGCTGCCCCTTGCCCTTGCCCTTGCAGGCTGCACTCAGTTATTTAGCGAACCTGCACCCGAAAAGGTGTCGAGTACAGAAAGCTGGCAAGTACATTGTGAAACCGCTAGCTCTCACCGCCCAACTTCAGAGAAGCTCAATGAAGGGGTAAAGAAGCCTTTGTGGCTCGTAGGGCTCGATACCAACAACCAGCCTTTTGAGCTTCGGGGTGATCTTGAAGATGGGTTCTTACATCTGGGACCAACACAACCAAACGCACAGGCACTGCGCATGGGCTGTATCCGGGCGTTAACCAAGGCATCGCGTGAAAAAGCCAACGAAGTAGCTCGTATCATGGCATTTCGCCCCGAAGAAAAAATCAACGTTGCAATCCAATATCCTGAAGACCAAGGCGCCAGCATTTCGCGCCTCATTATCTTTGGAGACAGCCTTTCCGACACAGGAAACATGAAAGCGCGGCTTCGGGTTTTTCCAACAGCACCCTACTGGATTGGTAGATTTTCCAATGGCCCTGCCTGGCCTGACTATATCGGGTCACTAAGCTACCTAGCCATTGGCAATCATGCAGTGGGAGGAGCATCGGTAACAGGCAAGGAGACAATCCCCAAAGTAACGCTAAAACAGCGCGTTATGGATGGCGGTCAATTTTTCGTGAGTGGCACAACAGCACAACAAATTGAGGTATTCAAAGAGTCTTTCATGACCGAGGACTACCTGTCTCAACCTGAGAAGACTGCCGTCATGATCTGGGGCGGAGCCAATGATTACATTGCTAAAGAACCCTTCAGCGGAGCCATCGAAACATTACTCGATCGACTTGATTCTCCTGAAGGTTATCCCAAAGTTGTTTCAACGGTTGTTAATGGCTTGGAAAAACAAATCAGAAGCCTGATCGCCTTAGATGCTCGCCATATCTTAGTCGGCAACCTTCCCGACTTGGGGCTATCGCCCATTGTTTTGGAAAATACTACCTATGCAGCGGAATCGAGTTTTAGCGAAACAGAACGACGACTCATGCTGGCGAACAAGCTCTCTGACCTTACCCATCTTCACAACCAGCTACTGGCCGAGATGGTTTCACGGCTGGAGGACGAATACAGCGATATAAGCTTCCTATTATTTGACGCACACACGCTATTCGACGACATCCTGAATTACGACAGGTACCCTCATTTCGATATAAAGCAGTATTCTGACTTCGATATTACTGAGCTCGCGAGGCCACTTGGGTCAGAGGACGATAAGACCTCGAAGGTGATCCTAGCCCGCTGCTACACAGGCGGGTATCTAGGTGAAACCGATGCATCTTTTGTTTGCAATGATGTCGAACGCGCAGTTTTTTGGGATGTCGTTCATCCCACAACTTATGTTCACTGCTGGATCGCCGTGGCTCTTCAACAACGCATGAATGCAGAGAACTGGACGCGAAAAACCCCTAATATGAGTGAAGTCGGTGAGTGGTGTGGCGGTATCGCAGACATTCTCGCAGGCCATGAGGAACTGCGTGTGATGCATTACACAACCGCAGAAAACGCCATGCCACCAGACACAGCAAACTGAACTATGCATAAAAAAGCGGCTATTATATTTGGCGTAGGGCCTCGTGAGGGTGTTGGAGGCGAGCTCTGCTGCAGGGCTGCGCGAGAAGGCTTTCATGTATTCGTTAATGGCCGAAGCCCTGAAAAATTGACCGCCATTACGGCAAGTATTTTGGCCGAGGGTGGCTCAGCCGAACCCTTGCTGGCCGATGTAACCGTCGAAAACCAAGTCATAGCGGCAATGAATCGAGTGGCCAGCAGCGGCTACTCTCTTGAACTGGCCATTTACAACGCGGGCAACAACCGACCCGAAGCTTTTCTAGACGTAACGCCCGCCGTGTTTGAAGATTTATGGCGAGTCGCCTGCCTTGGTGGCTTTATAGTGTCGCAGCAGGTGATCAAACTCATGCTACAGCAGCAAAATATCGCCCAAAAACAGACGCTGCTCTTTACCGGTGCGAGCGCGAGCCTTCGCGGCAAGGCTGGATTTTCTGCGTTTGCAGCAGGAAAAGGCGCTTTGCGAATGCTCACGCAATCTATCGCCAGAGAATTTAGCCCTCAGGGTATTCACGTTGCTCATGTCCTGATTGACGGTGTTGTTGAGGGCGAAAAAGTGCGCACCCGATTTCCTGAATATATTAATGGCCTGGGGCAAGACGGTGCTTTAAAACTGGAAGAAATTGCCGATGCCTATATGGCGCTGCACGCTCAAGGCCGCTCAGCGTGGACACAAGAACTGGACCTGCGCCCCTACAAGGAGTCGTTTTAAAGACTGCCTTGAGGCCTCATGACGTGACTATGCTCGAATTTTTAGCAACGAAAGCTTAAGCGGCTACCGTAGGATCAAAAAACATTTCGGACGATCACCACACTCGACAAGCCTATCCACAGCGTGTTGAAGGCAACCATCGTGGGCAGGAGTTTGCGCTCTGAGACCCAAATAAGTAGTGCAGACGTCGCCAATGTAATCAAATGCAGCTGCCAAATTTCTTGCTGCCAGATTAACCCTGGGAGGATAACTGCCGCCTTTGCTATCCAGGCAACCGCCTCCACGACGTTGTAATTAACCCAGTAACTTTTCTGAAACCACAAGCGGTAGCTTGCTCGGATATTGGCAAATCCAACGTGGTAGTAAACAGCAAGTGTCATACCGAGAAAAAGGAGAAGCGACGCTAAAATTTGGACCGCCACAAGTTTGCACTCTCTTA
This sequence comes from Luminiphilus sp. nBUS_07, assembly GCF_051201685.1. GTDB lineage: Bacteria > Pseudomonadota > Gammaproteobacteria > Pseudomonadales > Halieaceae > Luminiphilus. The sequence continues at coordinate 910,685 of NZ_CP179213.1, read as the reverse complement.
GGGGCTAAACATGTTCCTACGTCGGTAGCCGTCGTGCGGTTTTTAAGTCTCAAGGCTTTTCGGTATGACCACACCTCCCACCATAAACCTCCAGACAACGGCTCAAGCGTCGTGGAGCTCTAAACAATACCCACATGATTGGGTGCTATGTCGTTGAGCAACCCTGACCATTTCTTAAAAATTGGCAGGCCGATTCCTTGTTCATGCGACCCACTCTTAGCGTCGCAAAAGGATTCAGGTTCAGGGTTCAGGGTTCAGGGTTCAGGGTTCAGGGTTCAGGGTTCAGGGTTCAGGGTTCAGGGTTCAGGGTTCAGGGTTCAGGGTTCAGGGTTCAGGGTTCAGGGTTCAGGGTTCAGGGTTCAGGGTTCAGGGTTCAGGGTTCAGGGTTCAGGGTTCAGGGTTCAGGGTTCAGGGTTCAGGGTTCAGGGTTCAGGGTTCAGGGTTCAGGGTTCAGGGTTCAGGGTTCAGGGTTCAGGGTTCAGGGTTCAGGGTGAATAGCGTGGAAGCAATCACGGGGAACTTGATAGGGGGTGATTACAAAAGCCACCAGCGCCATAAAAGCACCCCCCAAGCGCCTGATCCAGCAGGCTGCCATTGCCAAGCCTGGCCGCTTTAACGGCAACCCGCTCAATCAGGCAGCCGTTCATGCACTGCCACAACAGCCAAAATGCCTCACTTCGGGACGCCTGACCTCACCAGAGCTGTCTGTCTGCACTGTCGATCAAGCTAATCCTCAACAGTCACCACCACCTCATAGAACTTGTAAACCAGCTTGCCGCTATCGTCGAGCTGGCCAGCAGCCACTGCCTGAATGCGATTCAACCAGAGGTATTTTTCATGGCTTGTCTGGAAGGTCGGTGCCGTCGCGATAACGCCCGACGCCATATCAGCACGCCCTTGATACTCAACATAAATAAACGCGCCGTCATCGGTTTTTAAGGTCATGCGAACATCTAAAGCGCCGAGCTTTCCGTCTTCAGATAGCGTGAGCCAATCCGCTGCGTCTTGAGTTGCTAACGAAGCCTGAATGTTGTCCCCCACCAAGGTCACAGAAGGCACATCAATAACAACACGAGAGCCCCGAGGCCCTTCGCCAACAACGATCTGATCACCTAGTTGCGCCGTGAGTGTAGCCATAAACTTTAACGTTGCGACCGGCTCCATAGCCTCTCTCCCAATAAATTGATGCACGCATTATGGGGGCAAGCGCAGGCAGTAAACAGCCCAGATTAAATAGGGCTTTAATGAGAGATTTACCTCAGTGATACTCTGAATAATTAGAAAGAGTGAGTGCCCCTTATGATTTTTCCACTTTTGAACCCTCAAGACAGGTCGGCGTCGATTCCAAATGCACCGCCCATAAGCCGTCAACTTCCAGGGGTCTTTTTAGTGCTTGGCTGGTGCTTGTTAATGGTAGTCGCCTCTGCCAAGGCGTCCCAACCCGACACCTTTGAGGCCACCGATGTCTTTGGGCTTGAGTATGCCAACGATCCTCAAATTTCCACAGATGGCAAAACGGTCGCCTACGTTCGCATATCTATGGATATTATGAGCGACAAGGCCCATCGAGCCATTTGGCAAGTCGACGTCGACGGTAAAAACCACCAACCCCTGGTCGGTGGCCCGGGACAACACAGCTCTCCACGTTGGTCACCTTCTGGTGATCGCCTCGCCTATCTGTCCAAAGTTGACGGCAAAACACAGCTGCTCGTCCGCTGGCTAGCAACAGGATCCACCATCACCCTTACCACTCTCGCCGAGGCACCATCAGAAATTAGTTGGGCCCCCAACGGCGAATGGATCGCCTTCATACGAACAGTGACGGATCCAGCGCAGCAGTTGGCCGCAATGCCGGTCAAACCCAAGGGCGCTACCTGGGCAGAGCCTGCGATTGTTATTGATCAGATGACCTATCGACGGGACGGTGCCGGCTACCTCCCTCGCGGCAGTAAACAGCTTTTCGTTATACCTGCCGAAGGTGGCACTGCACGACAACTCACCAGCACAGATTATCCGATGAACAAAGGGATCGCCTGGACCCAAGATAGCCTCGCAATTTTATTTAGCGGTAATCACCGCAATGACCACGAGTATCAACCTCAACAAAGTGACCTATTTAAAGTGTCCTTACTAAAAAAGGATCTACAGCCTATAACCCAACAAAACGGTGCAGAATTTTCCCCTGCCATCTCACCTGACGGTCGCCTTCTCGCTTACCTCGCCTCAGAGGATGAACGCCAAGGGTACAACCCAAATCAGCTAGTCATCATGAATTTAGAATCCGGTGACAGTCGATCGCTAACCACAGACTTTGATCGATCAGTCGATGACGCGCAGTGGTCTACCGATAACAAAACCTTGTGGATTCAATACGACGATCAAGGCACCACGCGACTAGCGAGCATATCCCTGCAGGGTGAACGGCGACAGGCCAATACCCTGTTAGGTGGAACGAGCATCGGACGTCCCTATACGAGCGGGACTTTCTCACTGAGCGGCAAAGATACCGTCGTTGCAACTGTAGGAAGTGACCAAAAACCTGCAGACTTGGTCGCCATACAATCGAACAAACCGCCCCTTTCCCTCATCGACCTCAACAGGGATGTATTAGGTCACAAAGTACTAGCCTCTACTCAACGGGTAATCTGGCCCTCTTCTCATGATGGCAAGCTCATTGAAGGCTGGGTTATGAAGCCCCCACACTTTGACCCCGCGGTTAAATACCCCCTGATTTTAGAAATTCATGGCGGCCCTCATACAGCTTACGGGCCAAACTTTAGTACTGAAGCTCAGCTCTACGCCGCAGCCGGATACGTTGTTCTTTACGCCAACCCAAGGGGAAGCACGAGCTACGGCGAGGCCTTTGCAAACAGCATTGATTTGGCCTATCCCGGATATGACTATGATGACCTTATGGCCGGTGTCGACGCCTTACTCAAGCAGGGCTATATAGATCCCCAACAGCTATTCGTTACGGGAGGGTCTGGAGGCGGCGTGTTGACTGCTTGGATTGTGGGTAAAACTAATCGGTTTAAAGCGGCGGCCGTTGCCAAACCGGTGATCAACTGGGCGAGCTTCGTGCTGACGGCTGACCTCAACTATTACTTTGCCACCACGTGGTTTGACGCCCCGCCATGGGAGAATATCCAAAGCTATTGGGAGCGATCCCCATTGTCACTGGTGGGCAATGTTGCTACGCCCACTTTGCTGCTGACCGGTGACCTCGATTACCGAACCCCCATCAGTGAAACCGAACAGTACTACCAAGCTTTGAAGCATCGAGGTATCGATACGCTCATGGTGCGGATTCCTGGGGCCAGCCACAGTATTTATAAGCGCCCCTCGAATCTCATTGCCAAGGTGAATCATATTCTGGCGTGGTTTGAGCGTTATCGTTAAAACAGCGGTGGAAAATATGGGCTAGTGCACGCTACTCACAACATGGTCGCCACCAATGATGAAAATACCAAGGGCTACTTTACCGGCACGGTACAAGCCATCAATGACACGGGGATTCTTGAAAAAAGTGCAACGCTAGGCTTATGGTCACGCGACGGCACCAACCTCAAAGTTTATGGGTTTGATGACGATAACAGCAGTCGAATCCTGCATATTTCTACGGTTGATCTGAAGACTAAGGCCTTTCAGGCACGTGTCTGGGAACTTGAATAATCTCTAAGTGCGTTGTTATCAGCGATCAACGTAAGGGCTGTTTGGATTCCGTAAGTTCCGAGCTTGATTTAAGTTTCGGCACTATGACTCCCCTTGCAGCCAATCCTTCCAAACTGCCAATCAGTTCCCGTTTGCAACGATGCTCTGTGCTATTGTCGGGTTTTCTGGGGATGTCTGCTGATGCTTATTAGACGACTCGTTGTGTTGGCGGCTCTGTGCTTGTCTGGCCTTGCTGTGGCTCGCAGTACGCCTATATTCGGTGTTGCTAGATTTGGAGAGGCGCAATTTGGTGGCGTCTCAGTGCCCGTTCCTTTTATGCCCCTATGGGCAACCATCCTGCTTGCTGTCGCGCTGTGGGTTGTTGTGTACCTCATGCGAAATAAGGAGATCTAAGATGATTCGGCTATTGATGGCAGGTTTGCTTCTCGTCAGCGTCAACACAGTGGCTGATACACAAGTCACTCATAGTTTTAAGGATGGTGACATCATTGAAGCTGAGGAGTTCAACAAGAACTTTGATGATTTAGAGGCCGCCATAGACACTTTGCTTAGAAGTACTACTGAAGAAGCTATTGCCTTAACTTCTATTGGTGGTGGTATTAGTTTAAAAACTAATTTGGGTACAAACGACACTATTGTAGTGACCAATTCACAAGGAGATTCTGCCGAATCAATTAAACTTGACTCTATTGCTGGTGGTATAACTCTATCAGCGGTTTCTGGCATAACGCTCAATTCTGGTGGATACGGCGACGTAACAGTCACTGGCAACTTAATAGCCAGTGGCAGCGTAACAAGCAATAGTGTGGTTAACTCCTCCGATGCGAGGCTCAAGGAGGCAGTGAGTTCAGTGGGTGTGGGTCTTGGCTTGATTAATGACCTCAACCCCGTCCGCTATCACCGCATCAATAATCCGGAATCCGATATTGAGATGGGGCTCATGGCTCAGGAAGTGGAAGCCACTCTGGCAAAGCATGGTTTGGGTAATAGCGGCATGGTTGTCCAGCCAGACGACAAAGGTTATCTATATTTACGTTATAACGACTTGTTGGCGCCGATGATAAAAGCGATTCAGGAGTTGGATGACGCTTCAGAGGCAAAAGACGAACAGATTACTTCGCTTCAGCAGAAACTGGAGTCTCAACAAGAGGAACTTCTTGCGATTGTCCAAAGCCAACAAGAGCAGATAGCCCAACTCCAAAAGCTGGTTGAGCATGAGTTCGCTATGAATTGATTTCTTGTAAGCGGGAGTGGCAGCTTCCGCGAATGAACAAGTCTGACCCCCTCCTCGGGGTAGGGACATCTGGCTACATCTGATACTCCAACAAACGCTTAGCTAAAGCATTCTAGCTGGGCGCAGGGGTGTTCCTCTTCACCTAGTCCCGCCGTCTGCCCCACGGTGCGCTAACGGGTCTTTTGGGTGTATGGTGACTTGTGGGACAGAGGAGAGCTCAATGAGGTCACAAATTACTGCGGCTGCAGTGGTGTGTTTGACACTACTAATGCCGATTGACGCAATGGCGATGCAAATTTTCGTCAAGACCTTAACAGGTAAAACCATTACCCTTGAGGTGGAGCCGTCAGATTCCATCGAGAACGTTAAAGCCAAGCTTCAAGATAGGGAAGGCATTCCGCTCGACCAGCAAATTTTAGTTTTTGCGGGCAAACAACTTGAAGATGGACGCACGCTCGAAGATTACAACATCCAGAAAGAATCGACGCTTTTCTTGAGGTTGATATCCGCCCCGGTAGCGCCGGTTCCCACATTACCTCTGTTACCGCTACTGGCTTTGATCATGTCTCTTCCGGTCTTGCTATTGATTCGTCAAAGACTGCTGCCGAAGTCAGAGCGCAATTAATCCTCTCTCTGGATGGACACTCGCTACACGGGCCTGGTGGCATGGGGCTGATAGAACCCATCCCTAAATTGCGGACCCAGACCGTTCTATCTGACTACTTCATTATGTTCCGACTTAGGCTCCGCTAGCGCACACTAGTGATGTGCTACAGCCCCCCTTGCGGCCAATCCTGCCGTCTGCCCCACGGTGCGCTAACGGGGCTGCCAATTGAGAAACTTGGCGCATTGGTAGGCTGTTTGATGTCGAGCGAGGTCTTTTAGCTCGGTTGGTGTCTTCGAAGAATTCTCTGATTTTGTTCCTTCCCAAGTCAACGCATGTGGATACGCGCTGTCTATACAAACTTCGTAATCTGATTTTTGACAGCCCTGCAGCAAGGCAAGGGTAAGTAGTAAGATCAATCTGTATCTCATTGGACGACCGTTCTTTGGTTGGTTGCAGCTTCAACGGTATCAGCCATAAGTTTGCGGCTCAACGCCGAGGTAAGCTGTGACAGGAATCGTTCACGCCGGGGGCGTGATTAAGTGCAGGCAAAAATGTTCCACGGATGTTCCACGGGCCGCATAAATACAGGGTTAACTGAGCCGAACAAGTAACATTGGGCGTTCTAGGTATTGGGGCAGTTTATGCCAATAGTTTGAGCTGGTCTGTGCGGTTTTCCCTTGGGCGGGACGCGGAAAGGAGTTTGCCTGACCCGTTTGAGTGATACATTTTGTATCTCAGAGGAAATATTCGAGCTTTCGATGCCCTGAAAGCGTGTATCTACGCCATTCCTAAAACCCAAAAAACAGGCCACGGTCCTGTCTAGGGCCCACCTTCAGCGATTCAGACCAACATCTAAAACTAAGCAACAACAAATAGTCTAGGCCACGTTCACTAAACGTACCCGCTAAACCTCCCGAACAACTTAAGAATTTTCAAATGCGATTGCATTCGCCTCAGCCGCACAAGCCTTGTCGTCAGGATTGATTGGCGAAATCTTCTCGGCTTCAGCCTTTGCAGCCGCCATCGTGGCAAGATATAGGGGATCATTTTGTAGCCGCGCAAAAACAGCAGCACCTACAGTCATTCCGGCCAACGTGTCGCTTTGCCAATGCACATTGCAGACCATCCGGCTGTACGTGTACTCCCTTCCTCGAGCCAGGATCGACTCCGCTTTTTCTGGAAATACCTGCGACAACACCAAAGCCCATCCCCAGCCAATCGCACTGTGACCACTGGGATATGAACCATCACCGGCGAGCATCTCTCGCTCATGGGGCGTGCAAATGGGCTGCTCATTTGTCACAAAAGGCCTGGACCGTTGATAAGCTTGTTTAGCGGGGTAGCTCGCTAAGCCAAAATCTGCAAGGGAACGCTGAAGGAGTCGGTTGAGCACCGGGGTTTCAACGTCACTAATCACCCGACCTACCGCGCATTGAAAGGTCGCGGCAGCCTCGGGAAATTTCAATTCAGCATCTCGCGCTGCCAAATCCCAGCGGGGGCTATTTTGCAGTGCCAAGGCAGCTTCACTGGCTGCGACGTCGGCCAACTCAAGAGCACTGCCCGCACTGGGTGGCGCCGGAATAAAGACTTTGCTGTTGAGTACCGGCTGCCCGTAAAGATAGCCCTCAAGCAAACCTGGACGCAGCTCTTCCACCTCGCCCAACACATCCATCGTCGCCATCTCACCACGGCAGGTGATCGCCACAGTTAAGCTAGCGACCAGTATTAGAAATTTTTGAATAAACACAAACTACTCCTCTTTGTTATGGCCATTGACTTCAGAAATCGCGAGCAGGTGATCGCTATTAACTGCATTAGCTATTAATTTACTCACTGAGGTATCTAGAGACTTCTATGGATATCGCATTACTCACCGCACTTGGTCTCGCACATTACCTGATCAAACTGCATTACTCAGCCTACCTAATGTAAAGCAATTCACTTAATCGCTAAAAAGCCCTCAAAAGATAAGTATTTAAAGATTGATAAGACATCTTCGAAGCCAGCTCGCGCCAAGAGATCCAAGTTGCCCTGAGTAGAAAACGGTTCGAGCACACCCTTAAGGCTCCTGGATTTACTAAAGATCTCCTCGGGACTGTAACCCTGTGCCATTTTGTATTCGTTATACAAACTCGTCGTAATATCCTGAAAGCGGGCATCGTTGGCCCTTACCTTTTCAAACAGTATGAAGGCGCCCCCCCAATTCAAGGCGTTATACACCTTGTCTATAAGTCGCTGACGCTCGCTAGGCCTTATAAATTGAACGGTGTAATAAGCAACCACGAGATCCGCGTTGGTAATATCTGCCTGAATGACGTCATCGACAACGAAGTCAGTCTGTTCAAGCTTCAAGTTTCCAGACTTTTCTCTAGCGAGGTCAATCATAGCGGGCTCAAGATCGATCCCAACAAACCGCGCTGGCTCCGTGTCTTTATTGTGTAATGCGAGTTTGGCCGTTAATTCTCCTGTAGAGCACCCCAGCTCAAAGCACGTGGAGCCCCCAGACAGGAAAAAATCGCTTAGATCACAAATAATTTGATGGCCCTCGGTATACATGGGCACCGACTTAGAAACATGCTCGTCAAATTGTTGCGCCGTTTGTCCCCCAAAAGACCACCGCGCGTTGCCCGCCTCTAGTCCGTCTCCAACACTTCCCATGCTTCGGCTCCTTAAAGCTCTACGCTGTTCACCTGAACTGAGTCTACCGAAAACTCATGACTTCCCAGACATATCATCCAACGGCTATGTCCTCCAAAGGCGCCATGGGTCACCAAGGTGCTGTGATAACCGCCGTAGTCTATTACCTGTTGTGCCTGCAGTTTTGTGGCAGAAAAATACGGGATTTTGTGGTCCTTTAAATCCGGTATTTTTCTTCCAAAACCACGGACCCGTCTCGCAGAGTAATAGATTTCGCCCTCTACAAGTGCGTCTTTCAAAATATCTTCAATCGCTAATAAGCGCTGCCTCGCATTATCGCGCTCAGGGTTGTCCTGTTTATCTAGGCTCTCGATCTGAGACAGCAACTGCAACCGTTCCTCCCGTAGGGCATTAAACTCAATTTGCAGACTTTTAAACTCATCCTGAGTGGGCATTGAGACAAATGCAGAAGCAGCAACGCGACTAAAGGCCTCAAGCATTTCACGACGGCATTGATCGCCCAACACTCGACATAAAACACCAGCAGCAACAAGAATTTCAAATCGCTGATCGACACCGCAAATCATTGCCTGTAGCGATTCAACCCCGCCTTCTAAAAAGTGAATGTTGATATTGCCGCGCTTCAACGACGCTAGGCGCTGGTCATTAGGTAAACCTTTAATCTCCCAAGCGTGCTTTGTATCCTCAAAGCCATCTCGAAGACACTGTGTCCGATAGGCTTTTAGCGCCTCGACTGCGAAATCCGCCCCCAGTATATGAAACTCGGTCGAGGTAAAAGTCTCAGCAAGTAAATTATAAAACGGTTGTAAGCGACCATCGCCGCACCCATAGTCTATGAGCCACAAGGCCCCTGGCTGTTGCTTCTTCAGCGCAAGTGTTTGCTGTACTAGGAAACTGACTGCCGCTTTTTCCTGCTCAGAAATCTTGGTTAAGTTGTAGGCATCCTCCTTGAACCTGCGGTTAAAAAACTCCACCAACGTTGGTGCGTCACGATCGATTTGGCTCTGGGGCTTGCCATCAGTCAGGTTTTTTACGATATCTGATATCGACACCTCTCGCGCGGAACCTTTAAAAGAAACGATATCGCCGCTGCGCACCGCTGTGTGCAAAAATTGCTCAAGCGCTACCACTGACTCAAAATTTTTGTGCGTTATGCGATCGTGTATTAGTTGATCAAGTGCCTGACAGTGGTCGCCGAATGACAAGAAAATATCAACACGTGAGTCATTGATATCCTGAGCCAACGCCGTGTGATAGTGCCGCGCGTCGCTTCCCATTTCCCCCATGTCACTCAAAACCAAAATACGGCGTCCGTTGGACTCGGGCTCCATTAAACCAAGCACGTGCAAATTCGACCTAACCGAGGCTGGATTGGTGTTAAAACTATCATCTAAAATTCGGAGGCGCGTACCGTTAGCCGTTGTCGCCTCGCTTATTTGATTTCGGCGTTTTTCAGGCTCAAGCTTTTCTAGCGCCGGCAGCGCCTGAATCAAATCGACATCCTCAGATACCATTACAGCCACGGCCACTAAGCTATTTAAGGCCATGTGCATACCGGGCAAACCCAAAACGTAGTGATACGTTTTTTGGAACACCTTAACTTGTATCCTCGAATGCTCGGGTCCCAACTCGATATCCTCGGCGCAAATATCGGCTTGCGGGTGTTGTCCGAAGGTCAATAGGTTGATGTCTGATCGCTGTAACGCGAGACCCTGCAGCATAGGGAAGTGTTCAGAATCGCGGTTCAGCACAACCGTTCCACCGGATTCGACCCCCCAAATGACCTCCATTTTTGTCTTCACCACAGAGGCTACAGACTCGTGAAACTCCATATGGTCGGCCTGAATATCGGTAACTACGGCCGTGTGCGGCCGCACAAGCAGTGCTTTGGGAAGGATCGTACGTTTGGCGCCCATGCCCATTTCAATTACCGCGTAACGTGCGCGCCTTGGAATATTGGCAACACTCTTAGGAACGCCCGGCTGATGATTAAAGTTGGCAATATTTTTATAAACCTCACCCTGCACTCCTAGCAACGCGGTGATCATGGAGCAAACCGTCGTTTTACCGACACTGCCAGTAACACCTATGACCCTCCCGCGAAACGTTTCTCTTCGTGCTAGCGCCAATTTGACCAATGCCGTGAAGGTATTCCGAACCTCTAAATATTGGCCTTTTGAGGGCTTGTTCTGATCCGATGCAATTATCAAAGACGCGCCTTTTTTAATCGCCTGCCTAAAGGTGCTGTCGTTACTCGGCTCGAAGCCCCAATGACTGTCTATTCCAATAAAAATGCCCGTCCGCTCCAAATAGGATGTGGAAAATGTCAGCTCAGGATAGGCATAGTCTTGCTTTAACGGCGGGTTAAACACGCCACCGGTGATCTTAGCCACTGCGCTCCCACGCAAAAATGGCAAAGGGCCAGCCTCTTTGTTGTTTAATTTGCGACGCAAAGATTGTCCTGCTCGGAGCGCTCGGGAACAAACGTCAATACTGAGTAACATCCCAGGAAGATTGGCTTCCACCGCCTTAAAAGTATCCAGCCGTCTTTGAGCATTTAGCAGTTCAAGCAACAACACTTGGGCATAGGCATAAAGTGATTCTGAGGGCCTTGCAGTGAGATAGAGGAATAGCTGTTGGAGAATCTGCCAAGGAGCGTCCTCTAAGCCTTGGCGCAACGTGCTTGGCTGAAACAAGACCTGCATTGCAATATCGTCTGCCATTTCAGCGTAGGGCGTCGTCGCTACGGCAGCGAAACCCATCCATTGATAAGCCCGGCAAATATCCTTGTACCTAACGTCTGAGAACGCTGTTGCTACATTATTTGCTAGTAACTGCCGGGCTTTTTCGAGCTCAGCTTCGGTACTAAGATCTGCCAGACACAGAAGATAAGCATTCTGTTCCAGAGACAGCTCAACGGGTGTGTTACTAACACTGTCAGCTTTTTGATCGAACATGCCATTGATAGGCAAGTCAGCGAGAACAAGTTTCTGACCGGCCTCAAGAGCCGCAGCCCGTAATCGAATGCTCTGACGTCGGGCCAAGGTCAAATATTGGGCCTTAGCAATCTGGGCCGCATCAACCTTATCGCGATCTTCACCGGGCCGCAGGCCATTCACAACCGTCGTGCTGAAGGATTGCAGCACTCTCGTGCATTGCTCATCAGGGTGACCGCCATCGGTCTCAATAACGTGAACAGCTCGAGCTAAAGCTGACGCTAAAGCGTAATGCGCCGGTGTAGCTTCCGAAACACGGCCGTTGGTTAAAGACTTCTCCAGAATTCTCGCCAGGTTTCGAGATTTTCCGTGAAGGTCGCTGCGCAGGTATTGTTCGGCGGATTCATACATCGACTTAAACCATCTCAAAACACGAAAACGCTAGTTAGACTGACAAAATCTAGACGATCTCTCGTCGAATTTCATCAATGTCTAAGCATAGGAACTATACGTTATACCCCAACAAAACCACAGCACACTGGCAAGACCTCTAGAGATAGTGGGGAGCGCTTAAATAGCAGCACAAAAAAAAGGGCTACCCAATGGGTAACCCTTTTCTAATAAAAGCCTGGCAATGACCTACTCTCACATGGGGAAACCCCACACTACCATCGGCGATACGTCGTTTCACTTCTGAGTTCGGGATGGAATCAGGTGGTTCCAACGCTCTATTGTCGCCAGGCAAACTGGCTTGAGTGACAGACTCGCTACAAGTAGCAAGAAAACCTCTCAAATAAGGCGGTAAATCTAGCTGATTCTTTCGTTGGTGATGAACCCAACACACACTATGACTTGAGCACAACATACTCCTTTCAGAGTCACGCAACTTTCGCCGCGTGCCGTCAGTCTTCTGTGTACTTAAGGTTCTAGTTACGAACCGTACACCAAACAACTTGGATTATATGGTCAAGCCTCACGAGCAATTAGTACTGGTTAGCTCAACGCTTTACAGCGCTTCCACACCCAGCCTATCAACGTCCTAGTCTTGGACGGCTCTTCAGAGTCCTCAAGGGACAGGGAGAACTATTCTTGGGAGGGGCTTCCCGCTTAGATGCTTTCAGCGGTTATCCCGTCCGAACGTAGCTACCCGGCAATGCGTCTGGCGACACAACCGGAACACCAGAGGTTCGTCCACTCCGGTCCTCTCGTACTAGGAGCAGCTTCCCTCAATTCTCCAACGCCCACGGCAGATAGGGACCGAACTGTCTCACGACGTTCTAAACCCAGCTCGCGTACCACTTTAAATGGCGAACAGCCATACCCTTGGGACCGGCTTCAGCCCCAGGATGTGATGAGCCGACATCGAGGTGCCAAACACCGCCGTCGATGTGAACTCTTGGGCGGTATCAGCCTGTTATCCCCGGAGTACCTTTTATCCGTTGAGCGATGGCCCTTCCATACAGAACCACCGGATCACTAAGACCTACTTTCGTACCTGCTCGTCTTGTCAGACTCGCAGTCAAGCGCGCTTGTGCCTTTACACTAACCTCACGATTTCCGACCGTGATTAGCGCACCTTCGTGCTCCTCCGTTACTCTTTGGGAGGAGACCGCCCCAGTCAAACTACCCACCACACACTGTCCCCGATCCGGATTACGGACCTAGGTTAGAACCTCAACGTTATCAGGCTGGTATTTCAAGGTTGGCTCCACAACAGCTAGCGCCATCGCTTCAAAGCCTCCCAGCTATCCTACACAAATAAAGTCAAAGTCCAGTGTGAAGCTATAGTAAAGGTTCACGGGGTCTTTCCGTCTAGCCGCGGGTACACTGCATCTTAACAGCGATTTCAATTTCACTGAGTCTCGGGTGGAGACAGTGTGGCCATCGTTACGCCATTCGTGCAGGTCGGAACTTACCCGACAAGGAATTTCGCTACCTTAGGACCGTTATAGTTACGGCCGCCGTTTACCGGGGCTTCGATCAAGAGCTTCTCCGAAGATAACCCCATCAATTAACCTTCCGGCACCGGGCAGGCGTCACACCCTATACGTCCACTTTCGTGTTTGCAGAGTGCTATGTTTTTAATAAACAGTCGCAGCCACCTGGTCACTTCGGCCAGCCTCAGCTTAGAGAGCAAGTCTCATCACCAAAACCGGCGTACCTTCTCCCGAAGTTACGGTACCATTTTGCCTAGTTCCTTCACCCGAGTTCTCTCAAGCGCCTTGGTATTCTCTACCTGATCACCTGTGTCGGTTTACAGTACGGTTCTGTTTTACCTGAAGCTTAGAAGCTTTTCTTGGAAGCATGGCATCAATCACTTCGCGCCCTTGGGCACTCGTCATCAGCTCTCGGCCTTAGAATCCCGGATTTGCCTAAGATTCCAGCCTACTGCCTTAAACAGGGACAACCAACGCCCTGATGATCTAGCCTTCTCCGTCCCTCCATCGCAGTAAAACAAAGTGCAGGAATATTAACCTGCTTTCCATCGACTACGGCTTTCGCCCTCGCCTTAGGGGCCGACTTACCCTGCGCCGATTAGCGTTGCGCAGGAAACCTTGATCTTCCGGCGGGGAGGTTTTTCACCCCCCTTATCGTTACTCATGTCAACATTCGCACTTCTGATACCTCCAGCAAACCTCTCGGTTCACCTTCAGCGGCTTACAGAACGCTCCTCTACCATGCATGCAAGCATGCATCCGCAGCTTCGGTTACCAATTTAGCCCCGTTACATCTTCCGCGCAGGCCGACTCGACTAGTGAGCTATTACGCTTTCTTTAAAGGATGGCTGCTTCTAAGCCAACCTCCTAGCTGTCTGAGCCTTCCCACATCGTTTCCCACTTAATTGGTATTTGGGACCTTAGCTGGCGGTCTGGGTTGTTTCCCTCTTGACAACGGACGTTAGCACCCGCTGTCTGTCTGCCGTGATTGAACTCCTGGGTATTCGGAGTTTGCATGGGGTTGGTAAGTCGGGATGACCCCCTAGCCCAAACAGTGCTCTACCCCCCAGGGTTAGACACGACGCTCTACCTAAATAGATTTCGAGGAGAACCAGCTATCTCCGAGCTTGATTAGCCTTTCACTCCGATCCACAGCTCATCCCCTAACTTTTCAACGTTAGTGGGTTCGGTCCTCCAGTGCCTGTTACGGCACCTTCAACCTGGCCATGGATAGATCGCCCGGTTTCGGGTCTATTGCCTGCAACTGAACGCCCTATTAAGACTCGGTTTCCCTACGCCTCCCCTAAACGGTTAAGCTTGCTACAGACAATAAGTCGTTGACCCATTATACAAAAGGTACGCAGTCACACCCTAAGGTGCTCCCACTGCTTGTACGCATACGGTTTCAGGTTCTATTTCACTCCCCTCTCCGGGGTTCTTTTCGCCTTTCCCTCACGGTACTGGTTCACTATCGGTCAGTCAGTAGTATTTAGCCTTGGAGGATGGTCCCCCCATATTCAGTCAAGATAACACGTGTCCCGACCTACTCGAATAATGTATGGATAGATTTCGTGTACGGGGCTATCACCCTTTATTGCCGGACTTTCCAGACCGTTCCACTATCACACCAAACACTTTAGGGCTGATCCCAGTTCGCTCGCCGCTACTGTGGGAATCTCAATTGATTTCTTTTCCTCCGGGTACTTAGATGTTTCAGTTCCCCGGGTTCGCCTCCTACACCTATGTATTCAGTGCAGGATACCCTTGCGGGTGGGTTTCCCCATTCAGAAATCTCCGGATCAAAGTCTGGTTGCCGACTCCCCGAAGCTTATCGCAGGCTCCAACGTCTTTCATCGCCTCTGACTGCCAAGGCATCCACCGTATGCGCTTAGTCACTTGACCATATAACCGAAGTTATCTGTCCAAGAAGACTGTTCCCTAACCCCCTTTGCGTAGGTTAGGTACTAGTAGACACAAACCGATCAAAGTTTGTGCCCGCCGGATGTTGTGACGCTTAAGTCACAGTATGTACAACTCGTTTCGAGCGCGGGAATTGAAACCGCACTCGAGAACATTCATCAATGAATCATCCTCTCCACCTCAGCCGAAGCTGAACTGTAGATTTTTGATTCAAAGAATCAGCTTGATTTACCTTGTTAAAGAACACTCTGGTTGCCAAAACCAGACATCGACACACCTTAGTGCGTCCATGTATGGATTCGTTGCGACGGAATTGGTGGAGCTATGCGGGATCGAACCGCAGACCTCCTGCGTGCAAGGCAGGCGCTCTCCCAGCTGAGCTATAGCCCCGGAACAAACTGGTAGGCCTGGGCAGATTTGAACTGCCGACCTCACCCTTATCAGGGGTGCGCTCTAACCAACTGAGCTACAGGCCTAAAAATCGCACCCGAGTAAAAACCGTCGCATTAACCTAATAGATGAAGACAAATGTGTGAACACTTGCTGAAGAGAGTCACAATCGTTTAAGGAGGTGATCCAGCCCCAGGTTCCCCTAGGGCTACCTTGTTACGACTTCACCCCAGTCATGAATCACTCCGTGGTAATCGCCCTCCCGAAGGTTAGACTAATTACTTCTGGAGCAACCCACTCCCATGGTGTGACGGGCGGTGTGTACAAGGCCCGGGAACGTATTCACCGCGACATTCTGATTCGCGATTACTAGCGATTCCGACTTCACGAAGTCGAGTTGCAGACTTCGATCCGGACTACGACAAGTTTTCTCGGATTGGCTCCCCCTCGCGGGTTTGCAGCCGTCTGTACTTGCCATTGTAGCACGTGTGTAGCCCAGGCCGTAAGGGCCATGATGACTTGACGTCGTCCCCACCTTCCTCCGGTTTGTCACCGGCAGTCTCCTTAGAGTTCCCACCATTACGTGCTGGCAACTAAGGACAAGGGTTGCGCTCGTTACGGGACTTAACCCAACATCTCACGACACGAGCTGACGACAGCCATGCAGCACCTGTCCATCGGTTCCCGAAGGCACCAATCCATTTCTGGAAAGTTCCGAGGATGTCAAGGCCTGGTAAGGTTCTTCGCGTTGCATCGAATTAAACCACATGCTCCACCGCTTGTGCGGGCCCCCGTCAATTCATTTGAGTTTTAACCTTGCGGCCGTACTCCCCAGGCGGTCTACTTATTGCGTTAGCTGCGCTACCAAGGTCTCAAGTACCCCAACAGCTAGTAGACATCGTTTACGGCGTGGACTACCAGGGTATCTAATCCTGTTTGCTCCCCACGCTTTCGCACCTCAGCGTCAGTGTCGAGCCAGGAGGCCGCCTTCGCCACTGGTATTCCTCCATATATCTACGCATTTCACCGCTACACATGGAATTCTACCTCCCTCTCTCGCACTCTAGCCTTCCAGTATCGGATGCAGTTCCCAGGTTGAGCCCGGGGCTTTCACATCCGACTTAAAAAGCCGCCTACGCGCGCTTTACGCCCAGTAATTCCGATTAACGCTTGCACCCTCCGTATTACCGCGGCTGCTGGCACGGAGTTAGCCGGTGCTTCTTCTAAAGGTAACGTCAAGGCTAACGAGTATTAGTCGTTAACTTTTCCTCCCAATTGAAAGTGCTTTACAACCCTAAGGCCTTCTTCACACACGCGGCATGGCTGCGTCAGGCTTTCGCCCATTGCGCAATATTCCCCACTGCTGCCTCCCGTAGGAGTCCGGGCCGTGTCTCAGTCCCGGTGTGGCTGATCATCCTCTCAGACCAGCTATGGATCGTAGCCTTGGTGAGCCATTACCTCACCAACAAGCTAATCCAACGCAAGCTCATCTAATAGCGCGAGGCCCGAAGGTCCCCCGCTTTCCCCCGTAGGGCGTATGCGGTATTAGCTCGAGTTTCCTCGAGTTGTCCCCCACTACTAGGTAGATTCTTACGCGTTACTCACCCGTCCGCCGCTCTACTCACACCGAAGTGCTTTCGCGCTCGACTTGCATGTGTTAGGCCTGCCGCCAGCGTTCAATCTGAGCCATGATCAAACTCTTCAGTTGAAGAATCTTTAACCTCTGCCGAAGCAAGAGGGGATGGTTACGCAGAAACTTGCTTTACCACCCAAATCTCAGCTCAGAAACAAAATCTAGAATCATTAATTCAATGAATCGATGAGTCACTTGTTGTTTCTGAATAGTTAGTGACAACTACTCCAACAAGTGCCCACACATCTGTCTTCATCTAATTGTTAAGTATCAAGTCGCCGCTAGGACTGACTTTTTGATAAGGGCTTCGCCTTACCGAGGTCGCGCATTATACGCACCGTTTGAAACCGCGCAAGTCTTTTTCGAAGAAAAAACCACTTTGATTTCATCCGGCTCAGATTGGATCATACCCCCCCCTGAGCGGAAGCGCGACTATACGCGTCACGCGCTGCAGCGCAACCCTTTTTAGCAACATATTTTAAAGTTTACGCTTTGCCATCTCGACTACCGATTAACGCTGCACACCTGCAGTGCGGTTAACTAGCGTCTGGCAGTGAAACGGCGCCTTAAAACAAGTGCCGCCCGCCAGCATAGCAAGCCTCCCAACAGCACCCCGTAGAGCACAGCGTCGCCGATGTCAGACCGCGATAGCCACAACACATGCAAAACCCCTAAGACGGCAACCCCATAAACCAGCTGGTGCAGCTGCCGCCAACGCTGACGCAGCCTACGCCGCATGCGGTCTGTCGAAGTCACCGCCAAAGGAATGAGCAGCGCCCAACCCGCAAAACCTACCAGCACGTAGGGGCGCTCGATCAACTCCTCCAGCAATATCGCCAGGCTCCAGCCAACGTAAACCTGTGCAAACACTATTAGATGAAGGGTGGCGTAAAAAAACATAAACAATCCCAGCATCCGCCGGTACCGAAACAAGGCAGGCCATCCCCATTGCGCCACAGGTCGAGCAGCTAGAACCAGTACAAGCAGGCGAATAGCCCACTCTCCGGTTTGATGCATTAACGCCTCTGCGGGGTCGGGCCCAAGAGTATTGCCGAGCACACCATAGACGATAAGCAGGAAAGGACTCAGCGCTAGAGCAAACACCGAGGCCCACCAAAGCCGATCTGACCAAGGTAAACGGTACAGCGGAACACCCACTAGCCTAGCCTCTACTTAGTAATATTTGCTTAGGTCCATACCCGCGTACAGCCCAGCCACCTGCTCGGCATAACCATTGAAGAGCTGTGTCGGTACCCGGTTAGGCTTAAACAGCGACGACGGTAACCGTCTTTCGTAACGCTGGCTCCATCTGGGGTGGTCAACTTCGGGATTTACGTTACTGAAAAACCCATACTCATGAGCAGCCAGCTCCTGCCATGAGGTTTGCGGTTGTCGGTCGGTTAACTCAATTGACACGATCGACTTAATGCTTTTGAAGCCGTACTTCCAGGGCACAATGAGCCGTAGCGGAGCACCACTTTGGTTAGGCAACGTCTTTCCGTAGAGGCCCACGGTCATCAACGTTAAGGGGTGCATTGCCTCATCCAGTCTCAGGCCCTCTTTATAGGGCCAATCGATAACCGAGGTGAATGATCGCGTACCGCGCATTTCCTCAGGCCGGTAGAGCGTTTTAAAAGCAACATAGCGCGCGTCTGCCGTGGGCTCAAAACGCCGCAACAAATCTGCTAAGGGAAACCCAATCCAAGGCACGACCATGCTCCACGCCTCAACGCACCGAAACCGGTAGATTCGCTCTTCTAGATCAAAACCACCCAGAACATCTTCTAGGTTCAGCTTGCCCGGCTTGTTGACCAATCCAGATACCTCCACCGACCAGGGTCAGTGGTCATAGTATGGGCGTGCTCAGCGGGATCTGATTTATCAGTCCCAAATTCGTAAAAGTTATTGTAGCTAGTCACGTCCTCGACCGGCGTCAGCGTCTCTTCTGTCGAACAGGCATCACACTTAGCTTGGCTGTAAGACAAAGGCTTTGCGGCAGGTGCTGCAGCAGCCTGAGTGGGCAAAGTATTCACCAGCGCCCCTGCAGCTGCTGCTTTCATCAAATTTCTGCGATCGAGCCAGACCGACTCTGGAGTTATTTCAGAGGAAGCAATCTGAGGCACATTAAGAATCTTGCGTGGCACGGGCTTCATCCTCCTTTTGGGCTCTCTGAACAACATTTTGACGCAGGTGCTGGATCGGCCCTGAAACAGCAAAGAGAAAAGAAAACACCCAGATAAACAACGGGGGATCCAGAGCAATGAGGGCCAGCACGCCTACCATCAGGAAAATACGAACAAAAGGAACGCGGCCGTCCAGCTTGATGCTTTTAAAACTGAAATATGGAAATCTGGCAATCATAAGAAAACCTAGGCCCGCCAGCAGCACAGCGTGGAGCCAGGCCAGCGGCAGGATAGAAGCGGGCAACTCATGGGTCTGACCCAGCCAAACACTACCCGTCACGGCAGCCGCCGCCGCGGGACTGGGCAGCCCCACAAAATAACCCGCATCCACCGAATCTCGTTGCGTGTTGAAGCGAGCAAGCCTCAATGCCGCGCAGGCCGTGTACAGAAACGCAGCGACCCATCCCAGCTTCCCCGTATCCACTAATGCCCAATTGAACATGAGCAACGCAGGTGCAATACCAAATGAAATCATATCTGACAAACTGTCGTACTCAGCGCCAAAAGCACTGGTCGTGTGCGTCAGCCGCGCGACTCGACCATCGAGCCCATCAAAGATCATTGCCACCAAAATAGCGACGGACCCCGCATAGAAATCCCCCTGCATACCCGCTATTACTGAGTAAAAGCCGCAGAACAGGGCGCCGGTCGTGAACAAGTTGGGCAGTAGGAATACACCACGAGCAGGGGCCGCAGCCTCCGACCCGTGGGTTTCTTCGTAATCGCCTACCAGCGACGTTAGGGGCGCCTCAATCTGTTCGGCAGCGCGCTCAAAATTGTCGTCTTCTTTGTTGTCAGCGTCAGTAGTAGACATAGGACTCTTTCGTTGAAAATGCATCCATAGTTTAACAGTGCCAGATAATCTGCGGGAGATTTGCAAAAAAAGCCTCGACACAAAGGCCACAACAAGCTTTTTTTGATGTCAGGGGGTATACTCGGCGCCGATTTTTCAAAGCAGCACACCTTCAAAAACACCCTCAGGAGAACACGGTGAGCAATTATTTCAATACGCTACCCCTACGTATTCAGCTCGAAGAGCTTGGCAAATGCCGATTCATGGACCGCTCTGAATTCGCTGACGGTGTGGATGCCTTGCGCGGCAAGCAAATTGTTATTATCGGCTGTGGGGCGCAGGGCCTTAATCAAGGCCTTAACCTCAGAGACAGTGGGCTTGACGTAGCTTACGCACTGAGGCCCGAGGCGATTACTGAAAAACGGGCGTCATGGCAGCGGGCCACCGATAACGGCTTTAAGGTCGGCGATTACCAAACACTGATCCCCACGGCAGACGTGGTGATGAACCTTACCCCCGATAAGCAGCACACACCTGTCGTCAATGCTGTCATGCCACTTATGAAAGAGGGGGCGTGCCTAGATTACGCCCACGGCTTTAACTTGGTCGAAGAAGGCATGCAAATCCGGAAAGATCTCACCGTGGTGATGATGTGCCCCAAATGCCCGGGAACTGAAGTCAGAGAAGAATACAAGCGGGGCTTCGGGGTTCCCACCCTGATTGCCGTGCACCGTGAAAACGACCCTCAAGGCAAAGGCATGGCCATTGCAAAGGCGCTTGCAGCGGGTACCGGTGCCCATAAGGCTGGCGTTCTCGAGTCCTCTCCCATTGCCGAAGTTAAGTCAGATCTAATGGGTGAACAAACGATATTGTGCGGCATGCTGCAGTCAGGATCGCTACTTTGCTTCGATCGAATGGTCGCACTAGGCACTGACCCGGGATATGCCGCCAAATTGGTACAATACGGCTGGGAAACTGTCACTGAAGGTCTCAAGCAGGGCGGCATTACCAACATGATGGACCGCCTGACAAACCCGGCGAAAATCAAAGCTTTCGAATTGTCTGAGAGCATGAAAGACATCCTTCGGCCACTTTTTGAGAAGCATCAAGATGACATTATCTCTGGTGTATTCTCAAGCACCATGATGGCAGATTGGGCACAGGACGATGCCAACCTATTAAAGTGGCGCGCCGAAACCAATGAGACAGCCTTTGAAAAGCAGGCGCTCACTGAGGAAGACATCTCGGAACAGGAGTACTACGACAAGGGCATTTTGATGATCGCCATGGTCAAGGCTGGTGTAGAGCTGGCATTCGAGACTATGGTGGATGCCGGTATCATCGAAGAGTCGGCTTACTATGAGTCACTCCACGAAACACCGCTTATTGCTAATACGATTGCTCGAAAAAAGTTGTACGAAATGAATGTCGTGATATCTGACACCGCGGAATACGGCTGCTACCTTTTTGACCAAGCCGCCAGACCTTTGTTGGCTGAGTTTATGCAGTCCGTGGACAGCGATGTGATTGGCGGGGGCATGACGGGCGACAACGGCGTCGACAATAAAGCGCTCATTGAGGTCAATGCTGAAATTCGCAACCACACGGTAGAGTTAGTGGGCGAGGAATTACGAGGTTACATGACGGAAATGAAATCCATCGCCTGAGTCGTTTCAAAGCACAAAAAAAAGGAGCTCGAGGGCTCCTTTTTTATGCCCAATGTCATCGGGCGTATCACGCAAGCAAGTGCGACCTAAATCAAAGCAGGGGCGCTATCACGAGGCTGACAATTGCCATCACATTAATCAAAATGTTCATGGAGGGGCCAGAAGTGTCTTTGAAGGGGTCGCCCACTGTGTCGCCAACGACAACGGCGGAATGAGTATCGGAACCCTTGCCGCCAAGATTGCCCTTTTCAACAAACTTTTTGGCGTTATCCCAGGCTCCACCGGCATTCGCCATCATTAGTGCCATCAGAACGCAGCCCAACAAGCCCCCTGCCAACATGCCACCCAAAGATTCAGGGCCGAGACCGAAGCCCACGACCACAGGTGCAAGTACGGCAATCGCCCCTGGCAGAATCATTCGCTTCAGGGCCGCCGTCGTCGCAATGTCGACGCAGCGCTCGGTATCAGGATCAGCGGTGCCCTCGAGGAGACCGGGAATTTCTCTGAACTGCCGGCGAATCTCATTAATCATGTCAAAAGCCGCCTCGCCCACCGCTGTCATGGTAATTGAAGCAATAAGGAACGGTATCGAACCACCAATGAACATGCCTATCAGAACCTGAGGCTCAGACAATTCAAGGGTGAAGCCGGGATTGAGCACCGATACGGTGCTGACATAGGCCGCGATGATCGCAAGAGCAGCAAGCGCTGCGGCACCGATAGCAAAGCCTTTACCAATGGCCGCCGTGGTGTTGCCCACCTCATCAAGACCATCCGTGATTTTTCGGGTGTCCTCACCCATGCCTGACATCTCAGCGATGCCACCTGCGTTATCCGCGACAGGTCCGTATGCATCAATCGCCATAGTAATACCGACAGTAGAAAGCATACCCACCGCTGCGATGCCCACACCGTACAGCCCTGCGAGCTCGGTAGAAGCATAAATAATCGCGGCTAAAGCCAAAATGGGAACAACCACCGACTCCATGCCAACGGCAAGACCCGTGATCATGACCGTCGCGGGTCCGGTTTCCCCTGACTTCGCAATCTTGCGAACGGGGCTACCGCCTGTGTAGTACTCGGTAATCAGCCCGATAGCGACGCCACCGACAGCACCTGCAACAACCGCCCACCAAACCTTGGCTTCTAAGCCTAGAGATTGAACGAGAAACCATGCCATAGCGGCAAACACGACGGGAGCTGCCAGGGTACCGCTGCGCAGTGCATCTTCAGGCGCTGCAGAAGAACGGGCGCGTACCAGAATAATGCCGATAAACGAGGCCAGCAGACCCACCGTAGCTAAACCAAGCGGCAACATCATCAGTGAAGTTTGCTGGTCGGCGGCGACAGCCATCGTCGCGGCGATCGCAATACAAGCGATCATCGAACCACAATAGCTCTCAAAGATGTCCGATCCCATGCCGGCGATATCGCCCACGTTGTCGCCCACGTTATCCGCGATCACACCTGGGTTGCGAGGATCGTCCTCAGGAATGCCGGCTTCCACTTTACCCACCAGGTCGGCACCGACATCCGCACTTTTGGTGTAGATACCACCGCCAACGCGTGAAAACAGTGCCACAACCGAGGCACCCATGCCGAACCCATGAATCGAGTGGACCGACTCAACATCAGTTCCGAAGAAATAGAAGAGTCCGCCTAAGCCAATTAAGCCCAGTGACGCTACGCATAGCCCCATGATTGAGCCACCATAAAAGGCGATGTTTAGTGCCTTGGCTGGCCCATGATCATTGGCCGCCACTGCGGTTCTGACGTTGGCACGGGTCGCAGCATACATACCAAGGTAGCCAGCAGTCGCAGAAGACACGGCGCCGACAACGAAGGCAATGGCGGTATCTTGTCCCAGTGGTGACAGGAATATGCCCGCGACTAGTACCGCAGCGAAAGCCGCTAGCATCTTGTATTCGCGATGCATGAAAACCATCGCACCGACGTGAATTTGGTCCGCGATACGCTTCACGTTATCGGGTCCGGCGTCATGCTTGGACATCACGTTATAGATGACAAAAGCTACGACTAGGCCCGCCAAACCAACTATCGGCGGCATAATTAGATCAAACGCCATAAGGTATTCCCCCAGTGATTATTTTATTTATCGCGGGGAGTCTATACGCTGGACCCCCGCCGCCGCAATGTAAGAAAGGACAGAGGCGTTATTAAAGGCGCTTTGATTAAGGTGCCAGGACCTTTTCCCCGCGTGCCATACCCGCGACACCTGAGCGCACCACCTCCATAATTTCAGCGTCGCCCAGGGCTGCAACAAAAGAATCCAGCTTTTCTGTAGGCCCCGTTAACTGAATGACATAAGTCTCTGGCCCCACATCTATGATCTGGCCGCGAAAAATATCGGTAGTCCGCTTAACTTCATCTCGCTGCGATCCGACGGCGCGGACCTTCACCAGTAGAAGATCTCGTTCAACGTGGGCACCCTCAGTCAGGTCAACGACTTTAACGACATCAATCAGCTTATTTAGCTGCTTGTTGATCTGCTCGATTTTTAGATCGTCCCCTGAGGTGGTCAGCGTTAGGCGTGATAAGGAATGATCGTCAGTAGGCGCCACATTCAGCGATTCAATGTTGTAACCGCGCTGCGAAAAGAGTCCCACGACACGGGACAGGGCTCCCGCTTCATTTTCTAGTAATACAGATAGAATACGTCGCATGTTAGGTTCTCTCCGTCTTGCTGAGCCACATATCTTTCATCGCACCACTAGGTGCCACATGCATTGGGTAAACGTGTTCGTGGGGCTCAACGAAAACATCCAGAAACACCAGTCGATCTTTCAAGGCGAATGCCTCGCGCATCGCTGCTTCCAGGTCGTCGCGCTTCTCCACCTTCATGCCCACGTGGCCGAAAGATTCAGCAAGCTTCACGAAATCAGGCAGCGAAGCCGCGTAATGACTTTCTGAATAACGGCCTTCGTACTGCATGTCCTGCCACTGCTTGACCATGCCCAGATAATTATTGCGCAAACTGATTATTTTTATCGGCGTACCGTACTGCGCACAGGTAGACAGCTCTTGAATATTCATTTGAATACTTCCCTCACCCGTCACGCAGGCTACCTCTGCATCGGGCAGGGCCAACTTAATCCCCATGGCTGCAGGCAGACCAAAGCCCATGGTTCCCAGTCCGCCAGAATTGATCCAACGACGAGGCTTATCAAATTTATAATACTGCGCTGCAAACATTTGATGCTGCCCAACATCGGATGTTACGTATGCATCTCCCTCGGTCACCTCATAAAGGCATTTAATAACGTCCTGAGGCATCGCCAACTCACTTTCCCCGTAACGACGTCCGTGCCAAAGTCCGTGGGCCTCACGCCAACTTTCGATCTGCTGCCACCATTGGGCGAGTGCAGCGGGTTCGGGCATTTCGCGATCACTCCCTTGCAATTGGGCATCGATCTGACTCAGTAGCTCAGTCAAAACCGTCTTAACTGGACCCACGATTGGGATGTCGACGGGCACAATTTTGGCAATAGATGCAGGGTCTACATCAATATGAATAATCTTTGCGCCCGGACAAAACTTACCCACCGTATTAGTCACTCGATCATCAAATCGAGCGCCCACCGCTAAAATAACGTCGGAATGATGCATGGCCATGTTCGCTTCATAAAAACCATGCATTCCCAACATACCCAAAAACTGTCGATCAGAACCGGGGTAAGCACCTAACCCCATCAGGGTATTAGTGACCGGGTAATTCAGTTTTTGCGCCAGCGTAGTCAGCAGCTCACAGCCCTCTCCCTGAATCACCCCGCCACCTGCGTAGATCACAGGTCGCTTGGCCGACAACAATAATCTAGCGGCCTTGCGAATCTGGCCTGTGTGTCCTTTATTTGAAGGCTGATAAGAGCGCAGACTGACACTTTCGGGATAGTGGTAGTCAAACTTTTGTTCCGGATGGGTCAAATCCTTGGGGATATCAATCACTACCGGGCCCGGCCTTCCGGTAGTTGCGATGTAAAAGGCCTTCTTGATGATTGAGGGGATATCCTCAGTGCGTTTCACCATGAAACTGTGTTTGACGATGGGGCGCGACACCCCAACCATATCGGTTTCTTGAAACGCGTCCTCTCCGATTAAATGCGTCTGAACCTGTCCCGCCAACACGACCATGGGAATCGAATCCATGTAAGCTGTCGCTATGCCAGTGATCGCATTAGTCGCACCCGGGCCCGAAGTCACCAGGACAACGCCGGGTTTGCCGGTCGCACGCGCATAGCCATCCGCCGCATGGGTAGCTGCCTGTTCGTGACGTACTAGGATATGGGGCACCGCGTCGAGCTTAAAAATTGCATCATAAATATGCAGCGCTGCTCCGCCTGGATATCCGAAAACATACTCAACGCCTTCGTCTTCCAAAGCCCGGACGATCATTTCGCCGCCAGATAATTGTTCCATGTTTCGCTCCCACCGTTGGGGGTGTCATACACTGACGGGAGCTACAGGCTTACGCCTCTACCCCACCGCCGCTGCCTGTCGCACGAAACACTGGTCGGATCAATTCCTAGCCACCCAGCCAGAACAGCGATCACGAAACCCGTGTATCGGTCGGCCTGCGGGGTAGCGCAGTGTCGAGCCCGAAGTGCGCAAACGCACCAGACGGAACCCGCAAACAGCCCTCATAACTATCCCGTCATGGGGGTGGGCCAGCGGATGAGGGTACTCATCGTTAGCCGTTGCCGTTCGCGTGACGGGGAACATAGTGGAAAGGTGCCGCAAAAAAGTCAAGAAATGCTCAGCATTAACACCGTGTGATATTGCCGAAAAGCAAAGATCACAGTAGCTTGAGTGTCGTAGAGTTAATTTTGGGATCCGCTATGTCGACAGTCCTCAGCTGGGCAGCCACGCTCGCCACCGCAAGCCTACTCTTCATGCTGGCACATCCCACAGAGGCTGCAGTGATGTATCGATGGAATGACAGCAATGGCAGGCCCGTGATTAGCGATCGACCACCGCCCCCAGGCACACCGCATACAACCCTCAACAGCGCCCAATACGGCCAAAGCGGTGCCAGACCTGATCAGATGCAGCAACCAACCTCAAACAAACAGCAAGCAGGCGTTAACAACGCTTCCAACCAAAGCACAAGCAATGACAACACTCCAGTGGCGTCTGTGCGTATTCAGAAAAATGCTGATCTTTGCAAACACGCTCAGGACAATATTTATACCTACGAGAATTTTTCGAGAATACGCACAGAGGACCCTGACGGTACCGTGCGATTTATGTCTTCAGAGGAAATTGAACGGAAGCTGAATGACGCTCGCCAAGTAGAGGACCGTCACTGCTAAGTTTCATGCTTACAAACGATCAATGTTTTCCACCCGGAAAGCCTCGTTGAGAACTTCGGCACCCAAGGGTTCAATCTTGACCGGATCAAAGCCTTTGCATCCAATGCAAACAGTGACCACATCATCTGTCAGCTCGCCAGCTCCACATCCAGCACCCTGACAACTACTGCCATTAGAATCTAGCCTCACCGTTACTATGATTGGCGGAATGGGTATCCCTTCACCAAACTCCTCACCGACATCATTTTTCGGCGTGAACAAGGGAATACGGTAGGCTTTTGACACCCCTAAATTGCTGCACATCCCAC
Organism: Luminiphilus sp. nBUS_07; assembly: GCF_051201685.1. Taxonomy (GTDB): domain Bacteria; phylum Pseudomonadota; class Gammaproteobacteria; order Pseudomonadales; family Halieaceae; genus Luminiphilus. The sequence continues at coordinate 883,420 of NZ_CP179213.1, read as the reverse complement.
CATTTCCACCATTGGGCTGAAACGTGTTGAAAAATACTTGCCCGCCACCGATCGCCGACTGATTCACAACTTGCTCGCCACGATCCAACAGGTCGATATACCAACCGTCGTAATCGGTGATCGCGGCTCCCGGGGCCAACCCCAGCGCGGCGTTCAACAAGGAACCGCCATCCAAGTTTATGGTTGGGCGTGCCGCCAATTCAGTTTCGTTGCCTCCAACAGTGGGACGATCAATAAAGACATAAAAACGATTAGCGACCTGTTGCTTGTAGGGGTAGTTTTGTTTGAGGGGACGCTCACGATCGCCACTGCCCAAAGTGACAAAAACGTCAGCCCCCAAAGCACCCACAACCGGTCGGCTCATGAATCGCCGGCTGGAGTTAGCGACGCTTGCGATTTTTTTTATGAACCAAGCGGACTGGCCCATAGGCAGCGTTGATGTCGCTTGAGCACCGGGAAGTTGACTCAGCGAAATCCGATACAAACCTCCAGCCGCATCGGCAGCGTAAACAAAATCGATGTAACCATCGAAATCAATATCCAGTAGCTCCAGCTCGGCCACCACAGGGGCATCAGTCGCCAATTCTGCCAACAGCTCACCGCTGCGGGCATCGACAAAAAAGACACTGTCCCCTTTGACCGTGCCCGAACACGCGTAGGCAGCGCTGTCTACATCCAGACAGCCGTCCCATCCCCCACCCATCATCAACACTGGGCGACCCCCCTCTTGATAGCCCTTGATGTAACCCACAACTGGGGTCGACCAAGTCTGTCCAACGTTAGAAAATCCCGGGGTGCAACCTGTATCCTGTGCTGAGCTGGGGCATCCCAACTTCCAAAGCAAGCTCGGGCTGTCCGGCGGGGTGCCCGCCTGCCCCCCAGCAGGACTGATATCAAAGCCGTAGAGCATACGGCCACCGCGGCGCATTGTCGGGAAAATGAAGCCCGTCGTGAGCTGACCAGAAGTGTTGTATTTTGTGTAGACACCCGTAGAGCCATCAAAGAAATAATCTTTGTTTTCGGCGTCAATATCGGTGGTCAGTGCAGCATCTAGTCCGAAGTAACTTATCGAAGGCGTATTCCGATATTGCCGCTCAATGCCCTGATAGTGCTCTGGCGCAATAAAAGCCCAATCCTCAGACCCTGAATCTGGGTCAAGGCTTCTGTAAACACCGTCATTGCTCCCATAAAAAACACGAAACAAAGTCCCGCCATCTGACTTTGATCCGTAACTGACCGTCAATGGCCGCGAATGCACAATATCGCCATGAATGGTTGCCCGTAATCCCGAAGCAGGCATACGTTCGGTTGAATTCAAATTAGGGTTGGTGCCATACAAACCGTTACCAACGGGAATTTTCGCGTCGCCTCCTCGTAAACCCGGGTTTTCCCCGACCACATAACGGTAGTACGCAGCATCACTTAGATCATTTACGCTAAGCGCGCGTAGCGCCTGCCCCGACTCAGTCAAAACAACTCTGGCGCTAGCTCCTGACGATGTAATTTGATTTCGGATTTGCTGTGCAGCACCTCCTTTTTCAACAAATGGGCCGTCGGGAGAGTCAGACAAAACACTGCGACCCGCAAGCACAGTGGGCGAACACGTGCTAACCGGATTTGGATCAAGGGCTAATCCATCAAAATACGGCTGAAGACCACTCATCGAGGCATCGACATCGCTCGTATCAGAGGTCCAAAAACTGGTTGCACAAGACTGAGAAAAACCCGTTTGAGGGTTGATCGCGCGCTCAAGATTTACATCGGCTAATTCAATCTGGCCGTTGAAAAAGGCAAGCTGATACTGCTTAAGATTCCCCAACCACCGTGGCTCACGATCAGCACCAGGCCTGAACATACCGACAAATACGCGATTGTCGGCCTGCGCTCGATTGGCCGAGGACAGCGGTAGAGTTACCGCGGAGAAAGACGTATTAATGTCGATAATATCGCCAAATACGCGATTCAGTGCCGCCTCAAGCTCCGCGGCGTTGGTTGCTGATTGTCTGTAACCACCCCCCTGCTCTGCGGCACTATCAAGCAGTGCGGAGTGGAGTGCATTGGGCTTGGCGTTATAAACATCAACCGTATAAGTGGTGACCTGAGCTCGATAAATCTCGGTGCTACCGTCATCGCCGGTGACCGTCACCGGGACGCCAAATTCTTTGAGAAATTTAGTCCAATCATCAAAGTTGTAATCAACACCGTCGATGAGAAGATCCGTCGCCGAGTGCCCGCCATCTTCTGTCACTCCGGGGTTTTGAAAAACTCGGTACTTGTACTGCTGGCTGTTGCCCTGACCAGGGCAGCCGCTTTTACTGCGGTTGGTCTTAGCGTTACTGGCACTGCAAAAACATCCAGCAGCAGCATCAACGCATGCTGCGGTTATCGAAGCAGCCTCAGATGGCGCCCCAAAAATACCACCAGAGCACGCTGAAGGCCCCGCGTAGCACTGCGCCGAAAAACCCAAATCTATCTGGTTAGTGCTCCCCTGGGATACCGAACGCGTTTGGTATTTAGGCATGCTCAAGCCACCCGAGGGCGCTCCAGCTAATGCCGCTGGAGGCGTCATATTGAAATCGGCGTAAAGCTCAGCTAACGCTGATGAATTGCTTTGATCATCAGATTCGGGGCCGTTGGAATCAGGATTACCAATAAAAATCATGTAGGTCTTTGTGCAGAGCATGGCCGAAGTTAAAGGCGAAGCGAAACGGCTCCAAGGCACTGCGTAGCCGCCCGCGTCTGCAAGAGCAGACGGGGTTCCTGCGCCACTAAAAAGAGAGGCATCCCCTGCCAGATAGTGATAGAAATCTGCCACCAAGTTCCCCAGAGAACTGTTGGAATTACGCTTCTCATTTGGATCGTTAATACCCTCATAGATCTCATCGAGCGTTGTGTTAAAAGCGGCTTTGGCCCCCTGATACGGTTGCAGGTCGAACCGAACATACCCACCATCCTGATTAGCGTTACCCTGAGTTGTAAATTCGAAAATACCAACGTTTACGTCAACGTTGTCAGGCAGGGCCGCCATCGTATTGCGTATTGCCAGCACCTCGGACTGCCCCTGCTTTAAACCCCCGGGCCACTTCTGACTCTGCCGAGACCAATTAGACGTGTTATCCAGTACAAAAATCACATTGGGTAAAGTATCGCTAACCCCTTCAGTCGTGAGGCCACTGGCAAACAGGTCAATATCTTCAGCTAAAGCAAAGCAGGGAGCCATAATAAGCGCGACGATATACCCCAAGAAAAATCGATCTGATGGCCTGCTCATACACCAACTCCTGTACTTTGAGTTATCGCTATCAGCTACACGCTGACGCCAATAAGTTTAGGGTGGTGCGTGTTTGCAACCCCTGCCGCACCTCCACTTTGGCACCAGTGGTCGCATCACTCGCCACAGCCGTGACCTCCCATAGCGCCTCTGCGCAGAGAGAATAGAGGCCTGGGGTAAAGCAACTCGCATCTTTAGGATCACTGAGCGCATTGAGCTGAGAGTTGCGAAGTGGATATGCAGAAATACAACGTGGCCGGGACATTTCGACGACAATATCGTCTTCAACGCCATCGCCAGTGAGGTCGAGACAGCGTGCATAACTACTGCCGTTACATCCCGAGGTAAAAGCCTGCTCCCCTTGGAGAAACCCCGGTGTTGCTATCGCCTCTTGAATTGCTGTCAGCGCTGCATTTCTTGCAGCGCTTCGAGCCTCGACGTTATAAACCACCCTCAAGTTATTTTGAACTTGACTAGCAGCCGCCACCCCCATGATGGTAACTAATAGCAGCATGATCAACGCGACCAGCAACACCAATCCTCGCTCTTTCATAGGTGACATCACCGCCTGCGACCACCAATGTTGACGATATCCACGGTTTTACTGTGCACCACCCTGCGGAAGTTTTTATTTGCAGAGGGCACTGACCAAGACTCTCCGGCGATCGTATAAGTTGCCGCGTCGGAGTACCCCGGCTCCCGTTCGGTTGATCGGACAACAGTCCAAATTTTCACACCAATTACGTTAGGCCATTCAACGGCGTCAGGAGTTTGCGTGACCCGGTCGTACTCACCATCTCCATTCGTATCGATAAACCATTCGAAGCGAAGCAATTCGACGCCCTCAACAAGCACCTCTGCTTTGAACCCCAGAGCACCACCCACGCCATCTAAGTACAAGCGGGTGAAAGTGCCATTTTGATCAACAAAATAAATCCGCGACACAAATCTATAAATTGGTGCTGGAGACTCACAGTCGAAGCTGGTGTAGGGCAGAAGCCCTTCCACATTGGCATCGTTAACTTTTTCAAGCTTTATCTCGCCACCAGACAGCCCTAGGTTTTCGGAATAGCAACCATTGGTCTGGAGGTGAAAATAATCCCCCAAGGGCCGGCATTGATTGAGTACCGGCTTTGGCGGTGCTCCGGTCGCACAGCTGCCGGCACGCCGAATCACAAAATAGTTCGAACTCTCATTTGCCTGCGCCGTCACACCACCACATTTACCCGCATTTATTTCTCGATTCAGCGAAGCTCCCGGCGCCGAGAACAGCGGATATTCCATAGCAAAAGCGAGCTCGGCTTTAGCGTTGTTACTCGTGTTAGTAATGATCCCACCAACACCAAGACAGGTTGGAGGCGATTCGCTAGCAACATTCCAACTCAGTTCTGAGGGAACTGAGTCAGGCACTTCCCCTGAGACGAAAATTTGTGTCTCTGCATCGACGGGGTAATTTGCACCACCCCAATAACCGCCCAAAGAAAGCTCGGCAGCTAAAACCTCCAGCGTAAATAGCGCATTTTCTATTTGACGACCCGATCGATCGACACTCGCCAAACTTCTACTCGTATCGGCGAATAACGTTGTGATACCCAAGACAACAACGATACCTAGAGCCATTGCGATCATGATCTCGATTAAACCCACGCCGTGCTGCTGGCGAGCGCTAGTTGGCAGGCCCACGTTCATCTCACGGCAACATCACGGTAAACAGCACGACGTAGATTTTCGCTTCCGTACTGACCACTACCGCAGGAGGCTGACGGTGCAACCGAGTTCATCATGCCCTGCCAGGCAATGCTCACTCGGATAATCGTTTCACCACTCCCACTTGCAGCAGCTGACTCAATACAACCACGCGCCCCTAACGGCGATGCAAGATTTTGCCCCTCAGACACTCGGGCCGCACCGGCAATCGTGCGATTCCAATCACAAAGATCGCGAAGCACTGCTGTTGGGGAGGAGCACGCTGGCTGAACGTCCAGCGACCCATAGTAGCCAGCAACCCCCTCAATCAGATCCTGTGTGTAAGTCCCCGCTTCCGCCGCTTTGGGGTTCATGCGGATCCTCGCGGCCATGTCGTCAACCATTGCTGTTATTTGAGCCCGCTGTATTGCCTCAAACTGGTCATTCATAACGTTGACCTGCAACGCCGCCAACCCCAAGAGCCCAACGGAAGTAATCAAAAAAGTGACCAGCACTTCGATCAGAGTAAATCCGCTCTCGCTTTTTACAGTCATGAGCTGCACGCTCCGGACCACGAATAGTCGGAGCTCATACCGGGACATTGATTGGCACAAACTCCGGGCGCTGCGATAGCGCGACCGTCAGTTTCGACGTAAAGACAGACGCTGCACGTGCGGTCAGCTACAGATGTCTCAATTTCAAATCGGGGACAATTACCCGACCTCCCCCAACTATTAAACGCGACTTTAGTCACCTCAGAATGGCCATTCACCCTGATACTTTGCGGAACCACATAAGCTCCTAGTGGCGTCTGAGTGCAGCCAGCAGCCGCATCAATCTCCACGCACCAGCCATCACTCCAATTCGTTGCTGTGGGCAGCACATTGACTGACTCATTACGCTTTATTGCCTCCGATCTGGCCAGTGCCAAAGACAACCGGAGTTCATTACTGACTTGCCTGAGACGCTGCTCCGCAAGTAACTGAGAAAAAGAGGGGACCACAGTCGTGGTCACGATGGACAAAATAGCGAGCCCCATCAGCAACTCAACTAACGTAAATCCGTCCGACCTTTTCATTACCACGCCTCCGTGGCACCGCCGGTTTGGCAGTTCCGGGTTCGAGCCCCCGCATTGGTCATGCAGAGAGTCCCATCACCCAGCTGCACACTTTCTACAACAGGTTGTAGACGAAGCAGAAAGGACGGTGGTGGACCATTAGAAGCACCTAGATCAGTGCTTCCTATGGTGTAAAAGGGCGCTACGTCGTTCGCTACAGAGGTACTCCCGGGGAAGGCCGAAAGCACGTCCGCCGGAAAGCCCAAGGCCGTGAGTGTTGTCGCATAAGCTCGACTGTTTATGAAATGCTGCTGCTGACGCTGTGCTATTTCCAAAATAAAAGCCTGAGCTGCCGCCCGATTCCCCTTTCGAATGTGCTCTCGATAGGAGGGATAAGCCGTTGCTGCCAGAACTCCCACAATAGCGATGGCGATGAGAAGTTCTATCAGCGTAAATCCTGACCTTTTATTCATTGAGCTCGGCATAGCATCACCTAAAACTGACAATTAACTGCCAATACCCCAACATTAATCGCCTGCTGTTGTGTTTTGCATTGCAAGACGCGTCTTGAAATGCGTTTCGTAACTTATAATACGAGAGCCGATGAATGTGAATCAGGTCTACCTAGGAAAAATTCTAGAGTTTTGAGCTCGTAGGACGGTGCACAAGGCCATTAACAACAGGTTTTTGGGCGCCATGTCTCAGCAGACCAACCACAGATCCCTCGTAAGCGGCCAGCAGGATTGATGTGGTGATAAGGCAGATCACCACAACAATGGCGATATATATCGCTCCAGACTGATGCTTAGCAGCGCCCAGAGACTGCCCTTTTACTCGTTCGATCACGGGATTCGCTCATAAAATGCGGGGGCGCGCAGATTCCGACTAAGCACCAAGGCTGCCACTGTCATCCTTTGACTCGAGCCCTCAGATAACGCTCGATACGTTAATTGTGGTGCGGTAAGGCCATTGAAACCTGAGCGCACATTCCGCAAGGTCAGGCTGAGGTTGACACCAGCCACCAGTTGCCGGTTTGCCCCGCTCGAGGTCCCTACTGAAAATCTCACGGGTTCGATAATCCAACTAACCACTCCAGGCACCAGCATTTCTGCGCGACCAAAGTCTCGGTGTTCCGGCCTCCATGTCTTCATCATAAGCGCGCCAAAACCATCACCCTCATCCCATGCAAAATCTCTCAGGTAATAAAGGCGTCTTAACCCAGAATATTTCGCAGAGATAACGGTCGAGCAATCCTCAGTAACGATCTTAATGCGAGACGGAGTACCAGTGGCCTCGCCAGACGCTAATGCAAAATCACGGGCAGAACCTTCGAGCCAACCCAAAGACGGTGCACTCTCCTCACACCTCGTCTCGAGACCTAATCGCGCCTGCTCTACAATAAGAAAAGGCAAATTTTCCAGAATATTTTTGGAAGGCAAGCACGGAAACTGCCCTCGCCTGACCACCCGAATTCCCACGCCTGTTTTTGCGCTATCCGCGCTATCGCGCCCTGACTTAAATACACCACAGGGCGACAAATCAATGCCTGCGTTAGTGATCGGCGAGGCACTCAGTAAAGCCTGAGACAAATGCCACAACGCAAAATCACCGCGCTCGGCCAATTCGACCTCATCACTCGATAAGCGTGCCATAAGCCACAACCGCTGTGCCGTTAAGCCAACGGATGACACCAACCAAGTACCGAGTGCTAACGCAATTAATACCTCGACCAAAGAAAAACCTGTCGCTGTGCACTGATTGTTTGCTGATGTTGAACCAGCAGTTCGGCAGAACCGACTCCACATTAAAATGCGGGCCACCGGTATTGCAGCACGGGTCCATCGCCAATCGGGCAACGGTGGCTACGCATTCGTATTGTTGCAACGATCTCATCTTGACCCCTTGCAATACACAACACGGCATCGATATGCCATTCAGCCTTAATCTGCATCCAATCATCACACCAACCTTGCACCCATTGCGGGTAAAGCCGGCAGAGCCTGTCGCCCACTTGAATCTCCTGACCCAAGAATTTCGCGCGCCGCCAATATCCCTCAACGCTGCGCAGGTGAGTGTGAGAGACCGTCAGCTTTAAGTTTTCGGCGTCGGTTAGGAGAATGTTCTCGGTCAAAATAAACAAGCTCAGTAAAATGATCGTACCGAGAACGCTTGCGATCAGCGCATCTAGCAACATGAGAAGCCAATCAGCAAAAATTCAGGGCCAATGTTGAGCTGGTTCACGCCGCCCCCAGCTATCTAGCGTCAGAGAGGGATAGCCTCCCGCTGTTACTGTTGGATTCAGCGAGAGCACAAACTCAGACGGGCGCTTTGACACCGCTGCAGCCAACCGATAATGACGGCGCAGCCGGTCCGAGAGAGGCTGATAAGTTAATAACACCGACACTGGCTGATACTCGCCGCGGGTAATGCGCAGACGTTCTTGCAACAGGGCTAAAGCCAACAAGCTCATAGCCCCCTCTCTCACCGTCGCTGTTCTCAAATAATTTTGATAGCTGGGCAGGGCAAGCGTCGCTAGGGCGCCTACAAGGCCCAACACAATGACGAGCTCTAGAAGGGAAAACCCAGCGTGGAAATCCGCTGCTTTCCCGCAATTATGGACACCTCTGCCGCCGCGCCCATAGGGCCTGCGTAAGACCAAGCTAGCTGTTAAGGCAACACAGCGACTCACCCCAGCCACCCCTTTAGACCTGAATCCATCAAGCTGCTCCCCGTAAAACAATTAGGGAGCCTGCACCAAAGTGAGCCTTAAAAGAGCGTCAGTAACCGCTTTGCGATTACAACTGCTGAGTTTGCTTACTGTTGTCGACTTAAGATGATTTTCTGGCCCTCTAATAGCGCCTCTATTGTGTCCCCGGGGGCATAATCGCCCTGCAGAATTTGCTGGGCCAAGGGGTTTTCCAGCAGCTGCTGAATAGCCCTCTTCAGGGGTCGGGCTCCAAAAATGGGATCAAACCCTGCCTCAGCCAGGTGGTCCAGCACATCATCAGATAACCGCAATGCCAGATCACGTTCAGCCAGCCGCTCCCTGAGGTTTTCAATCTGAATACTTGCAATACCTCGAATTTGTGCCTGCGCAAGGGGATGAAATACCACAGTCTCATCAACGCGATTAATAAACTCAGGACGAAAATGACTCCCCACAACCCCCATGACCGCCGCTTTCATAGCGTCGTATTGCTCACTCCCGGCCATCTCTTGAATAAGATCAGAGCCCAGGTTAGATGTCATGACTATGACTGTATTTTTGAAGTCTACGGTGCGGCCCTGACCGTCGGTCAGGCGACCGTCCTCCAATACCTGAAGCAATATGTTGAATACATCAGGATGGGCCTTTTCGACCTCATCAAGGAGCAAGAGGGAGTAAGGACGGCGCCGAACGGCTTCGGTGAGATAACCGCCCTCCTCATAGCCCACGTAACCGGGGGGTGCCCCGATGAGTCGGGCAACAGAATGCTTCTCCATGAACTCCGACATGTCGAGTCGCACCATGGCCTGGTCACTGTCGAAAACAAAACCCGCTAAAGCTTTACAGAGCTCGGTTTTACCGACTCCCGTGGGTCCAAGAAACAAAAAAGAACCATTGGGTCGGTTGGGGTCACTCAGCCCTGCTCGAGACCGCCGCACAGCATTGGCAACAGCAATGACAGCCTCATCCTGGCCCACCACGCGTTCATGGAGCACTGACTCCATGCGCAGCAATTTCTCGCGATCACCCTCGAGCATTTTCGATATAGGAATTCCCGTCCACCGGGATACGACCTCAGCAACCTCCTCTTCGGTCACTCGATTCCGTAGCAGCTGCGTGGGCCCTTGCTCCACCTGCTCCGCAATACCCAACTGCTTGTTAAGCTCAGGCAACTCCCCGTATTGAATCTCTGACATTCGCGTCAAGTCACCCGCTCGCTGGGCCATCTCCAAATCTAATTTGGCTTGCTCTATAGTGGCTTTGATCTTTGCAGCACCCTGAACAGCAGCCTTCTCTGCGGTCAAGATCTCATCAAGATCAGACAGCTCTTGATCGAGCTCAGCAATTTGCTCTTCGAGCAAAGCCACTTGCTTTTGTGCCGCTTCGGTTTGATCTTTGTTAACGGCCTCACGCTCGATTTTCAGTTGTATCAGTCGCCGCTCTAATCGATCCATACTCTCTGGCTTTGAGTCAATCTCCATGCGAATACGGCTCGCAGCCTCGTCAATCAGATCAATCGCTTTATCGGGTAACTGGCGATCAGTAATGTAACGTTGACTGAGTTTCGCGGCGGCGATAATGGCACTGTCAGTAACGGCAACACCATGATGTACCTCATATCGTTCTTTGAGTCCGCGGAGAATAGCAATCGTATCCTCCTCTGAAGGCTCATCTACGAGCACTTTTTGAAAACGTCGCTCCAGCGCGGCATCCTTCTCTACAAACTGACGATATTCATTGAGAGTTGTCGCACCTACACAGTGCAGTTCGCCTCTCGCCAATGCGGGCTTGAGCATGTTGCCCGCATCCATAGAGCCCTCAGATTTTCCAGCCCCCACCATCGTATGTAGCTCATCAACGAATAAAATAATTCGTCCCTCTTCTTTGGAAAGCTCATTGAGAACCGCTTTTAAGCGCTCCTCGAAGTCGCCGCGAAATTTCGCCCCCGCCAGCAAAGCACCGAGATCCAATGAAAGAATACGCTTATTTTTTAGCCCCTCAGGCACTTCACCGTTAATAACGCGCTGAGCTAAGCCCTCAATGATTGCGGTCTTGCCGACACCGGGCTCACCAATGAGCACAGGATTATTTTTAGTCCTGCGCTGCAGCACCTGAATAGTCCGTCGTATTTCGTCATCTCTTCCAATAACGGGATCTAGCTTACCGATCTCGGCGAGCTCGGTGAGGTCTATCGTGTACTTCTCAAGGGCCTGTCTAGAGGCCTCGGCCTCCGCCGAATTCACGCCCTCACCACCTCTCACCTCTTCAACGGCCTGCTCCAGAGAGGCGCGACTCGCACCTGACTTCGCTATCAGCTTCGCCACCGGGGAGCTGTCATCAGCCAGCGCCAACAAAACAAGTTCAGAGGATAAATAGCTATCGTTGCGCTTCTGGGCCAATTTATCAGCCCGATTCAGCAAACGACTGGAATCTTGAGATAAGTGCACATCGCCCGATCCCCCACTCACCGTTGGCAACTGGGACAAGGCAGCGCTTACGGCCTCCGTGAGTTGAGCTCCGTTAGCACCCGCCTTCTGCAGCAGAGGGCTCGCGGACCCCCCAGATTGATCAAGCAGTGCCTTGAGAATGTGTATCGGCTCAATAAATTGCTGATCGCGGCCCACAGCCAGCGATTGCGCGTCTGCCAGTACGTTTTGTAGCGGATTGGTTAGCTTATCCATACGCATGTGACTATCCCCTCACCATGTTCTTTGGGCCTCATGCCCTGAACTATGAAATGGCGCCTTGAAGCTCTAATTTCAAGTGGGGAATGTTATTTGGGCAGTATCATCGCCACAGTGGCCATGCGCCCGGTCGTACCGTCTCGGCGATGGGAGAAAAAACGGTCTGACTCACAAACCGTGCAGTGTCCAGAATCTGAAATTGCAGCAATATCCAATGCTCGTAATCGGCAGGCGGCCAAACCCGCTAAATCTGCGAGATATTTATCAGGATTTTTGGTCGACTTGAAACTCGCTGCAGCCACCACACCAAAGCGTTTTAAAAAGATTTGACGGACCTCTGAACCAACCTCGAAACAGCAGGCACCTATAGCGGGCCCAAACCATGCGCGAGTCTCTGTAGGATTTCCCGGCACCGCCTCGAACGCAGCCTCAACAATACCCGCCGCCAGCCCTCGCCACCCCGCATGGACGACAGCCACCCAATCACCACGAACTCCAGCCAAAACGATGGGCAAACAATCGGCTGTCATCACCGCCAGTGCCAAACCCGGTTGATCGGTCCACACGGCATCTGCAACAGGCACTTCGCCTTCAGAAATTGCATGGGCGGCGGCCACATCAGTTCCGTGAACTTGTCGCAGCCAACGGGTTGCAGCCTGACCTGGCAAGGCGCGCCGCAAAGCCTCTCTGTTTGAGGTCACAGCTAGCGGGTCGTCACCAACATGATCGCCGAAATTCAGGCTATAAAACGGTGCATCACTGGACCCTTGTGAGCGAAGCGTGGTGAACGCATGAATACACGATATACCCACATCTGCCGAAAGAACATCCATCAAAACAGGCGTCACAGCAGCTGATTAGCGTCGTGAGTACGAAGCACATCTAACAGCCCCACAAGGTCATCGGGTAGCGGTGTTTCAAACTGACAGCGCTCCCCTGTCGCTGGGTGATCGAAGGCCAAGGTCTGCGCGTGCAACGCCTGCCTGGAAAAAGTGCGAAGCATTGTTTGCAGCTCGGTGCTGGCACCCGCTGGGGGCCTAGGACGACCACCGTACACAGGGTCACCAATAAGTGGGTTATTCCTAGAGGCAAGGTGCACTCTTATCTGGTGGGTTCTTCCCGTCTCCAAACTGACCGATAGCGCAGTATGATGGCCGAATCGCTCGGCGATCCGATAATGGGTTACCGAAGGTTTTCCGCCTTCGGTAACCGCCATACGCGTTCGCACCGAGGGATGCCGTCCAATTGGCGCATCGACCGAGCCTCCACCAGAAAGCGCACCTCGACAGACCGCGGCATAAATACGCTTAACTGAGCGCGCTGCAAGCTGCTTTACCAGTGACTGATGCGCCAGGTACGAGCGAGCAACAAACATAATGCCCGTTGTGTCCTTATCCAATCGGTGCACGATACCGCCACGGGGCAACTGCTCCAGCTCAGGGGCATACCCAATTAAGGAGTTAACCAAGGTACCGTCGGCATGACCCGCTGCGGGGTGCACGACGACTCCCGTTGGCTTATTGACAACGAGCAGATGCTCGTCCTCATAAACAATATCGAGGGGGCGTGAGTCACCTGACCAGCTCACAGCGGGCTCCACCGCCGCCGCCAGCAGGACATGCTGCCCCTGAGCCACTTTATCTTTCGCTCGTACAGCCTTGCCATCAAGGGTAAGGGTTCCAGCCCCGATATAGGATTGCAGGCGGGATCTGGAGAATTCGGGAAATAAAATGGCCGCAGCCTGATCAAAACGGCTGCCATGGAGCTCACGCGAGATGGTCGCCTCACCGTCGATGCTGTCGGACTTATCGTGACTCACAGAAACCTCATGCCTAATCAATCTTGGCGTATACTTCGGGCCGCGCCATTTGTTTGGCGGCGAGAGCCCTGTTGGCGTTACAATGGGGAATGAGAACGCTTTGCCTAGAGGATTACAAGCTTTTGTACTCGGACCTTTTACAGCCCATGCGCCTTGCCGCCAAATGGATCGCATTTATCGCCCTGGCCGTCTCGATCAGCGCGTGCTCGTGGTTTGGTAAAGACGATATAGAGATAGCCGACAACGGGGAGCAACAAATCTACCTCGAGGCCCAGCGATCGTTGGACAGCGGTAACTTCAATACGGCCATCAGAACACTTCAATTACTCGAGAGTCGCTACCCTTTCGGCCGTTACGCAGAACAGGCGCAGCTAGAGTTGGTCTACGCACATTACGGCGCCTATGAATTCGAAGCGGCCATCGAAGCTGCCGACAGATTTATTCGGCTGCACCCACAGCACCCAAATGTCGACTACGCGTACTATATGAAAGGCCTCTCTGCCTTTGATATGGAGGGCGGCTTCCTCGCATCCTTTATACCCACCGACGACACGAAACGGGATGTCTCTCACATCAAAGAGGCTTTCGCAGAGTTTGCTCAGCTGCTTGCGCGCTTTCCTGACAGTGCGTACGCCCCCGATGCTCGAGCGCGTATGGTGCACATGCGCAACATGTTGGCCCGGCATGAGGTTCACGTAGCCAATTACTATTTTCGGCGAGGTGCTTACATGGCAGCACTGAATCGCGGCCGATACGTTGTCGAGCACATGCAGCAGACGCCCTCCGTCGCGGACGGCCTTGCCATCATGGCTCAGGCGTACATTCTTCTAGATTTCACCGATCTCGCTAAAGATTCAATTGCGGTGCTTAATGAGAATTTCCCCGACCACCCCAGTCTCGATAGTAACGGTGAATTCGTTAGCGAATATGACTTGAATGGTCTGCACCGCTCCTGGATCAATCAAATTTCCTTGGGACTTTTCGACCCACCCGAACCGCCGCAATTTGACTACCGGCCAAAAAGCTAGGCGGGCCATAAACAAAAGCTGAGGCTCTAACGCCCGCGCCAAGCCCAGGTAATCGGATAGCGACGGTCTCGCCCAAAACCTCGTTGTGTAATACGAACACCGACAGGTGCTTGTCGGCGCTTGTACTCATTGAGGTCAACAAGTCGCACGACCCGTCGCACATCGCTATCAGCAAACCCCAGGGCAACAATCTCTTGCGCGCTCATATCCTGCTCGACATAGTGCTCAATGATGGCATCAAGCACCTCGTAAGGCGGCAGGCTATCTTCATCTTTTTGATCCGGGGCCAATTCGGCGGATGGTGGCCGGGTAATGACCCGCTCAGGAATACAGGGGGTCAGGCTATTTCTATAGCGTGCCAACGCATAAACCAGCATTTTGGGACAATCTTTAAGCGCATCGAATCCCCCCGCCATGTCCCCGTAAAGCGTGGAGTAACCCACAGCGAGCTCACTCTTATTACCGGTAGTCAGTACCAAAAGGTTTTTCTTATTTGAAATCGACATCAATAAGACCCCTCGGCACCGAGCCTGTAAGTTCTCTTCGGTAATATTGGCCGCTAGGCCCTGAAACTCCCCTGCAAGAGCACCCGTGAAGGACTCGTAAAGGGGCTCAATCGATATGGAGCGATAGGCGACACCCATTGCAGCCGCTTGCGCTTCGGCATCCTCAATCGATATTGATGCCGTATAGCGAAAAGGCATCATCACAGCGTTCACACGCTCAGCACCCAACGCATCGACCGCCACGGCCAAGGTCACTGCAGAGTCAATGCCCCCGGAGAGACCCAAAACCACCCCTGGGAAACCATTCTTGTTCACGTAATCACGGACACCAAGCACCAATGCCTGCCATACCGCGGCCACATCATCCCGAGCTTGAGCTCGAGCACCGTCACGAATGGTCGGCTTATCGGAATCTTCGCTGTGAACTTCGAGCCAACACAGCGCCTCCTCAAAGTCGACAGCAGACACCGCCACGGTACCGTCCCGATTAACAGCAAAAGAGCCGCCATCGAAAACCAGCTCATCCTGACCTCCTACCTGATTGACATAAACCACAGGGAGATCGTTTGCCCGCGCCCGCTCGGACACCATAGCTTGCCGCTCTTGAGGTTTGCCTCGATGGAAGGGCGATGCGTTTAAATTAATCAGCAGCTGTGCCCCCGCTGCCCGTGCACCGGCGATCGGATCAGGCTCCCAAATATCCTCGCATATTGTGATGCCCACCTTGACACCCTCAATATTGACCACAGTGGCCCCAGAGCCAGCCTGAAAGTAGCGCTTTTCATCGAAAACCTGATAATTGGGCAACGACTGTTTGTCGTACTCAGCCACTATTTCACCGCCATGAATAACCCCCGCACTGTTGTAGAGGCCATCGCTTCTCTGCCGGGGGTACCCCACAACAACCCACAAAGTTGGCGGTAACTCCGCACATAGCTGCGCAAGGACGGCATCAGCATCCTGTTGGAGGCTAGGACGCAACAATAAGTCTTCCGGCGGGTAACCTGTCAACGTCAGTTCAGGAAACACCACAACAGCCTCAGGGGATGTTGCGTACGCGCTTTTGCAGGCAGCGATAACTCGTTCACAGTTACCCTGCCAATCGCCCACAAAAGTATTGATCTGACCCATACACAGGTTCATCTGGACACTCCGGCCTAACGGTTGCGGAAGGCAGTTTAGCGCTCCTCACTGCGGCTGCAACCTATTATGATTTGAGTACAGCCCTTTTGAGCTCGACTGCTATAGTAATCCCATGAATAGTAAATTACCGATTCAGGAATTCATCCAAATCGACACGGCCAAAAAGGCTGACAACCGCACTCAGGATGGCCTGACGCATCTGGCAATGCGGCGCCTTTTCGTCATTTATAACGCCTGCCGAACGCTGTTAGCCATTGCACTTTTGTCACTGCTGATCATCGCCGACGGCTCTGAATTGGTTTCTCAACTCGATCAAGACATGTTTATTGCAGGAACGACTCTTTTACTCATGTCAGCCCTGCTATTAGTGGGGCCTCTTGGGCGTGTTGTCTCTGGGTCCCAGACCCATATTTTTGGCCTTCTTCTTTTTGATATTACTGTTATTGCCATAGTTGTTGGCGCAGCAGGAGGCATTCTCAGCGGTTTGTCTGTGCTTTATTTGATCACTGTTTTCGCTGCCGCCGCCATCATAAGAGAGCGCATTCTGGCTACCGTAATCGCCGCAATCGCAGTGCTCGCTGTACTCATGGACACCGCTTGGATGGTAAGCCGAAGTGAGGCCACACTGAACATGCTTCTCTCTGCTGGCCTGCTAGGCAGTCTGTTATTTGCTTTATCGTTATTGGTCCAAGTTATGACCTCACGACTGGCACAGGCGGAGGCTGACGCCCTTGAGGCAAAAGCAAAGGTAGAGGCGCTGCAACGACTTAACGAACAAATTATAGTCCACATGGAAACCGGCATCCTGCTTGCCGATAACACAGGCACAGCCCTTTGTATCAACGAAGCCGCCGAAACATTACTGGGTTTGAGCGCGGGAGAACGGGTCCATTTGTTGAGTATCAGTCCTGACTTGGCCAATCAGTATCAGGAGTGGTGCGAGACAAACACCGACCTCCCAGAGCCTTTTCGAATTGCGGAGGACGGTCCCACCATGGTGGCGTCATTTGTCGCGCTCAGTGAGAATGTCGCTAACAGCAGCCTCATATTTATTGAGGATTACACACCCGTCACCCAATTTGCACAGTCTTTGAAGCTCAATTCCCTAAGTAAATTGACCGCCAGTATTGCTCACGAGATACGTAATCCCTTGGGGGCCATCAGTCATGCCGCGCAGCTACTCACCGAGAGCAGCACCGTTGATGCCGCTGATGGCATTCTGTGCGACATATTGGTGAGTAATAGCCGTCGGGTGAGCGATATCATTGATAGCGTTTCCGAGGTCTCTAGACGTCAGGCACCCAAGCCCACCGACATCCTATTAAACCGCTGGCTGCATACTTACGTGGAAGAATATCGCTCATTGCAGCAACAACGCTGTGACGTTGTTATTTCTGACTTTGAGGTAACTCCCATTACCATTTCAATGGATTCAGAACACTTGAAGCGGGTACTCTCCAACTTGTTAGATAACGCATTGAGACACTCCTTGGAAGAAGGTGACAGCTCTCGTATTAGACTCGACACAATCGTAGATAAGCAGGGCCATCTGGTACATCTGGACGTTGTAGACTTTGGGTTGGGCGTCGCCGAGTATAATCTGCCCCGCTTGTTTGAACCGTTTTTTACCACGTCAAAACACGGTAGCGGCCTGGGCTTATACCTATGCAAAGAACTCTGTGAGATCAATAGCGCAAGACTTACCTACCGACGCACAGGGGCTGGTGAGAGCGCATTCCGAATTACCTTCGATCGAGTGTCATCTGTGTCATGAAAAATCCAACTGTACTGGTCGTCGACGATGAACCCGATATTTTGCAGCTACTTGAGATAACTCTGAGCCGCATGCAACTGACCACTCTCAAAGCGTCATCACTGGCAGAAGCCAAAGCCTCATTAAAGGATCAGACGCCCGATCTATGTTTGACAGACATGAAGTTGCCAGATGGCAATGGTTTGACGCTCATCGAGCATATGCAAAACCATTTTCCAGACGTTCCTGTCGCAATGATCACGGCACACGGCAGTGTTGAAAGCGCGATTGAAGCACTCAAGCTCGGTGCCTTCGATTTCGTCACAAAACCTTTAGCCCTAGAGAAGCTTCGCGAGCTCGTAGCTCATGCGCTGAAAACTGCTCAGTCATCCGCCGACGTGTCAGAGGACATCTTGGTGGGAACCACAAAGGTAATGGAAAAACTTCGAGTGCAAATCCGGAAAGTGGCTCGATCCCAAGCACCGGTTCACATTCATGGTGAGTCCGGCACTGGAAAAGAGGTTGTAGCACGCTTAATCCACCAAACGGGGCCCCGGCATGATCAGCCCTTTATCGCCGTAAACTGTGGTGCCATTCCACCTGATCTGGTCGAAAGCGAGCTCTTTGGCCATAAAAAAGGAGCCTTTACAGGTGCAACTGCCGATAAGTCAGGGCTGTTTTTAGCCGCAAACGGTGGCACCTTACTCCTTGATGAAATCGCCGATTTGCCCCTGCCAATGCAAGTCAAACTTCTGCGAGTCATTCAGGAAAAATCCGTGCGACCGGTTGGCAGTGAAACGGAGATCCCTATTGATGTTCGTCTACTCAGTGCCACACACAAAACCCTTGCTCAAGAGGTGCAAGAGCGCCAATTCCGTGATGATCTCTACTACCGGATCAATGTCATTGGGCTTCAAGTACCTTCGCTTAGAGAGCGCCTAGATGATATTCCGGTGCTGTCTGCACATATTCTCAAAAAAATTGCTGAGGATCAGGGGATTCCACCCAGAGGCCTCACCGACTCTGCGCTAGCCCATCTAATGAGTCATGCGTTCCCGGGAAATATTCGCGAACTCGAAAATGTTCTTGCCCGTGCCAGTGCCCTCACTGAAAACAGTGACATCGATATTGAGGACTTAATACAGCAGGAAGATTTCAGCGCGGTACAACATGTTATCCAGAAAGAAGGTAGAGATTTCAGCAATGCCGAGAGTGGCAGCGCCAAAGCACCTGCGACATTACTGGAAGAGGTTAATGGCGATCTGGAGACTTACTTGGCGGGTCAAGAGCGACAAATTCTCACTGAAGCATTGACAACCCATCGCTGGAATCGAACATCAGCCGCCCGCTCTTTGGGGATCAGTTTTCGCAGCCTTCGCTATCGGCTCAAGAAACTAGGGCTGGAAGATTAAGATGGACAAGTCCCCCAGTCGCGGCGCAAGTGAGGCCTGCCCACGCGATTGAGTACTACCGCCCAGTTGACTTTGGCATTTTCAGTGCAAAACAAAAACGTTAGGTTGCGACTACCAAGCCCTGCAGGGTTCCACGTCAAAACACGAAATTCTGCCTGTGTGCCACGACGGTTGGTAATTGATACTCCAGGTCGCGACTGGTACTGACGAATTAACACCCCCTCCTCGGTGACAACACCAAAGCGCTCCTGATACAGCCCCTCACAATTTTTTTCTTGTAACGGACACAGCATCGTTGTCCTACCGGTTCGCACGGCTGTACCTCTGGCCAACCAGATGGCCGATACCATTTGAGCCGCCTCAGAATGAAGTCGCCATGAGAGCAGTTGCTCACGGAAGGACGGCGTTACAAGGGTAGCGACCGTCCCTAGCATTGCGAGGACCACCATAAACTCAACCAGCGAGAAAGCCCCAAGCCACTTTGGTGATAAAGCCGAGATAAGCATGGGAAAACAATAGTTAGGAAAATGGCCAAGCGCCAGATCAGCTGCCGCCATAACTGGTATTTGAACGTCGCCTATTCCAGATTTTTCGCAGGAATGCGCAAGGCTTTTGGTAATGAAAAGGTAATGTTTTCAGGTCGACCGCTTAAATTTTCAACGCTGACCACACCCTCCATTTTCAGCCTATCTATGACTGCCGCTACCAGTACCTCGGGGGCAGAGGCGCCGGCTGTGACGCCCACATCAACCACACCCTCAAGCCACTCGGCATTGATTTGCTCAGCATTGTCGATCAAATGGGCTGTAGCACCACAGCGCTCTGCGAGCTCTCGCAAACGGTTCGAGTTTGAGCTGTTAGTGGAGCCCACAACCAAAACCAGCTCGACCCTCTCAGCAAGGGATTTCACTGCATCTTGACGGTTCTGGGTGGCGTAACAGATGTCATCCTTACGCGGCCCTTGAATCGCAGGAAACTTTGCACGCAGCGCATCGATGACGCGAGCGGTATCGTCTACAGACAATGTCGTCTGTGTGACATAGGCCAGATTGTTCGGGTCTTTAACCTCCAGGTGCTCGACCTGCCCCTCGTCTTCAATCAAATACATCTGACCACCTGCAGTGGCATCGTACTGTCCCATTGTGCCTTCGACCTCCGGGTGCCCAGCATGACCGATAAGGACACACTCTCGGCCTTGATCGCTAAAAGCTGCTACTTCTACATGGACTTTCGTGACCAGAGGGCAGGTCGCATCAAACACTCTCAACCCGCGTTGACGCGCCCCTTCCTGCACGGCCTTCGAGACGCCATGGGCGCTGAATATTACAATGGCATCGTCTGGAATTTCATCGAGCTCCTCGACAAAAATAGCGCCACGATCGCGGAGATCGTCGACAACAAAACGGTTATGAACTACCTCATGACGCACATAAATAGGGCTGCCAAAAACCTCAAGTGCACGGTTAACAATATCGATCGCGCGATCGACTCCTGCACAGAAACCACGGGGGTTAGCTAGCAACACGTCCATATTTAAAGCCTCCTCACCTACACCAGAACGCTCTAATGGAGCTCTGCTACCTCGACGTTATGGATGGCCACTCGGAAAGACAAAGTACGTCCTGCCAGTGGGTGATTAAAATCAACCGTCACTTCATCAGCGTCGAAAGCCTTCACCACTCCGGGCAATTCACCTCCAGCTGCGTCGGCAAAGGAAAAAACCATGCCCTCCTCGAGCTCCGAGTCGACGTCGAATTGATCTCGTTTGATTGTTTGGAGATTATTGTCATTAGGCTGCCCAAAACCCTCTTCAGGAAGGATCTCAAGTGTTGCCTTGTCTCCTGATTTGAGCCCAAAAAGTGCCCGCTCAAAACCGGGTAACAAGGAGCCATCTCCCACCGAAAAAGACGCCGGTTCTTTCTCGAAATTGGAGTCGACCTCTGACCCGTCGTCGAGCACTAAGGCGAAGTTCAGGGTGACGCGCGTACCCTCGCTAATCATCAAATCATCCATCTGCCACTCCTTGATTTCAACTGGGCGACGCATTTCGGGGCAAAAAACTGTCGACAATCAGCATGACTGCCCCCACTGAAATGGCCGAATCGGCAACGTTAAAAGCGGGCCAATACCAAACACGGTAGTGCAGCGAGACAAAATCTACAACGTAACCCAGTGCGATGCGATCCCAAAGATTGCCCAAACCTCCGCCCAACACCAGCCCCAGCCCTAGGCCTAGCCACAGCTGGGACCGAGATAATCGAGCTAACCAAATTACCAGAACGATGCTCACCACCACGGTCACCACCGTAAAAAACCAACGCTGCCAACCGCCGGCATCCGCCAAAAAGCTAAAAGCTGCACCAGTATTATGTGCCAGCATAAAATCAAACCATGACGTTACCGCTACCGGGTCTCGATACGCCAAATTCGCTGACGCCCAGTGCTTGCTAAGCTGATCTAATAACAGCACCACCACTGCAGTGCCGTAACCGAAAAGAGCGCTACGAGAGGTCAAACCAGACGACTCAGGCATATTGACGATGCTCACCCGCCCCCTCGATGTTATCGATACATCGCGTGCACAGTGTCGGGTGCTTTTGATTATTACCAACGTCAGGTCGTCTATGCCAACAGCGCTCGCACTTGTCGTGTCCTGAAACGGCTACAGCCACAGCCAGTCCTGGGACATCGCTATCGACAACATCCGCTGGTGCCTCCGCACTAGGCTTGAGTGTGGCCTCGGAGGTAATAAGTACAAAGCGAAGCTCACCACCCAACTGCTGTAATCGTGTAAATAGCCCGGGCTCTGCGTACAGCGTCACCTCAGCATCGAGACTACCTCGAAGATCACCTGCAGCACGACGGGCTTCCAGCGCGCGGTTCACGGCTTGCCGTACGGTTATCACCTCGTCCCAGAATGCATTGCCCAAATTACCGTCAGCGGTTTCAGAGGGTAAATCCGCGTACCAAGATGACAGAAAAACCGATCGCTCACGGGCGCCGGGTAAATTCTCCCAAATTTCTTCAGCGGTGAAGCTCAATATAGGCGCTATCCAGCGGCACAGCGCTTCTGCGAGGTGCCACATAGCAGTCTGGGCAGACCGTCGGGCGTGGGAATCAACCTGCGTTGTGTATTGGCGATCCTTAATGATGTCGAGGTAAAAACCACCCAACTCACCGCCGCAAAAATTGTGAATCCTATGAAACACTTGGTGAAATTGATAGGTTTCATAGGCTGCTTCAAGCTCTACCTGCAAATCACCCGCTCGGCTACAAATCCACCGATCGAGGGGCAATAATTGATCTGCTGGTAATTGGTGCGCACTAGAATCAAATCCCGCAAGGTTGGCCAACAAAAAACGCGAGGTGTTGCGAATGCGGCGATAAGCATCACTCGTTCGCTTGAAAATTTCATCGGAGGCAGAAATCTCGTTTCTATAATCGGATGAAGCGACCCAAAGACGCAGAATATCAGCACCCAGATCATTCATGGCCTTCTTAGCAGGGATGATATTGCCCAAGGATTTGGACATTTTCCGACCCTCACCATCGACCGTAAAACCGTGAGTCAAAACGGACCGATAAGGCGCCTCACCAAAGGCACCTATACCCGTCAACAATGAAGACTGAAACCAGCCACGATGTTGATCCGAACCCTCCAAATAGAGATCCGCAGGTGCTTGCAGCGCTTCACGCTGTCGCAGTACACAGGCATGGGTAACCCCTGAATCAAACCAAACATCAAGGGTGTCGCTGACCTTTTCGTAGTGCTCGGCATCATCACCCAAAAGTGCCGACGGCTCGAGATCAAACCAGGCATCAATGCCCGAGACGGCTATCAGATCGGCCACCTCTGCCACCAACTCGGGAGTTCTCGGGTGAAGCTCTCCGGTTTCCCGATGCACGAACAACGTGATGGGCACCCCCCACGTGCGTTGACGCGAGATACACCAATCAGGTCTATCTCCTAGCATTGCATCAATTCGCGCTCGCCCCCAATCGGGAATCCAGCGCACACTGTCGACGGCTTGTTCGGCCTCGGCGAGCAAGCCCGCTTGAGACATACTAATAAACCACTGAGGAGTAGCACGGAAAATAATTGGCGTTTTGTGCCGCCAGCAGTGCGGATAGCTGTGTTCGTAGGGCTGATGTGCGAGCAACCGCTCCCGCGTCTTGAGCTCATCAACAATTTCGTCGTTCGCTCTAAAAATATGCTTCCCTTCGAGGGCGGGTGTGCCCGGCAGGTAAATGCCATTACCGCCCACCGGATTATAGACCTCCAGATCGTAGGCCTTACCGATTTCGAAATCTTCCAGACCGTGCGCAGGCGCCGTATGAACACAGCCGGTACCTGCATCAGTGGTCACGTGACTACCCAGCATTAGTGGTACTTCTATGTCATCGAAAGGTGGCAACACGGTTAGCCGGTCAAGCTTCTCCCCTCTCGTCGTCGCAAGGATCACCGGATCAGTAATACCGTAGCGTGCGGCGCAGGGTTCTACTAGTGCCTCTGCAACGACAACCGCACGGGCACCCACTTGTAATAAAACATAATCAAGGTCAGCACTGACACTCACCCCCCGATTAGCCGCCAGTGTCCAAGGCGTTGTTGTCCAAATGGCCACATCAACCGGCTCAACCCCATCCCAAGCAAAAGCCTTCCGGAAGGCGGCACTATCCACCGCTGGAAAGGCGACATCGACTGCCGATGAGATTTTATCCTGATACTCAACTTCAGCTTCCGCCAAAGCGGAGCCACAATCGAGGCACCAATGCACGGGTTTAAACCCCTTATGCAAATGCCCGTTTTCAATAATTCGTCCCAGAGTTCGAACAATGTCCGCCTCAAAATCGAAGTTCATCGTCAGGTAGGGATTGTCCCAGTCACCCACAACGCCCATTCTTTTGAAATCTTCAGCCTGCTGATTTACCTGCCCGGCAGCATAAGTCCTGCATCGCTGACGGAACTCCGAAGCTGATATCTTGTGCCCGGGCTTACCGACTTTCTTCTCAACATTTAGCTCAATTGGCAATCCGTGACAGTCCCAGCCAGGAACATAAGGGGCATCGAAGCCCGCCATAGCGCGCGACTTCACGATGAAGTCTTTCAGGATTTTATTGACCGCGTGGCCAATGTGCAGCTCACCGTTGGCATAGGGAGGGCCATCGTGAAGGATGAATTTCGGTTTTCCCGCACCCGCCTCCCGCATCAAGCCATAGAGATCCATTTCCTGCCATTGCTTAAGGCGCTGGGGCTCTCGCTGAGATAAGTTAGCCTTCATCGGAAAATCCGTCTGAGGCAAATTCAGGGTACTTTTATAATCACTCATACGTAAAAACTATTAGCTGCGACCGGGTTGAGCCAGCCATTGGCGGGCATTATCAATATCCTTGGCGATACCTTCCTTCAAGGCATCGAGGGATTCGTACTTTATTTCTTCCCGCAACTTGTGCAGAAAACGGACCTCGAGTCGCTGACCATAGAGGTCGCACTTGCGATCCAACAAATGCACCTCAAGATTGGCTTTGAGGCCATCATCGACAGTGGGGCGAGTGCCTACGTTGGCAACTGCCGCCGCCGACTCTAAGCCTGCACCGTCGACCCTCACCGCAAACACGCCAGATAACGGGCTGCGGATTCGATTAATACGAATATTGGCTGTGGGCGCCCCTAGCTCACGCCCCAGTTTACGCCCATGCTCAACCCGTCCCGTCATCGTAAACGGTCGACCCAATAACTGCTGCACCTCAGTAAAATTACCCTCAGCCAAAGCCAAGCGAATTCGGGTGCTGCTGACACGAGCGCCGGCAATTTCCAAAGTACCGGTAGGCTGCACTTCGTAATCAAACTTTGCTGCCAGGCCTCGCACGTAATCGTAGTCGCCCTCGCGACTGTTACCAAACCGGAAGTCATCGCCCAGAGCGATATAGCGAGCCCCTAATCCCTTAACAAAAACACGGCTGACGAAATCCTCGGCACTCATATCCCGAAGCTCGGCATTAAATTTCAGAACCAACACCCGATCAATGCCGGTGCTGGCCAGCTGTGCTAATCGCTCACGAAAATTAGTGATTCGTGGAGGTGCCTCCAATGGCCGAAAATATTCCCGTGGCAACGGTTCAAAGACAATCACCGTCGACAGCAAATCGCGCTCACGAGCGCAGGAAGACAGGTGCGCAAGAACTGCTTGATGTCCAAGATGGATGCCGTCAAACGCTCCCACGGTCACTGCGCATCCGCGGTGCTCCGATCGAAGGTTATGCAGGCCGCGGATCAAGTCCATGGTTTAGCTACAGGTCAACGAATAACACCCTAAGTATATAGAAAACAGTGCCCCGGCGCGCCTAGCAGACCTATCATCTTGACTCACAGGGACACAGCTGGGCTTTTCAGATCTCTCGGGCGAATCCCCAAGCACAAGAGAGTGGCAACATAGGCCAAACCGCCCACAATCACCATAACGGCCATTGCCAAGCCCCTATGCAGAGCAACAGCATTCTGCCACCAATCT
The DNA here is from genome assembly GCF_051201685.1 of Luminiphilus sp. nBUS_07. GTDB lineage: Bacteria > Pseudomonadota > Gammaproteobacteria > Pseudomonadales > Halieaceae > Luminiphilus. The sequence continues at coordinate 857,842 of NZ_CP179213.1, read as the reverse complement.
GAGGCAGGCAAGCACAGCCATAACGCGCCCAGCATGACCACTATCGCAAGCACGATTCGGATCGTGCGGAACAGTCTGTCCCTCGATGCTCCCAGCAATAGCCCCTCACGCCTAAGGCCGCGATAAAGCAGACCGGCGTTTAACCAGGCAGCCAGGCTCGTGGCCAGTGCCAGCCCAACATGACCGAGGTCAAAAATCCACATGAGTGGAAAAATAAGCATGGGATTCATCACCATATTGGCCACCATGGCGATAATCCCTATGCGAACGGGTGTTTTCATATCTTGGCGGGCGTAATACCCCGGAGCCAATACCTTGATGAGCATAAACGCGGTTAAACCCAGGGCATAGGCCCTAAGAGACCAAGTCGCTTTATCCACATCCCCCGGCCCGAAAGCCCCGTATTGGAATAACGTGGTCAGAATCGGCTTTGCCAGCAGGAGTAGTGCTGCGGTTGCCGGTAGCGCAATCAGGACAATAAGGCTCAGGGCCCAGTGCAATGTCGCTGTGAATGCGGGATCTTTACCGACCGCTTCCGCTCGGGCGCGCTGAGAAGACAAGTTTGGCAAAATCACCGTGGCAACTGCGATGGCAAATATACCCAGAGGCAATTCAGTCAGCCTATCTGAATAATAAAGCCAAGAGACGCTCCCTGCGGGGAGTAGCGAAGCCAACACTGTATCGAGTAGTAAATTAATTTGGCTGACCGAGACCCCGAATAACGCTGGAATCATTAGGGTCAAAATTCGCCTTACCCCGGGGTGCTGCGTATCCCAGCGCGGCCTTGGCACCAGATCTAAGCGATATAAAGAAGGAATTTGAAACAGCAGTTGTAAAAGGCCCGCAATCATGACGCCAATTGCCAGCGCATAAACGGGCTCCTTCAGCGCAGGAGCCAAAAAAAGCGCTGCGGCAATGAGGCTGAGATTCAACAAAACCGGCGTAAACGCGGGCACTCCGAACCGCCCATAGGAATTTAAGATACCCCCTGCAAATCCCGTCATCGAAATTAAAAATAAATACGGAAACGTAATTCTAATAAGATCTGCTGTTAGGCTGAGCTTGCTAACGTCGCTCGCAAACCCGGGGGCAAACACCAAGGCTACTAAAGGCGCCGCCAATATTGTCACGGTGGTGAGCAGTATGAGAACACCCCCAAGAACCCCCGTCACCCGATCGACCAAGGCCCGCACAGCTTCTAGCCCCCCTTGCTCTCGAGTTTCTGTGAGCACGGGGATAAAGGCCTGGGCAAAAGCACCCTCAGCGAACAGCCGCCTCAAAAAATTGGGGATTTTAAAGGCAACAAAAAATGCGTCGGCGTTACTGGTGGCGCCTACCAGATTAGCCAGTACAACATCACGCAACAGCCCCAACACCCGCGAAGCCATAGTGGCACTTCCCACCAGCGCGCTGGACTGAAGCAGCCCCTTAGCTGATCCAGCCCGCTTATCACCAGAGGTGTCGGTGTCTAATTGCTCAGCCATTGCTCACGAAGGGCCTCGCCATGCCGGGCCAACCATTGCAAAGCAATGAGCGTATGTCCGTTATTAATTTCATTGGCGTCAAGCATACGCAAGGCCTCTACCCTGGGGATGGCATGCACCAAAAGATCCTCATGTTCCTCGGCATGACCATGCACTTCACCAATACCCGCGGTCAAAACTCGGCCCACAAACGTACGAATTTGTTCAGAACAGGCACCTGCACTCGGATAAAACGTAGCGATAAGTTCCAGCTGGTCGAGTGAACAAGCGGCCTCTTCTTGGGCCTCCCGTCTCGCCACCTCACTGTCCGTTTCACCGTCGGCCACCATGCCCGCAACCAGCTCAAGCATCCATGGGCTATCTTGGTCACGGAGCGCACCCGGCCTGAACTGTTCCACAAATATGAGTTCGTCACGGATAGGATCCCAAGGCAGTACCGCTACGGCATCACCTCGTTCAAAAATTTCACGGGTTAACGGCTGACTCCATCCACCGCCAAACAAGCGATGTTTGAGGCTGAGCTTTACCAGCGAAAAAAAACCGTGGTACACCACATCGCGCTTTAGGACTTGCGCATCTGCGGCGGAAAACCGCGGTGAAAATGACGTCAAAACCTGCGCTCCGTATACCAGTTCACGGGCCGGCTATGGTCATCAACCTGGTCAGCAACATCGAGAATCAGGGCAAATAGCGCCATGCGCACCAGTACTCCGTTGTCGCTCTGACGGAATATAGCCAAATTAGGGTTGTCGTTTAAATCAACGTCCAACTCTCTTGCGCCCTCCCGAGAATCACGGGGCAACGGGTGCATAATGACCGTATTGGGCTCGCAATGTGCGGTGTAGATGCCCTGATTTAATCGAAATCGGCCTCGGTAAGCATCAGCCTCCGCACGGGTGGTAAAGCGCTCCTCCTGCAGCCGAGTGGAGTACACAATATCAACGTCCGCTATACCCATTTCCAAGCTATCGGTCTCTAAAACATCATGTCCACCAGCCCTGAGTTCGTCCACAATCTCTGCCGGCATTTTGAGCTCGGGAGGAGACACCAAATTCACTTTAACCCCCTGAAACAACTGGAGTAGTCGCGATAAAGAGTGCACCGTCCTACCAAACTTTAAATCACCAACCATAGCGACGCGCAGGGTATCGAGTGTGCGCCCTCGATCAGCGAGTTCACTACGAATCGTATATAGATCAAGCAAGGCTTGAGTGGGGTGCTCATTGGCACCGTCTCCACCGTTGATAACAGGCACACGACTCCCGTCAGCAAACTCTGCAACGGAGCCCTCTGCTGGGTGACGCATTGCAATGACGTCTGAATAACCACTCAAAACTCGAGCGGTATCAAATAGTGACTCTCCCTTGGCAATGGCGGTGCTTTCAAAGCCGGTGGTCTCGCGGACTTCGCCACCCAACAAGTTAAAGGCACTGCCAAAGCTAATTCGCGTGCGGGTGGAGGGTTCAAAAAACATCGAGCCCAAGATAGCGCCATCAAGGACGTGGGTCACACGCTCTCGATGAGCATAAGGTCTCATACGATCGGCTACGGTGAAGAGCTGGTCGACATCAGCACGTTCGAACTGACGAATACTAAGGATGTGGCTACCGGGAAAGTGCAAAACTTCAGTCCTGTGCCCAAGATGGTGCCATGATAACTCATGGTGCACCCGGATTAGCCGAGAAATTAGGGCGGATTATTACGGACTGTTTATACCCAGCGCAGCCCTTCAGATTTCCCTACCCAAGCCCTCACTGCTGCGTCCTAGACGCCTGCCATAGTCTAGCGTTTCAATCTGCCAGTTCGGCGCGGAGTTCACCCATGTACTGCTCAAGATCATCAAGCGCTTTTGTTTGCACCGCGCTCAACCCCTCTCGAGCCCGCTCATCACTGAGGTCCTTGTTGAAACTCTCCCAGTTAGGACCGGCTTTACCCGCCAAAGTCTCGCAACAATGTTCACGCCAACGGGCTCTCTCATCGAGATTGAGGCTCTCGGGGAAATTCCGCGCGCGATAACGGAAAAATAGTTCCGGCAATCTTCGGTCCTCAAAGGTCCACGTAGTGTCTGCGAGGCTAGTAGGCGTTGCGTGCTGCACGGTTTCAAGGAGGGCCTCGTCGCGTCGATCCAGAAATCCGTCATAAAGCTGCGTATCGGGATCAGAACGTGGTTCAAAATCTCGATCGGCATAAATCTTCTGGATAAAACGGGTAAAGCCATCAGGGTCGGCCTGACGCGCCCCGCGATAAGCCGCCAACGATGCCCGAGTCTGCTCGCCATCGAGTTTCAAACGTTCTGCGGGCTCACCTCCGACCCAAGTGGTTGGCAGCACCACAGGGGCCCGATTTATCTTGATGGTCTTTAAAGGTGGACGGTGCTTACCCGCTGGGAAATCTGCCTTAGGCATAAATAATAGCTGCCGGATATCCTCAGGTGACTGATCAAGGAAGGCAGGCTCTTCACCCAGGTCGGCGCAGATAATTTCATTTTTATTTTTTGGATGGGGCGCCAGAGGCAGCACGATCGCCAAATTACTGCGCTGGCCACCAAACTGGCCGGAGACATGAATAACCGGTTTCGGGTCAGCACAATTAAGCAGCGGTGCGATCGCCTGTTTACCGCGCTGGGCATACAGCGTGTCAAATAGCGCCGGCTGCGCCCCGCTGAGTAAGCGGGCCAAGGCTATGGTCGCCAAAACGTCTGCAAGGGCATCATGTGCGTTGCCGTGGTCTATACCATTAGCCGCAGTGAGATCTTCTAGCCGAAAACTAGTCAAGCCGTCTTCGCGGCTGGGCCAAACGATACCGTCGGGCCTCAGGGCATGAGTAGCCCGCGCCACGTCGATTAAATCCCATCGACTTCTGTTTTGTCCAAATTCTCGAGCGTAGGGAGGGAAGAAATTCCGGTACAAAGCAAAGCGCGTAATTTCATCATCAAAACGCACCGAGTTGTAACCCAAAGCGCAGGTGCCGGGAACCATGAACTGGCTGAGGATTTTGGCCATAAAAGCCCCCTCAGGGACGCCCTCAGATAATGCTTTGTAAGGGCTAATACCCGTGACTCTAATCGCAGCGGGATGCAGCAGGCAGTCGGGGCTGGGCCGACAGAAGTGCACCAGCGGTTCACCTATGACATTAAAATTTTTGTCGGTTCGCACGCCAGCAAACTGAAGCGGCCTGTCCTCAAAAACATTGGCACCTGATGTCTCGTAATCATGCCAATAAAAGCTTTCAGATGAGCTCAAGAGACTGCTCTTCAATCCTTTGCTGCCAAACCGTTGGACCGGTAATGTGGACCGACTCGCCTCGAGAGTCTACAGCGACACTGACGGGCATATCGCGCACGGTAAAGGCATAAATCGCCTCCATGCCCAAATCCTCGAACGCGACAACACGAGCCTCAGTGATCGCCTTGGAGACCAGATAAGCCGCCCCACCGACTGCCATAAGGTAAACGGCACCGTGCTTGCGAATAGCCTCAATTGCAACGGGGCCGCGCTCGGCCTTACCAATCATGCCGATGAGCCCGGTTTGCTCCAAAATATCATCAGTAAATTTATCCATGCGGGTTGCTGTGGTCGGTCCCGCAGGGCCCATGACCTCGTCGCGTACAGGATCTACCGGTCCAACGTAGTAAATAAATTTGCCCCTCAAATCAACAGGGAGTGGCTCGCCGTCGCGCAGCATTTGTGTCATTCGCTTGTGAGCGGCATCACGTCCTGTATACATCGTGCCCGACAGCAAAATAGTCTCTCCGGGCTGCCAGGTATGAGTGTCGTCTGCGGTAACCGTATCCAGATCAACGCGGCGCACCGTATCACCTGTCTCCCAGCTCACCTCAGGCCACTGGTCAAGATCAGGAGGAGCTTGTAAAGCCGGGCCCGCACCCGTCAACGTAAAATGCGTGTGCCGAGTGGCTGCACAATTCGGAATCATCGCCACAGGCAAAGAGGCGGCATGGGTCGGATAATCCAAAATTTTGACATCGAGCACGGTAGTCAATCCCCCCAGACCCTGAGCACCAATACCCAAACGATTCACGCCATCCATGATTTCCAGACGCAACTCCTCTGCTCGGCTTGTGGGCCCTCGCTCACGGAGACTTTGAATATCAATGGGGTCCATCAATGACTCTTTTGCCAGGACTGCCGCTTTTTCTGCGGTACCACCAATACCTATTCCCAACATTCCAGGGGGACACCAACCTGCACCCATCGTCGGTACGGTCTTAAGCACCCAATCGACAATACTGTCGGAGGGATTGAGCATCGCTAATTTGGCTTTGTTCTCCGACCCCCCACCCTTCGCAGCAACACGAATATCAACGGTGTTACCGGGTACTAGCCGGGTATGTATAACCGCAGGGGTGTTGTCTCGCGTATTTTTTCGGGCGCCTGCAGGGTCCTCCAGTATTGAGGCTCGCAACGTATTGTCAGGGTGTGTATAGGCGCGCCGCACTCCCTCATTGATCATTTCCTCGAGAGACTGTTTTGCATCCCATGTGACGTTCATGCCCACTTCAACAAATACCGTAACGATGCCAGTGTCCTGACACAAAGGCCGGTGACCCGTAGCGCACATTCTTGAATTAATTAAAATTTGGGCCATAGCATCTTTGGCCGCGGGATTAAGCTCCATTTCATAGGCTTGATGCACCGATTGCACAAAATCGATGGGGTGGTAGTAAGAGATAAACTGCAGGGCATCGGCCACACTATCGATTAGGTCATCTTCACGAATTACGGTCATCTTAAGGTCATCTCCTTGGGATGTAATAAATGGCAGCCGGCCTAGCAAAGGGCCGGCTCAAATCCCCTTAAAAAAATGTATTCAGGGGGTGCCGGGTATTGGACTGCCCGTTGAAATTGCTGGCTGGCTGTTGCGAAGCTGATCTTCAAGTCGGCTGATACTGGCATTAACTTGCCGCCGAAAAGCGTTAATCGACTCGATCCATTCCTCGTTAGACGTGACGCGCTGCTTCATGGCAGCTCTATCAAGATTTGCCTTGTTAACGTTGTCTGCAAGTCGCTCAAGATTCGCCTGAGCGTCCATAGCTGTTTTAGACAAGCGCTCGAGGTCTCCGGCCACACGTTTGAGAGCTGTCATGTCAGCACTGAGAGACGTCAGGTCAGTATTCATGGCCGCCACCGACTTACCCTGTCCCGACACCAGCGTTTGCAACTTTCCTACATCGGTTTGTATCACCGCCGAAGCTTTTTCCAATTTTGCGACTTTGTTGTCCATTTCACGACGCCGCTGCTCCAGCCGTCGCGTCTCCTTATCGACCACATTTAATTGCGCACCCAATGCGGCAGCCGACTTTTCGACGCTCTCATCGGTATCAGACAGTAGCGCTTCTAGATCCGCCACTCGCCCTGCCACCACGGCACCATCTGAGACAGACTTATCCAACAACTGCTGCAACTGCCAGGCCCAAGCGCAGGAAACCGCCGCCACGACTAAAGCTATTGTCAGCACCAACCGCGCTAAAAGTCCCATACCGGCGCTGGCTGCGGTAGGTCTATTGCTCCGTCCTGGAACAGCGTCGCGAGGGGCACTAGATACCCCTTCGTCGCGAGACGCTGCAAAGGAGGGAATATTTGAATCTGGCAAATCATCACGCCCCATGTTGAAACTCTGTCGTTTAAAAAGAGGGAGTATATCGCGACAACGCCTAGGCTTCAGCGGGAACATCACAGAGATTTCAGGGATCAGCCGTTGTCTGTCATTTTTTTGGGTAGCGGCTAAGCCTAGGACCTTCAGCATAACGAAATGAGTACGCACGAACTTCAGGAGCAAGGCCGCCAATTGGAAAGGCCGCCCGCCAAGAGGCATGGGCAATGAGCCTATCCTAATGCCAAGATCACCACTGAAGATTGATAAAACCAATCGAAAACAGGGTTGGCCATCACCTCAGGGGCCTTAATGCGACAGGGAAAGGTAACACCCACAAAAAAGCAGCCCAAAGGGCTGCTTTTTTCGAGCGATACAGTGCTTATACGTAGTTGAGTAAGCCAAAAATCACTAGGGCTAGGGCGAGTGAACAATGAACAACGCCAACCACCGACTTCATGGGGCCTTGTCCACCAAACAGAGCATTTGCCTCTAAGAGCACAATCAAACCCATAGCGGCATAAAGCCCTGTGTCGGTACCACCTAGTGCCAGCTTACCTGAGCCCAGCATACCCAGTAGCATCGGGCCTGAGAGCAGAGTATTGGTTCGGCTGGCAAGGCCAGCCTTGGCAGCTGCTGCGGGTCCGTCACCTTCCTTCATACCCAGCACAATTTGCTGCTTGGGCCAAATGATGAGCCAGACATTCAAAAACATCAGTGTACCCGCCAGGGCGCCCATCCAGATCGCGGGCATGGTAACGCCAAAGGCGCCCAACTTATGAAACAGATAAGCACCGGTTAGAAAAGTGATCAGTGCGCCCCATCGAAACCACCACAACGCTCTGGGCGCCAATTTGGCCATCGCATCGGCCTTGGCACTCGCCTCTGCCTCTTTGAAGTACTCGGTCTGAACAAAGTTGAAGTAATACAACATACCAATCCAGACAATGCCGGCTAACACATGGAAGTAGTAGCCGAGGAAATGGAGTTCATTCATGGGTTGTTCTCCTGTTTGTTCGTTTCAAGGCAGATAAAAATTACCAAATGCGAGATTTGGAGTTGGGTAATTATAAGGGGCACTGCGTGAAGTTGCTACGGCCAATAACAACATCTAAAGAAATGTAGTGTGTCACTGATGGGTCAAAGAGACAGGCCCAAAAACGTTGGTAGGCGTTAAGCAGGCGAGCTAAAAGAAGCTCACCATGTTTGCTGCCCCTTCAACGCTGAGGCAGCGCAGATGACAGTTATCCAAATACCGGATAACCCATATAAATATGGATAAAGGCGACCCCACCGAAAGCAAGTACCGCTGAAAGTGCTGTCATCACCTCTTTACCGGCGGAGGTTTGTACCGACAGTGCCGGTTTCCCATCTTGCTTATTAATCAGAATTACGCTGACAACGGCCCACACTAACAAGCCTCCAAAAAGCACCATTGAAGCGCTATCACCATTGACCAAAAGGTGCCCGATAGACCAGCTCTTAATAGCCGTTAACTGGGGATGTCGAATGCTGCCAGTAATCCAGCTCTTGGTAGCTGCTGCAACCATCAAGTAAATCGCTAGTAACATCAGGATGTTGTTAATGCCAACGCTTTGCGGGTTGCGTCCCCAATAAAAATCCGTTTCCGCGTGGGAATAACCTAGGTACATGAGCACCATGGACGCGAGAATCGCAATGCTCATGATCCCTCGACCGGCGCTACCCATAGCAGCTCGTGCATTAGGCGCAACCCGTTTCAATAAATGCGCGGCGGACCAAAGTAATACACCAGCGACTAGAAGAAGCATTTGAGAATCTCTGTATTTATTATTTGCCTGACAGCATAGCTAAAAAGTTGGATCACAGGGAACCTCATTCTCAAACACTTCACATCATGGCCGTGACCAGCAAAAGTCAACTCACTGCAACAGCGACAGCAGAGCATGATCAGCGCTACATCTGTGCGTTGGCTTTGGTCATACCTTAAAAGCAGAATTCGTCGAGGGGTCCCACAATTAAGCTCAGGCCATTGGCTTATGAGCTTGTTAAAGAACTGGGTTGCTGGGTTGTTGGGTTGTTGGGTTGTTGGGTTGTTGGGTTGTTGGGTTGTTGGGTTGTTGGGTTGTTGGGTTGTTGGGTTGTTGGGTTGTTGGGTTGTTAACAATGTTAGCGCCAGCATCAGCCACCACACTGCTCATTGGACTGCGATAAAAATCTCCGCACTCTGGGTGTAGGCATCTACTCAGGCACCAACCATGCCCCTTAAGCACCACTAGTGTCATTCTTCACAGCAAAAAAAACCCGGCCGGAGCCGGGTTCTTACACCGCAAACGGTGCTTACATCATACCGCCCATGCCGCCCATGCCGCCCATATCGGGCATAGCAGGAGCACCAGCGTCATCTTTAGGAGAGTCAGCAATCATCACTTCAGTAGTGATCATGAGACCAGCAACAGAACCTGCCGCCTGAAGGGCTGTACGCGTTACTTTGGCGGGATCCAAGATTCCCATGGCAATCATGTCGCCATATTCACCCGTAGCCGCGTTGTAACCGACATTACCTTCAGCCTGACGAACCTTATCGAGAACGACTGACGCTTCGTCACCGGCATTGGCAACGATCTGACGAAGAGGACCTTCCATGGCCCGCAGCGCCGCTGCGATACCGATGTTTTGGTCTTCGTTGTCTCCAGTTAAGCCTTCGATCTGGCCGATAGCTCGCACCAGAGCAACGCCACCGCCAGCAACAACGCCTTCTTCAACGGCTGCGCGGGTTGCATGTAATGCATCTTCCACACGAGCCTTCTTCTCTTTCATTTCGATCTCAGTCGCCGCACCAACCTTGATGACAGCAACGCCGCCGGCAAGCTTAGCAACACGCTCTTGCAGCTTCTCGCGATCGTAGTCTGAGCTGGTGTTTTCGATTTGGACACGAATCTCATTGACGCGGGCTTTAATGGCTTCACCATCACCGGCACCGTCGACGATTGTCGAGTTATCTTTGTCCATCGTGATGCGCTTAGCTGTGCCGAGATGCTCAAGGGATGCATTCTCAAGATCGAGACCCACTTCCTCGGAGATAACAGTTCCGCCAGTAAGGATCGCAATGTCCTGCAGCATAGCTTTACGACGATCTCCAAAACCTGGTGCCTTACAGGCCGCCACTTTAACGATACCGCGCATGTTGTTCACAACGAGGGTCGCCAGCGCTTCACCTTCTACGTCTTCAGCAACGATAACCAGAGGCTTAGAAGCCTTGGCGACCTGCTCAAGAACGGGCAGCAATTCACGAATGTTAGAGATCTTCTTGTCAACCAACAGGATGAAGGGGTCGTCGACCTCTGCCTGCATATTTTCCTGGTTGTTGATGAAGTAAGGAGACAGGTAACCGCGGTCGAACTGCATGCCCTCTACCACGTCGAGCTCGTTCTCGAGGCCTGAGCCTTCCTCGACAGTAATAACGCCTTCCTTACCAACTTTCTCCATGGCTTCGGCAATGATTTGGCCTACCGAGTCATCGCTGTTGGCAGAGATCGTGCCTACCTGAGCGATAGCCTTGTTGTCTTCGCAAGGCGTACTCATGCCCTGCACTGCTATGACAGCAGCGGCTACAGCTTTGTCGATGCCACGCTTCAGATCCATTGGGTTCATACCCGCAGCGACGGCTTTGAGGCCTTCGTTGACAATAGATTGAGCCAAAACCGTAGCTGTGGTGGTGCCGTCACCGGCTGCGTCAGACGCTTGTGAAGCGACTTCCTTCACCATCTGAGCACCCATGTTTTCGAATCGATCCTTGAGCTCAATTTCCTTGGCCACAGAAACACCGTCTTTAGTGACAGTGGGAGCACCAAATGATTTCTCAAGAATGACGTTGCGGCCCTTAGGGCCCAGAGTCGCCTTTACGGCATCGGCGAGTATATTCACACCGTCAAGCATTTGCCTGCGGGCGGAATCGCCAAAATGTACGTCTTTACCTGCCATGTCTAATTCCTTTCTCTCAAATTCGTGTTTAGCGTTTATTCAACGACGGCGAAGATTTCGCTCTCGGCCATGAGGATTAGCTCCTCACCGTCGATCTCGACCTTGTTACTGCCGGCATATTGACCAAACACAACCTTGTCACCGACCTTCACAGCCAGAGCGCGTTGCTCACCGTTATCCAGCACCTTGCCATCACCTACGGCGACGACTTCACCTTCATTGGGCTTTTCTTGGGCAGAACCGGGTAGCACGATGCCACCTGCACTGGTTGCCTCTTCTTCCTTGCGACGAATGACCACGCGGTCATACAACGGACGGATGTTCATGGGTTGATCTCCACAAGTTGACGATATCGTTATCTAGGACCCACAGCGGGCCTCTGTCTCATATGTGGGGGCTAGAAAAGGGATTTCAAGGTCTTTTTTAGCACTCTAGCAAAAAGAGTGCTAAAAATAGGAGGGTAGTAGTTGATCAGATTTCCTTATCTAAAACAATGGCTTATGCGATTTCTCAGGAAAAATCCACCCTGCACCTTCAATAAAAGGTACTCGTTTAGACCTAAATATGGAAAAAGCGGCCCACTAAAGCCCGCGACAATGAACAATCAGGTTGTGGATTGCGAGCTCGGCTAAAGGCCCGCCCAAACTACTCAAGGCCTATCCTTTGAATTGTCACCAAAATAACGCTGCATTTGCGTGCAACAAATTTCATTGATCGCGTTGGCTATCATCTTCTGACTTGTCGATTACATTGTGTCGCCCTGAATCTGGCGAAATATCCTGATAATCGCCTTCTAAAATCTCAGACGATTGAAACTTTGAATCATCACCGGGCATCGACGACGCATGCCAACCCGAGGCGTCTGCCTGAGACACAACCTTGCCCAAAAAAAGTCGAGCCAACAAACGTCGCAACGGCCCTATCAATACGACAACGGCGAAGAAGTCAGACAATAGACCGGGAATCATGAGAAGCAATGCCGCCACGGCGACAGATAAATCGTCTACGAACAAGCTTTGCTGCAGCACCCCACTTTGCTGAGCCTCTCTCAGCCACAGCACACTCGCAGTACCCACGCGCTTTAACAACGCGGCACCCAGCATAAACATCGCCAAAACCCACAGCAACGGCACGATTGCACGGGTCTCAATACCCAGCTGAATAAGACTTAGTAGCTCGAGCCACGGGTAGAAGAGCAGCAGCAGACGCATGAAGGGTTCCTCTTTTTTGCAGACACCTTTACAAAGATGTCTTTTTCAAAATGTATGGTTAAAAAATAGCGCCTTTAAGGTTGCTTCTTCAGCGCCCGCTTTTCAGCACCCACCTTTCAACTATTGTGGTCGGAATTTTTGGCGGCAGACAAGGAGCCAGTTGCCGATTCCGAGATTGACCGAGACCACGGCGCAACCCAAAACAAGAGCAACATGCCGGGCACAGCCAGTCCAGTACACACAAAAAAGAAGGGAACCCAGCCAATGTGCTCAACAATCACTCCTGTCGTCGAATTAGCAAGGCTGCGCGGCAATGCCGCTAAAGCCGTAAACAAGGCAAATTGCGTCGCCGCAAAGGTCTTACTCGACTCTCGTGCTATAAAAGCGGTGAAGGCAGCCGTACCTAGTCCCACACCAAGATACTCAAACCCAATCACCGCAGCGAGAATCCAGAGTATAGGTCCCACGCTCGCCAACCATGCGTAGCCCAAAATGCTGGCCATTTGCACAGCCCCAAAAAGCCACAGCGCACGGTTGATGCCTAAGCGGATCATGAGCAAGCCACCCAAGAGGCCACCAATAATGGCAGGCCAGAGTGCTGCATTTTTGGCCACCAAACCAATCTCGGTCTTGGAAAAACCCAAATCTAAATAAAAGGGCGTTGAGAGTGCCGTCGCCATATTGTCGCCCAGCTTATAAAGCACCATGAAGGCGAGGGCGAGAACAAAGCTCTGCCAACCTCGGCGATGAACGTACTCTAAAAAGGGTTCGAGTACCGCCGTTCGCAAATTTGTCACGGGGCGTGTCTCCCTAATGGGTTCCCTGACGCCCAGAGACAGCAGCACCCCAACCCCCATAAAAGCCGCGGTAATCCAAAACACTTGGGACCAAGGTAGATTATCGGCCAGTATCAAAGACAGTGAACCGGGAATCAAACTGGAAATTCGATACGCCTGCACATGCACTGAATTACCAAAACCCAGCTCTTCGTCGGGTAAAAGCTCGCGGCGATAGGCATCGATAGCCACATCCTGAGTGGCACTGAGTACGGCAATGATGACAGCCAGCGTCGCCACCCAAGCTGTTTGAGTTAGAGGGTTGATACTTCCCAACAGACCGATCGTCACGATCAAAGCGACTTGAGCCAGCAGCATCCACCCTCGACGCAGGCCTAGCGGCAACTTCACGCGATCCATTAGCGGCGCCCACAAAAACTTCCAGGTGTAGGGCAATCCGACAAGGGCAAACAGCCCAATCTCAGCCAGCGATACCCCAGAATCCCGAAGCCACGCAGGAACCAATTGAATCAACAGGTATAGAGGCATACCTGAGGCAAATCCAGTAAACACACAAATCAGCATTCGCCGATTAAAGATGGCTGCCCAAGTTCTGTTTGCTGGTTGCGGTGTGTTATTCGTAGACATGCATTTCCAAGAAAGCGCCTGTAGACCCCATCTATATCTGTCGCTGGGGTATTATGCACGGCATGAGTGTATCTGATAGAAATTTATTCATTAACAGCCCCATAGTCTCTGAGGCGGCACCGATAGTAATTGGCGGCATTGGCGGCAGTGGCACTCGGGTCGTTACCCAACTGCTTCAGACTTTAGGCTTTAATATGGGATCAGACCTCAACGAATCATTAGATGATTTGGGGTTTACCGCGTTATTCAAACGGCCGAGCTTATGGCCCCTAAAGAGCCATCAAATTCAACTTGAGCAGGCGCTGCGGATTTATCTCAACGCTAGGGGGCAACTATACGCAAGGGAAAGCACCTCAAATATGGAGCCTGACTTTGACACAACATTGAACGCGATACGAAGTGAAGGCTCATGGATAGAGGCTGGAAACCTCGAGGATCGCCTGACGGCCTTGTGCTCGTCACAGACTGCAACAAGCTCTTTGTGGGGGTGGAAGGAGCCCAATACGCACTTATTTTTGCCTTTTCTATTGGCTGCCATGCCCCAACTTAAATACATACACGTCGTCCGTCACGGCCTGGACATGGCGCATAGTCGCAATCAAACTCAGCTTAAAGTTTGGGGAAAACAATTACTCAACCGAACCATAAGCGTCGATTCACCCGACGACTCGCTGGCTTTTTGGTGTGCCACTCAAGAGCGCGTGATGGGTATTAAGGCCCAAACACCCAGCAGAGTGCTTATTTTGCGTTTCGAAACTCTTTTTCAAGAGCCACAAGCTTCACTCGCTCGTCTTGGTAAGTTTCTGAAACTTGATGTAGAGGCACAGAGCGCGCAGCCCTTCCTCTCAAAAATTCAAAGACCCACGTCGTTCGGTCGTTATAAGAGCCACGCCAAGCTGGCAACGACCCCCCGCGTAAATCGTTTACTCACCAAACTTAACTATAGCGCGGACTAAAGCTAAAACTGTTGCCTACAACAATATTCAGCGCTTTAGTCCGGTTTGCCTTACTCAAACTTGCCAGTAATCCTCGTTCCAATGCTACTCAAAAAACCAGGGACTTGTCTGCGCCATGGCACAAGTGTGGAAGGTCATGCCTCCTCTTACTCATACGCGACTCGCTTTGTGCTTAATCACTGGGGTAATGGCCCTAGGAGTCGATTAACGGGCCTAGCAAGCTCTCTAAAGCTTGGTAGTCGATCTCCATCTCATCACCAGGGCCAAGCGACAAAAAATAGGCCTTGTAGGCATCTTGACGGAAACGCTGCTCTATCTCTTTAAGCAGAGCAGGTTTCGCCTCTTCAAAGGTGTACAAACGAGAAGGATTAACCTTCTCTAGCCGCATGATATGAAAACCAAACTGACTACGAACGATTTCACTAATGTCACCGGCTTCAGACAATGAAAAAGCCGTTTCTCGAAACGTTTCATCGACACCAACATCCTCCAAAGCAATAGGTCGACTAAGACGCCCACCCCGCTGCCGACTGCCCGGGTCTTGAGAAAATTCTGCAGCAAGATCAGAGAACGACTCGCCGGCGATTAATCGATCTCTCAAACGTGTCAACTCGGCTTGCTTTATTTCAACGTCACATTGTTCCGTGCATAAAAGCAGAATATGCGATAGCAACCGTGTTTCAGGCTTCCTTGCAATGTCTTTGCCTGTGGTCCGATAACGCTCCTCAGCAACGGCGTCAAAATTTGGTATTACCAGATCTCTTTGAAACAGCTTGCGATCGAACTCTCGTGCTAGCTCAAGAATTTTAAACTGTAATCTTAAGTAGTCGTCTTGGTCTGCGCCTTTATTAAGCGTCTCCAATTGACGAAAAATGCGCTTGGTTACAATAGCATTCGCCAATAGCTCGTATCGCGCAGCAGGATTGACTTTTACTTCTTGTTGAACACTCGGCGGCGCATATTTAACAATAAACGCTAATTCTTTAGCCCCAATGCTGAGCCCGTCATAAGCAGCAATAGCTGAATCATCCGAGGCAATTGAAGATAAAGTGACTAATGAAGTAAGGACAACGCATAGCACACCACCCACATACTTGCTTACACCTGAGACAAAATTAACTGAGCTATTCATCGCCTAGACACCATAAAAATTTCAAAAAAAAAGCCGACCCTCACGGGTCGGCTTTCGGTACTTTTTCGCTAGAGCTTAACGAGTAGACCCTGCAGAAGTAATGGTTGAGTGCTCAACCATACGACTGTAGTTACCCGCTTGGTCAGCGAAAGATCGCTCCCAAACAGCGAAACCAATTGCCATCGTATGACCGGCAACAGGCAGATCAGTGATTTCACCAAATCCATTTGTCGCGTTTGGATCTACGTCTTCATTGTCGTCAGGTGCGTCCGTACCAACAGACCACAGTCCTGGTGCAGCATTCAGAGGATCGATAGTGAGCTGAGCCCATCCACGATCACCACCATCTGGAGTTGCCACAACTTTCAGCCCGTACTCTTCGGATTGAAGTTCAGCAGAGCCAAGTACACCGTCAGAGTCCGCAGCACCAAAAACCAGAACGTTAACTTCACGGTTAAGGTAAGCAACCTCGGTTGGGTCTCCAGCGCTACCGCCTGGCGAGAACCCTAGACCATCTTGCGACACTGGATCGCTACCGTTCAAGCTTTGCTCTTCACGATCCCAGAGCAACAACCGTGAGTTTTCACCGGTATTGCTATCTGCAACGTTAGAAGCCAGAACCAGCGGCAACTCGTCGTCATCCAGCACACCAGCACTGCTGATGAAGCCAACTATGTCTGTAGCTTTCGCCTTAAACTTACAGGCTGTTGCCGCGGATGTGTATGAATCGTACAAGTCACAAATGGGGTTATTCATCGCGTACTGACCTGGAAGAGTAACAACCCAATCGGTCGCAACAGTACCGTCAGCAGTCTCAAACGCAGCCCAGTCATTGATCAATGCGTTAGTGTCGATTGCTGCTCGCAGCTCTTCGAACATAGCGCCACTACCAATGGGTGATAAAGGTTGCGCGCCAGCGGCTTGCCGTGCACCTACCGACGAAGGATAAGCACCGTAAGCTAGGTTAGGCAGTTCGAAGTTTAGTGGATCGTACTGAAGCTTACCCGCCGTACCAAAAGACAATGGCTGCTGGTTAGTGGCCATTGGGCCACCAGCAAAGCCTTCCACCATGAAAGCATTGTCTCCGGCTTCAAGACCACCTGATGAATCGGTAACGAAGTAAGACACCTTCAATGCCGCCGGGGCTGGTGTGCCAAGCACAGAAAGGTTGTAAGCAGCTATGGCCTTATCCGAGTCAGACTCTCCAGCACCAATATATGAGCCACCGAGAGCAATCGCGTCCGCAGAATCATTGCAAAGTTGACCAGCAGTGGCGGCAGCCACAGCAGTTGCACTACACACGCCTGAACTCAGCAGGCTAGAAGTGTGCACACCCCTAACCGACGGATTTGCAACGTTAGTAGGAGCCACTCGGTAAAAATGCTCTCGAACAAGCGCACAACTTGCTGGAACACCCGTTTTGCCATGCTCTGCAGCTACAGCCAGACCCATGTCTTCGTTCAACGGCTGTCCCATGGCAATGATTTCTACGTAACCTTCAGTTGCGCCTTCAGCGTAAGTGTCAGGCATTGAAGCACCACCTGCAGGAAACTCAGGAACTGTACAAGTTGTATCGTTGGTGGTGACCAAAACACCATTATCGCCACCCGCACCAATGTTGGCGGTCCACTCATCTCGAGGAGACATGACGATGTTGAAGTCCAGTGCGTCTTTTGAATCTGCACCACGACGCAGCCGTACTTTTACAACCTGCGTGCTATCGGTTGTGTTGATGATGTGCATACCCGTATTCTTACCGTCCAGAACGGTGTAGTACGGAATGATTGCCAAGTCACCAGCTTCTGACTTGGATACTTCTGTTGCGTTTACTGCGATCGACCCAGCAGCAATTGATGCCACCGCTGCTGCCAATCCGTACTGTTGAAACTGCTTCATAGGAGACTCCTAAAGTCTGTTTTTTTTTCACGTAAACCTAAGGTTCATTGTGCTAGCGCTACACTAGCTGCAGCCAGCTGTTAACACCACCAGTCCTACAAGCCCTCGTGATACCACCATGTTCCATTACTCCAAAGCCATGCTTCAGAAATAACTGCTGGCGTAGCCACGTTGGCCCGCGAAGCTGAAGACATAGTTTTGAGAGGCATGGACATGACCCCGACCCTCACACTCGCTACAGCTGCATTGCGATCATAGGCAACCACTTTGACCCCTGTCAACACTCGCTCAAGGTTTGAAAAGTACCGGCTACGGTACATTTCATAGCTAAACACCTCGCGATAGCTTGGAGAAAGGTATTGATACGCACACGCGTAGTCATTTCGCTCCAAACACCGCCAACGCTCGCTAACCCTTTGAATCAAAACATTATTTTCTGATCCAGCAAGATCTCTAGGGGCAGAACAACCTGCCATGACCCCTAAAATCAGCCCAAAAATCACTGATTTCAGTAACTTTGACGATTCAAAACCCTTCTTATTCCACTGAAAAGTCACAATTTTTACCAACATAAAAAAGTTAATTATTGCTCAATTAATTCGAAATTTCTGATTTGATCCCGCATTTCGTCGCTGGCCTGACGGAGCTCCTCATCGTTATACAACGCCCTAGGCGTGAGAATCACCAGCAGTTCAGTTCGGTCTCGGATCTTTTCTGTGGTGCCAAACAAGGGCCCAATAATCGGCGCCTTGTGTAACCAGGGCACACCATTTTCGTTATTAGAGGCGTTCTCCCGGATTAGACCGCCCAGGACAACTGACTCACCCGAGCGCACGGCTACCCGGCTTTCAATACTGCGCTCCAAAAAGCGTCGATTGCCGGTGACATCAATATTGCCAACGTCGGTCACAGTCTGAAGTACGTCCAAAGTCACCAAACCGCCCGCATTCACCGACGGGCGCACCGTTAACTGCACTCCAGTGTCTTTGTAACTAACGTTTTGAATGGTGTTACCGCCGGGGGCGATGGTTGAACCGCTATTGATGGGTACCTGATCTCCTACCTGAATCGTGGCTACATTATTATCAAGTACCATGACTGAAGGTGTGGAAATCACATTCACCAGTGATTCTGTGGCCAACGCTTTGAGTACCGCCACCACGCCGTTCCCACCCGAAACGGTATAACTAAACCCTTGAGCCAGCTGTGCCACGGCACCCTCAGCGCCGCCAAAGTTGAACTGACCGTCGGAAATCACACCAATACCAGAATAATCTGAGCCTCCTAGCTGGTTATTAAACGTCCATTCCAATCCGTACTTCAGCTGATCGTTTAACGTAACCTCCACAATACTCGCTTCAATTAACACTTGGGTTGGCGGTACGTCGAGCTTTTCGACGGCGGCTTTTATGGTTTTGTATTGCATGCCCGTGGAATAAATCATCAAGGAGTTGTTTTCTTCGTCTGCAACGACCCGAACCTCGGCGACTTCGTTGTTACCATCGCCGTTGCCAGCATCAAGCTGCAACGCCGACACCGTTGTACCGCCCCCGTTCCCGCCACGAGAGCCAGAACCGGTTCGACGGTTATTGTTGTTACCGTTGCGCCCTACCCCGCCTCGAGAGTTGCCCCCACCGATGCTCTCCTGATTCATGCCCGGCGCCGTATTGCGGTTATCTAAGGCTGAACGGCCACCGCCACTTTGCGAGCCTCCAGAATAAATACTGGTGAGCAGCATCGCCAAGCGACTGGCCGTGGTATTTTGCACGGGGTACACATACAAGCGTTTTTCGGCGCCATTCTCGGGTGCTCGATCTAATCGCTCAATCCAGATTTCCATCCTGTCGAGATAGTGTGCTCTTGGTGTAATTACCATCACACTGTTGAGGCGGACGAAGGGCATAACCCGAACGATATCAGTCAGCCCCCCAGCGCCCTCTTCGGCAGAGGCCTCTGTGAGCAACTGGTTTAGCGCTTCGACCAGCTCTTCGACGCCGCTGTATTGCAACGGAAAAAGCCCGACTGACATTCCTTCGAGCATGTCCACATCAAAAGTCTCGATAATTTCAAGCCATCCCGTGAGCTGGGCCTGGGTGCCCGCAAGCATTAACAGGTTGCGCGTATTGTCGACTCGTACAAAGGCTTTTTCTTCGGCCAGAGGCTTAAGGATTTCAGCCATACCCCCTGCACTGATGTACTGCAGCGGAACCACCATCGTAGAGTAGCCGGCAACCTGCTCGTCACGGCTGACAACGCGGGGCACCAACTGGGCCGCCGCCTGGGAGCTGCTTACAATAAAGCGGTTGTCTCGGCCTCGAATGAGCAACACATTGTTAGCTTTCAGTAAAGATTCAAGCACCGACAGCAACTGGTCACGCTCAATCGGCGTTCTAGTACGTAACGTTACCTCACCGGGAATGGGCCCATCGACCAGGTAATCGATGCCTAGAACGTCGGAGAGTATCGCGTGTGTAACCTCGCTCAAAGGCGCATTTTCAAAACTCAAAGCAACCGCGTCTCCGACAAAGCTGATCGGGTCCCTCGCCGGAGGCAAGCCGACAACCTGATCATTACCTCGGTATTTGATGGCTTCGGCATCCACCACTTCATCGGGCTCTATTTCCCCCTTCGCTAAGGACGATGCCGATTGGGCTAAGGGTTCGTCTGCGTCGATCGCTTTATTAGCGGGCGCTTTGGTGCTCATATCGGCGCATCCCATTACGGAAGCCACCAGCACCAGCAGAATTGAAGTGCTCACCGGGGAATTACGCAACCCCGGCACCCCTCGCTTTGTTGATGTCTTTTGTTTGTGTTCCATACTTACTATCTCTTGTTGGACGCTGCCTAACAGTGGCCAGTGGCGGTTAACCGTGATTTACCCTGGTCTCTAATAATTTTTAATCTTTGTAATCCTGTGTAATCATTTTTAAGTTGCCCTAACAGACTGATGATACAGAGGACGCGCTCTACGCTGCTTAATCATCACTGCAAAAGCTCTTCCCAAGCATTCGCAAGGTTATTGCGTTGCTTCATCATTCAAACTACCGCCGAACAGCATTGACGCAAATGACGATGTGCTAAGTACATATATCTGTCGCATGAACTTCCTTTTTTACTGTTCATTTCGATGAACCACCGAAAGTGAGGCCGCCACCGCCATCCTCCTCAGGGCTGTTTGCTTCAATGGATTCTTTTGCCAAGGAATTATTGGCTTTAGGCACCGCCACAATTTTCACGCTAGGCGCTGTCAGCTCCAAGGGGAGCACTGACTTTTTGCCGCCACTCACGAAGACCGCTGCACCGTCTTCATAATCACTGAACTTCCAGCCCTTTACCGACTGACCTTTACTGATCCGGCTAAACACGCCATCAACCGTAGCAATCAACCCCAAACCATCACCTGCACCGTAAACGCCCATGAGCACGACACCTTTGAGCTTTTTTGGGGCTTTGGGTTTGGGTTTCGCCACAACCTTCGGTGGCGGCACAAGAGGCCTGCGGCTCTGCCAAAACAAAGGTCGGCTCAAAATTTCTGCGGCCTGCTCCGCAGTGAGACCTGCGTCTAAGTTTAGCGCCTGCACTGCCAACGAGTCGGCCGAGGGAAACACGGGATCAGGCTCACTATTCGCCAGTGAACGCAAGCCACTGAACACTGCACTGGTCACAAATAAAGCCAGCAGCACAAGAACAGCTAGCTCGATTCGTCTTTCAGTTTTCAACGGATTTTGTTGAATCTGGTAACGAGTTATCCATGATTTTAGCCCTGTCACAACACAGACCTCAAAGATAGCAATTGCAGGGAAACGGTTAGCACCTGCGTTGCTGTCTCTTGTTTGCGACGTCGCCGATTGGGAAATGCGTCAAGTGACTCAACAAAGATAACAGGACGGAATTGATCCAGCTCGGACAGTCCTTGGTCTAACTGGGCTAGGGTGCCCCTAGCGACGATTTTCACGGCTACATAGTCAAATTGATCTCGTTTGCGCGGCCTCAAAACCTGGCTGTTGGTAATGTTCATACCCGCATTAGAGAGAATTCGACGAGCTTCGGCCTGCAAGGAAGCTGCAACCGCCTCGGCAGCAGAGCTTTCAGGGTAGATATGGTCTGCAACGACCGTGTTAACCCCTGCCAGAGATTGTTGAATTTGTTCCTCTTTCGCAATGAGCCCCTGCATCCTAGCCACACGGGGCTCAATGCTGCTAATTTCTTCGCGATATTCACCCCGGGTCGACAGCATGGCTCCCATCGCCACCGCAAATAAATATAACGGCACAGCGAAAGTGAGCATCACTAGTATGGCGCTGCGACGATGTACTTGCACCCACAGTCTCACGGCACCACCTTCAGCTGTATATCGAGAAAAAATTGCTCAAGACCTGTGTTGCCGACTCGACTGATCGCTTGAGGGGCGGTCACTTGCTTAAAAGCTGACTCTTCGGTCATCGCTTGCTGCAATGATGCTGCATCAGTGCCACGCCCACGCAACCGAATCGAACGCCCCTCTTGAGTGAACTGCGTCACATAGGCGGAGTCGGGCAACAACAGCGTAAGTCGGTGGATTTCTGGCTGCGGATTGGGCAAAAGCAAACTCAGTTTATTGAGCTCAACAATAGCCGCGTTCGTGGCGGCCAGCTGATCCCGCGACGCTATCGCACTACGCGCCTCCAATGAAGCCTCGTCGCGCAGCGCCTCTAACGCCGCCAGCTCCCGTCCTGACATGATGACGGACAGGCCAGCCATAAGTAAAAACACGCCGAGGCAGAGTGTGAGTAAGAGCCCAGATCGAATGATGCGACGACGATAATCAGCTTCTCGGGGCTCCTCGCCAAACCCCCGCAGCCTAACCCAGTGACTGCCAGTCTCTGCCCAAACCTCAGGCTCGCTGGGGTCAGTTAGGGTGAAGTGTTCACCGAGAAATCCCATGACGGCGGTGCGTGAAGCAATGACCAGATCAACGGTCAGCGTTCGTTTGTCTGCACCTCGAGTGATGCGCCAACCTGACGCAGTATCGTCAGCACTAAAAGGTGAACAAGCAGCAATCTCCAAATGCAGCGCAGCCTCGAGATCTGCCTCGGCAATAGAGGGAAGCGAAAGACTACGAGTTAAAACAAGGTCCTCGGGAATCGCATAGGCCTGAGAGAATGCACTTCCACCCTCAACCCGGGTACTCGCCTGATAACACGCCGATGTTCCGTCTGAGTGCCTAAGAGTGACCTGAGAATCTAAGGCACTGCGAACGGGAGAATCATCACCAAACAAGAAATCACGCCAAGCGAGAAGCCACAGCTGACCATAATCGCGGACATCAACCCCAAAAACCTCAAATTGATTTCTACTCGCCAAGGAGTCAGCCCCCCTTCACAACGGGACGCGCAGCTTCGGTGCGAACAAACCGCCAGGGCAGCATTGAGTAACCCCCCTCATCGAGGGTCGCCCAACGCCGACGCAGCCACTCTTTATCACCAATCTTCACTATTGCATCTATCCTTAAAGACTTTGCTGCATGTTGTGTCGGCCCTCGCACCGTTGGACCGTCACCTATCATTGCTGCTGTAAGCTCATTTAGCCTTGACTCCACGGTCTGGTCATCGCCCTGAAATCCTCCAGCGAGATCACCAACTGTGATGTAACTCCTCACCGCCTCATAAACACCCCGGGTCACCCCCGGCACTCTCAGTAAGTCTTCAGGACTGTGGAATGTGCCGCCTCTTCGCCCACCCACGCCATCGCGAAATTCTATCACGGCAGCTGCCAAGGCCGAGGGAGATCCTTCCCAAAAAATACCTTGCCGCTGAGCCTGAGACGCAGCCTCGTTAAACAGCAATCGCAGCCCCTGTAAGTCTTCGCTGCTTATGTTGACGAACACACCCGCCGGAATCATCCGCACTTCCACCGATCTTGGGCCAATCTGGTAATTTTGCAGGCGATCAGCCCCGGGTTGGCCGCTCGCTCGCATACCCTCCTGCTCTGCCAAGGCTAAATTGATGGCACCATCCCCAGCAGCGGCAGCCTGAGCCCTGAAGTAGTGTATTTGCGCCATCCGCGTATCAATTCTTGCCTCGGCAATAATGCCCGAAACCAACAGCGCCATACCCGCGATAAACCACACGACAATGCCTAGTGCTACGCCGCGCTGCTGCACAGGTGAGCGACCCAGGCAATTTTTATTGCGGGGGATCATCGCTGCACCGTCATTATGAGCTCTGGCCAAAATCGATCATTAGCCTTAATCACTAATTTCACATGACCCGGGGTCTCATCCTGAATGTTCGATTGAACCCACTTCGACTGAGCATCCATTCGGGTCCAGACCTCAAAATTCTGAAGGTTATCCAGCACTGTTCTTGAGGGTGCATTTGTCCAAACGCCGGGTTCAAACTGTCCGGCAGGTTCCTGCCATTGCAGCACCAGCTCGTCCTGCTGCCTCGCCAAGCGAAGAAAGTAGCTTCCACCGTAGGCCTCACCAAATAAAATTTTGGCACGCCACTCCAGACTCCCCTGAGTCACCTTAAAAAACGCCACAGGCCCCGCACTGCTCGCCGAGCCGCCAAAGGTCATTTCATCACCGCCACCACTTTCCGTTCCAACGACCGCGTTCTCCAACGCATCGCGAAGGAACGCACTCACGCTGCGCAACTCGTCGGTGCGATCGGTCATGCGATCAATGGTGCTGGCGGTATTACCCAGAGTTCGGTAGCCGCTGACCGTGGCCAGCATGATCAGGGAAAGAATCCCTAGGGCCACAATTACTTCAATTAATGTAAAACCCCGAGACTGCGGCATCACAACCGCGGCTCATCGGAGGGCAGCCCTTCAACTACTGAGTCCAGTCGAATGCGACGATCGCGCAATCCGTCTGCCCAACTGACAATGATCTCAATCTCCTGCAGAGCCCCTTCATCGAGCCCCGAGCGTCCTAGGGGGGCCGGGCGAGTAGCGACAGACCACTTGAAGCCCCCGGCGGTGACGCCGTTATCGCTAATACCTGACTTGGGTACCTGAACGTTATCGGCCAATAATGAACGGCCTAACTCGACGGCAAAGGCATAGCGCTCATCGGCACGAACATTACGGGTAGCACCCGACGCAGCGCTGTACAGGCCACCGAGGGCAATACCCAAAATTGAGATGGCAACCATCGCCTCCAACAGGGAAAAACCCTTTTGCTTGCGACGGTTATTAATCATCTTCGCGCCCAAAGTCGACGTCGACTCGGCCAACCAGCCAATCGACGGCAATTTTCACGGTGTAGCCGCCATCTCGAGCGATGTCGATACCACCGCCGCTAGCCCCGCCGTCGTGATAAAAACGAATAATTCCGAGGCCATTACGATTCACTTCTTTCGCCGAATGGGCAGCTATGTCGACATCACTGTCGAAATCAACTTGCGCCTCGGCAAATTGAATAAGCCCTTCCCTAGGTGAGATCACCACGTCCTGCTGCACTCCGCTAGCCACCGCCGCGTAGCGGGCAGAATTGAGTAAGGTTATTGTTTCGCGCACGGCTGCGCGAAACTGCACCGACTCATAAAAGCGTATGGACTGGGGCACAGCAACCGCCAAAACCAGCCCAACAACCGTGAGGGCTGCAACGATCTCAACCAGCGTAAAGCCGCGAGATTTAATCCCAGTTGTTGACGTCAGCGTCCTCACCATCACCACCCGGAGACCCATTTAGCCCGTAACTAAAAATATCGAGCTCAGCATTCTGTCCCGGGTACTTATAGTTGTACTCGCGCTTCCAGGGATCCTTAGGCACCTTACCACCTTTCAAATACGGTCCGTTCCAGCCCGTGGCATCACCGGGCTTTTTAACCAGTGCCTCCATCCCTTCGTTGGTCGAGGGAAACCGGCCCACATCAAGCTTGTACATTTCTAGCGCTTGCTCGAGATCGCGAATTTGAATTTTCGCTGTTTTAGATTTCGCTCCACCTAGCTGATTTAAAACCTGAGGTCCGACTAAGCTCACTAACAAACCTAATATTGCCAGAACGACCAAAAGCTCCATCAGGGTAAAACCACGCTGACGTTGATTGCGTTTTCTATACATTGTTATTCCTCTGTTTTGCAAACCCCAGTCTCAAACGCTTGTCGTTAAATAGCGAGATCGTTCACAGACAAGATACCCATCAAAATTGAGATGATAATGACCGCAATAATGGCGCCCATTGTTAAAATCAATAGCGGCTCGAGTAAGGTCAGCAGGCGCTTCACACCCGACGCCACGTGATCTTCAAACACGGAGGCGAGCTCCAGCATCATGTCGTCAAGCCGTCCCGATTCCTCACCAACCCGGGTCATCTGAATCACCATGGGCGTAAACATTTCAGTTTCGTCGAGTGCCACAGACATACGCTTACCGGCTTTAACGGCAGCAGGCAAAACGTTAAGGCCTTCTTTAAGCGGCACATTGCCCACCGTATCAATCGCTATTTGAATAGCCTTTAAGAGCGAAACCCCGTTGCCCAATAGCGTACCCACGGTACGAGCAAATTTGGCCATCTCATATTCGAAGGCAATAGTCCCTGCTATGGGCAGCGACAAAAGGCGTCCATCGATGGCGCTTTTGCCTGTGGGAGACACCGCCCAGCGCTGCACCACCAACACCAGCACAGCACCCAGCACCCCAACCAATAAGCCCCAGGCTTTGATGAATTCCGCCGCAGCAATAACCGCCTTAGTCATGCCGGGCAAAGCATCGCCCATGTCGTTAAATAACGTTTCAAACTGCGGCACGACAAATCCCAGCATGACCACCACTGAAATCACCGCCACAACCAATAGAATTGCCGGGTAAATAAGCGCCGAAACAATAGAGTCTCGAGTGGCTTTGGCACTTTCCAAGTGCTCCACAAGACGCTCAAGCACCGCTGAGAGCTGCCCACTTGCCTCTCCTGCTCTAACCATGCTGAGATAAAACGGACCGAAGATTTCGTCGTAGGGCTGCAGTGCTAACGACAACGACTTTCCGCCTTTGACCGCCTTTAACAAATCGGCGAGCACCGCTCGCATGCGCGGCTGCCCGTCCATGTCGATGAGCACTTTTAGGGCTCTGTCGAGAGGCAAACCCGCTCTTAGCAGCACCGACAGCTCGGTAGTCATAGACAAAACTTCTTGCCGAGTGGGAGGTTTGGTGTCGGCTTCGTCATCCCCCTCTACAATTTTTAGCGGTGTTAGACCTCGGGCACGCAGCTGACGGGTCGCAAGATCGAGGGCGTCTGCCTCAATAACACCCTGCTGAGCTTTACCGTCACGGCCCACCGCTTTGAAGGTAAAAGCTGGCATTAGGCGATGGCGTTCTCAGTACGTGAAGCTTTGATGATTGGCACAGAATCTAAGGCGTCATCATCACCGCTTTGGTCTTGGGTGACCCGCATAACCTCTTCCAATGAGGTCTGACCCTGCACCACCTTTCGCAGACCGTCTTCGTAAAGCGTGATCATGCCCTGGCGACGCGCGGCGCTATGCAAAATAGTGGCATCGGCACCCTCCATAATGACCCGATGCATCTCCTCATCCAGCAAAAAGAGCTCATGAATTGACGTCCGGCCAACATAGCCGGTGTGACCACACTGGTCGCAGCCTTTGGCCTGAAAAACTGTTTGCTGCCCATCTGAGAGAAATCGCTGAAGATTGTATTTGCGGATGGCGACCTCAGAAAGCTCTACCGATTCCTTGCAGCTGGAGCACAGCGTTCGAACAAGCCGTTGGGCTAATACGCCGTTTACCGATGAAGTAATTAGGTACCGCTCAACACCCATATCTTCGAGTCGCGTAATCGCACCTGCCGCCGTATTGGTGTGAAGTGTAGACAGCACTAAGTGGCCCGTTAGGGCCGATTGCACACCGATTTGGGCCGTCTCGGTATCGCGCATCTCGCCAATCATGATGATGTCGGGATCCTGACGCAAAATAGAACGCAGTGAGCGCGCAAAGGTAAGCTCAATCTGAGCCTGCACCTGAATTTGATTGACCCCCTCTAACTGATACTCAACGGGATCTTCCACAGTAATAATTTTTAGCCGCTCAGAGTCGAGGGATGCTAAGGACGCATAAAGCGTAGTTGTTTTACCCGAACCGGTAGGCCCAGTGACGAGCAGTACCCCATGAGGTTTGGCCAATAGGGTTTGATACCTTGCAAGAGTATCGTCAGAGAACCCCATATCAGAGAGGCTGAGACGAATACTTTCCCGATCGAGTACCCGCATGACGATGCTCTCGCCGTGAACCGTCGGAATAGTGGACACCCGCAAGTCTAGCTCGTGGCCTTTTACTCGCGTCATGATGCGACCATCTTGGGGCAAGCGTCGCTCAGCAATGTTCATTCCAGACAGCAGTTTTATGCGTGACGCAATCGCAGGCGCAAGATTGGCTCCGGGAGGATCAGGCTGTTCCTGCAGCACGCCGTCTACGCGATACCGCAGTTGGAGGCCCTCCTCAAAGGGCTCAATGTGAATATCTGATGCAGAAATATCCACGGCACGATGAATGATCTGATTCACCAAGCGAATGACGGGCGCCTCACTGGCAAGATCTTTCAGGTGCTCAATAAACTCGTCATCGCTCTGGCCCGAAAAGCGATCTCCAAAATCATCGTCTTCAGCGTCAGCGCTTGACTGATCACGAGCTTCCAGAGCTTTGGCAATATCTGTCTCGAGGCCAAATACCACGCTGACCCCTTTGTCCAAAGACATAGCCAACGCTTTTTTGAGATAGCTGTCTTGAGGTACTGAAGCGGCAAAGACCACCGAATCATCGGTGCGCTTCACGGGCACGACACCGTTAGACAACAAAAAGATTTCTGGAATTTCGGGTAGGCTGACCGGCTCATCAGGATAATCTGGTCCCAACAGCACAGGAATATCCAGCTGCTGAGATAAGGCCTGAATCATATCCAGCTCAGACACCAGGCCAAGTTTAATGAGCACCTGTCCGATTCGCTCGCCCATTTCCCGCTGAGCCAGCAAAGCACGATCGATATCGCGTTCCGATACCTTACCTGCCTCAATGAGTATCTCACCGATCTTTTTCATTGAAACCCCGATTTAGTGAGCACCTGCCGTTAACGCAGGCGCTGCACAGTTTACTGCAACCACTAATAGTAACGTTTAGGCGTCGCCTATATATCCCTTTCCCCAAATAATACCACTATGCAAGATCCCGGCCGGCGCGGTGACTCGCCACCTTGACCGGCATCACACTTGGGGCGCCAAAAGCTCGCAGGCAACTCAGAACCTATCCGCGAGGTACATTTGGTATGGATATGCCAGCACAGCCGCAGACAGGTCACTTAATAGACGAGGGAGGCTCTATGCGTCGGGGAATTGATAGTCGGCAAAAATATCTCGAAGAGTCGTTTTTTGAATTTTACCCGTCGCCGTGTGGGGCATATCCTCGATGAACTGAACATCATCGGGTATCCACCATTTAGCAATCTTACCATCGAGAAAGCTCTTCAATGCGTCGGGCTGGAGATCAGCGCCCTCGGCGTTACGCACCACAATCAGCAACGGTCGCTCGCCCCACTTAGGATGCATTCGACCAATGACGGCAGCCTCGGCGACCTGAGGGTGTCCCGTCGCGCAATTCTCCACCTCAATCGACGAAATCCACTCACCACCTGACTTGATGACGTCTTTGGTCCGGTCAGTAATAGCAACGTAGCCCTCTGGGCTAATAGTGGCAACATCTCCCGTTTCAAACCAACCGGGTTCCGCATGAGCCTCTGACCCCTCCAGCTTATAATAGCTGGAACAGATCCAGGGGCCTCGTACCTTAAGTGCACCAAACGCCACGCCATCTCGAGGCAGCGTTTTATTGTCATCGTCAGTGATTTTGACTTCAACACCCCAAATCGGTGTACCCACAGTCATTCGTAGCCGCGTGAATTCCTCATCTGTATGAAGGTCGCGGTGGGCTCCTGCGGCGTTGGCGGTACCCAAGGGGCTCATCTCGGTCATACCCCACGCGTGACGTGTATCCACGCCATAGGTATCAAACTCTTCCATGATTGAAAGTGGACATGCGGAGCCACCGACCACAATTTGCTTCAGGGTATCAACGCGCAAACCTTCGCTACGCAGGTGGTTGAGTAAGTTAAGCCAAACCGTCGGCACACCCGCCGACATCGTGACCCCCTCCTCATGAATCAGCGCTGCCAGCGTGGCGCCATCACCCATTTTGTTACCGGGCATCACCATCTTGCAGCCCGCAACGGGGCAGGCGTAGGGATTGCCCCAAGCATTGACGTGGAACATCGGCACGATTGGCATCACCACGTCGCCCCCCGACATACCTAGAGCGTCTGGCATTAAGGTCGCATAGGTGTGTAAGACTGTCGAACGATGACTGTAGAGAACACCTTTGGGGTTTCCCGTTGTGCCAGAGGTGTAGCAAAGCGCGCAGGCGGCGTTTTCATCCAGCTCTGGCCATAAAAACTGATCAGATTGCCCCTCGAGCAGTGTTTCATAGCAATACACGTTAGCGAGCTGAGTTTCGGGCATGTTTTCTGGAGTCGCCATAACTACCCAACCCTTAACATTGCTGCACTCACCGGCCACTTGCTCAATCAGCGGCCAAAAGTCGGGGTCGACAAACACAAACTGATCGTCGGCGTGATTGATAATGTAAACGATTTGCTCGGGGAACAGTCGTGGGTTAATCGTATGGCAGACATACCCCGAGCAGGCAGCTGCATAATACGCCTCCAAGTGCCGATAATCGTTCCATGCAAGCGTGGCAATGCGATCGCCCTGCGATAGCCCCCAGCCTGCAATAACGTTAGCCAACTGGCGACTGCGAGAGAACGCATCCTTGTAGGTGTAACGATGTCTTGGGTTGTCCCGGGTCACAGACACAATTTCCTTATGTCCGTTGACACTTTCAGCGTGCTGAATAATGGAAGTGATTGTAAGTGGGACGTCCATCATCAGACCTTGCATAACTTTTTCCTTTTTATTGGTTGCTTTACTGTTATCAAAAATGAGTGCGAGACCGGGCCAAAGCCGCTCTCAGAAAAATTGCCAGAGCGTTGCCGATTGAAAACCCTTGAGGGGAAATACCACCTAACGCCACAGATTTAAATTTGCTGGCCCCAATGCTACCCAAAAGCGGTCAGCAAATACTACTTTTGCAGCCATCTTTTAGCGCCACCAAAAAACTGTCGCTATTTACAGATTATCAGCTACCTACAGCTTGCCAGATGTCCCGCTGCACAGCAGCACTTCCCTCACTTTGTAGTTTAATGAGGTGAGCCAGCATCGACAGCTTTGCCCACTCGTGCAGTGCCGGATCGACATCGTCGTAAACCACCACTACCAGAGTATCAAGATTTGCAGGACCAACTTTGCGTAACCCCGACATCACCTTGTGTTCCCGCATTAACCGATGCCGTACTAACTTTTCCACTTCACCCCGACAATCTGGAATAATTTCTCCGTGCCCAGGAGCTACCGCTGTGACATCGTAGTCCAGTAATTTTCGCAGCGACGCAATGTAAGCCTGCATACTGCCCCCGGGGGGCACAATGACAACGGTCGAGCCATTCATAATGTGGTCACCTGCAAATACCAAGCCCTCTTCCTGAAGCAGGTAACAGTAATGGTTGTCGACATGCCCCGGCGTAGCAATCGCGCATAACGTCCAGCCATCACCTTCGATCAAATCGGCATCACTAAGGTCAATGTCGGGCTGAAACGTTAAATCTTGGTGGCGGTCGTCGGCAGTCACTGCACCAATCATTGGAACGTTCAGCCGTTGGGCCAAAATCGCTGCCGCTGGTGAGTGATCAGGATGCGTGTGAGTGCACACCACTTGGGACGCCTTGCCAGCGCAAGCATCAACGATAGCCTCTATGTGCGAATCAATGGCCGGACCCGGATCTAAGATAGCCACATTGTTGCCGCTACCGATGAGATACGTATTGGTTCCCGGGCCCGTCATTGGCCCTGGATTCGGCGCTACCAACCGTCGAACGCGGTCGGATAAGGTATGAACGACACCGGGGGTCAACACTCATTCCACCACTTGCGTTATCGGGACCTCAGGATTGACATCGGCATCGTAATCTACACCGTCAACTTCGAAACCAAACAACTGCAGAAACTCCTGACGATAGCCATCAAAGTCAGACAACGTTTTGAGGTTGTCGGTATTTATTTGCTCCCAAATTTCAGCTACCTCAGCCTGCACCTCTGGATTCAGCTCAAGGTTGTCAGCTCGCAATCGTCCATCGACATCAGGGCCTGTCGCGGTGCCGTAAAGAGAATCTCTAAAGAGTCGATTCACCTGCTCAATACAACCCTCGTGTTCTCCCCGGGCCTTCATCACCTTGAACAATATCGCTAGATAAATGGGCATAGCAGGAATAGCCGCCGAAGCCTGTGTCACCACCGCCTTAAGAACCGATACCCGAGCGTCACCGCCATGGGCCGCAAGCCGCTCGCGAATATCAACCACGCGCTTATCGAGGTCTTTTTTGGCCGCACCAATGGTGCCGTGCCAATAAATATCCCAGGTTATTTTTTCACCGATATAGGTATAGGCCGTAGTTTTTGCACCCTCGGCGAGAACACCCGCTTCATCAAGTGCTTCGATCCACATCTGCCAATCTTCACCGCCCATCACGGCAACAGTGTTATCAATTTCGTCTTGATTAGCCGCTTCTAGGTGGTATTCCTGAATCTCTTCTTTATCGGTATTGACGCCTTTTTGCACGGTATCAGAACCAATAGGCTTCAGCGTCGATGTGTGAACAACGCCGGTTTTGGGGTGGGTGCGACGAGGTGCTGCGAGGCTGTAGACCACTAGATCAATCGCCCCCAAGTCTTCTTTTATTAAGTCAATAACGCGAGCCTTCACGTCATCAGAGAAAGCATCGCCGTTGATGCTTTTGGCATAAAGACCGGCTTCGTCTGCCGCGCTGTGAAAGGCTGCTGCGTTATACCAACCGGCGGTGCCCGGCTTGCGCTCGGTACCGGGCTTTTCAAAAAACACGCCCAAAGTAGATGCACCAGCACCAAAGGCCGCCGTTATTCGAGAAGCAAGACCGTATCCGGTTGAGGCACCTAATACCAAAACCCGTTTAGGTCCCCCTTCTATTGCCCCCTGAGATTGCACATGACGTATCTGGCGGTTAACGTTTTCGCGACAACCTTCGGGGTGCGTTGTAATGCACAAAAATCCGCGGACTCGGGGTTTGATAATCATGGATGCTCCGAAAGCCTAGCAGGCGTCGACAAGACAGTTGGGTAGATCGCAGAGTCTAACATGTCACATAGTAGGGAAGTCTGCCACCGCCTATAGAATGATCCGTCGTACGTCTGACAATAACGCAGCCAAGTCGGTCAGGAAACGTCCCGCATCTCCCCCGTTTACAACGCGATGATCGTAGGACAGCGACAGCGGCAAAATTTGCCTTGGTAAAAACGATTCACCATCCCATACCGGTTTAATCTCAGCACGAGACAATCCCAAAATTGCCACTTCAGGCGTATTTACAATGGGGGTAAACCCCTCTCCGCCAATGCTGCCAAGGCTGCTTATGGTAAAAACACCACCTTGCATTTGGGCTGGTGTGAGTTTTTTCTCCCGCGCCCTGGTTGCCATATCGCGAATTTCCTCGGCGAGCTGCCAAATGCCTTTCTTGTCGACATCTCGGATAACCGGAACCACCAACCCCGCGGGCGTATCGACGGCCATTCCAATGTGGCAGTACTGCTTGTAAACCAGCTGCTTGCCCGCCAAAGCGAGGGAAGACTTCATTTTGGGATGCGCCGCAAGCGCCACTGCACAAGCCTTGAGTACAAAAGGCATGGGCGTGAGTTTATTGCCAAGTTGCTCGGCCTCTTTCTTCATTGATTTGCGGAATGACTCAAGGTCGGTGATGTCTGCCCCTTCAAACTGCGTGACATGCGGCACGTTAAGCCATGACCGGGACATGTTGGTTGCTGTCATCTGATCAAGGCGCGACCTATCTTCAACCGTGACCTCACCAAACTGACTGAAATCGATATCAGGCACGACTGGCACACCAGTGCCGGTAAATTCTTCAGCTGACTTTTGAAGATTTTTTCGGGTAAATGCCTGCAAATCTTCTTTTAGCACTCGTCCGCGTCGACCAGATCCCGTGACCTTTAATAAATCAATTCCGAACTCTCGCGCTAATTTGCGCACCGCCGGGCCAGCATAGACATCTGCCTCAGTTCTGGTCTCACGCTGTGAAGACGCCTGAACTTCGCTTGCCAATGCAGGCGATGGTTTGGTCTGACTCGCAGGTGCGCCAGCCGATTCAGCCGCAACGTCCACCGGAGCTTCGGGTGTATCTGCCGATTTTTCTGCTGGTTTTTCAGAAGGTTCAGACGCCGCAGAAACGTCAGCCGCTGCCGTGGCTGGCTCACCCGCGGAATTAGCGTCGCCTTGGGGGTTTGCTTCAGCAGCTTCGGCTTCCACCACTAAGACCGCGTCGCCCTCAGAAAGCGCATCTCCTAGGGCAACCCTTAACTCTAAAACTTTGCCGGCAACCGTCGCCGGTATCTCCATAGACGCTTTGTCAGATTCAACAACAATGAGACTTTGGTCAACTTCAATCATGTCGCCAACAGCAACAAAAATCTCGACAACCTCGGCACCCTCGGCACCCCCAATATCGGGAACGATTACGGTAACAGACATAATGGACTCCTCTGCTCTTAGGCGTTACGCGGATTAACTTTCTCAACATCAACACCTAACGCTTCAATCGCCTGGGCAACAACTGGAGGCTGCAGGACCCCCTCATCGACCAAGGCTTTAAGCGCTGCAATCACAATAAAGTCACTGCTAACCTCAAAGTGCTGACGCAAGTTTTTGCGCGTGTCACTGCGACCAAATCCATCAGTGCCCAACACAGTACAAGGGCCAGGAATAAATTCCCTCAATTGCTCGGAATAAGCCTTTATGTAGTCAGTAGCGATAACCGTAGGGCCCTCGCGATTGGCAAGCAGACTCGTGATGTAGGGTTTCTGGGGTTCTTCCATTGGGTGTAGGCGGTTCCACCGCACTGCATCGGCACCATCTCTAGCAAGCTCATTAATGCTTGTGAGACTCCAAACGTCTGCTGCGACACCGTAGTCTTTTTCTAGCATCGCCGCCGCGGCTTCGACCTCTCGCAAAATCGTACCCGCACCCATTAACTGAACCCGAGGCCCATTTGTCATGGTGGATGTTTTTAGCGCATAGGCACCTTTAACAATGCCCTCCTCAACACCTTCGGGCATATCGGGGTGGTGGTAGTTTTCGTTCATCGTTGTGATGTAATAGAAAACATTCTCACCGACCTCGTACATACGACGCATACCGTCCTGAATGATCACCGCCAACTCATAGCCGTAAGTGGGATCGTAGCTGACGCAGTTAGGAACCGTCGCCGCCATGAGATGGCTATGCCCGTCTTGGTGCTGCAAGCCCTCACCATTGAGTGTGGTACGTCCGGAGGTCCCGCCGATTAAGAAACCCCTAGCCTGACTATCCCCCGCCGCCCATGCCAAATCACCGATACGCTGAAAGCCAAACATGGAGTAGAAAATAAAGAAGGGCACCATAGGATAGTCTGAGACACTGTAGGACGTTGCCGCAGCCAACCAAGCAGAAAAAGCACCCGCCTCATTAATACCCTCCTCCAAAATTTGCCCGGTGACATCCTCCTTGTAATACAAAATCCCGCCGGCATCGTGAGGGGTGTACTGTTGACCTACCGATGAATAAATACCCATCTGCCGAAACATGCCCTCCATGCCAAAAGTACGTGCTTCATCGGGAACTATGGGAACAACACGCTCACCAAGAACCTTGTCCTTGAGCAGCGATGACAAAATACGTACGAAAGCCATGGTGGTTGATATTTCGCGTTTGCCACTCGACTTGAGCTGGCTGGCAAATGCACTTTTGGCCGGTGCGGGTAACGATTGCGACTGCGCACGCCTAGCAGGAATGTGGCCGCCCAGCTCGCCCCGACGCTCTTTCATGTAGCGCATTTCTGGGCTGTCCGACGGTGGACGGTAAAAAGGCACGTCCTTAAGTTCTCGGTCACTAATCGGAATGCCAAAACGATCTCTGAAGGCTTTTAAGCTATTGAGATCCAATTTCTTTAATGAATGCGTTTCGTTGCTAGCTTCCCCAGCCTCACTAGTACCGTACCCCTTCACAGTCATCGCCAATATGACAGTTGGGCGCGTAGTCTCTTCGCAAGCCGCTGCATAGGCCGCGTAGACCTTGTAGGGGTCGTGACCACCCCGGTTGAGGCGCATGATCTCGTCATCGCTCAAGTCTTTTACCAGCTCGAGGGTCTCAGGGTACTCACCGAAGAAGTGCTCGCGGGTGTAGGCACCGCCGTTGTACTTAAAGTTTTGCAGCTCACCGTCGCATACCTCGTCCATGCGTCGCTGCAATAAACCTGAGCTATCGCGGTCTAGTAGTGGGTCCCACTTCCTGCCCCAGATAACCTTGATGACATTCCATCCAGCGCCGCGAAAAACACCCTCAAGCTCTTGAATAATCTTACCGTTACCTCGTACCGGACCATCGAGGCGCTGCAGGTTGCAGTTAATGACAAAGTGGAGGTTGCCCAACTTTTCTCGGCCGGCGAGAGCAATGGCACCCAGTGATTCAGGCTCATCGCATTCGCCATCCCCCATAAAGCACCAGATTTTTCTGTCACGATGATCTACCAGCCCACGGTTTTGTTGGTACTTCATCACGTGAGCCTGATAGATGGCTTGAATTGGACCCAAGCCCATCGACACCGTAGGAAATTGCCAGTAATCAGGCATTAACCATGGATGGGGATACGAACTCAGCCCCTGCCCGTCGACTTCCCGACGAAAATTTTGCAACTGCGTTTCTGAAATATGGCCCTCGAGGAAGGATCGTGCATACATGCCCGGCGCGCTGTGTCCCTGGTAGAAAACAAGGTCGCCGGGATGGCCGTTTTCAGTACCCCGGAAAAAGTAGTTCATGCCCACGTCGTAAAGCGTTGCGCTCGAGGAAAAGCTTGAAATGTGCCCCCCCAGCCCCTCGTCGTTATCGTTGGCACGCATGACCATGGCCATGGCGTTCCAGCGAATCAACGAGCGTATGCGCCGCTCCATAAACAAATCGCCAGGCATAGGCCGCTCGTCAGCGGGAGCGATGGTATTGCGAAATGGCGTGGTGATGGCTCGAGGTAGGGGCACCCCAGTATTCTCAGCATGCTGAGACAACGCATTGATCAATGCCTCACCAGCGGCAACACCGCCCTCGCGCACAACCGAGTCGAGGGCATCGAGCCATTCTTGTCTTTCCTGCACATCTAGGATGGGTTGCTCACTCACTGTCTTTCTCCGATCCGTAAAGTCCTGAATTGGGTTAGTTGCAGCCAGATACGAGACTACAGCCCAATAAAAAATGGATGGCTAGATCACTAAATACCAATAAGGAACTATCAATCCGAGGAAATCTGAGCAACAAATTACACGAAATCGCTATTTTTTCTATAGGATTCTATTTTAGAACTATAATATATGCGTCGAAATACCCGGTTTTTGCGATAACGGCGACGGAAGTTGTGACCGCCCCATGACATGGGGCGGTGCGGAAAGCATTAACGAGGCTGTATTGGCATACTCTGATGAAACATCGAAACATCTTCGACAATTTGAGCGCCGGCAATTTCAGCGAAAGGCTCATCGGCAAAACCGGTGCCCTTTAGCTGAACCAAAACCCGTGAGGCTGCCTCTGCCATAACGGTCTGCGCGTAGTAATCGCGTACGGCATCAAGGGTTACTTGCTCAACAGCTGCAATTAACTGAGTCCGGGTATCAAAGTCATATCGTTCACGGTTCCAGTCCATCAAAAACGGACCCGCCTCTTCCCCGAGATTCTTGGGCGGTTGCGTCAGATCTGTCAGAACGCCCGCTTTAATACTTTCAAACTCGGCCTGATCTAAAGCTTCCAAATCTGAAGCAAACTCCGTTCGATAACGATCAAAACGTTCCAACATTGCGATGGGCGCCTTAACCGGTGTTTGTATGTAAAAACCTACCATGGGGTGGTCACCAAGCTGAGTAGCAAAACCTCCTGCGGCGTATCCCAACTGCTCCTCAGTTCTCAGTTGATTGAACGCCCGGTTGGATAGGTGTGCGGCCAGCAATTCGCCTTTAGCGACGTTTTCAATACTCGCTGTAGGCGCCGCAAACAAATACGCCATACCCAAATCTTCTACCGGAAGGCTCTCTTGGTAAACAAGCGTACTGCCCGGCTGTGGCGCATAAGTATCGGCGCGTGTGTAACTATCACCGGACCGGTTGGGGAGCACCCGCGCAATGAGATCAGCAAGGGACTGAACGTCTTTTTCGCTGTAATTGCCAAAGCGGTAGCCCCGCACGTAAGCACTGCTGAGCTGCTGTTCAATATGCCCACTGAGTGACGCCAAGGTTGCGGCGTTCGCCGCCTGCAGCAAGTCTTTCTGATTAAATGTTCCCGTTTGCGTCAATCGGCGTATGGCCGGAAACAGCTGCCGCACGGGAAAACCAAATCGCGAGTTTTCGAGCCCCCGGGTGAAGCGATCGACTGCCTGCGTAAACTCCTCCTCAGAGGGCTCTATGCGCAACGCCTCGAGAGATCGCTTAATCAATTCAGGCTGCTTATCGGTAAATCCTGAAAAAGTCATTTGAATACCGAAACCTGGGGAGACCGAGGCGTTCATTCCTGCAATTGACGCCTCGGTGAGCAGCGTAGTTTGCTGCTGCCGATAAAGATCGACCCAGAGTGCCGACAGCACGCTTGCATCAGGGCTCTT
The DNA here is from genome assembly GCF_051201685.1 of Luminiphilus sp. nBUS_07. Classification (GTDB taxonomy): domain Bacteria; phylum Pseudomonadota; class Gammaproteobacteria; order Pseudomonadales; family Halieaceae; genus Luminiphilus. The sequence continues at coordinate 819,354 of NZ_CP179213.1, read as the reverse complement.
GGCTTGCTCATTGGTGTTGAGCTGTAACTGCGTAAACCCTTTGGGCTGCTCTGGGAACGCAGCACTGCCTTGAAGCCAAAATTCTGCGCTCTCGGTATCAACCACCTTTACCGGCTGACCAGCAGCGTGATCTACCGCAAAGGATTCGGGTAGCAAGGTATTTAGCGCAGGCATGGCTAAACCGTTTGCCGATGCCAATGCCATCTGTTCGGTGGAAGTGGACACCTCTAGGGGTTCCACACTGAACTTACCTGCATAAAAATGCATTTCTTCAGTCGCGGGCTCATCCTTCGAGACGAACCAAACGTTCAGACGCTGGGGAGTCAGCTGCTCTAGAACACTGGACACCGCATCAACGTCAAAGCCCTCGAAGCGATAGGGTGCATCGATAGCATGAAGCGTCGGGTAATTTTGCATAACCTCAGCCAATTGCGACACATAGGCAAAGTCATTAGTTTTCTCCAAGAACCTGAATCGATTCGTTAATGACGTTGCAAACTCGCTCGCGAATCTGTCGTCTACACCCTCTGCACGCAATAATTCAATATAGCCCAGCACCATATCCACAATGGTTGAACGCTGCGCCATGCCAGCTTCGGTAAGATCAACCTGAATACTAAAGGTGCCATAGTTACCCAAGCCATTGGGGGATGCCATGACGCCAAGGGAACTCGCCCACCCCAGCTCCTTTAATCGAGCCGCCGGAGTATTGGGCATCTCAGATCCCAAAATGTAAGCCAGATACTTATTGGGCTTCACACGAAACTGATCGTCATTCGCATCGATAAGAAAATCCATCTGCAACATCCGCTGATCCTCAAGCGGAACGTAATGCACCAGCTTGCCTGCAGCTTTGGCCATATCGATTTGTTCAGTCACCACCGGCTCGGCAACTCCTTTATTAGGCACGTCCGCAAAATACTGCCGAGCCAGAGCTTCCATCTGATCTAGATCACGGTCGCTCACCATCGCCACTTTCATAAGATTGCCGGAATAGTACTTATCGAAAAACTCGACCGTTGCACTATGTAGCGATGAACCCGGCTTATCCGCCAAACTTTCTAAGTTACCGATTAAGAAGCGATTGGCTGGATGATCTCCCAGAAAACTTCTGCCAAGTTTGAACATACCGAAGTAGTCCATTTCTCGGCGCATGGACCACTCTGCGTTGACGGCATTTTTTTCTTTTTCTATGTACTCGGGGTCCAACAGTGGGGTTTTGAAGAAATGCGAGAAGCGATCTAATGCACCTTCGTAGGCACTGTTTTTGATTTCGAACATGTAGTTTGTGATATCGAGCCAAGTGTAGGCGTTGCGAGAACCCCCGTTTTCGCTCATGAAATTCATATAAGCATCAACCTCAGGAAAGGCCTCAGTCCCCATAAACAACATGTGCTCGAGGTAGTGCGCCATACCCTGATAGTCCATGGGATCGAACATAAGGCCCACGCCCACACTCAAAGCTGCAGCCGATTTTTCTACCTGTGGATCTGAAACCAACAAGACCTCGATACCGTTCGCCAAAGACAGTGAGCGATATTCCCGACTATCGTTTGGGCTCACAATGACACTGACAGTAGGTGAATCCATCGAAGAATCTGCTGTGGTGTCAGTAGATTCCTCGCGCTGGGAACAACCGAGCAAAAGAGAGCCCAGCAATAGCCCCATTACAGGTAGCCGAATATTGATCGTTGAAAGGTTTTTCATGGGTCCCTCCTGGACGCCGCGCACAGACACATAGGTAAGGTTGTAAATTAGGTCGCTAGTTCATTTACCGCTGTAGGCCAGGCACTCACAATAGCGCTCACCAAAGTGGCCAGAGGGATCGCAAAAAACACCCCCCAAACACCCCAGATTCCACCGAAAAACAGGACTGCGACAATAATTGCTACGGGATGAAGATTCACTGCCTCGCTAAATAGCAACGGCACCAGCACGTTGCCGTCGAGTAATTGTATGACACCGTAAGCCCCCAAAACCCAATAAAAGCTCGGGCCTATACCCCATTGAAAGAAGGCCACCGCCACAACTGGAATGGTCACTAGCGTTGCACCAATATAAGGAATGATGACAGAAAGACCTACCAGCAGGGCCAACAGTGCCGCGTAATTGAGTCCTAAAAACGCAAATGCGGCATAGCTCACGCCCCCCACCAAAATAATCTCTATGACCTTGCCGCGAACATAATTAGCAAATTGAAGGTTCATTTCAGACCAAATCCGACTCAGCATCGGCCGCTTTGCGGGTAAAAACGAGGTGAACCAAGCTAAAATCTGCTCGCGATCCTTTAGGAAGAAAAAGACCATCAGTGGTATTAGCACCATGTAGACCATCACCGCGAGCAAGCCAGGAATACTGCTCAACCCCTTTGTCACCAAAAGCTGACCCAGCTGGGCCAAATCACCCTGCACACTGTTCATTGCCAGATTAATTTGCTCCTGGGTAATGATCGCAGGATATTTCTCAGGCAACACCGATAGGGTGGCCCGCCCGCGGTCGACCATGGCAGGGGCTTCTCGCGCAAGGCTGACGAGCTGTCGCCAAACTAGCGGCAACAGACCCAACACAAAGGCAAAGAAAGCACTGGTAAACATGAGTGTGGCAATCCAAACACCAATTCGAGTTGATAAACCCCAGGTATAAAGCTGATTGGCGACACCTTGCATCAAGAAGGCAACGACCACCGCAACAAAAATAGGGGTGAAAATGGATCCTACGGTTGCCAATAAAATGAGGCTTCCCAATAGGATGACAACCAACAGAACTGACTCTTCCTCACTGAGGTATCTGTCATACCACTTTCTGAAAACACTTATCATAATGCTGCCTTGGTGATGCAATGACGAAAGCTACCGTCTGCCAACGTTTGGGACTCGACGCCATGACCCGCCAATCGATGCAGCGATTGAAAGTCTTTCGTGGAACCCGGGTCTGTCGCAAGTAGCTCAAGAACCGCCCCTGGAGCCATGTCTCTCAGGCCGCGCTTTGCCATTAACAATGGCATGGGGCACTTCTGGCCTCTAGCGTCTATGAGTTTGTCAGACATGGAAATTTCCTGCTCTTACGGATGGTCGCTATTATAGCCTCTATTGGGCATTTTCCTGTGAACTCTTACTGGACAATACGACCAAACAAGTAGGACTTGGGATAAAATACGTTCATGGGATTTTTCACACAATACCTCGCTTGTCGCTTCAAACGCTATTCCTCACGCGTCGCGGCATGGGGCCTCGCAAGCGTACTGGCATTGTCAGGGGTGACGGCGCAATCTACAGAAGGGCTAAAGATTCCCAATCTTGGGGAGTCGAGTACGAGCTTATTTTCCGCTGATTATGAATATAATTTAGGGCAGTGGTGGTTGAAGTCCTTCCGACGACAGGCTCCAACACTCAACGATCCGCTCCTCTATAGCTATCTGGAGTCGCTAGTTTTTGATTTGGTGACCTACAGCGACCTTCAAGACCGCAGGCTTGAATTTGTTATCGTTGATAACCCAACGATCAATGCCTTTGCGGTTCCTGGTGGCGTCATCGGCGTACACACAGGTTTATTCAACTATGCACAGACCGAAGATGAATTCGCTACGGTTATGTCCCATGAAATTGCGCACCTGAGCCAACGGCACTTTTCCCGCAGTGTTGAACTCGCGCAAAGCCAGTCATCTATAAACATTGCGGGATTACTTGCTGGCATTTTATTGGCGGCGACTGCTGGTACTGACGCGGGTCTTGCCGCCATGACTGCCACGCAGGCTGCCCTGCAAGACGAACAGCTCCGCTACAGCCGCGCCAATGAGGCCGAGGCCGACAGGGTGGGGTTACGCATATTGTATGACGCAGGAATGGACCCCTATGCAGCACCGGCAATGTTTGAGCGAATGCTGGCCTCGACGCGTTACAGCAGTGCGAACCGCATGCCCGAATTCATGCGAACACACCCACTATCGGAAAAACGAATAGCGGACACGCGCAACCGCGCTCGACAGTATCCAAAACGGATTCGTCCTGTGAGCCTCGACTATCAACTTATGCGAGCCCGTGTTGCTGTCTCACTGGCCGATACCCCCGAAGAAGCGGTTGCGCAATTTAAAGGCGAGTTAGAGGGCAACCCCAGGTCTCGAGAAGCCGCCATTTATGGGCTGGTGCTTGCGCTTACCAAAGCCGGTCGCTCTGCGGAAGCGGCCCTTGCCCTTGATGGTATTTGGTCAGACAGCGAGCAACGTATTGAATACATTATTGCCGATGCCGAAATCGCTCTCGCCAGTGGCAAGCCAGAGCTGGCCGCCGAAAAGCTGCAAACTCGTTTGCAGCTATCCCCCGGGAATCATCCTTTAACCATGTCCTATGCCCACGCCCTTCAGCAAAGCCAGCAATCGCACTTAGCCGAGGAGGTATTGATCGACCAGTCACGAATAAAAGCCAATGACCCCGGCCTATGGTATTTACTGGCTGAAGTGCAGGGGCTAAGCGGCAACATTATTGGGTTACATCAATCCCGAGCCGAATATTTCATTTTGGTCGGCAATTTAGATGCCGCCCAACGACAATTGGTCTACGCGCTAAAACTGGTGGGCAACGATTTCACCGTTTCTGCGCAAATTAATGACCGCATTGGGCAAATTATTGATATGCGTACAGAGCTGGACAGAGGCTAAAGCTTTTTAAGCGCGGCCAACCACGCCCGTGTTTAGGTTCTCCGCGAATGACAGCATACGATCCAGAGGTCGCATAGCCGCCTGTCCCAGCAACGGATCAATCTGAATCTCGTTGTCTGGCCTTTCGAACACCAGTGCAAGGCGCTCAAGGTCGTTCATTGCCATCCAAGGGCAATTCGCGCAACTGCGACACGTGGCTCCATTGCCAGCTGTGGGCGCAATGAGGAAAGTCTTCTCAGGTGCCGCCTGCTGCAGTTTGAAAAATATGCCCTGATCAGTTGCGACGATAAAAGTGTCTTGCTCCATGGACTGCGCGGCCTTGATAATTTGGGTCGTCGAACCCACATGATCCGCCATTTCAATGACGGATGCGGGAGACTCTGGGTGCACCAAAACTGCGGCCTCCGGGTGAACCTGCTTCAAATCTGCAATGCCACGAGCTTTAAATTCTTCATGCACAATGCAAGCGCCGTCCCACATTAAAATATCTGCGCCGGTAGAGCGGCGGACATAATCTCCCAAATGCCTGTCGGGAGCCCAAATAATTTTCCGGTTTTCAGCGGCAAGGTGCTCAGCAACATCCAAGGCAATGCTTGAGGTCACCACCCAATCAGCCCTCGCCTTCACCGCCGCGGAGGTGTTGGCATAAACAACCACTTCACGGTCTGGGTGGCTGTCACAAAAAGCAGCAAACTCATCGGCTGGGCACCCTAAATCTAGCGAACAAGTCGCTTCCATATCGGGCATTAAAACCCGCTTATGGGGTGTCAGTATCTTCGCGGTTTCCCCCATAAATCGGACACCCGCCACAATAAGTGTTTCTGCCGGGTGATCGCGCCCGAACCGAGCCATTTCGAGGGAGTCGGAAACACACCCTCCTGTGGCCTCAGCAAGAGCCTGGATTTCTGGCGCGGTATAATAGTGAGCAACAATCACCGCGTTTTCACGCTGCAGCAACGCTCGGATAGCCGCCTCTAGATCTGCTTTACGCTCTGGAGATGTCTCCGACCGCTGATTGCGATTCAGATGCTCCTGAACTTGTTCACGGATTTTTATCAACTGCGATTGGGCAATGGTCATTGCTTAATAACTGGGGAAAATTTGATAGTGGAAGGTTAGCACAACTCCAGTTGTTTGCAGTGGCCCGCAGCACTGACAGTGCTACTATTATTCGGTCACCCCGAAATGTCGCTCGAGATTGTGTTAACTGACCCCATAGATAACGAAAAACCGTTGGACGCACCTGCCACGATTCTCGTCTGCGATGACGACCCAACGGTAAGACTGCTCGCGAGAGAGTGCTTGGAATCGGCAGGCATGGCGGTTCTTGAGGCTATTGATGGCCAAGAAGCTCTAGCGTTATTTGCACAACAGCAGCCTGACCTTATTTTTTTAGATGTCGATATGCCTCGCTTAAATGGCTTTGCGGTTTGCAAAGCCATCAGACAAACAGAGAAGGGACAAAACGTTCCCATACTCATTGCAACAGGGGCCAACGGCAATAGCTCTATTGATCAGGGCTTTGAGGCTGGTGCAACACAGTACAAGACCAAACCTATCAATTGGGCTCTACTGTCGCGGGATGTTAAGTACATGCTGAGAGCCGCCGAGGCATTTGCTGCACTCAAAGCGCAGCAGGTGCAGCTGAGAACACTCGCATACTATGATCCGCTTACCTCTCTACCCAATCGACGCAGCTTTGTAGACCAACTCACACAAAGCCTAGACGAGACGGTAGCTCATCAGCGCTCCATGGGCCTGCTTATGGTTGATCTGGACCATTTTAAGCGGATACACGATCCCTTAGGTGAAGCGCTTAGCGATAGTCTATTAAGAGTGGTAGCAACACGTCTTGAAGAGCGTTTGAGGGAGTTTGCACCTCGAGGACCCGACCCCCACGAAACAATCGACCGCGGCGATTTAAAGGAAATGACCATTGATCTTATGCGCCCCGGTGGCGATGAGTTCAATATTATAGTGCGCAACATTGAGAGCAGTCAGGCACTCACAGCGATTGCCACAATGATTCTGGAAGCCCTCAATGCCCCATTGATATTTAGAGAAAACCATCTCGTCTTATCTGCAAGCGTAGGCATTGCAGTGGCGCCTGAAAATGGCGTCGAGTCTGAGGCCATAATTCGCAGAGCCAACATCGCACTGAGCGCAGCAAAGCTGTCGGGGCGAAATCGCTACCGGTTCTATGACGACTCACTGGCCGACGATGCAGAAAGAAAGCTCCGGCTGGAAGCTGATCTCCGCGACGCGCTCGAAAGCCCTGATCAATTATTTATGGTCTATCAACCTCAGGTTGACACCCAGTCAGGCCGAATCTCTGGCGTAGAAGCTTTGGTGCGATGGAGTCACCCGGAGCTTGGTGCCATTTCGCCGGCGCTGTTTGCACCACTGGCTGAAGGAAGTGGGCTTATCAGTCAGTTGGGCGATTGGATATTTAAACGCGTGGACACTGATATTCAGTCTTTGAAAGCGGCCTTTCCGTCGCACCTCACTATAAGCATCAATTTGTCGCCCTTACAATTTACTCAAGCTAACTTTTTAGAGACCCTAAAAGTTCGTCTTAGTGAGCTGCAATTAAATAATGAAATTGAGCTCGAGCTTACTGAGGGCGTTATTATGTCTGACGCCGACGATAGTCTGCTTAAGCTCCATGAGCTGCGAAAAGCGGGCTTCAGGCTGGCTATTGATGATTTTGGAACCGGCTATTCATCGCTGAGCTATTTAAAAGACTTTCCTGTCAACACGCTGAAAATAGATCAAGCCTTCGTTGCAAACCTCGGCAATGAAAGTGGTAACAGTATTGTCCGAGCGATACTTGCACTGGCTGAAGCACTGAATCTTGACGTAGTGGCTGAGGGTGTTGAGACTCAGGAACAAGCGCACTTTTTAACCCGTCATCACTGCAACATCCTCCAAGGCTTTCTACTGGCAAAACCTATACCTTTACCAAAGGTGATTGAGATGCTGGATGTGGATTTCAGCCACATGTATCGCATTGAAGAATCATGAAGCAGCAATGAAAATTTCCTGGGGCCTGTTACCCGTTTTCGCACTCATCTTGTCCTCCTCCATATCTGGCAAAGACGAAATGACGGCATTAACTGCTGACCAGTCGATACAAGTTTTACTCCAAGGAAAGAACGCCGAACATTTACGTCAAGCCATAAAAAATTTAGGGGGGCAGGTAACCCACGACCTACCAATCGTTCATGGGGTTGGCGGAGTTATCGGCGCTGATATGCTTCCTGAATTAGCGACAATAAAAGGGGTCGACAAGTTTACCGAAGACTTTAATCCACCGAAGCTGCCCGACAACAGAGACTGCCTCGTCTCTGGAGATTTACAAGTTAAGTTGACGCCTCAGTCTCTACAGTGGCGGATTTTCAATTTTGCCAATAACCCGAAACCCCTCAAGTGGATTAATGCCTCTTGGCCCCAAACATTGGGTGATGCGACTCTTTCGGTGAGCACAGAGATGTCAGGGACGCCTGCAAACCAAGGCGTCAAAATTACATCGGGGGCACCGCTACAGCTGAACCACATGCTGCCTTCCGGCTCGTCACTGGTTGCAATGCAATTCTCAAAGCCATCAAAATCACTAACGCAAAATGACTTTGAAATTTCCCTAGGTCTTGATGACTGTGAAACACAGCTTATTCCGGCCTATGCCGGCAAACAGCAAGACTTTTACTTTTCAAAAGAAGCCGGAGCAACACTATTGGCCGAAGCAGGGCTAACCGGGTTGGGCGTTGGTGTTGCCATCATTGATTCCGGACTATGGGATATACCGGCACTGACTCACAACGCCCTCGGCGAACGTCGCATTGCTGCCCATTATGATGCTATTGGGGATCGCATCGATTTAGAACTGCACGATGATGGAGGTCATGGATCACATATGGCCAGTATCATTGCCAGCAGTCGACGCGTTGCCAATCGAGAGCCCCTGCAATATCAAGGACTAGCCCCCAACGCAGTGCTCATACCCGTCACTGCGATCTCACCTCGCGGGGATGGCGACTTCATGGATATCATTCGAGGTATTCAGTGGGTAACCGCTAATCAAGCACGATTTAATATTCGAGTACTCAATCTGTCGCTGACCGCTACGCCACGCAGTGAATATTGGGCAGACCCCATGAACCAAGCGGTAATGAAAGCATGGGAAGCGGGCATTGCAGTTGTCGTTGCAGCAGGGAACGACGGTCCAGACTGGAGCACAATAGGCTCGCCCGGCAACAACCCCTACGTTATTACCGTTGGCGCCATCACTGATTCATGGACACCCGGTGACGAGCGCGACGACTATATTCCAAACTTTTCGTCCCGTGGCCCAACATTCGAGGGCCTGATCAAGCCTGACCTTGTCGCTCCCGGTGGTCACATCAGTGGTCTGATTCCTCCTGATTCTTCTTTGGCAATTGAAAACCCAAACTACTTTTTATCCTCTGGGGAGTATGTGGCCACAGGCAGCTCTCAAGCCGCTGCGGTTGTCTCGGGACTGATTGCACTGCTGCTCGAAATCAAACCCGAACTCACTAACGATGACGTCAAATGCTTGCTCGTCACTAGCGCTCAACCCGCCTTGAGCCGAGCCGGAAAGCTTGCCTACAGCCCCTTCATTCAAGGTGCAGGACGAGTAAGCGGCTCCCGCGCCCTGACATTAGGTGAAACCAACTGCGAACAAAAAAACCTGAATATAAGCGCCGCTTTAGCAGGCACAGAGCGCTTGTACGGACCCGCAGAACGGCTTGAGGACGGAACACCCTCCTTACCCAATATGCCTCTGATGGTGGAAAAAAATCTCCCCGCATTGGGCGTGAGCACCGACCGCCGCTGGGGGGTTGCAGCACATCTTGAGCGGCTCGACCCAACGACTGAATCACCTCAACAACCAGACGTGCCATTCAATTGGGCCGCGGTCTACCGAGACGAACAGCAAAAACTTAAGCGGTTAGGGGTTCCTCCCTCAAAATAAAAGTACCGCAAGCAAACCCTCGCCCATCGCACTTATTCACTACCCCATTTGGGTTATTCCCACGGTGTTTACACACACCGCAGCTTCGTAATATCTGAGAACCAGTTCACATTTTGCTCTGAGCGAGCGACTGAAAAAAAGAAGCGTCAGACCTGTTAGGAGGTTATAGACATGATAGTGATTAAGACCATCGCAAGGTGCACTACAGCACTGATGTTAACAGCTGGCACGGCTTATGCGGACGACGATCTCCGCGGGGCCGTCACTGCAATAAGCAATGTCGCTGCCGGTGTTGCCGCAGACACGCCGCACAATGGATTTCGCTGGGCTGAAACCAGCCACGACGTGGGTCCAGCGGTAAATTTACCGGCAGACAACCGGCGCTCGGGTTTCAGATGGGCGACACACCCCAGCATGGAAAATTCCGAACATACTGCTGCGGTCAAGAATATAGGCAAAGTTGATCAGACAGGTTCTCGCTGGGTTATCCGCAACGATGCCAGCCAAGCCGGATCTCGCTGGGTCATTCGGAACGACGCCAGCCAAGCCGGATCTCGCTGGGTAATTCGGAACGACGCCAGTCAGGCAGGTTCGCGCTGGGTTATTCGAAGCGACGCCAGTCAGGCAGGGTCGCGATGGGTTATTCGCAATGATGCCAGCCAAGCCGGATCTCGCTGGGTCATTCGGAACGATGCCAGCCAAGCCGGATCTCGCTGGGTAATTCGGAACGACGCCAGCCAGGCAGGTTCGCGGTGGGTTATTCGTAACGACGCCAGCCAGGCAGGTTCGCGCTGGGTCATTCGAAATGACGCCAGCCAAGCAGGATCTCGTTGGGTCATCAGATGATTGATGTCTAGGCTGTTCGGGAGCGCCAAAGCACCCCTAGGTAACCCTAAGGGTGCTTTACCCATTGGTGATGCTACAGCGGTATACTGAGCTCAAGTCACACCAAAAGCAGCCTAACATTATGGTTACAGTAACCAGGGTTCATCTCCTAGCGCTTTTACTGCTGACTGCACATTTCAGCTGGTCCAATCCCGCGAATGATGCCCCCGGATTCCTCTTTTGGAGCTCGCCTGCATCAAGACAACTAACCTCTTTTATTGTCACTGATGTATTTGAGGACTCTTCAGGGATGGTTTGGCTTTCCACTCAGGAAGGACTGAACCGATATGATGGCGTGGAGGTTAAGCAATATATTCCCCAACTTTTTGAAGAGGGGACTTTGGCTCCCGGCAGAATATTGGGCGTCAGGCAAACCCCAGACAAAAAGATTTGGATCGCTACCAGATCAGCTATTCAAACCCTCAGTTCAACGAGTCAAGTACTAAGCACTCCGGCAGCACTAAGCAATCTCGAAGATGACATTATAGGTTTCGAAATCGATTCATCGGGAAGAATCTGGCTGGGCCTTGCTGGAAAAGTCGGTGTGTATAGACCTGAAACTTCTCAGCTTTTCTATTTTGAGCTACCAAAGCCGCAATTTTCAGATGATGTAAGCGTCGTAGATTTTTCCGTAGATGGAGAAAAATTATATGCTCTCATCGATGGCGCAGGAATTTTTGAAGTTATTTGGCAAAACCAGAAACCAATATTTAAAAGCGCATCCTCCTCACAGCAACTTCGAAACAGCGACCTGTTTAAAATAGCCGAGAATAAAGATGAGTTATGGATCGCGACTCTCGGCTCCGGAGTATTTGTTGTAGACAAAAAAACGTCTGAAACTAGACGAATATTAGCGGGCCCAACCGCTGAGGATCTGCCCTCCAACACAATTTACGAGATATACCACGACGATCAAATCACTTGGATTGGAACGGGCAAAGGTTTAGCCGTAACCACAGACAAAGGCCGCACCTTTCAGTCCTATACCGACTTCAATTCTGGACTGGCTGAAACTGAAGTCAGATCAATATATAAAACTGACGATGAAACCTACTGGATAGGCCTCACAAACGGCCTAGCCCATGGTCGTAAAAGCACGGCGAAAATTATTAATAGTTCCAACAGCAACCTTCAAAGTGACACCATAAACGGAATCACAGTATCAAAAGATGGGGTACTTTGGCTCGCAACTGATGCCGGCGTGTCTTATTTAGCCCCAGGCGAAGCCTCCTTTAGCAACATCAATCACTTTACTCATCCAGACCTTCCAGAGGGCATTGCAACCGCTGTGGCGGTTGACAACAACCTTGCATGGATTGGAACCTTTGACAGCGGCCTTTTCCGCTACGACATTGCAGGGGACAAGCTAACGAAGGTTCTGTACGGCCCGCTCGAAGACAATGCATTGCATAGCGAGGCTATAACTTCTCTACTGGCGCTACCAGATACAGGCCTTGTTGTTGGAACCTATGGTGGGGGTGTTAGCGTAGTTAATAGCGACGGAAAAGTGTCCCGCACCGTGCGCTCCCTTGCTGGCAGTCGGATCAGCGACATCATTTACACCCTCCTGATGGATCACGACGGCGGCATATTAGTCGGCAACGAGCAAGGAATTGCGAAGTTATCAGCAGACCTTTCCACAATAACCGACACAGATTTTTCCACGTTTTTGATTGATGCCGGCACGACAACAAAAAATATAAACCCTGTCGAGCTTCAACATGGAGACGACAACGCAATTTGGGTGGGGACGTTTCAATATGGGCTCATGAAAGCTCAACGAGACGAGCGCTTGAACGTTACTGCAGTAAACAATGTGACGAGAGATCTCAATTTACCAAGTATTTCCGTGATGGGAATCCACCGAGATAATGCGGGAAGTTTTTGGCTATCTCACAATGAAGGACTCACTAGATTTAACCCTTTTACATTGGACGCCAGAAATTATAAAAACACCTTCGGTGCGAATATTGGTGAGTTTATTAGCGGCTCTTCGTATGGGTCGAGTTCCGGGACAATATACTTTGGCGGCTTTCGAGGCGTTTCTATTGTCGACGCCTATTCTGCGGAAGAAACAGCGAAACCCATCCGCATTGGCATCGCATCAATATCTCTTTTGAACAGGGCGATAGACCTTTCAGCTGACATATCAGACCTCAATCTAGATCTCTCTTACGACGACAAGATTGTCACGATTGAAATGTTTGGCGCCGAATATATCGCCCCGTCCGAAATTAAATATAAGTACAGGATTAGCGGGCTCGGGGACAAATGGGTTGATCTGGGTAACGACCGAACCCTAAGCATTACAGCTCCACCTGCGGGATCATATCTTATTGAACTTGCTGGCAAAGGAGTTATGGGCGACTGGAACTATGATGCCCTCCAAATTCCATTGGTGATTCGGCCTCCCTTCTGGTCCTCAAAGACAGCTTACGCAATCTATGTGGTGTTCCTAGCGTTGATGGTTGCGGGAATCGGATTGTGGATGCAAAGAACTCTCCAACAGTCTCATCGAAGAGAGCTAGAGTTTTCACTCAGACTCAACGAGAGAACCATAGATCTTGAGGAAGCGAAGCAAGCCGCTGAAGCTGCCAATGTTGCCAAATCAGAATTTTTAGCCGTGATGAGCCATGAAATTAGAACGCCTTTGCACGGCATTATAGGAATGAATGAGCTTTTACTAAAAACGGATACAACACCACAGCAAAGTCGCTTCGCTCGAGCAGCACTTAACTCTGGAAAAACCCTACTGCATCTTATTAGCGAGATTTTGGACTTAGCCAAAATTGAAGCCGACCGAATGGATATTGAATCGGTTGAATTTGACCTCATCAGCGTGATTGATGAAGTTTGCTACCTGCAGGGTGAACCGGCTCAAAGAAAGGGGCTAAAACTAGATTTCATTCCCGATACTTCTCTGGCCGGAAGCTACCGAGGCGACCCGCAAAAAATACGCCAAATCATTACAAACCTAGTCGGTAATGCGATCAAGTTTACCGAATCGGGCCGCATTGTTGTTGCTGTAGGGGTTGAGCCCTCCGGGGATATTCGAATGGTGGTTGACGACACCGGAGAGGGCATACCTGATGATGCTCGGGCTCGCGTATTCGAAAAGTTTACTCAGGCTGATACCAGTACCACTAGGCAATATGGCGGGACGGGACTCGGGCTAACTATTTGCCGAAATTTCGCTGAAGTTTTGGGAGGTGCTTTATCGATTGACACCCCGGAGTCTGGCGTAGGCACCCGAGTTCTGGTCACCATCCCTTTAGAGATTGCGGAGGCTAGACCAACACTGAATCGCGGAACTATCGGTCTACTCACAGACGATGAGGACCTCAGAGCGAGTACGGCCGCGCATGCCGCTTTGATTGGCTACCGTACCATTGCCATCAACAGTATTGAGGCCATTGATAAGGTCTCCTGTGACGCGCTAATCATCGATCAACTTCTGAACCCCAGCGAACTTGACGATATTGAACTGCACCTGAGTTCCGCTAAAAGAATTCTTGCCACCTCAATAAAAAGCTTGTCACCACGTCTACATTCCCAACACTGGATTGGCTTGCACAGGCCCATTACCACAAGCAACCTCGAGGAGGCGCTGTCGAGTAAATCGCCGCAAACCGTGGCAGCCGTCCCCGCCTTGCAAATCAATGCCGACGTGCTGGTTGTTGAGGACAATAAAGTTAACCAGATCTTAGTGCAGGAAATTCTGAAATCTATGGGTCTTCAGTCGAGCCTTGCCGAAAATGGACTGGAGGCAGTCACACTTTTTAGGCGCCACCGATTCGACCTGGTACTCATGGATTGCCAAATGCCAGTGATGGATGGTTTTGAGGCCACCAAGCTGATTCGTGAAATAGAATCTGAGAGAGACTACCCTAGGACACCTATCATAGCGCTCACTGCAGCTGCCCGCGCTGAGGAATACGAGCAGGCATTGAATTCAGGCATGGATGAATTCATGACCAAACCTTTCAACGTTACCCAGCTAGAGAACCGAATTAGTGCAACGCTGACACATAAAGTCAGTAATGAAAACGTTAAGGGCGTCGCATCAGAGCATTCCGCCGCTCAAGGCCCCATTGACGAGAACGTTATAGAATCGATATTGGCCATCAATCCAGGCTCTGCAGGTGTCGCACTGCTCGCAAAGGTCATCGCATCTTTCAATGCGCAATTGCCCATCAGCCTGGCCGATCTTCGCTCGTCGGTAAATACCGACGACACCGAAGTGCTAAGACAACACGCCCACGCCCTGAAGTCTATGTGCGGCAATATCGGTGCTACACAGCTGACCAAAGCTTTGAATGACATTGAGCAAGCCGCAGCAGTTGGGCAAATCACCCTGTCTCGAGAGGATTATGACGACGTTGAAGAACTTGCTAGGAATGCGGTAGCAGCACTTCAACGCTGGACGTGACGCCAGTGCTCACTGCACCGGCAATCGCCTAACAACCTTTAAAAACCGCTGGCCGTCGCTCTTTTTGAGCCAACAGACCTTCTTTTAGGTCGTCTGAGTCGGAGCAAATCGCCGCCAAATCCCGAGCTTCCTGATAATTGATGCGGCCACGCTCTGCCTGACGAATAACTTTTAACATCGCTGCCACAGCGAGTGGCGCGCGCTGTGCGAGCATTTTGGCCGTGAGGTTGCTTTCCTTGATCAAACTGTCACTACTGATCAACCGACTAACAATTCCAAACTCCAGCATTTGCTCGGCAGAAAATTCCTCTGCCGCTACAAGTATACGTTTCGCCACAGACACACCTAATCGACTGACAAAGCGCTCGATACCCTCAATGGGATAACACAAACCAATGGCAGAGGCCGGCACTCGCATTTTTATGTCTTGAGAAGCCAGTCTAAAATCACAGGACATCGCAAGCTCACAGCCACCTCCAAATACATTACCGTTTATGACGCAAAGGGTGGGTATAGATAAATCAGCCAGCTCGTTAGTCACCTGTTGAAACTGATCGCCATCGAGCTCACCGGCACGGATCTGTTGTAAATCGGCGCCTGCGCAAAACGTAGAACCGGATGCAGAGGTGATAACTAGCACTCGTGTCTCGGGCTTTAGCGCGCCCAGTGCCAATTGAATACCGGACAGCTCTTCACGACCCAAGGCGTTGCGACGATCCGGCCGATTAAATCGCAGCGTCGCAATTCCCGCTTCTTGCTCAAATAAAATAGTTGATGTCATAAAAGAAAGAGCTCCCTAAGCGCCTCTTGAGTAGTCTAGAGGGCATTACAGTTCAAATAAAACACTCATACATGGACACGGACAAAAAAAATACTTAAAGTTCAAAAAATCGAATCTTGCGAATGACTTTATTTTGGCAAACGTCACAGACAACGGATCGCCCTTCAATCGCGGTATTCAGCACGAGGCAAAGCACAGTGCGATTTTATCGAGAGCGGCGAAGCTTTTTAATACAAAGGGCGCCCGATCCACCACGCTGAGCGATGTCGCCGATAAACTAGGATTGACCAAGACAAGCCTTTATTACTACGTAAAAACCAAAGAAGACCTCATTTATCAATGCTATGACGCTGCTATGCGCCAAGCACACAGCACCCTTGATCAAATCGAGGCAACGACTGACGACCCTCTGGAACGGGTGCTCCTGTTCATGGAGGAACATATCTCCACCATTCTAAAAGCGCTGTCAGGTCATGGAGACTACTACGCAGCGCCCCTAGAATTTGCGTCTTTAAAAGATGAGCACCGTGAGGCGCTCATTGCTCAATATTTGCGCATGTTCATGCGTATCCGCTCCTACATACGTGACGGCATCGACATGTCGGTCATACGCCCCTGTCACTCCACCGCTACAACACGGGCGCTGATTGGAGCTTTAGACTGGTCATTTTATTGGCTTTATGAAATGCCTCGTGAGGATGCCGTACTGGCGGGAGCCGCGCTCAGGGACATTGTTAAACATGGCTTATTCACGCCTGATGCCCATTACAGGCCCAACGACCACGTGCTTAGTGCTGAAGGTGTTGTTCCCGCCAAAGGCTTTGATCGCGAAGCTCAAAACCGTCTCAAGCAAGAAGCGTTTTTTAAAGCCGGAACACGATTTTTTAACCGAAAGGGTTTCAACGGCACATCCCTTGATGAGATAGCCGAGCATTTGCAGGTCTCCAAGGGTGCGTTTTATTACCATTTTACAAACAAGGAAGCACTGCTCACGCAATGCTACGAGCACTCGCTGGATTTGACCGATGCCATTTACAATGACATTCGAAACAGCACAATGTCTGCGCCGCAAAAGCTAGACACAGCTTGTCGGCAAGTTTTCCATATTCAGAACTCGGACCTTGGCCCGCTGATACGTTACAACACGATTACCGCATTGCCGCCCCCGATTCGGCGACGTGTTCTTGTGCGCACTCAAGCCGCTAGTAATAATCTGGGTGAATTTATCCGGGAAGGCCAGGAAACGGGCAAATTCCGCAGCGTGGATGCTGCCATCATGCAAAATATGCTTGAGGGAGCGGTCAATGCCGCCATGGATATTAGCGATTGGCGACGTGTCGATGACATTGATCAAACCGCTATCGAGTACTTCGATGTGTTCTATTTTGGCTTAGCCAAGCCTGCCAACTAAATATGTGCCCGGGAGGTATCGGTGCCAAACTTTCAAGATGTCATGGACTTGATCAAACCCGAGCAAGTCGGCCGTCACTGGTTTAGAGGGCACAGCCCTACACCCCAACCTCGGATTTTTGGTGGCCAGGTTTTAGCCCAGTGTCTGCTAGCCGCTAACGACACAGTAGACGGCGCCCTCATGGCTCACTCTATGCACGCCTACTTTTTACGCGCTGGGGATTCCACAATACCCATTGAGTTCGATGTTGACCCTATTCGCGATGGTCGCTCCTTCGCCACCCGCCGTGTTGTAGCGCGACAAAGAGGGGAGGCCATTTTTAACACGTCAATCAGCTATCAAATCACCGAGGCCGGTTTTACTCATAGCGAAAAAATGCCCGAAGTGCCCTCCCCTGAAGAGGCGGCTGCATTAAACCTTGGACCCAAACACAAAAGCTTCAGTGACATGTATCAAATTGATCGAGTCCGAATTACCGCCCGCACGGAGCAGCCACAGCAAAAGCAGCAAAACTGGTTCAAAGCCGCAGGTCACCTCAAGGGCGACCCGAGGCTGCATC
This sequence comes from Luminiphilus sp. nBUS_07, assembly GCF_051201685.1. GTDB lineage: Bacteria > Pseudomonadota > Gammaproteobacteria > Pseudomonadales > Halieaceae > Luminiphilus. Next base: position 801,642 of record NZ_CP179213.1, on the reverse strand, counting down.
AAGCTGCCCTCGCCCTGATCTCAGATTGTGCCTTGCTGGGCACCAGTTTTTACCCTCAAGGGATGCAGGACTGGGACATCAACCACATCGCCGCAAGTCTTGACCATGCTATATGGTTCCACGAACCGGTGAATGTCAGTGAGTTTTTGCTGTACGAGTGCGATAGCCCTTGGGCCGGCAACGCCCGGGGATTTAATCGCGGTCAGTTTTGGAGCAAAGACGGTACGCTTCTCGCCTCCACAACCCAAGAAGCCTTGGTGCGCCCGAAGACTCGTTGATTAATTAACCACCGAGGTCATCTGCTGACCCAAGCGCACCACATTGATCGCACCATTGGCTAACTCAACATCGTGAACAGAGCCGTTGTCAGGCCAACACTGCACCGTTTTGCTGACCTGGCGGCTGTGCGCCACAACCGTGTTGATGACCAGAAAATGGGTAAAGATGACGGTGGGCTCTGTGATCCTCTGTAAGGCGCTCACAATGCCCTCACGCCAGCCCCAAAGTGAAGCGTCCTGCATGTCCCAAGTTTGACGCATAAAACCCTGTAGCCACACTTGACGATCCTCTAGGGGTACCGGGGCTTGAATCTCTTGAAACGCATTATTAATTACAACGCCACGATTTAAGCGTGCGGCTAAAGGTGCCGCAGTTTCTTGTGCTCGTGCTTTGGGACTACTCACTAGACCCACACCTTGCGGCACAACTGACTGCAAATATGTTGCTGCAGCTTCGGCCTCCCGTACCCCTTTATCACTTAACCCAGGGTCACTATGCTCCCCCCAGCTGGCCGAGGCCTCACCGTGGCGCACCAGCCAGATCTGAGTCATCGGTAAGTCACGAGTGATTCTTGCAGCTGAGCGGACAGCAGCTGCAGATGTGCTGCATCATTAAAGTTAGACAATGAAACCCGTTTACTGCTGTAAATCAGTCGAGTGATAGAACAATTCATAACGGGCTCATAAAATTGATAGAACCCACTGTGATGAGCGCCAACAATAAGCCCAACAGCCGTAGCAATCGTGCCACCTGAGGTAAAAACCGCTGTGTTCTTACCTGCACCCACGGATTTCATGATGTCTTTCAGGGCATTTTGTACGCCGTCCCGGAACACGGGCCACGGTGTAATGCCACAGTCGGGGCAGTCTGGACTTACCCACGCATTGAAAACTGCGTCTATGATTTTCTGATAATCCTTACTGTCACCGAAATCTCGAGCTGCGATTTCAGCAAGCACGGGATCTTTTTCAATCAAACCGGGCAAGAGCGCACTGACCTGTTCTTCATTGTTAATCTCATTGAATCGGCGGTCCGTTTGTAACTCACACGGATCACCTAAACCCGCCAATATCCGAGCACCGGTTTCTTGCTGGCGCGACAAAGTTCCAGCCACTGCAGCGTCTATCTTCAGGCCTATCTTCGACAGGAACTGTCCAGTCACATCAGCCTGACGTTGCCCCAAGGTAGACAGCTGGTCGTAATTAGCTGCGCCAAAAGAAGCCTGTCCGTGGCGAATAAGGTAAATCGAAGCCATCAGGCCGTACTCCTCAGTTCTCTAGGAAAACGCATTACCCGGGGGTAAGGGTAGAAGTCGTCGACATGCCCCTCCCGTATGCGATCTTGTAAACCTGTCCAAAAATCTGCCTCGTAAATTTCACTGTGACGGGCATCAAAAGCCTTCCTCGCACGTTGATTGCCCGAGAAGAAAAGTCGAAATTCCTCAGGGAAAACGTCGTTGGGCCCCACCGAATACCAAGGCCTGCTCGCCATCTCTTCATATTCGTCCCGCGGTGGCGGAATACGACGAAAATTACATTCTAACAACGGCTGTATCTCGTCATAGTCGTAGAAGACCACCCGACCATGGCGGGTCACACCAAAGTTTTTCAGAAGCATGTCGCCCGGAAAAATATTAGCCGCAGCCAACTCCTTAATCGATTTTCCGTAGTCGTTCATGACTTCATCAACGTCCTCATCGCTAGCGCTCTGCAGGTACAAATTAAGCGGCGTCATGCGCCGCTCAACGTAGCAATGCTTAATAATCAGTGCCGTGCCGCTAATCACCAACTGCGAAGGGCAGGTCTCGTAAAGCTCTGCCATCAACTCATCTGAAAACCGTGACCGATCAAAAACAAGGTTGCTGAACTCTTGCGTATCGGCCATGCGCCCCGCCCTGTCCCAGCGCTTCACCAGATTATATTTGTCCTTAACAAGCTGGTGCGTCACTTCTTTGGGGGGCGTAAAGCGGTCTTTGATAATCTTAAAAACAAACTCGTAAGAAGGCAGCGTAAATACAGTCATCACCATGCCCTTGATTCCGGGAGCGACAATAAACTGGTCTGTCGTAGCACGCATATGACGGTAAGCCGTACGGTAATAATAAGTCTTGCCGTGACGGTGGTGGCCAATCGCACTGTAGATCTCAGAAATATCTTTTTTGGGCATCAGTTGATGCAAAAATAAAACGTACTGAGAGGGAATCGATGCATCGACCATGAAATAACTTCGAGTGAAGCTAAATAACAAACTCACTCGATCTGAGCCAAACAATATAGTGTCGATATACACAGCGGGGGCCGCCGCATCATTGTTGTGAAGCATTGGAAGTACGAAGGGAATTTGTAAGCCTTCAGCAACAACCCTCCCCACAATGTAAACGGCCTTGTTCCGATAAAAGTGATGCTCCAGGGTGTGCAGCTCAACCGCCGAAGCTACTTTGTCGCCAACCTCGCCAAGCTGGCCTTCAATCGCCTTTACAATAGAAGCGCAGTCACGCTCGGTGTCTTCGTAAGGGATATGTACAGCGTATTCAGACAACAGCGCTGCAACACTGCTGTTTAGATCACCGCTGAAGCGCTTGACGACTCGCCGCACATCGACCGGCGGCATGTCCCCTTGAGGGGAAAACACAAAGGCGTACTCATTACGGATTCGGTGATGACCAAACACGGAGTTGTATATGGAGTTATAGAAGGTTTCTGCAATTTCGAAATTGGTCATGCCTCGAACCAACTCGAGGTAAACAGCCCGCGTCTCGGTCCAAAACGTAAAGTCTGAAATGCGATCATCTGCAATGACGTTTACGTACGCCAAAGTTTCTAGCACTTTTTCTTTGTAGAGATCGATTCGCCGGGTCGATATCTCCTGCATGATGCCCCACTCTGCAAGCTCAAAACGCGTGCGAGCTGCGAGCGTAATATTCTCGAATTCAGCAAAATACGCCGTAAAGCCGTTAAGAATGGTTCGCGCTAGGCGCGTCTGTTTATCCACGGTTAGATCCCTGTCTAGGGCGCACAGTGTAGGGTTCCGGACTATCCCTTGCAATTTCAGCAGGACAAAAAAAACCCGCCAAAGAATGGCGGGTTCCGTCAAACAACGCTTAGCTTTAAGCTGCGTAAGCCTTGTCCATGAACTGAGCGCGATGATAAGTGGCATCACCAAAGGTCGTGTTGATCATCATTAGGCGCTTGGCGTAATGACCAATGTCCAGCTCGTCAGTAATACCCATACCGCCGTGCATTTGGGTAGCCTCACCGTAGACTAACTTGGCGTTCTTATCGATCAGCACTTTGAGAGCGTGAATACTGGCGTCGGCACTTGCTGGGTCCTGCTTGTATTCGCACACAACTTTAAACAGCAGCGACTTTGCCTGCTCGTAGGCCATCATGGTGTCCACCATACGATGCTGCAACGACTGGAATGAGCCAATAGCCACGCCAAACTGCTCTCGCGTTTTGGTGTATTCCAACGTCTTCGCATTCAAGGTGCCCATGCAGCCAACGGCCTCAGCCATAAGCGCTATCGTCGCCTCTTGAATCATCGCCTCAACGGTAGCCATAGCAGTGCCGGCCTCCCCAAGCAAAGCATCCGCATTCAAAGCAACATCATTGAACGTTATGTTTGCAACGCGTTGGCCATCCATCATCGGGTAATCAATACGATTCACACCTTCCGCATCGGCAGCAACCACAAACAGCGATAATCCCTCACGGTCCCACTGCTCGCCGGATGTGCGTGCTAAAACAATCAGTTGATTGCAGTTAGCTCCGTTGAAAACAACCACCTTCTCACCGTTGAGTACCCAGCCATCACCAGCGGCTTTCGCCTGAGTCAGGCAATCAGCAATTTCGAAACGGCTTTGACGCTCTACGTAGGCAAAGGCACCCGAGGTCGATCCCTCAATGATCGAAGGAATCCAAGCGTTGCGCTGTGCTTCGTTACCCGCGCGAGCAATGAGACCACCAAACAGCACAACAGTCGGCAAATAAGGCTCGACAACTAAACCCTTACCAATTTCCTCCATGATGACCATGGTATCGACAATATTCCCGCCAAACCCGCCGTCTTCCTCAGCAAATGGGATCGACAACCAACCCAGCTCGGCAAACGTCTGCCATGCTTTATCACTCATACCAGTATCCGAGGCCACAATCGCGCGTCGGGTATCCCAGTCGTAGTCATCCTGCACAAAACGCGCGATAGAATCGCGTACCATTTGTTGCTCTTCTGAAAAATCAAAATTCATAATCTTGTCCCCTCTGGACCGTTATTCCAGGCCCAGTACGTATTTAGCGATAATGTTCTTTTGCACTTCATTAGAACCGCCGTAAATGGTCGCTGCTCGCCCGTACATGTAGTTTCGGAAGGCTTCATGGGTCCAACTGTGGCCTAGAACTTCAGGATCCATACCGTTAGGCAGAACTCCCTGGTAATAAGCGGCAGTTTCCATGCGCAGCTCTTGAGTTGCCTGCTGCAGCTCAGTGCCTTTTATCTTGAGAAGTGACGACTCAGGCCCAGGAAAGCCACCAGCGGCCATCGCTGCAAGGGTACGTAACTCGGTAAATTCAAGGGCCATGAGTTCAATCTCAAGGTCTGCAACCTTGGCTTGGAAACCCGCGTCATCCATTAAGCGCTTACCGCCATTCATCTCGGCAGCAGCAGCTTCCTTAATCAAGCGAAGATTACGCTTAGACTGAGCAACGTCGGCAATACCCGTTCGCTCATGGGCCAACAGCGCCTTGGCAACGGTCCATCCTTTATTTACTTCACCGACAACGTTCTCAACTGGCACACGCACGTCACTGAACTCAACCTCGTTGAGACTGTGCTCGTTATCTATCGAGATGATCGGGTTGATCTTGATACCTGGGGTCTTCATATCAACCAAAATGAACGTGATGCCTTCCTGCTTCTTCCCCTCATTGCTGGTTCGTACCAGCACAAAGATCCAATCGGCATACTGAGCATAACTCGTCCAGATTTTGGCGCCGTTAATCACGTAATGGTCGCCATCCAGCTCGGCCTTTGTCTTCAACGACGCCAAATCTGACCCAGAACCCGGCTCAGAGTAGCCCTGACACCACCAAGTCGTGCTGTCGAGAACTCCAGGGAGAAACTTCTCCTTCTGTTCGGTCGTGCCGAACTGGTAAATCATAGGGCCGACCATGCCAATGCCAAAAGGAATGACACCGGGTATACCGCGCTCAGAGCGCTCGGTCTCGTAAATGTACTTCTGCGTGGGGGTCCATCCAGTACCGCCGTGCTCAACGGGCCAATTAGCCGCAATCCAGCCCTTCTTGTAGAGCCGCTGCTGCCATTCAACGATAGCTTCTTTAAAGTTCTCTCCGCGCAGGCGAGAGACAAGCTCATCGTCAAACTGCTCGTCAAAAAAGCCACGAACCTCGTCCCGGAACGCCAATTCTTCGGGTGAAAACGCAATATCCATACGTGCCTCCAATTATCAGGGGCGATTTGGTGAGCAAACCGCCGTATTTTGAACCTTGAGTATGTTTTTCTACGCTGTGGAATGTAGGCAAGTTAGGCGGCGATTGCAAGTGCCCTTTACCAGACTAGATATTTGCTAGGCTTTGCGCCCTTTCTGGGCAAGGCGAACGGGTGTCTAGCGACAAGGAGGGCCTTACCATGCCACCAGATGACGTGAGGGCCAGAGAAAAGTTGGCTAGGGCTGCGAAGGCCGCGTTACCCAGCCCTTTCTAATACAGAATGGAAAAAAGTTTACGCTGGTATTCTGCCGCCAGCGGGTCGCCCTTACCAATTGTTGTCAGCGTATCCAAATAAAGGCGCTTTGCTTCACCGTTGTTCCAGTCACGATCGGATCGCAACACGGTTAGCAGGTGCTCCAACGCTTCTTTGTGGTGGTCGGCAGCGCTTAGCTGTACGGCCAACTGAACCCTCACCCCGTGATCATCACTATTGGCCGCGAGCTCCACTTCTAAAGCTTCTATCTCGGGCGATTTACCCGCCGCCCGCTTTAGCTCAATCTGAGCCATCAGCTGCTCATGAAGGGCGTCCTGATCAACCATTCGGACCTCACTGAGAACGGTCGTGGCGTCATCGAGTCTATTGGCCTCTATCAATGCCCCGGCATAAGCATGGGTTAACTCTGTCAGCTTATTGGAATCCTCCCAGGCGCCACGCAGTAGCGCCAAGGCACCCGCCGTATCTCCCGCATCCAACAGCTCAGTTGCCTCTGCAATTTTCGCATTCCAAGGCGACGGCAAATGCTTTTCCAACATTTCCCGAACAGCAGACTCAGGCTGGGCTCCGGCAAAACCGTCAATGGGCTGCCCATCCTTGATCACCATAACGGTGGGCAAGCTTCTAACACCCAACTGGCCTGCCAGCCCTTGCTGCTCATCTGCATTAACTTTAGCCAGCAAAAAAGCGCCGGCGTATTCTGTGGCTAACTTTTCCAAAATAGGCATCAGTTGCTTACAGGGCTCACACCAGTCGGCCCAAAAATCAACGACTACGGGCCTATTGTGCGACTCTTCAATAAGCTGTTCCTGAGCGTTAGTTTCGTCAATGTTGACAACATGAGCGACTGAATTCACGACTTAATTCTCCTTTAAACCCAGAACATCTTGCATGTCGTACATGCCAGGCTTTTGACTAATCAACCAGACCGCAGCGCGAAGGGCACCCCGGGCAAAAGCCATTCTAGAGCTGGCTTTGTGTGTAATTTCGAGGCGCTCACCCTGAGCCGCAAAAGTAACCGTATGGTCACCCACAATATCTCCAGCCCGCAGTGTTGAAAAACCAATGGTTTCTCGTGCCCTTTCGCCGGTGTGACCCTCACGGCCATACACCGCTACCTCGGCTAAATTGCGTCCTAGGGTTTCAGCGACAACCTCACCCATGGCTATGGCTGTGCCACTGGGCGCATCCACTTTGTGTCGATGATGGGCCTCGCTTATTTCGATGTCAGCCTCGCCACCTAAAATTGCCGCCGCCTGTGCCAACAGCCGATAGGCAAGGTTCACTCCAGTAGAGAAATTTGACGCTTGGCAGAGTGGGATATTTTGCGTGGCTTCGCGGAATCGCTGGGCATCCTGCGTAGAAAATCCGGTGGTGCCAGAGACCAACGGCCGCCCTGTTGAGGCACAGTATTCTGCGTTCACCAAGGCTGCATCGGGAGGCGTGAAGTCAACGACCACATCAACCCCCGCAATCGCCGCATCTGCGTCTCCGGAAAAAAGAACGCCTGAAGGAGGCCCGCCCAAAAACACGCCAGTATCAACACCACACAGCGCGCTGTTGGGTCGCACAATGGCAGCGCCCAAAACCAAGTCGTGATCACCCGCCGCAACAGCCTCGAGCAGCATACGACCCATTCGGCCCGATGCTCCCGCGATTGCCACCTTTGTGGTCACTTAGTCATTCCGTCAAAAAAAGACTTTACGCCCTCAAACCAACTCGATTGACGCGGCGACTGACGATTGCCCCCTTCGTCGAGGGTGGCGCGGAATTCCTGCAATAACTGTTTCTGTTGCGCGCTCAGATTTACCGGTGTCTCGACTACAGCTCGACACATCAGATCACCAATGGGCCCTCCACGCACAGGCAGCACGCCCTTGCCTCGCAGGCGAAACATTTTGCCCGTTTGCGTTTCGGAGGGAATTTTTAATTTCACTTTCCCGTCTAGGGTGGGAACCTCGAGCTCTCCACCTAAAGCCGCATCAACAAAATTTATGGGGACCTCGCAATACAAATTGCGCCCATCCCTTTCAAAAAGGTTATGTTGGCGCACGGCAATCTGCACAAACAAGTCACCGTTGGGACCGCCCGCTGGGCCAGCCTCACCTTCTCCGCTCAACCGGATACGGTCACCGGTATCAACCCCGGGAGGCACCTTGACCGATAACGTTTTGGTTTTCTCCAAGAGCCCTTGTCCCCGGCAATCGCGACAAGGGTCTGAGATGGTCTTTCCTGCGCCGCGGCATTTGGGGCAAGTTTGCTGCACCTGGAAAAAGCCCTGCTGCATGCGCACTTGGCCCGCACCACCACAGCTGCCACAGGTAACTGGATTGGTGCCCGGCTTGGCCCCGCTGCCATCGCAAGTGTCACAATGTTGCAGCGTGGGTACTTTGATCTCTCGTGTTGCACCACGAACGGCCTCTTCGAGGCTTACCTCCATGGTATAGCGCAGATCTGAGCCGCGCTGCGGACCCTGACGCCCACCACCTCCACCGCCGCCAAAAATGTCGCCAAAGACATCGCCAAAAATATCGCTGAAGCTTGAACCACCTTGGAAGCCGCCACCGCCAGCACCCTGCTCGAGCCCCGCATGGCCAAATTGATCGTATGCAGCCCGCTTATCGGCGTTCATCAGAACGTCGTAAGCTTCGGTCGCCTCCTTAAATTTTGCGTCGGCATCCTTATCATCGGGGTTCCGATCGGGGTGGAACTTCATGGCGATACGGCGATAGGCCTTTTTGATATCCGGATCTGTTGTAGATCGATCTACCCCGAGCACTTCGTAATAATCACGCTTGGACATTGCTGATTAACCTTAGTTACCTAGAGGGGATGCCGCTCCCCCCAAAAAAAAATACGCGGGCTTGAAAAAACCCGCGTCGAACTTACCATGTTACTCCCTGACATGGGCTGCATGATATGTGCACATATCACGCAGCCAGGGAACCTATGGCTTGTCGTCTTCTTTCACTTCCTCAAACTCGGCGTCAACCACGTCGCCATCATCGGCGGGGCTCTCTGCAGCACCGGCTTCTGCGCCAGCAGCGTCAGACGCACCTTCTGCTTCCTGAGCCGCATACATTTTTTGCGCTACTGGCCCAGTTGCTTCGGTGATTTTCGCCGTAGCGGCTTCAATCGCTTCTTTATCGTCGCCCTTCATGGCCTCCTCGGCCTCGGCAATCGCGGCTTCAATAGCAGCTCGCTCATCTACGGTTGAATGCTCACCAGCCTCTTCAAGAGTTTTTCGTGCCGCGTGTACCATGCCGTCACAAGTGTTTCGAACAGTGATCATCTCCTCAAACTTCTTGTCGGCTTCGGCGTTAGCCTCGGCGTCCTGCACCATTTGCTCGATTTCATCTTCTGAGAGGCCGCCCGATGCAGTAATACGAATCGACTGCTCTTTGCCCGTGGCCTTATCTTTAGCAGATACATTCAGAATACCGTTGGCATCGAGGTCAAAAGTTACCTCAACTTGAGGTACGCCTCGCGGAGCCGGTGGAATATCGGCCAAATCGAATCGACCGAGAGACTTGTTTTGAGCCGCCTGCTTGCGCTCACCCTGAACCACATGGATGGTTACCGCGGTCTGGTTGTCTTCAGCCGTTGAGAACACCTGTGATTTCTTTGTTGGAATCGTAGTGTTCTTTTCAATCAATGGCGTTGCCACACTGCCCATTGTTTCAATACCCAAAGTCAGTGGCGTCACGTCAAGCAGAAGGACGTCTTTGACGTCACCGGCCAATACCGCACCCTGAATTGATGCACCCATGGCTACCGCCTCGTCGGGGTTCACATCCTTGCGTGGCTCTTTGCCGAAGAAGTCGGATACTGTCGTCTGCACTAAAGGCATGCGCGTCTGTCCACCGACCAAAATGACGTCCTGAATTTCGGAGGGCGACAGGCCAGCGTCTGCCAAAGCTGTTTTTACCGGATCCAGTGAGCGTGTTACCAGCTCCTCTACCAGAGATTCGAGCTTAGACCGCGACAGTTTGACCACCAAGTGCTTGGGCCCTGTGGCGTCAGCCGTAATGTAGGGTAAATTTACTTCCGTCTGCTGGGCGCTGGAAAGTTCGATTTTGGCTTTTTCAGCAGCCTCCTTAAGGCGCTGCAACGCGAGAGGATCACCATGCAAATCAATGCCATTCTCTCGCTTGAATTCGTCGGCCAAATACTCGATCAACCGGAGGTCAAAATCTTCGCCGCCGAGGAAGGTATCGCCGTTGGTTGCGAGAACCTCAAACTGGTGCTCACCATCGACCTCAGCAATTTCAATGACTGAAATATCGAAGGTACCGCCACCCAGGTCGTAGACCGCAATCGTGCGATCGCCCTGAGACTTGTCCATGCCGTAAGCCAACGCTGCCGCAGTCGGCTCATTGATAATGCGCTTGACCTCAAGCCCCGCAATTTTGCCCGCGTCTTTTGTGGCTTGGCGCTGCGAATCATTGAAGTACGCCGGCACTGTAATTACTGCTTCTGAAACCGTTTCACCCAGAAACTCTTCGGCGGTCTTTTTCATTTTGCGCAGGACTTCTGCAGAAACCTGTGGCGGCGCCATGCTATTGCCCTTGGCCTCAACCCAGGCATCGCCATTGTCAGCTTTGACAATGTTGTAAGGCACCATCTTGATGTCCTTCTGTACCACCTTGTCTTCAAAACGTCGGCCGATGAGCCGCTTGACCGCGTAGAGCGTGTTGGTGGGGTTTGTGACCGCCTGACGTTTGGCCGCCTGCCCTACCAGCACTTCATCATCGTCAGCATAAGCAACAATCGAAGGGGTAGTGCGTCCGCCCTCTGCATTTTCAATAACTCGTGCCTTGCCACCTTCCAACACCGATACGCATGAATTGGTGGTTCCAAGGTCTATTCCAATAATTTTGCCCATGACTCTCTCCTCTTAACGGGGCTTTTGCCCGTTATCCTTGCTTGCTTGTATAGATGGGTCCGATTTAAAAAAATTCAAGACGCTTTGTGTGGGAATTACTCTGCAGCCTTACTCACCATGACCATTGCTGGGCGAACTAATCGCCCGTTTAATTGATATCCCTTCTGCATAACGGCAATCACCGTATTCGGTTCCACCTCGGGATTTTCCACCATGCTCATGGCCTGTGCGATTTGTGGATCGAAGGGTTCTCCCATCGGGTCTACGGTCTCCACACCATGTTTTTGCAGGACATCGATCAAGCTCTTTTGCGTCAGCTCAATACCCTCAACAATGGGCTTCATCACCTCATCGCTGCCCGCGGCTTCCAGAGCACGTTCCATGTTATCGACCACCGGCAGCAACTCGCTAACAAAGCGCTCTAGAGCAAATTTCCGAGCCTTTTCAACCTCCTGCTCAGCGCGGCGTTGAACGTTAGCAGCGTCGGCCTGAGCGCGAAGCGCGGCATCTTTTGCCTCGGCAAGATCCGCCTCCAATTGCGCGGTAACCTCTTCGGGATTCAGCGCTTCCAGCTCTGCATCATCATCTGTCACATCCAACGTGCCACCCACAGCAGCAGGGGATTCGTCATCGGTGTATTCAGTCTTGTCTTCTGCCATTTCCGGTGCCCTCTGGCATGGTTCAATCATAATGTGGTCAGGCTACGCAGAACGCGCTTCCTTGGTTTGGAATCGGAAATGGGGATGGTTGGTACAGATTTCAAGCACCGCCCCCAATTAGTAGGGCTTTCATCGAAATCTAGAGCCATTGGGCATTGCAAGCAGGTGAGGATGCCATTGGGCAAAAAAGCATGCCCCAGCCATAGGACTGCCCCTATATACATTTGGTGGCACGCCGCCATGAGGCCATTTATTGCTTGGACACAGTCCTGTAGGAAGATCGAGGCCCTAACTGATTTTGTCAGGCAGCGGCGGCTTAAAATCTACCGCAACGCGGTTCAGACCGGTGTAATTGTCACCCACCCAATAAGTCAGGACCGTGAGAGCGCAGCACTGAGCATCCGCGCCGTGACATCAACCATCGGAATGACGCGTTCGTAAGCCATACGAGTCGGTCCAATCACGCCTAACACGCCTAATGTTCGGCTACCTTGAGCATAAGGCGCGGTAACCACAGAGTAATCACCAAAAACGTCGTAACCGGCTTCCTCACCAATAAAGATTTGTACGCCCTGGGCACGATACGAGCGCTCAAGTAACTCCAGTACGTCTCTTTTATGCTGAAAGGCATCAAAAAGCTCCCGCAGCTTATCCATATCCTCTGGATGGGCTTGTCCCAAGAGGAAGTTCTCTCCAGCTACGACGTAATCCTCACCGGGCTCACCGTCATCCAGCGCGCGGTTCGCCAAATCGAGTGCCGCAGCCATATATTCGTCAATACGACTTCTCGCCTCAGCCATTTCTTGAACGAGCCTAGCCTTAACCTCTACCAAATCAGCACCGGCATACCGTTGGTTAATTAAATCAGCCGCCGCCTTCAACTGAGCCTCAGTGAGAGGTTGAGCCAACTCGATCACTCGGTTTTGTACCTCGCGCTCGTTGATCACCAAAATCACCAACACACGATTTTCTGACAACGGCAGGAACTCTACCTGTCTTAAGGCATTCACCTCGGTTCTCGGCACGGTAACAATGCCGGCCTGTGACGTCACCTGAGCTAGCAGTGAGGATGCTGTTTGCACCAAATCCTTTGCCGTACGGTTGGGGTTGAGTTCTTCACGCAGAGCAAGAACCGCGTTCTCTTCAATAGGCTGAACCTGTAGCAGCGTGTCTACAAAAAGCCGATAACCCCTTGCTGTAGGAATCCTCCCCGCCGAGGTGTGGGGAGAAGTCAGAAGTCCTCGGTCTTCAAGATCAGACATTATATTGCGGACGGTTGCTGGGCTGACCGACAGCGTGCTGTGAGCCTGCAGACTTTTAGAACCCACAGGCTGGCCATCGCGGATATGCATTTCGACTAAGGTCCGCAGCAAATCCGTCGCGCGGCCTGAGAGATCAGTAGTTGGCATAGCAAATGGCGTCAATAGTCATCCCTAATTAGTAACACAGCCGAGGTTCAGGACAAAGAACCGTCTTCGACCTTTCCTGATTGAGGCATGTTGCGCTATAAAAGAGGAAATAACTGGAAGCACTTTATGCTCAAGCAAATCACCATCCGCGATTATGCCGTTGTCGCCTCTCTCGACATGGATCTAGAGAGCGGCATGACGGTGATTACCGGAGAAACCGGAGCGGGCAAGTCCATAATGTTGGATGCTTTGGGGCTCTGTATTGGTGATCGGGCAGATGCGCGCACTGTAAGGCCAGGGCAAAGCGCGCCGATATCACGGCGGTTTTTCAAATCGACGAGCTCCCCGCGGTAGGCAACTGGCTCCATGAGCGGGAACTCGACCTGCCGACCCAAGAATGCATTCTTCGACGCGTGGCGGGCGCCGACGGGCGCTCAAAAGCATTTATTAATGGCGCACCTGCAACCCTTGTGGATTGTGCGGCCGTTGGTGCGCTGCTCGTCGATATACACAGCCAGCATGCTCATCAGTCGCTCCTGCGCAGAGCGAGTCAGCGCGCGCTATTAGACGCCACAGCTGGCGCCACTGGTCTAGCGGCAGAGGTCGCTCAGGCTTCTGCGCAATGGCACACCCTTGCCACAGAGCTTGAACAAAAGACGGGACAATCTGCGGCTGATACGGCGCGATTCGATCTGCTCACTTATCAGGTCTCCGAGCTTGATACGCTGGATCTTGGTGCCGAGGAACTACAGAGCCTCGAGGCACAGCAAAAGCAGCTTCATAATGCTGACTTTTTAATCGACAGTGCCGGGCAAGCCCAAGAGCATTGTGAGCAGCAACTCGAGCAGCTTGTTCGCACCCGGCAGTTGGTCTCTGATGAGCGCCACGAGGGCGCAACTATGAATAATATCCGCGAAATGCTCGAGACCGCGGAAATTCAATTGCAAGAGGCACAAAGTGAGCTCATCCGGTACACCGATCAACTCGACCGTGATCCAGGACAACTACAATGGGTTACTGATCGCTTAGAACAGGTCTACGACCTGGCTAGAAAGCACCGTGTCATGCCAGAGGAGCTGACCCAGCGGCATGCCCAGCTTAAGGTTGAGCTTGAGACACTCAATGCAGGCCCTGATCAACTGAATCAACTGGAGAAAGACCTTGAAATTGCTCAGTCAACTTGGTCCAAGACCGCAAAAAAACTGACTGCAAAACGTAAAAAAGCCGCAAAACAGCTCATTGGGCACGTCTCAACCACACTGACCCGTCTCGCCATGGAGCGCTGTGATTTTCAGGTGGTGTTAACTCAACGCCCGGAGGACACACCCGATCCAGCCGGTGCGGAACAGGTCGAATTTCTCATCAGCACCAATCCGGGCAGTGCGCCAGGGTCGCTGGCCAAAATCGCCTCGGGTGGAGAGCTGTCTCGGATAAGTCTCGCCCTTCAAGTGGCAGCTGCAGAAAGTGCCACCGCCCCCACCATGATTTTCGATGAAGTCGACGTCGGTATAGGCGGCGGGGTCGCTGAGGTTGTCGGAGAGCTGCTTAATCAGCTCAGCCAACGGGTTCAGGTGCTATGCGTGACCCATTTGGCTCAAGTCGCTTGCAAGGGCCTAAACCACCTGCAGGTCAGTAAAACAGGCGACGCTGCAGCCGTTTTCACGGAGGTGAATATGCTAGAGACAGAAGCCCGTGTCGAAGAAATTGCTCGTATGCAAGGCGGGCTAACTATCACTGAAAGCACCCGAGCTCATGCCCGAGAAATGCTTAACCTGCACTAACAGCCGTGTTAGCGCTGCTTGCGCACATAAAGCACCAACGAATGATCAATAATTTCGTAACCATTGGCCTCGGCTATTTCATGCTGTCGCGCTTCAATAACTTCGTCGAAAAACTCCACCACTTCATTACTTTCCACGTCGACCATATGGTCGTGGTGGTCATCAGAGGACAGCTCGAATACCGAGTGACCTGTTTCAAAATTGTGGCGTGTCACGAGCCCAGCGGTCTCAAACTGCGTCAGAACACGGTACACCGTTGCTAAGCCGACATCCTCACCGGTGTCGCGTAGGCGCTGATAAACATCTTCAGCACTCAGGTGCTCGGCGCTTTCAGAGGTAGAGTCAAGCATTTGCAAGATCTTGATGCGAGGCAGGGTGACCTTAAGGCCCGCCTTGCGAAGCTCGAGGTTTTCACTGGGCATAATAATTTTCCGTGACCGTTGTGGGTGTTTACGGGGTATCATGCCTGACCAGATCGAACCTTGGAACCAAAAACCGATGGCATTGCATCTTCGCAGCCCCCTAATTCCGCTAACGCTGGCCTTGGTCTTACTCTCGGGCTGTAGCGGCAGCTTGAGTTTCCTCAGTGCCTACCGCATTAACGTTGAGCAAGGGAACATTGTCACCCCGGAGATGATCGAACAACTTAAGCCTGGCATGACTCGCAGACAGGTGCGGTTTGTTATGGGGACACCTTTGATAGAGGACACCTTCAACACTGATCGTTGGGATTATCGTTACTTTTTACGTAACGGCAATAAGACCCTTAAGGAAAGCAAACTGTCAGTATTTTTTGAGGGTGACAACCTCGTTAATGTCACTGGCAGTGAAGTCCCCGACTGGGCCAGCACAATAGAACAGGCTCCGCAGAGTGACTCTGCTGACGGGGAAGCGCAGGAAGGGGCTTAAAGCCTAGCCCTCCCCTTCAGCACGGCGCTCTTTCGCTTCAGCAGCCCTTCGCTTGCGCACTTCCTTTGGATCCACTTTTAGCGCACGGTAGATTTCAACCCGCTCGCCGGGGTTAAGTACCTGATCCCCTTTAATGGCTTTGCCGAAAATACCCAGCTTTGGACTGTCGGCCAAGCTCAGCTCATCGAACTCGCCCTCGATCCCAGACAGTGAAACGGCTTCATGGGCCGTTGTCCCGCGGGGCACCTTTAGTGTTCGGATGAGCTGCCTTTCTGGCAGGGCATAAGCCACTTCGATCGCCATTGAATCTGTCACGGCGCAGAACCTCCCAATGAATTATGAGCCCGCTTAACCACAGCATCGACGAGATCGTGGGCCACACGATCAAACAACTTACCCGCCGCCACGTGAATTAAGCTGCTTTTGAGTCGAAAATCTAACAGCAGCGCCACCTTACAGGCCTCAGGCGCGAGTGATCTAAACGTCCAAACGCCGGAAAAACGCTCGAACGGCCCATCAATTAGTCGCAAATCAATTGTCTGAGCTCGCGTGAGGGTGTTCTGAGTCATAAAACTTTGCGTAATGCCTGCGCGTGACAGGGCTAAGCGGGCCGTAACCGTACCGCTGTCTTGTTCAATAATCTCGGCTCCCACGCATCCGGGTAAAAATTCTGGGTAACCCTCAATATCGGCCACCAAGTCAAAAATACTCTCGGCAGAAAAAGGCAAAAGCGCGCTGCGATCAATAGTGGTCATGTCGTGATCTTACCTCAGCACCTTCAACGTGGCGCCAAGAGTTGCCAAATTAGCACTAATACAAGCACCGTCGGTACAACAAAGCGCAGACACAACCACCAGACAATAAATAGCCAGCGAGGCTCTCTGTACAACTCAGCCCTAGCAAAGGGCCTCGGCATTCGCCAGGCAACAAATATGCTCAGCAGCAACAGGATCCCAACAATTGTCACATCGAGTAATAGCGGTAAAAACCCGATTTGCTGTCCAAGGTGTTCGAGCCCAAACACCCCCAGCCCTAGGCTAGCGCCTACAATGAGTGCGGCCAAATTGCGGTTCATACCGCCCTCCTGATGCAGAAGCATCACTGAGGGTTCGAGCAAGGCCAATAAAGCAGCAAAGGTAGCCAACGCTGCGAAGCCAAAAAAAACCGCCCCATAAACCTCACCCAAGGGCAAATTAGCAAAGGCATAAGGTACGGCCACAAAGACAAAAGCCAACCCCTCTGCGGGTAACACATTTGTTGCCCCCAACAAAGACAGCAACGCCACCGCAGTCGCCAGCATAAAGGCCACATCCAGTAGGGCTGCTGCGATAACCGCCCGCAATAAGGGCAGATTTTTGGGCGAACGCGCACCAAAAACACTTCCCACACCGAGCCCAGCCACCAAGGTTAGAACTCCGCTGAGCATGCCCATCATGGCTGCCTCCCAGCCAAAATTGGAGTAATTAACGCCAAATAACCAATCCCCCGCCGACTCAAGATCGCCGAATTCAATCCCATACTGCAAAAGACTGAAAAGTGCGACTGCCATCGCGGGCAGGGCAATCCATCCAATTAATGCCATTGCTACCTGCGGCCCTAGGGCGGCTAGAAGTGTCACCAAACCCACGAGAGCAACGAGAATGGTCACATTGGGTATGTCAACGAGCTGCTTAAAATTTGTTGCCACCTCTGTGGCGCTTGCTGAGGCAAGGAGCCCTGAATTAAGAACAACAGCCCGATCAACCATCCAAGCAATCATAGGTAGGCAGTAAATAGCCAGCATGACACCCAACAGACACTGAATAACACCCAGGAGGCTCCAGTGTGTGGAGCGACCCGACTGGTCACTGGCCCACCGCAAAGCACCCAGCGGCGATGCTCTGCCTTTACTACCCAGCATGACCTCTGCGGTTAGCAAAGGCACCGCGACGGTAAAAACCGTGACCACATAACTTAAGAAAAAAGGTGCGCCACCATGCTCACCCAGCAAATAAGGCATGCGCAGTACATTGCCCAGACCTATGGAACAGGCCGCGAGGGCAAATACCAAAGTCGTTTGGCCCTGCCAAGGTTGCGGAACATTATTATCTAACACGCAATATGATTCTCTAGGCCTGCGAACCCGTATAATGCACCCTATGGGCAAATCGAAAAAGAAAATACAGGACAATACTATCGCGCAGAATAAGCGCGCTCGCTTCGACTACCACTTGCTGGAGTCTTATGAGGCAGGGCTGTCTTTGGCCGGATGGGAAGTTAAATCCATGCGCGCCGGTCGGGTGCAGCTGACTGACTCCTATGTATTGATGAAAAATGGCGAGGCATTTTTGTTTGGCGCGCAGATATCGCCGCTGGAAACCGTGTCCTCACATTACGTCACCGATCCCACACGCACCCGAAAATTGCTGCTAAACAAACGGGAGCTGGCTCAAATTAATGCGGCGCTGTCTCAAAAGGGCCAAACTTGCGTCTGCACTGCCCTGTATTGGAAGGGCCATTTAGCCAAAGCAAAAATTTCGCTCGCGGCGGGTAAGAAGCAGCACGACAAGCGCGATACGGAAAAAGCCAAAGATTGGGACCGTCAAAAAGCGCGTATTGTTAGAGATAACGTCAAGCAGTAAACCCCATGGCGAACAACGCTTTCACCGTGATCGCCAAGCCAACGCCTAATGAGACCGCCAGCGCTACGGGTCGATAAGCTTGGCCGCCGATACGAAGAAACAGCCAAGTGCCCAATCGATCGCCCACTAACATTGACGGCAGTGCGAGCATCAGCAGGCGAAATGGTGTCGTTGTTACCAAGCCTGACACCGTAAACGTGGTCAGCGAGATCAGGCTGGACATCATGAAAAAAGCCATTAGAAAGCCACGACTATTTGCAGGCTCTGGTATACACGCCATCGCATAAATAATGACGGGGGGGCCAGGTATGGCAAAGGCACCATTCATCAAACCCGACAAAGTGCCAGTGCCGGCCGCTATTCTGGGGCCGCCCACATGGGATTGGGGTTTATAACGACTCAGCACTAGGCATAAAAAAATAACGATGAGTCCAATCCATAACTGAAACTGCGCCAGCGACAATTGGGTGAGAAAGGTGACACCCACCCCGGTTCCCACAATAGAGCCGCCCACCATAGGTAGGCCATCACGTAATCCAAAACGCCCCCACCAAGCGCGATAAGTCACCAAGCTTGTCGACAACGTTAGCAGGGCAACGAGGACCACTGCATCCGTTGGCAATAGAAATAGCGACAAAAGAGGAACCGCCATGAGCGCAAAACCAAAACCGGTGAACGCACGCATAGCGGCTGCACATAAAATACCCGAAGCCATCAAGGCCATTGCAACTGGGGATAACTGAGTTAAGAGCACTTCCATTGGCTTAGTGTAGCGTCCACAGGAGATCGCTACGATGGAAAAACAACCCAAGAGTTGAAGATGCCCTTAAAGCCACACCGACGGAAAACGTGGCTTTACAGGGGCTGACAGACCCAAAGCCTCTCTCTTCTTAATGGTTCGATGGATCTGCTCCCCGTGTCATCGAATGAAACTAAGCAATGTCTATGTAGGCGTTATCGCTGAAAGTGCTCGCCTCGTCCTAGTGAATCCGTCCAACCATCACGCCCAGTGTTTTGCAGGTAGTCGATCATCCGGCCCCGTGCTCAGGACTTTGGGGTGGGCGAGGACGCTCGCCCTCAGGATGATTGGGCTTACGATCGTGTCGACCAGCGCGCCTTGGCCCTGCTTGAAGAAGGGCATGAACAGCTCGACGTCGCTGCTTGCTGGATAGCTGTGGTAAAACATCGAGTGCGATGGTGTGCAATTGCAACTGATATCGCCGGCTGACATCTCTCAGGGTGATGAGCGCTTGAGACAGCGCCGCTTCATCAAGTGGATCTGAACTGACAACGCGCTTCAATTCCATCTGACTCTGCCTAAACTCCCGGCGCACCGGGGCCACCTCCTGCATGCGACCACGCAAGGCCTCTCCCACACGCTCGCGAGTATCGGCATCCATATCACGCATTGCCCAAGCCATGGGCCCCAAGTGTCCGCCCTTTGCCCAGCGTGCTGCAAGGGCGCCCACACCCAGTAAATTGAGCGCTAGCGAGACCACTAGCACCCCTGCAATCCAATGTCGCTTAGCCATCGGCTTGAACCTCCTCAACAAGTGCAAAAACATACTGCTCTGAGGCGACCCATTCGTCCTCAGAAGGCACTGCAATCCCCAGACCCAAGCCGATGCCCACGGCTAACGACAGCCCAGCCACAGCAAAACTACGTCGCGTAGTTTGGGCCCCCGAAAAACATAACCAATCAATCAAGCGCTCCAATACAGCGCGGCTAGGCTCCACATCCAGATCTAACTTTGTCTGCTTTTTATCCGTTGGAGCAACGGACCTGTCTGTAAAACCTAAAATCGAGTCAACGGTTATCGGCAGTTGACTGGACTCCGAGGTCATTAGCTGGTCAAGCTTAGCCTCGACCGCGACACAGGCACGTAGCGCTGGATCATTTGCCAAAGCCAAACTCAAAGGATCTCGCCACTCTGGAGGCCAACGATTGGGGTCAGCGCCATAGGCCATAATCAGCGCCTTCGCACGCTCTTGAGTTAGTCGTTCGGCAGTCATTGGGTTATCTCCAATCGTATTTTCATTGCGCTACGGGCCCGTACCAGCAAAGACTCAACGGCACGCGTGCTGAGCCCCATGATGTTTGCGACCTCTCGGTTCGACAGATCTTGATAATAAGTCAGTGCCAAAGCACTGCGTTGCCGCTCGGGCAGTTGCAGCAGTGCCCGAGCAACAGGGTGCGTCTGTTCATCAGAATCTGTTGTGACTGTAGGGTCGGGCACATCAATGACATCTAAAGAGACCTCTCGGTGGCGCTTTCGATGCTGATCAATGGCCAAGTTATGAGCCATTTGATGCAGCCAGGTTGTGAGCCGGGCACGGGTTGCGTCAAATTCCCCAGCCTTTACCCACAGGCGCAAAAAAACCTCCTGTGTAATATCTTCAGCGTTGGCAGCGTTACCCGTCATACGCTGGGCATAGGCTGAAATAGGGGCAAGATGATGCGCCACCAAAGTGGCGTAGACGCCGCGGTCCCCGCTGGCCACTTGCCGCATTTGTTGCGCCTCAGTAGACACCGCCCCTACTCCATCAACTTTTCAGCTAGCGCGCCGATGTTTAGCAGGCCTTCGCGCAGCAGCCAGCTCGTCGGCATCAATATAACCATCATCGTTCCTATCGATACGACTAAAAGCCGCCATTGTTATTTCCTCTTCTGTGAGAAAATCATCGTCGTTCAGGTCTGCCAACTCGAAGCGTTCGATCGCTTGCTCAGAACGCTCATCAATCTGAGCCTGCATTTCTGAGCGACTTACATTGCCATCACCGTCTTTATCTGCAGTGGCAAGTCGATCTCGCCCGCGTCCTCTTGACGGTACCTCAAACTCACTGATGGATACTAAGTCATCGCCGTCCTTATCGAGTTGGTTAATCATACGCTGCGTTTTACTTGGCGGCTGCGCCGTTACAACTGTTGTAGAAAGCAGGGCTATCGACGTAATCGCCAGAATCGGGACAAGCTTCATAAATTTCATAGTTTGCTCCAGAGTAGTATCTCGGATGGGTGGTTTTTGGGTCGGTCTTTCATACCCAGACGCAGCCCCCGTTACTGACTGATACGACTCCGACTCGAAGATCCGTCGGAAACATTTCCTACAAAATTTGCTGACAGTAAATCTAGGAAGCCATGCACCTCGTAGATTTAACAACGACAAAAATTGCGAGCCCACTATGGCAAACAACAGCCCAATGGCCATACCTCCATCTCATTTACTGAGGGAGCTCGCTACCTTTAAAAGCGTTGCGCGAATTGCTGTTGGTCGCCGTCGAGAACCCGTGGCCATGGCCTCAGGTGAACCGGTGATGGCACTTCCCGGCTTTGGTTTCGGGGATGTCGCTATGACAGCACTGCGACGACAGCTCCGCAAAGCAGGGTTCACCGCCCTCAAGTGGGGGCTTGGTACCAACACAGGTGACGTTCCAGCGCTTTTACTGCAACTCATAGACCAACTGGAGCGGGCCGCGTCGCTTCATGAACAGCCTCTTCGACTAGTAGGGTGGAGTCTGGGTGGATATCTCGCGAGGGAAGCTGCTAGAGAGCGACCCGATTTGGTGCAACAAGTGATTACACTGGGGAGCCCCATAAAGGGCGGTCCAAAATACACCGCGGCAGCCTCAGCTTACAAATTGTTGGGCTGGGATTTGGATGCCATTGAGGCCAAAATCATAGAACGCGAGTCTGTTTCTTTACAGACCCCCGTTACCTACATTTGGAGCAAAGGTGATGGCGTCGTCGACTGGCGAGCCACTCAGGATACGGACGATGCCATGGCCACCAATATTGAAGTCGACTGTAGCCATATGGCCATGGTGATTGACCCTATGGTGAGCCATATTGTTTTAGCCCAGTTACGCCGATCCCTGATCAATTAAAGTCCGGTCAATCAGCGCGGCCAAATTTTTACCTGCTTGTAAGCAGCATCGGGGGCGTCTGACATCATTAGGTCGACTAGATCTTGATGTATGCCGTATTTGAGGCCTGCGAGAAGCTCTCGTGGTTTACCTCGCATCGGAGCTGAAACTTGCAGGCCCAAGGCTTCTAGCTCTGAATCGTCACCCACGGCGTCAACCACACCCATAGAGCGCGCCTGCTCTCCTGTGAGTCGCCCCCCGGTCAGTAAGGTCTCGCGAATGGCATAGGCTGACATGCTAGCCTTCACCAACGCATTCATGCGAACGGTAAGCGTCATACCAATATCGATTTCCGGGAGGCAGAAAAAGCCGCGATCGCCGCGCATGACCGCATAATCTGACGCGAGCACTAGCATGGCACCCAGACCAAAGGCATGACCATTAACCAGCGATACTACCGGTACAGGGAAAGTGAGAAATCGTGCGGCCAGATGCATGGTACTGGTTACAAATTCGCTGAAAATATCGGGGTTTGCCATGAGGTACTCAAGATCTAAACCCTGTGAAAAGTTTTTACCCTCCCCGCGCATGAACACAGCCTCAATGGAGGGGTCTCCCTCCACAGCGTCGAGCTGCTTGTGAGTGGCGTCAAGCACCTCAGGATTGAACACCCCACTGCCCGAGAACTGGATGGTGTGTATGGCGTTTGATTCGTTACTCATGACTGGACTCCACTACAGTAATGGCGTCGCCAATTCGGATGGCTCCGCCTTCAATAATTTTAGCGCACAAGCCGCCATGCCCCAGCATGGCAGCGACACCCCCCTTACCCAGGGCCTCCTCCATACGCGCACAGGGATGGCACAGTTGGGTGGCCTCAAACACAGCCTCACCCACGCGAAAGCGCTGGCGTCGCAGAGCATTAAGGTTAATACCGGAAACCACCAAATTTCGCCGTAAGAGACCCGGTTCAATGGCTGCTAAACCGGTAAAGCGTTCGATTTGAGCGATAAACTCTTCAGATATTAGGGTGACTTGTCGGCCTGAACCCGGGGTCTTGCCCATGCGATGATCGCCTTCTAAGCCTAGGCCGGCACAGGCCTCTGCTTCACTTACAGCTTGTAGTGGCTCACGACGAAGAGGACGCACACCTATCCAGCGAACCGTGCCTGACGCAAGGTCTTTAGCATAGCGATCTAACGGATTTCTGCGCTTGATCACTCTTGGCTCCTGAGCGCGTCAGTTACTGCCATCATTACCGCCTCAAGGTGTGCCGCATAAACGCTGCCGCTCGCGGCATCGGCATTACTGTGAACTGCGATCACCGCTCTTGTCTGAGGATCAATAAATATTTTCTGACCAAAAATGCCCGCGGCACTGAATCGCTCACCCGGATAGCGCCACCACATGTAGCCATACTCTTCAGAACCCTCGGAAGGAGCGGCGCTAGCGGCAACCCAACCTTCTGGCAGGACCCGGGAGCCGTCGGGCAATACGCCATCGTCCAAGACAAACTGCCCCAACCGTCCATAATCTCTTAAGGCCGCACTAATACAGCAGCCCCCCGCCTCGCCCCCGCTGGGGCCATCAGCCGGCCAAACAGCCTCAAATTCCATACCAAAGGGACCCCAAATTTTCTGGTTAAGGTAGCCCGATGCATTGTTGCCAATGGCTGCGCGGAGTAATTCACCCGTGAGGTTGGCCTCGCCGGTGTTGTAGTTGAAATGGGTACCTGGCGGATGCGCTCTGGGCAGCTCCAAAAGATAGTCAGTCAGCGCCACCCCGCCAAGAATGCCCGCGAGGGCGACATCTGATTCGGGGTCGAAGTAATCCTCATTCCAAGCTACGCCCGAGGCCATTTGCAGCAGGTGCTTCACGGTGACTACATCGTAGGCACTGCCGCGTAGCCGAGGCAAATAGTCAGTAACGCTGTCGTCTAAGCTGGTGATGAAACCGTCGGCCAAGGCCGCGCCCACAAGCAGCGACGTCACCGACTTGGTCACCGAGAACGAGATCCAGCGCGAATCGACCGAATGATCGCTCGTATAATGCTCCAATAACCGCGCACCGTCACGAAGAACCAAAAAGCCCATCAGCGGCTGCTGCGTTAAAAACTCCTGCAGCGTGAAAGCCTCGCCATCGACCTCGTAAGCCACACTGCCAAGGTCAGTGGGAGATGCCGGCAAAGGATAGGGATTTCCCCCGGGGGTAATTTTGCGCACCGGCAGAAAATATTCGGGATTAGCAAAAACTACTCGCCGCTCAGCCGTGGGTAAGAACAACGGACTTTCGTCTAACTCGCCGGATTGGATGCGCTCAGTGATGCCCTGCACCGTCAGTGAAGATTCATCTGCATGTACGGGCGCGACATAAACTAAAAACGCGGCTAATAAGGTTGGCAACTTTGGAACAAATTGGGTAAACCGCATGGGAACTCCTTTCTCACTGACGGTCAAATTGTAAGGGCGCCTACAGTAGGGCCCTTCGAACTGAAGCGCAAATTTCAACGAAGACGACCTCGGGTATACTTCAGCCATCCACCAAGGGAGAGCCCCCATGCACAATCGATTTAGCCTGATGCTAGCCGCTTTTATGGCCACGGCCGTTGTTCAATCCGCTGCAGCGACTGAAATCACCAGTGAGACCTTTCGCTGCCTCAATGATATGACGCCGGTCCGACATTTTTATGTCGATAATCTGCTGGGGAATGTTGCAGAAACTGTGGCTGTTGCCAACAGCGCCGACGGAGGCACCTACCCTGAGGGTGCGGTGGTGCAGCTGGTGCCCGCCGAAGCCATGGTGAAGCGCGAGGCAGGCTTTAACCCGGCGACCAACGACTGGGAATTTTTCGAATTAAATGTTTCCGCTGAGGGCACAACGATTGGCAAGCGCGGCTTTGCCGAAGTCGTCAATAGGTTCGGCGGCAACTGCTTTGCCTGCCACGTTCAAGCCGAGCCCCAGTGGGATCTCATCTGCGACAACAACCACGGGTGTGACCCAATTCCTTTATCCCGAGGGATGATAAGCGCCATTCAGAAAACCGATCCCCGTTGTGAACCCACAGAGCTGAGCGACGAAGACAAAGCCAATCTCAAAGCACTGCAAGCGGCAATGGCGGCAAACTAACCCGCCAATAGGGGTATCGATAAAACTTCATGTCAGCGGTCCAACGCGCTCACTCTGCTAGAGGATGCGTCGTTGGTAACTGCGGGCAATTTGGAGTTATGCGAACCCACTGAAAGATACTAATCAGACCGCCGACTGAGCAACGGCCAACAGGCGTTCGATATCTTCAGGGTCAGTTACAAAGCTGGTCACAAACCGCTTCATTCCCGGGACCATGGGCCACGGGTAGTACACAAAGCCTGCGGCTTCCAGCGCTTGGTCTATGGCTTCGGGCAACACCGGAAATACCTCGTTGGCCTCTGTAGGCCAAGGCAAAGTAACACCCGGCAGCTGCGATAACCCGCTTGCGAGACGCGTTGCGAGAGCGTTGGCGTGACGCGCGTTGTCTAACCACAAATCACCGGCCAAAAAGGCGTCAAATTGCGCCGCTAAAAATCGATGTTTAGACCACAGGTGCCCTGCCCGCTTACGTCGATAAGAAAAATCCTCACTGAACCGGTCATTAAAAAACACCACAGCCTCGGCAGCAATCGCACCATTTTTGGTCGCACCAAAAGTCAGAGCGTCGACACCAGCGCGCCACGTTAAATCGGCCGGAGAAGCACCTGAACCCACGACGGCATTGGAGAAACGCGCGCCATCCATGTGCAAACCTAAATTCAATTCCTTAGCCAGCTCACCATAAGCCGCAACCTCTGCCGGCTGAAGCACCGTCCCCTGCTCGGTGGCATTGGTCAAACTGATCGCCGTCGGTTTAACGTTGTGAACCCCATGCAGCTGAGCCAGCTCGACTTGTCCCCGAATAGCGTCGTGAGAGGGTTTTCCCAACTCACCCGGCACGCCAATCTGGCGGGCACCACCGGTGAAAAATTCAGGCGCCGTGTTTTCGTCGTTTATAATGTGAGCACCCTCGTGACACAGCACCGCCCCCCAGGGCGGGCACATGGAACTCAGGATTAGGGAGTTAGCCGCCGTACCCGTAGCAACCAGAAAGACCTCACAGTCGACCTCAAAAATCTCGCTGAAACGGTGATTCAAACTTTCAGTGAGGCTGTCTTCGCCGTAGGCCGACACTAATCCGCTCGACGCCGACGCCAGCGCGTCAAGAATCTTAGGATGCGCCCCCGCCTGATTATCAGACCCCATAAACGTGACTGCCGGGGGGCTGTTAGCTGTTTGCTCGTCTGACACTTACTTTCTCCTGTTACCCGTCAGAAATCTCGGGCTGCTACTTTATAACGTTTCCTGCGCTTTTAAGGCCGTTCATATTTTACAAGCTGTGGCATCACTGTGAGCCTCCATGATGCTATATACTCACGTTAACTGGGGGCGTTACGGATTCGACGACGGTAACGAAACCTGCGGTGCATGCCGTGATGGTAGCCAATCACGTAAATCCAAAGCTGCAAACTATTAGTTGCCAATGACGACAACTACGGTGCACAACTGGCTGCGTAAGTAGCCCTTTGTAACACCATCCAGGTGCTTCGGCCCTGGCGGTCTATAGTAAGGTGCCAGTACCGCGCTTGTGACTGTCATATAGAACTGGACCGCAGTCGGTTATGTCCCGGGATCGACTGTCAAACTTTACGGGGCTCGCGGCCAACGTCCTGACCGTTGGGCTGTTTGCCGTTAAATTAATTAACGGAAACTAAGCATGTAGAGCCAAAGGCAGAGTACTGGCGGACGCGGGTTCAACTCCCGCCGCCTCCACCAAAAACCGAAAAGGGTCGCCCGTCAGGGTGGCCTTTTTTGGTTTTAGCGGCTGTGACAGCTGAACTCGCGCCCGTAGGGAAGGGTCGCCGCAGAAACGCGGAGACGCATTGATTTCGCTGAGCTCATATTGCCGATCGAATGGTTTATCGGGCTGCCTTACTCGGGCATTCCAGCCTGCAGCGCGAAGTTGTAAGCCGCATCTACGAGGGGCGCGACGCGGTCGCTCATGGATTTTGCGTGAGCCGAAGAAGCGGTTCCGTCAATCACGCGCTTCTTAATGCCCTGCGTAATGCCAGCCGCGCGGAAGAGGTTGTAAGCGAAATACCACTCCATTGGCGGCATGGGGTAACCAGTGCGCGCAACGTAGCGATCGACCGCCTCTTGCACCGACGGAATGCCGAGCTCCTCAAGGTTGAGACCAAGCAGGCCCGCGCGACCTTCAGCAGGTTGCAGCCAATTGAGCATGAGATATGAAAAGTCTGCAATTGGATCGCCAAGCGTTGACAGCTCCCAATCGAGTACAGCGATAATGCGTGGCTCAGTCTTGTGATAAATTACATTGTCGAGGCGATAATCGCCGTGAACGACAGAGCTTCCATGCTGTGGCGGAATGGTTTGAGGCAGCCATTCGATCAGCCGCTCCATGCTGGGCATATGCTCGGTTTCCGAGAGCTTGTATTGCTTGGACCAGCGCCCGATCTGGCGAGCGCAATAATCGGTCGGCTTGCCGTAGTCCCCAAGACCAATCTCATCGGGCTTGTTGAGGTGCATATCGGCTATGGTGTCGATCAGCGAATTGTAGATTGCCCGGCGCTCGTCAGGTTCCCTACCTGGGAGGGCGCCATTCCATAGTGACCGACCATCAGCCAGGCTCATAACCAAAAATTTGGAGCCCAGAACTGCAGAGTCTTCGCAGAGGCCATAGGTCTTGGGCACGGGAAAACCGGTTGGGTGTAAACCCGTCATCACTGCATATTCGCGGTCAACCGCGTGCGCCGATGGGAGCAATTTGCCAAACGGCTGACGGCGAAGAACGTAATTGGTGGACGGCGTCTCAATCTTATAGGTCGGATTCGATTGGCCACCTTTGAATTTGGTGTAGCTGATCGGGCCCCTAAATCCCTCTACATTGGCCTCAAACCAAGCGGTAAGGGCCTCCATATCGAGCCTGTCTGTGTCAGACACCTCTACGGTGCCGACCATTTCCTTGTCGAAATCGATTGCCATCTATTGTCCCCGAGTATCCTCTTGCGCTGCAGGGCGGGTGTCACCACCCACCCACACGTGATTAGCGCGTCGCTCCCATATCGCTGGAGCTAAGTTTACCAGCGTCATTTGAATTCTTTTAGACGCTGAGGCCCGAGATCGGGCATTCGAGCCCTACTTTATGGTCTCCCGTGCAAGGGTGTTGCTCTGCGTATCCGGAATGCGAATACTTCCCATAAGCATTTTTAATGATAAATAAGTATTTTCTTATAACTTTTTGAACTTTCGCTGAAGATATCGCTCAAAGTAGTAAGCCCATGAGCTTTCGTTCGCAGCTTCACGCCAAAACACTCCAGCTTTTACAACTTTGATCATCACCGGACCAGCAACAAATGAATTCAATCTCAATTACCGATACCGGCAAAAATCGGCCGGACGGGAACATACAGCAACTGACCATGGAGCCCACCCCCCTGAGCCTACCCCCTTCATCCGAGAACCCCGAATATCCTGCACCTCTAGGACAGTACAAAGTGCACACTCAGCTCCGATCCCGAGACGGAGAGAAGTATTGGCAGATTCACGAGGTAACAAAGGACTCTGCATTGCGCCCGCAAACAGAAGCCATCATTCAGAAACAATATAGAACAATTCACAGTGCTGACATTTCCGAATTTTTGCCCAATCTTTTCACCATTAGTGACGAGTCCATCATGTGGGGCGCAGTTGGCCTTAAGTGTTTTGATCATCGAATCGGGCTCGTCGAGCAATACCTTGATGCCCCAGTTGAAACCGCCATCGGGCACTACACTGGCATCACACCGGAAAGATCGCGAGTGGTTGAAGTAGGCAATCTCGCCGCAGCGACATTACATGCTGCCATTAGATTAATTGCGTTTTTATGCCATGAGGCCCACTCCCGTGAATTCGAATACGCGATTTTTACTGGCATCAAATCCGTTCGAGTCGCCTTGCAACGACTTCACATAAATTATTTTGAAATGCAGCCTGCAGACCCGGTAAGGCTGCACACCGATAAAGAAAGTTGGGGAAGCTATTATGAAAATGACCCCAGAGTAATGGTCGTTAACGTTGCTGATGCGGCAGCGGCTATCGCCTTGATCTTCTGCATAGAGCGGGGGATGTGATGCAGCGACTTTTAAATCGCATACGAGATGTCGCAGGGGCTGATGCAACCCGTCCAGCATTCACGGGACCCAGTCGAACGGTCAGCTACCAAGAGTTACTCTCACACGTGACAGGAATTTCCAGTGAACTCGAGGCATTAGGCGTTCGAAGACTAGGAATATACGCTGATAATTCCATCGATTGGGCGCTTATTGATATCGCTGCTACAGCCGCCAACATCGTAGTAGTCCCCATCCCACTATTTTTTTCCAAAGCTCAGATTCAACATCTATGCCACGTAAGCAACTTGGATACCGTCTTCTCCGATCAGCATTTTCCACTTCCATGGAGTATGAAGACTCCCGCAAAAGCGACTATCGGAAACTATATAAAATCGAGCCCCACCGCGACCCAGGAGGCGGGTATCGGGGCTAACCCACTGAGTTTTAATAAAATCACTTTCACCTCGGGAAGCACGGGCGCGCCCAAAGGAGCTTGTCTCACAACTGACACATTGCTCACAATCGCCAACAGTCTTGCCGCGGCACTAGCATCCACCAAGCTCGGCGCGCATTTGTGCCTGCTACCCTTCTCTACCTTGCTTGAAAACGTCGCTGGCATTTACTTGCCGCTCTGGATGGGAAGGACTGTCTATGTGGATTCCCCGGAGCAGTTGGGCCTTTTATCAAATCATCAATTCAACGCCGAAACATTTAGTCAGAAAATTCAAACAACTGCCGCAGAGAGCGTCATTCTACTGCCGCAGATGCTGAGGGACATCCTCGAATCTGATTCGATAACTTTACTAAGTTCACTCAAGTTTGTAGCCGTCGGGGGTGGGAAGGTTGCGCCAGAACTGCTGCACCGTGCGGATAAGCTGGGGTTGTCAGTATTTGAGGGCTATGGACTCACTGAATGCGGCTCTTGTGTTGCATTAAACACGCCAGAAGCAAACTGTATTGGAAGCGTAGGTAAGCCATTGCCTCATG
The DNA here is from genome assembly GCF_051201685.1 of Luminiphilus sp. nBUS_07. Lineage (GTDB taxonomy): Bacteria > Pseudomonadota > Gammaproteobacteria > Pseudomonadales > Halieaceae > Luminiphilus. The sequence goes on along the minus strand of NZ_CP179213.1, from coordinate 771,352 downwards.
CACAAGTGCGAATTGCCGATGATGGAGAAATCTGGGTAACCGGCGCCGCGATGCAAGGATACCTTTCAAACGAGAGCTTGTTGTCTGAAATTGCAACGGGCGATGCGGGTCACCTCGATGCAAATGGGTTTCTTCACGTGACCGGACGAATCAAAAACACGCTGGTTTCTAGCTTCGGTCGCAACATCTCCCCTGAATGGGTAGAAGCCGAGCTTTTGTCGGTAAGAGAAATCGAACAAGCCATCGTTTTTGGTGAGGCTCAGCCGTCTTTGAGCGCCGTCTTGGTGATATCCAACGAAGTCAGCGACCCTCAGCTGAATCTAATGATCCAGGAAATGAATTCAAAACTGCCCGACTATGCACGAATCATGTCATGGGTAAGAACTGATCAACGATTCTCCACCGAAGACGGAACAATGACCGAAACTGGCAAACCGCGAAGAGAGACAATCGCCAAACGATACGAGACCGCATCTCGTCAGAGTGGGAGGTAGCGTGACAGCAACTTACCAACCGAAACCACCAAAAATAGACGCCGTGCTAGATCAGTTATCTGATCAGGGCTGGTTACTGCTTCGAGAGACAAATTTCACTGTCGAAACATTCGGTCAGTTCATTGCCAAGCTGTGTCCGCGAATGACATTTGATCCTGCTAGGGAATACATCTCAGAATCAGTCCAGTCGGTAGACGCAGGAACCAACCCCGTAGGACTGCACATAGAAAACGGCAATACGCCTTTACCTCCGGATATCGTTGCTTTTTTCAGTGTGAAAAGCGCCCCATCAGGTTCTCAAACAACCATTTGCGATGGCAGTACCGTGATGCGAAGACTCCCCACTGCGGTTAAGGATCGTCTTGCAGCTCCCTACACCATGACACGCTATTTACCAAAAGCAATTTGGCAAAGTTATATCGCTAAGGCGTGGGATCTTGAGGATCAAGAAAGAGTCACCGAATCCGATTTAGATACCTTCATAGCCAGTATTTCAGGACAGAGCTACAGTCAGAGAAACGATGGCGGTATTGACTACACACTAACGCTTCCCGCCTTAAGGCGTGACAATCTCTCTGGGCAATCCGCCTTTGCTAATGCATTACTGGGCCCTTCTTTTAATTACGAGCCACCCGTGTATCGAGACGCACGGGGTCAACCTATGGACGACCAACTGTTGGAAGAGCTTTCTGCGCAATGCGAAGCAGAAATCTCGGAAATCGCTTGGCGCGACGGGGACGTCGCCATTATTGATAACAAACGCTGCATGCATGGGCGTCGTGAGATCACCTCACCCCTCAGTGAACGACGTCTTGCAATCGCAATGGGATTTTTGAAAAACCATTAATTAGCTACGGGGATACTCTGAATATGAACCAACTCGCTGTAATAACGGGCGCAACTGGAGGTATCGGCGAAGCACTTGCCAGTGCATTGGCTAAAGAGGGATTCTCATTACTCTTAACGGGACGACGCGCTGATAAGCTACTCGATCTTCAGAAGACCCTTAGCTCTCAGTTCAGCATCAATGTGTACACGGCTGTCGCTGATCTGACGCAAACAGCAGACCGAACGGCCCTTGCCGAGTCAATCGTTACAAAGGCCGAGCCCTTGAAACTTCTTATCAACAATGCCGGTCTCAGCCAGTTTGGAATGTTCACCGAGTGCCAACCTGAAACTATCGAGGAGCTCATCCTAGCTAATGTGACGGCTCCCATTTGTCTGACTCAGGCAGTGCTGCAACATTTAGGTCCAGAGTCCAAAGGGTTAGACATCATTAACATAGGCTCGACCTTCGGCGTCATCGGTTACCCCGGGTTTACGGCGTACTCCGCCACTAAATTTGCATTGCGCGGTTTCTCTCAGGCGTTAGCAAGAGAATTAGGTGATACGAACATACGAGTTAGATATTTTGCCCCGCGGGCAACGCAAACGGCACTGAACTCCAGCGCTGTTAATGCACTTAATTCAGAAATGGGGACCACAGTGGACTCGCCGGAGATAGTGGCTGAGAAATTTTTAGCCTTTCTCAAAACTAATAAAATGATTGAACACATCGGGTGGCCTGAGCGCTTCTTCGTTTGGCTAAACAAACGCGCTCCGGGCACAGTAGGATCAGCACTTATAAAACAACTACCGATCATTAGGCGACACGCGCAGTGTGACACTCCCGACTAAGCTTGGACGGGCTGAATAGCGGAACCCTGTGGTAGTTGAGGTGCATGTCGGCCATGGTGTCGATCAGCGAATTGTAAATTGCCCGGCGCTCGTCAGGTTCCCTACCGGGGAGGGCGCCATTCCATAGTGACCGACCATCAGCCAGGCTCATAACCAAGAATTTGGAGCCCAGAACTGCAGAGTCTTCGCAGAGGCCATAGGTCTTGGGCACGGGAAAACCGGTTGAGTGTAAACCCGTCATCACTGCATATTCGCGGTCAACCGCGTGCGCCGACGGGAGCAATTTGCCAATACAAAGACACATACAGGCTTTACATTTCCGCCGTTTGCAGTTCAATGCCTGAGATAGTGCCCCTCTCACGCCCTGCTCGCTGCTCGCGCCTGCCGGTGGGCCATAGACCTCCCCCTCCATCGCCGCAGCCCAGTCAAAGATCTCACCTACGGTTGTAATGACCGTCGGTCAGCTATATAGTTGACCGGTGGTCATTTAATGGTTTTGAAGCGCGTATCGAGGTTGGCACTGCAACCCCAGAAACCGCAGGGTAGAGACACTCATGAATTCAGTCGTTGCTATAAATCACAGGGCGCGAGGCAGCGAACAAAAAGCGCTGCGGCGTCAAGCCCTACTAGAAACGGCTGAAATGTATTTCAAAGAAGTTGGCTATGAGGCTTTCTCTATGGCTCAGCTCGCCAAGAAGTCTGGCGTTGCCAAAGGCACGCTCTACCTCTACTTCAACACCAGAGAAGAGCTCTTTTTGACCCTTTATGAGCAAAGCTTGGTCCGGTGGAGCCAAATTTTTATCGGCTCCTTATCCAACACGATAACCAGCGAGGCATATGCCCAGTCGCTCTACAAAACAACTCAAGCCGATGGCGTGTTTTTACCTTTACTCATCAGACTTGAACATGTCATTGAGCACAACGTTGCCATTCCCAGGCTCATCGAATCGAAGCGCGTGTTCATACATCAGGTAGAGACCGTTGCAGAAATCACGTCCACAGCACTCGGCTTGAGCACAGCGCAAGCATTAGAGGTCGTCAAAACAATGGGGGTGCTCCTGATCGGGGCGACACAAACCGACCAAAGCCCAGCACTCGATAACGAAGACCTGCCTGCGGATGTGCAGCACCTAATTACCAGTTTTTCATCAGAACCAATCTTCATCAAAAACGCAGCACGCATCATTGAAGGCATACGTGCAGAGGGCATTTCCGGCGTCTGATCAAATCAAATTCGCCGGTAAATAAAAACGAATCACTCAATAGAAAACAGACAGATCAACCTCGGAGAAAAACCATGGGCGCAGCTGAACACCACAACGTCACCGGATTGGACACACAAGATCTAGACGCATTGATCAAACTGCAGCGAAGCAAATTCCGTGCTGAAGGTGAGGTCACCTATGCCACACGAATAGACCGCCTTAAGCGACTCAAAGCGCTGATCTTGGAAAACAAAGTGGAGTTCGCCAACACTACCAAACGCGAGTTTAACGGTGCACGGTCATACGAATTCAGTTTATTTTCAGAGTTCGGTTCAAAAGTAGAAGCTATTGACTATTCCATTAAGCACTTAAAAGCATGGATGAAGCCTGAAAAGCGAAAAACCAACAAACCCATGAATTTTCTGGGAGGGAAAGGCCAGGTCAGGCATTTTCCAAAAGGCGTTGTTGGCATCATTTCTCCCTGGAACCTTCCTTTCGGTTTAACCGTTGCACCTTTGACCAGCGCACTAGCGGCAGGTAACCGAGCATTATTGAAACCGTCGGAATTTGTTCCTGAAACAGCAGCCTTGTTTGCCGAGATTGTTCCCAAATATTTCTCAAAGGACGAGGTCGCAGTTGTTACTGGGGGGGCAGAAATTAGTCAGCAATTTGCGGAGCTGCCCTTCGACCACCTTCTCTTTACGGGATCGACACGAGTAGGCGCACAGATCATGCAAGCCGCGTCAAAAAATCTGGTGCCAGTTACGCTCGAGCTTGGCGGCAAGTCACCGGTTATTATTGGCCGTAGCGCAAATCTTGAGCTTGCAGGAACCCGCCTGACATTCAGTAAGTTTTTAAATGGCGGCCAGTTATGTCTGTCCCCCGACTACGTTCTTGTGCCACGGGAACTAGAAGAGCAACTCGTTGCTCGGGTAATTCATGAGGCGCAGTCAATGTATCCAAACGTCACCGAGAATGAAGACTACGCGGGGGTGATCAACGAAAGACACTTCGCTAGATTGCAAAACTACATTGATGACGCAGTGGCCAAAGGGGCCAAGCTTACGATTGTTGGCGCCGACCAGACTCGGGCGTCAAAGGACAACCGCCGGATGCCTCTGCACATTTTACAAAACGTCAATGAAGACATGCTGGTGATGCATGAGGAAATCTTTGGTCCCATTCTTCCGGTTATGTCCTATGGCGACATCACAGAAGTTCCAGATCAGGTTGAGCCTCGCCGCAACCCCCTCGCCATGTACTATTTTGGCAAAGATAAAGGTGAGCAAGAGTACTTACTGAGTCACGTCCCCAGCGGCGGTGTTTGCATTAATGACATTACGCTGCACTACGTCCAAGAGGATCTGCCGTTCGGAGGTGTTGGTGCCTCGGGCATGGGTGCGTATCACGGCCCTGAAGGATTTAGGACCCTAAGCCACCCCCGGGCTATTTACAGTCAAACCATGATTGATGTCTTACCCATCATTGGTGCACGCCCGCCCTTCGGCGAAAAATTTCGTAAAAACATCAGCAAAATTCTTGGCGCAATCTAAATCACAGGCCGAAGTATTTAGTGAATGCGGCTCGGTTGAGGCAGCGCTTAAAGAGCATGACATTGAGCCGATGGCTTTTTGCCATCAGGGAAGATCAGCAAAGAGGCTGACCAACAATCGCCGGCAATTACAAATAGGACAACAAACATGAACAAATTATCGGGAGCGTTATCATGACTATTAATCGCCAGTGGCTACTCGCGGAAAGACCTTCAGGCATGGTTGGCCCGCATAATTTTGAGTACGCCGAAACCCCAATCCCCGAACCCAAAAGTGAAGAGGTGTTGGTTAAGAATCTGTTCTTATCTTTTGATCCTGCCCAGCGAAACTGGATGGTCGATCGTAAGGCTTATCTGCCACCGGTGGCTATTGGCGCACCTATGCGGGCAGCGTCTGTCGGCGAGGTCGTCGATTCGCGACATGCCGACTATCAAGTGGGCGACCTCGTGCAAACCACGGGGTATTGGCAAGATTATGTCGTTGCGGCTCCCGGCGAAGGCCCCATGGGTTTGGTTAAGTTGCCGTCAGGCGTGTCGCCTGAAATGATGTTGTCTGTGCTGGGTATTACTGGGCTTACGGCCTATTTTGGACTGCTGGAGATCGGCCAACCGAAAGCCGGCGATACCGTTTTGGTTTCCGGCGCTGCAGGTTCTACCGGCTCTTTTGTGGGTCAAATAGCGAAAATAAAAGGTTGCCGTGTCGTTGGCATCGCTGGCGGTCCCGATAAATGTCGGTGGTTAAAAGAAACTGCCGGCTTCGACGCCGTCATCGACTACAAGAATGAAGATGTCAGCGCGCAAATTGCCCAGCACTGTCCCGACAAGTGGGATGTATTCTTCGACAACGTGGGTGGGCCGATTCTTGAGGCAGCCATAGACCACGTGAATCTGCGTTCACGGATTGTTTTGTGTGGGAGTATCTCTGGCTACAACGCGACAGCGCCAATTCCCGGTCCTTCAAACTTGTCGAATCTCACCATCAACCGAGCGCGCATGGAAGGATTCGTGATTTTGGATTACATGCCGCGGGCCATGGAGGCTATTCAAGATTTAATGGCGTGGGTAGCTTCAGGGGACTTGGTTTATCAAATCGACCTACAGGAAGGCTTTGATAATATCCCTGCCACTTTACAGCGCCTTTACAACGGGCAAAACCTTGGCAAGCAGCTACTCAAAATTTAGTTTGCGACATTGATCACGAGGATAGCTATGACACACATCACTCCCAAGCAGCGCGAAGACGTGCCGGATTTAGCGCCAATGCTGCAAATGGTCGAAGCCTCGATGGGCTTTCTGCCAACAGCCATGATGACCATGGCCCATTGGCCCGAGCTCACGCAGGCCTTTGGCGGTCTTGGGGCGACGATTTTGAACGGCGGCGAATTAGACCCCGGGCTTAAGCAAATGATCGCCTTTGCGGTGAGTAACGCAGCGGGATGCCGTTATTGCCAAGCACACACGGCAAAGTCAGCACAAAAAAATGCGGTCAGCGCTGAGAAAATACAAGCAATCTTCGAGTTTGAGCGCAGCGACTTGTTTTCGGATCAAGAGAAGGCAGCACTGCGCGTTGCAGTGCATGCCGGTATGGTACCCAACGCAGTAGAAGCCCAGCACATGGCTGAATTATCAAAATACTTTAGCGACAAGCAGGCCGTAGAGGTTGTCGCCGTTATTTCAATGTTTGGTTTTCTGAATCGCTGGAACGACACAATGGCAACCACTTTGGAAGATGCGCCCAAGAGCTTTGCAGCAGACCAGCTTGCCGCTCACGGCTGGGTGGCGGGTAAGCACGAATAACCAGCGCTCGATTGCCGCCACATAACTGAGCAAGCGTAGCCACCTGGCCCAGCGTTTAACCAGCGCATGCCCGTTTTATTTGAGAGCCCACATTAAGGTTTTAACCCGAAGTAGGCTCTCGGAAGTTTTAGGCCTCTAAACCCTTTACCAAGATGGAGTTTGCTGTACTTCCGGCATTTCGGTGCTTGGCTATGGCTTGGTATTCATCAGAGGTCATCCAGGCCAAAGCAGATTCCTTCGACGGGAACTCAATAATGACTGACCTTGTGTCGTTCCAGTCACCCGCTAGAACCATAGGGTCTTCATCAACACTCAGCATCTTGCCATCGAATTTTTTAAAAACCTCTGCAAAGCCCGCTGAATATGTGTCGTATTCACTACGGTCATGAATTTTGAATCTAGCAATTATGTAAACGGACATCGTATTTAACTCCCAATTTTTTGTGTTTAAGCGGCGACTAAAAGCACGAAGACAGCCTAGGGGTCGCCGTACGGGCTCGCGTTGTTTTGTGAATTCAACGTTGCAATGACTCACAGTCATTTATATACTGACCACTGGTCATTTAAGATCATCTAACTAAAAATAAAACATATGCAAGGCCGCACGACTTCCCGGACGCTGCCAAAAATAAAGTGAGATATAGCGATGAAATTACTCACGTTCAAACAGCAAGGCTCGGAATATCTAGGGGCTTTGACAGACACTGGAGTCTTTAATCTGAGTGTTGCTGCACCTCAGGATATCGCTTTTTCTTCTATGCAACACTTTATCGAGGCGGGCCAACCCGCCCTTGATCGCGCCTCTGCAATGCTTGCGTCGAGTTCCGCGTCAATACCCTCAGATCAGGTGGAGTGGCTCGCACCACTCCCATTACCCGCGCAAGTTCGAGACTGCCTGGGTTTTGAAGAGCATTTAAAAAATTCGTATAAAAGCGCCATCAAACTAAGCGCCATGGCAGCAGATGATCCGAGTAAAGCTGAGCGTGAACTGCAAGAAAGCGGTAGATTTACTGTGCCCGAAGTCTGGTATCAGCAGCCCCTATATTACAAAGCAAACCGTTTTTCAGTCGCACAAAGCGGCAAGGACGTGATGTGGCCAGCTTATTCAGATGTTATGGATTTTGAACTCGAACTGGCCTGCATCATCGGCAAGAAAGGCAAAGACATTAGTAAAGCTAACGCAGAAGACCATATATTTGGATACACCATTTACAACGACTTCTCGGCAAGAGACACACAAATGCAAGAGTCTGGCGGGCCGCTAGGGCCAGCCAAAAGCAAAGACTTCGACGACTCAATTATTCTTGGACCCGTTATCGTCACCAAGGATGAGCTAGATGACCCCTATAACTTGCGCATGCAAGCTAGGGTCAATGGCGAGACTTGGTGCGATAACAATAGCAGCACCATTTACTGGAAGTTCTCAGACATGATTGCTCACATCAGCAAGAGTGAAACCCTCTACCCCGGTGAGGTCATCGGCTCGGGGACCGTGGGTTTTGGCTGTGGTTTAGAACACCTGCGCTTTTTAAACGACGGCGATGTTGTAGAGCTTGAGATTGAAAAAATTGGCGTCATCTCCAACAAAGTGACTCGGCGATAATGCCAATGGATCATCAAAATAGTCGTGAGTTAAATCATACAACCGCCGGCAGCGAGTTCTCGCGCCATTGGCTCCTGGTGCTAGTGTGTGCGGTGGGAATCGGTGTCGGAGTCTCGGCACTACCCTTCTACACACAGGGAATCTTTATTGAAGCTTGGGTTGCCGACTTTGGTTGGACGCGGGCCCAGGCGTCCTTGGGCATTTTAGGCTCAACGCTAGCGCTCGCCGCAGCCCTGCCTTTTATTGGCTTAATCGTTGATCGCTACGGCCTGGTGCGACCCGTCATGGTTTCTTTACTGGGCCTAGCAGTGGCTTATGTAATGCTGGGGCTATTTGTTCAGTCGATCACGACTTTTGTGATGCTGGCAATGCTTCAGGCAATACTCGGCAGCGCCTCTTCCCCACTAGCCTACACGCGTGCAATAAATACCGTATTTAATAAGCAACGAGGTCTGGCCTTGGGCATTGCTCTGTCGGGGGCCGGTGTGGCCGCTACGTTTGGGCCGGCTTTGATCAGTAGCGCTGTTGCCGAATTCGGCTGGCGAGGCGCCTACTTTGCCATGGCCTTGTTTACCTTGGTGGTGGGTGCGGTTATCGTTATCGTTCTGTCCCGCCTCAATGGCGCTAAAACACCTGTAAACATCGATGCAAAGGTGGCCGCTGAAGCGTTCAAAGTAGCCAGGGCAAGTCGTACCTATTGGACAATAATGGCCGCGATCTTCTGCCTCTCCCTAGGCCTTGGCGGCTTGATGATTCATTTCATACCGGTACTTCTCGAGATCGGTTTCACTCAAAACGATGCGGCCAAAATAGCCGGTGTTATTGGTATAGCGGTTGTACTGGGTAGACTCCTAGTGGGTTTTGCTGTCGATCGCACATTTGCTCCCCGGGTGGCCATTGTTATTCTTGGCGCTTGTATTTTGGGCGTTTTGGCGCTGGCAACACTGGGGGAAGCTGTCGCCCTACCGGCTGCATTTGTCATAGGATTTTCGGTAGGTGCCGAAGTTGATCTGATTGGCTATCTCGTCGCTCGATACTTTGGCATGCAGGCCTATGGCCAAATTTACGGAAGACAATACGCCGCATTCTTAATCGCAACCGGTTTGGGCCCTGTGATTTTCGGCGCAGTGCGTGACGCATCTGATAACTACACTGCCTCATTATTTTTAGCCGCTGCCTTTATGTTGGTATCGACAACCTTGTTTGCAAAGCTCCCCAAATTTCAGCCCTCAAGCAGCGCCGGCTGAATACTGGCGGCTCTTTGACACCAATCACCTCGGTCCCTAGGGAACATCGCCTCTCCGATCAACTCCCTCATAAGAGCAACACGGTTCACCCAGTGCAAAACAGTGCAAATGGAGAAACTGTATGAAAAAACTGAATGCCTACGATCAGATCAACGCAGCCACATTGTTGCTGGTGTCACCGGAGTGGCCAAAAGTCAAAGCAGCCCGACAGTCGGCGGCAACGTTTGAAACACCGTATGTCGACATGCCAACTGAAATTCGGACATTAGCGGGTCGTAAGATCCGTCTCGCTGAAGCCGGGCCAGCTAACGGGCCACTGGTGGTACTGCTCAGTCCATTTCCAGAAAGCATCCTGAGCTTCAGTGGCTCTTGGAATGCACTCACAGAGAAATGTCGAGTCATTGCCATTGACCTTCCAGGGTTTGGTGCCTCTGACGGTGACCGTAATGATATGTCACCTAACGCTCAGGGGGCGCATCTGGCTGCGATCTTTGATGAACTTGACCTACATAATATTCATCTTGTTGGACCTGATGTGGGAATGGGGGCAGGTCTAGCTTATGTACTCAACCATACCCATCGCGTAATCAGCCTAGCGGTTGGTCATGGCGTCGGTGCGCCCGGCCCGTTCAAGCTGGCCTTTATGATAAATCTATTAGCCAAGTTTAGTTTTATGCGTTTCACCACGGGCTTATTGGGTGCCGGGCCACTCATCGCTTTCTCGTCGAAGCTTGGCTCCATTCGTCATCGCGCCAATGCAAAGCAAATCGATGATTACAAACGCGCTTACTCAGGGCGTGCTGCTGAGGTGGTTTACTGGTTTAAGGACTTTCGCTCCAAAGCGACAGCGCTGGCGGCTCGAGTAAAAGAAATCGACATACCCACCCTGGTTTTCTGGGGTGAGCTCGATGTTCTGTTTGACCCCAGCAATGCTAGACATCTGGATGCAGCCCTGCCCAAAAGTAAGTTGCACATGCTGCCGGAGGCAGGCCATCTTGCCTGGGCTGACCAACCAGAGTTGTTCGCTAACATGATTATTGATTGGGTCGATACCGCCAATAAGTAAGTTCGGCTCCTTCCTAGGTGCTTTAGCGGCTCATGTAACGCCCTTTGCTTATCAGCAACTGGCGACATTTAGAAAATAGACAGAGTTAGTTGACGATAGCGCCCCTGCTACAACACGCTATAAGAACAAACGCTGAGATCACGATAAAACACACATCAAACGACAAAGACGATAATTACCCCGTCGCGCTGTGCTGGGCACTCACGCTAGGTTAGACCGCTCAAAGTGCTTGAAACGACGCACTCACTTAAAAACAGCAGCGTACTGTTTAAGCAATAATTTTTCAGCGGAAGAGGGATAAACGGCCTCGAGGCTCGCTTAATTCCGTGCGGCGCTGAGGCCACAGGCCAAATCTTGAAGGATAAGTGCGCAGATAGGTATCATGGAGTAATTACAGATTGAGACAGCGTTGTAGATGATCCGGTTCAATCTGTACCACTTACAACCGTCGCAACTATGCCCAGCCTTTTGCGACGCTTTGGCTATTGCGAGGTACACCTGCATCACTATCAGCGAGCCTTATTGTCTAGGTGCAGGAATACAAAGATCAGGGTGACAGCTAAGTGAATAAAAATAGTGCCAGTTACATGCCGCCTGTCTGATGATTCGCGTTTCAGACATTCCTGAAAACCAGATTGAATTTTCGGCGATCCGTGCCAGCGGTCCGGGTGGCCAGAACGTCAACAAGGTCTCCACAGCGATTCATTTAAGATTCAACGTCAGGTCCTCTAGCTTACCGGAAGCGGTTAAGTCGAAGCTTCTCCGGATGCGCGATACCAGGATCAGCTCTGACGGTGTGATCGTCATCAAAGCGCAAAAGTTCAGGAGCCAGGAAAAAAACCGGTTAGAGAGCCTCGAGCGACTCGATGACATGCTTAAGAAATGTCAGTTTGTCGATAAACCCAGACGAAGAACCCAGCCTTCTAGGTCGTCGGTGCGCAAGCGCCTTGATAGCAAGAAAAAACAGGGCTCTATTAAAAAAAATCGCGGCAAAGTCGACGACTACTGAGGACCACGGCCAGACTGGCTTTACCTCCAATTTTTGCTAATAGCGTGCAGGTGACAAGCGACTGAGGTAAGTGCCCATGAAGCTAGAATATATTGCCGACACTCTGCTTAATGAAGCCAGCGCACCCGCGGATTTGCGCGCAGCTCTAAACGCTTTTGCACAACTGTGCAGCGACGTTGGCGGCGTCGTACCCGACCCCAGCTTTGACGCCTGGGCAGATGATTCCCTGCTAAACAACGGGGTCGCTATTAGCCCAGAAGCTGCCGCCCACTGCGTGACAGACACTCAGCGCAGTGCGGTTTTTATTCGCGCAGCCCGCGCAGCCATCACTACTGCCAAGCAGCGCTTCACCACTAGTCCAATCGAGGTTCTGTACGCAGGCTGCGGGCCGTTCGCCACATTACTGCTGCCACTACTGACAAAATTTAACCCCGGTGAGCTGGTGGTGCATTTTCTAGACATTCATCAACGTTCGCTCGACAGCGTGGCATTGCTCATCGGGCATTTTGACCTACAGGGGCACCGCATCAGCTACATACAAGACGATGCCTGCCACTATCAACACTCGAGTAATCCCCATGTGATCATCACCGAGACCATGCAGAAATCCTTGGAGCAGGAGCCGCAGTTTGCCGTTACCGCTAACCTCGCACCGCAGTTGCATGCGAGGGGAATCTTTATTCCTCAAAGGATCGAGGTTGCACTGTGCCTCGCCAAACTAGAGGCGGAGAGAGCCGCATTGCAACGGGGCGATGCACTAGACCCAAACGCCCTACAGGCGGCTGGCGAACGGCATGCACTGGCCACTGTACTCTGCCTAACACCAGAGCACGCTGCGACGCTGAAACAGCAGGCCAGCCAAAATAGCCATGGCTTGCTTGAACTCAACCCAAAACACGTAACCCTTCCCGCCATAACCGACCTCAATACATTTGATGCCGTTTTGTTTACCCGCATTCAGGTTTTTGAACAGCATCGGCTGCTCGACTATGAATCAGAAATAACCCTACCCTTGCGCTGCAGTGGCTTAACCCCACTGCAGGCAGGCGATCACTACAGAGCTAGCTTACAAATTGGAAGTTACCCAAAATTTTCTGTCACTCGAATTTGTGATTCGTGATTCGTGATTCGTGATTCATGATTCGTGATTCGTGATTCGTGATTCGTGATTCGTGATTCGTGATTCGTGATTCGTGATTCGTGATTCGTGATTCGTGATTATTAGTGGTCGGTCACTACACTCAGAATAGATACAACATTTTGTAAGATTTCTTGATGCCTACTGTCGACGTCAAGGGCTGCGATCTTACCTAAAGGCACACAACGTCTCACTAGCACTCTGGTGTTGACGCGGGCTAGGTCTAAACCCATCAAGGCCAGTACCGGGCTCGGTTTACCAGACCTTCCCCTCACTCAGGCGCGATGGGACACCTTGATGCGACCGTGTCCCCCGCAAAAACCTGTCGCACAAACGGGAGCGAATCTGCCAAGGAAGGTAGCACGACACCTCGATGATCGAGATCTGGATAAACTTGCCAATGAACAACGGTGTTTGCAGCGCACATATCTTGTACTAGCTTGGCCTGCATTCGATAAGGCGTATCGCGGTCCAGCTGTCCCGTGCCTAAAAACACTGGCACATTGATCGCTAAGTGTGGGTAGCTCATACGCGTAAAAGCGTCTTCTAACCCCACTATCGGATTTTTTTTAAAAACCTCACCGCGCATTAAGTTAGCATCGACAACTTTCAATTTGAGCTCTCGATAGCAAAGGTTCTGTGCATCCTCGGCGAGCTCCCACGCTACATCCGCGATGAAATCACCGCGCTCAAATGCAGGATCAAGATGCTCCGCTAATATCATCCCGAGAAATGTGTAGCCCAACAAGGGATCGGGCTGATCAAGTCGCCTAAGGCGATCGAGGTTTTTCATTGTGGCTGGCGTAAAATATGGCGCCCCTGTAGCAACGACACCCACCACATTAATTCCCGGTGCGTAATCAGGCGCCAAGCTCGCGGTTGAAATCGCAGCGCTAGCCCCTTGCGACTGACCGAGTAAAAGCACTTGCTCTGCCAGGGGAAAATTGGAATTTTGAACTGCACGGATTAGATCAAGGTTGCTGTAGGCCGCTGGGCGAGTTGCCAAATACGGATGCAAGCCCAAGGTGCCCAAGCCTTGATAATCCGATGCAACCACGGCAAAGCCTCGAACCAAAAACTCATTTAAGTAATTCTCATCTTGGGCTTGCCTACCGTTCCATGATGGCGCGCATCGGTCGTTGATACCCACCGTTCCATGAGACCATGACACCAAGGGCCAACCCGATGCCGGCGCCTCACCCTTGGGCAAGTAAAGCACCCCCGATACGGCCACTAAGTCTTCTTCCCAAAGCCCCTCTGTAGAAGTATATAAAACCCGCAGACTTTCTCCGGCCTCAGCGAGCTGCTGTTTTTCTGACAATGGCTCCACTTTTAAGACTTTCCCGGGCTGACCGTAGCCACCTTGAGCTCGATAAAATTCGGAGAGGAAAACATCGCTAGGGACCTCGGTGGCGGCCACCGAACACAGAGGGGCCAGCGACAAAAGCAGCATAAAACCTAAAGCGGTTACGGAATGCCTTTTATCAACCATGGGGCTTTTCCAAGTACGCTTGTAAGCCATCATGCCGGGCCCATCGTTACGTCTTTAAAGGCAACATCACGATCTACCTCAGGCTCACGGGGCAGCCCCAGTACGCGCTCCGCAATAATATTTCGCTGGATTTGATCGGTACCTCCACCAATTGAATTCATATAGGCCTTTGCCGCATCAAAATGCGCGTGGCTTGCGTCAGGGTGATCAGCATCATCTAAAATCCCGTTAGCACCGAGCAAGTCGCTAGCAATACGCGCCTCTCCATGCTGAATTCGCGACATCGCCAACTTACTCAACGACATGAGTGCTGTAGAACCGGTGCTCGCCAGCTCCTCTTTGGCCCGATTATTATTCAGCTTATTGAGCTCTCGGTAAGCGAGTGCCTGAGCAATTTTTTGTCGTTGATGTGAATCTTCAATTTGTCCGGTTGATTGGGCGATACGAATCAGTTTTGGCACATCGCCCGGAGCGCTTTTCCGTCGACGCTCCGTAATACCCTGGCCCATTATCAGGCGCTCGTAAGCAATAGCTAGCTGAAATGACTTCCACCCTTTATTGACCTCACCCAGTAAGTGCTGTTCGGGCACCAACGCGTCTGTTATGAAGACCTCATTGAACTCCGACTCGCCGGTAATCTGGTTGATCGGCCTAACCTCGACCCCGGCTTGCTTCATGGGAAACAGAAAAAAGGAAACACCCTTGTGCTTGGGCACCTCCCAATCAGTGCGAGCCAAGAGCATGCCGTATTCCGCATCGACCGCATTAGAAGTCCAGACCTTTTGCCCATTGATGCGATACTGTCCGTTGTTGTAGTCAGCCCGGGTACGCACACCAGCCAAGTCAGACCCGGCGTTAGGCTCGGAGTAAAGCAAGCAACAAATAGGCCCTTTAAGCAGCACCGGCAATAGATCCCGCTTAAGCGATTCAGAGCCCGTTTTAAACAACGTAATGGCCCCAAGATGATAACGATCTCTCGCTGCGCCAGGGACCTTGTGCTGTGTGAATAGCTTTTCAATTGCCCGCGCCGATTTCGAACTCAAGCCCAAGCCAAACCATTCACGCGGCCAGGTTGGCACCATGAGACCTGCCTCAAAGACACGAGCTAGCCAAGATTTTTCGTCGTAATCATGGGCACCCTTCTCACAGCCTAACGCCGCATCCCAGTGGTCTTCCAACCATTGCTCGGTAAACGCTTTGACCACGTCGGGGGAATCGTCGAGTTTTAGTGGGTTCATCTCAATGCTCCCAGGTGGCTAAGTAGCATTCACGATGTTGATCCGAACTGCCAAACATAGGCATCCAAGTTCTGGCACGTCGCCAATAGAGATGGGCGCAGTGCTCTCGCGTGTAAGCAATACCACCGTGCAGCTGTATCGCCTGAGCCGATATTTCTCGAAAGACATCGGCGCAGGTGAACGCGGCTAAATGCACGGCACGCTTCATATCTGGTAATTGCCGATCCAGCGCCGTGGTCGCAGCAATCACGGCGCTCTTTGAGGATTCAAGCTCAACCAGTAAATCGGCGACCATATGTTTTACTGCCTGAAATGAGCCCACCGCCCGTCCGAACTGATACCGCGTTTTCAAGTATTCAATCGTCACATCAAAAATTGCCTGTGCGGCCCCGGCTTGTTCTGCCGCCAAGGCACACAGCCCACTCATCTGAGCCCATTCGATGGCCTGCTGGTCAATATCAGAGAGTGCTTGAGTCTCAGCATGACTAAACTCCAGCCGGGAAAACGTGGCGAGTGGATCGTTCACCTTTTGCTTAACGACCTTCACACACTGACCGTGCTCAACCAAAAAGACCTGCGTCGGTTGAGCACGATTTTTTTGCTGAATACACACCAAGGTATGGGTGGCTAGTTCGCCATACCCAACCAATGAAACGCATCCAGATACACGGCCGCTTTCATCGACCACCAAGGTGTGACTGTCGTCGATATAAGGAACACACTCCGCGTTGCCCGCCAGAGCAATCACACTGTCCCCGGCCGCAATACTCGAAACAAGTACGCTTTGATCAGACAGGGATTGAGTTGAACCACATAGCGACAGAGCCGTAACGGTATTTACCAAGGTGGTGGGTATCAACTTACGTCCAAGCTCATCCAAGACCGCAGCGAGCGCCCCATGCCGACCGGGGTATCCCTCCAACGCTTGTGGTCGTGCCAAGTCAAGAAGACCTAATTCTGCCAACTGATGGTTCAGTAGTTGGTGCCCAGATAGGGCCACCCCTTCATTCGCCATTGTCGACTGATCAAGCGGCAGGCTCTCCAGTGCTTTTATCAGCGCGCTTCGAAGCGCCAAAATATCGCTGTGATTTAGCTCAAGCATGGTGTTGATCCCAAACATCAAATAATCCGAACATATGTTCGCATTATTGACGGTGTCTGAGGTACAGTCAATCCAAAATAGCGCAGTGCCAAAACTTAAGGATGCAAGAATGAGCAAAAGGCGAGAGCCCCAGCAAGAACGCGCGATTGCGCGGAAGCAGAGAATTATCGACGCGACGAAGTTGGTGCTTATCGAATTGGGCTATTCAAAACTTACACTGCGTAAAATTGCCAGTGCGGCTGGTATTGGCGTCGGCACCATTTACGACTACTTTCCAACAAAATTTGCCGTTGTGGAAATTATCTTAGGTCAGCGTCTTAGCGAAAAATTAGACGCGTTTGATCAAGCTTATGCGAGCGTTAGGCCTGAGAACTCTATTGCGGAATTTATCGAGCGATACATCTCTACCGTAACCGGCGGCCCTAGCGCTCTGAGATTGGATAACGCACTGTTTGCTAGCATTAATGACGACGCGGGCTTAGCCAAACTCATGAACCGCTATCAGAGCGACACAGTTGACAGATATGTAGAGGCGCTTGAAACCGCAGGCTCCACTTGGTCTAGGCATGACCTGCGATGTGCCGCAAATTATCTAGCCAGCATCGCCAGTCATTTTGAACAAAACCTTGAAAAGCATCGTCACGAGGGGCGCACTCAATTGATGCAAAAAATGGTTCAAGACACCTTTATCGCAATAGCGCGATCCACCCTAAAGCCTGTAAGCGTCGTAAAGCCCGGTCGGTAGATTCCAGCCTTTGGACAACTCCTCTGCGACCGCTCTTGGTGCGAGATAATGTCTTGCTAAGGGCGGCGCTGGGATTCATTGCCTAAATGAGAAACCGACACCTCCTCATGAAATTTTTGCTGTAATCGCTAGCTACATATGCGCAAAAAAATAAACTAGGCCGCAGTAGACATTAGGCATGGAGAGCGCGGCCCTAAGTGCTCTAAGACTCGAGTTACCAGCACCTTCGTCACGAAAAAATATGATTGGCGCAATTAGGCACAAAAAAGCCCGCCAGAAGGCGGGCTTTTCAGACACTAGTGACTCACTTACGGCGACGGCGCAGGCCCATAAAACCGATCAGACCGGATAAGGCTAACAGACCCCAAATTGGCAGGGCAGGTACAGGAAGCGCAGCAAAGGCAGCCGCTGCATCAGCAGTAGCAGCAGCGGTCGCAGCAGGACCTGAATACCCACCAACCACCTTAATATCTGTGATCGTAACTGGAGCTTCGCCCTTTACATACAGTAAAAGGTTACCCCATTTAGTCGTGTCGCCGGCTGGAATTGCAATCGTCTTTGACGTTTTGCCAGCAAGCGAGCTTTGCTTCCCAGTACCCGAACCCACTGAAGATGTGCCGCTGTTACACGTCACGCTGTCAGTCCTATAGATCGAGGTGTTCGCGGGGTACGGTGCATTTTCAAACTGAAAAGACACTTCTGCTGAACCGCTTACGGTCGCGCAGTCAAAGGTTATCGACTCGGGCTTGTAAAACGGGTACATATCAACGTTCCGCTTAGTATCACCAAAGCCGGCAAAGCTTTTAGCATCAGCTGGCATCTGATAAGTGTCAGTTAAACACTTAACCTTGGCACCTCCGAACGCATCTTCAAACCTAAGGACGCTAGTATCTGCGCATGCAGCGTTCTCGACAGCTTCTGCCTCAGCTTCCTGCTCGCTCTGGGTGGCGAAACTTAGCGAGAAATCATCCCAAATGCCGCCGTCACCCGCGTTCAGATCATTTTGCGAATAAAAGCCAGCTGTTACAGAAAGGTTGGTCGATGTGCCAAGTGCAACATCGAACTTCTCTGCTACCGTTACAACGCCCGCGCTGTTTATAGCGACCTCGCGGTATGTGTTAGTGATTATGCCGAAATTATTGGTTTCGCTTTGATCGTCTAAGTCGATGACCGTTAAAAACACGCCCACCTTAGCACCTGACACTAAAGTCTGGTCTGGGTCATAAGAAGAGATCTTAGCTTTCGCCGCGACGGTGTACTCACCGCTGGCTAGTGTAACGTCGTCGCTCGCGAGTGAGGTCGTTGTTACCGTTTTGAAGGTTCTACTCCTCGTGCAGGCATCATTGCTGAGGCCGTAAGTGTCTGCATACACATTGAGACTGAGATCACCCGATATAGAATTATCTCCGTCCGCAATGCCCTGATTGGAGTACTCTCCGTATAATGTACCCCCTCCCCCAGCGCCAATTACTGTGAAGTAATTTTGGTTTTTCGCAGCCTCAGGGTTGCCTGGGTACTGGTTGTTATAGGTGACGCACCCAGCGTCCTTGAAATACTGCTTTTGCCATAACCAGTCGTTGCCTACCAACGCGGCGGTTTTGTCGAGAGACTCAAAGTCGTCACTCATAAGGGTTGTTTGTGCGTGACCCACGCTACTAAATGCTGCAGCAAGTGCGACTACCGCACCGCAAACCATTTTAATGTTCATAATGTGTCCCTAGACTCGAGTTATTCCAATATTATTGATTCGACACGCCTTAACAGCTTTACACCGCATGTGTGCTTTACGCGCAGGTACTTCAATTGGTTGTAACATCTCGCGAAAACAGCTCACAGCGTCACCCGACGAAGCGGACCAAATGTACGATAAATGGGATGATTGGGCATCAAAGATGCAGCTACTCCATAGTCTGTAAATTCATCATCGACAAACCACCCTAAAATTAGGATTCCCAAGTGAAATCTGCAACCCTTTTTTTGCAAGCCGGTTATAGATGCATCAGCCGCGTACATATGCATGAGCCTTAGCTCAGTATGTTCAAGAATTGCGCCCTCGACGGCGGTAACGGGCCCTTCAAAATTGAGGATTCTGCTCAGCACTGCGCCGGGCAATTCTCTTGTTGCCATTATTGGGGCTCCGCGGCAACTTTAACGTGCGCCTTATCGATTCTTCTTGCTTTACACGGCACCTTTATGCCTAACAAGTTGTTAATCAAGGGCACCACCAATTCAGTCGAAGCACACAACCCACTTGTCACAGTCTTCCAGAATCAAATCGCGCCATACTTTCGGCTAAGCCCCCTATCAGTGTAAATAACCAATAACTTGTTTTATGCTTCCGCGTTTGGCCGCCTCAGCCAAATCAAAGCCATCGGAGCGAGGATTTTCCCTTTGAGTAAAGTAAAAGCTGCTGCCAAGCGTTTAGTCAGCATCATTGTGATTGCACAAATTGCCTATTTGCTAATCATTAATGGCGCTCTGAACCTATCAATCACTCAAAATTTGGTGAATAAAATTAAACCCGAGAAATTTCAAGTCTCTTGGGAGCGCGCCTGGAGTTTTTACCCATTTCGCGTGCATGCTGAGGGCATCGTCGCCAATGGCCAAAGCCGGACCCAACAATGGGAGGTTCTTGCGACATCGGGGTCGGGCTCGATTGCGTTGCTGCCCTTGGTCTTAAAGGAGGTTTATATCTCTGACATCGAGGCAACAGACATCGACTATCGTCAGCGCCCACGACTGAAGCCCGAGCGCGACTACAGTCAGTTACTCGCATACTTCCCGCCGATAACTGGCAGAGAAGTCGTCCCCGTCGAAACAACTCCGCTTAAAAGTAAACGACCATGGAAAATCCATCTGAGCGGGCTACAAGCTCAGGGGAATCACCGCTTTTGGGTATTCAATATTCAAGGAACAGCCAGCGGCTCAGCAACCGGTGACATGTACATGGAAACACGGCGTGGCAAATTCTGGCTGGATGTCGCCAACGCTGACCTCAACCTTGGACCCGCTTACCTCAACGGATCTGCACAAGCCTATAAGGGCGGCACATTGCAGGGTGCTCTTGGTTTCACGCCGCTGATTCGTAGCGAACATCGAGGAAAACGCATGCTGCGCTTTGGTTATACCGATGTGCAGCTCGATGTTGGTATGGAGAATTTCAATTTCATCAACATCTTTACAACCGGCCTTGGCGATCTTGATATTACAGGCGCCGGCCAGGTTGAGGGCCGCCTGGTACTGCGTGACGGATATGTGCGCGCGGGCACTCAGCTCAAGGCCTCTGCGAATAACCTCGGTGTGACTATTCGTGATGTCGATATATCGGGTCAAGGCACCGTACTGATTCATACCCCAGCCGACGCTGACAGCCCCATGGGGCTCAGTGTTGGCTACGAGTCGTTGCGCGCCACAGAAGTCGGCGCGAGTGAACCGTTCCTCAAGGGCAATACGCTGCGCCTAGATTACAGTGGCTCAAATTATATCTACCCGGACCCCGACAAGAGTTTTCAAGAGCTGTGGGCTGACGACGCCGCACGCAAGCGCCGCGCAATGAATACATTCAACTTGTTAATCAATGATGCAACGGTCATTGATATGGCGACTTTTAATACGTACTTACCTCCAGAAAGCCCTTACACCTTTGCAGGTGGCACCACCCGATTAGACGCTGACATAACCTTCGGCGAAGAGAGCATGAACGGTGCCATTCAGCTCGACTCTACCGCGGTAAAAATACAAGTCGACGAGCAAAGTTTTGAGGCTGATATCGACGCCGACATTGCTATCCCAAGCGGAATACCCCGTGAATTTAAAGCAAACTTGAGCGGCTCAACGTTACGATTATTTAACGTTCGCGTCGATGGTAATGAAGAAAATTTTGACGGTGATTATTGGTCCGCGGCTCTCGAATTGACATCGGCAGAAGGTACCGTACAACAACCCCTAGCCTTAGATGCCAAAGCAACTCTCAGCGTGAGCGATACAAGGCCACTGGTTGCGTTCGTTGACAATAAAAGTAATCCCCCTAAATTTTTATCCAACTTGATGGCCGTCAAGGATTTAAGCGGCGAAGCCGAAGTCCACTTCTCCAACGGCAAAACCACCATCCCCTTAGCTTATGTGAATAGTGAAAAAGCAGAAGTTGCAGTGAAGGCAACGTTTTATGATGGCGAAAGAGATGGCGTTGCTTATGCGCGGTTTAAAAAATTGGATGCGCTGCTAAAACGTGAAAACGGCAAACGCAAAGTGGTGGTAACCAAATCTCGGGAGAAGTTCGATCAATACGAGATTCCCAAGAAATAAGGTGCTTAAACACGATCTGCAGATAGGCCATCTTCACAGCATCTACGAGCTGTGCAGAGCAAGAAAGCCAAAGGAATTAGGCGACTTGTACCCGACCTCAGCAAGGCGCCGCGATGGGGGTGTTCAATTCGCTGGACCCCTATTAGCATGATCTCAAAGCCGCAGCATGCCGTGAGATTCATACACCGGGTCTAGCAAGCCGCGCGGCAAGACAAATTCTTTTGGTGGCAGCTATTTTACCGGCCGGACCCAAGACCCGGTCAGCCAAATACAGTTGGTAACTCTATGGCCCTAAATTTGAATACAGCTCGCAGTATTTGTACCGCCACCCTACTCATGGTTTTGGCTGGCTGCACAACCACTGTAAAGACGCCCTTTGAAGTTCCTGAGGCAGAATTTTCGATGGCAGCCGCAACTGACGGACCACTAGCCAGACTCGAAACTGCTGTCCATCAGCGCAGTGGTGCCGCACTCAACGCGGAAGAAAAAATCCAAGATGGGGGCTCTGAAAGTTTTAAAGTTTCAGGATTTAAGTTACTCAATCGAAGCGAAGACGCACTCAACTGGCGGCTGGCCCTCATCGATTCAGCCACCCAAAGTATTGACACCCAATACTACCTGTACCACGGCGATAGCACCGGCATGCTCATCACTAGCAGACTCATTGATGCCGCCGATCGCGGTGTAAAAGTTCGAGTTATTATTGATGACATGGGCACCTTGGCGACGGGTAAACAGCAAGGAATGGCCCGCGACGCTATTGGCACCCTTATGGTCGGCCACCCCAACATTACACTGCGGCTTTTCAACAGCGCAGAAAATCGCAAATCTGTGGGATGGGGACTGGAGTTTGCCACGCACTTTTCCCAACTTAACCACCGCATGCACAATAAATCTCTAATTGTCGATAATCGTGCGGTGATTCTTGGTGGGAGAAATATTGGCGATGAGTACATGGGGCTTAGCGAAGCGCTAAATTTTCGTGACATTGATGTTCTAGGCGTCGGTGTAATAGCCCGCCAGACCAGCGCTATATTCGACCTTTTTTGGAATAGCGGCTGGGTTATTACCGCTAACAAAGACCAGAGGCTGCGAGCCGAAAAAGACTTTCATAGCGTCCGAGCTGAGGTTTTAGAAGAGCTAGCTAACTCACCTCAGCTGGAGCAGTTTTCTGTTACGCCCATAGACTGGTGCTCTTCCTTAAAGACCCTCACCTCATCTTTACATTTGGGGACCAGTGAGGTGTTCACTGATCGCCCGCAATCTGACGGTATCAGTGCTGATCTTTTAGAGGCTGTTTTTGAGATAGTCCCAAAAACCCAGCGTGAATTGCTGATTACCAACGCCTATTTCATACCAGATGAACCAGGTGTTGCAATGCTGCAGCAGCTCAATGAGCGGGGTGTAGTCGTAAAAGTGCATACCAACTCTCTCGCCTCTCAAGACGTACCCGCGGTGAACAGCCACTACAAGGCTTGGCGGGGCCCTATGGTCGATGCGGGCATCGCACTTTACGAGGCCCGTCATGATGCGGCCATCAAATTAACGGTGGTTGATACGGCACCCATGCATGCAAAGGTTATGGGGCTACATTCGAAATCCATGGTCATCGATCGCCGTTTCTCTATCGTGGGCTCTGCAAATTTTGACCCGCGCTCAGCTCTTATTAACTCGGAAATGTTCGCGGTCATCGATAGTGAGAGTCTCGCTAGTGCGTTAGCTGAGGCCATTGAACAAGACATCAGTCCAGCAAACAGTTGGCGGGTCGAGCGTGACCCCAAAAGCCGTTTAATTTGGCGTAACAATGAAGAGACTCGCACTCGACAGCCCTCCCGCAGCGGTTGGCAACGAGTTCAGGATTGGTTTTTTATGCTCTTTCCAAAAAGTCTTTACTAACCAACGCGGGCTCGTCCCGCTCCAACGAGCCATCACAGACTCCACTCTGCTATTGTCCCTCGGCATTGCTGGTACTGCTAAGAGTCTGTGGGGTCCCTATCTAGCCATGAACGCACAGTTGAGACGCTCTGTGTTACTACACCGGTGTCTCTCCCCCTTCGCCGGTTAATGCTGCGCAAATTGAGCATGTTTTTGAGCAAACGCCACTGTGCAGAGACACGCCTCAGGTTAACAAAGCTACATTCTTCACCTAACAAAGAGGTGTTGAGGGTCTACCGTTTGTGTCAGTATTATCGGCTTCATTACTTCAGATGAGTAAAGGGATGGCAATCAAGGATGATGGCGCCCAACCGTTCAACTTGACGCTTAACGTCGGGTCATTAAGCGACGTAGAAGGCATAGAGCAACGGCGCAGCGCCCATTCAGGTGCTGCACGGACGAGTGAGTACCTAAGGGTAGCGAATGCATGGACCTTGTCCCGTTTGACGCTATTTAAACTGGTCATCACCGCCGTCCTCACAGTGACTGCGCTGGGGCTGGAAAGCCTTCGCGGCGACTTTTATTATGCGGCTGCCCCCTATGTTTTCCCGATTACTTATATTTTTGCGTCTGTTTTTATGGGCTTACGCTGGGGCATTTTATCCTGCCTTTGCTCTTATGCATTAATTACGGCCTTATTAGCGCCGCCGGACTATATAGGCCCAATCGCTGTTCTAGTTCACTTTTTACAGGCCGCGTGGCTTGGATGGAGAGCAGATAAAAGCAGCAACCTAGAAGTTTTCAGTGAAGGCCTTAAATTTTGGGTCTGGTGTGGCACACCCCTCCTTTGCATCGCTGCTCTACCCTACTTTCAGGAATTTTCCTGGAGCGGAACTACCATCGTCCTCCAGGAGCTCTGCTCAAACATTTTGGCCCTTTTATTATTTTCACTGATCTTTCACTCCTCTAGGCTTAGAGAGTGGCTCGGTGGTTTGGCACCCGTAGCTAGCCACGTGGGGCAGCACTCCATTCGCTACACCTTGGAGGTGGGTGTCGCCAGCCTCATCGTCATACCCTCAACCGTATTCTTAGTCATGGAGTATGTGGTTCGGGACGATGCGAACAATACGGAGTTTCTCCGGCTAGCGCGTAACACCTCAAGCCTTTACAACGAGTGGGTCATGGCCCGATCCGAGGCGGTGTATCTGGCTACAGATCAATTAATAATAACCGCTGAAAACAATCCTGATGTTATTGCTTCAAAGCTCCCAGAAACTTTGCAGAGCCTCGGTGCCTTGTGTGGCTCCCTTTTGGTCACTTCTTCAGCGAACCCTCTTGTTGTTAAAAACCAATGTGACGGTATTGATCTGAACGACATTCCAGCGTCCTTACGGCATTCTGAAGGGGCAGAGGAGACCGTGATGCCGGCCAAACCCGGAAAATTCTGGATGCACCGCATCAAAAGCAAAAATTTCGAATTAATACTTTATTTAGACCGAGCCACCTCTAATCGAACTGCAAGGCTACTAGCAAACGTCTCTGACGAATCAGACCTTCTCTATGAAGTAAACCTTGGCCCCAGAACCATACCTTGGGGGACCTCGTCTTCCTTTCAAATAACAGGGGCTACGACAGCTAATCCCCACTTTTTTTCTCAGCGGCTCAATGAACAGGTAATTCATGAATTTCCAGCCATAATAAATTCAGAATGGAGCGCCACAG
The DNA here is from genome assembly GCF_051201685.1 of Luminiphilus sp. nBUS_07. Taxonomy (GTDB): domain Bacteria; phylum Pseudomonadota; class Gammaproteobacteria; order Pseudomonadales; family Halieaceae; genus Luminiphilus. Next base: position 746,085 of record NZ_CP179213.1, on the reverse strand, counting down.
GCGTTGGCACAAGGTTCAGCGCGCGAGTGTTTGCTGAGTCTCAGCTGCGCGACTCGGGCATATTCCTTTCAATAATGTTTTCTATTTTGCTGGGCTTTATTGTTTTTGTGCGTCAATGGATAAAGACCGAATTGAACGGGGTACAGCAACTATCAGTTTTCTTACAAAGTTACACTCCAAACTCAGGTGCAAAGCCCGATCTCCATAGATTTGAAATTGCCGAATTTGACCACCTCAGAGGGTCTGTCGCTAAACTCACCGAAAACCTGAACAGACTGCAAAAAGAGCAAAACCAATCAGTTATCGAACTAAAAACTCGAGCTGATCAGCTCAAGGGTATGGTAGAGCAGAGCAAAGCTTTTCTATTGTTAGTCAATGAGAATGGCGAAATTGCAAATCAAAACCAGATCTCCAGATCCAGTGAGTATCAATTTATAAGAGAATCTTTTATCGCTGCCGTTGCGACCTATAGCAACAGGGAGTCTTTGACTGATATGGATCAGGCTGATGATGTCGTATTTAATACTGCGTTGGCTTGGCTGCGAAGCGGGGAAAGCCGCTTTTTTCAGGAAGCGTCACTAGCTTTTGGTGACGAGGATGATGTTCGGCGCCTCACCTTACAATTTGGATATTACGGCTCTCCCACTACCACCTACTTCGCTCGAGTTGAAGACATCTCTGAATTCATTATCGCCAAGGAACAATTGGCGCATACCTCCCGCCTAGCAGAATTGGGTGAGCTAGCCACCGGTGTTGCCCACGAACTCAGTCAACCTCTGAATGCAATCACCATGAGCTCATCAAACATCACCGCCAAGATGAATAAAGACGAACTGGATGACAGTTACTTACGCGCAAAACTTGTCCGCATACAAGAACAAGTCGTTCGGTCCGCAAAAATCATTGATGATCTCAAATCATTTGCCCGCGCAAAGAAGCTGGTAAGAGAAGAGGTTGAAATTTCAACCATCATCGCCGCCTCTATTCAATTGGTGAGGTCGCAATTTGAACTCGATAACGTCAAGGTGAGTGCCTCTTTGTCCCAGGGTAAGACGAACGTCCTTGTTGATGTTCAGCAAATAGAGCAGGTCTTGATCAACCTCTTCAATAACGCAAAACATGTACTCGCTAAACAGGGGGGGGGTGAGCTAACCGTTACACAAAGTCTAAAGGGCAAGAATGTCAGCATCATTGTGCGCGACAATGGCCCTGGGATTGATAACAAGCTAAAGGACAAAATTTTCACGCCCTTTTACACCACCAAAATGAGTGAGGGTGGGACAGGCCTTGGATTATCGATAAGTCAAAAAATCATGCAGGATCATGGGGGTAGCCTTATGCTTCTGACGTCTTCAAAAGGGGCCTGTTTTGAGCTTCTAATACCGACGGCGACTGTTGCATAGCTATCCCCGCATATAGGGATGCGCTCGACTCAGATGGTCCCATCTCGTGCTCGCGACACACTAGCCTACGCCCGTAAGTGGCCGCCAACTTTTACTTGGATGCAGCGAACAACAATTTTTCTGTCCAAAGTAATCGGCCAGCCGCTTCACTGCTGCCATGACTTAAGCAGCTTATCGTAGGCTATCGTCTTTCCTGGAGGCCGCTCATCAGTAAGCTTTGCAACGGGAGCACCTGGAGCGTTTAGCCAGATTTCGGGGTCCTGAGCCGTATTTAACTGCGGACCAAACTTCCCTTGCACGCCGGATCTTTGAATGCGCGCCATGACTTTTTCCTGTTGGGCACACAATGTATCGAGTGCTTCTTGGGGTGTTTTTTCACCAGACATCGCGTCACCAATATTCTGCCACCACAATTGAGCCATCTTTGGATAATCAGGAATATTGGTGCCCGTTGGGGACCACGCTGTTCGCGCTGGCGAACGATAAAATTCAATTAGCCCGCCTAATTGAGAGGCACGTTGAGTGAAATGTTCGCTGTCAATTGTCGACTGCCGAGCAAAAGTAAGGCCAACATCTGACTTCTTCAGATCAACGGTTTTCGACGTTACAAACTGCGCATACAACCACGCTGCCTGAGCACGATCAGCGGGGGTGGATTTCATCAGGGTCCATGAGCCCACATCTTGGTATCCCACTTTCGTGCCTTCAGTCCAATAAGCCCCGTGAGGTGATGGCGCCATACGCCATTTTGGCGTGCCATCGGCATTCATGACTGGCAAGCCCGGTTTCACCATGTCAGCGGTAAACGCGGTATACCAAAAGATTTGTTGAGCAATGTGTCCTTGGGCGGGAACAGGCCCTGCCTCGCTGAACACCATTCCAGCAGCCTCAGGGGGCGCATACTTTTGCAACCATTCAATAGCCTTAGTGACCGCGTAAACCGCGGCTGCATCGTTTGTTGCACCGCCTCGAGCCATACATGACCCTACCGGACGAGAGTCATCATCAACCCGCACACCCCACTCATCCACGGGCAATCCATTGGGTTGCCCGTGGTCACCCATTCCAGCCATAGACATCCAGGCGTCGGTGTACCGCCAACCCAAAGAAGGGTCTTTTTTACCGTAATCCATGCTGCCAAACACCCGATTCGGTCCGCCTAAGTAACTCATATCGCGACCGGTAAAAAATGCCGCGATATCTTCGTATGCTGTCCAATTTACGGGGACGCCCAGTTCGTAACCAAATTGCGCTTTAAAATCTTGCCTCGTCTTCTGATCGCTAAACCAGTCCTCACGAAACCAATAAAGATTTGCGAACTGCTGGTCAGGCAGTTGATAAAGCTTGCCATCGGGCGCCGTTGTGAAACTCGTGCCAATAAAGTCAGCGAGATCTAGATGAGGGCTGGTTACAGAAGCCCCCTCCGCGGCCATAAAGTCGCTCAGATTGCGAACCTGTTGATAGCGCCAGTGCGTTCCTATGAGGTCGGAATCGTTAACATAGGCATCATAAATATTTTGGCCCGACTGCATTTGCAACTGCAGTTTCTCGACAACATCTCCCTCGCCGATCAAATCATGGGTTACCTTGATCCCGGTGATCTTTGTGAATGCCGGAGCCAGGATCTTCGCTTCGTATTCGTGAGTCGTTAGGGTCTCTGATGCCACCTTAATGCTCATGCCTTCAAAAGCTTCAGCAGCATCTACAAACCACTGCATTTCAGCCTCTTGTTGGGCCCTGTTCAACACAGAGGTTGTCCCTATCTCGGCATCAAGGAAATTTCGTGCGTCATCAATACCGGCCCAAACAGGCACGCTCAAAAACAAAATGGCCAAGCGTGGAACGAAAAATTTCTTAGTGTGTTCTAGCATATCTGTTCTCCAAGTCGTTCAAGACTCCTAAGACTTTTTGATCTTGAGGTCATCGCCAATTTGCGCCGATGGCGCACTGAGAGCCCGAACGCCAGTTATTGCCTAAACCCAACGAAAAACGATCAGTGCGAAAAGCAAGCATACGATCGCAGCGCCAGTTAAGGGTGCTCCAAAAAAAAAGAGCCACCCCAAATTGATAAACGCAGACCCTAACAATGTCACAAATAAGCGATCACCCCGGGTTGTTCTCATGCCCAAAATGCCTCGACGCGGTGTTTCCGGAAAACGAATTGCCAATATCGAAAACACCACCAAAGCGGCACCAATGCCATAAAAAAATAAAGCGACGGGAAATGTCCAAGCCATCCACCCGCCCTGCACAAGTGGCTGAGTCCACTGTAGGCCATCTTCCCCACGGGGCACAGATATAAAAAGAACCCCTAACCCCACACATAAAGTGCAAGCCGTAATCCCATAAACCCAACGCCAGTGCACGCTTGTCATTACACCCTTCCCAGGGCAAAACCCTTCGCAATGTGGTGACGCACAAAATAAATCACGACGGCCCCGGGAATAAGGGTCAGCACTCCCGCGGCGGTCAGTACTCCCCAATCCATGCCTGACGCAGAAACCGTGCGCGTCATTGTTGCAGCAATTGATTTCGCATCAACGGCAGTCAACGTTCGGGACAACAGCAACTCTACCCACGAGAACATAAAGCAGAAAAAAGCCGCAACTCCCACTCCACTAGAGATCAATGGCATGAAAATTTTGATGAAAAACCGCCCAAAACTGTAACCGTCAATATACGCGGTCTCATCGATCTCTTTGGGCACGCCGCGCATAAAGCCTTCCAAAATCCAAACGGCCAACGGCACATTGAATAAGCAATGAGCCAAGGCCACAGCAATATGCGTGTCAAATAAACCCACCGATGAATACAACTGAAAAAAGGGTAAAGCAAATACTGCAGGGGGTGCCATTCGATTGCTTAGCAACCAGAAAAATAGATGTTTATCCCCCATAAAGCGGTAGCGAGAGAAGGCATAAGCTGCGGGTAACGCAACGCCAATGGATAACAGTGTGTTTATCAGCACGTAGATTAAAGAATTGACGTAGCCCATATACCAACTGGAGTCAGTAAGGATTGTTATGTAGTTCTGTAAAGTAAATTCCACGGGGTACAAGGTGAAATTAGTAATAATCTCCTCATTGGTCTTAAAACTCATGCTGACCAACCAATAAATCGGCAGTAGCAAAAACCCGAGGTATACGGTCATGACGAGGGTCGATCCACGAAGACGCACTATCCCTCCTCCCCGGCATCACGCGCCACCATAACGCTATAAAAGACCCAGCTAATCAAGAGAATAACGAGGAAGTACATGAGAGAAAATGCTGCAGCGGGACCCAGATCAAACTGCCCGATAGCCATTTTCACCAAATCAATTGATAAGAACGTGGTCGAATTTCCTGGTCCGCCACCCGTCACCACAAAGGGCTCCGTGTAAATCATAAAGCTGTCAATAAAGCGCAGCAGTATCGCTATTAGCAGTACCCCAGACATTTTCGGCAGCTCTATGTAACGAAAAATATCCCACCGGTTAGCCTGATCAATGCGGGCAGCTTGATAATACGCGCTAGGGATCGACTGCAGGCCGGCATAGCACAACAGTGCCACCAATGACGTCCAGTGCCAGACATCCATGACAATCAGCGTCACCCAAGCATCGAAAGCATCGCTTGTGTAGTTGTAATCCACCCCTAATGCCGACATCGCCCGCCCCAACAAGCCAATATCGATTCGACAGAAAATCTGCCAGATTGTCCCCACAACATTGAATGGGATGAGTAACGGCAACGCCATAAGGACCAAGCAAAGGCTCGCCAAAAAACCTCTTTTGGGCATACAGAGCGCAATGAAGATTCCCAGAGGCACTTCAATCGCAAGAATAATAACTGTGAACACAATCTGACGTCCCAAGGCATCGTGCAGCCGCTCTGAGCGCACCATCTCTTCAAACCAACCCAAACCGTTCCAGAAAAATTGGTTATTTCCGAAGGTATCGTTGAAGGCGTAGTTCACAACGGTCATGAGAGGAATAACCGCAGAAAAGGCCACCAAGACCAAGACGGGCAATACGAATAGCCACGCTTTATTATTTTGTGTCTTTGCCATTAGAGCGCTTCACCCTCAGTCCGCCAGCCGTCTACAAAGATATTGATCTTGTCGGGATTAAATCTTATCCGATCCATCGTTGTGTCAAAGGAGTATCCGTCAGGCACACTTACTTTGACCAAGGATTCTGCAACCTCTGCATGCACAATACGTCGGCGCCCGACATCTTCAATATGCTTTATTTTTGCGGGTAAACCTCCCTCTTTGGTGAACTGAATATATTCCGGTCGTATGCCTATCTGAGCGCGACCTGACAGTGATTTATAGCGCCTCCCCAACGGAATACGTTGGCCGTAGATCATGGCATCACATCCCGCGATTTGCGCATCAAAGAAGTTCATGCCCGGGGAACCGATAAAATGACCGACAAAAGTGTGCGCGGGTGTTTCAAATAGCGATTCCGGTGTGCCCATTTGCAGAACCCGGCCCTCGTGCATCATCACTACAGTATCAGCAAAGGTCAGCGCCTCTACCTGATCATGAGTCACGTAAATCATGGTGTGCCCAAACTCACGGTGCAGAGATTTAAGCTGTGTGCGAAGCTCCCATTTCAACTGTGGATCGATAACGGTCAAGGGCTCGTCAAATAAAATAGCATTAACTGACTCCCGCACCATTCCCCGCGCCAGACTGATCTTTTGCTTGGCGTCGGCGGTTAAACCCCTAGCTCGTTGATCAAGAACACTCTCGAGCCCTATCATTTCTGCGATTAAAGCCACCCGGGCCTGAATGTCAGGCATTGCGAGGCCGCGGTTTTTTAAAGGAAACGCCAAATTTTCTCTTACCGTCATGGTGTCGTAGACCACCGGGAATTGAAAAACCTGCGCTATATCTCGCTTTTCTGCAGGTAAGGCAGTCACGTCGACACCATCAAACAAGACGCGGCCATGGGAGGGCATAATCAAGCCGGAGATAATATTAAGCAGCGTTGTTTTTCCGCACCCAGAAGGTCCCAAAAGCGCATAAGCACCGCCCTCTTCCCAAACGTGGTTTAGGGTCTTGAGGGCAAAATCACTTTCATGCGCCCCGCTGGGGACATAAGTGTGGGCAAGGTTTGACAACGTAATTTGAGCCATCAGCAGTCCCCTAAATCACGCCATCGCCATCGGCAACCAAACACCCTACGCCGTCAAATAAAAAGAGCTGAGCGACGTCGAGCCACACATCGACAGCATCACCGACCGCCATTTTTTGTAAGCCAGGGGTAATGGCCACCCAAATCAGCTCTCCGTAACGCAAATGTAAAAATGTCTCTGACCCAGTGACCTCAATAGCGACAACAGTACACCGCAACTGAAATGCTTGTGATGCTTGCTCAACCGTCTCGGGTGAAAGAATCTTTAAATGATGCGCACGAAACCCTAGGGTGTATGTGTCATCAGAGAGCACAGCCCACTGATTGGGAACACCCAACACCGCACCATCGTTTAAAGACAGCGTGTCAGCGGTTTTTGTCACGACAATAGAATTTATGGGGGGATCCGAAAAAACCCTTGCTGTGGTGAGTGTTTCAGGCTGACGATACACCGATAGTGTTGAGCCAAATTGCGTAACTTGCCCCTCCCAAAGTGCCGCGGTGTTGCCACCTAGCAATAGCGCCTCCTCAGGTTCAGTGGTGGCGTAAACAAAAATACTACCCGCCTGCTCAAAAATTCGAGGAATTTCAGCACGCAATTCCTCGCGTAATTTGTAATCTAAATTGGCCAACGGTTCATCTAATAAAACCAGTTCAGCCCCTTTGACTAACGCTCGTGCTAACGCGCAGCGCTGTTGTTGTCCTCCAGAAAGATCGAGGGGCCTGCGTTGCAAAACCGGAGTTAACTTGAGCATCTCAGCCGTAGCCCGCACCTGTCGGTCGACATCCACCTTAGTTTGGCCTTGCAGCCGCAGGGGAGAGGCAATGTTGTCATAAACCGTCATGCCCGGATAATTGATAAATTCCTGGTAAACCATTGCAACGTTGCGCTGCTGTACGCGCTGGTGTGTGACATCAACACCTGATGAAAAAATGCGCCCTGTGCTGGGCTTGTCTAACCCCGCCATCAACCGCATAAGAGAGGTTTTGCCCGAAGAAGTGGGGCCCAGCAGGACGTTCATGGTCCCCTTCTCAAGGACAAGGTCGGTTGGAGCAATCTGTAATAGCCCATCAACGACTTGCGAAACATCCTGTAATTCCAGTGACATTAGCTTTCCTGGTATCTGCAGCTCAAACGGAGGGGCTTTGACTTACTCGGGTGCTGACCGCCATTTTCACGGTGGATATTCCGCAAAAAATGACAGGCCTCCAACTAGAGCGCATGCATTGTTGGCTACGTAGACCGACACCGGCTAAGCGCGTCTAGCCAATCCAACGAAGCTTAGCCATCTCGAAAAAGTCTTCTGACGCGCCAGTGTACGCTGCACACTTCATTTCACTCAATATAGGCGGTTCTGAGGGAATCTGCGTATATTCAGTGTTGCAGTTAGCGCACCACCCCAAGCTTTGTAAAAAAACAAGACTGTCCCGGCTGTGCCCTCGCCCAATGCCAGATTCCCTGGGACATAAGCGTAAATTCGCCGCGAGTACGGGAGAAAAACTATGAGCAAACATTATATGATTTTGGCGTCTCAGGAAGGACGGGTCTGCACCATCACACTCAATCGGCCGGATGATCTCAACCCTCTGTCTTGGCAAGTTTTGGGGGAGATAGAAAACGTACTGGATGACGCGCTCCACGACGATAGCATTGGCGTTATTGTCATCGAAGCTGCTGGTAAAGCATTTTCCACCGGCTATGACCTGCGGGAGGAGCACTGGATTACATCACAATATCCCGCCAATTTTCCGGACCATGTTGATATTCGAAAAGATCGAGATGACGTCCACACCATTGTCGACTACTGGATGAAAATGTGGCGCTACCCAAAACCGATTATTGCCAAAGTTCAGGGCGACTGCCTTTCGGGTGCGGGAGAACTGCTGGGGGTCTGTGATCTAGCTGTAGTTAGCGAGCGAGCCCGCTTTGGTCATCCCGCTGGAAGAGACCTTGGAATACCGCCGTCAATTATGTTTTGGCCCATGCTGATTGGTTATCGAAAAACTAAAGAGCTGCTTTACACATCGCGGCTTATCAACGCCCATGAGGCAGAGAAAATTGGCCTGATTAATGAGGTTGTCGCACACGAAGACTTGGATGCCCGAGTTGCACTACTGGCGGCTCATATTGCCCGAGCTCCCTCCGACAACCTGTCAATACTGAAAGAAGTTTCTAATACTTGGTTCGAAAATATGGGCATGGAGCCTTCTGTACGTAGAGGGGCAGATCTCGATGCTATTTACCATCAGTTCGATAGCTTCAAAGATTTCTTTCAAACCCTGCGAAAAGAGGGCGTCAAAGCCGCATTTAAAAAGCGACGCGAGCTATACGGCTAAACGACCACAGAGGCTGACACCCAAAAAGTCATACAACCCACGCCACTCCGCCAGTTATGGATGGGCAGGAACTGTAACGACTTGGCGACGGGCCTCTGAATAAGGCACAGCTTGCCCATGGACCTGTGAGGAATAACTATGGATCTTCCAATCGGCACCAGCTACGAAGCGATTTGTAAAAACTTCAAGTGGGACATTCCAACGCATTTCAATATCGCGGACGCAGTTTGCGATCGCTGGGCCGAGGATCCCTGTCGTATCGCCATAACCCACGAATCCTCAGACGGCAGCGTCCTCAACTACAGCTTTGCTCAGATAAAAGCCTACTCCAATCAATTAGCCAATCTGCTTGGCGAGCTCGGACTGCAGGCGGGTGATCGCGTACTGGTGATGCTCACTCAGTCACCCGAGTGTGCGATCTCCCATATCGGCTGCTTTAAGGCCGGCATCGTGTCTTGCTTGGCTTCGGTTTTGTTCGGTCCTGATGCGATTAAACACCGACTGTTGGGAAGTGGCGCTAAGGTCTGCATTACTAATCGAGCCAACATTGGAAAGATCACAGAAGTCATGGAGCATTGCCCCGCCCTTAAACACATTATTGTTACGGACGAGGACACTCCAGCTCGCGCCTTGTCGTTCTGGAAAACGTTGAAAAGCCAATCGACAAGTTTTACCAATGTGGCAACGCGGGGGGAGGACACCGCGTGGATCAGCTACACCTCAGGCACTACAGGGCAACCCAAGGGCGTACTCATGCCTCACCGGCTACTGCTGGGCAACAAGCCCCTGTTTGAGTACTACTATGACTACGGACCCAGAGAAGATGATGTTCTTTGGTCACCTGCCGACTGGGCCTGGATTGCCGGACTCATTAACATTTTGTTGGTCGGCTGGTACTCAGGATGCCGAGTCGTATCGACTGACATGCAGGGCTTTGATGCCCAAGCCGCCTTTCGAGTTTTAGCTCAGCACAAAATTACTGTCTCTTTGCTGACGCCCACCGTCCTAAAACTGATGCGCCAAGTAGATTCGGAAGCTGCCCAGGATATCGACCTTAGGGTGGTTTTAAGTGGCGGCGAGGCTGTAGGTAAAGAGCTGGCCCTTTGGGCCGATAAGCGCTTCGGACTCACCATCAGCGAAGGCTTTGGTCAAACGGAATGCAATGGCATGATCGGCACCAACCCTCGGCTCATGGAAGTGCGTCATGGATCGTTGGGCAAAGCCATGCCCGGTTCAATTTGTGGGATCGTTGATGACAGTGGCCAAGAGGTGGCGACGGGAACTAAAGGCAATATCGCCATAAAGCGCCCGCACCCCGCCATGTTCTCAGGCTACCTTGATAATCCAGAGGCAACGGACGCTAAATTTATTGGCGACTGGATGATCACTGGAGACCTTGGGGAGCAAGATGAGGACGGCTACCTCTGGTTTCATGGGCGCACCGACGATGTCATTACCAGTTCAGGCTACCGTATTGGTCCAACTGAAATTGAGGACTGTCTGCTGAAAAGTGATGCCGTGCAGCTGGCAGCTGTTATTGGTGTACCCGATGAACAGCGGACCGAGCTCGTCAAAGCCTTTGTGGTTCTCGCCGAGGGATTTAATCCAGATGAAGCACTCGCGGAATCTTTGAAACAGCTGGTAAGACAACACCTCGCCAAGCATGAAGTGCCCCGCCTGATTGAATTTGTTGCGGCTCTGCCGATGACCACAACGGGGAAAATTATGCGGCGGGCACTGCGGGATCAGGAAATGTAAAACGCACGCGGCACAAACCCATCATCTGGATGAGTCGCCGTCTATTGGGCTGGCTCGCCAACATTTAAATTTCCACTAGAGAGGAAACAAAGTCGCGCCCCATTTGCCCGCGGGACACGCTGATGTGTTTGTTAACAATAAAGAGACTGCCACTCGCCTCGCTTTTTTGATGCGCTAAAACGCTTCGATTATGCTTGTGGCGCTGCAATTCGATATTAAAAAGAGACCATATCCATGCGAACAGCACTCAGAGAACTCATCGCCATCATCAGTTTGCCGCTACTTTATGGCGTTTTATGTCTGCCAATGACAAGCCTGCTTCTCGCCCAATATCCCAATGAGGTCAATCGCTTTGGCGGCACACACAACACCGGGTTGGTCATTGCCATAGAGTGCCTGCAACTGATCAGCTTGATCATTTGTGGTTTTGCAGCTCGAATGATCGCGGGAGCAAGCTCAAGGCTCAGGCTGATACAACTTGGGATGACACTTGAAATGCTGGCCATCGCTGTATGGGTAGAACTTCAATATTGGGACGCCATGCCTTTTTGGCACCACTTCGTCTTCTTTACCCTGATTATTCTTGGCCTGGCTATGGGGAGCGCCCTGGCAGACCGATGGCAACCAGCCCGATCTTGACCGGCCGTCATCAGCTGAGCATATTTTGTACAGAGTGGCGCACTAAAATCGAGTTATCGACTCGCTTCGAAGACGTAGGCAGCCAGGGCATCAACCTCCTCGGTACTCAGCTGTCCTCCGTAAGCGGGCATCGCACCCACCCCTTGAGTGATGGCACTGCGCAGCTGCATCAGACTCGGCTTTAAGGTATTGAAATTTGGTCCAACGACCCCGAGGGCATTGGCCTCCTCGAGGCTGTGACACACACCACAGCCAGGCTGAGCCTTGGCCATAAAAATATTTTTGCCCTGCAGCGCCTGATCAGACAACACCAACGGCGGCTTGGCGACAACGGTTGCAGCGGTCTCTGTCAGAGCGCCTGATGAGTCATCTTGATCTGATTCAATGATTGGAGCTGTCTTGGGCAGCTCTTTCAGCGCCCTGACTTCAAGGGCGTGATCTTCCCAACCATTGTGACCATAGCCGCGATGATTATCTGCCGCCTGCTGAGGTTGTTGTTCGCCCTCAGTATCAATTGCCCTGGTCACAAAGCGATGTCGACCTACAGCGAGCTCGGCTTGCACACTGAATGTACGCCAGGCGTTGGGACCAAGATCGGGACCCACAAGCTGGGCCAACTGCCAGGTCTGACCGGAATCACTCGAAACCTCTACCGATTTGATACCTCGCTCACCGGCAAAGGCAACCCCGTATAAAGTGTTCATACCCGCCAATACGGGCTCGCCATCAGCACCCGGGCCGTTCAACCAGGATTTCACTGGCATTCGCCACATGGAGGGGTGCTGAGGCCCACCCGACTCGCCTTGCGCCCTAAGCCGATAACCCGACTGCTGAATCTTGGCAGCCGACTCTTGCGAGGTTGCTGCTAGCTGCCTAACCCACTTGACGTTATTGACCCCAAAATATCCAGGCACAATAAGACGCAGTGGTCCACCGTGAACAGGCGGCAATGGCGCACCATTCATCTCCCAAACCAGCAAACAATCAGCCAGCCCTTTGGCAAGAGGGATCGACCGTTCGACAACCACCGCATTTTTATCAATACCTTCGGGTAACTCTTCACCGCCCGATGCCGTCAAAAAGGCCACATCGCCCACAACGCCACCAAAATACTCAAAAATATCGGCGACCTTCACCCCTGTCCATAGTGCACAACCCGCTGCACCCACACCCCACTGCGAGCCGGAAGGGTCATGGGAGAAAAATTCACGGCCGTTACCCGAGCACTGCAAAACAGTAGCCACTGTTTGTATCGGCATGCGCTTCAAGTCGGCAAGCGTTAGGCTTCCCGAGTCTTTGCAGCCCAGCACCTCGAAAGACCAACTGTCACCCAAACCAGTCACTGAAGCGGGTGGCATGGGAAGGTTATTTCGCACAAAGAAGTGTGAGGCCGGCGTGATAGGGCCAAACCCAAACTGGCTACGGCGCGTTTCCAGGGCCCAAGGCAAGTCGTTGTGCACAGTGAAGGTAGCAACACGTTTGTTGTAAGGCATCGACCGCTGGGAATTTGCCAATGTGATCGACTGGCCCGCTAGAGCAACACCTGTCGCCAGGCTTTTTATCATGAAGCGCCTTGATACTGCCTCCATGTCACCCCTCCTTTCTTTTTTTTCACTATGCAGACTTTGATGCGGTCCGGAGTGCCATAGGCAGATCATTTGCGACCCACCCATAGCCGTCAAATCCGGCGGCACAACACCCTAAAATAGAGGCAGCTAGACCAACCACTGCATAGTGCGTTACGGCCTCGACAACAAAAAACCTGAAACACTAGGCGCTTAGTTGCCGATTGGCTCATCTGGCCCACTACGCGCTCTCACCCACGGGGATACTACGTTTGCCATTTCTGAGCTTAGCCGATGAACGTAGGAACTCAGCTAAGTCCTAAATATTGTTTAGCCCTTGGGGAACACAAACACGACATTCACTCGCAGCGCCCAGCCCTTCGGCCCAAATTCACCCGAATCTGCCCAATATCGAACACCACCACCAATCTGCATGAGTTGGTTACCAAGCTTTACTAACTGATTTGCACCGACGTTAATAGGCACAGACCAATCCTTACTATCCCAGTTATAGGTGGATTCAGTATTGAGATAGTAGGTCAATTTTTTAGGCGTGATGTATGAAACGAAGGGCTGCACGAAGCTCGCATTTATCTCGGTGTTATCTTCTTTTGCAAAAGACCACAGGTGGTTCCCCAATGCGCCGTAGGTCCAAGGCCCCGACTGCTTTAATACCAGCCCTGTGGGTCCAGCTGCCCAAGCTCTTGGTCCCAATGCATCTTTGGTTGCAGTGGGAATATTGATTACCGGCCCAACGCCCCATATAAGACCGCCCGCAGTTGGTGCTTTAGGTGAAAAGAAAAAGCTTTGCACCACATCCCCTACCCCAGACTCACCCAGGCCTTGCACTGGAAAATCTGACTGGTCGATAAAAGGTAAGATCGTTCGAGAAATCATGTTCCAGTCATCATTGAGTGAGACTGGAATGACTGGCTGGACATTGGTTTTCCAAATAGAACCCTTTTCACCAACGCCGTACTTGTCATCGTAGTTGATTTGAATAGGTACGCTGATGAGCGAGGCAACGGGATTGGCCAATTTCTGAGCAATCGAGGCATCGTCGGCTCGCGCTACCTGAGAGAAAATCCCCAGGCAAGCTGCCATTAAAAAAACCATCACCTGTATCAATTTTAAATCTGGCATAAGCACCTCAAATTTAAGGGGTCTGTGGGCTGCCTATGTGAGACATGCGCCCTAATGTGAACACTAGACCCCTATTCTCAGAGGTTTCATCAGTAAATGCCACGCAGATTAAAAAATCTGTCACCATTTGCTGCAGACTTTAAACAGAGGTGATCCTCTTAGATGCTCAAATCGTCACAGTTATAATCTTTGATATCTGCCCTAGTTTGCGTATTCCAGCTAAAAATTTTCTTTTCATCTGCGAAGGGCTGATAGCGATAAGGCGACTCACCGGCGAACCGCTGTTGGCGTGCGTCAATTGCATAACCCAGAACGCGAGAGCGGCGAGCGATAGTTTCTGCGTCAAATTCTTGTGCCTCACTGTGGATGCCACCTCCTTGAACACCCAACACTGAAGATCGACGGTGAAAGCCAAAGTTCACCGTGACCCTGGGCTCCAAACCACAGTTAGGAAATGATCCATGGACCAACTGTCGGTTACAAACCACAACATCACCGGGGTTACAAACCAGAGGGACAGCACCCTCCAGACGCTCACTACCCGCTTCTGCCACGAGTTCATTAATATCGATTTTGCCCAATTTATGCGTACCCGGCACAACCCAGACGCCATTGACTGCAGTGCTGCCATAAACCTGCGCCATAAAATTAAAACCGTGAATGTCCTCATTGAAGTCGTCGCTGTCCCAATGAGTAACGCCATCTTGATGCCATGAAACTGCAGCTCCAATACCGGGGTCTTTAATAAAAAGTGCCTCATTAAATGGCGCGAAGTCGGGCCCATTAATCGCCTCCGCAACCCGCAGCAGCTGTGGATGGGCATAGGTACGTAGACAAGCGTCGGAGAACTGCAGCGATCCCAACAGAATAAAAGGCGCTGCGGCGGGAGCCTCCTTAGCAGCCTCAGGCTCAAACATCTTGACCTGATGACGCCCATTTGCCAACGCCGTACCGCCTAATGGATCTCCTAGTGGCTTAGACCACACTAACGTAAGCGCTTTACAGTCGGCACCGAGGGCCGGCTGTCCATCAGCGTTGACGGAGCTTTCGGGCCCGGTGGGAAAGCTTTTCCGCATTGCACCCAAATCAGCCTCAATATCAGCGAGCTCATCTTTACTAAGCACATCGGTAAAAACATAAAACCCGTAGCGGGAATAGGCATCACGAATCGCGGGATCAAGACTACCGGCTTCGTCAAAACAAATAGGACCTCGATTATCTAGGCGTAAAGCAGCCTCCTGCCCGGACTCAAGATATTGACGCATAGCGTCAGCCTGATTGCCGTAATAGGCCGCACAGAGATCTATCGATTTTGAAATATCCATCAAAATTTTCTACCGCCACACAAAATCAAAACGTGAACCCTACTGACAAAGATACAAAAATTCAAAAATATCCCGGAATTGAGTCTTTAGCATCTGTTCAGTCGCGAGGGGCTCCGGCGGACCCCCGACTCCACTCAGGAACCTGACATTTCAACCAATTCGAGCACAGTGCCGTCAGGATCCTTGAAGCAAATAAAGCGCACTGTTGAACCTCTGGGGCCACCTACCTCGGCAGGAGCAGTGGATAAGAATTTCACGCCTGCTTCAACGAGGGTTGCCACGTCATCGTCAAGCGATGTTGTCGTGAAGGCGACCCGAGCGATCCCGGGGTGTGCCATGCTCTCGTAAGGTGCACCCTCTTCAGAGGGCTCCTGCCATTCAAGCAAGTCGATGACAATGCGGCTGGGATGCTTCATGAGCGCTCCTTTAACAAGGTAACGTTCCATGCCAACAGCTGCCGCTGCAGCGCCTCGCCCTTCTGATGGAACCGGCATAATGACCTCAAAGCCCAACATCTCGTAGAACTGTTTTGATCTTTCAAAATTCTTGCAATTGATGTTGATATGGAGAAGTCCCGATATGTTCATGAGCTGTTCCTAGGCGGCTGGGGTTGGACAGTAAGGCGTTTAATACGAAGCGACCACGCCTCTGGCATTAGCCATAGCGCGTAAAAAAAGGTTTTAGCCAGTCGGCCGCTCAAATAACGTAATTTTGGATGGGCGGCGGTGACAGCATGAACAACATCGCTGACTGCCGCCGCGGGATCCTCCGCAATGCTACGCAGCTGTTGCGTGTTTTTTTCAACATACTGTTCGAGCCAAGATTCAGGCCACAGTGCTTGCCAATCGCCCCCAGGATCGTCTTTAGCCATGGCTTGCCAGGTGTTTCGGTGTGCCGGGAAAAAGGCCTCCGCCATGGGCGTGCGCATTGTTGCCGGGTTAATCACACTCACAAATACGTCACAGAACGACAACTCAGCTCGCAGGGCATCGGCATAGGCCTCAATAGCAAATTTTGAAGCGTCGTAGGGGGCATTGCCGGGTAGGCTTACTATGCCATCGACACTACTGACCAAAACCACTCGACCTTTGCAACGCCGCAAAGCGCTGAGGAGTTTTTGAGTGAGCAAGACAGGTGCAAAGAAATTTACCGCCATCACGTCTCGATAAAAATTAATCGGCTGATAATCAACGAATCCCGGTAAGACGGTCCCCGCTGCGTGCACCACAGACCAGACAGCGCCATCACTTCGGGCATGAATTTGCGCTGCAACCTCGCGAATTGCATCGTCCTTGGTTAAGTCAAAGTGAGGTGCCCAGGCGGCTCCCGCGGCTAAAGCTCCGTGTGCGCCAGCCTCGGTATAGCAACAAGCGACCACCTTAGCGCCACGCTCTGACAGAGCGGTGACTAAGCCCAAGCCAATACCTGAATCACACCCTGTAATAACAACCCAACGGCCAGTGATATTGAGTCGAGACCTGCCCCGAATTTTCCTGTAACCGGCACTCACCATGCTCCATACAAGTATCGCCAGAGTTATGTAACCAACAGCCAGAACCACAGAGATCAAAACTCCCGTATTACCCGCCGACATGTATTTTCTCGCTGTTTAATAAACCCATATTCAGTTTACCCCGTGGTCTTTGTGGGCCACCACAGTAATGCATCATCACCTTCGCCCACACGCGCACCAAAAACGCCGCTTGAAATTTTAACATACGTTAAGTTAACATACGTTCATTAATTAATTTTGGCCCCACGGGACGCATGTTCCGTAGCGCGAATTTCGCGCCTTAATGAGGATTGTTAAGCCATGCCAAGGCAAGCCTTTTCCAACGAGGAAATCGTGGTCCAAAAGCAGCGCATCATGGATGAAGCCGCGCAGGTCATGGCATCAGAAGGCATGAGCCAACTCTCTATGCGGGCGCTGGCGGCCAGCGTCGATATGACAGCAGCGAATCTCTACAACTACTTCCCCAGTAAGCGGCAGCTATTTATCGAAACAACACAGCGTGGCTATGAGCTCTTAGATGCCTATACCAAGGAGGGTGTTACCCGTTTCGAAGAGCCCCGAGACAAGCTGGCAGGCCTTCTGAAATCCGCCGTCCGCTTCGCTCATGACTGGACAGGCTACTGGGAACTTATGGTTCACCCGCCACTGCAGTTGCGGGAGGATCTTGCAAATGACGAAAACGATATCGCCGGCGATTTACGCCAGCGCACTTCCAATCGCATGATTGAGTTGTTTGCGAGCCTGCTCAGCCGGTCCGGCGTTTCACTGACACCACCAGAGGCCAATTCATCAGTGCCCGGTATCGCAGGTATTGCCGAGGAAGGTTTTGGGCCCGATACCATTTGGGTTCGCGTCATTACGCTGCTTACCAATACTCATGGGCTGATTGATCTCTACAACCACAAAATGCTGGACGGGTTCGAAGTCGATGTTCCTCCGCTAATCGACGCACTGATTGACAGCAGCATCGACATTCTTATCCCCACCCTTGATCCATCTGCGCCAGAGGCTGATTGATGAATGCTGAAGCAAAACTGATTAACGTTGCACAGCGCAACTGTGACTTCCACCGAGGATTTCTTGCACTGCAGGAAGAGCGTAATGGCTGGGCTAATAATGTACGCGGCACCCTGCCCAAGGATTTGACCGGCACCTTGTTTCGAAACGGGCCCGGCGCCATGAATGCGGGCAGTGAGGCCTACGGTCATTGGTTCGACGGTCCCGGCATGATCAGCGCAGCCACCTTTATTGACGGTAAGGCGCATTTCAAAAACCGCTACGTGCGCACACCTAAGTATCTTCAGGACCACGAGGAGGGGCGAGTATCTCATCGCGGATTTGGCACGCAAATTAAGGGCGGTTGGCGAAAAAATATTCTCAGACCTCTATCTAACCCAGCCAATACGGGCGTCTCTTGGCATGGCGACAAGCTGTGCGCATTCTATGAGGGTGGACAACCTTACCGATTGAACCCAGAGACACTTGAGACACTGGGGCCAGAATATTATGGCAGCACCCTAAACCCACGAACGACCATAAGTGCCCATGGAAAAATTCACCCTCGCACCGGAAATCAGATTAATTTTGGCATCAATCTGACGGGGCTTGGCTGGCGCGGCATTAAATGTGCACTCGACGTTCATGATATTCCAGCCGACGGTCATGGTGTTCGCAGCTGTCGTATTCCTCTAGATCGATTCCCCTTCCTCCACGACTTTGGCCTTACTGAAAACTATGCCATTTTTGTAGTGAGCTCGATTAACTTCCAGCTTGGGGGACCCCTCTTGGGTACCACCACGCTGAGCGAGAATTTAAATTACAACGAGCAACAAGCCATGCGCGGTATTGTTGTGGATTTGCGCACCATGTCCGTAACCCGAGAGTTTGAATTACCTCCCGGGATTGTTGTGCACTTTGCCAACTCATTTGAGACCAACGACGAGCTCATCACAGATTTCTTCCAAACAAAAAGTACCGAAGGTTTTGCATGGCTAGGGGATGTCTTTGATGTTCAAACCGTCGCAGGCGCCGAGCTGCATCGCCTGCGGATCGACCTAAAGACCGGCCACACTCGCCTAGAAGCTTTTGATCATGCGCCTACCGGTGAATTTCCCGCTTGGAACACAAATCTTACAGGCCTAAGCAGTGAACACTGCTTTTATGTCGGCCATGCTCCAGGTCGGGAGCATGGATTTTTTAATAGTTTTGTTACCCTCAATACCCGTACGGGGGCTTGCACCCATACTGATGTGGGTGAAAATAGGTACACCTCCGAAGCGCTCTTTACTCCGAAAGCACGTCCGAAAACTCAGGATGATGGCTATTTGCTCGCGGTTGTTTATGACGCCAGCACGCATCGCTCTGAAATTCAAATTCGCGATGCGCAAAATCCTGAAGAGGAAATTGCTGCAGTGCTGCTAGACCACCACATACCCTTTGGTTTTCACGGGCACTTCACCGGCGACACTTTTCTTCAATAACCCCTCGCCCAGCTAACATTGCTGTCGAGGTATTACCCTTTGCGGAAGCACCATTAGGAAAAGCTGCCGATAGCGCGATACAGCTGCCGCGACAAACCAGTCGGGTCCAGACACTAAGGGAATGCCCAACAGCGGCGACACCCCCATCTTTTGTTTTTCGGGCGATACGGCGACTACTGGCGTCCTTAGGGCTATGATAACGCCCCTATAAACCGGAATGACCCGTGCCAAGGAGACGAACCGTGGGATCGCCGATACTGCATGAAAGCATCGCTAACCTCGAGCTACCTGATCTCATCACGGGGCATATCGCAGGCCTGCCTGTTTTGCCGAAAACACCTGCAATAAGCCTGCCGGTGCGCTATCCCGGATCGGGTGAAACGATTGCCAGCCTGCAAGAAGATGATGCCACACAGGTGGCAACGGCAGTCGCTGCGGCAAAAGCCCGCTTTGAGTCCGGTGAGTGGTCCCAATCCACCATCGAAGAAAGGCAGCGTGTGCTGCGTGCCACCGCTCAAGCGATCCGAACGCATGCAAATGATCTAGCACTTCGAGAGTCAATTTGTGCCGGACTTCCCTTTGCCCACCTAGCGGCACGTCAGATACCTCGAGCCGCTGATAACTTCGATTTCTTCGCCGATTACATTGGAGTGCTTGCAGGGGAGACCTTTGATCAACTGCAAGAGTATCGTACGGTCATCACCCGTCATCCTGTAGGCGTCGCCGCACTATTTGCCCCATGGAATGCCTGTTTGGCACTTTCTAGCATGCACGTGGCCTCATGTATTGCCTTTGGTAATAGCTGCGTTTTGAAGCCCTCTGAGTTTTCACCACTGGCAGTGCTGCAATTAGTACACCTACTTGAATCAGCGGGGCTGCCCTCGGGTGTCGTCAATATTGTCAACGGCCGAGGCGCTGTTACCGGCGCCGCACTGGCGCAGGCGGAAGGCATCGATCGCATTGCCTTTACCGGACGTGGCGACACCGCACGAAACGTCATGAGTGCAGCGGCAGAGCGCCTTACCCCTGTGCATTTTGAGCTGGAGGGGAATTCAGCCAACATTATTTTTGACGATGCTGATATCGACCGAGCAATCGACGGGGCATTGGTAAGCGCTTTTGGTAATAGCGGACAAATCTGCATTGCAGGCTCGCGTATTTTGGTGCAAACCCAAATTGCAGAGCGTTTTATCGAGAGGTTTGTGGCACGGACTGAAACGCTGCGTGTCGGCGATCCACTAGACAGCACAACTGAAGTCGGTCCCATGGGTTTTGCCGAGCATCAACAACATGTCCTCAATTTTTTTACCCTCGCCGAAAATACCGGCGCCAACCTGCTGACCGGTGGGCGCGCTATGCCCGAGCTGGGCAGTGGCTACTTCGTGGCACCGACGGTATTTAAAGTTTTAGACAACCATTCCCCTTTGTGTCAGGAGGAAATATTTGGACCTGTTGTTACGATTCAAGTCTTCGAAGATGACGAGGAAGCTTGGGCAATCGCCAACGACAGCCGCTTCGGTTTAGTTGGCTATTGTTGGACGGAGAGTCTACATCGCGCTCAGGTATTCCAACAAAAGGTCCAAGCTGGCACCCTTTGGCTGAACACTCCCATCGCCAGAGATCTTCGCGCGCCCTTCGGTGGTTTCAAAGCCTCGGGCATCGGGCGAGACGGCCCCCGCCATGCAGCTGACTTTTTTACCGAGGAGAAAGCAACGATCGCAGCGCTGGGTAAGCCTGCGATAATGAAAATAGGAATGGGGCAGTAAACCTTCGAGAGTGCCAACCTCAGTTGAGTGTCACCATATTATTCAAATCCTACGGAGCGCTTTTGGGGGTTCCAAAAGTCGTTACTGACCTCGATAATGGGCGTGATCACCATACAATGTCAGCGCCGTAACACCGCACTTCAACTCTGCTTCAGATTTAGCCGAGGTACACGGTGCACCCGTAAACGCCACACTAATAAGCGAGTGCCGCATGGAAAATCTGCACAAATTTTATATCAACGGCGCTTGGGTCTCTCCTGACTCCACTGTCACGATGCCCGTTATCAATCCCGCTAATGAGCAGGTTGTTGCTACGGTGGCGCTAGGCAACGCGAACGATGTCGATCGTGCTGTAGCAGCAGCCAGCCAAGCATTTGAAACGTTCTCAATGACCTCAAAGCAAGAACGGCTGGCATTACTCGAACGTATCAAGCAAGTAACCGAGGCCCGATTTGAAGATTTGGCTCAAGCCATGCGCGAGGAAATGGGCGCACCCATTACTTTTTCCCGTGAGGCACAAGCAGACGCTGCCATCGGTCACTTGCAAGGTTTCGTTGATGCCTTGGAACGGCTCGAGGAAGAGGTCGATCTCGGCAATGGGGAACTGTTAGTCCGTGAGCCTATCGGCGTTTGCGGCCTAATCACGCCCTGGAACTGGCCAATCAACCAAATCGCATTAAAAGTTCTTCCCGCTCTCGCTGCTGGCTGTACCTGCGTCCTTAAACCCAGCGAACACACCCCGCTATCTGCAATTATTTACGCTGAAATTCTCCACGAGGCCGGCTGCCCCCCTGGTGTTTTCAACCTTGTAAACGGGGAAGGGCCCGAAGTGGGTGCCGCCATGTCACAACATCCCGATATTCAAATGATGTCCTTCACCGGCTCAACTCGAGCAGGCACAGCGGTAACACGTGATTCGGCAGAATCTGTGAAACGCGTGACGTTGGAACTGGGAGGCAAATCGGCGAATTTAGTGTTCGCCGATAGCGACCTTGAAGAACGCGTTCAAAACGCGGTGGCTGAGTGTATGGCCAATACAGGGCAGTCCTGCGATGCCCCCACGCGCTTACTGGTAGAACGCAGCTGCTATGACCAAGTCGTCGAAATAGCCCGCCAAGCGACAATCGCCACTCGAGTTGGCGATCCAGTACAGGAGGGGGATCACATAGGGCCCTTATTTGATCGCATACAGTTTGATCGCGTCCAAACCCTTATTGGTGTCGGTATTGATGAAGGCGCTAATTTGTTAGTGGGTGGATTGGGTAAACCCGACGGTTTTGAGACTGGCTGGTATGTCAAACCGACTCTGTTCACCGACGTACACAACCAAATGCGTATTGCCCGCGAAGAGGTCTTTGGACCCGTGCTCGTCGTGATTCCCTTCGACACCGAAGAAGAAGCCATTGCAATCGCCAATGATTCGCCCTACGGCCTAGCTGCCTATTTGCAAACCGGTGATCCCGCGCGGGCCCGAAGAGTGGCGCGGCAATTGCGCGCAGGTGCTGTTCATGTCAACGGTGGCGTCTATGAATACGGCTCGCCTTTTGGGGGTTACAAGCAGTCGGGTAATGGCCGAGAGGGTGGCATGATGGGGCTTGAAGACTACCTCGAGACTAAGATGCTGCATGGCATGTAACCCGCCACGAAACGGCTAGAAATGGCAAAAACTCACTCCAACGAGCTAGACCAGTCGTCATTAGCAACTCGGAGTTCTCTTGCCCCTTCGGGGGTGAGCACTGTCCCACGACGGCCTTCTTCACAGCCGTCTGCGGGCAAATAGCCAAAGCCAATATTTTTACCGAGATTTGGCGAGTAAACGGCGCTGGTGACCGTGCCAATATCTTCACCTGCAGCATCTTGGATCGCATAGACCGTTCGTGGGTTCGCGATGGGCTCACCCGCTATAACGACCTTTACCAGTCGTTGAGTAACACCCGCTTCAGCAATCGCCTCCAGCGCAGCACGACCTAAGTAGTCAGCTGACTTACCCAGCTTAAAAAAGCGGTCAAGCCCGGCTTCTAAGGGGTTATTTGCCAAGGTCATATCGTTACCAAAGGACAACAATCCGCTTTCAATGCGCTCAATAAGATTGGGACAACCGGGGCGCACTTCAAGATCCTCTCCAGCCGCTGCCAGTGTGTCCCAAAGCGTCACACCCGCATCGGGCTCCTGCAGGTAGATTTCATAGCCGCCCTGTCCACTCCAGCCCGTGCGCGCGACCACGACTGAAGTCCCGGCGATTTCCGTTTCTATAAAACGAAAAAACTTAAGTTCTCTAATGGTGTCTCCCAAAACTCGGCTGAGGAGGTCGGCTGATTTCGGGCCTTGAATAGACAAGGGGAAAACATCGGGATCGAAAACACGCACATCAAAACCTTTACCCAATGCCAGGCCCTTAGCCCACAACAAAACATCAGAATCTGATAGCGAAATCCAAAACCGGTCATCCGCCAATCGTAATATCAGCGGATCATTGATAATACCGCCAGCCTCGTCGATAAGTGGCGTGTAAATGCACTGCCCCACCTGGCAGCGCGAGACATCACGAGGGGTTAGATACTCAATAAAATCCGCCGCATCCGGACCTTGGACCTCAACCTGTACTTGGCAAGCAACATCCCACAGCTGAACGTGTTCACGCAGGTGCCAGTAGTCAGCCTCTAGGGATTCATAGCAGGTTGGCAACACTAAGTGGTTGTAGACGGACGCAGACTTTGACCCCTCTAAAGAGCGTAATTCAAAGGGTGATACACGCAGGCGTCTTGAGAAAGAAATAACGGGTGCATTCATGGGCGTACTCTTTTTTTTTATGTCTAATCTGTTGTTATTTTTTTGGTGCACTGCCGAAATACTGGCGTGCCATAATTTCGCGAATAATGCGCCGCTAGAGGGGCTTCACGCAATAGGTTTCATCCCCTTTAGATGTGGTAATTTTCCTGCATAATGAAAAATTAAAGCGCCTCTGAAAAAACCGCTGACAACGCCAAAAAAAAACCTTACAAAAAGGACCTTGTCACAATGAACCACCTGCTATCACCCCATGACTGGAGTTATCCCGTGCCCATCGCATACGGACCCGGGCGCTTGAGCGAAATTGGCAAGCATTGTGTTGCACTGAGCATGACAAACCCCCTCATCGTTACCGATAAGGGCTCTAGAGACCTTCCCTTTATCGCTCAAACCCAGTCGTCATTGGAACATCAAGGTCTGAGATCACATGTCTTTTCCAATATTTCACCAAACCCAAGAGATCACGAGATAGCGAGTGCCAAGGCCACTTTTCGTGAGGGCCACCATGATGGCGTCATTGCAATGGGAGGTGGTAGCGGTATGGACGGCGGCAAGGCAACCTGCCTAACAGCCAATAATGATATCGATCTTTGGCGTTTCAATTATGACGCGCCAGTGGTGGACATCAGCACTGGGAACGCCTTCCCGCCTCTAGTCTGCATACCCACCACATCGGGTACCGGAGCAGAGACCGAGAGCACTGCTATGATCACAGACACTCAGCGAGGGATGAAACTGTGTGTCTGGCACCCTGCGCTCAAACCATCACTCGCCTTGCTTGATCCGAAAATCACCCTGGGCCTGCCGCCGCACCTCACGGCGTGGACCGGCATCGACGCACTCATCCACGCCATTGAAGCGTATTGTGTGCCAGACTTTCATCCGCAATGCGATGGCACCGCACTAGAAGCAATCAAACTTATTACTCGCTGGCTTCCCATTGCCGTGGCTGACTCAGACAACCTTGAGGCCCGAGGCGGCATGCAAGTGGGATCCTGCCTTGGGGGCATTGCCTTTCTTAAAGGCTTGGGGGTTGTTCACGCGATCAGCCACATGGTCGGCGCCGATTACGACACTCATCACGGATTGACCAACGCCGTCGCATTACCCGCCGTCATGCGCTTCAACGCCCCTATGCTGACGGAGAAATTGCCGGCTTTGACAGCGGCCCTTGGATTGGCAGATAGTGAATTCGACAGCTTTTATCAAGCTTTGTGTGCGCTGTTGGATGAGCTTGATATTCCTAGGTCGCTGGCTGATCTCGGTGTACCTCTGTCCGCCGCCCCAGTACTGGCGAAAAAGGCCCACCTTGATGCCGCTGCTGCAACCAATGCCCGTCCAGCTTCTGTCGCTGACATAGAACGGATTTTGGAAGAGGCCATTACCTATGGTCGGTGACGACTACAGCCATCGTTTTACTCGGGTGCTTCGCTGATGGATAGCTTTAGCCTAACCATGATTCTGAGTGTCATGGTTTATTTGGGTACCGGCTGGTACGCCGGGCGCAAAGTGCGGCACCTTGATGATTATTTCGTGGCGGGTCGCAATGCCCCAACACTTCTCATCTTGGGCACGTTGATTGCCAGCTTCATGAGCACCAACGGATTTATCGGTGAGGCCGGTATGTCTTACCGAGGACACGGACCTCTGATCATTATCATGACCGCCGTCAACTGTTTGGGCTACGTCGTGGGGGCCTTATTCTTCGGTCGCTACCTGCGTCGAAGCCAAGCACTAACCGTCCCGGCTTTTTTTGGCGCACGCTTTCAGAGTCGGCGAATTCAATCATTAGCTGGGCTTTCGATTGTCGTCGGTCTCAGCGGCTACCTGCTCGCCGTTACTTGGGGCGTTGCCATGGTCGTCACGCAACTGACCGACCTGTCAGAACCCATCGCCATCATCCTTGTGTGGGGAAGTTATACGCTGTTCACGCTTTACTCCGGATCCAAGGGTGTCATTTTAACCGACACCCTCATGTTCATCTTATTTACGTCGGTCGCCATCGTCGCACTTTCCTTTTTGGTGAGCGCGAACGGCGGCTGGTTTGCCAGCATCGAAGCCCTTGCCGTCTTTGAGACAAAACCCGACGTCATTGCCTGGCATGGTGTCGTAGGGCCTGAAACCAGCTGGGACACTCCGGGGCAGGCACTTCTATGGGCACTTATTTTGGGGGTTGCATGGGGCTTCGTCGTGGCCGTCAGCCCCTGGCAGTCTAGCCGCTATTTAATGGCAAGGAGTGAGCATGTGGTGATTCGCTCCGCCTGCGGTGCCGCGATCACCATGCTGCTGCTATATTTGGTCACCACCTTTTGCGCCACCATTGTCAATCTCAGCAACCCCAACATAGACCCCGCGGAGAGCGTCATCATCTGGGCTGCCATGAATGTAGTACCCACCATCGTCGGCGCACTGCTGGTGTGTGGCATTTTGGCAGCGGGACTGTCATCGGCATCGACTTTTCTGTCTTTGGTTGGCTTCAGTGTGAGCAATGACATTCTTAAGTTACCAAACAATAAAAAAATACAGCTGCGCGTTACTCGCTTGACCATGCTGGTAATCGGTCTCGTCGTCATTACCCTAGCCTTGGCCTTACCCAGTAACATATTCTGGATAACCTACTTCGCAGGCCCTCTCTTTGCCTCCTCGTGGGGTGCTGTTGCGTTCATGAGTATTTGGAGCTCAAAGATTACCGAAGCCGGCGCCTTTTGGGGCATGGCAGTAGGTTTTTTAGTCAACGTCTTAATGAATCTATTGTCACTGAACGATCTCGTCGACTGGCCCGTTATTTTTGATCCCATTTTAGTAGGCGCCTGCGCGAGCTTTCTGACGGTAGTCACCGTATCGCGGCTTGGCAGGGTCAGCCCCGGAGAGGCTGACTATCGAAAGGCCCTCCACAAAGTCCCCGAAGATGAGCATGACAGCGGAGAAACTCGAACAACTCTCATTTGGCCTGCCGTCATGATTTTGGTAGGCGTCGCTGTTATGGGCATGCTTTATATGTTCTATGCGAAACCTTACACGCAAGCCCAAAACGGAACTTCGGTAGGGCAGATGACCCTAGCGACGGGTGAGGCCGTTCTGGCGCTCAGTTATGGCCTGCCGCTGATCGTCGCCGGCCTTCTTGTTTGGAAGTCTGTTAAAACCTTTTATCGAAAAGACGGGTAATTTGCTCATACACTAACGGTATGTAAGTCCCGCTCTTTGGGGAGCAGACGCGGCGATAAAGCCAGGATGGCTCTGATCGCGCCGCGCAAGCCCTGCTCTCAAAAAAATGCAACTGTTACACCGATCAATACCGTCAAGACTCAGTGCTGTGCCCGTCGTCATTAGGCAGGTGAATGTCCATTTGAGGGAATGGAATTGATAACCCCTGAGCGTCGAATTCAAGCTTAACTTTTTCGGTGGTATCCCACAGCACGGGCCAATAATCGGCGCTTTTTACCCAAGGTCGAACAATGAAATTCACTGAGGAATCGGCTAATTCTGATACCGCTATCACCGGTTCAGGCTCGGCTAGCACCCTGTCATCGGCCAGTATAATTGTGCGCAGCAACGCCTTGGCCTCTCTCAGGTCATCACCATAATCAACCCCAAAAACCATGTCGACGCGGCGAGTACTGCGTGCCGAGTAGTTAGTGATAATGCCTCCGTAGATAGCACCATTGGGAATGATCAGCTCGCGATTATCGCCAGTGCGCAATACCGAGCTGAAAATACCAATATTCTCAACGACGCCGGCAACACCTGCCAGCTCAACGAAATCTCCAGCCTTGAAAGGGCGAAAGACAATCAACATGACTCCCGCCGCAAAGTTTTGTAGAGAATTTTGTAGTGCCAAGCCTACGGCAAGGCCGGCCGCGCCCAACAGAGCGATCAATGAGGTGGTATCGATTCCCAGCTGATTAAGCGCTGCAATCGCGACAAATAATAATAAGATAGCCTTAGTGATGGACGTGACAAAACTGATGAGAATATCGTCCATTTGCGACCGTTGGAGCAGTTTTACGACTACATTGGTCAGCGTGTTAGCCAGCCATTTTCCAACAAAAAAAATGACGAGCGCGAGAGCAATATTAGCCGCGTAAGGGAAGAGGTAGGCATCTGCCATCGCTGTAATATCAAGATCGTCGAACATAACGCGCCCTCACTTTTATCGTGTATGAATTTAGGCAAGGCCTCTACGTATTCAGCCTGCCATGTCGACAGCAGTTAGTCCGCCGTCTCTTGGTGCTAAATTTTGAGCAGGGCCAGCAGTGACGAGTGGCTTTTCACTCGCCTCTGCGGCCCCAGTTTTCAATCAAATTACGTAGGGATTTTGCTGCAAACGACGCCCCACTAAACCCTGACTAGGGTACAAATTTTATTTCCTGAAGGATCGCGCAGGTAAGCTAAGTACAACGGACCCATACCACCCTCACGAACCCCGGGCGGTTCTTCACAGGCTACACCACCGCTCGCTAGACCCGCAGCATGCCATGCATCTGCAGCTTCTGTCGTTGCCGCAGCAAAACCTATCGTTGAGCCATTACCATGGCCTGCAGGATTGCCGTCGATAGGCTGACTTAACGCAAAAATACCCGTGTCCGTCATATAGAACACGCGACCTTTTTCGTCGATAACACCGGGACCGTACCCCAAGGCGCCCAACGTTGCGTCGTAAAATGCCTTTGACGCTTCGATATCATTGGCGCCGACCATAATGTGGCTAAACATAACGCTATCCTTCTGGTTAACTGTTGAGAATGTTCTCACCCTGCAAGGTTACTAAATGCTGGGTTCGAAGGTGATCCTAAATCTTACGTTTAGCCAAGTCACACTCTTTATTTGAGAAAGACCATGGCACCATTACTGTGCGCCTCTTAACTCCGACTCAAATAACTTTAAAATTCGTCGATACTGATCCAACCAGCTTTCAGGATGAACGTAACCGTGGGGCTCAAGGGGGTACGACGCCAGTTCCCAATGCTCTTTCTCAAGCTCTATGAGGCGCTGAACAAGACGCACCGAATCTTTGTAGAACACATTGTCATCTAGCATGCCGTGGCTAATGAGTAGCGCCCCCTCGTAACCCTCAACGAACTCTATAGGAGAACTCCGATGATGGGCTTCAGGGTCGACTGCAGGCGTGTTGAGAATATTCGCGGTATAGGAGTCATTGTAGTGTCGCCAATCCGTGACGGGACGCAGAGCTGCTCCGGCAGTAAATATCTCCGGGGCCTTAAACAGAGCCATAAAGGCCATAAACCCACCGTAAGAACCACCATAGACGCCCACGCGATTGGGGTCCCCTCCGTGTTTTTCAACCAACCATTGCACGCCGTCTATGAGGTCTTCGAGTTCTGGCGTGCCCATTTGACGATAAATCGCCGTTCGCCAATCACGCCCATAACCACGGCTAGCCCGATAGTCCATATCCAACACGTGGTAACCACGTTCGGTCAGAAGGTTGTGAAACATCTGCTCTCGAAAGTAGTAGGGGAATTTGTGATGCGTATTTTGGGTATAACCCGCACCGTGAACGAACATCACAATGGGGCGCAAACCCTCGAAATCCCCCTGAGCCGGATAGAATTTTGACCAAATCGGTTTTTCAACGCCATGCCGAGATGGGATTGCGACAAATTCGGGGTTCTGCCAGTCAATAACAGAATAGGCGTCGTTAATGGTGTCAGTCTGTGAACTGAGATCCCCATTGACTAAATCCACAACGACCGCTTGCGTCGGTCGATAGGTCTCGGAAAAAAGCACTAACGCCTGAGTGCCTGTAGGATGCAGAGAAAAACCTTCTACACCCTTGAGCTCTGTCAAACGAACCATTTTTTGAGAAGCAGCATTCAGGCGGTAGACATCGTACTGAGTTGGGTGGGCACGGTTACTCAACACCAGCGCCGACTCCCCATCGGGCAGCCAGGCAACATCGGTAACTTCGAATTCTCCCTGACTGTGTTGCATCACTACGCCGTCCCCACGAGTCGCGTACAGATGGCTATATCCAGAGGCTTCCGACAGCCACCAAATTTGATCGCCGCCGGGAATCCAGCCAACATCGTTGAACTGCCAGTTGATCCATGCCGGGTCGTGCAGGTGCTCGATCAAATTTAGCTCTCGAGTTTCAGCCGTCAGTCGCAGTGTCCAGCGATCCTTATTGTCGATAGCGTGCACTTGCACCACCGCATCAGCACCCTGATCGTGCCAAATGAGACGTTCAAAACTGACCGGCCGTGGATTTTCGGCATCGTGAACGGGTATATCTTGGGCACCCTTTAAATCCGCCAATGGATCTAAATCAATGCCGGGAAGCGCTGCCATGCTCAACTCATACCGCTGCCGGTTGTGCATGTCTAAGAGCCACAATGCCTGCGATTTTGGCGACTCTCGACCCACCAAGCGGCGCACGTCCTCAACATCGACGTACCCCGAGCGGGTCACATAATGGGGCATTTTGTCGGCTTTGTTGTTATCTGCGGTCGCAGCAGTCACTGACACCAATGACCAACGTCCATTTGGCGACAGTGCGCTATTAACCAACTGATGATCAGCACCCAAGTACCAAGGGGTTACCCCTGATGTCATCGCCTGCGCTTGCTCCACGCTTTGGTCAAACTGCACTTGTTGCGCAAGCCGCTCACGCTCTAAGGTGGCAAACAGTCTCAGCTGATCCTGAGCTAAGCCATCCTCAGAAATCGCGTGGGGGGCCTCCTCAAATACCAAGGGCGTTAAAGCCCCCACACCGCCACTGGCCAGATCAACGCGCCACCATCGTTGGTCGGCCTGAAAAAATACCGCGTCACCTGCGGGTGAAAATTGAGGCCGACTCGCAGGTGTAGTTCCAGCAAATAAAACGCGGTGGGTCTTTTTGTTCAGATCGCGCAAGACCACAGCGCCAGCATGAATACTAACGGCCAAGCCACTGGCCGAGTGAACTCTGGGGTTTGGGCCATCGCTTCGGGCTAACTGCGATGCGGAAACAACCACAGGGTCACCCGCCCCGGTCATAGCAAAGGTATCTCTTAGAGTACTGCCTGCGCGTTTGGCCCGGTAAAAATAGCCACCGTCATCTAGCTGCCACCAGGCTGCCTCTACCGGCGCACCAATCCAATCAGGGTCCGCCATGATCGTTTTGAGGTCCGCAGCGTTCCCTACTGGCCCGACTACGAGGATGACTGCACACAAAACGGCAGCAACCGTCCGCTGGTAATTCATAAATTTCATAGCTGTACCCTGTTTCAAAAACCCGGCCAAAAGTGCCAGAAGGCGCTCATAGTGACTTCCGGTCTGTCACGAAAACCTATTAACCTCGATTGCTTCCCGATGCTTAGTCGGACTCATAGGTGTCGGAATAATCTAAAACTGCCTCAGACCTCCGCATTAGGCTAATCTAAAAACAGTTTATCTTGCTTGTCATCACTGACAGGCGGAAATATCCCATGTCCCCTACCCTGCGCCAAGATGCTAAGTTAACGCCACCTTACGCGCTCAAGGGCAGGATTAATGAGGCAACTTACAAAGCTTTTTGGCACAACCGTTATTTTTTTTGGACTGACTGTTTGCAATGCTCTAAGCAGAGAAACCTCGCCTCACTTTGATACGCTGATTCGCGGCGGAATAATTTATGACGGGGCGGGCAACGCGCCTTTCGTCGGAGACCTGGGCATAACAGACGATCGCATTACAGCACTGGGCGCTCTTCAAAACGCGACGGCTGATACTGTGATTGACGCCCAAGGCAAGGCCGTCAGCCCGGGCTTTATCAACATGATCGGCTGGGGTGTCACCAGCCTTATCATCGATGGTCGAGGCCTAAGTGATATCACCCAGGGCATCACACTTGAAGTCTTTGGTGAGGGTAATTCGATGGGGCCATTGAGCCCCGCCATGAAAAAAGAATTTCCCAAATATTGGGGTGGACTGATTCCCGAGTGGACTTCCTTAGGAGAGTACTTAGAGTTTTTAGAGAATAAGGGTGTCGCGCCAAACGTCGCCTCCTTCATAGGCGCCACCACACCACGAATACATGTACTAGGGCAGGACGATGTTGATCCAAGTCCAGAACAAATGCAGCGCATGCAAGAGCTGGTTCGAGAAGCCATGCGCGAGGGTGCTGTAGGCGTTGCCTCATCGCTCATTTACACGCCCGCCAGTTTTGCGGAGACCGAAGAATTGATCGCTCTGGCGAAAGCAGCGTCAGAATATGGAGGCATCTATGCCTCGCACCTTCGTAATGAGGGCAAACAAATTTTCAGCGCCCTAGAAGAACTGCTTACAATTGCCAGAGAAGCCGAGATACCCGCTGAGATTTACCACATTAAAATCGCGCATCCTCCCTCATGGGACCGCTTCGACGCAGTGCTTGCACGTATTGAAGCAGCCCGCGCTGAAGGCCTCAAAATAACCGCCGATATGTACCCCTACCCTGCTGGCTCGACGGGTTTGGATGCCGTCATGCCCGCCTGGGTCAAAGCCGGCGGCATCGACGCGTGGATAGCACGAATGCAAGACCCAGATACCCGTCAGACCCTGGCTCAGCAGATGAGAGAGGACTCAGATGATTGGGACAACCGCCTCGCAAGCGGTGGGGCAGAAACCGTGATGTTGGTTGAATTTCAAAATCCAAAGCTCAAACACCTCGCGGGGAAGACCCTTGCAGAAGTTGCGCTTATGCGAAAACAAAGCCCCGAAGAAACGGCCATGGATTTGGTCATTGAGGATAGAACGCGCGTTGGGGCCATGTACTTTAATCAGTCTGAAGACGTAGTTCGAAAAGCCATCCAACAGCCTTGGGTAAGCTTTTGTACTGACGCGGTCACCATCGCCGCTGAGGGCGATGCCCTACTGAACCACCGACACCCTAGGACCTACGGCACCTTTCCGAGAGTGCTAGGACATTACGTACGGGAATTAAATTTACTGACCCTTGAGCAAGCCATTTACCGTGCCAGTGGTTTGCCCGCCACCAACCTGTCGTTACGCAACCGTGGCTTTCTCCGGGAGGGTTATTTTGCCGATATCCTTGTGTTTGATCCCGAAACCATAATTGATCAAGCAACGTTTCAACGACCCCATCAATATGCCGTCGGTATGGAGCATGTATTCATCAACGGCATTGCGGTGATTGCAAACAGCGTGCCTACTGGTGCCACTCCCGGTCGTGTCGTCCGAGGCCCAGGCTGGACAGGGTGGCAATGACTGCCGGCCCCGCACCCACCCAGACGTTAGGTCGGGTACAATCGTTGTTTTGCGCGATTTCAAGATTCTATGGACCACCACAGCCCTCTTAAAAGCCCTTCTCCACAAGCTTGGACCGACTGCGTACTCAGTGATTTTGATGCCTTTCTTCTAGACCACGCTGCTGCCGAAAAAAAGGCGTCCGGCATGGCGCTGTCGATGGTATCCCACTACCCGGACCGGCCCCAGTTAGTGCTCGCGATGGCAGAACTTGCAGTCGAGGAAATGGTCCATTTTCGCGAAGTCATAAAAATCATTCAGTCTCGTGGACTGACGCTCGGTGCCGACGTAAAAGACCCCTACGTCAATTGTATTAGGAGCCTGTTACGTCAAGGCTCCGAACTTTATCTTCTAGATCGACTGCTGACCGCCGGCGTTATCGAAGCCCGCGGCGCCGAACGCTTTGGCTTAATTGCAGAAGCACTTCCGGAGGGTGAATTAAAAACGTTCTACCGCTCGATAACACGGTCTGAAGACCGACACTTCGAACTCTTCCTAGATCTCGCCTCCGAATATTTTTCTGCTGAGATTATCGAGTCCCGCTGGCAGGAAATTCTGACTTTCGAAAGTCAGGTGGTTAGCGAGCTGCCGATTCGTGCAGCACTCCATTGAGCGGCGGCACCGATACTGTCATCGAAAAGTACCTATCGCTGTATGCTTTGCTGCCCGCACTACCAAGGTTTAACCAGCGCTGGAATCACGTCATGGTCGTGCCCTGTTTCAAGGAGCACCCTGACTGCTTTATGCGCATCCCCACACCGCCCTCGGGCCAGTCTCTGTTGGTCATTGGCGTTCTGAATCGGCCTGAAACAGATCCAGATCTCAATGCAAATGCCCTGCTACGGCACTACGTAAAAGAGAACACGAGCAGCTCACCACTGCCGGGGCTCACATTGTGCCCTCTCGCACCCGCCGTCACTCTGCTCATGATAGATTTAGAGCACATCGAGGGAGCAACTCCAAAATCGGAGGGTGTAGGCAGAGCGAGGCGAGTGGGCTGCGATCTGGCACTTTGGCTTATCCGGCAGGGTCATATCGAGTCCGAGTGGATTTATTCTTGCGACGCCGATGCCCAGTGGCCCTCACACTACCTCAGCCAATCTTGGCCCAGTGACGCAGCGGGCATCGCTCTTCCGTTCCAGCATGTCGTCGATAGCGAAGCACCTCTCAACCAAGCCACATTAGTTTATGAATTATGGCTACATCACTATATTTCGGGCCTCGAATTCTCCGCATCACCCTATGCTTTTCACACATTGGGTAGCAGCTGTGGCTTCAATGCGCGCTGCTATGCAGCCGTCCGTGGCATGCCTTTACGCGCTGGGGCAGAGGACTTTTACCTGCTCAACAAACTCGCAAAAATGGGGCAAATCTTCAGACCCGCTGGCCCTCCTGTGCTAATTCAAGCTCGCGCGTCCGACAGAGTGCCTTTTGGCACCGGCCCAGCGGTCGCCCGTTTAATGGCATCAGGAAAGCCGCAGTTGACGCCCTTTTTCTACCACCAAAATAATTTCAATGCGCTAAAGCAAGTTCTTAAATGCTTCCCTCAGTGGCTTACCCGTCAGGAGCCCGAGATCCACCAAAATTTATTGCGGCTTCTCCCCGAAGCCCTTGCTGATGCAGCGACAGCTCAATTGCTGAAACTTGGGTTACCAAAGGCGATCAAACACGCACGAAGCAACAGCGAAAATGTCCAACAACGTGAGCGTCAGCTTCATACTTGGTTTGATGGATTCAAAACCCTTAAATTTCTCAATGGTTTTCGAGATTCGACGAGCGGCCATCAAAATCTTCTGCAAGTGTCAGACAGTGCCTACCAGCCTCTGACAACAGAGGCTTTATGCGCAATGCGAGACGCTATGGTCAGCCAATGGGGCTGGCAACTACAGCAGGGGGCTGCGTAATACTTTAGTGGCGCAACAAGCGCCAAAAAGGCTTTAGAATCCATTACAATTGCAATAAATAAATAGAGAAAGCGCTATGTTCGATCGAGTGATGACCGTGATGCAAGACGATCTCGTGTTGTTGGCCCTGCCAGCCTTCTTTGCCGCCTTGGGCGTTGAATTATTGTGGGGTAAAAAACAGTTTAGGCCCGTTTACGAGAGCCAAGATTTTTGGGCTTCCATGCGCATCATGGTGTTGACTGTGTTTGTGGATTTACTGCCCAAACTCGGTGGCATTTTCCTGATGTTTCTCTGTTACGACCTGTCACCGTTGAAAGATACGGTAAGCCGCACCATCCCCTGGTGGATCGTGCTGTTTTTCCTTGATGACCTCACTTATTACCTATTTCATCGAGCCAACCATGAAGTGCGTTGGATGTGGGCGGGACACTCATCGCATCACAACTCACAGTATTATAATTTAGGAACAGCGCTGCGCCAGGGCGTAGGGGAGCGGGTTGCAAAGTATTTGTTTTGGTGCCCTCTAGCCTTACTGGGCTTCGATCCGGTGATGATCGTTACCATGATGAGCATAAGTCTCATTTACCAATACTGGTTGCATACCGAAGCGATTGATCGAATGCCCAAGTGGTATGAATTTATCTTTAACACACCCTCCCACCATCGGGTGCATCATGGTTCTAACACCCGCTACCTTGATCGCAACCACGCCGCCGTACTTATTATTTGGGACAGGCTGTTGGGTACCTTTAGTGAGGAGCTTGTATCGGAGCCCGTGCGCTATGGATTAACCCAAAACATAACCTCCCAACGGGTGCTTGATGTAGCCTTTGGGGAGTACGGCAATATGTCGCGAGATGTAAAACGGGCAGCGCGTTGGCAGGACAAGCTCGCGTATTTATTTAAAGCCCCGGGGTGGAGCCATGATGGCCCCGACAAGCGCTCTAATACGCTGCGTCAAGAGGCCGGTTTAGATTAGAGCAACGAAGATTGACTTGCTCTGGGGCTTTGCAGATAACCTTCGCACACCATGTCCCAATTTCGATGGATCTAGCTGCGCTAAAGATAAACGAAACAAGTCGGCAGCACAGTAAATCTTGAGAGCTCGGAGCCGTGGGTGCACCGGCGCCTATGGTTCGAGCCCAAGGTATTCGACTTCAACAACGCTGCATGCCAAAATTTGCGTTCACCCTATGATGACGTCACAGCAATGAGTCGTTTTAAAAATATGGTCGGTCAGTGGTTCTTTGCTCTGCTGACAAGTTGGACCCTGCCAGTTGCTGCGGCAGAAGATGCCTCACTTCAGATCTCGCTGGAAGGTGGCGCATTTAATGCGAAATTTAAATTCTTTGATGCAGCTGATGGCTGCCCCAGCTATAACGACATTCCCGGCGCGACAAATTTCCTAGGCGGCGTTCGCGCGTCTGATAAGGGCAGCAGCAAAAAGTTACCCCTGAATACCCCCATCCATGTATTTTTATTCAAACCCAGAGATACACCGGGCATTTCTGCAGCCGGTGGCGCAACGGAAATCAGACGACGGGCGCTTCAGCTGACCTTAAGCGGAGATGCCTCTCTCAGATACACCGAATTCAATGATCACGTACCCAGCTGGGAAGCCTCTGACAACCTACGCGTAGCGCCGGCAGATAGTTGCTTAGCCCCTGAAGACTCGGCACCCCAGCCAGCAACACTACCAACGCCCGACTCCGCCGCAAAAACAGAAACTCCTGACACTTGAAACACTGCCAAAAAACACTCGCACCTTGCGAATGTCCACCGAATCAGGTTACTGGCATTATTGTGATGATCAATTTATGAGTACAAGCGGCTAATCAGGTCTAACGGACTTTCAAACAGCCAGCAGCATGGCGCCTAATCATGCCTTACCGCGAGCTAGATTGGGCCAAGCCCCTAGGGAGCGAAGAGATCGTTTTATCCTCTCTCAGCGTGCAAGCTGTAAGCTGTAAGCGCATAAAAAGGAAAAAATATGAACAGACTGTGTTTGATTTTTGCTATCACACTAGCACCGCTGCTGTTCTCAGCTGCCGGCACTGCAACGGAGACAGATCGACTGTTTGCGAACATCAAGGACGGCGTTCCACCCCGAGGAGAAGGTCAGGGACAGTACGATCAACTCATCATTCGAGGCGCTTATTTAATCGACGGCACCGGCGCGCCTGCAACCGGGCCCGTGGATGTCGTTGTGGAAGAAAATCGTATCACTCAGGTCACAACAGTCGGCACTCCCGGCATTGCCATCGACCCTGAGGGCCGACCGCCACTGCTCGATGGGGCTAACTTGAAGACCCGGGAAATCGATGCCCATGGCAAATACTTGCTACCAGGCTTCGTTGACTCCCACACGCATATTCATGCACCCGATAAACGTCAAAAAGTTTCTGCTGACTACATCTTTAAGCTTTGGTTGGGCCATGGCGTTACCAGCACACGAGAGGTGTTTGGTTCCGACGGTGAAAGCCGGCTTTTAGCCTTAAAAGCACTAAGCGAAAAAAACGCCATTACCGCGCCTCGCATTACCGCTTTTCCCTACTTCGCCATGCCTGCAGATGGCGACGAAAAATTACCGGCCATAAGCTCTGCCGAGGATGCCAGAAAAAGAGTCCGCTACTTAAAGCGCATAGGCGCCGACGGCATTAAATTTATGGGAGCACCGGAAGATATTTTGTGGGCAGCGTTAGACGAGGCTGAGCAACAGGGTCTGGGCACGACCATGCATCACGCTCAGTTAAACGTAGCCCACGCCAATGTGCTGGACACCTCAAGCCACGGTCTGGATTGCATGGAACACTGGTACGGACTGCCTGAGGCGCTGTTTACTGACAAAGTCATACAAGACTATCCCTCTGACTACATCTACAGCAACGAACAGCAGCGCTTTGCGCAAGCCGGACGTCTATGGAAGCAGGCCGCAGGACCAGGAACCGAGCGCTGGAATGAAGTCATGGCAACGTTGCTCGAACGGGATTTTTGTTTAAGCCCCACGTTCACCATCTATCTAGCCAGCCGAGATCTTATGCGTGCGTACACCGCCGAGTGGCACTACGAATATACTGCCCCCGCACTATGGGATTTCTACCGTGCCAGTCGCGAGAAACACGGCTCATTCTTTTTTAATTGGACAACTCAGGACGAGATCGAGTGGAAACACAACTATCAGCTGTGGATGCAATTCGTAAACGAGTACAAGAATCGCGGAGGTAAAGTCGTCGTCGGTAGCGATACCGGCTATATCTATAGCCTTTATGGCTTTGGTTACATACAGGAACTAGAACTTTTACAAGAGGCCGGTTTCCACCCGCTCGAGGTAATTCGTGCTGCCACCAAAATAGGCGCTCAGGTCTTAGGGCAAGAGAGCGAACTCGGCACGGTGCAAGTAGGGAAGAAGGCAGACCTCATCATTGTCGATGAAAACCCGCTGCATAATTTGAAGTCACTTTACGGCACTGGCGTACCCAAATTGAACGAGAAAAATCAGAGGGTCGAACGTGTTGGTGGCGTTCGATGGACCATTAAGGATGGCATTGTTTACGACGCCCGTGCCCTTCTAGCCGATGTTCGCGCCATGGTGCGAGCGCAGAAATTAGAAGCGGGACTTGACCCAAAAATTCCGATGTCTGTCGAGCAGTAGAAACATTGCAGCCATCCAATAAAGTGCACTGCATAGACGTCTACGGCGCCAAAGATTCAATCATTGCAGGGCCTCGACCGACAACAAAGTCAACTGCGATCCGAGTCAGGCTTCAAGCAGCTCCTAGGCGAGCTAATCGCGCCTGGCAGGTTGTGACCAATGCAATGCCATCCCAGCCCAGCCCAGCCCCACAGCAATTACTGAACGCATAATCAAGCGGCTGGTTTATTAAATAGGCCTTACGGGCAAGGCCACAAGAGACCCTTGAAGGGCTCATGGCCTAAAGCGACCGAAAGACGTTTTAGGCGATTATCGCCACACCTGCCTTTAGACCTGCTCTAGTCACAGGCTCAGTCCGTCATATCCTGATAGGGATTATCTGTAGGCAAGGAAATGCTGTTGGCGAAACCTTTTATGGAAATGCAGGTTTCGCTGATATCAATATTTGCTTCATCGATCATATCCTCACCAAACCGGTAAATGGGTGCGTACTCACCCAGATCGGCGGCTCGGAGATAACTTTCCGATGCCTTTAAACTCGACTCGCGCTTTTTCGTGTAGGCAGTCATGGCCGCCTCACCGTAACGCTTGCTCAGCATGGCCTCGGTCCGGCTAGGGGACAATACGACCGCCGATGCATTATTGCCACCGAACCCCTTCGAGTTGAGGATCGCCACTTCCAAATTATCGGGGGTTGTTGTTTGATGATCGGGACCCATTTTCAAGCGCTCCTGATGAACGTCATCGGCAATCGCGTCGATCGTCGGGATACCCGGCAAGATGCCGTATTTGAAACTGCCCAAAGCCGTCGCGAGTTGATCCGCACTTGCCGGGGCAATGGTGTGACCCAAGTAGGCCTTTACAGCGACAACAGGCCATTCCTTGATATCGAAGGCCTCAGCAACTTGGTCGAAAATCTGCGACTCAGATACGCGATTTTGAGGGGTACTTGATCCATGGGCCAAAACAAAGCTTTTATCCTGAACTCCAGCTTTGCCAACGACCGCGGACGCCGCTGCAACGGCCTTTGCCATGCTGATATGGTTACCCGGTCCGGGAGCACTGATCGATTTTTTTGTGCCGTCGGCGTCGACAAAAACGTCTGTCACCGATCCTAAACAAGGCGCTCCTAGTTCAACGGCTAAGGCATCATCCATCAAAATGAAGTATTGGCATGACTCGCCAATCGTGAAGCCACAATTGTCTCCAAAGGGGCGACTTGCTCGACGATGGTCTACCTCATCAGTGCCGTACAGCTTCATCATGTTGGCATCGGTTGCGAGTGCTCCCATGGTTCCAAAGCCATCCATGAGCTCTGGGCCAATAGGTGCTTCGCTATTGCCTACCATCGCCACTCGAACTTTCCCGGCTTTTAGGTCGGACACGGCATGGCGTAAATTGGATAAAAACGTTGCGCAAGCTGCGACCGAACTACTGGCGATGCCCACGTTTGCTAGCACATAGGCATTAATAAAATCTGTCGGCATGGAATTTACACCCATTACCAAGGCCTTAGTGGTAACCCGCTCTCCTTTCATGCGCGCCTGGTGCATGCCTCCGTAGGCTTCTTTACCCATCTGACCAAACCCACTACTGGAGTAAACCCCCACCTCATCTGGCTCAATATGTTCAAGAACGGTATTCCACTCGATACCCAAAGCCCGCAAAGCATCGGTCGCTCCGAATAGCGCCATTTGTAAACCACGGGGCTGAAAGCGCGAATTGTAAAGGTCGGCTATTTCAAACCCACTGGGTAACTGCCCCGCGGCTTTCACCGGAAAATCCCGAAAATTATCTAATTTGACCTCAAGGTTCCCAGTGACGGTGACCTGCACTTGTCCGTCATGGAAGGGCTCTACAGTCCAACCCTCAGGCAGCTCGGTAGGAAGCTGATCCGTCGCCAGTACGAACTTCAAGGATTCAGTGGCTTCTCCTGACGCACTGCGCAAAGACGCCGGGGACTGCCAGTGCAACGCGTCAACGTCAAAAACAGTGGCTTCGACCCGCCGTACCAGCGTTCCGTTCAACACTTGCTCTCGATAGCGTTGGGCTACCTGAGACGCCGTCAGGGCACCCTCTGATCTCTCGTCCTCTGTTGGAAGGAAGCTGGTTTCGCCCTCAGGTTTGACCAAATTCATCATGACCGCCAAAGCAACTAGTGTTTGCTGCTGTTCTGCCTCTGACATTAGATCAATCACCATACGACGGAAACTCTGAAACCCCGAGGTCCTGCCCGCGGCATTTACCCCGCCCATACTGACAATGACTGGCAAACGCATCGGCTAATCTCCCACTGCATGGATTGCTGTTAATCCGGCGATTTTATCGCTGTTCTCTCAGCACATGCCAATCTAGATTTACTCGCAATAAATTGACCCGCGCCAATCACGCTAAAAAATGCTGCTGGCAACGGCCGAAAAACTCGCCAGCCGACCATCGCAACCCCTGTTGTCACTGCACTCTCGAGGTTTTTAGAGGAATCTTTTTATCACCGCAGGCAATAGAAAAATGACCTCCCGCAATGAGTAAAGACAGCGATCCAGAGTCATCCCCTAAACACGGTGAACCACTAAAAATTCTATGAAAAGGATCGATAGAATCCATGAATCCGGCTACCGCGGCCGCTCCCACTGTTCCGGGTCGACTGTTACAAGGGGTCAGCCCTATTTTTGAACGGGATTGAGGGAGGTGCTTAAAACAATAAGGAATATAGGAATGATTTTATATTCTTTTTAACGGTAAGCGGGTTTGCGTAGAGTCGCACCATTAAAGAAGCGACCTATTGCGCCATGTATAAATATACCCCCATCGATCAAGCTATTGTAGACGCTCGAGTAAGCCAGTTTTCCGAGCAGATGACGCGCTATTTAGCGGGCACATTGCCGGAGGAGCAATTTATGCCTCTGCGTCTACAGAATGGCCTATATATCCAGCGGCATGCGCCCATGCTCCGAGTCGCCATTCCCTACGGCACATTGGCAGGCTATCAGTTGCGCCACCTAGCGCACATTGCACGTCAATACGACCGTGGCTATGGCCACTTCACAACTCGGCAAAATATTCAGTTCAACTGGTTAGCACTGGAGCAGGTGCCCGCGGTTTTGGGAGAGCTCGCGACGGTTCAAATGCATGCCATTCAAACCAGTGGAGCCTGTGTTAGAAACACCACCACCGACCCCTTGGCCGGAACGGTGCCAAATGAGGCCATCGACCCTCGAGTGGTGTGTGAGCTCATTCGCCAGTGGTCGACCTTTCATCCGGAATTCGCGTATTTACCTCGAAAATTCAAAATTGCAGTGGTAGCCACTGAGGAAGATCGCGCGGCTATCGAGGTCCATGACGTTGGCATTCGCATCAAAAAGCATGTGATCCACGGACTCGCTTTTGACCTCTGGGTTGGCGGCGGTCTGGGGCGGACGCCGCTTTTAGGGCATCGCCTGCTAGCAGACCTGCCACTAGACGAGTTGAGAAACTGGCTCACAGCGGTGCTGCGTGTCTACAACCTCGCAGGCAGGCGTGACAACAAGTACAAGGCTCGGATTAAAATTTTGGTGAACGCCATGGGGGTGGAGGCCTTTCGTGAAGCCGTAACTCACCGCTATCTCACTGATCATGATAGCGATTTAAAAATCAGCCCCGAAACACTTGAAGAGTTGAAGGGCAGTTTCGCTTGTCACCTCAAGCCGCAACCCGCTGAGGGACATCAAGGCTCACCAGATTTCCAGCGCTGGTATCGGCAAAACACTAAGCCCCATCGCATTATGGGCTACCGCTCGGTGTTTATTTCATTAAAACGCCCTGGCACTGCGCCCGGTGACGTTACCGCACTGCAAATGGACGTCATTGCTGACTTGGCAGATCGTTTCAGCCAATCGGAAATACGCACGACCCACGATCAAAATTTGATATTGCCCCATGTGGCCGAGAGCGATCTCAAGGAATTGCTGCAGACCCTCAGTGCACATGATTTAGCGCACCCCAACTTGGGCCTTATCTCTGACAGCATTGCCTGCCCCGGCCTAGACTTTTGCAGCCTAGCCAATGCCCCCTCACTGTCCTTAGCTGAGGCCCTTCATGAAACCTTTGATGATCTCGATGAACAGGTCGATATCGGGCCACTAGAGGTCAAAATTTCTGGCTGCATGAACGCCTGCGGTCATCATCACATTGCGCACATTGGTATTTTAGGCGTCGAGAAAAAAGGACAGCCTTGGTATCAAATCACCTTAGGTGGACGCGATCAGCAGGGCGCTGCGCTGGGTAAACGGCTAGGGCCCGCCGTGCCCCACGACGACGTACTGCCGCTCATTAAAAGACTCGTCGACACCTACGTTTCAGAACGTCAGCCCGGCGAATATTTCGTTGGCTTTGTCGATCGAATCGGTGTCGACTACCTCAAGGAAGTCAGTTATGCCACTCATTAACTCACAGGGTACGGTGACCGCCATAAGTCCCCCTGAGGCTCTAGATCCAACGCAGAGCGACATGGCGGCTGTCGGCGATGTCGTGATGATTGCCTTTGCCTTTGACACTCCAGTAGATGGCAAGGCCTTTTCGGCGGCGGCCCTGCTTCGCGCCGAGGGCTACTCCGGCACTCTTATTGGCGTCGGCCCCGTAGGGCTGGATCGTTTGGCTTATGGATTCCGCTCGGGTTTCGATGTGCTCGAATTAACTGATGATGAGTGGCAGCAACTCCAGCCTCATCATCTTGCACCCTTTCCACATCACTACCAGCCCGTAGCTCGGTCCAGTCAACCGTTGAAGAAAAGCGCATGAACGCCCCACTTCCCTTCCAATTACAGATTTCCTCGCGACCGGTTTTGCTCATAGGCACTGGCGAGGCCGCTGAGGCTAAAGCGCGACTGCTGCAGGAACGCGATGCCGACATCACCCACTGGCACACTACTCCCAGCGAAGTGGAACGTGCTCGCGTAGAGCAGTGCAACCGTGACCCAAAGACTCGCTATGTTTTGGTCGTAATCGCGGAGGTCAACGCTTGGACTGAGGCCTTAATGCCATGGCTTGATTCGGAAAGATTGCTCATCAATGTTGTCGATGCACCGCAGCTTTCGCAAGGCTTTATACCCGCCATTGTGTCTCGAGGCCGCATCCAGATCGGCATTGGTACTGGCGGTAGCTCGCCTGTCTTGGCCCGGTTTGTGCGAACCCGATTAGAACAGGCCCTGCCACAGGGGCTTGAGCGATTAGCTGAGTTTGCCGATCGATGGCAGCTACGCGTGCGTCAGATACTCGACACAGTAAGTACCCGTAGACAGTTCTGGGAACGGCATCTCAGTGGACCTGCAGGTCAGGCCGCTCTTAACAACGAGCCCGACCTTGCGGACAGCATACTCACCACGGCCTTAGACGCAGATCACTCTCCGCAAGGGCGCGTAACATTAGTAGGCGCGGGCCCCGGAGATGCATCGCTATTGACCCTTAAGGGACTGCAACGACTGCAAGAGGCCGATGTTGTTCTTTACGACAAGCTGGTCAGTCCAGAAGTCTTAAGCCTAGCCCGAAGAGATGCTCAAATGGAGGATGTTGGGAAACGCCGAGGCCACTGCCCAACACCGCAAGACAGTATTAATGCGCGCTTGGTTGAGCTTGGGGAGCAAGGCCTCACCGTTTGCCGACTTAAAGGCGGCGATCCCTATTTGTTCGGCCGAGGCGGTGAAGAAGCACTTGCCTTGGTACAGGCTGGTATCCCTGTTGAGGTCGTACCCGGCATAACAACCGCCAGTGCCACCGCTGCTGCCACAGGCATACCCTTAACTCATCGCCGTGTTGCACGGTCGGTAAGGTACATCACGGGTCACCTTGCATTACAACAAGCCGACACTGACTGGCAGGCACTCGCGCAGGAGCAAGAAACACTGGTGATCTATATGGGCTTCACTCACCTCCAAGCAA
This sequence comes from Luminiphilus sp. nBUS_07, assembly GCF_051201685.1. Taxonomy (GTDB): domain Bacteria; phylum Pseudomonadota; class Gammaproteobacteria; order Pseudomonadales; family Halieaceae; genus Luminiphilus. Next base: position 701,547 of record NZ_CP179213.1, on the reverse strand, counting down.
TAGCACAGCGCCTGCAGGAATCGGGGCTCAAAGCAGAAACACCCTTTGCCCTGATTCAAAATGCAACGACGCCGCGACAGAGGGTCGTGCATGGTCAGCTGGATCGTGTTGACGAGGCCGCGGCTGAACTTTGTTTGGGAGAAGGGCCCGTTCTGGTGATCATTGGTGAGGTCACTCGGCTCGCCCAAGAACTTGCGCCCAAGGCCGGCGGCGACGTATTGAAAAGCCAGCACACCGATCCTCTGTACTGGCTGCAAAGCGCCTAGGATATTGATATGAGCAGCGCTGTATTTGCGAGAAAAAGTGTCGCCTGGGACTTAAACGCCTTAAACGATACGCTTGAGGGAGCCTCGCCCGAAACCATTGTGCGATGGGCATTGGCGCAGAACCTTCGGGTGATCACAAGCACCAGTTTTGGCCCCCAATCTGCAGCAATGCTGCACCTGGCGAGCAAGCTCGGCCCTTCACTCCCGATCCTTTGGATTGACTCTGGGTTTGCCCCTGCCAACACACGTGAATTCAGTCGCCAGCTTGTCGCGCAGCTCGACCTAAATCTGGTGACCTACCGGCCGACATTGACACCTCCGCGCTGCTTGCGTGCCATTGGCGCTGCAGACACTGAAGACTTGAGCGAGGAGCAGCGTGCAAAGCTGGCCCACCTGGTAAAAATTGAACCCTTTGAAAGGGCCATGAGCGTGATCAAACCGCATATTTGGTTGACCGGAATTCGTGCTGAAGAAACAAGCTTTCGGGCTCAGTTGCGTCCGGCAAGCTGGGATGATCGGGGAATCTTAAAACTGGCGCCTTTCCTACACAGCACCGAAGCCGATATCGACGCGTATCTTGCTCAGTACAAACTACCCACGGGTCCTGCCAGCGTCGACCCCACTAAAGCTGCCCCCCACCTTGAGTGCGGGCTCCATACCCGTCGCAGCGATTCCTAATCACCCAGACAAAAGCTCTTCGGGGACCATTGCTCACCTGATCGCGGGATCAGGCTTTTTAGCCACGTCCCAGTAAACATAAACGCTGAGTTCAGGCATTTGGAATATTAACCCGTCAGAACCTAGCCCTGAGCGTCGGTACACCGGCTGCCCGTCTTGATCGAGGTAATTGCCTACCGAGTCCGCCTGTGGACTGAGATGATAAGCAATGCCATCGCTGCGCGTAATCGACACATAGCCCTGTCGCTGAGAGAACTGGCAGGGCAGCGTTTTAGACGCCTGAGACTCGCCTTGAGGATATAGCTCGCAGCGGGCTGCTAGGGTGTCACTGGCGGCGGGCAACGCCACCGCCATCGTGACGAGTGCCAGTGAGCAGGCGCGCAAACAACCCCGTACTGCACTGGCACCTCCTGTCATGGCGACTCGATTTTAAACGTAATGCCTGCATTTGCTTGCAAACGGTCAATCAGAAGTTGCCCCATAGCCGCAGCTGGCGTCGTGACCCCACCCTCCCCCAATTCAGGGTTGTTCAGCAGGCACAGAGCCGCCTCTGCCAGCATTTTTGAGGTGGACCCGTAGCCCGGATCGCGATCGCCTGCCACCGAGGTAATTAACATCTCGCCGCCGGTTCCCTGCGCCACAAAAATAGCCTCGTAATTACCGGCTTTACGCTCTTCCGCGGAGGGTCCTTCACCAGGTTTTAATGGGCTCTCAGCTAACGTCTTATCTTTAGCGACAAAATCTGCCGTGGCCTTGCCCTCATCACCATCACCGGTGAGCATCATCTCGTCGTAAGCAAAATCTTCGCCATAGGGATGCCCCATCAGAAAGTTAGAGCGATGAATGTTCTTGGTGTTAATCGCCGCCATAATAAAAGGCGCAGACCAACTCTTCAGCTCCTCCTCATACTGAGGCTGATCACCATCGGGCTGGGCTGGACCCGAAAAACCCTCGGTCAGCGCAAAGGGGTTCATCAAGGTTGCGATAATTTCAGGCTGTGCCGCCGCTGCTGTCATCGTTGCTCGTAGCGAGGCAATTGTGCCTCCCGAGAAGCTGCCATTCATTGCGCGAACACGACCCTTAACCCGGCTCACGGTACTGCCCGTGACCGCCTTAGCGTGTTCTTGAAGATGAAATACCCCAAGATCAAAAGGAATTGAATCGAAGCCGCAGGAGTGCACGATGCGAGCTCCAGAGGCCTTTGCAACCGTGTTGTAAGTCGCAATGGTGTGGTGCATCCAAGCAGGTTCACCACTGAGATCCACATAATCTGTGCCGTGTGTTGCGCACTGCTTGACCAGCTCCTCTCCATACAACTGATATGGCCCAACGGTGGTGATCACAACACCTGCCGACTTGACCATGGCCTCTAGGGAAGCTAGGTCGTCACTGTCGACAGCAATGAGTGGAATGGCCTCAGAAATGCCCATTTCACCGCGTACTGCGGTTAATTTTTCAATGGAGCGGCCCGCCATGGCCCAACTAAAATCGGCATTGGGGTACTGTTCATTCAGATATTCCGCGACCAAACGGCCCGTGTATCCTGACGCACCAAAAACCACAACGTCATACTGTCTTTCTGCATTCATAGCCAAACTTGCTCCAGTAAAAAAATCAATAGCCCTGTACGAGGTACAGGCCGGCGCTAGATAATGCGGGGATGCGAAGCAAGGTACAACCCCCGGAGTGTGCTCTATGACCCTTAAGGCATCCCCTGCCGCCGAGCGGAACCGGCAGTTTATTGTAGACGTGCTTGAGAGGACCCTCCCCGACACCGGGATGGTTCTGGAGGTTGCGAGTGGCACTGGGCAACACGCTGTTTATGCAGCACCCAAACTCAGCCCCCGGGTTTGGCAACCCAGTGACTGCTATCGTGACAGCCTCAACATGATTAATGACTGGTCTAACGCAGAACCCAGTACCAACCTGCGAGCCCCCCTTTTGCTGGATGTTTTAGAACAACCATGGCCGGTAGAGACCCAAGCTATGACGCCAGCAATCAGCGCTATGGTCGCCATTAATATGATTCACATTGCGCCCTGGCGATGCTGTGAGGCGCTCCTCGACGGCGCCCAACGCATCCTTCCACCCTGTGGTGTTTTGTATCTGTACGGACCCTTTAAGCAAAAGGGCGAACATACCTCCCCATCAAACGCGGACTTCGATCACAGTCTAAAACGGCGAAATCTCGAATGGGGTATCCGAGATCTTGAGGAAGTCACGCTAACTGCCGCAGAGCGACAGCTAGAGTTAATCGAGGTCATCCCCATGCCCGCCAACAACCTGTCAGTTGTTTTTAAGCGCCATTGAGTGTGACTTCTGCCACTTGGCGATGGCCAGCGCCCTGATCGAGCGCTATGTGCACTCGCCGCTCTAACGCATAGGCGTCGGTATCACCGTCATCCGCAAGGGCCTGGCTCTCTCCATGGGCCGACACCGTCATCCGATTCGTGGCGACACCTGCATCACGCAGCTGCTGTGCCACCCTCTCTGCCCGCGCTAGAGACAGAGCCATGTTGCTTGCTGAGTCGCCTCGGGGGTCAGCATAGCCCTCAATCCGCACACTAAGCCCCTCGTTACGATTCAAGAAAGTGGCTAACAGGGCAAGCCGATCTTTGCCCCCCGCGGTTAAACGGCTGTCATTGGTTTTAAACAGCATTTCCAACTGGAGCTGCTCAAGAGCTAGCTTCGCAAAGCGTTCTTGCTCATGCTGCACAACTTCTAAGTCAGCGTTGACTTTGTTCAGCTCGGTGTAGGCCAAAGCCAAGTCAGCTTCAGTATCTGCGAGGGTCTGGGCTGTGGTCTCGAGCTGGTCTGCTGCGGCAACCTGATTGACCATCCAATCGGCGCCAATACCCCCCAATACAAAACCGACCGGCCCCGCCGCCGCCGTAGCGACCACAAGGGTGGTCAGGGCAGTGAGGTCTTGTTTTGTGGCAGTTTCGAGGGCGGCAGCCGGTTGGGCGGCGAGTAGCGTTGAGAGTGTGAAAGCAGATGTTGCGGCCAAATAGTTTTTCATAACGAGCTCCTGATAGTTAAAACTGATGTAATCACCTTGATCACTTCCACAATTTATACCCCTCAGAAGGTGCCAGCCGTGGCGCAATCTGGTTAAGCTGGGCCCAATTCTGCTCAAATATGGCAAGCCACAAAAACACAACGAAGTGAGCACCTTGCGAAAAATCATTCACATCGATGCCGATTGTTTCTACGCCGCCATTGAAATGCGGGACGATCCCAGCCTAACCAACCGCCCCTTTGCCGTAGGGGGGAGCGCTGAGGGCCGAGGAGTACTCACAACCTGTAATTACCCCGCCAGAGAATTTGGCATTCGTTCAGCGATGCCCACGTCGCAGGCATATCGCCTGTGCCCAGATTTGATTGTGGCCCCGGTAAATATTCCAAAATATCGCGAAGTATCAGTACAAATGCATGAAATCTTTGAGCAGTTCACCGATCTCATAGAACCTTTATCGCTGGATGAGGCCTATCTCGATGTTACCGACAGCACCTTGTTTGACGGCTCAGCATCGCGGATCGCCGAAGCGATAAGAGAACAAATAAAAAATGAAATCAAAATCACCGTCTCTGCCGGGGTTTCGATTAATAAATTTTTGGCCAAAGTCGCCTCAGATTGGAATAAACCCGATGGCCAAAAGGTAGTCACGCCGGATGAAGTTGATGCGTTCACAGCAGCTCTAGAAGTGCGGGCAATTCCTGGAGTTGGTCCAGTTACCGCGGAAAAGCTCAATCGAATGGGCTTTCACAAGTGCACTGATCTTCGCAGAGCCGAAGCCAGAGTGCTAAAACGACGTTTCGGTAGTTTCGCCCAAACGTTGATGGAGCGCGCCCATGGGCGGGATAGTCGACCGATAAACACTAGCAGAATTCGTAAGTCTATAAGTGTGGAGCACACTTACACGCACGACCTGCCGAACGGGCAGCCTTGTTACGACAAACTGCCAGGCCTACTCGAGGAGCTCAGCGGCCGAATCGAGAAAAGTAAGCTGGCGCCAAGGATTCAAAAAGCCTACGTGAAAATAAAGTTTAGTGATTTCTCAACCACAACCGTCGAGCGCGTGGGCACTGCTGCCACACTGACTGACTATCAAGAGCTGCTAACAGATGGCCTTGTAAGACGCGATCTACCGGTGCGCCTGTTAGGTCTTGGCGTGCGCCTCAGTCCTGACTTTCCTGAACACTTCGAACAGCTGCCTCTGCGGATGAAACATCACGATCACTGAGCTCCTCAGGCCATCACATTAAATAACCCAAGCCCCAATACACACCCATAGCCGTTACTAAGACGTAAATGTGGTTTCGGGTAAGAAGTGCAACAACTGCGGCTGTGGCCAGCCCTGCCCACTCGTAAACTTTGGGTCCATGCCCACCCTCAGGGCTCAGTAGCATTGTCATTACCAAAGCAGCCATGACAGCAGGTCCGACATATTCCAATGCCTTCAGAGCCAAGGGTGGAAAGGTGTGATTAGACAACAATAAAATAAAGACAGCGCGCATCGCGTAGCTGCCCAGACCCATGATCAAAATAGTTAACATAATCGTCATCGGCGAAAACGCTCAAGTAGCAACCCCAGCAGTAACCCGGCTAAGGCAGCAACCAGAAGTCCACTCCGATTGGGCATGTCAGCCAACAAAAAAGTGACCAACATGGCGAAGATCGCAACCACGGCTTTTTGCCAGCTGTTAATCGTGGTGGCCAAAAGCCCCATGAATAAAACCGGCGTTGCAAAGCTAATATCTAAGCCCTCAGGTAATACTGGCCCGACAAACAGACCTAAGGCTGTAAAGGTCATCCAAAACATCCAAAACGTAATACCCGCCGCCAGATAGTATTGGCGGAAATCGGAAGCTGGCAGCTCTTGCTTACCCACGCACAGCGCAAATACCTGATCAACCAGCATGTAAGGTGCCAACCATCGAAACCACCGCGGCTGCAGCTGCATGACCGGCGCCATAGAGAACGAATAAAAAAGATGCCTAGCACCCACCACCAGTGCCGCAGTAGCCGCAGCAGCAACAGACGCGCCCTCTCCCAAAAGCGTGATCAGTGTAATTTGCGCCGCACCCGAGAACATAACGGGAGATGAACTCCAGCCCAGCCAGATCGCCATCCCGGACTCCCGCACCGCCAAACCAAAAACCAAAGCAAAGGGGATGGCAGGTATCACCAAAACCAATGCATCGAGGAATCCGCGCCGACCGTAATGGTGTTGAAAGCTATGAGACTCAGGCATCACTCAGGTTTCTAATAAAAAAGTAACAGGGCCGTCATTGACCAGAATCACCTGCATATTGGCGCCGAAGCGTCCTGTTGCAATGTGACCCGCGTGCTGTGCGCGTATTAATTCCACAAACTCGTCAAATAAAGCACGAGCGATTGCAGGCTCCGCAGCACTGGAGAAACTTGGACGCGTGCCTTTTTTGGTGTCGGCAGCCAAGGTGAATTGAGAAACCAGTAGTAGATCTCCCGCCACATCGCGTATGGACCTATTCATACGATCTTCGTTATCGCCAAACAATCGGTAGCCGAGGAGACGTTCCGCCATACGCTCGATTTTGTCGTTATCGTCCTTTTTTTCGACGCCAACGAGCACCAAAAGGCCCGAGCCAATGACTCCAACGCGCTCACCCGCTACCTCAACTGCGGCTTCAGTAACTCGTTGAACTAAACACTTCACAATCGAGGCAACTCCAGACGCAGACGGTCAATGGTGCTTATAAGCGACCCACTGTCGTAGGGCTCTGGCGTGCCAATACCCCATACCGGTGCCGGCCATGCGTGATCGCGGGTGTAACGTGCCACAACATGTACATGCAGCTGCGAAACGACATTACCCAAAGCCGCCGTATTTATTTTCTCAGCGTTGAAGAATGCTTGCACAGCCTCCCCCAGCAAGAGGGTTTCGTTGAGTAGCGCTACCCGCGCGTCCGCGCCCAGATCAAACCACTCTGTAACCCCGGGAATCCGCGGCACGAGTATGAGCCAAGGGAATCGCGCGTCATCCATAAGAAGCACATCACTGAGCCCCCAGCGGGCCACGAGATGGGTATCCGCGGCTAAACGCGAATCGAGCTCAAAGCCAGCCATCGTCCCAAGCCTAAAACGGGATTAAGGTATAGCCCTCGTGCTGCAAACGCACGTGAGCCCCCATGGCTGACAAGGCCACGATGATGTCAGGTCGTATCTCACTCCATTCAATGTTTCTAAAGGCTACTGTTTGGCCGCAAAGGTAAATCTTAACCCCGGCCTTATGCAGTTGGTTCAGCAACTCAGTGTTGGGATTGGGGTCATTGAACCGCGCCTGATAAGCCTCATCAGACAATAAGTCATTGGCGGCCATGCCGTGCACAACAACCGAAAACTCAATGTTTTCCTGAGGAATGCCCTGCTGCGCATACATATTAAGGAACCGCGCCACAGAGGTGAGCTTAAGGTTTCTATCTCCGGGAAAATCTGCGGTTTTCCCGATATCAATAGACACCTTGTAGCGCGTATCTGGGTCCAAACTGTAAAATCCTGCCGGAGGGGTTAAAACGGGGCCGAAATCGGGGATCGCTGGGCCCATCACCGGCGCTTTTCGGGTCTCCTCTTCCTGAGCAAAGATACCTGCCGATAAGGCCATACCTCCAGAACAGCAAATCGCCAATATTAAATGTCTCAACAGCATCGTTACTCCTCACCCACCGGTCGTCGGCAGCGCATGTTACTAAACTTTATCCATAATACGACCTCACCACCTCCTACGAGGTGAGAAGTCGGCGTGGCGATCAAGACTGATCTGCACCGCGCTCCAAGGCTCTTGTATGGGTAATCCAGCCCTGTAAATAGTACGAAAAACGTCGAAGGTGGCCTCGCAACTCGTTATCTAGGGCTTGGATGGCAGCGTCGCCTCCCTGAGCACTGATCAGTGCAACCACATCAGCCTCGAATTCATAGCCCACCCATTCAAAGCTAGGATCACTCACATAAAGCGGAGGCACTCGCTTTGACAGGACCTCATCTAAACCCGGGCCTAATGCCACTGACTGAGCCGTCAAATCTGACACAACGCCCTCCGGAGTGAAGCACGCAGTCTGAGGCTCTGAAATGGCCAAAAGCAACGGCGCCTGCCAGGCACCCTCGTGCATAAGCGCCAGCACTCGACGGTATTGATAAGACTCCAGCACGCCATGTCGATTGGAGACAAGTTGAATCAGGTCATTCGTCTCGCCCATCACAACCGACCACAACGCAGACAACAAATCGACCCCCGGCAACGGATCTGTATGGTAAGGCTGCGTTAGGTCGCCAACGTAATGCAGCGCCCAACCCATAAATCGCCAACCCCAATATTCATGCCCACTGGCAAAAGCCAAGCGAGCTAACTCTTCATATTGTTTTATCCGCCATAGCGGCAACGTTCGCTTGAGACTTGGCTGCGCAAGTTCAGTCACCGCGTCTAAATGGTAAAAACCCATGTGCAGCGGTGCCTGAGAGCCATAAGGAAGATTGGGATTACCAAAAGGTTGCTCCCCAAGCCCGTATCGAGCTCCCACGTCGGTGTCGTTATTACTATAAAGCCCCACATCCATGCCAAGATCAGGCTCGTCACTGGCGCTGGCCAAAATATAAGCGGGGCTAACGCGTGTCCCCGGAGTCAGCGGCAAATAGATGCGCTCCTGTGCCGAGTCTCCGCTGGGTAGATAAGAGAGGTCTGACCAGCCCAGAGTTTCACTGTCAGGCGAGATGACATCGCCGGCCATAACTTGGCGGTACAGCCCGTAATCTAACCGCGGGCTGATTCTGAGAGCATCAATAAACCGACCGCGAAAATCTTTTTTATTTGAAGCATCGAAGCTCAGTTGCGCAGGCGTCGGTGGATATTCTGGGTCGCCTTCAATCATTGCGATCTCTAACCGCGTCAGAACTTCAGCAATACCCTCAGCCTCAGCCTTTAAAAAGGCATCCAGTGGCTCCACCACGACTCGTGACTGCATTAATGTGGCATCTGTGCGCAACATGGGCCACGCCAGGCTGGCATGGTCCGACCAAGCCGTCGCTTGATGACAAGCCAGCAGAGATACCGCAAAAAATATAGATCGCATTCGCGAACCCCAACAGGAAAAAGAATAGCCAAACTCGCAGTTTTAGGGTTGTAATACAAGTCAGGACAGAGGTGTACGCGCCTAGACGCTAGGAACAGACAAACGGCACGCCACCACTCGTGTATTGCAGGAGACCTACCCAATATGAAGCCAACGTTTCTTGGACTGCTCTTCCTTTTATTACCGGCCCTAGGAGGTGCTGAAATGCCTGACAAGAACACGCAGTATGCCGTGGCACTGATTCATGAGGGTGCCACCGTGATCGATGTAAGAGCGCCGGCTGAAATCGCCGAGGGAGCCCTCCCTGGCGCACTGGCGATTATTCACACCGACATCGTCGCCGGGGTCAACGCGCTGGAACTGCCTGCCGATGCCCCTCTTGTGCTGTACTGCCGTAGCGGCAATCGCTCTGGCATAGCCACAGCAGCCTTACAAGCTGAGGGCTACACTCAGGTCACTAATGGCGGAAGTTATTTGCTTCTGGCAGCTGCCCTCGAGCAGCCGCCAGCGACTTAAGCGCCCGGCATTATGCGCCAATGAATCCGGAACCATCGGACCGGCGAGCGGTGGCTTTTGGTTTAGGCGCCGTCGTACTTTGGAGTACCGTCGCAACCGCCTTTAATTTAAGTCTCGACTATGTCCCGCCTCTGACTCTGGTCACCCTGGCGAGCGTTACGTCATGGCTTTTTCTCGGAGGCATCTTACTTTTCTCGGGTGATCTGGGAACCCTAAATCAAATCAAAGTTTCAGAGTGGCTTCGGCTCTCGGCCTTAGGTCTAATTAATCCAACGCTTTATTATCTTTTGCTGTTTGGAGCCTATGCCAGACTGCCAGCACAAGAAGCTATGGCGATTAATTACACTTGGGGGCTGGTACTACCAGTGCTCGCGGCCCCCCTGTTGGGGCAGGCGCTAAAACGGCGGGATGTTGGCTGCGCAGCCATCAGCTACTGTGGCGTGTTTGTCATTGCAACTCGAGGGGACGTGCTGTCCTTTGAATTATCCGACCCCACAGGCGTGGGATTAGCAATGGCCTCAACGGTTTTATGGGCGCTTTACTGGATAGGCAACACACGAATCAGTACGCCACCGATTCAAGGCCTATTCGTTGGGTTCACGGCTGCCACTGTGGTGCTGCTCGCCCTAGCCGGGTTCACCGGTAGCTTGGTTAATCTGCCCTGGCAAGCTCTGGCAGGCGGCCTATACATTGGTTTTTTCGAAATGGGGCTGAGCTTCATTCTTTGGCTTAAAGCCATGAAGCTGACCCAAAACACGGCGCGTATTTCGACGCTCATCTTTCTGTCACCCCCACTTTCTTTGATTTTAATTTGGGCGCTTTTGGATGAAGCTATTAAAGGCTCCACTTTAGTAGGGTTGGCAATGATTCTGACGGGGCTCGCTATGCAGCATTGGCGGCGGCCGCACGACCCATCAGTCTGAAGCGAGAGATGCAGTTTTGAGGAGGGCAAAAACGTGCTGAGATTCGCGCAGATTCATTTCATCCAAAGATGCCCGGGTCATACGGACACGAAGACTCTGCCCATCTACCGCGACCAAAACATCGGCAAAAGGCGATGCCACGTCGACTCGAATAGCCGTCACCACCGCCGGTAAAACATTGCGAATAGAAATTCCCTGAGGCTTGGTTAGAGCAATAGCGACATCTGTGGCAAAGACCCGAATTCGTACGTCCTCGTTCGGTTTGGCGACCAAACCCGATAGCGATAGCGACTGGCCTCCAAATCTTAGGGAAGTCAGCTGATAGTCAAGGTCATGGCGAGTGACCTGAGCTGTGATAATCGAACTCGCTTCCTTTCTGCCAGCCACCTCAGGTAAATCGAGCTGCGCCAATACTTCATTTACCAAACCCAATGCCGCACACCGACCCCCACGAAGTACCAGTAGCTGATCGGCCAGCTGCGTCAATTCATCAAGGGTATGAGCGACGTAGAGCGTGGGGATTTTGAAACGATCGATAACTTGGCGTAGATAAGGCAACAGCTCAATTCGATAGCCCATATCTGCCGCCGAGAGTGGTTCATCCATTAGCAGAAGCTGGGGGGCACTCATCAGTGCTCTAGCTAGTGCCACCCGCTGCCGCTCTCCTCCCGAGAGGCCTTCGGGGCTGCGCGCAAGCAACTTCTCCAAGCCCAATGTTTTGATCACTTCCTTATGGGGTAGTAACTGCCCCGCGGCGCGATCCGCAGCAAAGTCTAAATTACCCATCACCGTAAGATGGGGGAATAAACGAGCATCCTGAAAAACCATTCCTATACGGCGCTTGTGTGGCGGCACAAAGATACCGCGTGAGGTATCCAGCCAAGGGCTGCCACCAAACTCAATGACGCCTTGTTCCGTCTGGTCCAATCCGGCAAGAAGCCGCAACAGGGTCGTTTTACCTGCACCATTATTCCCGAGGACCCCGAGCACGGTATCAATGTTTAACTGCTCGGTAATTTGCAGTGAAAATTCACCGAGGGTGCTTTGCAGATCAACCCGTAGTGCCGTCATCTCTTTAAACCCCAGATCCCAAGCGGAAGGAGGAACGACGATTCAGACCGTAGACCACTAGCAGCACAACAAAAGAAATTCCCAACAAAATAGCGGCCATGGTGTGGGCGCTACCATAGTTGAGGGTTTCAACTGCCTCGTAGAGCGCCACCGACACCACCCGGGTCTCCCCGGGGATATTGCCACCGATCATTAACACCACACCGAACTCCCCCAAAGTGTGCGCAAATACCAGCACGGCCGCGGTGAGATACCCGCGTCTAGACAGCGGCAGGACCAATCGAAAAAAACGGTCTAATGGCGAGGCGCCCAGGGTGGCCCCAGCCTCAATAACCCCCCGGCCAACACTTAAAAACGCGCCTTGAATCGGTTGCGTCGCGAAGGGCAGGGAATAAATAACCGATGCAATAACGAGCCCTGTAAAACTAAAATTCAATGACTGTCCCGTCAGAGTCAGCCACCAAGCTCCGGGACCACCTCCCGGCGAGAACAACAACAGCAAGTAAAAACCCATCACCGTGGGGGGTAATACCAAAGGCAGGGCAACCAATGCCTCAACCCAGCCGACCCAGGGCCGTTGAGAGTGCGCCAACCACCAGGCCAGCGGCGTTGCCACGACTAATAGGATCGCCGTGGTTATCCCAGCCAGCTGCGCAGTCAGCACGAAGGCCTGCCAATCAATATTCATGCTGTTGATCACCCCCCACTGCCACATAACCTTGAGCACTCAGCATAACCGAGGCTTTTTCGGATAACAGAAATCCTCTGAAACTTTGAGCCGCAGGATGCAGATTTTGATGTTTTATGAGTACCAGCGCCTGCTCAATAGGCTGGTGCCAGTCCTCAGGCATAACCCGATATTGTTCTCGGGGAATGCCTTGTGCCAAGACTTGGGATAGCGCGACGAAACCACCGGGGACTGCCCCTGATGCGATCTGAGTAAACGTCGCGCTAATATTTTGCCCCCTCACGATCCGCAGGTTCGCTGACTGCGTTGGGAAGCGCGCTATGACGTCTGAAGCAGCTCGTCCGTAAGGTGCCAGTAACGGATTGGCCAGAGCCACACTGTCAGCGGCGGTCAAAAACGCCGCAGGGTCAGCATTTTCACCATCGGGAACCCACAACACCAGCCTGCCTAGGGTGTAAATGGCGTAACTCTGGCCAATACCCAGATTCTTGGCGACCAATGCCTGAGGACGTTCGGTGTCTGCTGACAAAAATAGATCGATAGGCGCACCCTGAGTAATTTGCGCATAAAGCAGGCCCGTAGAACCCATGACAAGTCTGACCGGCACACCGGTCTTTTCGGTAAAGCTCGCGGCCAACTGCTCGGCAGCGCCCGCGAAGTTCGCCGCCACAGCAACCGCCAAGGGTCTCTCAATGAGCTCCTCAGCGTAACTGGGCACACTGTGTAGGCTGAAGGCTAGCAGCACTAAATGCCCAGCCCATCGTCCGAGTAATCTCGTCATACCTGCACCTCGATTCCCAAACACCATAGATATGCAGAGCAAGGATTCACAGCGCAGGCTTAAGAAGATGAGGCCGGTAGCACACCTAACTCCCCCAAGCGCTCCTGCAGATAGCTTTCTGCGGTATAGCGGGTCGACAGCTTTACCTCAGGACGCGGGTGAAGAAATAAGGGTAACGACATGCGTCCATCGGTCTGCGACTTGGGGTTGTGAACCACCCGGTGGGTCGTAGAGGGTAACCAGCCACTCAAAACCTCTTGCAACATATCGCCGATATTCACAAGCAGCTGTTCCGGTTGATTAGGGGCCTTAATCCATTCGCCGTCTCGTGTCCGAATTTCCAGCCCCGGCCCATCTGCCGCCGGTAGCAACGTCAGCAAGTTAATGTCTTCGTGAGGGGCGGCCCGAGGGGCCGACAGGGCTTCAGGCATTGGAGGGTAGTGCAGCACCCGCAGCATGCTTTGACGACTGCCCTCAATCATACCGCTCAGGGGCTCACTCAAATTGGCCATGACTTCTGGGGGAGCCTCGCGCTCTATGTGAGCCAGAAGCTCACTGGCAAAATCAACGGCCTGCTGAAAGTGAGTGGCGAGGCAAGTTTTGAGCTCTGGGGGACAACGACCCCAAGAGTAATATTGAAAATACTCTTTAAAATCTCGCTGAGTACTGCCCTTGGCGTGCTCCGCCACCTGCAAGGAAAAATAACCGTCTTGCTGCACCGGATCCATTACATAATTTTTGGCCACACCCGCTAAAAAGTAGTCGCGCCACTCGCCGTAAATGGTGCGCACACGCGCCATGTCTAGGGGGTGATCGACCAAAGCACCGAAGCCATAATCTTGCAAAGAATCGACAAAGAGACGGGCGAAATTGGGGTCCTTGCAGGAAATCAGTGGAATGACAGACTGTTGGACCGCCACGATCTATGCGCCCAATGACAAAAAGAGACCGGCGAGTGCCGCGCTCATCAAATTGGAGAGCGTCGCGGCGAGCAATGCCCTTAATCCAAATCGGGATATTTCATCTCGACGCACTGGGGCAATCGCGCCCAAACCGCCCAATAAAATCGCGATCGAAGATAAATTCGCGAAACCGCACAGGGCAAAAATCGTGATCGCCGATGCAACTGGGGAGAACTGGTCAGCGATATCTGTAAAAGCGACATAAGCCACAAATTCGTTCAATACTAGCTTTTGTCCGATCAGGCTTCCCGCCATGGCCGCCTCAGACCAAGGTACACCCAACAGCCAAGCCAGCGGCCTAAAAATAATACCCAACAGTCCTTCCAATGAAAGATCTGCAAATCCAACCAGAGAACCACCCCAACCCAACAGGCCGTTGACTAGGGCAATCAGACCGATAAAGGCTATTAACATTGCCGCAATAGCCCCAGCCATGCGAAACCCATCCATAGCCCCACTGGCTGCGGCATCAACAAGATTGATATAACTGTCCCGCTCGGGACCTTCACCGCGTTCGGGACGTACAGGAACATTGGTTTCAGGCTCAATTAGCTTCGCCATCAAGAGCCCCCCGGGGGCGGCCATAAAAGACGCTGCCAGAAGATATTCTAGTGGGATACCCAAAGCGGCATACCCAGCCATCACCGACCCTGCGATCGACGCCATCCCGCCCACCATAATGGCAAACAACTCAGATGACGTCATGCCGGCGAGGTAAGGACGTACAACCAAGGGCGCCTCTGCCTGACCCACAAAAATATTTGCCGATGCCGACAGCGACTCTGTATGGCTGGTACCCAAGATCTTTTTTAATGCACCGCCGAGTGTTCGGATGATCCAGTGCATGACACCAATGTGATACAGAACTGCAATTAAAGCACTAAAAAAAATCACCACCGGTAAAACGCTGAACGCAAAAATAAAGCCCAGATTGCTGTCGACAGAAACCAGCCCTCCAAACATAAAATCGATACCCGCGCGACTGAAACCCAACAAGGACGCTATTTGATCGGAGGCAATATTGAGGCCCGCCTGGCCCCATTCGCTAAACAGAGCGACGTAACCAATAAGCACCTGAAGTGCGAAGGCTAAGCCCACGGTGCGCAGGTTGATCGCCCGTCGGTTAGAAGACAGCAGCCATGCCACTAGGAGTAAAAAGCCAATACCTAAAAGACTGTTCATGAACTCTGCCTTAAACCTAAAAACCAACTCACCCTACGGATTTTCACTCTCAGGCGTTGCCTCACTAAGCCGCTGTACTCGAGTCAGGCTCTCGCGGGATTGAGGCATCACACTCAGCCGATTCGCCAGCGGCAACCGCGGCCTCTAGCAGCCCTAAAAAAACCTCATAATCAGCGCCGCAAGCAGCCAACGCCTCGGCCCCCAACAACGTTCTGAACCGATCACCTCGCTGCTCAACAACCACTGGAAGTTGGTCTGTAGTATGCGCCGCTAAAGCCGCACTCTGCTCATCACGATGTAACCATTTAAGCTGGCAAGACAACCCCGAATCTCTGCGCCACGCTGCCTTGCCCGCGGGGTTCCATCCATGACTGATATCACACAAAGCGCAACGCCGTACACCCGCGAGCTTCCCTAGGACATAGCCCACTTCCCCTGCGAGGGTTCCATCAGCATCATAAATCGCAAAATAGTGGGCGGTCATTGTGTACTCCGAGCACCCCTTGGTGGCTGAGGAAAATTAATGGGATCTGCAAGCTGTCAAATAATACCCTATGACAGATTAAACCCACACCGCTGGCGTTAAAACGGCTGCTTCGTTTGCGGCTACTCGTTTTGATCAATGAGTCGTGAAGGCCGGTTTAGCGGGGGCGACCCCAAGATGCTGGTGAGCCAGTGTTTTAGCGACTTCTGGCCCTTGTCTTTCGATGCTAAATTCTGCTGTGAAAAATCGCTGATCTGAGGCAGGGTATACCGTCCGTTTTTTAGGGGTCATAAAAGTGTCAATGGGTCTACTGAGAAAGTCTGTATTTTGCGCAGCGACAGCATTTTCGGCGCTACTTTGCGGTTCTGCACAGGCATGGTGGGAAGATGGACACCAGAGAGTCTGTGACTTGGCAATGGCGCAAGTACAATCTGCCACCCGGGCAGCACTTGCGAACCTGCTTGATGAGCCACTGGGAAAGCAGTGCAGTTGGGCTGACGAGATTAAAGGTAAACGCCCCGACACAAAATCATGGCATTACCTCAATGCTCCTCCAGACACACGGCGCATCAGCGCGGTCCCTCGCCCCAAAGGCGGCGACATCATCTCTGCGCTGATCGAACAAACTTCTCTCATGAAGCACGGCTCCACCCACCAACGCCGTGAAGCCGTATTGTGGGTAGGCCACCTCGTGGGTGATCTGCATCAACCCCTGCATTTGGGCTACGCCAGCGATTTAGGGGGAAATACCTATCGGTTACAGCTACCCGAAGGACTGGGCAAGCAATTGCAGGAAAAACGAGACACAGTCAGCATGCACGCAATATGGGATGGTCTAATTCTTCGCTACGAAAATGATGGCGGCCAAGCGCCCAGCTTAGAGACTATCGAAGCGCCCTCCTTGGAGGACCCTGAGGCAGCGATCTTGGCCTGGGCCGATGAAACACTCACCGTACTTAACGATCCCAACGTTCATTACCGCCATGGCACCAGACTGCAGGCCCTAGACAGTCATTATTTAACCAGCAATCGTCCCGCGGTCGACCAGCAGATCTATCGTGCTGCGAAACGCCTCGCCGCCCTGCTTGATTGGGCCTTCAGCACGAAAAGCTGAGCAAAAAAAAGGCGCTTTATGAGCGCCTTTTTTCGCCGAGCCTTCAGGCACCTCTAGAACCGGTAGTTCATGCCCACGCGAATTTCCCAAAGCGAAGCGTCGCCAATGCGTGTTTGAGCCTGCCCGTTAGCCTGCTGATCCTGAGTCACGCCATAAGGGAAGATAGGCTTTTCCATGATCCCCCAATCATCGTTGATCAGGTTAGTGAGGTTATCAACCACGATGAAGGCACTGCCCTTGTGTCCGTCAGAAAATCCGGGGAACTCCTGCGAAACACGCAGATCCACTTTAAACCAACTGCTGCCCTCCTCTTGGTTACGTGTACCCGGCTCGACGAGAACGTGGTCAACGAAATCGAGATAGGGTGTAAAACCGTAGGCCCCAATGGTGCCATCAGTCCCTTCAAGCGTAATGCTGTAGGGGTAGCCGGAATTACCTTGGGCAAAGAGTGTGAAACGAGTGGCGTTATTGCCAAACCATTCGGTCGAGTAGTTGAGCACTGCGGTAAAGCGATGCTCAATATTGTAGTTTGACGTAGACAAGACCTCTTCTTCTGGGTCATAGAACGTGCGATTGACGTAGTTGGAAAACGCCACCGATGACGTCATGGGGTTCACATCTTTGGCATCCGTCCAAGCGTAGCCAAGGCGCATATCAAGACCAAAATCCCAGGCCTTGAACAAACTCACCGATAACGATTCCGACTCATTGCCTTTGGAACTGTTGGTCAAGACAAAAGACGAGGTTCGAACACTGTCGTAAATCGGATAGCCGTTACCAAAGTCGTTGAACTCGCCCGTGAATTCAAGATCGCCGTGTTTGTAGATGGCCGTGTCCTCACCGCGGGTAATTTGAGCGTCGGCACTCAACACGTAGCCGTTGCCCATCTCCCAAGTTGCGCCCAGCGCGTACTTCCATTCTGTCGGTGCTTCAAAGTCGGGATCGAGGTAAACAATCTCAAAGTTACTGCCATCCCCTGCCGCAACCTGCGCTGCAAGGTTTTCAGGAACACCATAGCCCGGCCCACAGGTGGGTGCAGTATCTTCACAGTAGACATAGTTTTGGGCAAATAGATCGACCCCGGCCCGATCGGGACCACGGTCCTGCGTCTGTACTGCCGTGGTGTTGGTGTTGGAGTAGACGTTGGAATACCAAACATTCGGATTACCGCCTGAGAATAAGCCAATCCCGCCGCGAACCGTTACTGCGTCAGAAGCGTCCCAGGTGAAGCCGAAGCGCGGCAACAACAAATCGATGCCGTCAAGAGTCGCTGTATTTGAGAAGCCATAGTCAGCCACAAAATCGGCATTCTCATTTGGCACATCATCGGTTTCGTAGTAGTCATAACGCAGACCAAAGGTCAGCAATAAGCTGTCGGTCAGCTGCCACTTGTCTTCAATGTAGAAGCTGCTGACGTCGTAGCTCCAATCAACCGCGGCATCGAGCTCGTTGTTGCTGAGGGCGTTACCGTAATAAACCCGAGCGGCTAAACCATTTTCAAAGTCATCGATACTGTTGAACCGCAGCTCGGTGTCAGTGTGCTGATAAAACAGGTTGTAAACCTCAATAGACTCTCTTTCGAAGCCACCAGTAATCGTGTGATCACCCAAATTATAGTAGCCACGCAATACCATCTGATCCGTATCCCACTCAAGATCATTGGCTTGACGGCTGTCATCTTGGCCCATATAAACCGTCACGCCGTCACCGGCGCGAATTTGGACTTCACCAAAATCTGGACCGGAAACCGACTGCTGAAGAAAGTCTACGTTGCTAATGGAGTAGCGCACTTCGGTGGAGAAATTCGCGGTCCAATCAGAGTACCAGTTGAGGGTATACGAGGTGAGTTCAGAGCCCCGCTTATAGAAGTGCTTATCAAATTCAAATTCGTTCAGGTCACCGTCTGAGGGCGAAAAGTTGAAGGAATCGTTATACATGTAGGTGAAGGCAAGGCGCTGAGTATCCGTGGCATACCAGTCAATCTTCGCCAGATATTTCTCGTCTTCAAAGTCGAAGGCCTCGGCGACGGTTCGACCCGCTTCATAACCGTAAACATCGCTGGCGATTTGTGAAATACGATCCAATTCTGCCTGAGAGATCAGCACCTCATTGACTGCACCCGAGCCAATGGAACCACGGTCATTGAGGTCCGCACCGTCGTACTTTTCATAAGCGCCGTAAAAGAACAGCTTATCTTTTATCAATGCCCCCCCGAGCTCAAAACCCCAACGGGTTTCTTCGTAATCCTGAGATTCAATGCTATCGCCCTCAAGCTTGTCACCACGCAGGGAGTCGGAGCCATAATCAAAGAATACCGAGCCCGACAGCTCATTGGCGCCGGTCTTAGTCACGGCATTGACGTTACAGGCGGAGAATCCACCGTAGACAACACTCATAGGTGCCATCTCTACTGCCACACTAGAAATCGCGTCGTAGGGAAAAGGCATACGCTGGGTCGGATACCCATTGCTGTTTAGACCAAAGCCGTCGTTGAGGCGAATCCCGTCAACAGTGAGACTGTTAAAACGCGGGTTGGCGCCGTTGCACTGAATGGCGTCGACATCGCCGCGGGATTGATCGACGAAAATTCTTGGATCTTGCTGAATGACATCGGTGATGTTGCGATTAATGGCGGGGGAATCTTCTAGGCTTTTTAGATCAAAGACAGCATTCGGTCCAATCGCGGTTTCAGCCACAGCGATCCGCTGACCGACCACAATAACCTCCTCCTCTGTACTCAATGCGTAATTGAGAACCGCTTGTTGTCCCACCGCCAGCTGCAGGTCATCGGTCATGGCCTTTTGCAGCCCATTAGCGTCGACACTGACGTCATAGGTGACCCCGGCTGGAAGCCCTCTCACAGAGTAATAACCGCGCTCGTCAGTCGTGACCCGTTTTTCAATACCAGTCCGCTGCGATGTAATCACGACATCAGCGCCGGCAACCGCTGCACCCGACATATCGGTCACGCTGCCGCGCACCATGGCTGACGTTTCTTGGGCATACACCGTGCCGTGGAAACCGGTAGCAGTGACCACCGCAGCCGCAGCAATAGCGCGGACTAGGGCTTTACGAGCGAAAAACCTTTTGACAGGTGACGACATGAATAATCTCCGGTGTGTTAGCGAGGCGCAGGTATAAACAGAGGCGCTATGATGCGATAAAAATTAAGGTTTTTGATGGAAAGTTCCCTATTGTGCCCAACTTTTCACACATTTTTTCCTCCTGCTGTTCAGTCAGTCGTAATGTTTAGAATTTGGCGACAAAAAAACTAGTCTTGCGCAGCGGCTCCGATCCAAATCGAGCACTTAGGCGTAACGCCATCAACCCCTTAAAGAGCACGCTATGCGCCATCTTCACTGGTTCCGTAACGACCTGCGCCTAATAGACAACCCGGCCATTGCCAGCCATACGGCGGCCGATTCGCTACTGTGTGTCTACCTCATGCCCAAGCCGCGCCCCTGGTGCAACTTGGTGGGTGTGGGTGCCCAACGCGAGCGCTTCCTACGAGAGTCACTCCAAGACCTGCATCAACAGCTCGTTGAGCGGGGACAAGCGCTCATGGTGCTTGAAGGCTCTCCAGAGCTAGTACTGCCTGATCTCGTCGCTCGGTTTGCCATCACTGAGGTCAGCACCACCTTTACTCCCGGTTCTTACGAGCGAAAAACTTTGGCCTATCTGGATGAAAAACTGACCGTTCCCCTGCAAGTTCATCGAGGCAACAGCCTCTTTGAGCAGCCTGACCTGCCTTTTGAACTAGAAGACTTACCGAAGGTTTTCTCGCCGTTCCGACGAGCGGTCGAGAAACTCAATGTCCGAGGGCCTAGCCCCTCCCCAGAGGCCCTACCACCGCCTCCAGCCGCGCAGTTTGATGCTATCCCACCTGCAGATACCTCGAAGCCAACCATGCTGCCGCTACCCGGGGGACGTGCAGCTGGCCTGCGGCGCCTGCGACAGTTCGTATTTGATGACCGCTCAATTACGCAATACAAAGAGACCCGAAACTGCCTCGATGCGCTGGACGGCTCCAGCACGCTTTCGCCCTGGCTAGCCAATGGCAATTTATCGGTTCGGGAGGTTGCCCACGAGGTTTTCCGCTTTGAACGCGAAGACTTGAGCAATGAGTCCACCTACTGGTTGTTTTTCGAACTTCTGTGGCGCGAATTTTTCCACTGGCGCGCCGTCGTTGATGACGCACAAATGTTCAAGATTGGCGGTGGCTCGGGAAAAATACTCGGCAACACCTTTGACCCGAGAAATTTTGCGCGATGGTGTGCCGGGGATACCAACTTCCCCTTGGTTAACGCGCTGATGCGTCAATTGGTAGCGACCGGCTGGATGAGTAATCGCGGCCGACAAATAGCCGCAAGTTGCCTGATCAATGAGCTGAAGGTTGATTGGCGATTTGGCGCGGCTTTTTTTGAAAAACACCTCATCGACTATGACGTCGGTAGCAACTACGGCAACTGGCAATACATTGCCGGCGTAGGAAGCGACCCACGTGGTGGCCGTCACTTTAATATCGATAAACAGGCCGGACAGTGGGATCCACAAGGGATTTTTACTGCTAAGTGGGGTGGCGATCGCCCCTCGCAGCCCCACTACGTCATTGACGCCGCTGATTGGCCCATTGGTGAGGGGCACTAATGCCTCGTATGCGTAAAAAACGCGATTTACCAACCAAAGTCTGTCCGGTCTGTGAGCTGCCTTTTTCCTGGCGCGCACGTTGGAAGAACAATTGGGACGAGGTCGTCTACTGCTCAAAACGCTGCGGAAGTCAGCGACACAAAGCACTCAGCAGAAGCTAACGGCAGATGGTCCTCAACAACCCTCTGTCGATTCGAACCCACATTTGCGGCCACTAATGATGTTTCTTTACCTGCTGCGTCTCTGACTTTTTAGTTATCGCGTAACCGGGCCTTTGGTGCTTTACCCACCTAGGTTGTTTCAGTGGCTAATCAGGCTTGGCTTAGGTTCAGCTCGCCACCAAATAAGTCAGTAACACCTCACAGCTGTTCGAGCAGGG
The DNA here is from genome assembly GCF_051201685.1 of Luminiphilus sp. nBUS_07. Lineage (GTDB taxonomy): Bacteria > Pseudomonadota > Gammaproteobacteria > Pseudomonadales > Halieaceae > Luminiphilus. The sequence goes on along the minus strand of NZ_CP179213.1, from coordinate 679,750 downwards.
TATCTGCCCATGCCGTTATGGCCTGCTTTTCTTCCGGGTCACGCTTTCGCCAGTTCCCCATAATCAAGCCCATTCTTGGATTGGAGCTAAGCAAATCAGCATTGCGATCAATAAAGTGCCAATAGAGACTGTTGTAGGGGCAGGCCTCGTCTCCGGTCATTTTCGCAGGGTTATAGCGACACTGCTTGCAGTGGTTACCCTGTTTCTGGATGTATTTACCGCTTGCTGCGTAAGGCTTGCTCGCCATCGCACCCTCATCAGCAAACAAAGCCATTCCAGACGTGTTGGGCAATTCGACCCATTCATAAGCGTCGACATACACAGCTAGGTACCAGGCACACACGCTGTGGACATCGAGCCCGGCCAACAGCGCAAAATTCCCAATAACCATAAGCCGCTGAATGTGGTGGGCATAGCCCAGATCGAGGGACTGGCTCAGGGCCCGCTGTAAGCAGCGCATGTCCGTCTCAGCATTCCAGAAAAAATCTGGCAGGGGGCGTCTGGCATCGAAAGTATTACGCTCGGCGTACTCCGGCATTAACAACCAGTAAATGCCACGAACGTACTCTCGCCATCCTAAAATTTGCCGAATAAACCCTTCTGCTGCCGCGAGGGAACAACGCTCAGCGCGATACTCAGCTTCCACCCGTTGACACAAAGCCAGTGGTTCAAGAAGGCCACAGTTGAGATACATCGAAATAAGACTGTGGAATACCCAGGGCGACTCCTCCGGCAACGCGTCTTGGTAATTTCCAAAATCTGCCAGCGTATAACGGCAAAACCAGTCAAATTGCTCCTGAGCCCCTTCATGAGTCACCGCCAGGCGAAACTGACTCAGGTCACCCGGATTATCGGGAAAGTATTCAAGCACTTCGTCGATTACCTTCTGGGTGATGGCATCGGGAGGGACGTCCTCACGCTCTGGTATTGGAACTTGATTACGCCACCCTTTCCGGTTGTCGGCATCATAGTTCCACTGACCACCGCAGGGGTCTTGATCATCTAGCAGCAGGTCGTAGCGTTTGCGCATCTCCCGATAAAAATACTCCATGCGGAGCTGCTTACGACCTGCAGCCCAAGCTGTAAAGTCATCATTCGACGCGAGAAAACGTGTGTCCTCCAAAAGGTTGACTGGGACCCCTAGGCGATCACTCCACTGGAGCATTGCAGCGAGTAATCGATGCTCACCGGGACTACAGACTTCCACGCTTTTTGCTGGATGCTGCTTGAGTGCCGCCGAGCAGGCCTCCTCAAGGCTGCCAAGCCCCGCCCCAATCTCGGTGTAATAGACGGTGAAACCCTGATCTCGAAGGGCTTGAGCGAAGTGGCGCATGGCAGAGAATATGAGCACCATTTTGTGACGATTATGAGGTACATAAGACGCCTCTTCCCGAACTTCAGCCAAAATAATGCCGTCGGTTTGAGGATCGGCAGCCGCTATGGCGGGATTGCTCCAACTGAGCTGATCGCCCAATACAAGAATCAGTTTACTGTTTGACATGTTGTTTATCCGACCTGAGTCATTACGCTGCTTTAGCCATTATTCTTGCAGCCATGGCAGAAGAAGTTGGTTGAGATTGACCTGTGCTTTGAGCCGGGTGGCCAGCATAAACAACCCTGCAATTTTCCGGTGAATGTAAGCCACATCGACGGGTGGCGCCTCCCAAAACTCCTTATAGCGCTGTATGTCACCAGCCATGGCCACTGCCTGTTTGGGGAGCTCAGAAATAGCAAAGTCGTAGGGCTCATCCCGTGTAAGCGGCGCCAAGACGACCGTCGCCAGCTGTAAAATCGTGTCGCGATAGGGTGTCTTTTCGGACCCCAGTTTGTAACCAATACGGTTTGCCGCTTCAGCCATGGCATCTTGGTCATGGGTCACCACCGCTTTTAGCAAGTCTAAGTACGCTCCGGTAAATGCTGCCTTGAAACGGCGTGAGGCACCGAAATCAAGCAAAACAACCTGACCGCTCTCTGGGTCATAACGGTAGTTGGCAAAGTTGGGATCTGTTTGGACCAACCTCAACTCAAACATTTCAATCAGCAGCAACTCAAAGAGTAGCGACATGACCCGATTGCGTTCTTCCTGGTCTTCGTGAATCACATCCTCAATGGGAACCCCTGGAACATAGGTCATACCGAGAACTCGAGACGAACTTAAAGATGGGATAACCCTGGGTAAGAGGAAGCGCTCGTCGTCACCCAGCGCTCGAACAAAGGCATTGAGGTAGCGCGCCTCTTGCTCGTAGTCAGCCTCCTCACGCAACTGCGCCTTGACCTCCAGAAGTAGCGGAGCTATCTCTATATGTTTGGGTAGTAATCCCGAGACCCGCAGCAGAGTGGCAAGATTATCGACGTCAGAATCGATACTTTCCCGCACTCCCGGATACTGCACTTTCAGTACCGCCGACCGACCCTGCTTGGTCGTTAAACGATGGACCTGCCCGATAGAAGCCGCTGCAAAAGGTTGAAAATCGAAGTCATTGAGCTTGCTCTCAAACTCCGGGCCGAAGGCATCTGCTAGGACTTCTCTAAGCTGAGTATCGGGCATGGCGTAACCCGCATCGCGAAGAGTTGCAAGAATGTCGGCCAGTTCCCGAGGCAAAAAATCACCGGTATCCATCGAGAATATCTGCCCCAGCTTCATCGCCGCACCGCGCATCTCAGCGAGCTGCTTGGTGAGCCGTCGGGCATTCGTGGGTGTCAACAAAAGATCGCGGGCCTTAGGTCGATTACCGGAGGCGACCTGTTTAACGCCCTCGGTAAGCATATTGCCCGCTACTCCCCCTGCTAACCGCGCAAATTTACCAAAACGCTGGACCCGACCTCGGGGTACGGCCTGACTTTTTCCGGTCATGTCCTTTGCCTCGATCGTTTTTTCACAGGAGCCTTACGGTTGAGGTAGGGCGCAATCACGTCGTAGGCATTGAATTCGGCATTGAGCACAGCAATAAAAGTAAATACCCCGGTCAGCTTGCGTGCCACTAAAGCGAAATCGCCACTGGGGATCGTGAACTGCCGACTCGTGACCGACTTGGCAACATGGCGGCCGGTGCGATTAAGCAGTGCCGACCGACCCCAACAATAGTCACCTGACTGATTCAAAAACTCCGGCGGTAATTCCGAGGGCGGCCGTAACGGTTCCAGTAAATTCACCACAAAATTTCTAAAGGTCTGCTGAGCATGGCTGCCAGCATCGTCCTTCAAACAACCCAACCGCTGTAATCCCGATAACAGCGCCGCATCGTCGTTGCAATGTCCGGCTACAATGGTGTCGCACAGCGCCTGCTGAACGGACTTCTCAAGGCTCATAACAGAACCAAAATCTAGCAGCGTCAACTGATCACCCTCGGCGCTGATCAAGTAATTACCGAAATTGGGATCGCTTTGCATCAGGCCCAGCTCAAAAACTTCGACGAAGAAAAGCTCAAGCATTAACCGCCCCAAAGCGTTACGCCTAGCTTGAGGTAGGGCCGCAACCTCTGATGATCCGGCTTGAAAGCCCGAGACATAATCCATCGTGAGCCAGCGACTTCCGGAGTAACGCGGCCAAAAATTGGGCACCACTAAAGACACACCATCAACCGTCAGCGAGTCGTATTTAGGGAGTGCACTGGCGAGCTGTTGCGCTACGGCCATTTCTCTTGGGTAGTCGATTTCTGCATGAAGCTGGGCGCGCAAAGTTTGTAACCAGGAATCAAAGTCTCGGCTGATTGGAATCCAACGCGCTAGCCGCAACATTTTGACGACGGCATCGAAATCCTCGTCCAACATCGCAGCCAAGTCTGGATATTGGACCTTAACGACAACCATTTCCTTGGTCGCGATGACTTGAGCGCGATGGACCTGCGCCAGAGATGCCGCTGCGAGAGCATCGGATTCAATTTGAAGCTCTTTGTACCGAGACCCCAGTGAATCCCGTAGCAGCGGCTCCACATGACGCCAAGGTAGGGGCTGAGCCTGAGATTCGAGCTGATGCAGAGCCGCGGTTAGGGGAGCAGGTAAAAAGTGTTCACCCAATAAGGCAAACAGCTGGCCAATTTTGACGTAGCTGCCTTTGAGTTCACCCAAACTTCGCGCAAAGCGTTGGGCCTCTCGATCTAACCGCTCGCTGTTACCCGCTTCCTCACCCCGGAGCTTGCGCAATGCGCTGTCAAAAGCAAAGGCACCGCCGGCACGAGCGCCAGCGATGGACAAGCTTAATCCACGGCTCAAGGCACCACGGCGAATGGGTTTGTTGTTAGTCATGGCAGTCGTACGTGAGGCCGCGGTTTGCGGACTACCGGGGGCGCCAATTGCCCCCGGACAAAGCAGGGTCAGTCAAGCAGCAGGCTGGCTAAACGTTTACGGTGATGTATGGCATCGCCAAAGACCTGATGAGTCCACTGACCACGGCGGATGAAGAGCGTTGAATCACAATCCCACGTGAAGCCGATACCACCGTGAAACTGAACCGCGCGGTCCCCCGCGTAGGACATGGTTTGTCCCGCCGATACCTTGGCCATACGGCAGGCGACTTCAGCATCGTGGCTCAGAGAATCAGCATCTAACAAAGACGCCGCGTGATAACAAAAGCTGCGGGCATCCTCGACACCACAATAGATATCAACCGTGGGATGCTTGAGAGCCTGATAGGAGCCAATAAGTTTGCCGAACTGCTTACGCGTCTTCAAATAATCAACGATTACCTCTAAGCACCGTGCCGCACTGCCCGCGGCCTCAGCAGCCGTGAGCAAGGCGCCAAGCAACCGATAGTCCCTGATTGCGGCAACAACGCGCTCACCCGTAAGCATTGCTTTAGCTGACACTCCGGTAAAGTCGATCTGCGCCGTACGCTTGGTGAGATCAATGAGCGTATTGACCGATATCGCATCCGCTTTTAGATCGGCCGCGTCTACTACCGCAATGGCGGGAGCGTTGTCACACTGGCCCACAACCAAAATAAGGCTGGCCTCGTGACCGCAGCCCACGAAAGTCTTACTGCCACTGAGCACACCCTCTTTGGTCATCTCAAGGCCTAAGTTAGCACCACCCCAGTCACCTCCGTCGAGAAACGCAACGGTGGCAATGCGACCCCCAGCGATATCTTGTAGCAATGGCTCCTGCTCTGCCCCCCCCGCTCGCAGCAGCAATTGCCCTGCCAAAGTGGTGTCAATGAGAGGCGTGCCCAGCAAAGCGTGGCCCATAGCCTCTGCAACGGGAATGACCGCACTGATCCCCAGCCCCGCTCCTCCCACCATTTCAGGCAGTGCGATACCGGTCCAACCTAAGTCGACAATCTCCGACCAGACCTGAGGCTCGTAACCCTGATCACTTTCAAGGAATTCGCGGATTTTATCGGTGGGCGCCTTATCATTGAGGAAGCCACGAGCCACATCCATGAGCATGCTTTGCTCATCACTGAACTTGAGCGATACATTTCCAAGTACTGATGTCATCACTAATCTCCTTACTTGGGCAGGCCGAGAACATGCTCGGCGATAATGTTGGCTTGCACCTGAGAGGTTCCGCCGCCTATGGTGGCGCCAAAATTGGAAAAATAAGCGCGCTGCCAAAACCCGCCGCGATGGGCATCGGGGTCGTCAACATAGAGAGCTCCCTGGGCACCCTGCATAGCGGCCCCGAACAGCTTCATGCGCCTCGCCCATTCCGTACCGCGGTACTTCGAAGACAGGGGTAAGCCCATGGGAAAGTCACTGGTTAAGGCCGGCACGCCCATACGGCGGGCTGACAGCGATAACGCCTTGGCCTCCATAATCAGGCCAACGGCCTCGTCTCGAACCGCCGGGTCTTCAAATACGGGAGCCCCGTCACGTTCGAACCCTCGCAGATCGTTAATGAGATCATCGATTTCAATCGCCACCATCCAGTGACCCGTTGCCTGACCGGCTGAGACACCGCGCTCATACTCGAGAGTTTTCATGGCAACGCCCCAACCCTTGCCCTCGCCAACCATCAAAGTATCGGCAGGGATTCGAGTGTCGGTAAAAAACACCTGATTGAAACCATATTCACCCGTCACTTTACGGATGGGTACCGCGTCGACACCGGGCACCTTCATGGGCGACAGAAAAAACGACAGGCCGTCGTATTTACGCTGCGCAGTGGGATCTGTCCTAGCCAGCAAAATCATATGGTCCGCATAGTTTCCCAAGGTGGTCCAGATCTTGGAGCCGTTGATGACGTACTCATCGCCATCACGAACCGCCTTCGTTTGCACAGCACCAAGATCAGAGCCGTGATCAGGCTCGGAAAAACCCTGACACCAAATCTCATCGCCGGATAGGATATGTTTCAGATACTTGGCCTTCTCGGCATCGGTGCCCATTTCAAGCAACAGAGGTCCCGTCCAGCCCAATCCAATGGTGTTGAACATGATGGGGGCATTGCATCGTGCCAGCTCTCGATCCACCACGTCTTGATAAGCCGGATCAGCGCCCTGGCCTCCGTATTCCGTGGGCCAGTGCATCCCTAAAAAACCCGCCTCCCAAACTTTGTGCTGCCATGCCCTGAGAAAATCGAGCTGCTGCTCGGTGCCAACCTCTAAAAAGCTCAAAGGCAGCAGGAACCCAGGATCGGCCGGGGCATTTTCTTTCATCCATGCCGCAACCTCGGCCTGAAATGCTTTTAGTGTTTCTCTAGACTCAGCCATGTTGGCTCCTCTCGTTACAGTCCGTACTGCCGGGACGCCAGGTCACGCATAATTTCCTCAGACCCCCCGCCAATTGCATTTACTCTCACTTCTCGATAAATCCGCTCGGTGCGGCTGCCACGCATGAAGCCTAGACCGCCCAACACCTGCATCGCCTCTCGCGCACAGAACTCCATGACCTCACTGGCCTGAACTTTCAGCAAGGCGATATCGGCGGGATTGGGCTCACCCCGCTCAATGGATTCGTTGCACACACGAATATAGGCCTGCGTGGCGTTTATTTTTTGTTTCATCATAGCAATTTTATGACGAATAACCTGATGATCGGCTAAACGCTTGCCAAAGGTTTTACGCTCGCGAGCCCAGCTCACCGCCTCCTCCATACAGACTCTCGCCGCCGCCTCCATGTGGATCGCCATGCCCATACGCTCGCTATTAAAGTTCGTCATGATTACTCGAAAGCCCTGATTTTCTTCACCGATCAGCTGACTGGCAGGAACCCTGACGTTATCGAAATACAGCGTGGCTGTATCTGAAGCCCACCACCCCTGCTTACGATCCAAAGGAGTGCGAGAAAAACCCTCGGCGTTCGTCGGGATTAACAGCATAGAGACGCCGCCAGCACCCTCGCCACCCGTGCGTACTGCCGTCGAAACCCAATTCGCGCGCATACCCCCGGTAATGTAGGTTTTCGAGCCATTAACCACGTACTCATCACCATCGCGCACTGCGGTGGTCTGGAGATTAGCCACGTCGGACCCTCCGCCCGGCTCGGTAATCCCCAAGGAAATCCATGCTTCCCCCCGAAGTATGGGCGGCGCAATCTCATCCTTCATGGTTTGGGAGCCCCAATTGATGATGGGCGGCAAACCAATATTGTGAACCATCAGACTCGCGTTAATGCCGCCGGCACCAACACGTCCCAGCTCCTCTGCGGTGATCTGCCCCAGCCAAACATCATCTGGAGTCCCACCATAGGCCTCAGGGTAACCCAGGCCCAATAAGCCCACTTCGGCAGCCTTAGGCCACAATCCAATAGGAATCTCGCCTGCCTCATCCCAGTCGTCGGCATAGGGCATAATTTCAACATCAATAAAACGGCGTAGCTGCTCCCTCCAAGCGTGATGTAAATCGGTCAGGTTGGGGTTGGGGAGTTGGGCGCTGTCAAAGTCGAGACTCATAGGGAATTGTTTCTCTTTCTCAAGGCGGATACGCGGCCTTGTGTGGTTTTTTTGAATTTTGAGTAGGTTTTTATACCACGGGTTCACGCCGGTGTAACCCAAGGCCCAGACAGGCGTACAATATGCGGCCTCAGGCATCCGTGAAGCGCCACAAACCGTATGCCAGAAGTAGAGAAATTAACCGGGAAAAGTGATGAGTTACCGCGGCACGACCGACTATGATCATGGCACGCCCCCGTTAACCGGGGTATTGATCACCAATTTGGGGACCCCACAAGCCCCCACGGCTAAAGCGCTGCGCCCTTATCTCAAGCAATTTTTGAGCGACCCCCGGGTTGTGGAAGTGCCCCGGCTCATTTGGTGGCTGATTCTTAACGGCATCATTTTAAACACGCGTCCAAAAAGATCCGCTGAGGCTTACAGTGAGGTTTGGACTGATCGGGGCTCTCCGCTGTTGTATCACCTCATGGATCAAGTCAGCGGTATCGAGGAACGACTGAAAAGCCGAGTGGGTGATCACGTTATGGTGCGCGGTGCGATGCGCTACGGTAATCCGTCGATTCCCAATGTTCTCCAAGACCTCTTCAGTGCAGGCATTCAGCGGCTCGTCGTACTCCCCCTTTATCCCCAATATGCCGGACCCACCACGGGGTCAACGTTTGATGAGATCGCTGCTGACTTCGTGACTCGCCGATGGCTACCCAATTTCCGTTTTATCGCAAATTACTGTGACGACCCGGGTTATATTGCCGCCGTCGCGGGGTCTATTCGCAAGCACTGGGAACAACATGGACGTGCCGATAAACTTATATTTAGCTACCACGGGAGCCCGCAACGTTACCTGCAAAACGGCGATCCGTACCATTGTCAGTGCCATAAAACGACGCGACTCGTTGCCGAAGCTTTAGATTTGAACGCCGATGATTATTTATCCACTTTTCAATCGCGCTTCGGTCGTGAGGAGTGGCTCAAGCCGTACACCGATGAAACCCTCAAGTCTCTGCCGGAGACGGGTGTTAAATCGCTGCAAATTGTTTGCCCAGGCTTTTCTGCCGATTGCCTTGAAACCATTGAAGAGATTGGCATGGAAAATCGTGATTATTTCCTCGAGGCAGGAGGAGAGCGCTACGAATATATTCCCTGCCTGAATGCCAGCACGGAGCACCTCGATGCTCTGACCGATCGTATTCAGAGGGAATTGAATGGCTGGGAGGAGCCCGCCTACGACGCCCAAACAACGCGCTCAGAGGCCGGCGCGTTTGGAGCTAGCCGCTAATCACGACACGTCTAGAGGATGTGGGCAGGTTCGACGACGCCAATTGCCCAAGCGATCGCGATTCCCAGAATAAAAAGCAGCGTTAATTTGCCCCGGTCGTGACTGTGAAATTGGATTTCCGGCAACAAATCACCCAACGCTATACAGATAAAAGCACCCGCAGAGAAAGCCAGGGCCGCGGCCAGTATTCGACCGTCAGCGGGTGACAGCTCAACGGAGTACCAAAATATCACCGCCGCCACTGGGCAAAGCAGCGAAAATATGAGGTTGATCCAATGCCTGCGGCGGGGAGATTGGCCAGATGCCGCAAGGACCGTTTCAATCGATAAGGCATCCAGAGGTTTATGCAGAAATATCGCCAGAAAAACGCCAAGTCCTAAAATACCAGCATCAGACCCGGTCCCTGCTCGCATCACGGCGCCTAAGGCAATCCCGTCCACTAGGGTATGAATTGCCAAACCCAACAACAGCCCCATCCAAGTGAAGGGCCCGCCCGGAGGCTGGGTATGGCTGTGATCATGGGCGTGTCCATGGCTGTGGGCATTGGCCACGCCCTCACCGCAGTTCGCATGGGATTCGTCGAAATCATGCTGATGAAAGTGAAATAGCCGCAGCAGCACCAGCATAAAAACCAGTCCTGCCATTACCCAAGCCATGGCAAAATCAACGCCCGCCGTTTTAGCGAGTGCCGCGTGGGGGATAAGATGGAAAAAAGCTACCCCTAACATCAAGCCCGCCACCAGACTCATCACCAGCTGCGTCCGGGTGTGTGTCATGTGGAAGCGACGGGGCACCCACCCACCTAAGATACTGACCGCAAAAATAGCGGGCAGATAGATTAGCAACAACACCATTGCGGCACTCACAAACTCACCATATTGTCGCGATGAATGATTTCCGAGTCGCCACCATAGCCAAGAATCACCGGTATATCCTTGGACGGCTTACCCTGCAGTTGATGCGCTTCTGAGGCACTGTAGTTGACCAGACCCCGAGCTATTTGACGCCCCTCACTATCCACGCAGGCCACCAGATCACCCCGCACAAAATCGCCCTCGACGGCTGTAACACCGATGGGCAAGAGTGACTTATCCCCGGCAGCCACAACGGCAGCCGCACCCGCATCGAGTACTAAACGACCCTGAATGTGGAGCAGGCTAGCGAGCCATTGCTTTCGAGCGCTTTGCGGCCGTTGCCGGGTGCTGAGTAAGGTACCCAATTGTTCCCCCGCGGCCACCTTGGGAATGACTTCAGGCATGCGCCCGTTGGCAATCACGGTAACTGCACCTGATCGCGCTGCCAACCGAGCAGCGTTGAGTTTGGTCACCATACCGCCGCGTCCAAACTGGCCACCCTCGCCGACCACTTTATCGAGTTTGGGGTCATCAACCTCCGCGGCTGGAATTACCGCGGCGTCGGGATTTTCGCGAGGATTTGCGTCACATAACCCGTCTTGATCCGTTAGCACCAGCAACACATCGGCGTCTATCAAATTCGCCACGAGTGCTGCCAGCGTATCGTTATCCCCAAGGCGTATTTCATCGGTCACTACCGAATCATTTTCGTTCACAACCGGGATGACACCCAAATCAATCAGGCGCCCCAGTGTCCCACGCGCATTGAGGTAACGGTCTCTGGCGAGAATATCTGCGTGGCTCAACAAAACGAGAGCCGTGGTAATACCCTGAGGGGCCAGCGCCTCTTCGTAACTGCGAATCAGTGCTGACTGCCCTACCGCCGCGGCAGCCTGCAGCGAGTGGAGATCCTCCGGGCGATCTTCAAACCCCAGCCGGACCGCCCCAGCTGCGACAGCACCGCTGGACACCAACACCACCTCGCAGCCGCGCTCTCGCAAAGTGATCAGCTGCTGAACCAAGCCGTGAATAACGCCTTTATCGAGACGTCGCCCATCAGCGGTGAGTAAGGCACTTCCCACTTTAACGACCCAGCGGCGCGCGGTCAGCAAGACCTGGCGATCATCTGTGATCAAAGACGGTACTCCACAGCCACCCCGTCGTCACCATCGTCATCGTCGTCTTCAACTTGCTCACTGTTTTGGGCGCGACTCTCATCCCTTTTTGCACTGCGCAGCGCTTCGATGCGCTCTCGTGCTTCTTGCTGCATTGCCGTTTGAGCCTCGCGCTCGGCCTGCATTGCCGCATCATCTGCAGCAAGCGTCTCGTTGAGGTCTTCAATGTAGGTCATCAGATCGCCACTGAGCCGTCTGGTACCCTCACGGCTCAACGCCGAGATTTCATAGACAGGGCCGGTCCAATTTAAAGCAGAAAGCACAGCAGCCTTTCGCTCGGCGAGCAGCGTCTCGTCGATTAAATCCACTTTGTTCAAAATCAGCCAGCGAGGGCGTGACGCCAAGGTAGGGCTAAAACGCTCCAGTTCGCGGACAATGCTCACCGCCGCCTCTGAGGGGTCGCTCTCATCAAGGGGGGCGATGTCGACCAAGTGCAACAAAATGCGATTTCTTGTTAGGTGCTTGAGAAAGCGTATGCCTAGTCCAGCACCCTCAGACGCACCCTCTATTAGCCCAGGTATGTCTGCCACAACAAAGGAGCGGTAGCTGTCCACCTTAACAACGCCCAAACTGGGTATTAGCGTCGTGAAGGGATAATCGGCAACTTTAGGAGTGGCCGCCGATACCGCACGAATCAGCGTGGATTTTCCCGCATTGGGCAAGCCCAGCAACCCCACGTCAGCCAAAACCTTGAGCTCCAACTTCAATCGGCGATTTTCCCCTGCTGACCCTGGAGACGACTGTCGAGGCGAGCGATTGACACTAGATTTAAACCGCGTGTTACCCAAACCGTGAAATCCGCCCTGAGCAACCAGCAACTCCTGCCCAGCCTCTCGAATGTCGCCCAGCACTTCACCCGTATCTTCATCGAGTATGGTGGTACCAATAGGAACGGGAAGCGTCAGGTCCTCCCCCGCCTTACCCGTGCAATTGCGACCTTTACCTGAGCTGCCGGCTTCTGCCCTAAACTTTCGCGTGTAGCGGTAGTCAATCATCGTATTGAGGGAAGCGTCCCCCAATAAAATTACGCTACCCCCGTCGCCACCGTCGCCACCGTCAGGGCCGCCAAAAGGAATATATTTTTCCCGTCGGAAGCTGACACAGCCACCGCCACCATTCCCGGCAAAAACTTCGATGGTTGCTTCATCGACAAACTTCATGAGTCATCCCTCCGGGATGTGCGCTGCTGCAATTTTTGTACAGCAGCCTAAAACAAAAAAGCCCCGTCAGCTGACGAGGCTTTATGTCACCATGTGGTCGCTGTACCTACGCGCTGACGACCCGAACCTGCTTGCGGTTTCGAGGACCCCCGACATAGAACTCGACCTTACCGGCCGACGTTGCAAACAAGGTGTGGTCCTTGCCTACCCGAACGTTATCACCGGCATGAAACCTTGTGCCGCGCTGTCGAACGATAATACCGCCTGCGCTGATCTCTTGACCACCAAACACCTTGACGCCCAACCGTTTGCTTTCTGAATCGCGACCGTTGCGAGTACTACCGCCTGCTTTTTTATGTGCCATGGAAGCCTCCTATTAGCCCGTTATTCCAGTAATTTTAACCTCAGTGAACCACTGCCTGTGGCCAGTCTCATTTCGGTAGTGCTTACGCCGATTGAACTTCACAATACGGATTTTCGCGTGGCGACCGTGGGCCACCACCTCAGCAGTCACTTTGCTGCCTTCTACCAACGGCGCGCCTATTTTGACGTCTGCGCCCGCGCCCACCATGAACACACGGTCAAATTCGATCGTGTCACCGGTCGCGACTTCAAGCTTTTCCAACTTGAGCACTTCGCCTTCTTCAACCCGGTGCTGCTTGCCACCGCTCTCAATCACTGCATACATTCGACTTTTCCTCGTAGTTAGCCGGCTCGCAAAATTAAAAACCGCCGAAAAAGCAGCGGGGCAGAGCGTCGGCACCAGATGAGCACTACAACCCTTGGGTTATGAGACTCGGGCGCGGATTTTAGGTGAGGAAGCTCCGAACTTCAAGTGTGTTTATTACGCGTCTCTATTTTAGCGCACTTACCTTGGTCAGCATGGCGCAGAACCCAGCAAGCCCCTATACTCCGCTTGCCCCAAGGAGAGTCCTCTTGATTACATCGATACGTGCCTGTGTTGCGGATGAGTTCCAGCAGGTCAATGAGCTCATTATTCAACAGCTAAAGTCAGACGTGGCCATGGTGGAGAACGTTGGGCATTACATCGTTGACGCCGGAGGCAAGCGCCTCAGACCACTTTTGGCCCTGCTAGCTGCTAGCGCTCAAGGCGGCGTTGACCTGTCAGACATTAAATTCGCGGCGGTGGTTGAGTTCATTCACACCGCAACCCTGCTGCACGATGACGTCGTCGACTTATCGAGCCTGCGTCGAGGCAGAGCCACCGCCAACGCGGAATTCGGTAACGCCCCCAGCGTCTTGGTCGGCGACTTCATTTACACCCGGGCGTTTCAACTCATCGTTAACCTGGGAGATTTGTCACTTTTACAAAGTATGGCAGATACCACTAACACCATTGCGGCAGGTGAGGTTCTTCAATTAATGCGTGCGGGGGATCCGTCGGTAACCGAGACTCAGTATCTCGACGTTATCGACCGCAAAACAGCCGCCCTGTTTGCTGCTGCCTGTCGAGGCAGCGCCATTTTAAAGGGCCGTGATCCGTCACAGCAGGATCAGATGGCAGCTTACGGCCGGCATTTAGGCATTGCCTTTCAAATGATTGACGATGTCCTCGACTACACCGGCGATCCCCAAGTCACAGGAAAGCAAGTAGGTGACGATCTCAATGAGGGCAAACCGACACTCCCGCTGATTCACACCATGGCATCGGGCAGCGCCGATGATGCCGCGATCGTTCGCGACGCACTCTCTCAGAAAAACAGTGAGAATCTTACCGGCGTAATCGCAGCCGTACGCCGCTCGGGTGGTATCGACTACACCCGTGAGCAGGCCGTGCTCCATCAACAGTCCGCTCTTGCTGCGCTGGACGGTCTAGCCCAGTCGGCGGCTTTGGAGGCCCTTCATGAGCTAGCTGATATGGCTATAAATCGGGAGCGGTAAAGCTACCGCGTTTACCCTTCCATATACCCGAGAAGCTCTTCGGTACGAGCTTCCATCAATGCACGATCAGCACGGCTTTCAACGTTCAATCGCACAACAGGCTCGGTATTAGACATGCGCAGATTGAAACGCCAGTCGCTGTTCTCAATACTCAAACCATCGCGATGCTCAACCCGTAATGCGGTCGGTGCGTAATGCGCTTCAACGGCAGCTAAAAGCGAAGCCGGATCCTCCACGCGACGGTTGATCTCGCCTGAACAAGGAAATTCCGCCTCTCGTGCGGCAACCAACTCTGCGAGGGATTGCTTTTTGTCAGACATCAAAGCAGCGACCAACAGCCAAGGAATCATGCCGCTGTCGCAGTAGGCAAAGTCTCTGAAATAATGGTGGGCGCTCATTTCACCACCATAAATTGCGTCGACCTCTCGCATTCGCTCTTTGATAAACGCGTGACCCGTTTTACTGGCAACAGCCTCTCCCCCTGCCGCGGCCACAATGGCCTGAGTATTCCAAGTCAGTCTCGGGTCGTGCACCACGCGCTGAGGACCCTGCTGCGCCAGAAACGCCTCGGCCAGCAACCCAACAATATAGTAGCCCTCAACGAAATCACCTTGGGCCGTAAAAAAGAAACAGCGGTCAAAATCGCCATCCCAAGCGATACCCAGATCGGCGCGCTTCGCGCGAACGACGCTGGCGGTTGCCTCACGATTTTCCTCAAGCAGAGGGTTGGGAACGCCATTAGGAAAGTGACCATTAGCCTCGTGGTGCACCTTGCTAAATTTAAAAGGCAATTTAGGCTCTAGAGCATCGATCACCCTGCCCGCACCGCCATTACCTGCGTTACACACAACGTTTAGGGGCGCGAGGCTGGGAACATCGACATAACTCAGCATATGTTGAATGTAAGGCGATAGCGTCGAGGTAGTCTCATAGCTACCTTTACTACCGGAATCACGTCCCCGACGTTGTTCCGTAAGACGACGAATCTCCGCGAGACCGGAATCCCCCGAGATGGGTTTAGCACCTTCCCGAACAAACTTCATGCCGTTGTAATCTTTGGGGTTGTGGCTTGCTGTCACAACAATGCCGCCGCCGACTCCGAGATGATCCGTGGCAAAGTAAATTTCCTCGGTGCCACAAAGACCAATATCGACAACATTAACCCCCGACTCTCGCAAGCCGTCAATTAAGGCGCCTTTGATGGATTCACTGGTCAGGCGAATGTCGTGACCCACGACGACACTGCCAGGGTCAATAACTTCTGCATAGGCCCGCCCAATTCGGTGGGCCACATCTTCGTTGATCTCATCGGGTACTCGCCCACGAACATCGTAGGCTTTGAAGCAGGGTAAAGAGTCAGACATAAGAGTTATGGCCTGTAAATAGTTTCATAGACGTGGTTAGTGGCTTCAACAAAGCCGGGTACGCTGCCGCAATCAAAACGCCGGCCTTTGAATTGGTAGGCGATGACACCCCCTGTGTTCGCCTGTTGCTGCAGCGCATCAGTAATTTGAATTTCGCCAGAGGCTCCGGGTGCGGTGCCACGAATGATGTCAAAAATATCGGGGGTCAAAATGTACCGTCCAATAATCGCCAAATTGGATGGCGCTTCCGCGGCGCTGGGTTTTTCGACCATACGCTCAACGCGAGTGATGCCGTCTCTTAACGGTTCACCGGCGATCACCCCATAGTTGTGGATCTCGTCGTCAGGAACCTCCTGAACCGCCACAATAGAGCAGCCAAACTCCTCGAATAGCTCTGCCATTTGAGCCAGCACACTGGGACCACCCGTGTTTAAACAGAGATCATCGGAAAGAACCATACCAAAGGGTTCGGGTCCAATCAGCGGTTCGCCGGTCAATACCGCATGTCCTAGGCCCAACATCTCTCGCTGCCGAACCATGGTAAAAATACCCTGATCAATGACATCACGAATACTGCCCAGCAGTGACTCCTTGCTGCTTCCGGCGATTTGATGTTCGAGCTCGTAACTGATGTCAAAATGATCCGCAATCGCGCGCTTGCCGCGGCCGGTCACCAAGGCACAATTTGTCATACCCGCCTCGATGGCTTCCTCCACTCCATACTGCACCAGCGGTTTGTTAACAACTGGCAGCATCTCCTTGGGCATGCTCTTCGTAGCCGGTAAAAAGCGGGTGCCATAACCGGCCACCGGGAATAAACATTTTCTAAGCATCACAACTCCCTAAGCTTAACGACCGTAAACGTCTTCAAATCTGACGATGTCGTCTTCCCCCAAATAGGAGCCAGACTGCACCTCGATAAGCTCCAGAGGAATTTTTCCCGGATTTGCCAAGCGATGCACCTCACCCAACGGGATATAAGTTGACTGATCTTCAGTAAGCGTGAATGTCTCCTCCCCACGAGTGACCTCAGCCGTGCCTTTCACCACAATCCAATGCTCCGCACGGTGAAAATGCTTTTGTAACGATAAAGTTTGCCCGGGCTGCACAATGATGCGCTTGACTTGGAATCCCTCGGCGACCACCAGTGATTCGTAGGATCCCCAGGGTCGGAAAACGCGCTGATGTACCGTCGCCTCGCTTCGATCGGCGATTTTCAGCGCACTAACGATATCTTTCACCCCTTGGACATTGTTCCTATCCGCCACGAGCACGGCGTCCGCAGTTTCGACAACCACAAGATTGTCTACGCCCGTTGTTGTGACTAGGCGCGATTCACTGCGGACATAGCTATTGGTGGTTTCGTGGGCGAGTACATCCCCCTCAACCACGTTGCCCGCTGTATCAGGGGTGCCCACTTCCCAGAGTGCAGACCAAGCGCCAATATCACTCCATTCACAATCGAGAGGCACGATACCACCACGATCAGTGTGCTCCATAACCGCGTAGTCAATGCTATCTGAGGGGCAAGCGAGAAAAAGGTCCGTGTCGGGTCGTAAGAAATCTAGGTCTCGACTCGCACCGTCCATAGCTGAGCAACTGAGTCGGTGCATTTCGGGCTGATATTGCAAAAGAGCATCGAGGTAACTTTGAGCGCCCAAGAGAAACATACCACTGTTCCAATAGAAGTTACCCGCTTCCAAGTAGCCAGCTGCAGTCGCGGCATTGGGCTTTTCAACAAACTCCGCAAGGTTAAGGACACCAGAGGAAATTTCTTCGCCACCACGGATATAGCCGTAGCCGGTTTCAGGAGAGGAAGGCACCACCCCAAACGTAATGAGGTGTCCCGTAGCCGCCGCCGGTAGCCCTTGCTGCACTGCCGCTGCGAAAGCACGAGGGTTTCCGATGTGATGATCGGCGGGAAGCACGAGCAGAATTGCATCGGGGTCACTCTGAACGGCTTGTATTGCAGCCATGGCAATCGCTGGCGCCGTGTTGCGACCGGCTGGCTCTAAAATTAGGGCAGTTGCAGGCAGGTCGATCTCGCGTAATTGTTCTGCGACCAAGAAACGATGGGCCTCATTGCACACAACAATGGGGGGTTCTGCCTGAAGAGACTCTAAGCGCTGACTGGTTTCCTGCAGCATTGAGTTAACGCCACCCAAAGGTAAAAATTGCTTGGGTCGCCCTTCTCTGGAAACGGGCCATAAGCGGCTGCCAACACCACCAGATAAAATTACAGGTATGAGCATTCTGTACGTCCAAAATGTTTTGGCTCAGAAGAACCGCAGTGAGAGGACCGGCGCTTGCACGCGGTTAGGGAACCACTAATCACGCAAAACCCGTATTAAAACTCTGATGCATATGATCCCCGACTGGACATGTCACTTTCAAGCTTTAAAATGCACGTTATTCGCGGCTGACAACTCACCCCTCCACCGTCGCCGTCTGACCCTCTAAACCGGATACTGTATGACAACCACGCCGCACGTTGCACAACCCGCTTACACCAAGGAAGAGCTTGTCGCCTGTGGTATGGGAGATCTATTTGGTCCCGGCAATGCCCAACTGCCGATCGATCAAATGCTTATGATCGACCGCATCGCTCACATCAGCTCAGAGGGCGGCGAATACAACCGCGGGCAGATCATTGCCGAGTTGGACATACACCCAGACCTCTGGTTTTTTGACTGCCATTTTCCCGGCGACCCTGTCATGCCGGGATGCTTAGGACTCGATGCCATGTGGCAGCTTGTGGGATTTTTCTTGGGCTGGCGCGGCAACCCGGGTAAAGGGCGGGCGCTGGGCTCGGGGGACGTTAAGTTTACCGGGCAAGTACTACCCACCGCGAAGCGGGTGGAGTATAAAATTCAAATCAAGCGCGTCATTGAACGCAAGCTTGTGATGGGCATTGCTGACGGCACTGTTGCCGTCGACGGCAACATTATCTACACCGCCAAGGATCTTCGGGTCGGCCTTTTTCAATCAACGGAATCTTTCTGATGACTCAGCGTGTGGTGGTAACGGGTATTGGTACCGTTTCCTGTCTGGGCAATGATACGGCCGCAGTTACTGCCGCACTCAAAGCAGGGCAATCCGGAATTAGCTTCTGCCAGCAGCATGCCGACGCTGGCATGCGCTCCCATGTCGCTGGAGTGCCTGATATCGATTTGTCGGCCTGCATTGATCGTAAGCGCTGGCGTTTTATGGGGGACGCTGCAGGGTACGCCTACCTGAGCATGGAGCAGGCGATCGCTGATGCGGGATTGAGTGAGGAGCAGGTTTCCAATACCAGGACGGGCATTATCGCTGGATCAGGTGGCGCTTCTTCAGCAAGCCAAGTCGAGGCCGCTGATATTCTCAGGGATCGAGGCTTGCGCCGAGTAGGTCCATATCGTGTGACCCAAACGATGGGCAGCACCGTCTCCGCGTGCCTAGCCACCCCTTTCAAGATTAAAGGCGTGAACTACTCAATTTCTTCAGCCTGCTCAACCAGCGCCCACTGCATTGGCAACGGTATGGAGCTGATTCAAATGGGCAAGCAGGACATCGTCTTTGCCGGTGGAGGTGAGGAACTCCACTGGTCGCTCAGCTGTTTATTTGACGCTATGGGCGCCCTGTCCACGCAGTATAACGAGGCTCCCGATCAAGCTTCTCGTGCCTACGACGTGGATCGCGATGGCTTTGTGATTGCCGGAGGTGGCGGCATGGTCGTGCTGGAGTCCCTAGACCATGCATTGGCTCGCGGCGCCAACATTTACGCTGAAATCGTCGGCTACGGTGCGACCAGCGACGGCTACGATATGGTCGCTCCTTCTGGTGAAGGTGCCGTGCGCTGCATGCAGCAAGCAATGGCCACCGTTGATGGTTCGATTGATTACATTAATGCCCACGGTACTAGCACGCCGGTAGGTGATATTCAGGAGCTTAATGCCGTCAGGGAAGTCTTTGGCAGTCATGAAGACGGCCCTTGGATTGGTTCTACAAAATCACTCAGCGGGCATTCATTAGGCGCTGCTGGGGTTCAGGAAGCTGTCTACTCGCTGCTAATGATGCGCGAAGACTTCATCGCCGCATCGGCGAATATCAACCAACTCGACGACGGCGCTGCGGGCCTCAAAATCGCCAGAGAGCGTATCGATCAGGCAGGGCTGAATCGAGTCATGTCCAACAGCTTCGGCTTTGGTGGCACCAACGCTACGCTAATTTTTCAGCGCTATAACGACGCCTAGCCCAGAAAATCAGCTCTCGAGATGCGACGTTGACGAGCCACCGTTAAAGAGTAGCCGCGGGAGAGAGAAACTCCGACACCAGAATGACGTCCAGGGCATCGCCCTCTAAAAGGGTGGTGCCAGCTGGAATCACTGCCAAAGCACTTGCCCGTCCAGCGCTACTCAGCACGCCACTACTTTGATCACCCGCTAGCTTGGCTACAGGTGTAGGTTGACTATCGACCACAACACGAAGGTACTCCTCACGTGTTCCCGGACGAGGCCTGCTGAAGGCCGCTACGGCTTTGAGTCGGCGCAGTTCAGGCACTTTCGCCCCCTGAGCGGCTAGTAACCATGGCTTCACCAGCAACCCGAAGGTCACCCAGCTAGAAACCGGGTTACCCGGCAACCCAAATATGGGACATCCAGCCACTTCTCCAAAAGCAAAAGGCTTGCCCGGCTTCAGGGCTAACTTCCAGAGATTTAATGTACCTCGCTGCTCAATTTGCGCTCGGACGTGATCCTCCTCCCCCACTGACACGCCACCAGACGTAATTATGCAGTCGGCAGACTTAGCCGCGGCTTCAAGGGTCTCACCGGTGAGCACGGGATCATCAGGTACATTCGGATAGTGCAATGGCTCCATTCCCAGCATTCGAATCTGGCTGCACAACTGAGTGCCATTGCTATTAAATATTTGCCAAGGCTCAGGCTCACTCCCTGGATCAACAAGCTCATCACCCGTGGTGATCACTGCAACGCGCAACGGCCGATAAACCGACAGCTGGTGGCGCCCCACCGAAGCCGCCAATCCCAAGTCCTGTGGCATCAGAAGCTGACCAGCTCGTAAGACGGTGTCGCCTGCGCCAATGTCACTGCCCCGACGACGTATATTCGCACCCTCAGCAGGTTGCTCGACCACTGTCACCAACCCCGCCTGTTCCCGCGTATTTTCTTGCATAACTACCGTATCAGCCCCGGTGGGCAGTACCCCGCCGGTAAAAATACGAGCTGCAGTGCCAGGCTCTAAGGCATCCGCGGCACTGCCCGCTGGGATTCGTTGGGTAACCGGAATAGGACCCGGGATATCGGAGTAACGAATAGCATAACCATCCATGGCGCTGTTATCGAAGGGCGGCACGTCGCGCGCTGCAACAACATCCTCCGACAGAATGCGACCCAGACAGTCCTGTAATGTTAGGCATTCCATCGCTGGGGCCGCAGGAGTTTGGGCTAAAATCTGAGCTCTAGCTTCCGTCAGTGGCGTCAGCGCCACTGGCTAGGCACCCGCTTGCGTTTGCAGCACGCCTACAAAATTACAGGGTCTATGAGCGCCATCCAGCTGCTCTTTGAGCACGCCCTCCCACGCTGTCCTGCAGGCCCCGGTAGAGCCAGGCATACAAAAAATGACGGTATTGTTAGCAAAACCGCCAAGGGCTCGGGACTGAATCGTCGATGAGCCGATTTCAGCGTGGGACAATTGGCGAAATAACTCACCAAATCCCTCGATATGTTTATCGAACAACGGCGCCATGGCTTCAGGCGTCGAATCGCGCCCTGAAAACCCTGTTCCTCCGGTGATGAGCACAACATCAACGTCTGCCCTAGCGATCCACGCTGATGTCACCGCTCTGATCTGATAAATGTCATCTTTTACGATGCTGCGGTCGCCCAAGGTGTGGCCACTAGCAATAGCTGCAGCTGCCAGAAAATCACCTGAGGTGTCGTTTTCTTGGGTTCGAGTGTCACTCACCGTCAACACACAGACCCCCAATGCCTGAACGCTATTACCTGTCACTCTGATGCCTCCTGACAATACAACTCAATGTACCGACGCACGGCCCGCTCTACAAAGTCGCGCCAGGGCCGTTGTTGAATACCAAATTGATGGCGAATAGCCGTGCACTCGAGGGACCGGTTTACCATAGGCATGGTCCTGTCCTCACGCAGTTGCTCACGGACATTGGCAAATCGACCAAATTGCGATGCGCACGCCACCGCCGCTTCTGCAAAGGAAAAGTACCCGGTGTCCCCTTCGCTGCCATAGTGAAACAGGCCCCTACCGGGCGCGCCCACGCCGATCTGATCAATGACCCCAGCCGCAACACGAGCAACTTCAGCACTATGTACAGGACAGTCCCGGCGATTATCAGATGCCGTCAAACTTTCACCATCGCGCAGACTGTCCAAGACTCGGTTCATAGCACTGGGGCCTCGCCCCGAAAACACCCACCCCAGCCGCAGCACAAAAATCGACTCCACCAAATCTCTAAGCTGGGTTTCAGCCTCTATAAGAATAGCGCCCAGTTCATCCTTCGCATCAGCTTTATCGCTTTCACGATAAGGCCTTTTAAGCTCCCCAGAAAACACCCGAGAGCTCGACAGCAGCAAATAGTGACACCCCTGCCGCGCAGCAGTGCTGCCCAACCATTGGCTGCGTTCAATGTCAGCAGGCTCAAGGGCATCAACCCGATCGATAAGGCTTACCAGCCGCGCATCAAGAATGAGGTCGGGATCAGCAGTTTTTAGCAATTTTTTAGCGGGGCGCTGCCGCGTCCAACGGGTAGCCTCCAAAGGCACCTGTATCAGTTCATGCCGCTGAAGGGGCGGAATAAAAGCCCGAAGTGAGTGCCCAATAGGGGTATCCGATCCTAAAAGAAGAATACGCACGTCGACGTAATCCTTTAAAGGCGCGAAACTTAAAAGGGTATGTCGTCATCCACTGGGTCGAAAGAGCCCCCAGCGGGCGCGGCCTGAGTAGCTGGCGCAGATTGAAAGCCACCACCACCTTGATTGCTGTAGTTATCACCACTTTGGTTGTTGTAGCTATCGCCACCACCACCGCCTGCGCCGCGGCTATCGAGCATCTGCATTTCGTTGCCCACAATTTCAGTCGTATAACGATCTTGGCCAGTCTGCTTGTCCTGCCATTTGCGGGTTCGTAAAGTGCCTTCGACGTAAACTTTGGACCCCTTGCGCAGGTACTCAGCCGCAACCTCAGCCAAGCGGTTAAAGAACACCACGCGGTGCCACTCGGTGCGCTCCTGCTGTTGGCCGGTGTTCTTGTCCTTCCAAGTCTCGGAAGTCGCAATACTCAGATTGGTAATTGCAGCACCCGCCTGGGACATACGATTTTCGGGGTCCGCCCCAAGATTGCCAACTAAAATCACTTTATTAATGCCGCGGGAAGCCATAGCTCTCTCCAATGCTGCGGGCCGTTTTATTACAGCCGTGTGTCTCATTTCCCTCACTATACCAACGGGCTGATACCGAGGCGAGGGGCTGACCGCTATTCATGAAAAACCGCGGCAATAACCGGCGTAAATGGTCTTCGCCAAAGCGCTATTAACCACGCTAACGCCAAGAAGCCTGCCAAACCAGCCACAGCCTGGCTGCCCCCAGCCGACAAAATGAAGCCAGCAAGGGCACCACCCACGAAAATACCTAGAAACTGGCAGGTCGCGAAAATACCCAACGCAGTCCCACGCAGGCGACCGGGGGCCACTCGAGTCACCGTCGCTGGCAAGATAGCCTCTAATGCGTTAATTCCCACGAACATAAAACACAGCCCAACACCGACGGTTGTTAAATTGGGCGCCAGCAGAGCCACAAGAATGCCGCCAACGAGGGCAATAATAGCGAGGCTTAGGGCCGATCTGGGGTCTTCTCCGCCACGGCCCATCCGCATAATTAGGAGGGCGGGGGGAATCGATAGCACAACGGTCAGTAAATAGATTTTCCAATGCTCGCTAGCTGCAAAGTCGAAGGTATTGACCAAGGTGGCAGGAATAATAAGGAAAGTCGCCATCATCAGGCCGTGCAGTAAAAATACGCTGGCATAGAGGACCGGTAGCCGACCCCCAAAAACATGGTCGGCAGCCCAGTCACCATCAGCAATGGCCGCCGCTTTGGGCGCATTTTTTGGCAGGACCGTCAATACAATAACCAATCCCACCGCACCCAAAGCAGCAGTTACAAGGAATACGCCCTGCAAACCCAGACTTGAGGCGATTACAGGCCCCAAGACAATCGCCATGACAAATGACAGGCCCACGCTAGCGCCAATAACCGCCATAGCTTTAGTGCGTTGAGATTCACGGGTGGAATCAGCAGCTAGTGCCGTCAGGGCCGCAGCGATGGCCCCCGCCCCCTGCAGAAACCGGCCAGCGATAATGCCATGAATGGTCTCTGCACCCGCGGCCACCAAACTTCCCGCGATAAACAAACACAGTCCGGCTACCACGATGGGCAAACGCCCAATACGGTCAGAAAGCCAGCCTAATGGCAACTGCAGGCACGCCTGCGTCAGACCATAGGCCCCCAGGGCGATTCCAAGCTTTTCTGGTGTCGCTCCGGGCAAATCGACGGCGTAAATCCCCAGCACGGGCAGGACCATGAACAGGCCCAGCATACGGAAACTGTAGAGACTACCCAGAGCCAAAATGGCGCGCCGCTCACCCGAAGTCAGCGTAGTTTGTGTATCCAAGATCAATACCGACGGTAAACCGTCAGTTTACCACGACACGAATCGAACTCGAGGCCATCGGGATTGGCTCAGGGCGCGTATACTGTCTGGTTCAGTCACTCATCCCTCACACAGGTCTGGCTATACATGGATACCATTCAGGTCCGCGGTGCGCGTACCCACAACCTCAAGAATATTGATCTCGATATCCCGAGGGATAAGCTGGTCGTGATCACCGGTCTGTCAGGCTCGGGAAAATCCTCCCTCGCCTTTGACACTCTCTACGCTGAGGGGCAGCGACGCTACGTTGAATCGCTCTCGACCTATGCTCGACAATTTCTGTCGATGATGGAAAAGCCCGACATTGATCACGTTGAGGGGCTCTCCCCCGCCATTTCCATTGAGCAAAAATCCACCTCTCACAACCCGCGCTCAACGGTGGGCACTATTACTGAGATTTATGACTACCTGAGACTTTTGTTCGCACGGGTCGGTGATCCGCGCTGTCCGGACCACGGCATCACACTCAAGGCCCAAACCGTGAGCCAAATGGTCGATGCTGTGCTGGCGCAGCCGGAAGGCAGCAAGCTCATGCTGCTCGCCCCCGTGATCAGGGACCGAAAAGGCGAGCATTTACACATCTTTGAGCAAATGCGCGCAGCGGGTTTTATCCGCGTGCGGGTCGACGGCATTCTTGTCGACCTTGATGACGTGCCAGCCCTTGATAAGAAGCGTAAGCATTCAATTGATGTCGTCGTCGATCGATTCAAGGTGCGGGAGGATCTCGGTTTGCGCTTGGCAGAGTCCTTTGAAACCGCCCTGGAACTCACTGACGGTCTGGCATCGGTCGCACCGATGGAAGGTGAAACCGGCGAAACCTTGTTGTTCTCAGCACGTTACGCCTGTCCCGAATGTGGCCATGCCATTGACGAGCTCGAGCCACGTCTATTTTCCTTCAACAATCCCGCCGGTGCCTGCGACGGCTGCGACGGGTTGGGCGTGATGCAGTACTTCGATGAAAGCCGCGTCGTTGCCCATCCCGAGGCCAGCCTTGCCGGCGGCGCCATTAGAGGCTGGGATCGGCGCAATGTGTACTACTTTCACATACTGACATCTCTGGCAGACCACTATGGTTTTGACATCGAAAAGCCCTTTGACGCGTTATCAAAAAAGCAGCGCGAACTGATTTTATTTGGCAACGACGGGGAAGAAATTGAGTTCGCCTACATCAATGACCGTGGCACCGTTTTCAAGCGGCGTCACGCCTTTGAGGGCATCTTGCCCAATTTTGAGCGTCGGTACCGGGAAACCGAGTCGCAATCTGTGCGAGAGGAATTATCCAAATACGTTTCGACGGCACCCTGTCAGCAGTGCCAGGGAACACGCCTCTGCCGAGACGCCCGCAACGTCTTTGTCGATGAGCAAACGCTACCGGAGATCACTAATCTCCCTGTTGGCGAGGCGTTCGACTATTTCGAACAATTGGCGTTGCCGGGGCGCGCCGGCGAAATCGCCGATAAAATTCTCAAAGAATTACGAGCCCGCTACCGCTTTCTGGTCGACGTTGGGCTTAACTACCTCACGTTAAACCGCAGTGCCGAAACACTGTCGGGAGGCGAAGCACAGCGAATTCGTCTTGCCTCTCAAATTGGCGCAGGTTTAGTGGGGGTTATGTACATCCTCGATGAACCGTCTATTGGCTTACATCAGCGTGATAATGAGCGTTTACTGGCAACCCTCACCCACCTCAGGGACTTAGGAAACACGGTACTGGTCGTTGAGCACGACGAGGATGCCATTAGAACTGCTGACCACATCATCGACATTGGTCCCGGGGCGGGAGTTCATGGCGGCCATATTGTGGCCGAGGGCACTATTGCAGACGTCATGAAAGTTGAGGACTCGTTAACCGGTGCTTACATGTCGGGTAAACGCGAAATTGCGATCCCCGCAACCCGCAGACCTATCGACACTGATCGCATGCTGGTTATTGAAGGTGCCCGCGGCAATAATCTCCAGGCCGTCACCTTGGAACTACCGGTTGGGCTTTTGACCTGCATTACCGGCGTGTCTGGATCGGGAAAGTCGACCTTGATCAATGGCACCCTTTACCCTCTGGCTGCTACGGAGCTCAATGGCGCGACTACGCTCAAGGCAGCTCCCCACGATGCCGTGACAGGACTGCAGCATTTCGATAAATGTATCGACATCGACCAATCGCCTATTGGTCGCACGCCACGATCTAATCCAGCGACCTACACCGGTATCTTCACGCCCATAAGGGAACTGTTTGCAGGCACACAAGAGTCTCGATCTCGCGGCTACAAGCCTGGGCGCTTTAGTTTTAACGTTCGCGGCGGCCGCTGTGAGGCCTGTCAGGGTGACGGTGTAACAAAAGTTGAAATGCACTTTTTGCCCGATATTTTTGTCCCTTGCGATGTCTGTAAAGGCAAGCGCTACAATCGGGAAACCTTAGAAATTCGCTACAAAGGGAAAAGCATTTCAGAAGTTCTGGAAATGACGGTGGAAGATGCCGTCGTTTTCTTCGAGGCAGTGCCCGCGATTTATCGGAAGCTGCAAACCCTCATGGATGTCGGGTTGTCTTATGTTCGTTTGGGTCAGGCCGCGACAACGCTGTCTGGAGGGGAGGCACAGCGCGTAAAACTTGCCAAGGAGCTGTCGAAACGGGATACCGGAAACACCCTCTATATTCTCGATGAACCCACGACGGGGCTTCATTTTGAAGATATCCGGCAACTGCTGGAAGTCCTGCACCGCCTGCGGGACGGCGGTAACACAGTGGCAATCATCGAACATAACCTTGATGTGATCAAAACAGCCGACTGGGTCATTGATCTGGGGCCCGAAGGTGGTTCTGGAGGTGGGCAGATCATAGCCACCGGACGCCCGGAGACGGTTGCCACGACTCCTGGGTCTCACACCGGCGAGTTTCTTAAGTCCCTTCTGGGTGACCGGATCGCAGCGGTCAAAAAAACCAGCAAGCGAAAGCCCCGAAAAAAGGCGGCGTAGGGCTTTTTATTCAAGCGGGTGTCTGGAAATCACCCGCTCCTGTCCTTGCATGACCCCTAACCATCGCAACCCTGTGTTCTAATCCTAGTGCGAGCGAAACCTTATAAGAGGACCGCGCTATGACCGCCCCTATGCCCGACCCTTACGCAATACCTCTCGACGCAATAGATGTCAGTAACCCCGACCTGTATGCCACAGACAGCTGGCGTCCGTGGTTTGCTCGACTGCGCGAGGAAGATCCCGTTCATTGGAGCGAAAACAGCGACTTTGGGGGCTTTTGGTCGATCACTCGCTTTGAGGACATCGTGACCGTTGATAAAAGTCACGACGATTTTTCTTCCGAGCCAGCCATCACCATCGGTGATTACGGGGACGACCTTCCCGTGCGCCAGTTCATAGCGATGGATCCACCTCTTCATGATATCCAGCGTAAAGCCGTACAAGGCGTTGTTGCGCCACGTAACTTAGCCGACTTAGAAACACTGATTCGCTCCCGGGTCATCACTATGCTGGATGCGCTCCCCATCGGAGAGCCCTTTAACTGGGTTGACCGCGTTGCCATTAATTTGACCACGCAAATGCTCGCCACCATTTTTGACTTCCCGTTTGAGGACCGGCACAAGCTGCCCTACTGGTCGGACATGGCAACCTCACTGCCAGAGATCGCAGGTGGTGACGGTGACAATGACGAACGCACGCGGGCTCTCACTGAGTGCCTAACCGTTTTCACCAGTCTGTGGCACGAACGAAAACACAATCCACCGGGAACTATGGATCTGATCAGTATGCTGGCGACCAATCCGGCAACCGCCAGCATGGTTGACGACCCGCTTGAATATCTCGGAAACTTGATTTTACTGATCGTGGGGGGCAACGATACAACGCGAAACTCAATCACCGGAGGCGTGGTCGCCCTCAATCAAAACCCCGAGCAATTTGCCCGATTGAAAGCGAATCCAGACCTCGTGAATTCGATGGTGCCAGAAATTATCCGCTGGCAAACTCCCCTAATGCATATGCGGAGGATCGCCACGCGAGATGTCGTTCTCGGCGGCAAAACCATTCGCCAAGGCGATAAAGTAGTGATGTGGTACTTATCCGGAAACCATGATGAAACTGCGATTAAGGACCCAAACGTCTTCAACATCTCTCGAGACAACCCGCGCTACCACCTATCGTTTGGCTTTGGCATTCATCGGTGCATGGGTAATCGGCTGGGCGAAATGCAGCTACGTATTCTCTGGGAAGAAATTCTCAAACGCTTCAGTGACGTTGAAATGCTTGGGGAGCCTCACCGCATTCAGTCCAATTTTGTTCGCGGTTATTCGGATTTATCAGTTGTGCTGCATCGCTAACCCAGAGCTTTTGACACCCCAACCTAAGCAAAAACTCTCATTGCGTAAGTGGGTTGCACGGGGCTTTGCCACTAAGTTGTCCGGCTACTGGAATCATATTTTTACTGGAGGGCTTGGTGGCGTCATTGCCAGCAATGGCGCCTAGCTTGCTGGAGCCACCAACTTTGGTTTCAAAAGAACCGCCCGCACCGCCCCATGGGTCACCCGCGATGTGACAGTGCCAATTACTGATAAAACTCCGGCGCTTTTTTTTGGCTGAGGAAATGTTCTAAATCATGCTGTATCCAAAAGTCAGCTTCGGTCTCACTCACCACAGCCTCAACACGATCCATCGCAGCCAAGGTTGCCGCTTTATCAACGTTAAACAGGGGAACCACACGGTTAGCTCTACTCACGGGAAAATGATAAAGATCACCGGATAACACGACGGGGCCAAAATTCGCCAAATCCACATAGAGCACCTGATGACCCGGAGTGTGGCCATAGGCGGCGATAAGCTTTACGCGCCCATCCCCAAACACATCATGATCCCCTGTTAGCACTCGGACAGGTCTCGCTTCCATTGCCACTAATAGTGTTGGATCGACGGCAGGCACTGCGGCGCCAGTAGGGTCCAAAAAAGCCCTGTAATCGCCTTCCTGCACTAACCATTGACCGTTAGAAACGTCATTAGCGGCTCCTACGTGATCCCAGTGAATATGGGAGAACGCTATAAACTCAAGAGCGTCGAGGTCAAAGCCCAAAGCCATTTCCTTGAGCTGCTTAGCCAGGGTTTTATCTAAAGCAACGTCGACTCCTTCACCACGACTGACCCAGCCACTACTTTTCGCAACGTCTGAGGGCAGTCCCGCGTCCCAAAGCAACTGTCCTTTAGGGTGATCAATAATGTAGCAGGGCGCCACCAACTCACGAGTTGCGGTATCACCCTCAGAAAGACCAAAACCAGCCACTGATTCGAAGCGGATTCGGCCACAATCAAAAATGAACAAGCGCAAAGGCCCAGTAACAGCCGCGGTGTCTTGATCACTCACCGCTGAGCCCACCTTTACCCCCGATATCTCTGCAGTGGACTTGATGGAGTCACTGCAACCCAACAATACGCCGCATAGAACAAAGACAGAAACCCACTTCATGCCCACGACACCTCCGAATAATCGTTCAGATTAAACACCCGCAACCGCCCCTCCACAGACCAGCTCAGTCAGCAACCACTGACGCAGGGCTTGGTCAGTTTGAACCGCTCAAGAGCACCGGGCAACTCTGGGAAACGATACACCCAAGGCACGGCAAAAAAAAACCCCAATACCAAGGGCATCGGGGCTTCCTACAAGTCTTAACGGTTTAGACGTGAGCTTACTCCTCGTCTTCACCCTCAATCACTTCTTCAACATCTTCAGGCTCAGGGCGATCAACCAGCTCAACATAGGCCATCGGTGCCTTGTCTCCAGTACGGAAACCGCACTTCAAGATACGGATGTAGCCTCCGGGACGCTCTGCATAACGCGGGCCTAGCTCGTCAAACAGCTTGCCGACGGCTTCTTTACTGCGAGTACGATCAAATGCCAACCTACGATTGGCCACACTGTCGGTCTTAGCCAGTGTAATCAAAGGCTCCGCATAGCCGCGCAACTCTTTGGCCTTGGGTACCGTTGTCTTAATCAGCTCGTGCTCCACGAGTGACACTGCCATGTTGCGAAACATAGCTTTGCGATGGGAGCTGTTACGATTTAGCTGTCGACCGCTATGACGATGACGCATTGTCTTTTTCCTTCCATAAGATCCCTAATTCGGGACCAGTTACCTAATAAGTGACTAAACGCTCAACAAACGCTCATCGTTACGCAAGCTAGCAGGCGGCCAGTTTTCCAACCGCATACCCAGTGACAAGCCTCGCGACGCCAAGACGTCTTTAATCTCAGTCAAAGACTTCTTACCGAGATTCGGTGTCTTGAGGAGCTCCACTTCAGTGCGCTGTACAAGATCACCAATGTAATAAATGTTTTCAGCTTTCAGACAGTTAGCTGATCGTACTGTCAACTCAAGATCATCAACAGGACGTAGCAAGATCGGATCGACTTCGTCATCAGCTTCTTGCGCGGTGGCCTGCGCCTCGCTCTCGAGGTCGACAAATACCAGCAGCTGCTGCTGTAATATGGTCGCCGCACGCCGAATAGCTTCCTCAGGATCAATGGTTCCGTTGGTTTCTAAATCGATAATAAGCTTATCGAGGTCGGTGCGCTGTTCAACTCGCGCCGAATCGACCACATAGGATACACGTCGAACGGGGGAAAATGATGCATCCAGCTGAAGCTTACCGATTGAACGGGTTTCCTCTTCGGGGTTGATTCGAGAGTCTGCAGGAGAGTAGCCGCGACCGCGCTCAACAACCACACGCATGACCAATTCTTGATCGGCTGTCAGGTGACAAATAACGTGATCAGGATTTCCAATTTGCACGTCGTGATCTGTTTGAATTTCAGCGGCTGTCACTGTACAGGGACCCTTGGCTACTAGAGACAGCTCTGCCTCATCCTTCCCTGTCATAGACAGTGCTACACCTTTAAGGTTGAGCAGAATCTCAATGACATCTTCTTGAGCACCCTCAACCGCAGAATATTCATGTTGAACACCGTCAATTTCCACCTCGGTAATCGCACAGCCCGGCATAGAAGACAGCAAAATGCGTCGTAGGGCATTACCAAGGGTGTGTCCGAAGCCACGCTCGAGCGGCTCAAGGGTTACCTGCGCGCGTGTCGATGACTTCTCATCGACCTTGATGACGCGGGGGGTAAGAAACTCATTCACATTCGTGGACATAGGATACCTGCTATTGGTAGTTAAGAAGGGCTGCAGCTCGCGTAACCCACAGGGTTACTTCGAATACAGCTCCACGATCAGGTTTTCGTTTATCTCGCTCGGGAGATCCTGACGCTCGGGCTTAGACTTAAAGGTCCCTTCGAGTTTTTCTGAATTAACTTCAATCCATACCTGCTCGCCGCGCTGTTCAGCGATCGACATAGCGGCTTGAATACGAAGCTGCTTCTTTGCTTTCTCGCGTACTGACACCACGTCACCTGGACGTACTTGGTACGAAGGAATGTTCACAACAGTTCCATTGACCAAAATACCCTTGTGGGAGACCAACTGCCTTGATTCTGCGCGTGTCGATCCAAAGCCCATTCGGTAAACAACGTTGTCAAGCCGGCTTTCAAGCAGCTGCAGCAGATTCTCGCCTGTTGCGCCTTTGAGCCTTGCAGCCTCTTTGTAGTAATTACGGAACTGCTTCTCCAGCACACCGTAAATGCGGCGTACCTTCTGCTTCTCACGAAGCTGAACACCGTAGTCAGAGAGACGACCACGCCTAGCACCGTGCTGACCAGGCGCTGTTTCTGCCTTGCACTTGCTATCGAGCGACCGAACGCCACTTTTGAGTTGTAAGTCAGTGCCCTCACGACGGGAGAGCTTGCACTTGGGTCCAATATATCGAGCCATTCTGAAAGATCCTCGGTGCGCGCTGTCTTAGACGCGGCGCTTCTTTGGGGGGCGACAACCATTATGAGGAATGGGCGTCACATCGGTAATGTTAGTAATCTTGTAGCCACAGCTATTTAACGCTCTAACCGCTGATTCACGGCCGGGGCCAGGACCTTTCACCTGCACATCAAGGTTTTTCAATCCATACTCTTTGGCGGACTCTCCCGCACGTTCTGCTGCTACCTGAGCGGCAAATGGCGTCGATTTTCTAGAACCACGAAAACCGGAGCCACCCGCTGTTGCCCAGCTGAGTGTATTGCCCTGACGGTCGGTAATAGTCACGATCGTGTTGTTGAAAGACGCATGCACGTGGGCGACGCCGT
Source organism: Luminiphilus sp. nBUS_07 (assembly GCF_051201685.1). Lineage (GTDB taxonomy): Bacteria > Pseudomonadota > Gammaproteobacteria > Pseudomonadales > Halieaceae > Luminiphilus. The sequence continues at coordinate 647,271 of NZ_CP179213.1, read as the reverse complement.
CGACCACTTGTTTGGTGATCTTCCGCTTGGTTGTCTTACTGTTCTTGGCGTTCTTGGCCATAATTTCCCTACTTCAATATCAACGCTACAAATTGGGATGTAGCTACATTGGATTTAAATTACTTGCGAATGGGCTTTCGTGGGCCCTTGCGTGTTCTAGCGTTGGTCTTCGTTCGCTGACCCCGTAACGGCAATCCTTTTCGATGACGCAGACCACGGTTACACCCCAAATCCATCAGGCGCTTAATGTTCATTGAGACTTCACGGCGCAAATCGCCTTCAACAGTCAGCTCGCTGAGCAGGCCTCTAAGCTGATCTAGCTCGCCTTCACTCAGTTCACCGACCTTAGTCTGGTAATTGATGCCCGTAGCATCTAATAAGCGTTTTGCCTGAGTACGCCCTACACCGTAGATGTAGGTCAGTGACACCAATGCATGCTTATTGTCGGGGATGTTGACACCGGCGAGTCGCGCCATCGATTTATCTCCAAACGTTACGACGTGACTGAGGCAAAAGGCCTACGCACGTACAGTAGCAGGCCCGTCGGTTCGGGCACTGCTGATTATTGACTGTTAACTCAAACAACAAAGGGGTTCAGCCCTGTCGCTGCTTGTGACGTGGATCGCTCGAGCAAATCACTCGAACCACACCGTTACGTCGCACTATCTTGCAGTTACGACATACCTTCTTGACAGAAGCTCTTACCTTCATGACTTGCTCCTAAAACCTAGCGCAACCGGCCCGCAGGGCTGGTGTTAGACAGATTCGCTTTTTTCATCACACCTTCATACTGGTGTGACATCAAATGACTTTGTATTTGGGCCATGAAGTCCATCACCACGACCACAACGATCAGCATGGATGTCCCGCCCAAATAGAAAGGCACATTAAACATGACGACCAAAAACTGAGGTAGCAGACACACTAAGGCGATATAGGCCGATCCGAAAACCGTGAGACGTGTCAATACACCATCAATGTAATTAGCGGTTTGCTGTCCGGGACGAATACCCGGTACAAAAGCACCTGACCGCTTTAAGTTGTCAGCAACTTCAACTGGATTGAACATGAGTGCTGTGTAAAAGAAACAAAAGAAAATAATGAACCCTGTGAACAACATGATATTCAGCGGCTGCCCGGGGCCTATCGCTACTGCCAAGTCCTGCAGCCAATCAGCACTGTCACCACTGCCAAACCACTGCGCCACTGAGGCAGGAAACAGCAGAATTGAGCTGGCAAAGATCGCTGGGATCACACCCGACATGTTGACCTTAAGCGGCAAGTGTGAGGCCTGAGCCTGAAAGGACTGACGACCTTGCTGACGCTTCGCGTAATTTACGGTAACTCGTCGCTGTCCACGCTCTATGAAGACCACCAAATAAATAACAATTACCGCGAGGGCTACGATTGCTAAAAGCACCAAAATATTGAGCTCGCCCTGCCTGGCTTGCTCAAGAGACTGCCCTACAGCTGAGGGCAACCCAGCGGCGATGCCTGCGAAAATAAGGAGAGAGATACCGTTGCCAATACCCCTCTCGGTAATTTGCTCACCCAGCCACATCATAAAGACTGCGCCCGTTACCAAAGACGTGATGGCGATAACGTAAAAGCTGACAGAGGTATCAAAAGCCAAGCCCTGATTCGCCAAACCAACCGTCATACCCGTTGCCTGCACTAAGGCTAGTGCCACCGTCAGGTATCGCGTGTACTGAGATATTTTTCGGCGACCTGCTTCACCCTCTTTCTTAATTTGCTCAAGCTGAGGCGAAACCGCACTCATCAAGTTCATAATAATCGAGGCTGATATGTAGGGCAGAATCCCCAAAGCGAGAATACTCATGCGCTCGAGCGCGCCACCAGAAAACACGTTGGCAAGACCCAGGATTGTGCCCTGATTCTGGTCAAACAACGCAGCCAACTGCTCGGGATCGATGCCTGGGACCGGAATGTGTGTTCCGATGCGATAAATGATAAGCGCAACCAACACAAAACGCAGGCGAGCGAAGAGTTCGCCCATGCCTGAGTTATTCATTGATGGCATCCCGTTAGCCATGATTAGGCCTCAACGCTCCCGCCGGCAGCTTCAATCGCTTCCAAAGCGCCCTTAGTTACCTTTAGGCCCTGCACTTTGACGGCCTTCTCAAGGGTTCCGGAAAGGAACACTCGGGCTCGTAAAACGTCTTCTTTAACCAAATCAGCCTTCTTCAGTGCAGCGAGATCAACGACGTCACCTTCGACCAGGTTCAGTTCGTGCAATCGGACCTGCGCCGTTGTGCGACCAATCCTTGAGGTGAAGCCGTACTTGGGCAAGCGCTTCTGTAAGGGCATCTGGCCCCCTTCGAAGCCGGGCTTCACAGAACCGCCGGAGCGAGACTTAAGACCCTTGTGTCCCCGACCGGCTGTCTTACCAGTGCCCGAGCCTATGCCACGACCGACGCGCTTCGCCGCACGTTTAGACCCTTCAGCAGGGCTAAGAGAATTTAGTCGCATTTCATCCGCCATGGTTTTCACCCTCAACCCGCACAAGGTAGTGCACCTTGTTAATCATTCCACGTACCGAAGGCGTGTCTTCAACCTCAACGGTGTGACCGATGCGTCGAAGGCCCAAACCTGCAACACAGGCCTTATGCTTCTTTAGGCGCCCGTGAATACTTTTCACTTGGGTGACCTTAATCATTTGCTTGCTCATGATGGGTATCCCTAGCCTCAGCTCAGAATTTCTTCAACAGACTTGCCACGCCTCGCCGCCACCGCATCGGGTGACTGCATATCGCGCAAGCCTTTATAAGTTGCTCGAACCACGTTTACTGGGTTGGTAGACCCGTAGCACTTCGCCAACACGTTGTGTACACCTGCCAATTCGAGCACTGCACGCATAGCACCACCTGCAATGACACCGGTACCTTCAGAAGCAGGCTGCATATAAACTTTAGAGGCACCATGGTTAGCTTTGACAGGGTACTGAAGCGTACCGTCAACGAGCTCGACCTTAACCATGTTACGGCGTGCCGATTCCATAGCCTTCTGGATAGCAACTGGCACTTCACGCGCCTTGCCTCGTCCATAACCAACACGGCCCTTGCCGTCGCCAACAACAGTCAGCGCGGTAAAGCTCATGATGCGGCCGCCCTTTACCGTTTTTGCCACTCGATTGACCTGCACCAGCTTCTCCTGAAGGTCTCCCTCAGTTCGCTGATCGCCGCCACGCCCCTTCTGATCGTTGTACGCCATGCTTAAAACTCCAATCCGCCTTCGCGCGCAGCATCAGCCAACGCTTTGACCCGTCCGTGGTACTTGAATCCGCCACGATCAAAAGAAACTGCGGTTACACCAGCAGCCTTCGCTCTCTCTGCAATCAGTGCGCCGACCTTCGTTGCCGCATCCACGTTGCCCGTGGCGCCGCTGCGCAGGTCTTTATCAAGGGTGGAGGCACTTGCGAGTACCGTATTTCCCTCAGCCCCAATCACCTGAGCGTAAATGTGCCGAGGTGTGCGATGTACTGATAGCCTAATAGCTCCAGCTGTTCGCATCCGGGTACGAGACCGACGAGCGCGCCGCAGACGTGATTCATTTTTCTGATTCATTGCCCTACCTACTTATTTCTTTTTGGCTTCTTTACGTCGGACGTGCTCGTCCGCATAACGAATGCCTTTGCCCTTGTAAGGTTCCGGTGGCCGGAAGCTTCGGATTTCCGCGGCTGCTTGACCCACGGCCTGCTTATCCATGCCTCGAATCACGATTTCAGTCTGCGTTGGCGTCTCCGCTGAGATACCCTCAGGAAGCTGATAATCCACTGGGTGTGATAGCCCTATAGTGAGATTCACTGACTTACCGGATGCTTTAGCACGATAACCAACGCCGTTGAGAACCAGCTTCTTCTCCCAACCTTCGGTGACACCTACCACTAAATTGTTCAACAAGGCCCTGGTGGTTCCTGCCATGGTCCTGTTGGTGTCAAAATCAAAAATGACTTTGGCCTCACCATCAGTAACTTCCACGTCCAGGCCATCAGCCAAATTCATTTCAAGGGCACCCTTGCCTCCCTTGACGGCAATCTTACCTGCGCCAACTTTAACTTCGACGCCCTTTGGTAGACTTACCGGGTTATTAGCGACTCGTGACATAATTCAGTCTGCTCCCTCGATCGCTCGAATCAGAATACGGTGCAAAGGACTTCACCACCGACACCAGCGGCACGTGCCGCTCGATCGGTCATGACGCCACGTGACGTAGAAATGATGGCAACACCAAGACCACCGCGAACGGGCTTTAAATCGTCCTTACCCATATAACGGCGCAGTGATGGACGGCTGACACGTTGAATCTCAGCGATCACCGGCTTGCCATCAAAATAACGCAGCTCAATTGAAAGACGAGGCTTGCCACTGCTGGAGTCCAGCTCGAAGGGGCCAATGTAGCCTTCCTCTTCTAAAACCTTAGCCAAAGCGGCTTTGACCTTAGAACCGGGCATTTCTACGCTTTTCTTACCTGCCATTTGCGCATTGCGCACGCGGGTTAACATGTCGCTGATTGGATCTTGCATGCTCATAAGATATTTACTCCCTCACCAGCTCGACTTAACCAAGCCCGGCACATCGCCGCGCATGGCCGCTTCGCGAAGCTTGTTTCGGCACAAACCAAATTTTCGGTACACGCCATGGGGCCGGCCAGTAATCTGGCAGCGTCGTCGCTGGCGCACTGGGCTAGCATTGCGAGGCAGCTTCTGTAGCTGAATCTGTGCGTCCCAACGCTCTTCGTCTGAGGCATCAACATTGGTGATGGTCTCTTTCAGTTGGGCTCGCTTCGCCGCAAACTTAGCGACTGTTCGGGCTCGCTTCTCTTCGCGTGCAATCATTGACTTCTTAGCCATGTGATTATCCCTCAGCTCTTAAACGGGAAGTTAAAAGCCCGCAATAGTGCGCGGCCCTGATCGTCATTGGACGCTGTAGTTGCAATGGTGATATCCATGCCGCGCAGCGTGTCAATTTGGTCATAATTAATTTCTGGGAAGATAATTTGCTCGGTAATGCCCATCGCAAAATTACCTCGACCATCAAACTGCTTACCGCTAACGCCGCGAAAGTCGCGGATTCGAGGAATAGCAATACTGATAAGACGCTCCAGGAACTCATACATACGCTCGTCACGTAGGGTGACCTTGCACCCAATCGGCCATCCGTCGCGAATTTTGAACCCCGCAATAGACTTCCGAGACTTGGTGACGACTGGCTTCTGCCCTGCAATCTTTTGCATGTCAGCAACTGCGTTTTCCAGTACTTTTTTGTCTCCAACGGCTTCCCCCACACCCATATTCAAGGTGATCTTGGTAATCCGAGGTACTTCCATCGTATTAGTCAGACCCAACTCTTCTTTCAGCTGCGGCACTAACTCGCTACGAAACTTTTGCTTCAGGCTTGCCATTCTCTGCTACCTCAATCGAACCTGACCAATATCAGGCGTCAATCTGTTCGCCATTTGACTTAAAAACTCGTACTTTCTTACCGTCCTCAAGCGTCTGATAACCCACTCGGTCACCTTTGCTTGTGGTCGGATTAAATATCGCGATGTTGGACACCTGGATGGGCGCCTCTTTCTCGACAATACCGCCTGCCACGCCCGCTTGAGGGTTTGGCTTCATGTGCTTCTTAATCATGTTGACGCCAGCAACCAACACTCGCTTGTCATCAATGATAGTGCGAACTGTTCCGCGCTTACCTTTGTCCTTGCCGGCCAAAACGATCACTTCGTCGTCTCGCTTAATCTTTGCCATTACTCTGCTCCTCCCTGCCTTCTGCTCAAATCACTTCGGGCGCAAGGGATATAATTTTCATGAACTTCTCGCCACGGAGCTCACGCGTAACCGGGCCGAAAATGCGTGTACCGATAGGTGCATTCTGAGCGTTCAGAATCACCGCGGCATTTTCGTCAAACTTAATCAGGGAACCGTCTGGACGGCGCACGCCCTTACGGGTTCTCACGACGACAGCAGTCATGACCTGACCCTTCTTTACCTTGCCGCGCGGAATTGCTTCCTTCACAGTGACTTTGATCAAATCGCCCACGCGAGCATAACGACGCTTGGAGCCGCCCAAAACTTTGATGCACATAACGCGCCTAGCGCCACTGTTATCTGCAACTTCCAAATACGACTGGGTCTGAATCATCTCTTAACTCCCAATGGCGCCCCCCAAATCCTCAGATTTGAGTAGCTGCCTCCACAACCTCTACCAACGTCCAAGTCTTTGTCTTGGACAGTGGACGCGACTCGGCAACTGTGACGAGATCGCCCATGCCCGCAGTATTATCTTCATCGTGCGCATGAACCTTGGACGAACGCGTAATAAACTTCCCAACAACAGGGTGCTTTACACGTCGCTCTACCAAAACCGTGATGGTTTTGTTCATCTTGTCACTAACAACACGACCCTGAAGTACGCGTGTTCTTTTCTCCGTGGATTCCATTAGCCTTCCACCTTCTGGTTCAGCACAGTTTTCACCCGTGCAATATCTTTCTTGGTTTGCTTCAGCAAATGGGACTGACCCAGCTGGCCAGTGCTCATTGCCATACGCAACTTAAATTGCTCTTCACGCAGCTTGAGCAATTCAGCACCCAGCTCGTCGCTTGACTTCTCACGCAGTTCGCTCGCCTTCATCACATCACCGACCGTTTTACGAATGTGGTTTGAATGGGAAGTTTGGCCGCAGCCAATTGAAACGCTTCCCTTGCCAACTCTTCGGATACACCCTCTACTTCATAGAGAACGCGGCCCGGCTGGATCTGAGCTACCCAATACTCTACGTTACCCTTACCTTTACCCTGTCGAACCTCGAGAGGCTTACCGGTAATTGGCTTATCGGGAAAAACGCGAATCCAAATTTTTCCGCCACGCTTAATGTGCCTTGTCATAGCACGACGCGCCGCTTCAATCTGGCGAGCAGTGATACGACCACGACCCGTGGCTTTCAATGCGTACTCACCGAAACTCACCTTGCTCCCGCGTTCTGCGAGACCACGGTTTCGGCCTTTGTGCATTTTCCTGAACTTTGTTCGTTTAGGTTGAAGCATGATTCAGATCCCTTACGGCCTCAACTTGCCGATGAGCGACGAGGCTCTTGGCCCTCGTCTTCACTACCAATAACTTCACCCTTGAAGATCCACACCTTGACGCCAATAACGCCGTAAGTGGTGTGAGCTTCATAGGTTGCGTAATCAATGTCGGCGCGCAATGTGTGCAGCGGTACCCGACCTTCGCGGTACCATTCGGAACGCGCAATTTCTGCACCACCGAGACGGCCACCGACTTGAACCTTGATACCTTGCGCACCCTGGCGCATGGCATTTTGCACGACGCGCTTCATAGCACGGCGAAACATGACACGTCGCTCTAACTGCTGGGCCACGTTTTGTGCAACTAAGCGAGCGTCTAAGTCAGGCTTGCGAATTTCTTCAATATTGATGTGCACTGGCACACCCATCTTCGCGCTAAGATCCCGACGCAGCTTCTCTACATCCTCGCCTTTCTTACCGATCACGATGCCAGGACGTGCTGTGTGGATTGTCAAACGAGCAGTCTGCGCAGGCCGCTCGATAACGACGCGACTGACTGAGGCGGCGTCAAGCTTCTTAAGCACGTAATCTCGGACCTCAAGATCACTGATCAAGTTCTTGGCGTAAGCCTTGCTATCTGCATACCAAACCGAGTTGTGATCCTTGACAATGCCAAGGCGTATACCGGTTGGATGTACTTTCTGACCCATGCGTCGGTCCCCTTAGCTCTCGTTGTCCGCGACTTTCACCGTAATATGGCAAGTGCGCTTTAATATTCGGTCGCCACGACCCTTGGCGCGTGGTCGCATGCGCTTCATGGTCAGGCCTTCATCAACAAAAATGGTCGCTACGCGCAGCTCATCAACATCTGCGCCTTCATTGTTCTCAGCATTGGCGATCGCCGAGTTCAGCAGCTTGCGTACCAAATGGGCCGCTTTCTTTTTACTAAACTCCAGCAGATTCAGGGCTTCACCAACGGGCATACCGCGAACCTCATCTGCGACGAGGCGCGCTTTCTGCGCTGAGATGCGTGCTCCTTTGAGCTTTGCTGCAACTTCCATCATTTAATCTCCAGCAACTCTTAACGCTTGGCTTTCTTGTCGACGATGTGCCCTTTAAACGTGCGGGTCACAGCGAACTCACCAAGTTTGTGGCCTACCATGTCCTCATTCACCGAGACGGGGACATGTTGACGGCCGTTATGTACAGCAATGGTGAGCCCTACCATATCGGGGGATACCATTGAGCGTCGGGACCAAGTCTTGATCGGGCGACGGTCGTTGCTCTCGACAGCAGCCTCTACCTTCTTGAGAAGGTGCAGGTCGATGAACGGGCCTTTCTTAACTGAACGTGGCACAGATATTTCCTCTTTCCTTCAGCGCTTACTTTTTGTTCCGACGGCGAACAATGAAGCCATCAGTACGCTTGTTCTTTCGGGTCTTGTATCCCTTAGTCGGCATACCCCAAGGCGATACCGGATGACGGCCGCCTGACGTTCTACCTTCACCACCACCGTGGGGGTGATCGACTGGGTTCATAGCAACACCGCGAACGGTAGGACGAACACCGCGCCAACGCGCAGCTCCTGCCTTACCTAATTTCTGCAAGCTGTGCTCTGAGTTAGATACCTCGCCCAGAGTGGCCCGACAATCGACCGGCACCTTGCGCATCTCGCCTGAACGCAGGCGGATAGTGGCGTATTGACCTTCTCGAGCAACCAATTGCACAGAAGCGCCAGCTGATCGAGCCAGCTGTGCGCCCTTGCCGGGCTTCAGCTCTATCGCGTGGATTACTGCACCCACAGGTATATTTCGCACTGGCAAACAATTGCCAGCCTTGATGGGGGCCGCGGAACCAGAATACAAAACGTCGCCAGCACTCACACCCTTTGGTGCCAATATGTAACGTCGCTCACCATCGGCATATAGCACTAACGCGATGTGTGCTGTGCGATTCGGATCGTACTCAAGGCGCTCAACTTTCGCAGGAATTCCATCCTTGGTCCGCTTAAAGTCTATGACGCGATAATGGTGCTTGTGGCCACCACCGATATGGCGCGTTGTAATTCGACCCGCGTTGTTTCTTCCGCCGGTTTTAGACTTCTTCTCTAGCAAAGGCGCGTAAGGACTTCCTTTATGAAGCTCCTTGTTCACCACCTTTACCTGGTGGCGGCGGCCCGCTGAGGTTGGTTTACTCTTTACGACTGGCATAACGAATCCGTTCCCTTAGCTAATTGAAGCGAGGTCGATTTCCTGACCTTGCTCCAGACGAACGTAAGCTTTTTTCCAGGTCGACTTGGTGCTAATGCCGAACCGATTACGCTTGCTCTTGCCCTTGACCCGCAGTGTGGTCACGTTGTCAACGCGCACGTTAAACAACTGCTCAACTGAGGCCTTGATCTCAATCTTCGTGGCGTCCAGCGCAACCTTAAAAACGTACTGGTTACCACTTTCCGCCGCCATCGCTGCCTTCTCAGACATGTGAGGGCCCATCAGAATCTGAAATACGCGCTCTTGATTCATGCTAAGGCCTCCTCAAACTTCTTGACCGCATCTACTGTCACCATGACCTTATCGAAAGCGATAAGGCTGACAGGGTCAGCAGCGTCGACGTCACACACTTCGACTTTATGAAGGTTGCGTGCCGCCAAATATAAATTCTGGTCGACCGTATTGCCTACGATCAGCACGCTCTCTAGGTCAAAGCCCTTGAGCTGCTCCAAAAGAAGCTTTGTTTTGGGCTGCTCCATATCAAAGGACTCGACAACCACCAGCCTATCTGTACGAGCCAACTCTGAGAGAATCGATCGCATTGCTGCGCGATACATCTTTTTGTTGACCTTGTGGCTATGATCCTGCGGCTTTGCTGCAAACGTCGTGCCGCCGGAACGCCAAATGGGAGACCGGATTGTACCGGCTCGCGCACGACCCGTACCTTTCTGACGCCAAGGCTTCTTACCACCACCAGCGACCTCTGAACGCGTCTTCTGCGCTCTTGTACCCTGTCGACCACCTGCCAAATAGGCGGTAACAACCTGATGCACCAGCGCTTCGTTGTACTCACGAGCAAACGTTGCCTCGGAGACAGCTACTTTTCCGGCTTCAGCGTTGCCAGGCTTGACTATATTCAACTCCATAGCGCTGCCCCTTATCCTTTAACCGTTGGACGAACGATCACATGACCGCCCGGCGCACCCGGTACTGCACCCTTGATGAGCAACAGGTTACGCTCGGAATCAACCCGAACAACCTCTAGACCCTGCGTAGTCACACGCTCTGCGCCCATGTGCCCTGCCATTTTCTTGCCTTTGAAGACACGACCTGGCGTTTGACACTGACCGATAGAACCCGGTGCTCTGTGCGACAGCGAGTTGCCGTGAGTCGCGTCCTGCATGCTAAAGTTCCAGCGCTTAACCGCACCCTGGAAGCCCTTGCCTTTAGAACGGCCTGCCACGTCAACTATCTGACCTTGCTCAAATCGCTCAACGGTTAACTCCGATCCAACCTCGAAAGCCTCTTCTGAACCTTCAAGTCGGAATTCCCAAAGACCGTCTCCAGCAGCAGTACCGGCTTTGGCGTAATGCCCAGCGGCTGGCTTGCTTACTTTCGAGGCTTTGCGGTCGCCCGTTGTTACCTGAATTGCTCGATAACCGTCGGTTTCGAGCTCTTTGATCTGAGTAACGCGGTTTGGAAGCACTTCCACTACGGTCACTGGTACTGATACGCCCTCATCGGTGAAGACTCGCGTCATTCCCGACTTACGGCCGACTATGCCAATAGTCATGTTAAACCTCACAGTGTACGGGGCTATACCCTCTATGGCCGCCTAACAGATCATTCCGCTAGACGTTACACGCCCGGTCAAGCCGAGCAGGTCTTGCTAAATTGTACTTAACCTAGGCTGATCTGAACTTCTACACCAGCCGCAAGGTCAAGCTTCATCAACGCGTCTACGGTCTTCTCTGTAGGCTCGACGATGTCAAGGAGTCGCTTATGTGTACGAATTTCGTATTGGTCTCTGGCGTCCTTGTTGACGTGAGGAGAAGTCAAAATAGTGAACTTCTCTTTCTTTGTCGGTAAAGGAATAGGACCTCGGACCTGAGCACCCGTGCGACGGGCGGTCTCAACGATTTCCTGAGTCGAGGTGTCAATCAGCTTGTGATCGAATGCCTTGAGGCGGATACGTATACGTTGGTTCTGCACAATACAACTCCAAAAAGCCGCCACCTCGCATGGAGGTGCCGAAAAAAAGAGGGCGAACTATAGGGCTGGGATAGGCAGCTGTCAACTCCGATGTTGCCTTCGGAGGGAAGGAACACCCAGATGGGCATTAAGTCACAAAACGCGGATCAATACGGTATCGCTGATCCGAAATTAACTCCCCAAGTCACCGCTTTTGGTACCGGTATCACTAGCAGCTCGTGCCTAAGCAGCATGAGAACCCAAAACGGCAACCCAAAAGCGTTAGCAGAGGATCCTATATCGTTAAAATAGTCGACTCACCGCTGACAGGGCGCAAGGCACTTTGTTCGGGATTGGAGTACATTACCGCCTAATGGGCCTAAACGAGACCCCAATTCTGCTTTCAGCCACACTGAACCCGCCCGCAAAGCTAAGGGCCACATCAACACTAAGGAGCCTGACCGTCATGCAGCGCCAACCCGCCCTCGGTGACCGCAGTACGTTATTAGCCTACCTCTTCTGGATTTTTGGCTTTATTGGCTTGCATCGATTTTATCTCGGACGGCCCATCAGTGGCGCCATTTGGGCCCTAACAATGGGCCTATTGCTGGTGGGCTGGCTAGTAGACCTCTTTCTCATTCCTGCAATGGTCGAGGATGCCTCCGAACGGTATCCCGCCAAAACCACAGACTACAACTTAGCCTGGGTCCTGCTAGTGCTTTTGGGTATTTTCGGAGCCCACCGTTTTTACCAAGGGAAAATACTCAGCGGCTTTTTATACTTATTCACGGTGGGTGTGTTTGGGCTGGGAATAATTTACGACCTCTTTACGCTCAATGAGCAGATCGCACAGGCCAACAACACGCCTGAGTAGTAGAGATAACGCCCCTTAGGACAAGCTGGCCCCAACCTGCTTGCTGACCAAAGCAGACTAAACTTCGCCCACAACCGGAACAAACACTGAAAAACCGCTTTGCATCTAGATCACGGGTTGCGCTGATGCGCAGGTGTGGCCCAACGGGCCCTCAAGGCCCTTTTTTTAGATTCCAGACCTTCACCCGCCCAACAGAGCTCTCGTCTCGGCACCAAAGAGGACATGCCCTGAATCAGGATGAGCCTTAAGTCCGACGCAACCCTCCGTGCAGTCGGTACAACCCTAGTAAAAACATTAGCGATGCCAGTGCCAACCAGAGCTTATCGGGTGCCACCGGCACAGGCACTATCACAGGGAGTGATGGCCAACTCGAGTCGTCATCAACTATGAAAACCGTCTCATCGGTATCAGGTAAACCGTCCGTCGCTGTGATGTCAGCCACACTCTTGAGCTGCTCACCATCCTGAGCGGTAGCAGCAACCACCACCTCGAAGGTCGCCTGACCCTGTGCACCTGCCGCCAGATTGCCCAAAGTCCAAGTCACTTCATTACCCGCGAACGCACCCCCAGACCCGGCCACATCGAAGGTCGTATCCGCCGGCACTGTCGCCTGCACCACCACATTGGTCGTATCCTGATTGCCGTTGTTGGCCCAGGTCACCGTCAGCACCTGACGCTCACCCACCTTGATCGGATCAGTGGCCGCCACAATCGTGACATCCAGCTCGGTATGGCTGCGTACCACCGTTGTGGCCGTGTCCGTGACCGCCCCTCGCACCGTGGTACTCGTCAAAGACGTTTGATTGACCAGCTGCGTATTGTCCGGCAACTCCGTCGCCTGCACGCGGAGGTCTACCGTGCCCGACGCACCAACCGCCAACGTGCCCAGGCTCCAGCGCACTATGCCCGAGCCCGGTGCCGTCTCCGCACCACCATCACTCGCCGACACAAAGGTCGTACCCGGCGGTAACGTATCCTCTATCACCATATCTGCCGCTGCCGCGTTACCACCGTTGCCGTAACTCAGCTGGTAATCAATCGTCGTACCCGCTTCAACACTATTCGGGCCAGACTTCGCCACGCTCAGCAATGGCTGTGCAACTACCTGCGTTACCACAGTGGCAACCCGAGGCGCCGCGTTGGAAGCGGCTAAAGCACTAATAGAGGGCTCCTTGGTGCCGTTCGCAACGGTGGGACTCAGGTCCGCCGTAAACTGCAGGTCAATGAACCCGCCCGGTGCTAGTGAGGGTGCCGTCCAAACGGCCTTATTAGGCTCAAACTGGCCTGATCCACTTATCGTTCTCGAGGTTGTATTAGGGGGTAACGTCGCAGCAATCACCGCATCAGTTGCATTGGCATTACCGGCATTGCGCACCCGCAAGTTGTAAGTCAGCCGCTCACCCGGACTCGCAATCGCCTTATCAACCGTGTACTGCAATACCAGATCAGGCGCACTCGACACCGGGGTCTGCAACGCATCACCCACCGTAGGCAACGGCGCACCACCGGGCTGAGTACCCGTCGCCGAGGTCGTGTTCAACAACACCGTGCCCTCATTGACGACATCAGCAACCACCACTTTTACCTGAACGCTGGTCGTCGTATTCGGGGCCATCGCACCAATCGCCCACGTCACCGTGTCTCCACTGACCACACCATTGGCGGTCACATCAACAACACTGACCTCCGCAGGCAACACGTCAGTAATCACAACGCCCTCCGCCACATCAGAACCCGTATTGGAGACCGCTATCTCGTAGGAGAACTCCTGACCGGGATTGACCTGGCTCACCGCACTGGTCTTCTCAATGCTTAACACCGCACTACTCACCACCGTGGTAACCACCGGAGGTGCCGATGCCGAGCCCGCGTTGGTCGACGTCAGACCCGCCGCATTCACCAGCTGAGTGCCATCACGTAGATCATCACCCACGCGCAACTGCAAACTGATCGAGCCGCTATCATTGGCCTGTAAATCACCAATCGACCAAGTCAGCTGCCCCCCCGTGTCGGTCGTCGCCGCAGGCGTAGCACCCACCAGCGTCACGTTCTGTGGCAACGTGTCCACAACCGTCACACCCGTCGCATCTATCGACCCCGTGTTCTCAAAGCCAATCGTGTAGGTCAGCACGTCACCCAATGTCGACGTCGCCGATACACCCGAGTTCGCCGTCGCCTTATCTACGGACTTTGTTATTCCCAGCGAAGCGTTCAGTACCTTTACCGTCGCCGAACTGCTCACCGGATTAGGCGTCTCTACCGACGTCATGCTGGCACTGTTGGTCAGGGGCGTGCCGTCCGTAATGCCGCTACCTGCTCGGGCAACCACCTTGAGATCGCCCGATTGCTTCGCGGGCAGCGACGTCGTCTGCCAGGTAATCACATTACCCGAGATAGTCGGATTACCCGTCGCCGACTCAAGGGTCAGACCCGCCGGTAAAACGTCCCGTAGCTTCGGGTTCGTTGCCGCATCGCTGCCCACATTCTGGTAATTAATATTAAAGGTGACCAGCTCACCCGCCGGTACCGTAGGACCGCTGTCGACAGTCTTGCTGATCGTCAGCAACGGCGCACTGGATACCGTAGGCACCTGACCCACAAACTGCGCCTGCACCGACTTCGCCGGCGTCGCCGTCTCGTACAGCGTCGCCGTGTTGGGCAGCGAAGTGCCGTTGGCTACCACCGCACCAACCTCAACCGCAATCTGCAACGTCGCAACCTGGCCGGGAGACAGCGCCGGCAGATCAACCCACCTCACCACGCCCGGTGACGCCAAGGGTGACGACGGTGCTGTCGTTGCACCACCGTCTGTCGCACTGATAAAGGTCACATCCGGAGGCAGCGTATCTTCAAGGGTGATCAGACCACTGTCATCCGTACCCACATTCTTGTATTCCAGGGTATAGGTAAACGACTCACCCGGCTTAACCGCCACAGCTGAAGCGGTCTTCGTGAGGGTAAACACCGCTTCACCCACGACCGTGACCGTGACCTCATTGGACGGCACACCACCCACGCCCGCTGTCGTCGTACTCGCCAACGCCTTATTGACCAACGTCGTATTACCCGCCAGTCCTTCCGCCGCCTCTGCGGATACCTGCAAGGTCACCACGCGACCCGGCTCCAGATCACCCACCGACCACTCAACCGTATTGCCCGTCACCACTCCCGAGGTGCTAGCCGGATCAATCACCAGACCCGCCGGTAGGGTATCGCCAACCACAACGCCCTCAGCAATCGAGTCCCCTAAGTTCTCAACATCAATGCTAAAAGTCACCGTACCCGGCACTTCCCCCGAGCCCGTCGGGGGCGAGAAGATATAAGCATCACTCGACTGCTTGGTCACCACCAATACCGGCTTGCTGTCGACAATCGTCGTGACCTGATTACTGATGACCAGACTTTGTTCCAGTGACTCCACACCGGATGCGTTCTCAAGGGTCGTGCCGTTTGCGATGACCGGATCCAGTACCGCGTTAAAGGCCAACGACAGCGTCTGGTTACCCTCAGCCACAGAACCCACGTTCCAAACCAGCAAACCACTACTCAAATCACTGAGCGTATTGTCAATCGGGAACGTCGCACTACCGTCCTCGTAACTCACCTGACCCGGTACGATATCGGCAATCAGAACATCCGTTGCCGCACCACCAGTCTTGCTGATCTCTAGGGTGTAATGCACCGTATCCCCGGGAGCCGCATGGTTCAGCGTTGGCGTCGAACCACCCGCAACAGCCTTGGTGATCGTGAACGCCGGCTGCTCGGTGATCACCACCTCGGCCGTCGCACCATCAAAGTCTGTATCAGAGGTCAGGGCTGCACTGTTAACCACCTTGACCGACGGCACATAACTGCCCGCAGCCACCTTCGCCGTCACCGTCTTCTTAGCCGAAGCAGAACCTCCGGCAATATCACCTAGGTTCCAGCTAATAACTCCCGTCACCGGATCCGGCACCTGGCCATCCGAGGCACTGACAAACTCAAGCTCAGCCGGCAACGTATCGGTCAGTACCGCATTCAGGGCCGTACCCGCGCCGGCATTCTCATAACTCAGCGTGAACGTGACCGTCTCGCCGGGGTGCGTCGTCGACTTGTCGACCACCTTGTCCAGCGACAGCGATGGGGTGTTACGCACCAAGGTCTCAACCGAGGCACTCTGGGGTTGCGCCTCATTGGTCTGGATCGTCACCGAGTTCTTCAGGTTATCGCCCACCGAGACACCTGAGGTATCCAGCTTAACCAACAGGGTCTGTGACTGCCCCGGTGCTAAGTCACCTAGGGACCACGACAACACGCCCGCAGACGGGCTGCTCGCCACCGGACTGCTCGTCTTCACCGTCGTGTTAGCCGGCAGCGCATCCGTCACCGTCACGCCGGTCAGCGTTACCTGTCCCGTGTTGCTGTACGTGATCGTGTAGTCCAGCTCCTCTCCCGGCACAATCTGCTGCTGTCCCGAAGATACCCCCTTCGTGATCAGGACCGCCGCTTCTGAGACCACATGGCGGGTTACGTCGATTTTGCTTCCACCCGCCACACCGTAGGTGATACCGGCAATATTGATGAGTTGCTGACCGAGCGCTGCGGTCGAGCGCACCTTGGCCTTGATCGAGACCTGCTTGCTGCCCGACGTAAGCGCCTCAACCGGCCATTCCACCGTGGTCCTCCCGTCCGCCAGAGGCGTCACCTTGTCGGGCGGGGGAAACGCACTGATGTACTCAAGGTCAGACGGTAAAACATCCTTAAACGACAGGTCACTCACGCCCGTGGCCGTCTCCAGGGTCGCCTCAATCGTGTAGTTGATCTCGTCGCCCGGGAACTGCGGCACGCTCTCCAACGGGATCGCCCGCTTCTCCAAGCTTACCGTCGCCGGGGCGTTGTAGGTCACCGACACCAAACTGCTCACCGCACTGTCTATCTGACCACCCGGATCGGTACCCGAACCCGTCGCTTGGTTGGAGATCAAATCACCGTCGGTCAGCTGAGAGCCGTCAACCGTCAGCACCAAAGGATACGTCGCCGAGCTTGATTGCCCCGCAATATCCGGTAACGAAAGCTCCAGGTTATTACCCACCACACTCCAGCCCGGCGAGCGGGCCGTATCCAGTGCCGTGCCCTTGGGCAGGGGGTCCACCAACAGTACGTTCGATGCCACCGCATTGCCGTTGTTGGTGATACTCAGGTCGTAGGCAATCGAGTCGCCGTCGCCCACATACTGAGCTGTGCCCGACTGCAGCGTCTTGGACACCACAAGATCAATGACTCCCGCAATGTTGATCGCCGTGTTTGCCGTCGCCACCACTGAACCAAACACATTGTCCGCGGTCATCGCCGCCAGGTTCACCAGACTGCCTGCCGGTGTGCCCGCATCAACAGTCACCTTGTAGGTCAGCGATCCCGTCGCCGACGCCGGCACAGTGCCCAGCGACCAGGTCAGGGTATCGGGATCAAAAGCCGTTGCACCCGGCACATAGGTCGCGCCCGGATACGTGCCCACCACCGGGGTCAAACCCGCCGGGATCGTGTCCTTCACCACCGTATTAACGCCCGCTGCGCTGCCCGAGTTCTCGTAGTTGATCGTGTAGGTCAGCTCATCACCCGGACCTGCGTTGGCCTTGTCGACCGCCTTGGTCAACTCAAAGAAAGGCTCGGCAATTAGGTCTACCGTGGCAATGTTGCTGTCTTTTGTACCGCCATTCCAATTTACGGTGGCAATGTTGTTAAACAACGTCGATGCCGTGGGGTCGATCTGCATACTGACCGTAAGAGTTTGTGGTGCCGAATTTACCGCCACCGTTCCAACGTCCCAGCTGATAGCGCGGGTGCTGGCATTCCAGCTTCCTGGGGGGGTCAAAGTTGGGGTGCCTGTAAGCTGCAAATCCAATACGTCGGTGACCACAACATCAGTGGCATCACCTGACCCTAGATTTTGATAGGTAAAGAAGTAAGTCAGCGTACTGCCCGCCGGCAGAGTCTCCCGCTGGCTGCTGTCACCATTAATGGTTTTGCGCAGAAACAGGTTCGGTGTCTTGTTAACGTTAACCGTAACCGTATTGCTATTCGTGAGTACGCTATCGACCGTTGCGCTCGTTGTATTGCCGATAGTTCCAGCGGGCGCAGCCGCTTCCACCTCAGCTGTAAGCTGAAAGTCAACTGAACCGCCATTGGCCGCTAGAGAAGGAATCGACCATCTAACCGTCCCGGAGGTTCCCGCAGGTGGTGCTGAGACCGGTTGGCGGGTAGAGCCACGGTAAAGAAGATTCGTATTTAAAGTGTCTTCTACGGATATATTGCTGGCGTTTCCGTTACCTTTATTAGTGATTTTTATGACATAGACAACATCATCACCCGGAACAACCTGCGCTGAGGAACTCAGGGTTTTCTCTATGATCAGATTGGGTTTGGGTGATGGCGGAACAGGAGGAAAAGGCGTTGGGTCGACCAGACAACTTTTTGGGCTGCAGCCACAGTCTGAACCATTACGGCTGCGCGCAGTATAGTTAAACGTAGGCGTGAGGACTGTATTTTCAGGAAATCCACTAAAGTCAAAGTTAAAACGGGTAGAGTCAGTGCCGCTGTTTTTACCATTTCCCGTGTGCAGGGTTCCCTTGGCCGGACTACTTGAACGCGTGACGTTGTTAATCGTTGCCGTCACACCACTTATATCGCAAGGCTGACCACCTGAACCACTAGCCGAAATAAACTTCGCCGATAGTGTGAACCGCGTATTGGCAGGCGGTGGTTCCGAGGGAAAAATACTCGGCTCGATAGTCCCGACCTTGGTGCTACTTGCTACTACGTCGGCAGACGCAGTTCCAAACAGTACAACGACAAACAAATAAAGAAGCGCAAAAACACTGTATCTAAAACCGTCGAGACGCATGCTTGCTCCGATAAAATGTGACGGGACTCACGGTCTAGGGTCTCATAGAACTCCAAAACTGTGGGCAAAAAAGTTGTGAAATGACGACAATTTAGCCCTGATTTTCCTACCCACTCACGAAAAAGCCCGCCATTAGGCGGGCTTTTATGGCTACGGAGCTTTTGCTTACTCGATGATTTTAGCGACGACGCCAGCGCCAACCGTTCGGCCACCCTCGCGGATCGCAAAACGCAGGCCATCTTCCATCGCAATCGGTGCAATCAATGTCACAACCATCTGGATGTTGTCACCTGGCATCACCATCTCAATACCCTCAGGCAACTCACACGCACCCGTTACATCCGTCGTACGGAAGTAAAACTGCGGACGGTAGCCCTTGAAGAATGGCGTGTGACGCCCGCCTTCATCCTTGCCCAAAACATAAACCTCTGCCTCAAACTTGGTGTGGGGCTTTACTGATCCTGGAATCGCCAGTACCTGACCACGCTCAACGTCATCACGCTTAGTACCACGCAACAAAACACCAACGTTCTCGCCTGCACGGCCTTCGTCAAGCAGCTTGCGGAACATCTCAACACCGGTACACGTCGACTTCTGAGTATCTTTAATACCGATAATCTCGATCTCGTCTCCGACCTTAACAATGCCGCGCTCAACACGACCTGTTACAACCGTGCCACGACCTGAAATTGAGAACACGTCCTCAACCGGCATCAAGAAAGGCTGGTCAATCGCACGCTCAGGCTCAGGAATGTACGCATCCAACGTCTCAACCAAGGTCTTGACCGCTGTCGTACCCAAACCGTTCGCATCGTCACCGTTCAACGCCATCAGCGCTGAACCACAAATGATCGGTGTATCGTCACCCGGGAACTCGTAGGTATCGAGCAGCTCACGCAGCTCCATCTCTACCAGCTCTTTCATCTCTTCAAATTCTTCAGAGTCAACGCCACCACAGTCTTCCGCCAGCAAATCGGCTTTGTTCAGGAAAACAACAATGTACGGAACGCCAACCTGACGTGACAGCAGGATGTGCTCACGCGTTTGGGGCATAGGACCGTCGGTCGCGCCACATACCAAAATCGCGCCGTCCATCTGCGCCGCACCCGTGATCATGTTCTTCACATAATCCGCGTGTCCGGGACAGTCAACGTGGGCGTAGTGTCGGTCTAATGACTCGTACTCCACGTGAGACGTCGCAATCGTGATACCACGCTCGCGCTCTTCCGGGGCGTTATCAATACCGTCAAACGCTACCGCCTCTCCACCAAATACTTCTGAACACACACGTGTCAGCGCCGCCGTAAGCGTCGTTTTCCCGTGGTCTACGTGTCCAATCGTGCCCACGTTTACGTGGGGCTTCGAACGCTCAAATGCTTCCTTCGCCACTGCTCTTTCCTCTGGTCTTTACAGGCGCTTGTGTTAGCCCGTGTGGTTTTTTGAAATAAATGCCTGCGCCACCGCATTGGGCGCTTCTGCGTACTGGGCGAACTCCATGGTATAGGTCGCACGCCCTTGAGTTGCCGACCGCAAATCAGTGGCATACCCAAACATCTCAGCTAAAGGTACTTCAGCGTTAATAACCTTTCCGGAGGCGTTATCGTCCATCCCCAAAATCATGCCCCGACGGCGATTCAGATCGCCAACGACGTCGCCCATATGGTCTTCAGGGGTAACAACCTCAACTTTCATAACTGGCTCCAACAACGCGGCACCACCTACGTCGGCGAGCTGTCGTGTCGCGAGACTCGCCGCGATTTTAAACGCCATTTCATTGGAGTCGACGTCATGGAAAGATCCGTCGTACAGCGTCGCTTTGAGGCCCAGTAAGGGATAGCCCGCAAGCACCCCGTTACGCATTTGCTCCTCGATACCCTTGTTAACGGCGGGAATGTATTCTTTGGGCACCGCGCCACCAACAACTTCGTTCACAAATTCGAGACCTTCAGCACCTAAGTCCTCGGCGGGTTCAAACTTCACCCAGACGTGGCCGTACTGACCCCGTCCTCCAGATTGCCGGACAAACTTGCCCTCAATTTCAACGGTATTTTTAATCCGCTCTCGGTAGGCCACCTGGGGCTTTCCAATATTCGCTTCAACACTAAACTCCCGGCGCATACGGTCGACAATAATATCGAGGTGCAATTCACCCATGCCCGAGATAATCGTTTGTCCGGTTTCTTCGTCTGTCTTGACTCGGAACGACGGGTCTTCTTGAGCCAGCTTGCCCAGAGCCACGCCCATTTTTTCCTGATCGGCTTGAGATCGGGGCTCTACAGCGACTGAGATAACCGGCTCAGGGAACTCCATGCGTTCTAGAATCACGGCCTTGTCAGGATCAGACAGCGTTTCGCCAGTGGTCACATCTTTGAGGCCAATCGCCGCAGCGATATCACCCGCCAGTACTTCTTTAATTTCCTCACGACTGTTCGCATGCATTTGTACCATGCGCCCCACCCGCTCTTTCTTGCCCTTAACCGAGTTATAAACCGCTGTGCCGCTGGTCAACTTGCCGGAATAAACGCGAAAGAAGGTGAGCGTCCCCACAAAGGGGTCAGTGGCAATTTTGAACGCTAGAGCCGCAAAAGGCTCGTTGTCATCAGAGTGGCGCTCTACTCGAGTTTCCCCATCTTCGAGAGTACCCTCGATGGCTTTAACTTCTGTGGGCGAAGGGAGGTAATCGATGACGGCGTCCAACACCGCCTGAACGCCCTTGTTCTTAAACGCTGACCCACCCAAAACGGGAACGATCTCATTAGCTAACGTGCGAATACGAAGACCACGCTTTATGTCGTCCTCGGACAGCTCACCGTCCTCTAGGTAGGCCTCCATGAGCTCGTCATTCGCTTCTGCCGCCGCCTCCATCATGGATTCACGCATTTCACTGACCTGATCAACCAGGTCAGCCGGGACGTCACCGTATTCAAAGGTGGCCCCCATATCGTCTTCATTCCAGAGGATTGACTTGTTTTTCACCAAGTCGACAACGCCGACAAAATTCTCTTCAGAACCAATCGTCATTTGGATCGGCACGGCGTTGCAGTTTAAACGGTCGCGCAACTGCTCAACGACGTTGCCATAGTCTGCACCGGCTCGATCCATTTTATTAATGAAGACCATGCGTGGCACTTCGTACTTATTGGCCTGCCGCCAAACGGTTTCAGTTTGAGGCTGAACACCGGAAGACCCACAGAGAACGACTACAGCACCGTCTAAAACCCGCAAAGAGCGCTCGACTTCAATCGTGAAGTCAACGTGTCCCGGGGTATCGATAATATTGATGCGGTGTTGGTCGTACTGCTGCTGCATGCCCTGCCAAAAGCAGGTAGTAGCGGCTGAGGTAATCGTAATGCCGCGCTCCTGTTCCTGCTCCATCCAGTCCATGGTGGCAGCACCATCGTGGACTTCGCCTATTTTGTGGGACAGGCCGGTATAGAACAGAACGCGTTCGGTAGTGGTGGTTTTACCGGCATCCACGTGGGCACAGATTCCAATGTTGCGATAGCGCTGGATTGGTGTCTGGCGTGCCACGGGAATATCCTGGATGCCGGGATTACTGACGCAAGGTCAGAATCGGAAGTGAGAGAAGGCCTTGTTAGCTTCTGCCATGCGGTGCACGTCTTCACGCTTCTTAACCGCATTACCCTTGCCTTGTGAGGCGTCAACAATCTCGCCGGCCAAACGCTGGCGCATAGACTTCTCGCCACGGTTGCGGGCGTAATCAGCTAGCCATCGCATCGATAGAGCTCCGCGACGCGCGGGTCGAACTTCAACGGGCACTTGGTAGGTAGCGCCACCAACTCGGCGAGACTTCACCTCTACCATGGGGGCGATGTTTTCGAGTGCTTCATCAAAGACTTCGATAGGGTCGCGCTTGGTACGCTCTTCAACTAGAGCGAGCGCTCCATAGACAATCGATTCAGCGACAGATTTCTTGCCGCTAACCATGACATGGTTCATGAACTTTGCGAGGGTCTGGTTTCCAAACTTGGGGTCTGGAAGAATTTCGCGTTTGGCAACAACACGTCTACGTGGCATGACTTATTCCTTCATTGCTTCAGGTTACCCGGACACTGCCTCCTAAGGAGTGCTCGTTCCGGCCTTACTGTCGGTTTATCCGACGAATACCCACAAACACCAAGGTGGTGGTCGTGGGACTTAAAAATTTACTTAGGCCGCTTGGCGCCGTACTTTGATCGGCCTTGACGACGGGCAGATACACCCGAAGTGTCAAGACTTCCCCGTACGGTGTGATAACGCACACCCGGAAGATCTTTTACCCGTCCACCGCGAATCAGAACCACACTGTGCTCCTGAAGGTTGTGGCCTTCTCCACCAATGTAAGAGGAGACCTCGAATCCATTGGTAAGACGGACTCGACATACTTTACGCAATGCCGAGTTGGGTTTCTTAGGGGTTGTGGTGTAGACACGCGTACAAACTCCACGCCGCTGAGGACAAGCCTGCAGTGCTGGAACGCCACTCTTCATCACCTTTCGCTTGCGCGGCTTGCGCACAAGCTGATTGACGGTTGCCATTCAAAAGCTCCAAAAAAGTCGGAAGGTCTCCCTCCCGAAATAAAGAGCGCGCATTCTATAGACGCGCTCACAAGTTTTCAACTGCCTATCGTGCCGACCCATGTCGGGCCGATAGTGCGTGATGGTGTTAGTGGGTCAGACTTACTCCCCGTCTGCCCCAGCTTCCACCTTCTCCAATTCGTCAGCGAAGCTTTCAGTGAACTCTTCATCCGACATACTGATCTGCAATCCACCCTCAGCACGCTTGCGACGACGCTCTTCGTGGTAGCTCAAACCCGTTCCTGCTGGAATCAAGCGACCCACAATAACGTTCTCTTTCAAGCCACGCAGGTAATCGCGCTTACCAGTAACAGCAGCCTCGGTCAGAACACGTGTTGTCTCCTGGAAAGATGCCGCAGAAATAAAGCTCTCAGTAGCAAGTGACGCCTTGGTAATACCCAACAGCTCACGGTCTGCAGTCGGTGGCACATGGCCCTGCGCTTCGGCACGATCACACTCTTCGAGGAAGGTCGTAAACTCTACCTGCTCACCCTTAATAAACGAGGACTCACCCGCAGAAGCAATAATGACCTTGCGCAGCATTTGACGAACAATGACTTCAATGTGCTTGTCATTGATCTTCACGCCTTGCAATCGGTAGACCTCTTGAATCTCATTCACAATGTACTCAGCCAAGGCAGCAATGCCTTTGAGGCGGAGAATGTCATGAGGACTCATAGGGCCTTCAGAGACCACTTCGCCCTTTTGCACTTGCTCACCCTCAAAGACGGTGAACTGACGCCATTTGGGAATAAGAACTTCGTAGTGATCGGAGCCGTCTGGCAAGAGCGAACCGTCGGTAGGCGTAATTACCAAACGACGCTTACCCTTGGTCTCTTTACCGAAACTAAATGTTCCCGAGATCTCGGCAAGAATCGCCGGCTCTTTCGGCTTTCGTGCTTCAAACAGGTCGGCAACGCGAGGAAGACCACCCGTAATATCGCGGGTCTTGGAACCCTCTTGAGGGATACGAGCAATGATGTCACCGACACCCACTTGCGCACCATCTTCGAGGTTTAACAGGGCATTCGCGGGTAAGAAGTAGTGTGCCGGTACGTTAGTACCTGCCAACGTGAGCTCTTCTCCCTTTGAGTCGACCAACGTCACGGCTGGACGGATATCCTTACCCGCCAGCGGCCGCTCTCCAGCTTCCATCACTGAAATACTGCTCAAGCCGGTAAACTCATCAGTCTGGCGCTTGATTGTGACGCCTTCATCCATGCCGCTGAACTTAACCGTTCCAGCCACCTCGGTAATGATGGGGTGCG
The DNA here is from genome assembly GCF_051201685.1 of Luminiphilus sp. nBUS_07. Taxonomy (GTDB): domain Bacteria; phylum Pseudomonadota; class Gammaproteobacteria; order Pseudomonadales; family Halieaceae; genus Luminiphilus. The sequence goes on along the minus strand of NZ_CP179213.1, from coordinate 622,443 downwards.
TGTGAGGATCCCAGTTGGCAACAATATCGCCCGCAGTCACCTCTGCCTCGTCTCGAACTTTAATCGCGGCACCATAAGGCACTTTGTAGCGTTCCCGCTCGCGACCCACGTGGTCAAGAATAGACAATTCACCCGAACGCGATACAGCCACTAGGGCGCCGTCAGCACGATCTACCACTTTAATGTTGTGAAGCTTCACCACACCGTTAGAGTTGACCTGAATGCTGTCTTGAGCCGCCTGACCCGATGCCGCGCCACCAATGTGGAAGGTACGCATGGTGAGCTGGGTACCCGGTTCACCAATAGATTGCGCCGCAACAACACCAATAGCTTCACCAAGATTAACTTGATGACCGCGACCCAAATCACGGCCATAACAAGTGGAACAAATGCCGTAACGTGTTTTACAGGTTATGGGAGAACGAACAATGATCTCATCGATTCCGAGCTCCTCGAGTCGACGCATCCAAAGCTCGTCAATCATGGTGCCGGCATCAAGAATGACTTCATCGGTGCCTGGCTTACAGACATCCTGAGCCACAATACGACCCAATACCCGATTGGGGAGCGATTCAATAATGTCACCACCATCAATAACCGGGGTCATGACGAGACCGGCATCGGTACCACAATCCTGCTCGGTCACTACAACGTCCTGAGCCACATCAACCAAACGACGCGTCAAATAACCAGAGTTCGCCGTCTTCAATGCCGTATCGGCCAAGCCTTTACGAGCACCGTGGGTTGAGATGAAGTACTGCAAGACGTTAAGGCCTTCGCGGAAATTCGCCACGATTGGTGTCTCAATGATTGACCCGTCTGGCTTCGCCATCAGACCCCGCATACCCGCCAACTGTCGGATCTGAGCTGGGGAGCCTCGTGCACCAGAGTCAGCGTACATGTAGACTGAGTTGAAGCTGGTCTGCTCTTCCTCTTCGCCATCGCGGTTGATCACAGTCTCTTTTGAAAGACTCGCCATCATCGACTTGGCGACTTGGTCGTTGGTGCGCGACCAGATGTCGATAACCTTGTTGTACTTCTCGCCCTGAGTCACCAAACCAGCAGCGTACTGCTCTTCGATTTCGGTGACTTCCGCGTTGGCGCGATCCAACATGCTGGCTTTTTCATCAGGGATTTCAAAATCATTCACCCCAATCGAAGAACCTGACTTGGTGGAATATTCATAGCCCGTGTACATCAGTCGATCGGCAAATACGACCGTCGACTTCAGACCAACCACCCGGTAGCACTGGTTGATGATACGAGAGATTGCCTTTTTAACCATGGGCTGATTGACCATGTCAAAGGACAAACCTTCAGGGACTATGCGCCACAGCAGTGCACGACCTACGGTTGTATCAACCATTCGAGTTTCGGTGACTGGGTCGGCGCCGTAATCGAAGCGCGTCTCCTTGATGCGAACCTTAACACGAGCCTGCAAATCGACCTGGCCAGCGGCATAAGCGCGCTCTGCCTCGGCGGCGTCGGCAAACATCATGCCCTCGCCCTGAGCGTTCACACGCTCACGTGTCATGAAGTAAAGACCCAGCACCACGTCCTGCGAGGGCACAATAATTGGCTCTCCAGAAGCGGGCGAAAGAATGTTGTTGGTAGACATCATAAGTGCCCGCGCCTCGAGTTGTGCCTCGAGTGTCAGGGGTACGTGAACGGCCATTTGATCGCCGTCGAAGTCTGCGTTGTAGGCGGCACAAACCAAGGGATGCAGCTGGATCGCCTTGCCCTCAATAAGCACAGGCTCAAAGGCCTGAATGCCTAACCGGTGTAACGTGGGCGCGCGGTTCAGCAGAACCGGGTGCTCACGAATCACTTCGGCCAGGATATCCCAAACTTCGGGTGGCTCGCGCTCGACCATCTTCTTTGCAGCTTTAATGGTGCTCGCAAGACCACGGTGCTCTAGCTTGCCAAAAATAAACGGCTTAAAGAGCTCCAATGCCATTTTCTTGGGCAGTCCACACTGATGCAGTCGCAGTGTTGGGCCAGTCACAATCACCGATCGTCCTGAGTAATCTACACGCTTGCCCAGCAGGTTTTGACGGAAGCGACCTTGCTTGCCTTTGATCATATCTGCCAAAGACTTCAGCGGGCGCTTATTAGATCCCGTGATCGCACGACCGCGACGGCCGTTATCTAGCAAGGCATCAACAGCCTCCTGCAGCATGCGCTTTTCGTTGCGCACAATAATGTCAGGGGCATTGAGGTCGAGTAATCGCTTGAGGCGATTGTTACGGTTGATAACCCGACGATACAAATCGTTGAGGTCTGAGGTCGCAAATCGACCCCCATCCAGGGGCACCAACGGACGAAGATCTGGCGGTAATACCGGCAGTACATTGAGAATCATCCACTCGGGGTCGTTGCCCGAGTTTGAAAATGCCTCAAGTAACTTTAATCGCTTAGACAGCTTTTTAATCTTCGTTTCAGAGTTAGTCGCCGGAATTTCTTCACGAATGCGCTCAACTTCTTGGTTGATTTCGATCTGCGACATGAGGTCCTGAATGGCTTCGGCACCCATTTTCGCAGTGAACTCGTCACCAAACTCTTCCATGGCTTCGTAGTATTGCTCGTCATTGAGCAACTGCCCCTGCTCGAGAGCAGAGAGACCCGGGTCAGTGACCACGTAAGACTCAAAATACAGAATACGCTCGATGTCCCTAAGGGTCATATCGAGCAGCAAACCAATCCGCGAGGGAAGCGACTTCAGGAACCAGATGTGAGCAACGGGGCTCGCCAATTCAATGTGTCCCATGCGCTCGCGACGTACTTTAGCCAGGGCTACTTCGACGCCACACTTTTCGCAGATCACGCCGCGGTGCTTAAGGCGCTTGTACTTTCCACACAGGCACTCGTAGTCTTTTACTGGACCAAAGATTTTGGCGCAGAACAAACCATCACGCTCGGGCTTGAAGGTACGGTAGTTAATTGTTTCCGGCTTCTTGACCTCACCATAGGACCAAGAACGGATCATTTCCGGAGAAGCGAGACCGATACGGATTGCATCAAAGTCTTCGCTCTTTTCCCGGCTTAGCAGATTCAGCAGATCTTTCACGTCTTATCCTCCTCAGAAGCCTTCAGACTCGGACTCGAGATCGATGTCGATACCGAGCGAGCGAATTTCTTTGATTAATACATTAAAGGACTCGGGCATTCCCGGCTCCATCTTGTGATCACCATCAACAATGTTCTTGTACATCTTGGTTCGTCCTGCCACATCGTCTGACTTAACCGTTAGCATTTCCTGAAGCGTGTAAGCGGCGCCGTAAGCCTCTAGCGCCCATACTTCCATCTCGCCGAACCGCTGGCCACCAAACTGGGCTTTACCGCCCAGAGGTTGCTGCGTAACCAGGCTGTAGGACCCTGTGGAACGAGCATGCATCTTGTCGTCCACCAAGTGGTTCAACTTCAGCATGTACATGTATCCCACAGTGACGGGACGCATGAAGGTGTCACCTGAACGCCCATCGTAAAGCGTCAACTGACCGCTATCAGGAATGTCTGCAAGTCGCAGCAACGATTTCACTTCTTCCTCAGCAGCGCCATCGAACACAGGCGTTGCCATTGGCACGCCTTTGCGAAGGTTGCCTGCCAACTCGAACAGCTCGTTGTCGGTCAAGCTGTCAATGTCAGCATCACGGCGCTTATCAGACGAGTGAGCATAGATTTTCTTGAGGAAATCGCGCAGCTGGCTAACCTTAGCCTGCTGTTCGAGCATGGTATTGATCTTGAGTCCCAAGCCATGGGCAGCCATTCCCAGGTGGGTCTCAAGAATCTGGCCCACGTTCATACGAGAAGGCACGCCCAGAGGGTTGAGAACGATATCAATCGGCTCGCCCCGCTCGTCATAGGGCATATCCTCTACCGGCATAATGACCGAGATCACACCCTTGTTGCCGTGTCGTCCCGCCATTTTATCGCCTGGCTGAATCCGACGCTTAACCGCCAGGTACACCTTAACGATCTTGAGAACGCCGGGAGCTAGATCGTCGCCACTGGAAAGCTTGTCTTTCTTGCTTTCGTAGCGCTCTTCCAGCTGTCGATTCTGCTCTTCTAATAGCTCTTGAGCCGCAGTTAACTGATCGTTGAGCTCAGCATCACCCAGCTTCAACTTGAACCACTGCTCACGCTCTAAATCGGCCAGTACTGCATCGGTCAACTTAGTGCCTTTGGCTAGGCCACCGCCACTCAATGTGGTCTGCCCCTTCAGCAATGCTGCGAGTCGGGCATAAGTCGCTTCCTCGTAAATACGCAGTTCTTCACGTAGATCCTTGCGGTAATCGGCCAGCTGAGCGTTTTCGATTTGCTTGGCACGTGGATCTTTCTCGAGGCCATCTCGAGTGAACACCTGCACATCGATAACGGTACCCTTATAGCTCGAAGGCACACGCAAAGACGTGTCTTTTACGTCTGAGGCCTTCTCACCGAAAATGGCACGCAGCAGCTTCTCTTCAGGGGTTAGCTGGGTCTCGCCTTTGGGGGTGACCTTACCGACCAAAATATCGCCGGCGTCAACCTCAGCACCAATGTAAACAATGCCCGACTCGTCGAGCTTACCCAGCGCACCCTCTCCAACGTTCGGAATGTCTGCAGTGATCTCTTCAGATCCCAGCTTGGTGTCTCGAGCAATACAAGTTAGCTCCTGAATGTGGATCGTTGTGAAACGATCTTCCTTCACGACCCGCTCTGAAACGAGAATCGAATCCTCGAAGTTATAGCCATTCCAAGGCATAAAGGCGATGCGCATATTTTGACCCAGCGCCAGCTCACCCATATCCACCGAAGGACCGTCGGCCAAAATATCTCCGCGATCAATCTGATCTCCGACCTTAACGATCGGGCGCTGATTGATGCAGGTATTCTGGTTAGACCGCTTGTACTTAGTCAGGTTGTAAATGTCGACGGGAGACTCGCCCTTCGCCACATTGTCGGCGTCAACACGAACTACGATTCGGCTTGCATCAACCGAGTCGATCGTTCCTGCACGCCGCGCGACCTCACAAACTCCAGAGTCACCAGCAACGTAGCGCTCCATACCGGTGCCCACCAGCGGCTTATCTGCCACCAAAGTCGGTACGGCTTGACGCTGCATGTTTGACCCCATAAGGGCCCGGTTAGCATCGTCGTGCTCGAGGAAAGGAATCAACGCAGCAGCAATAGACACCACCTGCTTAGCAGAGACGTCCATAAAGTCGACTTCGGCCGCAGGCTTGATCGTAAATTCGTTCATGTGTCGAACGTTAATAAGATCGTCCACGAACCGATTTTTTTCGTCCATCTGCGCCGAAGCCTGAGCAATAACGTGCTCGGCTTCGTTAATCGCCGAAAGGTACTCAATGTCGTCAGTGACGACGCCATTCACGACCTTACGGTAAGGAGCTTCTAGGAAACCGTATTCATTAGTTCGCGCATAGGTCGCCAAAGAGTTAATCAGGCCAATGTTTGGACCTTCCGGCGTCTCAATAGGACAAACACGACCGTAGTGTGTGGGGTGTACGTCACGAACCTCGAAACCAGCACGCTCACGTGTCAAACCGCCTGGGCCCAAGGCCGACACACGACGCTTGTGAGTCACTTCAGACAGCGGGTTGTTTTGATCCATGAACTGCGAGAGCTGACTTGAACCAAAGAATTCTTTAACCGCTGCAGATACCGGCTTGGCATTGATCAGGTCCTGAGGCATCAGGCCTTCACTTTCTGCCATTGACAGCCGCTCTTTAACAGCACGCTCGACTCGGACAAGACCGACGCGGAACTGGTTCTCTGCCATTTCACCGACCGAACGAATACGGCGGTTACCCAAATGGTCGATGTCATCAACAACACCCTTACCGTTACGGATACCCACCAACGCCTTAAGGACATCAACAATGTCTTCACGGTCTAACGTACCGATTCCTTCAGAGGAATCCCGTCCCAGACGACGGTTGAATTTCATACGACCAACGCCCGAAAGATCGTAGCGATCAGCAGAGAAGAACAGGTTTTGGAAAAGGTTCTCGGCCGACTCTTTCGTGGGTGGTTCGCCAGGACGCATCATGCGATAAATCTCTACCAACGCTTCAAGAGCATTGCGTGAGGCATCGCCGGCTAGCGTATCGGAAATGAAAGGACCGCAATCGATTTCATTGGTGTACAGCGTCTCAATCGTATCGATTTCTTTCTCACGCAACGTCGCCATGAGCTCTTCGGTAATCTCGACGTTACACTCAACCAGCACTTCGCCGGTGGAAGTGTCCACGACATTCTTAGCCAGACGTCGACCCAACAAATACTCATCGGGTACCGTCAGAAAATCGATACCACCAGCATCAAGCTGCTTAATGTGACGAGCAGTAATGCGGCGTCCACGTTCAACAAGCAGCTTATCGTCTGCCATTATATCGAAGGCGGCCATTTCACCCTGCAGACGCTTGGGAACCAACGCCATAGTGCTAGAGTTTTCTTCGCCCAACTGGAATGACGTCGTCTCGTAAAACATCGCCAAAATTTCTTCGCTGTCATAGCCAAGCGCGCGTAATAGCACGGTAGCAGGCAGCTTGCGGCGGCGATCGATGCGCGCAAAAACCTGATCCTTGGGATCAAATTCAAAATCTAACCATGAACCACGGTAAGGAATGACCCTCGCGGAATACAGCAACTTCCCTGACGAGTGGGTCTTGCCTTTATCGTGGTCAAAAAAGACACCGGGGGAACGGTGTAGCTGCGAAACAATAACGCGCTCAGTACCGTTAATCACAAAGGTGCCGTTTTCGGTCATGAGCGGTATTTCGCCCATGTAGACATCTTGCTCTTTGATGTCTTTGATCGATTTGGAGGAAGACTCCTTATCGTAAATAATCAGTCGCACTTTGACACGCAGTGCACAGGCGTAAGTGGTGCCACGCAGGACGCATTCATCCACGTCAAACACGGGCTTACCCAATTTATAGCCGACATACTCTAGGGCAGCATTGCCACTGTAGCTGGCGATCGGGAACACCGACTTAAAGGCCGCATGCAGGCCGTGTTCGCCACGCGCATCGTCCTCAACCCCATCTTGAGTAAACTTTCGATAGGAATCCAACTGGATAGCCAGCAGGTAGGGTATATCCATTACCTTTGCTAGCGACCCGAAATCTTTACGGATGCGTTTCTTCTCAGTGTATGAGTAAGCCATCAAAACTCCCCAGCGATGTACTGTCGAATCATTCCAACCGGTAACCGGTTACGAAAACCAAGAATGGGCCGAAGTGCACAACGCACCCCGACCCACTAAGCCCACCTTAGCGGGCCATCATGGTCTTACTTAAGCTCAGCGGCACCGCCGGCTTCTTCAAGCTGCTTCTTAATGTCTTCAGCTTCGTCTTTGCTAGCGCCTTCTTTGACGGGGCCAGGGGCTCCATCAACGACTGCCTTAGCTTCTTTCAGGCCGAGACCTGTGACAGCGCGAACAACCTTGATCACGTTGACTTTCTTCTCACCAGCTGACGTTAGGATCACGTCAAATTCGGTCTGCTCTGCTTCTGCAGCTCCGCCTTCACCGCCACCCGCTGCTGCTGGTGCTGCTGCTACAGCTGCTGCTGCCGTTACGCCAAACTTCTCTTCCATCGCTTCGATTAGCTCAACGACGTCCATGACGCTCATTGCTGCGATTGCGTCGAGAATATCTTCTTTTGAAAGTGCCATTTCAATGTCTCCTGAAAATTGTAGAAAGCTTGCTGATTTATCAGCTCGCTTGCTCTTTTTGATCGCGAATAGCCGCTAGTGTACGAACTAGCTTGCCGGGAACTTCGTTCATGGTCTGTACAAGCTTTGTTGCTGGCGCTTTCATGACGCTCATCAACATTGACAATGCCTGATCTCGCGTTGGCATCTTCGCTAGTACATCCAGTTGGTCAGCTCCCATCAGCTTTCCGCTAAATGACAGTGCCTTCACTTCAAAACGATCGTTTGTTTTGGCGAAGTCTTTAAACAACCTTGCTGCAGCGCCCGGATCTTCTAATGAAAAGCCGAACAGAGATGGACCTGCAAGTGTGTCACTAACACACTCGTATTCCGTTCCCTCAAAAGCCCGCTTCGCCAGCGTATTGCGCACTACGCGCAAATCTACTTGGCTTTCACGTGCCGTTGCCCGCAGAGCAGTCATATCGTTTGAGGCCACGCCACGTGCGTCGGCAACCACAAGCGAAAGTGCACTGGCAGCGGTCTCGTTGACTTCGGCAACAATCGCCTTCTTCTCGTCGAGTCCAATAGCCATTGGTCTACTCCTGGATTAACAGTTATGGTCAGCACAGACTAGCAGTGCAGACCGCCCTCGGTGAACATCGTCACCATCTGCGTAGGCTCCTCACGAACTTAAGGGAACAACGCCCCACCTACGGTCTTTGACAGCCTTTTGTTCAGCGGGGCAAAGCCACACTTTCCCTAAGACTCCAAAGTGGCACCGATCCATCAATAGACTTTTCGGCACCCGGCCGCGAGCACGAAACTCGCAACCCATCGCACCCAAAGGTGCGACGTTTTTTCTACAAATCTAATTCTGCGTGATCAACCGTGACGCCGGGGCCCATGGTTGTTGACAGGGTGACCTTGCGGAAATACACACCCTTTGAAGAAGCTGGCTTAGCCTTTTTTAAATCCGCCATGACAGCCATCAGGTTGCCACGCAGCTGATCGGCCTCGAAAGCTACCTTGCCAATACCGCCCTGAATAATGCCGTTCTTGTCCGTGCGGAAACGCATCTGTCCAGCCTTGGCATTGTTGACCGCGCCCTCGACATCAGGGGTTACTGTGCCTGTTTTGGGGTTCGGCATGAGACCGCGCGGGCCTAGTATTTGACCCAACTGACCGACAACGCGCATTGCATCAGGAGAAGCGACCACAACATCAAAATCCATCATGCCGCCTTTGACTTGCTCAGCGAGCTCATCCATGCCGACAAAGTCTGCTCCGGCTGCCTTAGCTTTCTCAGCGTTTTCGCCCTGAGTAAACACAGCAACTCGGACTACTGAACCGGTACCGTGGGGCAAAGTGGTAGCGCCACGCACACCTTGATCTGATTTGCGAGCATCAACGCCCAAGTTAACTGCAACCTCAACCGTCTCATTAAATTTCACGGTTGCGAATTCCTTCAGTAGCGCAATAGCCTCATCTAGAGAATAGGCTTGGGTAGCGTCCACTTTCTCTCGGAAAGCGCGAACTCTTTTTGATAATTTAGCCATGATCAGCCCTCCACCACATCGATTCCAGCAGAGCGTGCACTGCCTGCGATGGTGCGCACGGCGGCGTCCATATCGGCTGCAGTGAGATCTGGCCACTTTTGTGTCGCAATATCCTCAAGCTGTGCCCGGGTTACTTTGCCGACTTTTTCGGTGTTGGGTCGCCCTGACCCACTCTTAATACCCAACGCCTTCTTCAATAAAATTGAGGCTGGCGGGGTTTTCTTAATAAAAGTAAATGACTTATCGCTGTAGACCGTGATCACAACGGGAATTGGCAAGCCAGGCTCCAAACTTTGCGTGTCCGCATTGAAAGCCTTACAGAATTCCATAATGTTCACGCCCTTTTGGCCCAACGCGGGGCCCACAGGGGGACTAGGATTAGCCTGCCCTGCCGGGATTTGCAGCTTGATATAGCCGTCTATCTTCTTCGCCATGTTTTTCTCCTTGGGTGCAAACGCCCTTAGCGCTGAATATCAGCTTCTGGGCTCCCCATTACGACCCAGATTGCGTCAGGGTCGAATCGTTTTGGTGCGCCTTTAACAAGGCCCACCCCTTTTTGGTCAGGATTTTTCTACCTGGCCGAATTCTAGCTCTACGGGCGTAGAGCGCCCGAAGATCAATACCGCCACATTGAGGCGGCTTTTTTCATAATTCACATCTTCAACAACGCCATTAAAGTCGTTGAAAGGCCCGTCGATAACACGAACCATTTCACCTGGCTCAAATACCGTCTTGGGACGGGGTTGATCAACTCCAGCCTCGACGCGCTGCAAGATGGCATTGGCCTCAGCTTCAGTGATCGGCGCAGGTTTATCCGCCTTGCCACCGATAAAACCCAGCACCCGGGGCGTTTCCTTGACCAAGTGCCAGGAATCGTCATTTAACTCCATTTGCACGAGTACGTATCCGGGGAAAAACTTCCGCTCACTCTTTCTTTTTTGGCCGCCCTTCATCTCCACAACTTCTTCTGTGGGGACGATGATCTCGCCAAAGTAATCCTGCATGCTATTGCGCTCGATACGCTCCTTGAGCGCTACCGCCACCTTTTTTTCATACTGGGAAAAGGCGTGAACCACATACCAACGCATTGCCATCTAAGCCTCTCCCTAACTCAACCTATTACCATGCCGACTAACCAACCCAGCACGCTATCAATGCCCCAGAGAATCAGAGCCATGATAAAAACAAACACCACCACAATCAGTGTGGTCTGGGTCGTCTCTTGACGGGTCGGCCAGACAACCTTGCGGATTTCGGTTCGCGACCCTTTTATCAGCTGCCAAAAAGCGCCGCCCCGCTCAGTCGTCGAGGCCACCCATCCCGCAACCGCGGCGGCGACCAGCAATGCCAGCACCCGATAAAGCAGCGACTGATCTGCGAAATAACTGTTGCCGACAACCCCAGCTATCACTAGGACCGCGACGACACCCCACTTTAGGGGGTCTAGCCTGCTTGCAGCAGCCTCACTCATGAACCTTTCCCATTAGAGGCCACCCACTGGTGCCTCTTTCTACCGCCAGCACCCTACCGAAGTGGAGAGCTGGCAGGCCAGGAGGGAATCGAACCCCCAACCTGCGGATTTGGAATCCGCTGCTCTGCCAATTGAGCTACTGGCCTTTAAACGAAACATCTCTGTCTATTTTGACCAAAGACGACGAAGCCGAACCGCCTTTTAAGGGTGGTTCGGCCTATTTTTAGTGCGCACCGAGGTGCGCATGACGATCAGCGACTTACTCGATGATTTTAGCGACGACGCCAGCGCCAACCGTTCGGCCACCCTCGCGGATCGCAAAACGCAGGCCATCTTCCATCGCAATCGGTGCAATCAATGTCACAACCATCTGGATGTTGTCACCTGGCATCACCATCTCAATACCCTCAGGCAACTCACACGCACCCGTTACATCCGTCGTACGGAAGTAAAACTGCGGACGGTAGCCCTTGAAGAATGGCGTGTGACGCCCGCCTTCATCCTTGCCCAAAACATAAACCTCTGCCTCAAACTTGGTGTGGGGCTTTACTGATCCTGGAATCGCCAGTACCTGACCACGCTCAACGTCATCACGCTTAGTACCACGCAACAAAACACCAACGTTCTCGCCTGCACGGCCTTCGTCAAGCAGCTTGCGGAACATCTCAACACCGGTACACGTCGACTTCTGAGTATCTTTAATACCGATAATCTCGATCTCGTCTCCGACCTTAACAATGCCGCGCTCAACACGACCTGTTACAACCGTGCCACGACCTGAAATTGAGAACACGTCCTCAACCGGCATCAAGAAAGGCTGGTCAATCGCACGCTCAGGCTCAGGAATGTACGCATCCAACGTCTCAACCAAGGTCTTGACCGCTGTCGTACCCAAACCGTTCGCATCGTCACCGTTCAACGCCATCAGCGCTGAACCACAAATGATCGGTGTATCGTCACCCGGGAACTCGTAGGTATCGAGCAGCTCACGCAGCTCCATCTCTACCAGCTCTTTCATCTCTTCAAATTCTTCAGAGTCAACGCCACCACAGTCTTCCGCCAGCAAATCGGCTTTGTTCAGGAAAACAACAATGTACGGAACGCCAACCTGACGTGACAGCAGGATGTGCTCACGCGTTTGGGGCATAGGACCGTCGGTCGCGCCACATACCAAAATCGCGCCGTCCATCTGCGCCGCACCCGTGATCATGTTCTTCACATAATCCGCGTGTCCGGGACAGTCAACGTGGGCGTAGTGACGGTCTAATGACTCGTACTCCACGTGAGACGTCGCAATCGTGATACCACGCTCGCGCTCTTCCGGGGCGTTATCAATACCGTCAAACGCTACCGCCTCTCCACCAAATACTTCTGAACACACACGTGTCAGCGCCGCCGTAAGCGTCGTTTTCCCGTGGTCTACGTGTCCAATCGTGCCCACGTTTACGTGGGGCTTCGAACGCTCAAATGCTTCCTTCGCCATGTCGACACTCTCTATCTACACTGATCACTAGTGAGTCAGAACGGGACCTAAGGGACCGCTTTGACTGCGTTTAATACACTCAGTAGGCTTACCTACTGTGTGTTACTACTCAATAAGACGCCTTTGTCGTCTTACTGTAACTGGAGCTCATAACCGGATTTGAACCGGTGACCTCTTCCTTACCAAGGAAGTGCTCTACCGACTGAGCTATATGAGCAACAACCTTTGTTCCTAATTGTCTGTGGAGCGGGTGGCGGGGATCGAACCCGCATCATCAGCTTGGAAGGCTGAGGTTCTACCATTGAACTACACCCGCGGCTCATTCCCCCCGGGCCCACACACCACACGTTCCGGGGTACCGATCCAACCCCTTAACGCCTACATCTTGGTGGAGGGGGGTGGATTCGAACCACCGAAGCTTTCGCGTCAGATTTACAGTCTGATCCCTTTGGCCACTCGGGAACCCCTCCGGAAGGGCGCATATTCTCGGGATGTGAACTGCCCTTGTCAACGTTTACCTTTACATAAATTCACCAGTTTGCGACTTCGTTGCTCCGCTTTCCCAAGGTCGGCGTAGCAGAGGTGGCGTACGGGCGCTAAAAAATAACGCTCAGACACCCTAAAAAGCGCGCACCCAGACAATCGCATGCTCCCCGCAAAACCGCTTAAAACCTCATAAAAAGGGAAGTAATTTAGTGGCGATCAGCCGCAACAGCTAACCGCCAGTGCACCGCTGAGCAAGCCCGCAGCTCAATTGACCCGCCACAGACGCATTTCAGCCTTTATTCAAAAACCCCACCACGGCACCCGTGTAATGGGTGTTATTGCAGCGCATTGATGCGTAAACGCGGTGTACGGCAACAACTGCAGGCAACCAAAAAGGTTTTAAGACAGGCAATTTTTAACCTGCCGTGATCTACACAACCTCTGGTAAGACACCCGAAAACGGCAGGAAAGCTCTCATAGCGTTGCTCAATGCGCGAGGGCTAGCGGGTCTGAAGCACGGGTAGGACTCAACACTAACGAATTACCTAGCGCCCCGGCAGGCACCCAACGCCGCCGAAAAGACATGTAAAGCTGATATTGATCAGAATAAAGTCGGTCTTATGAGCGCTGGCCTACCACCTCAAGCCACCATCAACTTCAAACACTCGACCTGAAATGTAATCATTTTCAAGGATGGCGACTGCCATCTGAGCGATTTCCGCAGGCTCACCGAGGCGCTTTAGAGGAATACCTGAGGCCATTTTCTCCAAAGCTTCGGGTTTCATGCTGGCAACCATCTCAGTCGCCATGAAGCCGGGGGCGATAGCACCCGTGCGAATGTTGTGACGAGCAAGTTCCTTCGCCCAGGTGACCGCCATTGCCGCAACGCCCGCCTTGGTGGCCGAGTAATTCGTCTGGCCGAAGTTTCCTGCACGAGAAATACTCGAAATATTGATAATCACACCCTCAGACTGGGCCTGAATCATGCGCGTCGCCGCTTCGCGACCACAGAGGAATACACCGGTCAGGTTCACGTCGATCACCATCTGCCACTGGGACAGGCTCATTCGATCTGTGACTTCACCGTCTTTGACTTTGAGCATTAGGCCATCGCGGGTAATGCCTGCGTTGTTAATGAGGCCCTGCAGCGTTCCGAATTGATCAATAATGCCGTCGAAGGCCGCTATTACGCTGTCTTCGTCTGCCACGTTGGCGACAAAGGTGCCAACCTCGGCGCCCAACTCTCGAAGGCTCGCAGCGGCCTGCTCTAACGGTTCAGCGTTCATGTCGATCAAGGCCAGACGGGCGCCGCGTTCGGCAAGCCCTTTAGCCATAGCAAAACCTAGACCTTGAGCCCCACCGGTAACAGCAATTACTTTATTCGTCAGATCCACACCGCTTCTCCGTTCATTATTTAGGCCGCGGATTGTACCTGAAGGTTTTACCCTTGGGGCAGAATGAAATCTGCCCCAGAAAACTTATCGATTGCCCTTAGGACCATCACGGACTTCGTCCTGCTTACATTCGCGCTTGTCTTTACCCACACGACCTTCGTCCTGACGACAATCGCGTCGGTCCTGACGCTCATCTGAGCGACCCCGCTCGTCACGTCGATCCTCGCGCCTGTCTTGATCTGCCAATGCCCAAGTTCCACCTGTTAGTAACAGAAGGCTTATCATCCATACATTGATTTTACGCATCGCTATAGCTTCCTAGAGTTTGATTACAAAACATTAACCTACCAACCTAAATTGCGCTTGTGGTATCAAATCGCGACATAAAGCCCTACTTAAGCTCCAGGCTGTACTTGTAAAATACCTCATCTTTTTCGTACCCCAACGTCTCGTAGAGCGCTTGAGCGCCCACATTATCGCGCGCGGTTTCCAATTCGATTCGCGCACCCCCGGCAGCTAGCGCCCAGCTTTGTGCCGCGGCCATCAGCCCACGACCCAACCCCTGCCTTCTGTGTGACGGGGCGACATAAAGATCATACAAAACGAAATAGCGTACCAAATCTACCGAGCACAACGCGGGATACAGTTGGGTAAAGCCCACCAAGTTTGCATCCGCATCCTCGGCGACAAAAACTGTCGACCGGCGATCGGTGAAGTTGGTGCTAAGCCAAGCTTCAGCAGACTCTAGAGCGGGTTCACAACTGTAGAATTGCCGGTAAGCATCAAATAGGGAGGCCACGCCCTTGAGGTCTGGCAACGCAGCCTCACGATACTGAAATTGCGACGACATACCCGCCTCCTTCAAAGTTTTCTAACGTCTGATGATTTTGGTTCTACCACAGTCATCGAGAGCGAGCCAAAAAAAACAGCGACAGCCCTCTCCCCCAGCGTCTCGATAAGCGGGATCAAAACTCACTGCAATGTGACTAGAGATTCCGGCCGAGCGACTCAGTTATAGGCATCCGTTTTTCATCGCCGGCGGAATCGGCATAGAGGTTGGCGTTTTAAGCCCAGCACCAACCGTTGCCTAAAAGGATGCTTAGCACTCAAGGAAGGATCTAGGTCAGCCATGGACGGCTGTGAACTGAACCAAGGAGAGAACCATGCTTTACCTCATCCACCTCGTAACTGGTGACACCATAATTGCCCAGCTCACCCAAGAGCCTGCACTGGGAGACGTATCTTATGCCGAAGATTTAGGACTTAAGCCTGTGCACTGTGAATACCCCATGAGGCTGACTCCAGTTCCCGTAAGCGGGTTCTTCGCACTTGAAGCATACGTTGCAAAGGAGCTTCTCGCATATGGGTCAATTACTGGAGGGACAGGATGTTTCCCGGTTACGTTAGCACCAGCAGGCGTACTTTGGTCGGCTCCGGTGTCTCTAGAACTCACCGGGCACTACCAAAAGGCCCGCGAGACTAAATCGAAGTACGAGTTCGAAATGTAAGGTCAAATTAGCAATGCTTTGAGAAACACACGAAGCGCTTCCATGCACACAGATACGCTAGCGCTATTTGGGCCTCGACGGAATAAACCTTTGGGCTACTTTCAACGGGTTCCCGAGAACCCAGCCTCGATGGCCCTCACACTCCCTAGCTATATTCAGCCGATTGGACGCGCCGAGAAAGAGGCTTTTTGATGAAGAAATTAAAAGGGCGCAGCAGTGGAGCACAGTGTGACCCACGAGCATCCAACAGCAGCCCACGCCTAAGCCGAAACCTAGTGTTTTCAGGGGATACAAAGGGGTCTAAAAAGAGAATGGAGCTGGCGAGAGGAATCGAACCCCCGACCGGCTGATTACAAATCAGCTGCTCTACCTACTGAGCTACGCCAGCCTAACGCGTGTCCCGAATCCGCTTTCTCGATCCGGGGCGCAGATTGTGCTGATCGCAACCCCTCGGGTCAAGTGGTAAAAGCCACATCCGTGCCTTGGGCTCGTCTTAACAATCCCTCAAGCACTAGATCAGGTCGCCAGTCTCCACCTAGACCCAGAGCCCGGAGCTCGGCGGCTCCGCCGCCCGTTAAAATAATGTGGTGATCTGGATACTGCTCACAAACTTGTTTTACGGCGCCCACCACTGCAACTGAGATGCCAGAAGCCACACACTCAGCAGTGCTTTGGCCTGGCACAATGGTGGGTTTAAGGCGATCGGTGTAACGCACCTTACGGGTGCTCGACTGGAGCGCCGCTTCCATTAGAGCCGGCCCCGGGAAGATGTAACCCCCAAGGTGGCGCCCGTCAGTCGCGACCAAATCACAGGTGACAGCACTTCCTACATCAATCACGAGCAGTGGACCGGGCTGGTACGCTCTGGCACCGAGCATGGCAAACCAACGATCGGCACCCATACGTGATGGCTCTTCGTAACTGTTAAGCAGCCCGTCTTCATGCTGTGCGGTGCCGCAAATATGCACCTCAGAAAACCCTATGGCTTGCAGCTCAGACACCAGAGCCTGATCAAACTGTGCGCCTCTAACACTGGCAATCCAAACGGAAGTCCTATCTTGCACCTCAGCCCGCAAGACTGCTGCCAACTCAGAGGCGCTGCCACTGTGCCGCTGCGCGTTAAAATTACAACCATCGACTACGGCCCACTTAGCCGAGCTATTACCCACGTCAATTAATAACTTGCTCATAGGGTTTCACCGCGCAACATTGACGCCTCTCCCGATTGCACCACGGTTAAGCCTTCATTGGTTACGACCCGCAGTGCACCGGAAAAATCCACACCGTCAGCCCGCCCTGCAATAGCATGACCTCCTTGCTGGACGCTAATTTGTCTTCCCGCCATTAGATCTCTTCGAGACCACGAATCACGCCACTGGCCGAAGGAGCCGACTTGCCAGCTCGACAGCAGTGGCACCACGGCCTCAAGAATTCGCGCCCCCACCTCATGACGGGACACCTTTACCGTGGAATGGGTGCTCAGGTCAGTCCAAGGTTGATCAATCTCGTCACTCCCTAATTTTGACATCGCAACGTTGAGCCCTACCCCCACAATGACGACCCAGTCCTGATTCGCCGACTGCACAAGATCAATTAAGACACCCCCACATTTTTTACCCGCCAAATACAGATCGTTGGGCCATTTAAGCTGCATATTTAGCCCAAATTCACGATCTAACCCTTCGCCAATGGCACAGCCCAAGGCAAGGCTCAGCCCAGCTAAATCAGCGGGCTCAAGGCCCATGCGCCAACCCAATGACAAATAAATATTACTTTTAGGAGGACTGACCCAGAGCCGACCCAGTCTGCCGCGACCCGCTGTTTGTGTTTCTGCAAATAAGGCTAAGCCATGAATATCCTCAGAGTGAGCCCTGCGTTTCAAAGCGGCATTGGTGGAATCCAATGCCTCTGCGACCTCAATACGCAGCCCGCTGGCGTCCAAACCCGCGATATTTGCACGTATCGCAGCATCAGATAGCAAACCATTGCCTAAAACTTGAGGGGTATCGACCATCAAAACTCCACGTTGATATTGACCACTGACTCCGGGCCCAAGTCAGTCTAAGCTATAGACCATGAATAAGGCCAAATTACACTTGAGTAGCAGCGTACCGCCAACTAGCGCCGGCCAAAATCAGCACGTCATCAATTTGGGTTTCGGTCGCGTATCACGCCACTGCGCAACAGCTCTGGCAATTCTGGCCGGTTGTCTGGCAGTGGCGAATCTTTGGCTGGTACCACTCTCGGAAGCCAGCCTTTTGGAGGCCGGACGCGGCGTGGTTTTGTTACTTTTGGGTATCGGCTTGATGGGCACCGCAAGACTGAGCCTGTTTTTAACGCTGGTGGTGGCATTGGCCGGGCTTGATAGCGTCACTGCGACAACAGATCTTCCAAGAGCAATGGCCATCATAGAGGTTTGTCTTGTTACCACGGCGGCGTTCGCGCTGGTGACTTCCCGGTGAATGGTACTGTGACCCTCCATGGCTGATTTTTCACAACCACTCATCATTTTAATCGCCTTGCTGTGCGGTTTAGCTAGTCGCGCGGTGGGGCTACCGGCCTTGATCGGTTATCTCACTGCTGGGTTTGTCCTTCATGAAATTGGTGTAACCGCCGGCAGCTGGTTGGAACAACTGGCCAATTTGGGTATTACGCTGCTGCTTTTTAGTATCGGACTCAAGTTAGATGTCAGGGCGCTCCTTAAGCTCAACGTGTGGGGAACAACACTTGTTCACATGGTGGTCTCTCAAGGCTTTCTGCTACTGCTGCTGATTGGACTCGCACAAGCGTTCCCAGCGCTAAACTTGTCAATGGCTGGAGCGGCTGTCATTGCCTTTGCTCTCACCTTCTCCAGTACGGTATTTGTCATCCAAACCCTGCAAGAGCGTGGTGAACTTCAGTCTAATCATGCAATTCTCGCCATTGGCATATTAGTTGTTCAAGATCTGATAGCTGTGAGCTTCCTGGCTATTACTGCAGGAAAAGTGCCCAGCATTTACGCCTTGGGTTTACTGCTCATCATTCCCGCAAGACCATTGATCCTCAAGCTCCTATCGGTAAGTGGCTACGGCGAATTACTGACGCTGCTGGGATTAGCACTGGCCATTGGTGCTGCTGAAATATCGGAAGTTGTAGGATTAAAAGGCGACCTCGGTGCCTTACTGATTGGCGCAATGCTGGCGGGAGAACAAAAAACTAAAGCCCTTGCTGCAAACCTTATTCAACTCAAAGATCTGTTTCTGGTCGGTTTCTTCTTATCCATTGGCCTCGGCGGCTGGCCCCCAGCGCTACTTATTGGTGTGGCGGTAGTCTTAGGCTTGGTCTCTGTGGGCAAGCCTTTACTCTACTTCTTCTTGATGACACGCCTGCACACCACGCCGAGGTCTGCTGTTTTAGCCTCAAGCGTGCTATCTAACCACAGTGAGTTTGGACTCATCGTTATCGCAGTGGCCGCAGGATTGGGTTGGGTCGCCCCCGTTTGGAGTTCAACACTTTCAATTGCCCTCGCCATAAGCTTTTTACTGGCTGCACCAATGAGTAAAGCGTCCCATGGTTTTTACAGAAAATACCGCGATCAGCTACTGGGTCATAGGTCGATGCAATTAATGGATACCTACGAACCCACCGATCACGTCAACACCGTTATCTTGGGAATGGGTCGAGTGGGCACCGGCGCTTATGAGGCTCTAGCACCTCGCTTGGGTGAAGCAGTATTGGGCGTAGAAACCTCTCTAGAAAAGGTTACCCACCACCAGCTAGAACAACGCCGGGTTATCTGCGCCGATGCCTCCGATCCAGACTTTTGGGTCCGCATAAACCTTAAAGAGGTGGAGGTCATTATGCTCGCTCTCACTAACCACCCTGAAAATATCATGGTCGCTGAACTCATTCGATCCATGGGGTATGCCGGTGACATTGCGTCAGTGGTAAGACATGAAGAGCATTCTGAGCAACTGCGTTCCTTAGGCATTTCAGCCTTTAATCTTTACGCTCAAGCGGGAGCCGGTTTTGCCGCACACGCCAGCAACGCCAGCGACTCGGGAGATCAATAAACAATGGCCGAATCCGTGGCTTACCGTACCCAAATAAGCAGCCCGCTGGGGCCTTTAACTATTACCGGTAGCGCTCATGCCGTCGAGAGTGTTGGCTGGGATTTTGACGATGCCGTAACCACGGGTTCATCGATTCGTTCCTCTGCGCTACTCGATGAATGCGCGAGACAACTTCAGGCTTACTTTGATGGGCAACTAACTGCGTTTGATATACCAGTGGCACCGGCGGGCACGGCCTTTCAGCAACGCGTTTGGCGGCGATTGATGGATATTTCTTTTGGCCAGACTCTGAGTTACGGACAGCTCGCCCTAAGACTGGATCCCCCTACCGCCCCGAGAGCCGTTGGCAGCGCGGTGGGGCGCAATCCCATTTCCCTGATAATCCCGTGCCACCGCATTTTGGGCAGCAGCGGTGATCTCACGGGGTTTGCCGGAGGTTTGGATCGCAAAGAATGGCTACTCACCCACGAGGGGTCAATTTTGTGCTGAAACCCTCAGATATTAGTGTCAGGCATTGAGGTCAGGGATCATTTCGTCCTTGATCCGCTCAATGGCATCTCTCAATCTGAGCTTTTCTTTCTTGAGCCGCTGGATAAGAAGTTGGTTGTGGTAGGACTGCAGCTGTAATTCAGAGATTTTTTGATCGAGCCCACGGTGCTTGGACTGCAGCACCATCAGACGCATAGCGGGAGTCATCTCCTCATTAGCGGCGTCGTTTTCAGCAGGCTCGTTCTCGTTAGCCATTACCCAGGTCCTCTACAACATTGGACGCATGCACATCGCGTGACTCATTAAATAAATCGTGCGCCCCTTCAAGCAAGGGGAGCAAAGGTAACCCAGAAGGTACCGCTGCAACGAAGTAGTGTACCAAGAGTGTGTCACGATTATTATAGGCCAAAGGCAATCCCAGTTCGGACAAAACCTCACCTCCAGCCGCTCGAACCAATGCATCTCCAGCGGCTACGTCCCATTCATAACAGGGTGAACTGCGGGGATAAATATCGGCTCGCCCATCGACGAGGGCAAAAAACTTCAGGGCGCTGCCGGCGTTAACTCGCTTAACAGGCAGACCCGAGCCGGCCAGCCGCTCAGTTAGCGCTGCAACACGTTTAGGACTGTGTCTCTGACTGGCCAACATGCGGATACTTTCGCCCTGCATAGCACTTGGGGCCAGCGCAGAGAGCCGGTCAAAATCATCACCTGCACAGCGCCACAACCCTGACCCCGGTATACCCAGGTAACATTGTTTCTCGAGGGGCTGCGCGATGAATCCCAAAATAGGCCTCTGATCAACTATCAGGGCAACATTTACGGTGAATTCCCCCGTGCGCTCCAAAAACTCCCGGGTACCATCTAAAGGATCGACCATCCAGCAAATCCGCCAGTTATGCCGGTCGCGTATCTCTTCAGACGAAGATTCCTCAGATAAGAAAGGGATATCGGGCGTCAACGCTGCCAGCCCCTGAGCCAAAATTGCATGGGCGCTGTGGTCAGCTGTGGTCACCGGGCTGCGATCTGCCTTTCGGTCCACTGACACAGATTCGGTGTCTTGGTAGTAACCTACCAAGGCTTCGGAGGTTCGGGCCAAAAGTGACAGCAGTTTCGCTGTTAAATCGCCAGGCAAGGCCTCAAAACCTGCGGGTAACGCCGGGGGGGGTGGTATCGCGTGTTTTAATATATCCATTGCATGAAAGGGTAACATTGCCATGGCACTGAGTGTGCATAACGATAAATCTGTTCTGGGCGTGGACTGGTCAAACATTGATACGGTGCTGCTTGATATGGACGGTACCTTGCTAGATCTTCGCTTCGATACCGAATTCTGGACCGAGATCGTTCCAGCCACCTACGCCCAAACTCAAGGCATCGATCTTGAGGCGGCGAAGGCCTACCTCAACCCTATTCATGCAAGGGAAAGTGGGCATCTCAATTGGTACTGCCTTGATTTTTGGTCCAACGTTGTTGGTTTCGATATTGCACAATTAAAACGTCAGCACGCCGCCAACATCGGTTGGCGGCCGGAAGCCGAAAATTTTCTGCGCAGGTTGCGTGCGAGTCACTGTGAGGTTGTTTTGATCACTAATGCCCATCCAGACACCCTGCGTATTAAGTTAGAGCAAGTGCATCTCGAGCCTTGGTTGGATAAGGTTTTTACCTCCCACAGTTTCAATGCACCCAAGGAGTACCAAGCATTTTGGCAAGAGCTTCAAGCTGCTAGCGCATTTGAACCGCAGCGTACTTTGTTCATTGATGACTCCGAATCAGTGCTGGCATCGGCCGAGATTTATGGCGTAGCGCATCTAATTACGTTGCGCCAACCCGACAGCAGTCAACGCCAGCGCACTGAGACACGTTACCCAGCCGTACTCCACTTCGACGAGCTATTTGAAGGGTTGCCCCATTTTGACGGATAAACAAACCAAAACCGCCAAAGTGCGCGTCGATAAATGGCTTTGGGCTGCGCGTTTTTTTAAAACCCGCAGCCTCGCCAAGGCCGCCATCGAAGGTGGCAAAGTACAACTTGATGGACAGCGGGTAAAAGTCAGTCGAGAAATTGCCATCGGCGACCAACTGACAATACGGCAAGGTTGGGATGAAAAAGAGATCACAATACGCAGCCTAAGCGACCAGAGAGGCCCCGCCGCAGTCGCCCAGACCTTGTATGAAGAATCCGAAGATAGTGTTGCGCGGCGGGAGAAAGAGGCCCTGCTGCGCCGTGCCGCGGGAGGTCTCAATAAACCTAATCACCGTCCCGACAAACATGAGCGACGACAGATCAGTCGCCTGCGGCGCGGTGGCGGCCCAGCCTCAGAGGATGACTAAGGTCTGAAAGGCGACAGTGTCACCGTATTGCGACCCCCTTCTTTACTGGAATAGAGCGCTTTATCAGCCGCCTCAAGGAGTTGCTTGAACTCAGTGGTCATGGAGGGGATACAGGCCACAACTCCTTGAGACACAGTGACTATCGAACCTGAGGGAGACGCAGAGTGTTCAATTTCTAGAGACATGATCCTAGTTCGTATTCTCTCGCCCGCAACCAGCGCGTCAGCCTGATTCGCCCCAGGCAGCAGAAGCAAAAATTCTTCTCCCCCCATCCGAATAGCCAACTCTCCGGCCCGCGCGGTTACAGACCGCAGAACACCCGCTATTCGCTTGAGGACGTCATCTCCAGCAGGATGGCCATAGGTATCGTTGTAGGCTTTAAAGTGATCGACGTCGATCATAATGACGGCGATCGAACTGCCACCACGTTGCGCGCGACTGACCTCCATATCGAAAGCCTTGTCCGCTCCCCTCCGGTTGCGAAGACCTGTTAACTCGTCGAGTTTCGCAAGGTCTGCAAGTTGCTTCCTGGCTTCTTGAAGCTGAGTATTCTTTGCCCGCAGTGTTTCTGAAAATCCTGCCATGTCTTTAGCCATGGCTTCACGCTCGAGGCCTGATTCAACCATTTGCGTGAAAGAACGACTGATTCCGTAACTCAAAACGGCCATGAGGATCGCCAAGCCCCAGAGCACGGCGGCAAAAATCAGGTTGAAGGGCCTAGCATCAGCAGTCCACGCCAGCCAACAAGCAACCGGTATGAGCGAAGAACACAGCCAAACGAGATAAAACTCTCGCACTACCGCGGTCGCAGCCACCGTCGCAACCGTAATGATCACCATGATCATAACCAGCGCATACAGCACCTCGTCTGACAGGTATTCGCCCATCCAGATTACCGTAGCAGACCACGCAAAACCGCCTATTGCCGCGGAAACCAGCAGCTCCCTGAGCACCGGACCTACCGCCGTGATGTGGCGCTGACTTTCCAGCGCTTGGCTCATGTGCAGAGACTGAATGAAAGATAAGATCAACATTCCAACGCCCCAAGCTGGCGTGGGCAACGGAACAGACTGGTACCAAAGTAAAAACATGCCGCCACAAACACCCAACATTTGAGTGCCTGCCAAAACATAACGAGTGGTCTGAAGCTGAAACCCCAGCTTCGCTGACAACGCATCGCCCTTAGAAATTTTTCTCTGGTACAGCATATCGCTTATCTTTGCCTCCGCTGGTTAAAACTTTAGCGCAGGTCTAAACATTTATCTCAAATAAATGGCAAAAGTAGCCACTTATTAGTGTTTTTTTATGCCTTTTAGGGCCTAATTAAAAAAACACAGGGGGCCTATGAAACAGCAGCTTTATTCTGAAGACGAATCTATGCGCTTCTCGTGGCTGCTTATACTCATTCTCGCGTTGCCGCCTGCCGCTGTAATTTTGACAACGACTGATTTCACGCCCCAGACCTCTGAAACATCCTGCGAAAAAGTGCGAATCTTTCTGGAAGAAACGGACCAAATTAGAGTCAGTAAAGATTCATACACGCTGATCATTGGCGGCTCTGTATTCTCTGAGTGGAAACAGCGCTCAGCAAAAAAGCTTGAGCCTAGCCAACTGCGCGTCAAAGCCTCACCCCTGTTTACTCCCACTACCATTGCCAAATGTTTTGAGCGAACAGTGGCACACTACCGCCCCGTAACTACTGTGCTGTTCCTTGATGATAGCGACGGCTTGGCAAAGTCAGAGTCGACGTTTAACGCACTCGATGAAATCGATGCTCTGCGCGCTTATTGGAGCGTGTCGCCGAGCTTAGTCGTAGTTCCACCAGCAATAACGCCTGCACTGAAGCGTGAAGCCGAAGCGCTAAGAGATTTTGAGCGACGTCTGACGAGATGGGTAGAAAGTAAGTCTGGCACGAGCATGTTGGACATTAACACGCTGCTTGCTGACGACCAGGGCGAGGTTAATCCGCTACTGTTCTGGCCTGATGGACGGACACTGGGCAAGCAGGGCTGTAACCGCCTCCAAGGGGCATTACTGGGTTATACCGGTGTCTCCAAACCCACCACTGAAATGCCGGCAGATAGGGTATCATCGTAAAATGACCACAACGTTCCCTACTGTCAAACCCGTCACACCACTCCTTGAGCAGATCAATTCAGACCTTGGCGTGCTCAGGTCTATGGGTGAGGACGACTTACGAACCTTAGCCGATGAAGTGCGCCAGTATATGTTGTTCAGCGTCAGCCAAACCGGCGGCCACTTTGGCGCAGGGCTTGGGGTAGTAGAGCTGTCAATAGCGCTGCACCACGTGCTGAACACGCCCGAGGACCGGATCGTCTGGGATGTGGGCCACCAAACCTACCCCCATAAAATTCTCACCGGACGCATGGAGCGGCTTGCGACTATCCGACAAGCCGAGGGGCTATCTGGATTTCCGAAGCGCAGTGAAAGTAATTTCGATACCTTTGGGGTTGGCCATAGCTCTACGAGTATTTCTGCCGCTATGGGAATGGCCATTGCAGCCCATCGGCAAGGACTGGAACGCAAAGTGGTGGCGGTTATCGGGGATGGAGCCATCACTGGTGGCATGGCCTTTGAAGCCCTGGCACATGCGGGACACGTACGACCCAATATGCTGGTCATACTTAACGACAATCAAATGTCTATTGGCCACAATACCGGGGGCTTAGCCACCTACTTTGCAAAAATTTGGGCGAGCCCCACCTATATTGCCCTTCGGGAGGGCTCCAAACGCATTCTCGAACATGTGAGAACTGCCTGGGATTTTGCTAAAAAGACTGAAGAGCAGATGAAGAGCTTGGTGGCCCCCGGCATGCTGTTTGAAGAATTGGGCTTTAACTACGTAGGGCCATTAGACGGTCACGACTTACCCCAGTTAGTGCAAACACTTGAGGCAATGATAGAGCTCAAAGGGCCCCAGTTGCTCCATATTCGGACCGTCAAGGGCAAAGGCTTTAGTCCGGCGGAGAGTGATCCGGTTGGTTACCATGCCATCAACAAAATTGAGGCCAACCCCGAAGCCGCCGGAAACAAAAAACCTTCGCCTCCAAAATATCAGGATGTCTTCGGCCGTTGGTTGTGCGACACCGCAGCAGCCGACAGTCGTTTGATCGGCATTACCCCCGCAATGTGTGAGGGTTCTGGCATGGTGCGTTTTTCCCAAGAGTATCCAGACCGCTATCACGACGTTGCTATTGCCGAGCAGCATGCCGTTACTCTTGCTGCGGGCATGGCGTGTGACGGGCTTAAACCTGTCGTGGCGATCTACTCTACCTTTTTGCAAAGGGCCTATGATCAACTCATACACGACGTTGCTCTGCAAAATCTAGACGTAACCTTTGCTATTGACCGCGGAGGGTTGGTTGGGCAAGACGGTGCAACCCACCACGGCGTTTATGACCTCAGTTATCTGCGGTGCATTCCCAATATGATCATTGCTTGCCCCTCTAACGAAAACGAGTGCCGCCAATTGCTCCATACCGCCTATCAACACAAAGGCCCAGCGGCAATTCGTTATCCGAGGGGAGCCGGAACCGGCGCCCTCATTGAGAATGAGATGACTGCGCTGCCCATCGGAGAAGCAGTAACGCTTAGAACAGGCCGAAGGGTGGCTATCCTCAACTTTGGCGTATTGCTAGAGGAAGCGGAAATCGCTGCTAGAGCCCTCCAGGCAACACTCATAGACATGCGCTGGGCCAAACCCCTTGATGAAACCCTGCTACTGCAGGTCGCAGAATCTCATGATCGGTTGATCACCGTAGAGGAAAATGCACTGGCGGGAGGCGCAGGCAGTGCCGTTGCAGAGTTTCTGTCTGGCGCGAATATTGACATCGAAATTCGCCATATCGCCATACCCGATGCATTTATCCATCACGGTAGCCAGACCGAAAATCGCAGAGCAGCCGGGCTTACCAGTGAAGACATCATTGATGCAGGGGCCTTAACAACGACTGCAGCGGAAGCACTTACAAACATTGTCTAGTCCCTGCTGCGTCAAGGGAAACATCATAGGAATATAACTGTCAGGAGCCAGGCTTTGCCGAAAGCAGCGAACACAAACGATGCCTCTCAATCACTCAAAGAACAGATGGACACGCTCGCCAATATCGTGGAGAAACTGGAAGACCCCGATGTGTCTCTTGAGGAATCGCTAACTTTTTATGAACAAGGCATGGCCCTTGTAACCGCGGCAAGCAAGGTGCTTGATGCCGCTGAACAACGTGTCGCCATGGTGACAGAGGACGGCCAGGTCCAACCCTTAAATTCATGAATGATGTAACCACTGCCGGAACTCCGCTCGATTGTAATGATCCACGACTCGCTGAGGCCTTGCAGTATGTCATTGGAAATAGCGGGAAACAGCTGAGAGCTCGCTTGGTTATGGCGAGTTATCGCATGCTTTGCGCGGGAGCAGAGGACGCTGGCGCAGCTTCTGCAGCTACCGCCATTGAATGGCTACACACCTATTCTCTCGTGCACGACGACCTTCCAGCCATGGACAACGATGCGCTGCGCCGAGGGAAGCCAACCGTTCATACCGTCTACGATGAGGCAACGGCAATACTCATTGGCGATGGACTTCAAGCTGCCGCTTTTGCCTTGATCTCCGAAGATAATCAACTTTCCAGTGATAAGCGCCTGAAACTGATTGCCCTGATATCAGGAGCCGTGGGATTCACTGGCATGGTTGGCGGGCAGGCCTTGGACATGGCCGCTGAAGGGCAAGCCTCTACCTTTGATCAACTGCGTCTTATTCATGCACAGAAAACTGGCGCCCTGATTAGGGCTGCCGTGCTCTCCGGTGCAATCTGTGCCGATGCCACCGACCACGATATAGAACGTCTCGGGCAATTTTCTAGCACCATTGGCCTAGCTTTTCAGGTGGCGGATGACATATTGGACGTTACCCAAAATAGCACCACTCTAGGAAAAACCGCCGGGAAAGACGTCACCGTAAAAAAATCGACGTACGTTAGTTGTCTCGGCCTTGAAGGAGCCCGGAAAGAAGCTGAAAAGTTACTAACCGAGGCTCTGACTTGTTTAAGCCCCTATGGCGAGCGCGCTCAACCGTTATCAGAGCTTGCGGTAGCAATGGTCAGACGTGAGCATTAAGCGATCAAGGCAGCAAGGGTAAAATCAGCAACCCGCCCAAACCCGCCAACACACCTGCCGCGACGTCGTCTAGCATGACCCCCCAGCCAGACTTCCAATGGTTATCGAAATAACTGACGGGCCAAGGTTTGGCGACGTCAAATAATCTAAACAGCAAAAACCCAACCAGCAGAAGTTCGAGGCTTATCGCCGAAGCGCCCATTGCGTAAAAAGGGAGTGCAAGCGCTAGGAGTTGTCCCAAAACCTCATCGATAACAATGGCGCCATGATCGACCTTGCCCCAAGCTTCCCCCGCCTGTTTTGCAGCCCAGACACCCAAAAACAATAGGAGCAAAGCAACGCCTGCAACGCCCCAGCCGGGCAAGGTCAAAAGCCAGAAGTAACAAAAGGGTAAAGCCGCGACACTACCCACGGTCCCGGGTGCCTTAGGCGATAGTCCAGAGCCCCACCACGTCGCAAGCAATAATCCGGGAGACTTTATAACTTGACCCACAGAGGGTGATTGATTACTCATTTATGCACCAAAGTGGTTGAAGCCCACTCGCTCCACTGGAATGTAATCACACTGCACACCTGAACCCTCGTGGAACTCCCCCACTTGAATCAAACCCGGCGGCAGAACCGTGTTCGGGGGGACAGCCACCGCAAGCTCGTAATCGTCACCGCCCGCCAACGCCCAGTCTAAACACTGCTTCTGATCGAAGCGAGACAATGCCGGTGATAGCGGTATGGCTTTGCTATCTATGACACAAGCGCAACCTGAAGCATTCGCCATATGCGCTACATCGGCGAGAAGTCCATCTGAGATATCGATTGCGCCTCGAGCATGCTCACGCAGCCAGGACACCCACTCTAGGCGCGCTGTTGGCCGATAAAATCTCGACTCCAGAAACTCCTCATCCTCAAGAGCGATCTCGTCGTCGCCTTGCAGCTGGCCCAAAATCAACGCGAGCCCCGCAGCCGCATCACCCAGCGTATGCGTCACACAGAGCCAATCTCCAGGCCTCGCACCGGAGCGCGGGAGCGCACCGCCACTGGGCACACTTCCCATGACGGTAACCGTCAAAGACAGTGGCCCACGTGTTAAATCTCCCCCCACCAACGGCAGAGACAACGCCTCTACGCAGCGTCCTAAACCCTGGCTAAAACTGTGCAACCACAGTTCGTCTGGGTCGGGTAAGGTTAACGCCAGCGTCATCGCTAACGGGTCTGCAGCCATGGCTGCCAAATCGCTGGCGGCAGCCGCTACGGCGCGGGTGGCCACGTGTTCAGGCAAGGTAAATTCAGGGAAGTGCGTGCCCTCGACAACGCTATCAGAAGATACAACTAACTCAGAATTAGCTGGGAGTGCCAGTACCGCTGCATCGTCTCCAACGCCCAAGCGCACCTGGGGGCCGGCACCAAATATGCCAAGATGGCGATAAATAAGCTCAAATTCACGACCCGCCATGGCGTACTACATTAGGCTTCGGCATCGATTTCAATCTGACGGAAATTACGTGCGACTTTGTCGAGCACACCGTTGATGTATCGGTAACTGTCTGTGGCACCAAATTTTTTGGCTAGCGCCACAGATTCGTTGATCACAACCTTGTAAGGCACATCAATACGCTCCCTGAGTTCAAAAGTACCCAGGCGCAGCAAGGAACGCTCAATAGGGTCAAGCTCGTCAAGAGGTCGATCAAGTAACGGTTCGAAGGTGCTATCGAGATCACCGGCATCACCGACGACACCAGTGAGCAGCGCCCGATAGTATTCGCCGTCAACATGGGAAAAGTCGTTATCGATTCTGAACTCAGCCTCAATTTCTGCGAGGTGTGCCTGAGTCATTGACCATTGGTAGAGACCTTGAAGTGCAAAGTGCCGAGCACGGCGTCGCTGCGCAGCTAGGGCATTTATCGATGACATTACCCTCAGGCTCCCAGGGCGATACCCAAGCTCACCATTTCCAGTGCACTCATGGCCGCTTCAGCCCCTTTGTTACCCGCCTTGGTACCAGAACGCTCTACCGCCTGCTCGATCGAGTCAACTGTGAGTACGCCAAACGCAATGGGCTTTCTAGTATCCATCTGCACCTGAGCAAGCCCCTTGGTACATTCCCCGGCTACATATTCAAAATGAGGGGTACCACCACGGATAACCGCACCCAGCGCAATAATGGCATCGCAGTCATCGCGCTGAGCCAGTTTCTGACAGGCGATCGGAATCTCAAAAGCACCGGGGACTCGCACGATGTGCATTTGATCATCGCTGATACCATGGCGACGCAGTGCGTCCAGAGCACCCTCGAGTAGATGCTCAACAACGAAACTGTTCCAGCGAGCCACCACCAGTACATAGCGCCCTTGGTTGGGCCCTAACGTGCCTTCAGTTGTTCGTATTCCTTGGCTACTCATTTGATTCTCCCTAAAATTTCGAGCGTATTACGTGGGCGCGACAAAATTAACCACTTCCAGTCCAAACCCGGCAAGGGCATTGTACTTCAGTGGCGCACCCAACAGTTCAATCTTTCCCACACCAAGATCGTTAAGAATCTGAGCGCCTAAACCAATAGAGGCATAGCCAGCCTGTGTTGCGCCGTGTTCCGTTACCGGCAAGCCCAACAGTCGGTCGACACTCGCTAATAATGCCTCGGCCGTCTCGGGCCGGGATATCAGAACGAGGACTCCCCGCTCGGATGCAGCGATTTCAGCCAAACTGGTGTCAAAGCGCCACGTGGTTTGCCCTTGGAGAGTTGTGCCCACCAAATCCCGCAGCGCCGATGTGACATGCACCCTAACGACCGTTGTCTTGTCGTTTTGCAAAGATCCCCGACTCAACGCTAGATGAAGGGACCCCTGATGAATCTCACGGTAAACCGTCAGTTCAAACTCACCGTGCGTGGTTTCAACCATACCTTGCCGAACCCGCTCTATCGTGCGCTCTGTGGTGAGACGATGGTCAATGAGCTCAGAGACCCTGCCTACGGGCAATTCATGGAGCGCCGCGAACCGTTCAAGAGCTTCACCTCTTGCGATGTTGCCCGTCTCGTCCAACACCTCAGTAAACACCGCGGCAGGAAACAAGCCGGCCAACCTCGCGAGGTCTGTGGTGGCCTCCGCTCTGTCAGCTCGAGTGAGTAACCCACCCTCTTCTGCCGCCACTGGAAAGATATGCCCGGGTTGTACTAAATCTGCTGCAGAAGTTTGCGGTGCCACAGCAACGCGAACGGTGTGCGCCCGGTCCTTGGCTGAAATCCCGGTCTCAATACCCTCGGTGGCTTCAATGGAAAGGGTAAAGGGAGCGGTATCACCCTGCCCTTCAACCATGAGAGGTAAGTGGAGGTAGTCACAACGCTCCCGGGTGAGTCCCAAACAAATTAGCCCTCGAGCCTGTCGGGCCATAAAAGTGATGTGGCTTGCCTCACAGAGCTCTGCCGCAATCGTTACAATACCGGTAACACCACCACTGCTGTCCTCAAGCAACAGCAATACCATATTGCCATGCCGAAGTTCACTGATCAGGCCCTCTGGATCTCGGTGGTTTAGGGTCTTAGTCATGAATAAATCCCGAGGCACGCAACGTGTCCATTGAAAGGCCTGAACTCTGCGCGGCGGCGTCGCCCTGCAGAAGTCGTTCTAAGTATCGAGCGATCACATCAACTTCAAGGTTGATACGAGAACCTTCTCGGTATTCGCCAAACACGGTCTCCTCAAAGGTCTGGGGAATGATATTGAGATCAAACTCCGACCCATCAACCGAGTTGACTGTTAAGCTGGTGCCGTCGACGGTGATGCTGCCCTTGTGTGCAATATAGCGCGCGAGTTCCTGGGGGGCAGAAATAACATAGCGCCAAGATCTGCCCTCCCGTGCTACCGACACCACGGTGCCCACACCGTCAACGTGACCGCTAACAATGTGGCCACCCAAGCGTGATGTGGGGGTTAGAGACTTCTCTAAATTAACGTGATCTCCCGGCTTACGATCACCGAGTGTCGTCAGATTCAACGACTCAATTGAAACATCTGCCCAATACCCGTCACCCGGCAACCCTGTGACGGTGAGACAGACTCCACTTGTTGCAATGCTGTCACCCAGCTGAACATCGCTAAGATCAAGCTTCCGTGTGAGCACCCGCAGCCGAAGATCGCCGCCTTGGGTCTCCATCGCCGCGATCTCTCCGACGGCTTGAATAATTCCTGTAAACACGTTTTTAGTTTTCCTTAAGAACAGCAGCGATGATACGCAGATCCGAGCCCAAACGACTCACTTCCCGATAAGCCAATTGGATGCCATCTTTCAACTCAGAAAAAGCGATATCTGCAAGCGGGCGAGCGGAACTGCCTAAAAGCAACGGCGCTTGATAAATGAGTAACTCATCGACCAGCCCTTCCTTTAAAAAAGCGGCCGCTAACAAAGGGCCGCTCTCTATCAAAATTTCATTGGCACCTTCGTCCCCCAACCCTCTCAGTATACCCCGCAAATCAAGGCCACCTCCGATAACCCTCGCTGTCCGGTGCGAGGCATGGGCTACAGGCTGATTTTCTGGTGCGGTTATCACAAGGGTTGGGGCGTTGGCTGACAATACACGAGCCCCCTTTGGCGTACGGCCGTTGCTGTCGAGTACCACTCGCGTCGGTGGCCGGTGTAGTGCCCTCTCCAATTCCACACCCTCAAAACCCAGCTCATCGGATCTAACCGTTAGCGAGCAATCGTCGGCCAACACCGTGCCGATACCCGTGATAATGGCCGAGCTGGCAGCGCGCTGGCGCTGCACATCCTGACGCGCTAATGGACCCGTAATCCACTGACTCTCGCCAGAGGCCATCGCTGTACGACCGTCCAGGGAGCAGCCCAACTTAAGGCGAACGCGCCCCCAACCTCGCTCCATTCGCAACAAAAACCCTTTCAACTCTATCGCCGCTGCGTCTGCGCAAACACCTTGAGTGACTGCAACACCAGCTGCCCTGAGCCGGTCGTAGCCGCCTCCTGAAACACTGGGGTTAGGGTCTTCCAGCGCGCCTACAACCCGCCCAATGCCTGCATTTATCAGCGCATCAACGCAGGGACCTGTGCGCCCCTGATGAGCACAGGGCTCAAGGGTGACGTACGCCGTTGCGCCTTTGGGTGATGAGCAATCAGCAAGCGCCATAACCTCGGCATGAGCACCGCCCACAGGCTGGGTGAAACCCCTTCCGAGAATTTCATTGTCTTTAACGATGACACAGCCCACGTGGGGGTTAGGCGCGGCCCAATAGCGGCCTTTCTGAGCCTCCGTGAGAGCTTGCTCCATAAAAGCGGCGTCCGAAGGCAGCACCGAGGAGTTGCTCACGTTTCTGCGGGGGGTTCCGCCTCCAAACTTTCAATGGCGTCCCTGAATTCTGACAGATCCTGAAAGCTGCGATAGACCGAGGCGAAGCGCACATAGGCGACTTGGTCCATCGCTTTGAGAGCCTCCATGACATGGCTACCCACCTCGTTCGACGGCAGTTCGCGCTCACCCGTGGCACGCAATTGATGCTTAATGTGCGTTATCCACTTCTCGATTTCCTCAACTGAAACCGGGCGCTTTTCCAGTGCCCTCAAGAAACCACCACGCAGTTTCTCTTCGTCAAAAGGCTCACGACTACCGTTTTGTTTGATAATGCGGGGCATGACCAACTCGGCAAGCTCGTATGTGGTAAAGCGCTCTTTGCACCCTAGACATTCACGCCGACGCCGCACCTGACCGCCGTCAGCAACCAGACGAGAATCAATCACCTTGGTTTCGTCAATTGTGCAAAAAGGGCACTGCACGGCAGACCTCTAGCGCGAGTACACGGGTAGGCGACCGCAAATTTCCAACACCTTTTGACGAACCTCGGGTATTACGGTATCCCCAGTGCCCGTTTCCAGCGCCGCCAATACATCACAGATCCAGTGCGTCAACTGAGACGTGTCGGCTTCAGAAAAACCTCGGGTAGTAATCGCCGGTGTCCCCAACCGTAGACCTGACGTGACAAAGGGCGAACGTGGGTCATTGGGAACCGCGTTTTTATTCACTGTGATGTAAGCGTCACCCAGCGCTGCATCGGCGTCTTTGCCCGTGTAGGACTTACCAATGAGGTCCAACAGCATAAGGTGATTGTCGGTACCTCCGGAAACAATCTTATGCCCGCGCTCCATGAACGTTGCGGCCATCGCCTGAGCATTTTTGACCACCTGACGCTGATAGTCAGCAAAGCCCGGCTCCATGGCCTCTTTAAAAGCCACTGCTTTAGCCGCAATAACATGCATCAGCGGACCGCCTTGAGCACCAGGGAATACCGCACTGTTGAGCTTTTTATGCAGCGTCTCGTCATCTTTAGCCAGAATGATGCCGCTGCGAGGCCCTCGCAGGGTTTTATGGGTTGTCGAAGTCACCACATCGGCATAGGGCATCGGTGAGGGATAAACTCCCGCGGCCACCAAACCCGCCACGTGAGCCATGTCCACCAACAAATAGGCACCCACCGCATCAGCTATCTCGCGAAACTTTGCCCAATCCATGATCCGGCTGTAGGCCGAAAAACCACCAATAATGAGCTTGGGCTTGTGGGTCTTCGCCAATTCCATCAAGGCATCGTAATTTATCAAGCCGGTGTCATGGTCGATCCCGTACTGCACTGCTTTATAAATTTTCCCGGAGAAATTGACCGATGCACCGTGAGTGAGGTGTCCGCCGTCGGCCAGGCTCATTCCCATAACCGTATCGCCGGGCTCTAACAGTGCATGATAAACCGCAATGTTGGCACTGGAACCCGAGTGAGGCTGGACGTTCGCATAAGCGGCGCCAAAAAGTTGCTTGGCGCGATCAATCGCCAATTCCTCTGCCACATCGACAAACTCGCAGCCACCGTAGTAGCGTTTTCCGGGATAGCCCTCTGCGTATTTGTTCGTCAGAACCGATCCCTGAGCCTCAAGCACACGTGGGCTTGCATAATTCTCTGACGCAATCAGCTCAATATGCTCCTCTTGCCGCTGTGTCTCCGCTCGCATAGCTTTCCACAGGTCTGGGTCGAAAGCCTCGATAGACTGCACATCGTCATCAAGAAAGTTTGAAAGCTGAGGTGCCGCTTGATTCATGGTTAATATCCTGAGTTTGACAAAAAATGATGGACGCCAAAAAACGGCGGTTAAATGGGTTGAGGACGACAACCTTACCTCTGGAGGTAAGCTGAAGCCACCGCAGCTCACGCCCGATGTTCGTCCATTCTAGCTCATACTAGGGCGCCCTATAAGTAGCAAGAAATAGAATGCGAAGGAGTACATGTGAAGGTGGTGCCTCGGCTCAGTGAGAACCAGCCAACGCAACCGTTTACTGGGTTGGCCTACTGGCTTTCTGAAGGCTCAAAGGGCAGATAGCGAGCCTTAGTGGCTCTCGGCACCACAGTTGAAAGGATATGCCTTAACCCAGTCGATCAGCATCGTCGCAGGTAAGTCCTGCACATAAACCTCACCGCCTAGGGTGCCGCCTACAGCCACATTGAGAATAAGGTAGAACGGGGCTTGGTCAAACACCCACGGATGGGGCAAAGCATTGTGCGGTGCCATGGTGCCGTGAATCCGGCCATCGACCTCCCATTGAATCAGGCTAGGGGACCACTCTACAGCGAATTCATGCCAGCCTTCATTCCAGGGCGTGGGTACCAATAGCGTTTCACTGTAATGCACATTATTAGGGGGCAGAGGCCCAAAATGCGCCGCGCCGATAAGACGATTAGGCTCGTTACCAGTCCATTCCATAATGTCAATTTCCCCAGCGAGGGGCCATGGGCTAGCGCTCTGAGGCATCATCCAAAACGCCGGCCACAACCCGCGTCCACGGGGTAAACTAATGCGAGCTTCAAACCGGCCATACTGTTGGCTAAAGAGGCCCTCGCTGACCAACTTGCCAGACGTAATGCGACCACCATTTTCTGCGACCGTAATCGACAGCGCCCCGTCGACAACCCGAACAGCGTCCTTTGCATAGTGCTGAACTTCGCTGTTGCCCCAGCCGCATAAACCGACGTCACATCCGTCGCCTTCGACCACACGCCACAGTGCCGAATTTAGGTCACCGTCAAAATTCTCGATAAGCGTCGGCGCGCATTGCCCATTTTCAGCAGAAATGTTCTGACACAGTGCTAATGCTGCAATAAAGCAGACAAGATGTGTTACCGAGCGAAGCAATGCATTACCACCAAGTGATATAGAAAAATGCCAGTATGCAGGTCACAACAATTGCCGCTGCATTGAAGCCGCTAGTGGTTGAAAAGCTCACGCCGGACGGTTCGATGTAGCCGGGCTGAGGCTGGGGCCGTGCCAAAGACCAAACCACGGCAATGCCAACACACAACAAGAAAACTATTCCAACTCGATCGATAAATGGCAGCATAGGTAGCAAAAGCTTCATTGCCAAAGACAAAACGGCCGAGCCCACCGCCGCTAGAAGAGCACCGGTCGCTGTTGTTTTGCCCCAGAACATGCCTAACAAAAAGATCGCAACAATGCCCGGCGTAAAGAATCCAGTGAACTCCTGAATATACTGAAAAGCCTGATCAAAATTCCCCAGCAATGGCTGTGCAGCTGCCATCGCAATGGCCATAGCCACCAGGGCCGTCGCACGACCACTGAAGACCCGGTTACGCTCTAACCACGACTCGGAGACCATCGACGGCAGGAGATCAACAGTGAAAATTGTTGAAATACTGTTACACATGGACGCTAGTGAGGACACGATGGCCGCTAGCAGCGCGGCAAAGACCAGCCCTTTAATGCCCGTGGGCAACAGAGCCATAGCCGAGGGGTAAGCTTGGTCAGGAGTCGCCAAGTTAGCGTTCAGTGCAAACATAGCGATTCCGGGCAAAACAACAATGAGAGGCATCAACAACTTCAGAAAGGCCGCAAAAGCAATTCCCTTCTGAGCCTCACTCACACTCTTCGCGGCGAGAGCACGCTGAATAATATATTGGTTGAAACCCCAATAAGAGACATTCATCACCCACATACCGCCAATCAAAACCGAGAGCCCGGGCAAACTCATGTAATGCGGGTGATCTTTAGCCAGTATCATATCGAAACGGTCTGGCACGGTATCCATCAGCATTACGAACCCCTGAACCACTCCGGTGCCCCCTGACACTTTTTCCAACAGAATCGCAGCGATCATGAGGCCACCTGCCACCAAGAGCACCACTTGCACAATATCGGTGAGTGCAACGGCTTTGAGTCCACCGTACAGCGAATACGACACCGCAAAGAGTCCTAACAGCACTAGACCCAGTGTCAGATCGACACCTGCCACGGTGTTAATCGCGAGAGCTCCCAGCCACAAAATAGAGGTTAGGTTTACGAAGACGTAGACGCCCAGCCAAAAACTAGCCATCACGGTTCTGACACGGTGGTCGTAACGCTGCTCAAGAAATTGAGGCATGGTGTAGATGCCAGTTTTCAAAAAGACCGGCAGCAAAAATTTGCCAACCAGAATCAGCGTGATGGCAGCCATCCATTCATAAGATGCGATCGCCAGGCCGATAGCATAGCCAGATCCTGACATGCCGATGATCTGCTCTGCGGAAATATTAGCCGCAATAAGCGACGCGCCTATTGCCCACCAAGGCAATGACTTACCTGCGAGAAAATAATCTGACGCGTCTTTCTGGTGCCCGGGTTTTTCACGAGAGACCCACTGGGCTAAACCGAACAAAGCGATGGCGTAAATTACAACAATGGTGATATCGAGTGATGACAACATAGTTTAACGTCCGCTCTACTTAAGACTGGCCACTTCTTGAGTGGGACAGTTCAACAAATTTGCGTCAGATACTTCTTCGACCAGAGTTACCTCTGCAAGATCCATGGTAAAGACGCCCGGTGTACTGATTAAGAACGGTACATCTACGGCACTCATATTGGTACCCGCCACCTCGAAGCAAGCTAATGGAATAGCTAGCCGATGCCAGACTTCTGTGTCCAAGCTTCGCAGGTGTTGTGTAACATCAAGCTCGCCGTTGCAGGGCCAAGTGCAGTCCATTCGCATCTTCACCTGATCAACAGGCTTCTGAATCAAACGAATATCCATGACAACTGCGCCACCCGTTGCACTCATGTCCTCAATGTTGATGGGGACGTCCGCGCGAAAATAAACCTGACTGGCGCGCTTACCATCACCCGACCACTCCAGTCGCCTGGCATCTTCTTGCATACGGCGGTCGATGACAGAGACGGACAATTGATTATCTTTTGTGGTTCCACCCCTGGGGCCACTAGCAATGGCCCAATCCAGCCTATTGCCCAAGTACAACCGCCATTGACCTCGTGCACCACCAGCAAACACAGGACGATCAAGAGATAGCGGCTTGCCCCTAGGCTCCTCATCAAGCATCGCAACTTGTTGAGACACGTTCGAAGTCAGACCGTAGCCTCGCTCAAATGCGGCATCAACTACGGCCAGATCTCTATCGCTGCCGTTGATATCGGCACTTGGCCACGCCATAGGGAGGCGGCCTACGAATTCATGTTGCACCGAGCCGTCTGA
This sequence comes from Luminiphilus sp. nBUS_07, assembly GCF_051201685.1. Lineage (GTDB taxonomy): Bacteria > Pseudomonadota > Gammaproteobacteria > Pseudomonadales > Halieaceae > Luminiphilus. The sequence continues at coordinate 584,359 of NZ_CP179213.1, read as the reverse complement.
ATTTCTAAACAAAACATCAGCAACCCCTGCGCCCTCACTACCGGGCAACCAAGCAGCGACAAACGCAGTAGATGCATTGATCTCCCTATTCACCCAAAGCGGTCTACCCGACAGAAAGACCGAAACGACCGGCAGATCTTGATACTGGGTAAGCAAAGCAAGGTCCTCGAAATTGGGTTGTTGCCATGCCAATGATGAGATATCGCCCTGTGTTTCTGCGTAGGGTGTCTCGCCAAAAACAGCAATAACCGCGCCAACCTCCACGCCCTCTGGCACTGGTTCATTGTGGTAGACCTTGCCGCCAGCCCGAGTGACTTGTTCGACGAAGCCATCGAGCAACGAGGTGCCCGTTGGGAAGTCAGCATTGGTATTGCCGGTACCCTGCCAGCTGATCGTCCAGCCACCCGATTGCATACCGATGTTGTCCGCACCCTTACCCACCACTAAGTAGTGTCCAGCGGGGTCGAGGGGCAGTATTTGGCTGTCGTTCTTGAGGAGTACCAGTGATCGACGCACAGCATCCCGCGCTAAATCACGGTGCTCTTGACTGCCCACCTGTGACCTTAGCGGGCGCCCTTCCTTCGATGGCAGGCCTCGCTGCATGAGACCTGACTCGAACTTTATCTTTAAAATGCGCAATACAGCCTCGTCGACTCTAGCCTCTGAAATAGCACCTGACTGAACCTGAGCTACTAAGTTTTCTAGGGTAGAGAGCCAATCTTCAGGCACCATGACCATGTCGATACCGGCATTAATCGCTTGCGGACAATCATCATCGGCGCAGCCCTCAACCTCGCCAATCCCATTCCAATCACTCACAACAAACCCGTCAAACCCGAGATCACCGCGAAGCACATCGGTTAGCAGTTGTTTATGGCCATGTACTTTCTCGCCGTTCCAACTATTGAAAGACGCCATGACAGTTTGTACACCCGCAGCAATAGCCGGCTTATAGCCCGCTCCATGCTCGTCAATGAGTACGTTGAGAGGTAACCGGGTATCGCCCCGGTCAACACCCGAAAAGGTTCCGCCGTCACCGACAAAATGCTTGGTCGTGGCAACAATGCCCTCTGCCTGCATCGCCTCGACCATGCCACCTGCATAGGAGGCCACCACCTGAGGATCAGAACTATACGACTCGTAGGTTCGCCCCCAGCGATAATCTCGTGCAACGGCCACGGTAGGCGCAAAAATCCAGTCAATGCCAGTGGCTTTAACTTCCCTCGCGGTGGCACCGCTAATCGCCGCCACCAATTCGGGATCCCCAGCAGCCCCTAAACCAATATTGTGGGGAAAAAGCGTAGCTCCAACGACATTATTGTGGCCATGAACAGCATCGGTGCCCCAGATAACGGGAATCCCTGCACTGCCCTGACTCGTATCGATAGAGGCCTGATAATAGTCGTCTGCAAGGGCGAGCCAGTCATCGATGGAGGCGTCCTTCTCGCCACCCGGGAAGGATCCACCTCCATTGAGAACGCTGCCTAGGCCGTATTTACGAAGATCATCAGGAGTCACGTGGGCGATCTCTCCTTGAATCATTTGACCGATCTTCTGCTCCAGGGAAAGTGTTTCCAGCATAGCCTTTGCCGCTTGTTCGGCTTCACTGCCGACCAATGATGGCGACTGATCGCTAGAGCAGCCAGGGAGCAGCAGCACAGATGAGATACTTAGAGTTAATATCGCAAGGGCGCTTGAACATCTCATGATACAAATCTTCCTAGTGATTAGTGGTAGGTCTCATCTGTGGCCAGACAAGACCCGACAGAGGCTATTGTGGGCCGTCTGCTTCTTCTAGCAAGATGCGATGAGAGGGTAAAAAGCTAGGCCCAAAGGGAACAAAATCAGGCCTCACGGCAGTAATGATCGATAAACCTCTGGTGCTCCGGCAACTGACTCACCAACCGCTCAACCGAGCCATGGATTCCTCCAAGAAAGTCACGCAGTTCCTGCTCATCCATCATGTTAACAATGGGATGGTACTGCTCAGGGCTGAGGCCCTGACCCAGCATGACCTGAGTCCAGGAATTTTCTCCAAATAGCTCAGTTGGGACTTTGAAAACTCGCCCTGTCTCCTTGAACAAATCAATACGATGCTGCAGTGACTCTGGAATTTCCATGGTGCGGCAATGACGCCAGAAAGGCGTGTCAGTGCGATTAGTGACGTGATAATGAAGAATAATGAAGTCGCGAATGTTTTCTATCTCGAACTTCATCTGATTATTAAACTCATCGATGTCGGGCTGACGCACCCCGTCCGATGGGAACATTTGCATGAACCGCACGATACTGCGCTGGATGAGGTGAATACTGGTGGACTCTAATGGCTCCATGAACCCGCTGGACAAGCCGACAGCCACACAGTTCTTCACCCAATGACGCCGCCGTGTCCCTGTTTGAAATTTAATAGGACGGGGTTCGGTGACCATCTCGCCCTCGAGATTCCCTCTTAATTTAGCCTCGGCCTCGTCTCTGGACCAAAACTTGCTGCAATACACCAGGCCATTACCGGTTCGATGCTGAAGGGGAATCCGCCACTGCCATCCCGCCTCGTGGGCTATTGATCGCGTGTAAGGTATCGGTGGTTGAACGTTTTCTGTTTGCACTGCCAGAGCACTGTCACAGGGCAACCAGTGCTGCCAATCGTCGTAGCCTGCGTGCAGGGTCTGCTCAATAAGCAAACCTCGGAACCCAGTACAGTCAACGAAGAAATCACCATCAATTTGCTGGCCACTCTCTAGGCGCAATCCCGTAATGAATCCGGTTTGCTCGTGTTGCTGCACCGCTTCAATTTTACCCTCAATGCGAACAGCACCGTGTTCCTCTGCGATTTTTCTAAGAAACTTAGCGTAACGTGACGAATCAAAATGGTAGGCATAATTCAGATTTTGATTGGGCAACACCGCAAAGCGATTTTGCTTGGCCGCTGCCCACTCATTGCAGTACTCACCAAACTCCTTGCTGATTCCTAACTCTTTGCCTTTAAGCCAAAAGTGCTGAAAACCTGCGGCCCAGCAATCTTTCCCCGTGTAACCAAATGAGTGGATGTAGTCACTGCCCACGTCGTGCCAGTTTTCAAAAGATATACCCAGTTTGAAAGTACCACCCACGGCGCTGATAAAGTCCTGCTCCTTAATTTTAAGCAGTTCATGAAGGGTCAGTAGCGTCGGGATCGTTGCCTCTCCCACACCCACCGTGCCAATTTCTTCAGATTCGACCAGGGAGACCTTGACTGTTTTCCCCAGCAGCTTTGACACTGCCGCAGCCGCCATCCATCCGGCGGTCCCGCCGCCGGCTACAACGACGTGTTTGATCTTCTGATGTTCCATCGAACTGACTCCAAGTGCCTAAAGGGCGCAGTTATGTCTTCAATCTGTTAAGTAATTCTTCGCGGAGGCGGTCTGCCTCAATTTTATTCATTTCACCGAGACAACCCAACGCGTGATCAGGGATATGCTCAGTGGACTCTGGATCTGATTCAAACACATAAAAATTCATTAGCTTCTGCCAAGCTAACCGCTGCGCTTCGGGCAAATGACGAATCGATAGAACCCCGTGAAGCAAGGCATTGAAGGGCGAGCCAAAGTGCTGCTCGTGATCCAGCCACCAGTAGTTCACCAACAAATTACAATCAGACAATGCCTTGACGTGGTGCCACCACATACTCGGAATAAAAATCGCGTCCCCCGGGCCCAGTTCACAGCGTTGAGAGGCCGCCATGGCCTCACGAAAGCGCGGAAACTTATCGAAGTCAGGCGCGGCAAAATCAACCAAACTAATAGGCTGGCCCGAGGGGGTTCGGTCGAGAGGGCCTACATAGAGGTTACCGATTTGATCCGTAGGGAACAGCGTGAACTCGCGGCGCCCATAAACCACACAAGCCACGTTGCTAGGAAAATCGTAATGCGCAGACACCGTCGTGCGATTACCAAGCCAAAAATTGACCAAGGGGTCACCGGGGATTTTTAGCGTGTTCGCTTTTTCGAACCCCGGCAGCCATCCCGCAGTGGGTGTGGATCCGACATAAATCGATAAAGGTTCTTTGTTCGCCGGATCTGCCTGTTCGCGTAAGCGCTGCAAGATATCTTCCAATGGGGCACTACCGCTGCGAAAGTTGAAGCCGTTGAAAGCTCCGTTGTAACCAAAGCGTCCAGCCACTTCGGTGGGCGCGACATAAGCGGTAACCGGCTTTGCTGTCCAGAACTTAGAAAGATAAGCCTCGAGCTGCTCAAGGTCGCCATCCCCCTCAGGAATAGCCGGCCAATCGGCCACCAGACCCCGTAAAACTAGAGGCTCTTCCCGTTCAAATACCCAAGATGGAATCGCATCGGGGGTTATTCCCTCAACAACTTCAACATGCTTGGGTGACTGATCTATCACTGATTGGCGTCTCGGGCTTGTTGCTTGAATTGAATCAACCGTCCCATATTCGACAGTGACGCTAGCATCATGAACAAAGGCATGAGAAACCCTTGCTGGGACAGCTGCTCGAGACTCTCTGCCGACAAAGCCTTCACGTTATCCTCGTTGATCGCCGAATAACCGAGCAACTGGTTTTTCGAGCCGTCCGGCAAGCTAATATCGAGCGTAATTGACTCGACCAGCTCGAGATCGGCTAGACACTGCGTAAACCGCTGAGTGTGACCCGCGCCTTCATGGATTTGCTCAAGCAGGTCGGCTCGCTGCTCCAGATAATGCGTCCTTCCACCAAGAGGTTGAAAGACCGCCTCACCCTCGGTTCCCTGAGACACTCGGGGGTGCGCCATATCGACGCTTAATAACCGAACTTCTTCCCCCTCTTGAGATTGGTGCTGCCCAATCAAAAAAGGGCCCTTGCGCATGAAGGCGGGGCGACTAAGCGCTGTCCATTCGGAATTCTTCAGGAACAGGTTTTCCCCAGACTCAAATCCCATGACTGCAACAGGTATCAGTCCATCATGCTCGGTTGCTTGCAGCATCAGTGGAAAATCCACCTGAAGATCCCTAAATTCGAAGGTGTAGGCAGGGCAACTGTGAATGCCATCGCCGAACTCTTGACCCACCGCCTCCACGATACGCAGATCTTTATGGTCGACGTTATTAAGTATTTGAAAGTTGCTCATGCTGTTACCGTTGCTGAAGGGTTATTCATCCGAAGGGCATTCAGTAACTGCCGATTCCCCGGCATAGCCCGTGACAGTTGCAGCGCTCGCTCTCTCACCTTAAATAAAATGGGATCAAGGTCAGCGCTGCTTGAGGCGTGATCTTTACCACCCTGACCTGCCGACCCTATCACGCCATTGAGGTGGCCGTTCATACCCAACCAAACGTACTGATAGCTCGCAGCCGGGAACAGCTCGTCAATACGCGGCGTGTCGGGATGCCAAGGGGCGCGAATCTGCCACAAGGCCAGCTTGTCTGATAGGCCTTCAGAAATGCTAGTTTCGTCGCGAGCCTGCTGCCAATAGGGCGTGTCATCGCGATCACTTAACACGTAGTGGAGCTTAAGAAACTCTTGAATACTGGCCCAATTGCTCTCCATTTTTCGGTTGAACGCGCGGGAAGCGGGCCCCATGAGATCTCGATTGACGGGAAAGCTTTCCACCAAAAACGAGGCAGCCTGTTCAATCATAGCCAGCGCTGAGGCCTCGAGGGGCTCAATAAAGCCGGCTGACAAACCGACAGCCACGCAGTTATGCGTCCAAGGGGTACCGCGGTATCCGGGTTCGAAATTCAGTGTACGACACACTAAATCCTGCGCCACTTTGGCGCCCACCGATTGTTCGGCATAGTTTCGTAGGGTTTGCGTGGCTTCAGCCTCGGAAATAAAGTCGGCATTATGGACATAGCCAACGCCTCGACGAGATTGAAGACCAATATCCCAGATCCAACCACAGTCCTGTGCAGTCGACTGTGTACAAGAGTGGATTTCATCATTAGGCGCGTCGTAAGGCACCTGAGCCACCACCGCTCGATTATTAGGCAAAACGTCACGTGCTGACTGAAATGGCACCTTAAAATGATCACCTATTAACAGGGCTCTCTGACCCGAACAGTCGACAAAAAAATCGCCGAATAAACGGTCGCCGCTCTCGAGCTCCAAGCTGGTAAGAAATCCCTCGGCATCACTATTAACGCCGGCTACGTGCCCCTCTACGTGCCGCACCTTAAAACGAGAAATGCTGTGTTGTCGCAGTAGCGCTGCAAACTTTACGGCATCGACGTGATAACCGTAATTCAGCGCAAAGGCGTAATCGGGAGTATCCGCCGTTTTAGGCGCTTTATAGGTAGTCGCAATAAGTGCTTGAGGCGTGACGACCTCATGGAATGGGTAGCGCAGGCCGTCGCGCCGCCAATATTCAGCCACATTTTTTGAGGCATATTCAGGGGGCAAGCTGAAAGGATGTAAGTAGCTGTCATCAGCAGCCCCCGTCCTCCAACCTTGGAACAGCGTACCCTGCTTCAAACTAGCATCGCATTCTGAGATTAATACACGCTCTGAAAGCCCTATCGCCTGCAGCGTGGCCTTCATGGAAGGCCAAGTACCCTCACCAACACCCACAGTGGGAACGTTAGGAGACTCCACCAAAGTGATGTCAAATTGTCGGTCAGCCATGGCACCCAGCCTGGCTGCTGTTAGCCAACCAGCAGTACCACCACCGACAATGACAACCTGTTGCGTTGTACTCATTAATCCAACACCTGTGCGTTGTTTTTTCTGGTTCTTATTTTAGCGCTCTTTAAACGACAAAAGCTGCCCGAGGGCAGCTTTATCATCAGTGCCTTGCCGTATTAGAAGGTATAGCGCACACCTACATTATATCGGGCACCTTGCTGCGCAACGAACAATGGTTGAGATTCACTACGCCCATAGACATAGGTTGTCTCGTCCGTGATGTTGATTGCATCCGCAAAAATTGACAGGTTATCTGTCACGTTAAATTGCGCACCGATATCCCACTGGTCGTATTCGCCGACGTAAGTCGGTGGAATAGCGCCAACGTTGGCCTGGCCCGTACCCGCCAGGAAGTCATCCCGCCAGTTGTAAGCCACTCGAATTGAGAATCGGTCGTTCTCATAAAAGCCAATAAGGTTTGCGGAATCACCGATACCAGAGACTACAAACTGCTGGGTGCGGTTCGTATTATCGTATTCGGTATCTGACTCAACCAGTGTGGCGTTTGCGATAAAGCCAAAGCCAGTCTGACCAAAGGTGTGCTGAAGGTTAATCTCCCAGCCGTCAACGGTATCGTCATCTTGGTTAATCGGTGCAGTCACACGGAAGTTAGCAAGACTGTCCCCAGACTGACCAGTGATCGAACCGTTAGCCGTGTTAACCCCGGGAGACCCTTCTTTGTTGGCAAGAATCCAATCGTAAAGCTCACCGGAAGTCGCAGCGTTGCCTAACGCTGCCCGAGCTTCATCGGCATAGCTGCCATTACCCGGGTGTGGAAGGTCAAACAGCGTTTCGTTGAATTCAGCAAAGCCAATGAAGTTTTCAACGTCTTTGGTGAAGTAACCTACCGAGAAATAGCTGGCGTCGCCGTAGTACCACTCGAAAGAAAGGTCAATGTTGTCAGACTCGAAAGGCTTGAGGTTGGGGTTGCCCCGTGATCCCGTACCACCGTCGATTCGCAGCAGTTGGTCAATGGTTTGGCCACCCTGTATGTCTCTGTAATTCGGGCGTGTCATTGTTTTGCTGTAAGAGAATCGAGCAACAATCGTTTCGGTCAAGCCTACTTTAACGTCAAGATTAGGCAACACGTTGTCATAGCTACCACTCAGCTCGGTAAAGTCTGCCTCTCCCGGCACTGCACTGAACTCATTGCCACCAACCCAATCGACCCTTGAATAGCTGGGTGCCAATGCCTGGGAGTCGATATCAGTCTCCTCGTAACGCACACCAAGACGAACATCAACAGGTACGGCGCCGATGTCAAAGCCCATATTCACTTGAAAGTAAGCGGCGAGCTGCTCTTCAGTGGTCCGTCGATCGGAGCTGTAAGTGCTTGAAGCACACAGGCCCGTTCCACAATCACCCATATCAGGCACCGCGAAAGTGGCAGCATCACCACTGGCCATCAACTGTTCTGTGCGTTCGATAAGCGCTGGCATGTCAAAAGCGTAATAGTTTGTCACTAGCTCAGGATCACTGCCGCCGGAAATTTCATCAAATCGACCTGCAGAGGAAACCTCGGTCAATAGGTCTGCAATAGCACCTACCTGAGATACACCACCCCAAGCATCACGCTGCACCACAGAGCCTGCCGAGCGGTTGTTAACCTCCGTGAACTCAACACCAAAGTCGATGCTCTTAACGACGCCGTCAGGGTTAAAGTCGAATGAGCCACCAAAACGGGCTTGTTCGATTTCCATTTTGGCGTAGTTATTCGCGAAAACACTACCGGTAACAATCATGTCGTCGGTACTAAGAGGGTTAGACAAATCCAAAGCCAGAACTGGCAAGTCTCCACGATCGAAATAAGTGGTTGTCTTGTCTCGAGAAAATGCCGAAATGGCCAGCTGGGAAGAGCTGCCAAAAGGACTGTCGGGGCGCTGCTCGGCATCAGAATCGTGGTAATCAAACATAAGTGACAGTCGATCAGTCACATCCCAAGCCAAGTTAATGCCGATCGAGGTGTTCTCTGCGACGGTCGCATCGCTGCCGCCAGCCATAGCGAAGTCACCGGTACCGCCATTAAATTCCGCGTAGGTGGTTGGCGAAGCGTTGCTATTGTTGCCATCCCAAACAGTTTCTTGACCACCGAAGTTGTACCAAGCCGAGTAATTCGTGAAAGTGCGCTCGAGCTCTACTTCGGAGTAAGTGTAATCAACGGTCGCAGTCAGGCGCTCCGTCGGAGCCCACTGCATAGTCAACTGCCCGTTAGTGCGCACACGATCCCACTCGGCAAATTCATAGCCGGTGTTCTGAGGAACTGAATATTGCTCGTCAGCACCTGTGGGCCTGTTTTGCTGTGACGCTAGGTCGTAGGGAATACCGCCCCACTCAGAAGGTCGTGCACTACACCAGCAGTTATCCACGTCTCCGGCAAAACTACGCCAACCCGCAACACTCGCGGTAGCAGCGCCATTGTTTCGCTCTTGGCGTACCGCGCTCAAGGAAATACCCACGGTGTCGTCAAGGAAAGTATTCGAAATAAGCAGTGAAACTTCCGGTGTGAAGTCATCGCCTGTCTCTGTTGATGTGTCGTGCATCGCCGATGCAGCAACGGTGGCATTAAAGCCGGGGGAGTCCAAAGGGCGCGTCGTTACAATGTTTATGGTGGAACCAATTCCGCCCGTTGGGACGTCGGCCTTACCGCTTTTATAGACCTCTACCCTTGAGACGCCTTCAACAGCCAGGTTGCTGAAGTCGAATGAACGGCTATCCCCGCCCGTTGTTGGCATTTGTCGGCCGTTGAGCGTTACCAAGTTAAATGCCGGACCAAAACCACGAACGGTCACGTACTGACCTTCGCCACGGGTTCTATCAATCGCTACGCCGGTCACTCGCTGGAGTGCCTCGGCAAGGTTGGTATCAGGAAATGCGCCAATATCCTCAGCCGTAATCGCGTCAACGACGCCTGCGTCGTCGCGCTTAATATCAGCCGATTTTTGCAGGCTCTGGCGAATGCCAGTTACGATGACTTCTTCCATTACCGTGTCAGAGGCGTTATTGCCCCCCTCATCGGATGCGTCTTGAGCAAAGCTCAGCTGTGATGCGACCGCCAGTGCTACACCGGCAGCAATTGGTGCTTTTCTAAAAACTTTGTGATGACTCATGGTGATTGAGAACTCCCCAGATGATGGTTTTGTTTTTTTTAGCGCACGCCAACATACCGAGGGAGAAAAAAGGAGGGTAGTCATAAACGACGAGACGGTTTAGCAGGACGACCAGTTGGAACTTTTTTGGAAAACCAATATTCACCAAGGGCCGTGGTCACCGCTCGTTAAATGGCCCGAGTATGTCTACTGGGCGTTAAAAATCTCTCCGTACATTTCGGTGTCCAGAGGTATGCGTGCACTAAGCACGTGAAGTGTTATGAAGTGGATAAAGGGGTTGCCGGTTACCACCGTAAAGGCAGCCTTCCCCATGCCAACAAGCATCTGAGTCATCACAATATAAGTCACACTCAGCAGCGCTTGCTGCCCATTGCTGTAGTCGACGCCAGGATCAAACAGGCTAAAAATGGCATAAAAAAGCCCTGCGATCGCAATCACTGTGAACTTGCTGTTAAAAATGATTGCCAGGCGAGGTATCAAAATAATGTGCATGAGGATCACAACAGGCAATCCGGCGCCCAAGGTATTCACGATAATTCCTCCGGAAATTCCTAGGCCATACACCCAGCTATCGAGACCCAAGAAGTTGGCCCCAGCCACGATGGGACCAAAAAAGTCCAGTGCCCAGTATGCGGCAATGATCCAGAGGTCGCGTTTCCACCTCAGTGTCTTGAGCAAGCCTAACCAGTCGAAAGCACGAAAAGACAACCAAGCAACAGGTACCACGATATAAGTCGCCACGTACAGCGCAACCCAGATAGCGACACTACGCAGATCGTGAAGAAGCGGGTCGTACATGTCGGGACCCGGAAAGTGCAGGCCTGCATGTCCCCAGACACCCAACACCAGCTGCGTTATCAGCAGATAGCCAAAGACCATGACGCTCTCTTTAACTGCCGTCATCTGATCAAGGGAAAAATTATGCTGCCAATCAATCGCCGCACGCTTTCGAGTAAGGAAGAGAAGCAAGCAAACCGCCAGCGAGAAAACCGGCAGGTAAATAGACAGTAGATTCAACAATGCCCCCTGAGCTATCGGCGGCAGTGACGGCGAAAATGGTGCCGCCAGAAAAAAAATCAGCGTACTGGCCGCCCAAACCAGCACTACCCCTGCCAACCACGGCGATGCGGTGGTCCATTTAAGCGGCTTATTGGGGTCGGCCTTGGGGTCGCACGCACCATAAGCCTCTCGCGATTTAGGGTTCGGCATCAGTATCTTTACCCTTCGTTCCCGAAGCGACCCTACGTAGAGCACCATGTACCACCTCCAGCTCTTGGAGCAGATGCTGCAACCGCGCATCGCCCAAAGCTTCCTCAACCGGCTCAAAACCGGTCATCAAAGATTGGACTGTGGATTCCAAAATACCTTTGCCGTCCTCGGTGAGGCAAACCAGCTTGGCGCGTGCATCATCTGATTTGCGAGTTGTTTCGATGACCCCTTCGAGCCGGAGCCGCGTGATCATTTGACTCATTGAAGGGGCTGATACTTCAAAGGCCGCGGACAGCTGAGAGACTGTTTGGTCTCCCACAAAATACAGTCGATTTAAGACCTCAAATTGACGGGATGTCAGCCTGTTGGGGAGTCGATTTTCCAGAGCGCGCTGGGCGTTTTCGCTGATAATGCGCATGAGCCTTAGGGCTCTATAGGTCGTGGAGGGTTTGCCGGGTTTGGTGGGCTGCTTATTCATTTAGTTAGACTACCTAAATAAATATTTTGTGTCAAGACAAAGGACTTTTAGTCATCTTTGGCCGCCGCCATCGGGTAAGATGCGCCCATAGAACAAACACACTACCTCCCACCTGCTAATTAACGAGCTCTTCCTATGTGCGCGCAATACGTTTACACCATGAACCGCGTTGGCAAAATGGTCCCACCGAAGCGTGAGATCCTCAAAGATATCTCTTTGTCTTTTTTCCCCGGCGCTAAGATTGGCGTGCTCGGCCTCAATGGCGCAGGAAAGTCGACGCTGCTTAAAATCATGGCAGGCCTCGATACCGATATCCAAGGTGAAGCAAGGCCACAGCCCGGCATTAATATTGGCTACCTCCCTCAGGAGCCCCAGCTAAACCCCGACAAGGATGTTCGTGGCAATGTTGAAGAAGGTGTCCAGGAAGCCATCGACGCCCTGCAAGGTCTGGACGCTGTTTATGCCGCCTACGCGGAGCCCGATGCCGACTTTGATGAGCTGGCGAAAAAGCAAGCGCGCTATGAGGATGTTATTCAGGCGAAGGATGCCCACAACCTTGATACTCGCCTAGATATTGCGGCCAATGCGCTGCGGCTCCCGCCTTGGGACAGCGACGTGGCGACGCTGTCTGGCGGAGAGCGGCGCCGGGTCGCGCTGTGCCGACTTCTGTTATCCGAACCCGATATGCTGTTGCTCGACGAACCCACTAACCACCTCGACGCAGAGTCGGTGGCGTGGCTTGAGCGCTTCCTTGAGAATTTTTCCGGTACCGTTGTGGCCATTACGCACGACCGCTACTTCTTAGACAATGCCGCGGGCTGGATCTTGGAACTGGATCGTGGCCGAGGTATTCCCTACGAAGGCAATTATTCAACATGGCTCGAAGCCAAAGAGACTCGCCTCGAGCAGGAACAGCGCACCGAGGCCGCCCATCAAAAAGCCATTAAAGCCGAACTGGAATGGGTGCGATCCAACCCCAAGGGCCGTCAAGCCAAAAGCAAAGCCCGCCTTGCGCGCTTTGAGGAGTTAAATTCCCAAGAGTTCCAAACACGCAACGAGACGAATGAAATTTATATTCCACCAGGACCTAGGCTGGGCGATAAAGTTATTGAGGTTAAAAACCTACGAAAAACCTTCGGCGATCGGCTTCTTTTTGACGACGTCACTTTCACCGTGCCTACCGGCAGCATTGTCGGCATTATCGGCGCCAATGGCATGGGTAAGTCCACACTCTTCAAATTGTTAATGGGCATAGAAAAACCTGACGGCGGTGAAATTGAGCTGGGTGAAACGGTGCAACTGTCTTACGTCGATCAGTCTCGGGATGATTTAGATGGCAGTAAAACCGTTTGGGAAGAAATCTCTGATGGCCTCGATATTATGCGCATTGGCAGTTACGAGGTGCCTTCGCGATCCTACGTCGGACGCTTCAACTTTAAAGGTTCGGACCAACAAAAATTTGTAAAAGATCTGTCGGGGGGTGAGCGCAACCGCCTGCACTTGGCCAAGCTCCTCAAACAAGGTGGCAACATGCTGCTGCTCGACGAGCCTACTAATGACCTCGACATTGAAACCCTTCGAGCTTTGGAAGAGGCCATCCTCGCATTTCCAGGCTCCGCCCTGGTCATTTCTCACGACCGCTGGTTTTTAGACCGTATTGCCACCCACATATTGGCTTACGAAGACGATGGCAGCGTGACATTCCATCAAGGTAACTTCACGGAATATGAAGAAGATCGCGTCGCACGCTTGGGCAAGGACGCCGATATGCCCAGCCGTGTGAAACACCGCAAATTAATGGGCTAAGCGCAAAGGCCTGCAACACCAAGCCCTGCTGACGCCTCAGGTCGTCAGAAAAATCGGCTCACAGCAGGGCCTCTAACGCTTCAGACAGCCGGGTGACGCCAATGACTTCAAGGCCCGCGATTGCCTGCTTGGGTACATTCCCCTTAGGCACAATTGCGCGCTTGAAACCGTGTTTCGCAGCCTCACTCAGTCGCTCTTGTCCCGAGGGTACTGGACGAATTTCTCCCGACAGCCCAACTTCGCCAAAGACGACCCAATCTCGCGATAAAATGCGGTTCTTCAGGCTGGAGACAACGGCGACCAGCAGCGCGAGATCGGCACTGGTCTCTGTCACTCGAACACCACCTACGACATTGGCGAAGACATCTTGATCGCCCACCATAATACCGCCGTGGCGGTGCAGCACCGCCAACAGCATCGCAAGCCTGTTTTGCTCAAATCCCACCGCGACCCGTCGGGGATTGCCAAGCGAGCTGTCGTCGACCAAGGCCTGAATCTCCACCAGCAGCGGTCGAGTACCCTCCCACACCACCATGACGGTTGTCCCCGATGCCGGCTCCTCAGCTCGATCAAGAAATATAGCTGAAGGGTTTTTTACTTCGCGCATGCCTCTATCGGTCATCGCAAAGACACCGAGTTCGTTGACCGCACCAAAACGATTTTTACTACTTCGCAGAGTGCGAAAACGGGAGTCATGTTCTCCCTCAAGCAAAATGGAGCAATCAATCATGTGCTCCAGCACTTTTGGACCCGCGAGATTGCCATCTTTGGTCACGTGGCCAACCAAAATTAGAACCACCCCCGACTGCTTGGCGTACCGCGTCAGTTGTGCCGCGCAGTCGCGTACCTGCGAAACGCTACCCGGGGCTGAAGCAATACCCTCTGAATGCATCACCTGTATGGAGTCCACCACCATGACTCGGGGTCGCATTTCATCGGCGGCCGCAAGAATGGCATCCACTTCGGTTTCCGCCATAAGCTGTAAGGCATCAACGGCGAGCTCTAGGCGATCAGCGCGCATGGCCACTTGCTGGGGACTTTCTTCACCAGTGACATACAGTGCAGGGCCACCCGCAGCAAGGTGACAAAGTGTTTGCAGCAGCAAGGTGCTTTTTCCTGCGCCGGGGTGGCCGCCGATGAGAATTGCCGAACCGGGCACCAACCCCCCGCCCAACACCCGATCAAGCTCAGTAAAACCACTGCTGAACCGAGGTACGTCGACAAGATCAATATCTTTGAGAACTTTCACCTCCGCTCTCGCTCCCGCGTACCCTCCTCGGCCTCCCCGCAGACTGCTTTTTCCGCTACTGGCGGGGCCTAGGCGAATTTCTGTGATGGTATTCCACGCTGAACACTCACCACACTGTCCTTGCCACTTGCCGTAGTCTGCACCGCAGTCGTTACAAACAAATGCGGTCTTTGATTTGGGCATAAACGATTCCTAGAAGAAGATTAGCGACAAGGAGGTGCACGAACAGGCCTCACAGCGGTATGCTAGCAAACCCAAGCCTAAGATCCCTAACTTCATGCCGCCAGGTTCCCTCATTCCCGATCGCCAGCTGACGTTTTCGCCAGATCTTGCCGCGACCATTGGCTTAGAGGAAGCCATTTTGCTGCAGGGGCTAGGCGAACTGCTATTGGACAGACCGCAGGCAAGCCAATGCGTCGCACTTTCGGAGTTTGAGCGTAATTTCCCCTTCTGGGCGGTGCCTAAAATTCGTGAGCTTCTTGAGCGACTTGAAGCTCTGGGTATCATTCATGTGCGCCATGAAAATCAGAATGCTGACGTCGTCCGAATTTCTGCAGTGGCAGCGCCATCGGCACTCGCAGCAGATAAGGCCCAAACCCAACCGGCACCCGGTCGGTCCAACCCAAATGCAAAGGCGCCACCAAGCCCTTATCAAGCCGAAAAAAAGTCACCGGAGCCTCCAGTCGTTAAAGCAGCTGCGCGATCTTGGCAACCGTCAGAAGACCTCTTAGATTTGCTGCACCTGAGCCACGGGATCAACAGACAATTTGCTTTGTCGCAACTGCCCCAGTTCAGCCCGGCCCCAACCGACCCTGCACCAGACAATCGCTTCAGGCAGCATGTACTCAGCGCTTGGAGACGTCACCAAAGTCAGCACCCAGCCTTTGAAATTACTGCACCCCCGGCCTTCGATCAAAACTGGCGCCCTAGCGATGACGCATTGGACATTATGGCGGGTAACGGTGTCGACCTTGAATTCATAGACTCAATGCGACCCGAGTTTATTTTGTACTGGCGAGAACGTGGCGGACCGCCCAAAGAGGTCAACAGCAAATTCATAGGCTGGATTAGACAACGCTGGGTACGCTTTCAGGCAGGGCTAGGCCACAGCCCCGAGCCTCGACCCATGACACAGGACTGGCAACCCAGCGAGCAGGTCTTTGAGGTGTTGGCGCTGTCAAATATTGAACGCAGCTACGCCACAGAACGCCTGGGGGAATTCCGAGTTTTCTGGTGCGACTCCGGAGACCTCCAAACCTCTTGGAACAGCAAATTCTTGCAGCACGTCAAACACCAGTGGCGCTGGGAACAAGGACAATCAGGCAAAAAAGGGAATGACCATGGCGGACAGCAAGGACGTGGGCAGTCTGGCGGAGAACATCGTACGCGGGACCGATCCATCGCTGACGACCTCAGCGATACCAGCTGGGCCAACTGATGCGACACCTAGAGATGACTTGGCCGATACGATCAATCAGGTTTTTGCCCTGTTCAGGCTGAATTATCACAATCAGTTTTACGCGGCCTATGCCGACACCACCCAGCTGAACCAAATAAAACGCCTTTGGCTAGAAGCACTCTCCAGCTTCACCGCGGAATCAATATTAACCGGGGCAAAGCGCGCAATTGAAGATAGTGATTACTTACCTACACTCAAGCGCATGCTCGACTGCTGCCAACTGGCCCTTGAGCGGCTAGGCGTACCACCCTTAAGAGACGCTTTTATAGAAGCCTGCGAGAAACCATCACCCAAACTGGCACAAACCTGGTCGCACCCGGTGGTGTACTTCGCAGGACGGGACAGTGATTGGTTTTTTTTGAGCAACAATGCCGAACGCATGACCCTGCCGGTTTACAAAGGCCATTACGATCGCTGGGTAGCTCGATTGAGTCGGGGCGAAACGATAGTATTGCCAACACGCGCTGAGCTTCCTGAGCCAGCAACCGTTGCGATGTCTAAAGAAGAACGGCAACAGGCTCTGAGCAAGCTTCGAGAGACGCTAGACCTGTAATGCTTCGTCTCCGGTGAGCCCCATGGAACGGCACCATGGCGCGTCGGCTTAGGAGAAGTTGCTTTGAGCGTGTTAGGCGTAACCGCCGTAATCACCCCTAGCTAAATTATCAAAGCGGGTATATTCGCCCTGAAAGGCCAGGCGACAGGTGCCTATAGGACCATTTCGCTGCTTGCCAATAATAATCTCAGCGGTGCCTTGATCCGGAGAATCCTCGTGATAGACCTCATCACGATAGATAAACATGATGACGTCAGCATCCTGCTCAATCGCTCCCGACTCACGAAGATCTGAATTTACGGGGCGCTTATTGGGTCTCTGCTCAAGTGCTCGATTCAACTGTGATAGCGCAACAACCGGACACTTAAACTCTTTAGCAATAGCTTTCAGGCTGCGAGAAATTTCTGAGATTTCTGCTGTACGCCCTTCAGTAGAACCCGCCACCCGCATGAGTTGAAGATAATCCACCATGATCATCCCCAATGATCCTTGCTCCCTAGAGACGCGCCGCGCTCGGGAACGCACTTCTGTGGGCGTCAGTGCTGGCGTATCGTCAATAAAAACGTTGGCCTCCTTTAACTTTGCCATGGCGGCGGAAAGTTTAGGCCAGTCCTCTTGCTCAAGTTTCCCGGTTCGCACACGGGTCTGATCGATCTTACCTAGCGAGGACATCATGCGGATGACAAGCTGTTCCGCCGGCATCTCCATCGAGAACACCAATATCGGCTTTTCGCTACCTGAGGCAGCATTCTCAACAAGGTTCATCGCAAAAGCGGTTTTACCCATCGAGGGACGGCCCGCCACTATCACCAAGTCTGAATCCTGTAAGCCCGAAGTCATGCGATCGAGATCAATAAACCCCGTCGTTAAGCCTAATATTTCGCCGCCGCTTTGAAATAGCTCTTCGATCCGCTCAAGGGCACCCTGCAACAACGGCTCCATGGCACGGGCGCCGCCGGTCTTGGGACCTTCCTCGGAGATCTGCATGATGCGCCGCTCGGCCTCATCCAGCAGTTCCTCAGCGGCACGACCCTCAGGATGAAAGCCCGTATTGGCGATATCCTGCGCCGCACCGATCAGCTTTCTGAGTACCGCGCGCTCATGTACGGCTGTTGCGTAAGCACGAATGTTGGCGGCCGTGGGCGTCGTTTCCGCGAGTTCAGCAAGATAGGTATGGCCGCCGGCAGCGTCCAGCTCTCCCGTGGCCAGCAAGCGGTCAGCCACTGTTATCACGTCAACGGGCTGGCCCAAATCGACGAGTTTTGCGATCTGACGAAATATGGCTCGGTGTTCCGGTCGGTAAAAGTCCTCAGCTACCACAATCTCAGCGATGGCATCCCAGCCTTCAGATGAAATTAGCAAACCGCCAATAACCGACCGCTCGGCCTCAACTGACTGCGGCTGCATGCGAATGCGCTCGAGGTCTAAGTCACCCGTCGAAGGGGCGTAGGAGGGAGATGAAGATTGAGTCATTAACAGCTATCCGGTGGCCGGCAGTGCAGCATAACCCATGCTAGGGCGTACTGGGTACGCCCAAGTTGGTTTGCAACGCTAGATAGTATGATCTACCTACTAATAACGCTGCTCAGAGGCTCAGGCAGGGACGACTGATACCGCAATACTGGTGGCGACATTGCCGTGCAGCTGTAGCATAACTTCGTATTCGCCCAGGTCCCTAATCACGCCTTCTGGCAGGCGAACTTCGGCTTTATCGATGTCGACACCCGCTGCGGTGATCGCCTCGGAGATATCGCGGGTACCCACGGAACCAAAGAGCTTGCCCTCTTCACCCGCGGTTGCCTCAATCGAAATGCCTGCCAACTCGACGATTGCCGCTGCACGCTTCTCAGCTGCCTCCAACGAAGCGGCTGCTGCGGCCTCGAGCTCAGCACGTCGCGCTTCAAATTTAGCCACGTTGTCACCCGTCGCAGGGACCGCCTTACCATGGGGAATCAAAAAATTGCGCCCGTAGCCCGCCTTGACATCGACCTTATCGCCCAGACTTCCCAGGTTACCCACGTTTTCCAGCAAAATAACTTCCATTTTAACTTCCTCGCAGTCGGCCTACCCGACACCGTTCTTACAAAATCCAGAAGCCTCAGGCTTCCCCATCCGTTGACGCCGAAGACCATCGACGCCTGAAATCCAGAAGAGCATCGGCCATCACCAAGCCCAACAACAACCCTTTCACTGGGTCTAAAAACAGCCACATCGCATAAAACGCGACGAGGCTACCGTTACCTCGGCGGGTGAACGCAACCCAAGCGTGCACCAGAGCAAATCCCGCAAACATCAACGGCACTGCCCAAACCATTGCCCATCCGCTAATCCAAGAGGCTTGCAACCATAAAAAAATGGCCAATCCACCCAGAATTAGCGTAGCACCAACCGGCAAACGTAACCGGTGGAACTCAACCCGAAAACCTCCCGGGTTGTACAACAAGGCTTGCCAATATCTAGCCAACAACAAACTCAAAACTGCAGTCACTGCGTTACCGGCGGCGAGAATACCAGCGACCTGCCCAGGTGTAGGGCGCGGCAGCGTTATCGTCTCCCCACTTGCCTTCATATTGGCTTCGAGGTCACCAATAAGCTCCGCGAACACCACAACCAGCTGGTCTAAAAATTCACCGCTAATCAGCAGCAAGCCCGCACCACCCAATATTCCGAGCGCTGCGCTGGCCAAAATCGCTAATGCCAAGCTAACCGTCGTTCGCAGTATCACCGCCAGTACAAAGGTACCTGCAAGCAACACGATACTGCCAATGTCGCCACTCATCCAAGCCGCTAATAACGCTGGCAGCAATGCCCAGAGCACCAGCCAGCTGCCGTCAATGATCCCTTTGCGCAACGTTACTAGCGCAATAGCGGCTGCACTGAGCCAGCCAAAAAGCAGGCTTCCCGCGCCTACTACCGCAACCGCTAGCGCCTGCCAGCGGCCACGCATAATAAATTCTGCGAGGCCGCGCATTACTTCACCGGCTTACTGGTGAGCGTCGGTGTAGGGTAGCAGCGCCAAAAATCGTGCACGCTTGACGGCCGTGGCCAGCTGTCGCTGGTACTTAGCCTTGGTACCCGTAATACGACTGGGTACGATCTTTCCAGTCTCAGTGATGTACTGCTTCAGCGTATCGAGATCTTTGTAGTCGATCTCTTTGATGCCTTCGGCGGTAAACTTGCAAAACTTGCGTCTACGAAAAAAACGAGACATGGCTCACTCCTCGCTGTTATCTGAATCTGATGGGGCTTCGGCCTCTGCCGGAGCGTCTTCATTATCCTTGTCAGCTTCTGGGGCCTTGGTTTCTGCCGCCTGTCGCTCCTGATAACGAGATTTACGCTCACGATCTTCTTTCTCGGCCTTCATGATCAATGACTCTTCAGTCACCAGCTCATCGCGGCGGATTACGAGATTTCGGATAACGGCGTCGTTGTAACGGAAGGTAGTGCTCAACTCTTCCATCGCTTCGTTGGAAGCTTCAACATTCATCAAGATGTAGTGCGCTTTGTGCACCTTATTGATGTGATAGGCCAGCTGACGCCGACCCCAGTCCTCGAGCCGGTGGACTGTTCCGCCGTCTTTGGTGATGACGGCTGAATAACGCTCGATCATGCCCGGGACCTGTTCTGACTGGTCGGGATGAACCATAAACACAACTTCGTAGTGTCGCACTCGATCACTCCTTTCGGATTGCGCCACCCGCGTCCGCGGTATGGCAAGGAGATGGGGTTTACACCCCGCCTAATTTTCTGAGGCGCGGAGTTTACCCAGCACCAAGACACAATGCAATGGCGCTATTTTGGGCCTATTGTGCGCTTTGTCGCTGCCTAACCGCCTCAAACAGGCAGATACCCGTAGCCACAGACACATTCAGGCTAGAAACGGTTCCTTGCATGGGCAAACTTACCAAAAAATCACAGTTTTCCTCGGTCAAGCGTCGCATTCCCGCACCCTCCGCACCCATCACTATGGCCAGGGGCCCAGAGAAATCCTGCTCAAATACGGTGCAGGACGCTTTATCACTGGTACCAATTAGCCAAACACCCGCCGCTTTTAGTTGTCCCAACGTTCTCGCCAGGTTGGTAACTCGAACGAACGGCACGGTGTCGGCGGCACCACAGGCTACCTTACGCGCGACCGGCGAGAGGCCCGCAGCACCATCTTGAGGCACCACGACCGCCGTGACGCCCGCCGCATCAGCTGTACGCAAGCAGGCACCCAAATTGTGTGGGTCAGTGACCCCATCCAGAATCAGTAGCAAAGGCGAGTCCTGACGTTGCAACAAGGCCATTAAACCGGCCTCGTCGATCGCTTCTGTGGCAGCGCCCGATTTAACCTGAACTGCAATGCCTTGATGACGACCAGACGCCACGTCATCAAGGGCTGCTCCAGAAACACGCTCCACGGTTACACCTTGATCTGCCGCAAGACGCAACAGGGCCTGAGCGCGCTTATCCCGCCGGCTGGCCTCTAACCACAAGGCCGCGATCGCTTTGGGCTCCCTGCGTAGCAGTGCCTCCACCGCATGAAACCCATAAACCCAATCGCTCACCGTTTGCTGCGCCCCGACTTAGAACCATCGGCGCGAGGCGCGCTGCCCTGCTTTTTACCCGGCTTACCACCCGTTTTAGATTTAGCATCTTTCGAGCGCCCTTGGCTGGTCGCTTTTTTGGCTCGCTTGCCACCTGATTCAGTGGCGTTAGATTTTCCCGCAGCACTTTTCTTCTTGCGAGAAGCGCCAGCACCTTTGCGCCCTTTAGGTGGCCTCGCGTCTGAGGCTCCCACCATCTCTAAATCTATTTTTCGTTCATCCAAATCAACCCTAGCTACCGTGACGTCTACCGATCCACCAAGTTGAAAGGTGCGACGAGTTCGGTCGCCTACTAACCGCTGCTTAGGCGCGTCAAAGTGGTAATAGTCTCCGGGCAACGCGCTAATATGCACCAACCCCTCAATGTAAAGGTCTTGAAGCTCAACAAAGATTCCAAAGGCCGTCACGGCCGTAATGACCCCCGAAAATTGCTCTCCTACCCTGTCCCTCAAAAATTCGCATTTAAGCCAAGCGTCAACCTCACGCGTTGCATCATCAGCACGTCGCTCGGTCAACGAACAGCGCTCTCCCAACGCAGTAACTGCGGCCAACTCGTAGGGGTAGGAGGACTGGCTTTGTTGTTGCGTATCCTCAGAGCGGCGCGTCTGCTTGGGGAACTTGCCCCCGCGGATAAGACTGCGGATCGCTCTGTGCACTAACAAGTCGGGGTATCGTCGGATTGGCGAGGTGAAGTGCGCATAGGCCGGGTAATGCAACCCAAAGTGCCCCTTGTTCTCTGCCTGATAGACCGCCTGACTTAACGAGCGTAGCAGCATCGTTTGAATTACCGAGGCATCGTCTCGATCTGATGCAGCCGCTAGTAGACGCTGATAATCCTCGGGAGTCGGTTTTTCCCCGCCGCCCAAGTCTAGTCCTAGCTCACCCAAGAAGTCGCGCACATTGGCGAGCCGCTCGGTGCTAGGCCCTTCATGTACTCGAAACAAAACGGGCAGGCCCGCCGCCTCTAAAAACTCAGCCGTCGCCACATTGGCTGCGAGCATGCACTCTTCGATCAGCTTGTGGGCGTCATTGCGGTGAACGGGAACAATCGCTTCAATTTTGCGCTCAGCGTTAAACTCGATACGCGTTTCAACGGTTTCGAAATCAATGGCGCCACGCAGCTCGCGGGCCCCTCGGAGGCAGGCATAAAGGGCATGCAAATGCATCAGACCGGGGTATCGCTCAGGGTCTACCGAATCGGCAAAACCCTGTTCTAACACCTGACCCACCTCGGTGTAGGTCAATCTGGCATGGGAGTGAATCACCGCTTCATAAAACGTACTGCTAACAACATCACCCCTTTGGCCAATGGTCATCTCACAAACCATGGCCAACCGATCTACCTTGGGTTTGAGCGAGCAGAGCCCGTTGGAGAGCACCTCTGGGAACATAGGTACCACACGCTCAGGAAAATATACGGAGTTGCCCCGCTCAATAGCTTCCTGATCGAGGGCAGAGTCAGTAGTTACGTAATGCGACACGTCGGCGATCGCAACCCACAATCGAAAACCGCTGCCCTCAGGCTCGCAGTACACGGCATCGTCAAAATCTCTCGCGTCCTCACCATCGATCGTTACGAAAGGTTTAGTTCGCAGATCGATGCGGCCACGCTTGTCATCAGTGTCGGGCTCCTCGCTCAAAGACGCCGCCTCATCGAGCACCGCATCGGGCCACTGCCAAGGGATTTGATGAGCCCGAATGGCAATATCAATTTCAAGCCCGGGATCAAGGTGGTCACCCAAAATTTCTTCGACTGAACCTTTGGCACCCAGCACTTGGGTGGGGTAATCGGTAATGCGTACTGACACCATCTGACCGGGCAGAGCACCGCGCGTTTGATTGGGCGGGATTAAAATATGTTGGGTAACGCGGGTGTTATAGGGCAGGAGAAAACCAATACCGCTCTCTTCCATGTAACGACCTGGCAGTACTTCTACAGCGCGCTCCAACACCTCAACAACCTTGCCTTCGCGACGCCCCTTGGCATCCGTGCTCACCGTTGCTACGAGGGTGCGATCGCCGTCAAAAACTTTCTGCATTTCTCGACTGCTGAGATAAAGGTCATCACCACCTTCGACAGGCGTGGCGAAGCCATAACCATCGCGATGCCCAATGACTCGACAGGTTTGCAACTCAAGGCGCTCAGAGAGGCCAATGCGTCCCCGCCGATCAAGATGCACCTGGCCATCGCGGCGCATCGCCATCACGCGGCGACGCAGTGCTTCAAGATCTTGATCACTCGACAAATCGAGTTTGCTGGCCAAACCCGATAGCTGAAATAATTCTCCCGAATCCTCGAGTATTTTGAGGATCACCTCACGGCTGGCAATCGGATTTTCGTAGCGACTGGCCTCAATGGCCGCATTGGGATCCTTTGGTTTTCGTGATTTCTTTGGGGCGTCAGTTTTTTTCAAGGTGAGTCATACTCTCCTGCTTGCAAGTAGGTCACCCTTTTTCGGATGGCAGCGGCCGAGTGAATGTACTGGCCGGTAAGTACTGATAGGTTACCAGTTCGGCGACAACAAATCCCCGCCTTAAGACGGGCCTCGCCAACCAGCTGCGAAGGTGCCAGCAGAGCATTTTTGGTACCTTGACCCCGTTTGACTGCATAGGCCAAATCGCTACAGGCACATCCTGCAGATATTAACTTTCAAGCTTGCGCCAATTCCCGAGCAGCCGCTCAGACCGACAGGGCCTTTGTGACAGAGCCCAAGGTCGTAAACCGATCCAGACTCCCGCCTCCGCGGCCAACCACCCAACCCTAGTCGTGGTACTGCAACGCCCAATCTCCATAAAAATAACCATAAAACATTGATATAAATGAAAAAATACATGTATCTCACCATGCCGCAGGCCACCAAGTGCACAGCATACGAGCCAAAGATGCGATGAAAATGTCGCGTTTAGATAAAAGGTTCGGCCGATATCAGTTAAAAAGCAGAGAATTGTGTAGCACACTGGCCTGCAGAAAATTTCACACCGCCAGAGGATATTCCCATGAAAAAATTGATTGCGGCTACTGTCGCTGTTCTGTCACTTACGGCCATGCAAGCAATGGCTGGTAGCCCCGTCCACATCTGGAAATGCCAAATGAACGACGAAATGGGTGAAGAGGAATTGCTTGAGTACTCAAAGACATGGCAAAAAGCCGCATCCAAAGTAAAGGGCGGCAAAGATATGAAAAGTCAGATCTATTTTCCTGTAGCAGCCGCAGCCGACGGCACTGGCACTGACCTTCTGTACATATCGTCTTGGCCCGACTTCACAGACTACGGCAAGTTCTGGGATGCTTACCCTGAATCTGACGCTGCCGCGATGGAAGGCGAAGCTATGACTTGCCACGGCAGTGCACTCTGGGAAGCAATGAACTAGGCTCACTACCACTGCCTTTTACTAAGCCGCCTGCAGGGCGGCTTTTTTATGGTCAACTCGATATTTCTGTGGCCCATAAAAACATCAATCAAAATTAAAGTTGCTACGGAGTATCTGCATGTCTTTGGTTTGGAGCTGTAACGAATGGGATCCCCTTGAGGAGGTCATCATTGGTACCGCCGCAGGTGCAAGGTTCCCCCACGCTGATGCCAGCACTCAACTAGCAGAATATCCCGGGCGCCCCTTGGACACCATTCCGCAGGGGCCTTTCCCAGCCAAAATTATTGAGGAAGCCGAGGAGGATCTTGAGACCTTTGCATCAGTTTTAAAACAGGCGAATGTCACCGTCCGTCGTCCCACTCCCTGGGATCACGATAGCGTCTTTAGTACGGTGCACTGGTCCACACCGGGTTATTACAATTATTGCCCCCGAGATATATTGCTCACGGTCGGGGACCAAATACTAGAAACTCCCAACGTTATCCGAGGTCGCAGCCAGGAGACGTTCAGCTATCGCGAATTACTTTTGGAGTACATGGCTTCAGGGGCACGCTGGTTCAGTGCACCGCGACCCACGCTAAAAGATGAGCTGTTTGCGCCTGAGGCTGACAATCTCACTCCTCTAGATTTGGAGCCTGCTTTTGACGCCGCCAATGTGCTGCGCTTTGGACGAGATTTACTGTACCTGGTGAGTGCCACTGGCAATAAAATGGGGGGACAGTGGCTACAGTCGATACTGGGAAGCAAATACCGAGTTCACTTCATGGAAGACGTCTATTTTGGCAGCCATATTGACTCTACTTTGGTCGCACTGCGGCCGGGTTTGGTGCTGGCCAATCCGGGACGGCTCTCAGACGAGACC
Organism: Luminiphilus sp. nBUS_07; assembly: GCF_051201685.1. Taxonomy (GTDB): domain Bacteria; phylum Pseudomonadota; class Gammaproteobacteria; order Pseudomonadales; family Halieaceae; genus Luminiphilus. The sequence goes on along the minus strand of NZ_CP179213.1, from coordinate 559,020 downwards.
ATTCCAGACTTTCTCAAGGAATGGGAAGTCATATACAGCCCACCCATGGAAAACCAAGGGCGCCACAGTGCTGACTACCTTCACAAAGCCATTGGTAGTGAGTGGATCGATATGAATTTATTTAGTATCGATCCAGAGACCGTGGTCGTCGACAGCGATCAGCACCAGTTGATCGCGTTGCTGGAGAGCAAAGGCATGAATGTTGAGCCGGTAAAGCTTCGTCACTCCCGCATGTTAGGTGGCGGCTTTCACTGTGTCACACTAGATGTCCGCCGCCGCGGCACCCTGGAGGGGTACTTTCAGGGCTCCCCGAACTAGGAGTGCACCTCTATAATGCTCACCCTCGCCGCAAGCGTGCTAGGCATGCTGAGCCTCTCCTCACTGGCATGGTGGCAGTACGGTAGAGCACTTCAGAGCACAAGGCCTAGCTCCAGTTCAGACGTGTATTGCCTCAAAGATGAGCCCACGGGTGATTTGTGGATTCGCGCAGACCATCAAAAAGGCGTGGAATGGCTGCATGAAATTTTTGAGCGCAGTGCCGCTCGTTACCCCAACTTTACTGCCCTTCAAGTACCAACAACTGGCGAGCAAATAACCTACCAAACTCTCGATCACAGAGCAGAACAAATTGCAGCTGCAATTGCCCCCTATGTCAGCGGACCGGATCAGATCGTTGCCGTGTCCATGGAACAAAACTGCGTCGACATTGTTGCCAGCCACTTGGGAATTTTAAAAGCTGGCGCAACCCAGCTGTTTTTAGATCCTGCTGCGCCCATCTCGCTACAGCAACAAATGGTGAAGGATGCCGACCCAGTTCTCTTGGTCAGCAATGACAATGGCCTAAAGCTTGATGAGCTTCCCATACTCGATCTTAGCCGAGTTTCAATTGATGCCCCGATTCAACGGGCACGCCCTATTTGGCTCGATGATCCAGAAGAACGCGTAGCCGCCGTGTTTTACACCAGCGGGACAACAGGCCAACCCAAGGGTGTTGAGTGCGCCCACAAAGGCTACATAAATCTAGCTCGAAGTTACGCGTATTTTTTCGATTTTACGGCCGGGGTTGACGCTACATCGCTCACCTCATCTCTGGGCTACGACGGAAGTATTTCAGAGCTCTACAGTGCATGGGTATCCGGTGCCGCTGTGGTGCTACTCACCAAAGACGAGGTGCGCTCCGGGCCCGACCTCGTACCGATATTACTGGAGCAAGAAGTCACCGCGCTATTTTGTCCCCCTGTGCTGCTGAGCACTCTCAGTGACACCCCCGAACACGACCTACCCTATCCAATCTGCCGCTATATCATTCCTGCAGGCGAGGCATTTCCCGCCAATTTAGTAGAACCGTGGTCTCGAGCACGACGGCAGATCATCAACACTTATGGGCCAACCGAGGCCAGCACCGATACCAGCCGTCAGCTACTGCGTCCCGGTAAACCTGTCACCATAGGCGCACCCTTCCCCGGGGTCGAATACATCATTATCGAACCTGATAAAGATCGAGCGTTGCCCTGGGGTGAAACTGGAGAGCTTTGTATTGGGGGTTGTCATCTCGCCAAGGGCTACCGCAACCAACCTCTGACCACCGCTGAAAAATTTATTGAACACCCCGATTATGGACGCCTGTATCGCACTGGCGATCGCTGCCGCATTGACCCCCTTACGGGGCAAGTTGAGTTTCTGGGGCGTCTCGATGCGCAAATCAAAGTTCGGGGCCATCGTGTAGAGGCTCAGGGCATTGAGTCTTTTCTTCAGGACGTTATCGATGATATTGATACGGCGGTTATTGACTACCGCAATGATGAGCTCATCGCCTTCGTCATCGCACCGAACCGCTCGCCTGAGAACTTAAAGCATCATTCTACGCTCCCGGCTCCAGCAGATTGGGCGCGTTCTATCCAAATCGAGCTGCGGCGGCAGTTTCCCGAGCACGCGGTACCCGCAAAAATCTTTCTCGTGCCCCAATTTATCCTCAAGCCCCTGTCGGGAAAAATAGACCGCCAGCAACTGCCCTCACTGCCTGCTCATGAACAAGCTGGCGAAAATAAGGAAGCAGAGCAGCAGGAAAGTAAAGAAACTGAGCCGGTTGCCGGCAAAGGCGTGTTGAATATTTGTCGCGAAGTACTGGGCGCCACACTCAAGTGGGACGATGATTTCGTCGAGTGGGGCGCACACTCCATTGCCATAGCAAAGCTCACCCAAGTCCTGCGCCAAGCTGGCTATCACGTATCTGTTCGAGATCTTCTGACCGACTTTCGCACCCCCAGACTTGCCGCCCAACTCCCCCTAAGCCAAATCTCTGGCAGCTCAAAGGAGAAAGCAGACAGGCGCCAATCTGCCCAGGCGACGGTAAAAGATTCGACCCAGCCAAGGCTTGGCCCAAAGTTTTTTACGCTACTACAGGCCCTAGGCATTTTGGCACTGCGCTTACCCACCTTGTCAGGCTTAGTTTTACTGCTGGCTTGGGGCGACCCCGAAACAGCCTTTCTCGATGGGGACCCCAAGAAACTTATTGCCTACACCTTACTTGCCTTTACTTTTTACTTAGGCGTTCCCTTCTTAAATTTAGCCTGGGTCGTTGTCTTACGAGCACTTTTTAGATCAACCAACATCAAAAGTGGGAATTATCAGAAGTGGAGTCGTGCGCACTGGCAGGTTTGGTGGCTGGACAGTCAGCAGCGGATGGTACTCCAGCCAATGAGTCGGTGGTTACGCGCTCCCGGAATTTATGCTTGGCTGTTAAGGACACTAGGGGCCGATATCGGTAGAGGCACACACATTTCTCAGAGCGCCGAGTTTTTGGGACCCTTAAACATGCTGGAACTCAAAGACGGTGTGGTTGTGCAAAGCGGCGCTCAGCTAAGCGGCCAGCGCTGGCAGGGTGATCGGCTGATTGTAGATAAAGTAAGCGTTGGCGCTGGCACTAAGTTGGGACAGCGCGCTTTTGTTGGCCCGGGTGTAACGCTGGGCCAGGGTTGCTGGCTCACCCCACTCAGTGCAGCTCGACACGGGGCTACTGTCGATGACTTTAAGATAATCGACGGAGTTGATGTTGACCCAGTGGGCAGCCGATTATCGCTGCAACGTAACCGCCGCTTAACGCCTTCTTCTGCCAACCGATACGCCTCCGAGCTCAAGGGTATTTCCGCGCAATTTTTTATTGAGTGCCTGCTTTTTGTCATCCCTGCAGCATTAATTTTAAGCGGGATCTCGCAATGGCTGCTGGGTGACTACGCCAGCGCAACGGATACTGTTACTGCCTCCCTGTTTCAACTCCTGACAGATTTTTTCCTCGGAGCCGTTCTTGCCGCGTGGCTCACACTACTAGTGACATCATTTCTAACTTGCCTCTTTCTCAGGCTAACGCCATACAAGCCAGGGGTTTTGGAAGGATCGAGCCTCGCCGCCGTGATGCTCCGCTACCGACAGGAAAAGATGAACCAAATACAACGATTGTGGACCTGGACGTTAACGGGCCAATATTTACGACGTCTTGCGGGCGTAAATTATGGCCAAACTGGCGCCAGCGAATGCGACGTCATGGTTAACCTGGTTCCCGAAATGCTTACCAGCCAACCCAATATTTTTATGGCTAACGGTTGTCGAACTGGCATGCTCGATGATGAGGGCGAATACCTTTACCTACGCCCCCTTAATTTTGGACACGACACATTCTTGGGCAATAACAGTGTGTCTGAATCTGGCATCCTGCCAGATCAACTCCTACTCGGAGTCAGCACCCCCACAGGGGATCACCAGTTTCGTCGTCTCCCGGCAATGACTCAGCCCACAGTGACGGTTCTTGCCGGCAATCCCGTCATCGAATTTGCCCAACCTGAAGGCCAAGCTACTGGCACAGAAGTTCCTACGTGGTCGCTGTTTACCCTGCGTGTTTTAGTTGGCGACCTGATTGGCGTCGCTCTTATTCCCGCAATGCCCATACTTATCTTAGCGCTGATGCTTCTGATCGTGGACACTTTCAACTCATCAGCAATTTTGGAGTCATTAGCAGCCATTATTGGAGCCACGTTTTGTTTGCAGGTTTTGGCTCTAAGTATCAAGAAATGCTTGATACCAAAGCACTGGGGGGAAAATCACCAAACCCCCTTTTGGTCACTGCGACACTTCACCTACTTTCTGGCCCAAGACTGCTTTTTCAAATGGTCAGGACCCACACTGCGCCATTTGGGAGGCTCGGTATTAGCCAACCCCTTCTTAAGAGCCTTTGGCTGCCGCATTGGCAAAAATACGTTAATCCACGAACCAATGCAGGCCTTCGATTGGCACGCCGTTGATATTGGCGATAACTGCATCGTTCAAGGCCAATTGCAGCTGCACAGTTTTGAGCATCGCCTTTTGACCGTTAAGCAAACCTCGATCAAGCCAAACAGCGCGATCAATTTTGGCGCGACCGTCATGGGGGGGGCCGTACTAGAACCCAATACCACCGTGGAGGGGCTGGGACTTGTGATGAAAAGCATGGTGCTAGCTCCAGGGGTTCACTCAGGTAGCCCCGTCAACTTGGAACGCGCGCTGTGACGAATCGAAGCGCACATTTAGCTAAAGCCTTCGACGCGGTCGGTTCTAGATGCACGCTGCAAGCCGGACAACACACCGTCGAGATCTATGTGCTTCGGTATGTTGACGATCTTTCCTTCCAGCTCGATTGCGAAACTTCCTTAACCGGCCCTGAGCGTCAGCGAACGCAAGGGCTGCGAGCATCTGGCGCACAAAGCGCCTTTGTCCAGCGCCGAGCCTGTTTGCGGTGGCTGCGTGAAACCGCGTTTGGCAACCTTTCCTCACCCACGGCAAAAGCCAATGCGCTTGAGCTGCCCGTCAATGAATACACGATAAGTGTGAGTTCATCGGGGCCATACGCCATCTTTGCGGCTAGCTGCTCGGCCCGACGCATCGGCCTAGATGTGGAAATTCCCGATGAGACACACAACACGTCGGAGCTAGCGCAGGAGCTGTTCTCAACCTTTGAGGCAAAGGCATTGAAGGAAGCTAGCCCTGAAAGGGCAAACACACTGTTTTACCGAATATGGCGGCTCAAAGAGGCGGCACTGAAGTTTCACGGCAGCGGTCTAGCTAAAGGACTTAATGGGACGTGTTTCGTACCTAATTCTGAGGGACTAATCACGGTCTATCAGAAAGCCCGCCGCGGGCTATACGGTTCAACCGCACCAGCGTTCTTTGAGGGGCGCTTTAACAATTTGGACCTCGCCTTGGCGCTACCCGCAATGCCGGGAGACGAAGGTCTGTGGCAAGTCGCCAAAGCCACTCAAAGGGTCCAATCACAAAAACTGAAAACCAAAACTTCGCAAATAAGATTTGGCACATAAAAATTACAAGGGCGACGCCAGTAACGGCAGCGGGACCCAGCCAGTAGGCCCAGCCTAGGCCATAGCCATAGAAAAGCGTGGTGAAAATTAAGGTTTGGCTGAGATAAGTCGTTAAGCTCATTCGCCCAACCGCCTCCAGGGCACGAACTATCCACCAGTGACTGCAGCGCGTCGCAAAACTGTACATCAAACAAAACCACGCGGCGGTCAGCGATAGGGTGCCGAGCAGGAACACGAGATCACCGACAAATTGCGTAACGCCACCCGAAACAGTTTCACCAAAAATACGATAGCCCACGGCATGGGTCATCCAGGCCTCGATCGACATGGCGCCGAGTCCAAACAAGAACATCCAAAAACTCGCTTTTGAGACCACCCTCGGTCTTTGGCCGAAGCGCTGCAAGCCGTCCTCTCGAGCAAAGCAGAAGCCGAGTAAAAAGAGCGCGAATACCGCCCACCCCGAATCGGGCCACTGGTAGTCTTGCCAAGGGATCTCCGGAATATAGCTTGCATGCTCAGCGACGATATCGCTGAGAGACCCTGCGCTGTACAAGCCATCTTCACGATCCTCCTCCAGCCACTGCTGCGCCTGATTAATATTGCTTGCTTGATCACTGAATCCACGATCGGGCACCCAATAATGCCCAATAGGAAAAACCATCAAAAATGTGGCCGCAGCAACAACCAAGATGCGGGTTGAGCACTTGTGAAAGAGCAACAGCAGCACACCAAATTCTGCATAAAGCATCAGAATGTCGCCCTCAAAAAGCAGGGCATGACAACAACCAAAGGCCATCAAGGCACAGTAACGTCTTAGAAGATGCCAAGGCTTGAGCGCTGACCTTATCTGCAGCCAAAAAGAGATCCCAAACAGCAAACTGAAGAGGCCCCAAAACTTTGACTCAAAGAGCACGTGCTTTATTTGCCAGAACAGCTGATCTAGAGACCCGTCCCAAGCCAAAGAGTCAGCCCCAAACGCGTAAAGATTGACCAACAGAACGCCAAACAGGGCAAAACCCCGAACGGCATCAATCTCCTTGTAACGCTTAATTGCCATCAAACTAGAATGTCCCAGTCGTTGTCGAGAAGGCCAGTAGAGGCCCCTGCATTTTGCTAAGCCATTAGTCATAAGCGACCAGTGCCCCCGAGAGATCATACATGGCAAAACCAAAGTGGTTACAAAAGGCTAGCCGCATACGCTGATACCAGCTAAGAGCACGCGCTTCGATTGTCTTACCAAGTAGGAATGCCCACCGCCACGTTACACATTAATGTGACAGCCAGTGCAGGGCGAACTTAAATGGCTACACACCGAGGCTTGATAAAACCTGTTGGGTGGGGGCGATATCCGCAGCCACATTGACAAGAGCGGCGACCCGGCTTAGTCTCTCCGGCCTCGGATTTCCGAGTTCCCCCTGTGCCCAGGTGGTGAAATTGGTAGACACGCTAGCTTCAGGTGCTAGTGCTCGCAAGGGCGTGGAGGTTCAAGTCCTCTTCTGGGCACCACACACTTCTCAGCCACTCATGACAACCAACGCTTTACTGCGGATGTGCCGAGTGCAGAAGGATTCATGACTAAATATTACGGCGCCCTACCCCACCCTGTATCTGATTTACTGTGAGGGCCATCGCAATGAGATTGACACCCAATGGCTAACCGGCTCCTGCGCTGGGATTAATGTTTGCAGTCGCGCTGTAGATCCCTAATGGAAGCCCATCACAGCAACGGGTTGGACAGCGGCAGATAACAACGCTGGAGCGGACAAAAAATCAACTCAGGGCAGCGCTGTCTCGTCTTGATTTGACTTACCTGAGGCAAACCCCACCAGTAGATTAAAAACAGCTTGGGCCAAAGGCTAATTTTTGGGTTGCAACAACGGCCAACGAGAGTCGTAAATGGACACCTTACTGTTTCGACGCTGCACGAAGCGTCACCACGTCCCTTCCTTGAATCATCTTACCGTCAGTAGTCAATCCTCTGAGGTAAACACCTGTAGCTCCCGGGCCAACCTCAGAGGGATCTCTTACAAACTGACACGCTAAATCGGGGTACTGGTCGTCATTGCCTGTCGTTTGCATGCACACCGGTGACGGCTGCACATTCAACGGACTGGCATCAGGTAAAAGTGACAAAGTCTCCGGGCGGATAGTGGACACGTCGCGCGCGTCACCACCGAAGATCACAACCTCTAAAATACCGGCAACTGACGCGTCAATGACATTACTATGCGTACCGGGCACGATATCCAACAAGAAGTCCTGCCTAGGCAAAGAAGTCCATATTCGCACGCTGACTCCACCATGATTGTCGCTGCCGTTGCGATCTCCATCGAACAGCCTGATAAAGCCTGGCCGCTGCAACTGTAAGCTGCAGAAACCCTCTGCGTCTTGTGCATTACGCATAGTTTCAAGCGCGCCCTCGGGAGAGGCGAAGGCTAAATGTCGAAAATTTGAGGGCTTAATCGCCCAAAAATTATCTGGACGGCACATTAAAATCTCTCCCGCCCCCCAATGTTTGTAAGAGTATTTTGGCGGGATATTAAGGGAGTCACCATCAATTACCACAGACACCTGCCAACCGAGCTCACATAGTTCAAGTTGATTGCACCAAATGGCTATGCCCCGCCAAGCATTTCGTGCTGTATGTCTGCCGCCCTGCAACGGACCAATATACTCCAGCGCATAATCACCCGCGGGGAGGTAGATCGACTGCGGGTTGTAATATGTGTTGTATTTTGAATCGATGTTGATGACTTGACCTTCAGCCCAGACAACGGCGGGGATTGACATAAAAAACAGGTGAAACATCAACACGCACCAATACTTTCGCACTTTACTCCGAGCAAATGGGGCCTGTTGCCAGCCTAAATCGTTCCCCAACAGACTGCTTGGCACAGCAACCCCACAATGCATACTCGTCTTGACATGTTTGACCTGAAAAGACTCAGTAAAAAAACGCACATGCTTTTTTGGCGGAGCACTCAATTTCATTGAGTTGGGTCCGATCGATTCACACACTTCCTACGTGTCCGCCACATGCAATATCAAGCTCGGGGGCTCCAACACTATCCACTGAGGTAGGGCTCAACAATACAGGTCCGTGGGGGTAATCAATCCCAACGAAAACGCTAGCTTCGTCAGGTCGAAATTTGTATTGAGTTCTAGCTTGGTAAGAATATTGCGTCGATGAACGTGAGCAGTCGCCGTAGCGATGGGAATTTCCTTAGCGACGTGTTTCACCGCATGCCCAAGCGCTAGCAAATGAAATACCTCCAGCTCCTTTTCAGTCAGGCTATTAAACCCGGTTTGCTCCTGATGCCTCTGCATGTGCTTGGTATTCTCGACTACGTCTCGGGAAATATAGAGCCGTTCGTTGAGAACCTGTTGAATCGCGGCTTCAAGCTCCTCCGTCAGCGAGTGCTTACTAAGATAACCTAGGGCGCCAGCGCTGAGCGCTCGAGAGACGTATGGCTCCGTCGCATGCATACTCACAACGATAAATTTACACTCCAAGTTATGCTTCTCGCCGTAAGTGAGTAAATCTAACCCTGACTCACCCTTCAAACTCAGATCAACCAAAACAATATCTATATCGTTGGATTGAAGAACAGCGCAAGCTTGTTCAAGGCCATTGGCTTCAAAAATGCATGACCCCGGAAAGGTAAGCGAGAGCACCTGCATTAAGCCTGCTCGCACTACATCGTGATCATCCATGGTCAGAATATTCACAACCGCAACTCCCCAAGATTTTTTAAACGTTCACACATGGCAAATTCACCGTAATCCGCGTACCAGCTGGCGATGAAGCGATATTCCAATCTCCTCCCAAACTTTTGCATCGAGTAGCAATGTTGTTGAGTCCAAAGCTGGTTTGAGACGTAGTAGTATCGAAGCCCCTGCCGTTGTCCTCAGCTACCATGCGTAGTCTCTGACGCTGATAATCGAGCAGAACGGTGAACTTCTTTGCTTCAGCGTGTTTAACGCAATTAGATATGCATTCCTGCACAACTCTAAACGCCACTGCGGCTACCTCATCTGGCAATGGTGCGGAATAGCCATTAACGATGACTTCATAATCAATGTTTGACGCAGCAAGCAGCTGAGCGAGCCGGCCCTTTCGGAGGCTCTGCTCGAACCCCATAACCTCCAACTCAACAGGATTTAAGCCATGAATCAATCGATATACGCTGTCTTGGCTCGAGGAAATTAGTGTCCCAAGCATCTTCTTGGCACCAGCGACAGCATCCACATTACTTGCCTGACTTTTCAAAAGAGAAAGCTGCAGCTGCATTGCAGTAAAGTTTTGACCGACATCATCGTGAAGCTCCGAAGATATTCGCTGGCGTTCGCGGTCTTCCGCAGATGTAAGTTGCGCGGCGTAAGTCCTTAAATAACGGTTTTGGCGTCGACCATCGCTTGACAACGCTCCGATCAACAAACAAGACACCGTCAATATCAAAATGTAAATTTGCGCTGGAGCAGGGCCCTCAGGGCCACTCCACTTGAGATAAGAGATCAAGGTAAATGCGTTGGCCCAAAGACAGGCAAAACTAGAAGCAATCCACCCAAGGCGCATCGATACCAACAATGTGCCAATGTAGATGATCAACAGGAGCGTGTTGGGTAAGAACTCCAGTTGAGCAAGTAGAATCGAAAATGTTGCAAACGCTACCGTTAGCCACAGCATCAACCTAACGTGATACCTGTTGAGGCGTCGCTTCCAAAACGCTGCTGCAATAAAAATTAAGGGGAATGTCAGTGCTATTGAGACCAAGTCATCGAGCATTAACGCCCAAGACACAGTTAGCAGTGTCATCCAGCTCACAGATTTATTAACTAACAAAACGGCTGCATATGTGAGCATCAGCGCTAGTCCGGAAAACAAAGCTGAAGCGAAAACCATAAGCATGCCCCTAGTGGTAGGTTTATCCAAACGCACCCGGCGAAAGCGCAAATAGCCTATGGCAATACAGCTCATGAGAATGGGGGTAAGTTCAAGTGTAAAGTCTCGCCATAAACTTCCCCATTGCTTGGCCTCCTGAGCATATTGCCCCGCCTTAGCCAGCAACTCTCCCACGACGACAAATGGCCACCCGTAAGTTGGCAACAAAACCAAAGCGATCGCACGCAGCCCTGCAGCGGGAGTCCAAAGGACGCCCTCTAAGCTGGCCTGTAATCGACTTGAGTAGTCGTGTGTTAAATAGACACCTAGGGTAAACGCGATGAGGATTCCAATAATTCGTAGTGGTGAGACGAAGTTACCGTTCATTTTTCGTAACCTGCGTGAGGACATCTTGACCTAAGATGCGTCCGCCCTTCGCCAGCAGGCCGTCAAGGCGAGCACGCGATACTTTATTTTCAGGTACCGGGGGGCGTGCCGCATGAGCACCCGTAAACACACAAGTTTGATCAATCAGCCCATCCCTATTCACGTCCTCAGCGACACACTCCGCACCTGGAGAAAATCGAATAGACGACGACAGCAGAGTGAAACTCAAGGTTTCAGGCCTCAATACCGTCAAATCTACTGATGGGCTACCGTATAGCAATACTGGAACGCGATACCGGGAAAGTGAATTTAGTGTATTCGAGCCATCGTCGGGAAAAACATCAACCTCAACTCTTTGCGGTGTGGCTGACCCGATTACATGCACACTGACACCACCGGTAGCGTATGGATTATTCAGCTCACGCTCAAAAAAATTAACGAAACCACCCCTTTTGACTTCGAACGAACACGGTCCATCGGCATTGGCAGCAGATCGATATGCCTCGAGTGCCGCCGATGGCGATTCCCACGCGGGAAATATCGACCAAAATGGACGGTCTGCTGATAAAGCGGCCTGCCCACACTGAAGCACCTCTAGGTTGAGCCAATCATCATATATCGTTGGCCGAAGGTCTACTATTGGGGCTGAAATCGTTAGTTCACGAGTCCAACCAACCACGCACAAATGGGCATCTCCATAGCAACCCAACACATTCCCATTCCAAGCAGAACTGGCGTCGAAGTATCCGCCTTGCGCAACCCCAACCGGATAGAGGGAATAGTGGCCTGCTTCAAGAAAAATATCGACGGGGTTTTGTGCATTGTGAACTCCCGAAGAAACGTCAATAACGAGCCCGCCCCCAAGGTCTTCTGCTTGGAGCAGGAAGGGGTTAGCGATAAGGGCGACAGCAGCAAAACAGCTTGTGAAAAACCGAAAAATTACTGCAAGCATGCGATTCGCCCAAGTGGCGTTATTTGACGCTTACCAATGGAACGTAGTGTCATCGAATACTGGCCAGCAGGATAAGCGAAGCAGTAGGGTTAGTTTTTAAAAAGCGAAACAATTTTCTCCTCGTTTTTTTGCTCCACTGTCATCTTCTCATAAGCTTAATCTCGGCAAGTAGCCTTTATTTTTTGATAAAGTCCTAGGGGCTTTCCCCCTACTTCCTACCTTAGCTTTTGTGGTGGGGCCCTTGTCAAGCAGCTCTCCTTGCTCAAAAACACACGTTTGCCTTAAAGCGTAAAAACTCTAGCAGAACTTATCTCCTCACTTACGACCCATTTTGACTAATTGTTCTCAACCTCCTTCTCCTTTCGAATTTCGAATTTCGGCTTCTACCTCTCGATCCTAGGCTTCATCAAAAATCTCTGCATATGCCTCTAGGCAAAACGCATCACTTAGATGATGCGCTCAGGTTAAGCGTGCGGGGTCAGGTAATGAGTGCACATAACAATTTTTGCCATGTACACCATGCAACTCCTAGATTTTCATCGTCTATGCTGCGCGGTTCAAAAGATTTGCGCGGGCTGAGTACTTAGCTGTGCTCGTTCAATTTACTGCCAAGATGCACATTAAAGGCGAGAAATTAGCCTTGAGAAAGATTTTTGACATGGCCAGCCTTAGATCGCACCCGACGCGGTAAACTTAGCAAACCTAAGCCTCTTGGAGCGCTTGGACTACGTAACTGGCACCACCATTTCACTGCTGGACGTGATCGACCGAGCCTTACCCCAAGGCGATAACACCGAAACTAGCTGGCAGTGCTTTAAGCGCGCAATAATGGTTAATCGGCCGATACTCCATCAGAGACGGCACCAAACGCTCAGTTTTTAAATCCCTAGGATATGACCTACGCAACCTTAATGACTTAGGGAATCAATACCTGTGAAGAGCGAATGATTTTTGCTGGCCCAAAACACCCGTCTCAGCGTAGTTACAGAAAAAGACATTCCAAATTTTTAGCGACGCTGGCAATATATAATTTCACCTCGGCGTATATGACACCTAACATTGGACCCGAAAACCGCTTATGCCAGATAGGCTAGCCCTAATTACCGACCTTCAATCGCTTTCATATGAAGACGCGATCGCCTTCATAAATCACCTCCCGTTTGCCTATTACCGTGCCGACCTTGACGGGCGGGTGCTTGCCGCCAGCTCAAATGCGGTACAAATATTTGGCTACGGCCGCGTAGAAGAAATCATGAACGTCAAACTTGGCGATTATTACGTTGAACCTGACGGTAGGGAACGCTTTATGGCTGCCCTCGTTGAAGGCGAGGGTGCTGTCGAAAACTTCGAAGCTGAGATGCGAGGTCCCAAAGGAAATTTCTGGGTAGCGACAACGGCCAAGCTTATTTACGATACAAAAAATACTCCCATCGCGGTAGAGGGACTGACACGAGATATTTCAGAGCAGAGGAAAATTTTTGAAATCCTAGGACAAGATGGGCGTTTTTTTAGGGCCTTCACAAGTGCAGCCGGGCTCGGGGTTTCTATTTTGAAGACCAGCGGGCAAGTCGTATTTGCCAATGAGCAGATTTTAAATTTGTTGGGGATTTCTCGGGCTGACTCAGAGACGAGCAATATCACAACGATAATGGAGCCCGAACTCCGGTTGCTAACAGAGACCTCAATGGCGAAGGTGCTCGGTGGAAGTCCCGAGCATTTGCAGGAAGCACTGATTACAGTGAAGGGAAAGAAGACTTGGCTTAGCTACTCTCTTTTTCTCATGGACGACCCAACGTCAAAGGACGTCCTACCTCTGCGCAACCGCGCAAGATATCTCAGCAAGGAAGACACAAGAGTTGCAGCTTATTCAGTCTTCGAAGCTTGCCTCGATTGGAGAGCTCGCGGCAGGCATAGCCCACGAAATCAACCAACCTCTAAACGTTATTCGTCTTGCGACTGTTAACCTGCGGAACCACTTTACGAAAACGTCGGCGCTAGACGATAAAGCTGAGGACACCTTGGCGCGGATCAATAACCAAATTGAACGCGCAGGCAATATCGTGCGGCAGCTGCTGCTTTATGGACGTGAAGCCGACGATACAGAAAACTACTGTGATCCCGCGGTGGCGCTAGAAAATAGCGCCCAAATGATTCAGCAAACCCTCAAGGTTGACAATATTTCACTCACCATTGGTAAGCTACCGCAGCCTGTGGCCCTGCCCTGCAACCTGACTAAGCTTGAGCAAGTCATTATGAATCTCATTGGAAACGCAAAAGATTCTATTCTTGATCACCGTAAAAATACCGACGACACTTTGGCGGGGCATATTGTTATCGCAGTGAATTGTGGCGCCGATCATCTTAAGATTACGGTGACTGATAATGGGCTAGGTATTCCAACTGACCTACGAGATAGCATCATGGAGCCTTTTGTGACCACAAAAGAAGTTGGTGCTGGCACCGGTCTAGGCTTGTCGGTCAGTCACGGCATTGTCACCGCCGCCGGTGGCACCTTGCAGTTTGTGGACGTACCCAGCGGTGCCTGCGCCCAAATCATCATGCCACTGGTCGCCCAAACGTAACCCTCGTTTATAGTTAGGCAGGCTTTTTGCCAAATCCCACGGGGCTAATGGCTAAGAGACAGATATTTGATAGACATCGACACTGATAGTGCCACAGGCGCGCTGCATTTGGGCAGCTGAGCTTAAAGGCGACGTTATCGGCACGCTTTCGGACGGGTTTGTACAGGTCGAATTGCCCTCCCCTATGCCAACCTAATGCCCAAGCGATCATTGCGCTAATGACGTAGCCGTGCAGCCTGAGCTTTTTCAGGGCATGCTTTAATACGCGACTTATAAGACCTTCAACTGAGTAAGAGGCTCCTGAAATGACCGATTTAAATAAAAAAGTTTTCTGGATTACGGGCGCCTCATCGGGCATCGGGAAAGCACTCGCTACAGAGGCGGCTAAGAAGCCCTGTTCAATTATCTTGTCGGGACGTCGCGAAGAAGCGCTAAAAGAGCTTGCCGACGCACTGCCCGTTGACTGTCTGGTATTACCCTTTGAGGTGACCGACTATGATCAGCTCGCTGATATCGTGGAACGCGCATGGGCATGGCGAGGGCAGGTCGATATTCTTGTTAATAACGCTGGGATCAGCCAGCGATGTATCGCCATCGATACAAAACCCGAAATCTACACGGAACTCATTAATATTGACCTCATTGCACCCATTTGGCTCACACAGCTGCAACTGCGCCGCATGGCCGATGCTGGAGGTGGGCATATTGTCGCCATCAGCTCGGTGGCTGGGCGTATTGGAGCACCGCTGAGAACCGCTTACTGCGCAGCAAAGCACGGTCTCATTGGCTACATGGATGCCCTGCGCAGCGAAGTCGATAAACCCCACAATATTCGGGTGACTAACGTGCTGCCCGGATCAGTGGCTACCGATGTCGCCCGCAATGCCATTACTGGAGAGGGTGGTCGACGCGGGCTGTCTGATGAGGTTATTGACGCAGGGGATGACCCTCTTGATTGCGCAAAGGCCATCCTTGTCGCAATACAAGACGACCTTCCCGAGCTGATTTTTGCGAAGGAAATGGAGCTGGGGTTAGCACAGATGCGTCATGCCGATCCCGATACATTCTTTGAGGCGGTTGCCGACTTTGGAGCCCAAACCGTCAGCCAGTACTGGGCGGAGAAATCGGCTTCTGAAGGGTGACAATCTGCCTAATAAGGCGGCAGAGAAATAAGTGAACGACCAGGCTAGGTTGGTCGGAAGTGGATTGAGCGGGAGCTTAAAGCCTTAATTTCGCGCCATGGCATGTTTTGCGCGCCAAGATTAGACGCGGACCAAAAGCAGAGCTACTCTAAAGCCTGCTGCCAAAACTTCAGGATGCTACCTATGAGTACCACGCTCATTATTCTTATTTCTACGATTGCCATATTGCTCATTTGGGGTATAGCGATCTACAACCAGCTTGTAGCCTTATCTAACCGCTATCAAAATGCCTTTGCACAAATTGAGGTTCAACTTAAACGACGCTACGACTTAATCCCCAACTTGGTGGAAAGCGCAAAAGGCTATCTGAGCCATGAGCGAGAGACTCTGGAAGCCGTGGTTGAAGCGCGTAACGAAGCCGCTTCAGCACTAAAGGCCGTTGGCGATAGCGGCATTGATTCAGGATCCATCAAGAATCTTGCGGGGGCAGAGAGCGCTTTGGGGGCGGCGATGGGCAAGCTCAACGTGGTAATGGAGGCTTACCCAGACCTCAAGGCCAGCGAAAATATGCAACAGCTCTCTGAGGAACTCACCTCAACTGAAAACAGGGTGGCCTTTGCCCGGCAGGGGTTCAATGACGCTGTTATGAGCTACAACACCTACCGACAGAGTTTCCCGAACATGATTATCGGCAATGCTTTTGGGCACCGAGAAGATGCCGCACTGCTAGAGTTTGCAGACAGCGCTGCCATTCAGGACGCTCCCAAGATCAATTTTTCCTAGGCAAAACTGAGCGGTGGATTTTTTCCGAGAGCAGGAGGTTGCTAGGCGGAATACACGACTCCTAACGGCCCTGTTCATTGGAGCGGTTGCACTGCTCATTGGCGCTATTAATCTTTTTCTGGCCTACGTGCTGACGTCTTCCGGAGCACTGGACGGCGAATATTCCACCGCCTTTCAACTTGGCCATCTTGATATCGGCGTTACGCTAGTGGTTAGCATTAGTCTGATCGTGGTGATCGGCGCCGTTGTGCTCTATAACTGGATCCGTTTCTCCCAAGGAGGTCTCAGCGTGGCTGAGGCTTTGGGTGCGAGACCCGCCGTCTCAAACACCGAAGACCCCCACGAGCGGCGAGCACAAAATATTGTTCAGGAAATCGCCTTGGCCGCCAACATGCCGGTGCCTCCCTTGTATATTCTCGACGAAGAGCCGGGTATCAATGCCTTCGCCGCAGGAATTTCACCGGGTGATGCCGTTATAGCCATTACCCAAGGTGCCATGACTCAACTGACTCGGGATGAACTACAAGGTGTTGTTGGACATGAATTTAGCCACATCCTAAATGGCGATATGCGCTTAAGCATACGGCTCATGGCGATGTTGCGAGGCATCACTTTTATTGGCGATATGGGCGCAGTTTTCATGCGCAGCGCCGTCTCACATCGAGCACGCAGAAGCTCAAACAGTAGTACTAGCAATACTTTCGGTTTGCTATTAATTGGCCTGGGGTTGTATCTCGTCGGGCTGCTGGGCGGTGTCATGGCGGGTCTTATCAAGTCAGCTATTTCCAAGCAGAAAGAATATTTAGCCGACGCCTCATCGGTGCAGTTTACCCGTAACCCAAATGGTATTAGCGACGCCTTAAAGGTCATTGGAGGTCACACGCCCGGTACGCTGGTCGAATCTGCCCGTGCTGAAGAAATGTCTCACCTTTTTTTCGGTCAAGTAAAACATCGGTTGTGGCTAATGTTTGCCACGCATCCTCCGCTGGAAAAACGTATTCGCCGCGTTGATCCTCAGTGGAATGGCGAGTTCATTACGCGCGCCCAAAATCATCAAGATGCTGAATCTAGGTCGAATCTAGAGACAGGAATTTCTCAAGCCCAGCGCAGTTTGACCGCAGCTTTGGCCATTGCCACAGAACTCCGCCCTGAGGCCAACTTTCCCAACCCACTAGAAGCCTCATCAACCCAAATCAACGACAAGTTAGCGGCTGATATCATTGAAGACGCGCGGGAGCCCTTGGGGGCAATGAGCTTGTTGCTAGCCCTGCTTTGGCAAGAAGCTAGCTCCCAGACGCAACGTACAGCGATTCATAAATCTGATATCACCGGACTGGAGGTTTTAGTCGCTCGACGAGGTACACAACTTCAAGCCATGAAGCCTGAGTTGCGTTTACCGCTGATCGAGTTGTGTCTCCCGACCCTGAAAACTCTATCTGCACCGCAGTACCAAACTTTTAAGCGACTACTCATTGAAGTGGTTAAAGCTGACGGAAAAGTAGACCTTTTTGAATGGTGCCTTTATCAGTTGGTGCGACACTACCTTGATGCACATTTTGTGAAACGATCATCTCGTCCTCAGCATGCCCAATTGAAAGATGTCGGCTCCTCACTAGCCGTTGCGCTGGGTACTCTGGCGCAATTGAGTCATGGCAATACAGAGGCGGCGTTTCAAGCTGGAGCAAGGGTCCTGAACCTGCCTCTTGCTTTGCCTGCCACTGAAGCCATGGGCGTACTACCCTTTGGAAAAGCTGTTGAACAGCTCGCAAATTGTTACCCGCTGCTCAAGGTCACCATACTCAAGGCACTGGCCGAAGTTGCAGCGCAAGACGGCCACCTGTCGCCTCGAGAGCTCACCCTTATCAAAGCCATTGGCGCCGTCATGGACTGCCCCTTACCCAATCAAATGCTACAGGACACGCTGCAATCCCGGTGACGTTGCATCAAAAACAGCCAGACCGCCGCAATTCGCTGGTAATTATTTAAAAGCAGACTAATCTACAAAAGACGGCTACCAAGGATGGTGTCCGATCGACAACAGCGGCACATACCCAGTTGCCGTGCTAACACTTCATGATCGCAAGGAAGCGTACTATGGAAACCAGAAGACACCCCCAGCCCCCTATCGAAGCCTCCAGACGCCATTTTTCCCGTAGCCAGCGGGTCATTCACGTCAAAGCTCCCAAACCAGAGATCAGTCAAGAGCAGGTTCAACGAATTACACAACGGACAGCAGCCTCTTTCTCTCACACGACACTGCGCGTCCTCAGTCTGTTAATCGCGGGCGACCTCAGCCGTCTACGCTCTGACCACATTGCCGATGAATTAGGCATTAGTCCTACGACACTTCGACGCAGACTGCGTGTCGACAACATTAGCTATCAGGAACTGCTTGATCAGGTACGCCAGTACCACTGTGAGTGCCAACTCGAGGATCGTTGGGTTCCGGGCAAGACACTCGCTTGGAAGCTAGGTTATGCCGAGGTTAATAGCTTCTACCGGGCCTTCAAACGTTGGACCGGCTCAAGCTATAGCGACATGAAGCTCCAATTTATTTAAGGCTACTGCTTACAGTTTGCCCGAGTTGTCATAGGCCCAGTAACCAACCCACTCGTGTATTGCACGGCTAGATCGAGCAAGCCGCGAAAAGGTGGGCACCCAACCAGGTATGTGGGGGTTAGAGAACTGTGGAATTTGATGGTCAGTCGCGGCTGCCGTTACTTGCAGCCCCTGCTTTTCAAAGAGCGCCAAAGACCGTCGCATATGCGCCCCGCTAGTCACCAGCAAAATATGCTTCAAGCCGGCGTTTTTAAGCATCTCACCCGCCATAACTGCGTTGTCAAAGGTTGTGCGGCTTTGCGTCTCTAATAGTAGCTGCTTGCGAGGTATTTGGAGTGCCTGTAACTGCTGCGCCAGAAGTTCAGCCTCAACAGGCATAGACTCGGCACCGCCTCCCGAGATCAAAATAATCGGGGCCTTACCCGAAAAATAAAGCTCAGCAGCAAACATGACGCGATCGGCGGCATCATTGAGATCGGCACCACGACCAAAGCGCGCGGGACCATTACTCGCACCACCCAGCAAAACAATGGCATCGGCGGCAGGCAATTCCTCGGGAGAGAATGCGGGGTGACGCCCTTCCAGCGGCTGCATTAAAGCCTCTGAGCCAAACTCAGTCGACGGAAAGTAGAGCACCAAAAAGGCCAGCAGCGTCAAAAGCCAACTCAACCCTCTTCGTCCTATCGCCCCCGAAAAAACTGCGCCCAGCAGCAACAGCAGCCCCAACGACAAGGGGTACACCAAAAGCGACAGCAGTTTGGTGGCTGTTAACATGATTTAACCAAATGGACTTCGGAGCACTATGGTCTCCTCTCGATCTGGGCCGGTGGAAATAATATCAATCGGCGCCCCCACAAGCTCCTCAAGGCGCGCGATGTAATCACGTGCAGCGGTCGGCAACAACGCAACGCTTTGCGCGCCCACGGTCGACTCATCCCAGCCGCTTAAGGTTTCATACACCGGCACCAGCTCCTCGTAGTCAACCGCATCAATAGGGTTTGCGACGGCATTACCTTGCTTATCCTCATAGGCAACACAAACCTTGATCTCGTCTAACCCATCCAGCACGTCTAGCTTGGTTAGGCACAAACCGGAAATCGAGTTGATGTTTACCGCTGTCCGCAAAGCTACGGCATCGAACCATCCGCAGCGTCTAGGCCGCCCAGTAGTCGCACCAAACTCGTGCCCGCGTTCAGCCAGGCGCTCTCCAACAGCATCAAACAGCTCAGTAGGAAAGGGCCCAGAGCCCACCCGCGTCGTGTAGGCCTTGGTAATACCCAAAACATAATCCAGATAAAGAGGCCCGAAACCTGAACCGGTAGCGGTTCCCCCAGCCGTTGTGTTGGAGCTGGTCACAAAAGGGTAGGTGCCGTGGTCAATGTCCAGCAAAGACCCCTGAGCACCCTCAAATAGAATACGAGCATTTGACGCCCGATAATCGTGAAGCATTGAAGTTACGTCCCCCATCATGGGCAGCAATTGCTCGCCCTCGGAGATCGCTTGATCAAATACCTGGTCAAGTTCTAGAGGCGCTGCCCCGTAGTAGTGCACTAAGGCATGGTTGTGATAATCGAGCACCTCGGTCAACGTCTCTTTAAAACGCGCAGGATTTCTTAGATCACCCAAACGCAACCCGCGCCTAGCGACCTTATCCTCATAAGCGGGACCGATACCTCTGCCCGTTGTGCCAATTTTATTGATGCCCCGCCGCTGCTCTCGAGCTTCATCAAGTGCCGCATGGTAAGCCAGTATTAACGGACAAGACGCAGAGATAACCAGACGCTCTCTGACGGGCACGCCCTTTTCTTCGAGCTCGCCCATTTCTTTAAGCAGTGCAGCGGGAGACAAGACCACCCCATTACCGATCAGGCACTGCACCCCCTCCCTCAAAATGCCAGAGGGAATGACATGCAAAACAGTCTTGACGCCGTTGATCACCAGGGTGTGGCCCGCGTTATGGCCTCCCTGAAAGCGCACTACCGCAGACGCCTGCTCTGTCAGCAAATCAACAATCTTGCCCTTGCCCTCATCACCCCACTGAGTGCCAAGGACCACCACGTTTTTACTCATTGATTCTCTCCTGGGTTTAGGGGCTGAATCACCCAGCCTTCATCGCCCTTCACCAGTCGTTCACGACACCGAGGATCGTGGGTGCCACCTAGGGCTGTTACCACTGACCGACCCGTCGCACGTAATTTTTGAACAACGTCTAAAAGTTCGACGTCTTTCGAATCTGGGGCAGACACCATGATATCGCCGCCAACACTCTGCCCAGCACCTGCAATTAAGGCTTTTAAATCAAAGGCAAAGCCGGTGGCTGGCCGCCTGCGGCCAAAAACCGCTCCAACGTTATCGTAGCGTCCGCCCGTAGCAACAGCCGTACCGATGCCATCTAAATAGGCCGCAAAAACCAAGCCCGTGTGGTACTGAAAACCGCGCAATTCAGCGAGATCAACATAAACTGAGACTGTGGGATGCACTGCCTGCACCGCATGAATGACTTGCTCGACCTCGTCTAGTGCGGATAGCGCCTCAGGCACACCCGCGAGGCAGGTTCGCGCCTGCTCAAGAACTTCGGGGCCGCCATGAAGGTTAACCAACGCCCTCAACACCGACATAACCTCGGCGTTAGCCGTTGTCAGCGCATTATCTAAATCGGGCAGCGACTTGCGTTGCAGCGCATCAAAGATGGTCTTCGCGTCATCGCCCTCAACGCCCAGATTTTTGAGTACAGCTTGATAGACGCCGACATGCCCCACATCCAAAGTGATGGGACCGTGTCGCTGTTCAGTATCAGCACGTGCCATCAAGGCAAGCATCAGATCAATAACCTCAAGGTCACCACTAATGTCCGCGCAGCCATAAAGCTCGGCCCCCAACTGTATGGGCGAGCGCCCTGCAGCCGTTGACTGGGGAGCACTGTGAAGTGTGGAACCTGCGTAGCACAGCCTTGTGACGCCCTCCTCACCTAGCGCATGTGCATCAATTCTTGCCACCTGTGGGGTCATATCTGCCCGCACGCCTAGCATCCGGCCGCTGTTTCGGTCGGAGAATTTGCAGGTGAGTACATCGAGATCGGCACCTAGCCCCACCAACAGAGAATCGGTGAACTCGACCAAAGGAGGAATGACGTAGCGGTAACCCCATCGGGCACAGTCGTCTAGCAGGGCTCTGCGCAGAGCCTCAACAGAAGCTGCCCTTTCAGGCAGCAACTCGTCAATGCCGTCGGGTAATAACCAACGCTCGTTGGACGTCATAACTCGACTTACTTGCCAGACTTGCTGCCGGCGTTCTGGCTTCTCAAGTACTGATAAAATTGATTATCAGGCTCGATTAGCATGATGTCGCTACCCGCATTAAAGGTCTCTTGGTAGGCCTTAAGGCTTCGGACGAAGGCATAAAACTCTGGATCCTGATTGTAGGCTTCTGCATAAATACGCGTCGCCTCAGCATCACCCAAACCTCGAACCATTTCTGCTTCTTTAAAAGCATTGGCCTCAAGTACGGTCACCTCTCGGTCTGCAGAAGCGCGAATTCCTTCAGCGAGCTCCTGGCCCTCTGATCGCAGTTCCCGCGCTTCTTTTTCCCGCTCAGCATTCATCCGTCGATACACCGAGTCTGAAACGTCTGGGGGCAGATCAATCTTCTTAACTCGAACGTCAATGACTTCTACACCCAATTCGGTAGCCGCCACTTCAGAGATCCTCCGGGTGATTGACTCCATCACCTCGTCTCGTGAACCGGAAACAACCTCTTGTACGGTGCGAACCGCCACTTCGTTACGAAGGCCGTCGTTGATGCGCTGCGCTAGCAATCCTGCGGCACGTGCCTCTTCGCCGTTGGTCGCGGTGTAGTAGGTGGCAGTATCGAGGACACGAAACTTGGCGTAGGAATCAACGATCAGCGCTTTTTTCTCTTGGGTGAAAAATCGCTCAGCCGGTGAGTCTACGGTCAGTATCCGACCGTCGAACAGACGCACGTTGTTCACAAAGGGCACTTTTATATGAATACCAGGTTTCAAGTCCGGATTTACCACTTCACCGAATTTGAGCAGGACACCCCGCTGGGTCTCTTTCACAACGTAAAGTGAATTCGACGCCACTATGACAACGAGGGCGAGGAGTATGCCTCCCCAAAGCTGTTTAACTGTCATCAGCGCGTACTCCTTCGCGTATCGTTCACATCAATGTCACGGCGGAACTCTTGTTTCAAGCGTTCAGTGATGTCTCGGAGATCGCGTTCACTCAATCCACTTCGAGAACTACCTGTTGCCGCACCACCCCCGGATGGGCGGGCAAGCTTATCAAGCGGCAGGTACATCACATTATTGCCACCCTCAACATCGACCAAGACTTTGTTGGTATTGGCCATGACGGTCTGCATGGCGTCTAGATACAAGCGATCTCGCGTAACTTTTGGTGACTTTTCATACTCGGCCAAAAGCTGCGTAAAACGAGAGGCTTCACCCTCTGCCTGAGCCATCACCTGCTGTTGATAAGCGCTGGCTTCCTCAAATACTCGCTGCGCACGGCCGCGAGCCTCCGGAACGATGCCATTGGCATAGGATTGGGCTTCGTTTTTCACCCGCTCTTCGTCCTCTCGAGCCTTAATCACATCATCAAAAGCGCCCTGCACCTGTGCCGGTGGCTTGCCTTCGTCAATGTTGATCTTACTCACCCGAATGCCGGTTCCGTAAGCGTCTAAGTATGTTTGTAATCGCTTGCGAACATCACCGGCAATCGCCGCACGACCCTCGGTTAAAACAAGGTCCATTGTGCTGTCACCGACAACATGGCGAAGCGCACTCTGCGCTGCGTGTTGCAAGGAAACCTCGGGGTCACGCACCTCGAGAACAAACTTCTCAGTGTCATCGATGAGATACTGCAGGGACATGGTGACCTCAACAATATTTTCATCTTGAGTAAGCATCACTTCTCGAACCTGAGCGGCGCGAATTTTCGTGGTGTTTACTTTGATCACTTCGTCGATCAACGGCGGATTCCACTGCAGGCCGGGCTGCATGGTTCCCGCATATTTTCCGAACCGCAAAACAATGGCACGCTCTTGCTCGTCGAGCTGATAGAAGCCTAAAAGTGCCCAAACAGTAATAGCACCTGCCGCAATAACCCCAAGCAACGCTCCTGACATGCGTCCACCAGAGCCGCCAGTGCCCCCTGCGCCACCGCCACCACGGCCGCCAAACAAAGAAGAAAGTCGCTGTTGCAGCTTTTTCAGGGCTTCGTCAAGATCAGGGGGTCCCTGATCATTGCCGCCCCACGGATCGCGAGGTCGGTTGTTGCCGCCCCCGGGCTCATTCCATGACATGTTTTATTCCTTGGTTATTGACCAGTACAGTCTAGCAAAATTGACGGTGTGTACCTAACGACATGGGGACTCAATATTGATGTTGCAAGCGATTCCAAACTTTTTGTGGCAACCGCACCTCTAAAAGGGTGTTTCCAGCGGCGGTAAAAGATTCGCTTAGCACCGCACCGATGTCAAAAAGCGCAGCTCGCAGCTTGCCTTGACCTGGTGTCAGCTCAACTTCCCCCTCGAATACCTCATCTTGCAAACGCTCCCTCAGCGCCTCCTCAAGTAGCGACAAACCTTCACCGGTCTGTGCAGAAAGATATACGGCTGTGGGGAGACCCTCCTCATCTCGAACAATTCGTGGTGACTGCTCGAGTAAATCTAGCTTATTAAATACGCACAACCTCGGCACATCGCCCGCGCCGATTTCAGCAAGTACTAAATCGACCTCAGATATCCAATAGTCACGCTGGTCCGCTGCCACATCGATAACATGTATTAGCAAATCGGCATTTAAGGTCTCTTCCAGTGTTGCTTTGAACGCGTCAATCAACGTGTGAGGCAAGTCGGAAATAAATCCTACGGTGTCTGCGAGCACAACATCACCAAGATGCGGAATCTCAACGCGGCGCAATGTCGGATCCAAAGTGGCAAACAGTTGGTCTGCAGCATAAACGTCGGCGGCAGCGTAACGGTTGAACAACGTCGATTTACCCGCATTGGTGTAGCCGACAATAGACAGTAACGGCAGTTCTGCGCGCTTTCTCGCCCGACGACTTTGCGCGCGCTGGGCTTTGACTTTATCAAGTCGGGATTCGATCGCTTTAATTCGAGCCCGCAGTAATCGCCGGTCTGTCTCGAGTTGCGTTTCCCCCGGACCTCTCAGGCCAATACCGCCCTTTTGTCGCTCTAAGTGCGTCCAACCCCGAACTAATCGCGTGCTCATGTGTTGCAGTTGTGCGAGCTCAACCTGCAATTTGCCCTCGTGGGTGCGCGCGCGCTGAGCAAAAATATCTAGGATTAAACCCGTTCTGGCAATAACGCGGCACTCGAGGGCACCCTCAAGATTGCGCTCCTGCGAGGGCGTAAGGGGATGATTAAAGACCACCAGCTCCGCTTCCTCGGCGTCTTTGACCGTGCGAATTTCATCGAGTTTTCCGGTGCCCACGAAGAATTTTGCTGTGGGTGCGCGGCGATGCCCGGTTACCATCGCTACGGGCTTGCCACCTGCCGATGTCACCAATTCCTCGAACTCTTGAGCATCAAGTTCCTGCCCGCCGTCATCGATAGCGAGTTGAACCAAAACGACGTTTTCACCGCCAGCATGACGGTCAAAGAGCTGCGCGTCTGAAGACTTAGCCGTTATCGGCGTTGTCCTCCTCGGGGCCGTCCAATGGGATGCGTACATTTCGCGCAGGCACCACAGTGGAGATGGCGTGCTTGTAAACCATCTGAGACACCGTATTTTTCAGTAACACCACAAATTGATCGAACGATTCTACTTGACCCTGCAGCTTGATACCGTTGACCAGGTATATTGAAACGGGAACCCGTTCCTTTCGTAAAGCATTGAGGTAAGGGTCTTGTAGCGTATGCCCTTTTGACATGGTAACTCCTAGTTGTCGTATCGCAGGCGTCACAAACCGTGACGCAAAGCAGCCCAATTCCGAGCGGGATATATTATAGCGCTTAGGCCCGTCATAACGCGAGTTAGTTCCGCAATAGTTCTAAAATGTTGCGTTAAGTGCCGCTTTAATAGCCGCATTTAGCGCCGCCATCTGGTGTTCGCTCTGGTGCAAAGGGCCAATTTCATTTTTTAGCAGCCCCTGTTTCTCGGCAAACTCACGCCAAATGGGCGTTGAATAATTTTCTACAGCCAAAAGCTCACCGCTGTCACCGGTCTTGAGCCACGCATCTGCTGGCCAGCGGCGCAGCCATGTCAGCTGGCGTTTAGCGAGCTGTCTGGTGGCGAATAGCACAGCCTGAGCGGCTTCATCTTGCGAGGTTTCCCCCTCTAAATGCGCCCAAAATTGGCGATAACCCACGGCCCGGATAGCGGGCAGCTCGGGGTTCAGGTCACCCCGTAGCCACAGTTTTCGCACCTCACCCAATAGCCCTGCATGCAACATCTTATCGAGTCGATCAGCGATACGGGCGTGCAGCACACTGCGCTCTGCAGGGCAAATCACCAAAGATATTGGCGATTCACCGAGAGCACTGTCACCGTCACCCTTTTGCCATTCGCTCAAGGGTTTCCCGGTCATCTGCCAAACCTCCAGCCCTCTGGCAATTCGCTGACTGTGATTGGGGTGCAAGCGCGACGCCAGGGTGGGGTCAACGCGCTGCAGGTGCTCATGCATCGCAGGCCACCCCTCTAGGACGGCATCGCGCTCGATTTTCTGCCGAATCATTGGGTCACTGGCAGGCATATTATCGAGACCCTCCAGCAGAGCCCGGAAATACAGCATCGTTCCCCCCACTAATATCGGCAACCGCCCTCGGGCCCTTATGTCGGAAATCGCAGCCGTGGCATCGCGGGAAAATTGCATCGCACTGTAGGGCTCGCTGGGATCCCTAATATTAATCAGGTGGTGTGGGTAGTCAGGCTTCGCGGTACCAATATCCAACCCTCGGTAAACCAACGCTGAATCTACCGAAATCAGCTCGCCGTTTAGCGATTGCGCCAGAGAAATTGCCAAGTCGGTTTTACCCGCTGCGGTAGGGCCCATGACACACAGTAAAGATGGGGCTGCCAATTAACGGCCCCTTAAAAACAACTTGTCCAAGTCCTGCATACCCAACTGAACCCATGTTGGTCTCCCGTGGTTACACTGACCCGACCGCTCAGTCATTTCCATATCGCGCAGCAACGCGTTCATTTCGGGCACGGTTAACCTTCGATTCGCGCGCACAGACCCATGGCACGCCATGGTCGACAAGAGTTCGTCTTCATGCGCGGCAATACGGTCTGACGTCCCAAATGTCATCATGTCGGACAGAACATCTCTTACTAAGGCGTCAATAGCACCACCAATTAAGGCAATAGGCACTTCGCGGATGACTAACTGCTCATCACCTGTAGCATCGAGCACTAGGCCCAGTGCCAGCAACGCTTGCGACATTTCGACGGCAGCCGCCACCTCCCGTGAGGACAACGTAATCGTTTGAGGCACCAATAAGGGCTGCGTTCTAATACCGCTGTCATCCCGCATGCGCTTTAGTCGTTCATAAGTAATGCGCTCGTGAGCAGCATGCATGTCCACTAAGACAAGGCCTTCAACATTTTCCGAGAGAATGAAGACACCATGCAGCTGCGCCAAGGCAAATCCCAAAGGCGGCACCTCAGATTCGTCGTCCCCCGGCCCGGGCGCTGCCATCGCCGTCGCGCTTTGACCACCGCGGTTTGAAGCAGAGCTGGAGTACAGGCGAGTGAGAGCACTGATATCTGAGGTGCCTGCCTGCACCTCGGGTTGCCAGTGCCCCCCCGCAGGCATGGACAGCCCCATGGGAGCCTGCTGCGGTGTTGTGGGCCACGCCACTCCCCCCGGCTCGTTAACGGCTGCCGTATCACTGGTTGCCGCCCCATCACCGGGTCGAAGGTCACCCAGAGCTCGGTGCAACGTACTGAAAATAAAACTGTGAACCTCGCGACCTTCTCTAAACCGCACTTCGTGCTTGGTCGGGTGCACATTGACATCGACCACCGCGGGGTCGACCTCTAAAAATAAGACATATGCTGGGTGACGGCCGTGAAAAAGAACATCGCGGTAAGCCTGCTTTATGGCGTGGGTCACAAGCTTGTCGCGGATGACACGCCCGTTGACGAAAAAATATTGCAAATCGGCTTGGCTACGGGAGAACGTCGGCAGACCCACCCATCCATAAAGCGAGAGGCCTCCCGCCTCACGCGTCAAAGCAACCGACTGCTCCATAAATGCTGAGCCGCAGACGGTGGCAATCCTTCGCTCACGCTCCGCCTGATTATTGGCCGCTTTCAGACTATGCAGGGTTTTGCCGTTATGCCTCAATGAAAAAGCAACATCGCTCCTAGCCAGCGCCTGACGTTTAAAGACTTCATCGATGTGACCCAACTCTGTTTTTTCAGTACGTAAAAATTTGCGTCGCGCGGGCGTATTGTAAAAGAGGTCACGAACCTCGAGGGTTGTGCCACGGGGATGGGACGCTGGACTCACCGACACGGTCATGTCTCGTCCTTCGGACTGAGCTACTCTGCCCTCCACCCCCTGATCTGAGGCATTACTGGTCAACGACAGCCGCGACACCGAGGCAATAGAAGCCAGCGCCTCCCCTCGAAAACCCAAAGTCCCTACCGCCTCAAGATCGTCTATTGAGTCAATCTTTGATGTCGCATGTCTCGCCAGCGCCAGCGTTAAGTCCTCAGCGGAGATTCCCTCGCCATTGTCACGCACCCGCATTAACTGGACGCCGCCGGACTCCAGCTCAATGTCGACTCGGGTGGCTCCGGCATCAAGACTATTTTCGATGGCTTCTTTGATCACCGAGGCTGGTCGCTCCACGACCTCACCTGCGGCGATCTGGTTTGCGAGACGGGTCGCTAATCTATGAATTCGATGCTGTGTCATTGGCCGTCAGGTATCTTTAATACTTGCCCGATACGAATGGTCGAGCCACTCAGCCCATTGGTGGCCTTGAGTGAATCGAGAGTCACCTCATATCGAGCCGCGATTTCAGAGAGTGTATCGCCCTTAGCGATGACATAAACACGCCCATCTGACTGATTGCCTTTTTGCCAGGCTAGTAGCGTACCCGCGGGAGGATGTGATTTGAACCAGGTCAAAATTCCGCTGTGAATAGCCCGCGCCATCTTGTCCTGATAACTCGATGAATTGAGCCGGCTAGCCTCGGTCGGATTTGAAATAAACCCTGTTTCGACCAATATCGATGGGATATCGGGGCTTTTGAGCACGGCGAATCCAGCCTGCTCAACTTTGGGCTTATGCAGCTTTGCAAAATCACCAATTTCAGCCAGCACTCTGGCACCCAAGCTCAAACTGGTGTCGAGCGTGGCTGTCATCGACAGGTCGGTTAGCACCCCTGCCAAGATGTCATCTTTATCCGATAGCCTGACGCCACCCACTAGGTCAGCAGAATTTTCACGATCCGCCAGATATTGCGCCGCCGTTGACGAAGCGCCTTTAGTTGACAGCGCGTAAACCGAGGCCCCGTTAGCTGAAGCCTGCCGGAAAGCGTCGGCATGAATCGAAACAAATAAATCTGCCTGGTATTTTCGTGCCAAATCCCGTCGCCCACGCAGGCTCACGTAGTAATCACCATCGCGGATCATGACAGGCTGCAGGCCAGGGGTTTCTTGCAGCCTCGCCTTTAGTTTTTTGGCGATCGCTAAAACAACTTTTTTCTCATACAGCTTTTTGGGCCCCAATGCCCCGGGATCTTCGCCACCGTGACCCGCATCAATAGCCACGATGATATCTCGGCGATTCGCCAGCTCATCTACGCTCTTCACCGCAGGCACCTCACTGCCTGAAACACCGTCGTCAAAAAGGTCGAGCACCAAACGATGACCGGTGCGCTCATTGGGCTCTAGCGGAAAACTTTTAGGACGGATCTTGGCTTCAAGATCGAAAACAATGCGTAAATCATCGCCTTTACGCACTCCCGAGCGCACTCGGGCAATGGGTGTATTTTCCAGGGCAGGTTGGTGAGGGCGTTGACTAGACGCGCATCCACCACGTCAATCACCAGGCGCCTTGGGTTGTCTAGCTCCAGTATCGAGTAAGAAATGGACTCCGAAAGATCAAAAACCACGCGGGTGTGATCAGGGGCCCGCCACAACCGAACGTCGAGAATCTCTGCCGCGTGCGCTGGCATTATGAGGGAAAAGAACAAGCACAGGAGCACACCGAAGGGTATGACTTTTGCTCTGCACCAATTTGCTTGCCCTGACGCCAATTGCACGCTCACTCTGTAGAGGGCATGCCTGCCCTAAATGTCGTTTATCTGCACGCGGGTCCGACTCAAAACCCAAACTTTTACGGTGTGCACTGCCCTAGTGCTTTTTACTCAGTTGCTCACAGACCAGCGCACCCTGTTCTGATCGCGGCATTAAGTGCAGCTGCCGCCCCTCACCCACAGGGGATAAATGAACCATTAGATCTGGAGGTGGCAACCAATCTCCACCGCGATCAGCCCACTCAACCAGCAATATAGCCGGAGTCATCAGATAGTCATCAAACCCCATGTAGGCTAGCTCTGCCGGATCGGCAATTCTGTAAAGGTCGAAGTGAAAAACCATAACACTATCGAACTCATAGGGCTCTACTAATGTGTATGTTGGGCTCTTCACGCTACCTTCATGGCCCAAGGCGCGCAGAAAGCCACGACTCAGTGTCGTCTTGCCTGCACCCAGCTCGCCACCAAGGTAAATCCGCAGAGGCGACGGGCAAACCCGAGCCAGACTTGCGCCAAAGGCCATGGTGCTGTGCTCATCTGGTAGATCAACGGTAAGTTCAGTCATATCTGTCATTGCGCAAGTGTACCGAAGCATTAGCACGACGGGGACATGTGGGTCTGTCAGAATGCCGCGATGACGCTTTCCAACAAAAATCCAGACTCTCTCGTTGCCATTCGGTCACAGCTGGAGCAATGGGCACAGGAATTGGGCTTTCAACAGGTGGGCATTACTGGGATAGACCTGGCCCAACACGAGGGCTATTTACAAAAATGGCTGGACGCCGGCTATCAGGGCGACATGCATTACATGACTCGGCACGGGCTGAAACGAGCGCGCCCCGCTGAACTCATTCCCGGAACCTGTACCGTGTTAACGCTGAGAATGGACTACTTCCCAGAGTCTGCCGCTGACCCCGAGGTGCTGTTGACCCAAAGTGATCGTGCCTACATCTCGCGCTATGCCCTAGGCCGCGACTACCACAAACTCATGCGGCAACGCCTTGCGCGACTCGCAAAGCGGATCGAAGCTGAACTGGGATCAGGGCAATACCGCGCCTTCGTCGACAGTGCACCAGTCCTCGAGCGCGCCCTGGCCGAGCAAGCGGGAATGGGATGGATCGCCAAAAACACCATGCTCATCAACGAGCGGGCAGGCTCCTGGTTTTTCCTTGGCGAAATCTACACCGACATACCCTTTAACACCGATGCCCCTAAAACCGAAAAACACTGCGGCAGCTGCACCGCCTGCCTCGATATCTGTCCTACCCAAGCTTTTGTGGCACCTCATGTCTTGGACGCCCGAAAATGTATTTCTTACCTCACTATTGAGCACCCGGGTTCGATTGACCCAGCGTTGCGCCCCTTAATGGGCAACCGTATTTATGGCTGTGATGATTGTCAGTTGGTATGCCCTTGGAATAAATTCTCCCAACCCACCCATGAGCCTGACTTTGCGCCACGTCACAATCTCGACAATGAAACACTTGCCCAATTGTTCGCTTGGACAGACCACGATTTTGAAACACGCCTGCAAGGATCGCCCATTCGCCGGATTGGCTATGAGCGCTGGCTGCGTAACATTGCCATTGCTTTGGGCAACGCCACCAAGACGATAGAAGTGATTGACGCATTAAGTAAACGCCGCGACCACCCCTCCCCCCTAGTCAGGGAGCACGTGGCTTGGGCGCTTGCCCAACACGCTGATCAGGTCTGAGTTATAACGAGGGCACCTGAAGAAAGTGGTCTCGGTAATAACGCAGCTCCTCGATCGACTCTCTAATGTCATCGAGAGCCAGATGGACATTGCGCTTTTTTAACCCCGGTAAATCAGGCCGCCAGCGACTAGCAAGAATTTTCAAAGAGCTCACGTCAAGATTGCGGTAATGGAAAAACGCCTCAAGGTCCGGCAAGTGACGCGCCATAAAGCGTCGGTCCTGACAGATGGAATTGCCGCACATCGGGGAGCGGCCTTTTGGCACCCATTTTTCTAGGAAAGCCAATGTCTCTCGCGTCGCGCGTTGCTCGTCGTAATCGCTCTCAAGCACTCTCTTTACCAGTCCAGAGGCTGTGTGATGGCTGGTATTCCAATCATCCATCGCATCGATTTCTGCCTGGCTTTGGCGAATCGCAATCACCGGTCCTTGCGCCAACTCATTCAGATCGCTATCTGTAATGATCACGGCCATTTCAATGACGCGATGCTGCTCAGGGATGAGGCCGGTCATCTCCAAATCGACCCAAATAAGATTTTGTGCGTCTGACATAAAGCCCTCCTAATTACCGGAAGTCTATCAGAGCTGCTATTAGGACATTAAAAACTTCACTCACAAGAACGGCAAGGACGCAGTAGACTGACCCCATGTCGAAACAACGCCTCAGTAAACAGCAACACCGACGCATTCAAGCGGCGCAGGATCGCTATCGCAATGACAGCGACCTAGGCGGTGAATCGGGACTGGTCATCGCGCGCTTCGGCAAACAGGTACTCATTGAGTCGGCAGATGGCGATCGACGAACAACCACACTTCGACGCCGCGCCGAAGACCCCGTCGCTGGAGATGAGGTTGTGTGGACACCGCAAGGTGAGCATGGGGTTATTGAAGCTTTACTACCCCGTCGCACCGTTATCTCAAGGCCCAATAGTCAGGGTGTACTCAGACCCATAGCCGCCAATATCGATCGCTTATTAATTGTCATCGCGCCACAACCCCTTGCTCAAGCCAATTTAATCGACCGCTATTTGGTGGCAGCCGGGCACGCAGGTATCGAGGCTAGCTTGGTGGTCAACAAGGCTGATTTGTTACCTGAGGCGCCATCGGTGCTTCAACTCGCCGAAATCTACAGTCACTTGGGTATTGAGGTGCTCACAACTGACCAGCTAAGTGACCCAACGGCTAACGCTTTGTTAGACATGGTGGCCACGCAAACCGTCGCACTGGTGGGGCAGTCGGGCGTTGGCAAGTCTTCGTTAATTCAGCGGTTATTGCCCGACCTAGAAATTCGCATCGGGGCTCTGTCTGACGCGGTCGGCCTGGGGCGACACACCACGACAGCCGCAGCCCTTTATCATTTGCCCGGAGGCGGTCGCCTCATAGACTCCCCCGGCGTCCGAGAATTTCACCTCAGCCACTTACCAAAAGACGCCATAGCCGCGGGGTTCGTGGAATTTGAACCGCTTCTAGGCTCGTGCCGTTTTCGGGATTGTAGCCACAGCCATGAGGTTCGTTGCGCGATACTCGAAGCGCATGAGCGCGGTGAAATTAGTGAAGATCGACTCAGCAGTTACCGTCAAATCGTCTCGTCGATGAGTTAAGAGATCCTTGAATACATGTCCGCACGAAGGACCCGCCGAGACATCACATGCTGCGCAATGTGCAGCGTCAAAGTTAGCGCGGTCGTTAGGCGTGTGAGGAGCTCATTGCCACCTTCCACACGCTTAGGAATCTCCGCGATCTTTACGCAAATCCTCAAAGAGTAAGAATTCGAAACGCAAGTCAACCCGCCAGGCTCCCTCTCTACTATCGTAGGGTTCATCAACACGCCAGTTGTAGCTGGGTTCAAACTCTATGAACAAATAATCACGGTAGGTTTGGCGACGGAATCTAACACCCAGTTTATAGTTAGAGACATAGTCGTAAGGCTCTGTAGCCCCCCAGACTTCACCGTAGACCATAAGGCCGCGTTCGGTGGGACCACCATTTGCGCGATCTGCATTCCAAAAGTTGATCCATTGCAAGCTGGTGCTCAATTCCAGACCGTCAGTACTAGATCCATACAGCGCCCGTGAGTAGCTGCGAATCAGCTTTTGATCATCGATTTGGTGGTCAAAAAGCAGTCGAGATGTACTGGTAGTGCCGTCCCCAGCATCAAATTGGACGCGCTCAATAAACCGCAGGCTATTACGCTCGCTCAAATCCCGTTGATAAGTGAACTTAACACCCGGCTTTGGCCCGTTAGAACCGACACCCAAGGTGAGCTTAAAGTCGACGTCAGAGTCTTCAAACCGGTTAACTTTTAATTCCAGGGCAACCCGAGACTGTGACTCATCTTGCTCGCCGTTGATGTCGTTGAGCGGGTCATCGCCTTGAAACACCAAATCAAGCCGCTTGGAAATTTGCGGCAGATTGACCTTACCACCCAGTCGAAAACGGACATCATTACCGAGACGCTCATCCCACTCATTGCTGACACGAAGCCGTAACCGCGAATATGCCTCAGTATCCTCAGAGTCACCTCCACCAAAATACGCGTCAAACCATTGGGTGAGGTCATCAGCCCTCTCAGTGACAAGACCATGTCCAGTATCCATCCATGAAGTGCCCTCGAACAGTGCCTCTTCATCGGATTCGACACTCTGATCCAACAGGGCTGCATCCTCCACTTGGTTGGATGTGGCATTGGGCTTCGACGCCGTTACTTCAGGGGCCGTGGTTTCCACGACCCGAACTTGTGTGGGCGCTTCTGCGGGTGCATCTGCGGTTAGACCAGCATCTTCCCCGGACGGGGTTTGAGCCCACGCTGGCAGCGCCATCGTTAACGCAATGGCGCACAAAAATCGAATACAACCTTTTTGAGCGTAGCTGTGCTGACAACTATTTTGCATAAACGTTGATTCCATAGTGCTAAATTCACTGACCTA
The DNA here is from genome assembly GCF_051201685.1 of Luminiphilus sp. nBUS_07. GTDB lineage: Bacteria > Pseudomonadota > Gammaproteobacteria > Pseudomonadales > Halieaceae > Luminiphilus. The sequence continues at coordinate 524,487 of NZ_CP179213.1, read as the reverse complement.
GACGCCACCCCCCGCTAGAATACCTCCTTTCCTACGCCACTACGTTTATCTATTTATGAAATTTTTTGCCATATTACAGTCGCTACTCCCACAACATCATCTATCTCGAGCGGCGGGGTGGTTAGGCCACCTCCAGGGTCCAAACTGGCTGAAGACGACACTAATCAAAGCTTTTATGAACAGCTATGGCATTTCTTTAAAGGATGCAGAGATTGAGAAACCCGAGGATTACGCCCACTTTAACGCGTTCTTTACTCGAGCCTTAAAAACGGACGCGCGCCCTCTCGCCAACAGTCGATTTGTAATGCCCGCAGACGGTGAGCTCAGTCAACGAGGAGCAATAGCCGAGGGCGCTATGATTCAGGCTAAAGGTCGGCATTACACCGCAACAGCCCTGTTGGGCGGCGATGCTGTAGCAGCGCAAGCCTTTCAGGACGGCAGCTTCGCCACCATTTATTTGTCACCCCGCGATTACCATCGAATTCACATGCCCACGACAGGGACACTTCGACGAACCTGTTACGTTCCCGGCGATTTGTTTGCCGTTAACAAAAGCACCGCTCAAACAGTTGACCAGCTGTTTGCCCGGAATGAGCGGCTGGTGTGCCATTTTGATACTGCCGATGGGCCACTCGCCGTGGTGCTCGTGGGTGCCATCATCGTTGCCGGCATAGAAACGGTTTGGGGCGGCGTAGAGGCCCCCTCCCCTGACGCGATAAGAGAGACCCTCTGGAGCGACGATCATGCGCCGACATTTGCGGCGGGAGACGAGATAGGTCGCTTCTTTTTGGGCTCCACGGTCATCGTAATGGCCTCAAGCGCACTGAATTGGGCTGCGGAGGCGGGGGCTGCTGTCAGGGTCAAGGCAGAGCTCGCAGGCTAAATCTGGCTTTACAGATTTTCCTCAGCAAACGCCGCCAGCCTCGACCGCAGGATGCCGTTGATGAACATAGTGCCGGCGTGGGGGTAGGCTTTTACCCGCTCTACGAGGTAGGTCAACCCCGAAGTAAGAGGGGAGATATATTTATTATCGATTTGCGCCAGATTACCCAACACGACAATTTGCGAGTCTGCGCCCACCCGGCTAATGATCGACTTCAACTGAAACTGAGTCAGGCCTTGAGCTTCGTCAATAATGATATAGGCGTTGTTAAACGATCGGCCGCGCATAAAATTCAATGATTTGAACTGAATATTCGCACGCTCTTTTACGTAATCAATACTGCCATTTGCGCACTCATCGGTGCCATGCAATATTTCCAGATTGTCCTCAAAAGCGGCCAACCACGGTGCCATTTTCTCCTCTTCAGTCCCCGGTAGAAAACCAATCTCCTCGGCGATAGGCGGGGTTGATCTTGCCAAAATCAACTTGGAAAATTTACGCTGCTCGAGAATGGCGTGAAGACCGTAGGCGAGGGCGAGTAGTGTTTTGCCCGAGCCCGCAGGGCCCGTCAACACCGTCATATCAATGTCGCCATCGTCCAACAGGCGCATCGCCATCGCCTGCTCCAAATTCCGTGGCGCTAGCCCCCAAAAACGCTGATTCATGAGGTTATCCCGGCTGTCCACGCGCAGATAAACGAACTCGTCGTCTATTTTGACCACATAAGCCAGAAATTTTTCATCATCGTAGACAAATTGACAGGGATACGCGTTGGGCAGCGCCGCCTTTGCAAGCCGATGCAGGGTGACATTGTCCTCCCGGATCGTATCCACCTCGGCAATGGTTGACCAAAAATCCCCGCTGACGTGCTCGTAGCCCGTTGAGAGTAAATCGATATCGTCCAAGACACGGTCATGGCGGTAGTCCTCGACGTTATTAAGCCCAGACCCCTTGGCCTTAATCCGCATGTTGATATCTTTAGTCACCAAGCACACCACTGCCTCTGGTTGCTCAGATTGCAGCTTTAACGCGACATTAATAATACGATTGTCATTGGCCTGATCCTGTGTCGCATTGAGAAACGGCACCACCCCGTCTTCTTGGATCAGCTGATCAGGGTAAATGGCAAGCGTGCCCAATGGCCCATTGAAATTTGAGCCGGGAATCTCAACCCCTGCTTGTGTTGCCCCAGGGCTTGCGCCGCCTACTATCTTTTCAATCATCCCAATGGCGATGCGCGCCTCTCGGCTAACCGTTTTATCCCGCCGATCCTTGATATGGTCGAGTTCCTCAAGAACGGTCATTGGAATGACCACGTGGTGCTCCATAAAGGCGGCAACCGCTGTGGGGTCGTGAAGGAGTACATTGGTGTCGAGTACGTAGGTTTTGCGGCCCGATGAGGCCGTATCAAGGTTTTCGTCATGACAAGCAGCATTAATCGCTTCCATAGGAAGACTCCTTAGCATTAGAAATTTGATCGAAAGTAGTGGTCTTATTCTGGTGGGCGTTAGTGGTAAAGCCCTGCCTGTCTTCAGGAGGTTGCGACGTTGTCTTGAACTGTTTGCTGTGGGGATCCCACCGTGGATCAGCTCGTTTTATCAAACAATATCCGCCCTACTCATTTATTTTCGGCCTGGTACCAGTAAAGCTCTCGACGTGCCCACTGTCAACGGAGACAGTAATTTAACGCTAAGAAGTCCGTCAGACGCTGACAGCAGACGGAAATTTCGCTAGCATTCACGCCTACTTTGAATCCGGCCACTGATGCCCGATTCGTCTTTGCTGACAGCTGCGATATCCGGGAGCCCCAAAAGGCCATGCTGAACAACGACGCCATGGCCCAATTGAAGGGCCTGAAACAGCAGATTGAGGCTGAAAAAGAATACGTCGACGCCACGGTCAAAGGCACACAAAATCGCTACGGTTTCGCTGTGGTTGACGACGGCCGCGAAATCTTCATTCCACCTGATGAAATGCTTAAAGTCCTTCCGGGCGACAAAGTGCGCATCTGCATTCGCCCCGCTACTCAAAAGGGCAAAAGCGGCAAAAAGAATCAGGAAGGACGAACCGTAGCGGACATCGAGCGGCTTATTGCAAGTACGCTGGATCGCTTTGTTGGAACCTTAGTGGTGAAAGGAAAGGCGGTCTTTGTTGAGCCTGACCTCCACGATATGAAGCGCTGGTTGTTTATTCCCCCTCATGCCCGCAACGGCGCGAAACCCGGGGACAAGGTTGAATGCGCACTGATGCGCCACCCCATCAAGGACGGCAAACCCTCCGCTAAAGTTCTCGCGGTGTTCGGTTCTCAGGGTTCCCCAGGCTTAGAAAATCGCTACTGTGCAGCGAGGGCCGGTCTCGCCTGGGCTTGGAACGAGAAAGACACGGCTGCCTGGATCAAGTTTGCCGAGGGGCGCAGCCCCCTGGCTGATCCAGAACGTGTGGATCTGAGCCATCTGAATTTCGTCTCAATTGACGCTGCGCGAACACAAGACATCGATGATGCCCTGTACGCCGAGGTCACCAGCGAGGGCTGGGTGCTTTACGTCGCCGTCGCTGACCCTACCGCCTATCTAGATGGGCTTGAAGGGCTAGACGAGACGCTGACCTCACGCGCGACCTCGACGTATTTTCACGGCGACGTGTTACCGATGCTTCCCGAGGCCATTGGCAGAGATTTTTGTGCGCTGGCGGAAGGAGAAGTTCGACCCTCGCTGGTCTGTAAAATCAACGTCAGCGACGCGGGTAACGTCGGCAGCTACGAATTTATTCAGGCAAAAATCCAATCCAAAGCCAAGCTGACCTACGCCGCGGTTGATCGTTATGTGACCGGCCACAATGATCAGTTGATTGCTTGGTCAAATCCGCTAGAGGCTTTAGTGCAGGCCTACCGCGCGCTTCGTCATCATCGTGAAAATCACGAGTTGGTCATGGAGGATCGCACAGAGTATCGATGGCAACTCAATGATGAACGTCAAATCGGCAACATTGAAACCTCAGAAAAGCTTGCCTCACAGCATCTGGTGGAGGAATGCATGATTGCGGCGAATAGAAGCGCTGCGCACTTTTTAGCTATGGCAGAAGCAACCGGTCCCTTTGTGGTTCATCCGGGATTCCGCAAAGATCGAGCGAGCGAGACCGAAGAGTTTTTGAAGCGCTACCTCCCAGAACTAGCCGACATATCAACGCATACAGTCGCAGGTTATCAGCAAGTTTTTACTGCCCTGAACGCAACGCATCCACTCCCCTTACGCGGCATGGTAAACCGGCTGCTGACCCGGGCCGTCTTTAGCACCTCACCGGCAGAGCATATGGGAATGGCCTTGAATGCCTACACCAACTTCACCTCACCGCTGCGTAAATACGTCGATTTTTTAACCCACCGACAAATTAAAAAAGTTCTTGCGGGAGAGCCGGGTGACACCGTGACAGATCTGCAGCTGCAAAATACCGCGGCAGCGATAGCCCGTGGCCGAAGTGCCACACAGGCCGCCGAGCGATGGCTCACTGGTAATTACCTTGATCGCTGCAAACTGGCAGAGAAAACGCGGTACGCGGGGGAAGTGGCCCACGTTACCAGCGCAGGATTCACTGTGCGGCTGGCGGACTTGGGGCTTGAAGGGCAAGTAGATTTACGTAAGGACCCTGAAAAATTCAGTTTTGATAAATGGACCGCGAGCTTGACGTCTTCTACTCGCAAGCTGCAGCTGGGACAGACCGTAGAGGTTGACTACCAAAGCACGCCAGATGCCGGCAGCGGCGCGGCACCTCAATTTAACCTCGCTCCCGGATGTGCGCTAAAGCCACCCAAGGAATGAGTTAAACCCTCTAATTTTGAGGCGCGATTTTTTACAATCCGACAGCCCCACCCAAGCCTTGAAGGAGCTCAAGATGAGCGCATGGTTACCCATAAAATCTTTATTTTCTGACTCCGACTTTATCGGCCAGTCAGTGACGGTTAAAGGTTGGCTACGCAGCAAGCGCGATTCTAAGGCAGGCATCTCATTTCTCGCGATCCACGACGGCACGTGCTTCGACCCCATTCAAGCGGTGGTCCCTAACACCCTGTCGAACTATGACCAGGAGGTTTTGCTGCTTGCCACAGGATGCGCGGTTGAGGTCTCCGGGGAGTTAGTAGTTTCTGAGGGCAAAGGGCAAGCCGTAGAGATTCAAGCGACGGCGGTTACCGTTGTGGGGTGGGTTGATGACCCTGAGAGTTACCCTATTGCCAAAAAGAGACACACTTTTGAATATCTTCGGACACAGGCGCATTTACGAACTCGCACCAATACTTTTGGCGCCATAACGCGGGTCAGACATGTCTTGGCGAGAGCCATACATGAATATTTTCATCGCCAAGACTTCTACTGGGTCAATACGCCCATCATTACGGCGAGCGATTGCGAAGGCGCCGGAGAGCTCTTTCGAGTTAGCACATTGGATTACGCCAATCTGCCCCGCAACCCCGATGGTAGCGTCGATCACAGTCAGGACTTTTTCGGCAGCGAGGCCTTTCTAACGGTTTCTGGCCAGCTCGCGGTTGAATCACACTGCTTATCGATGTCTCGGGTTTATACCTTTGGCCCAACATTTAGAGCCGAAAACTCAAATACCACGCGGCACCTTGCGGAGTTTTGGATGGTAGAACCAGAGATCGCTTTTGCTGATCTCGACGACAATGCTGCTCTCGCAGAGGGTTTGCTGCGTCATGTTATTGCTGAAGTGCTGGAACACTGCGCCGATGACATGGCTTTTTTCCAACAGCGAATTGATAAAACGGTACTGCAGCGCCTTCAGGGTATTGTCGATTCAAACTTCGAGCGAATGAGCTATTCAGAAGCGATCACCATTCTCGAAAATTGTGGTGAATCTTTTGAATTTCCGGTGCACTGGGGCGTTGACATGGCCTCAGAACACGAGCGTTACCTCGCGGAGAAGCATGTAGGTAAGCCCATTGTTGTCACCGACTACCCCAGTGATATTAAAGCGTTTTACATGCGACTCAATGACGATGGCAAGACCGTAGCGGCAATGGATGTATTGGCTCCGGGTATCGGTGAAATCATTGGTGGCAGCCAACGGGAAGAGCGTTTAGATGTGTTGGAGGGCCGCATGGATAAAGCTGTCCTTGAAGACTTGTGGTGGTACCGAGATCTGCGCCGGTATGGCACCGTACCTCACGCCGGCTTTGGTTTAGGCTTTGAGCGATTACTGGCCTACATCACGGGCATGGAAAACGTTCGCGACGTCATTCCCTTTCCCCGCACTCCGGGACACGCCGACTTTTAACACCAGTCGGTGCCCAAGGAACCCACCGGTCACCGTCAAGTTATTAACTTGTGCCCCCGAATCGGTTAAGGGTTCCGCCAACGCGCTGCATGCGTCACGCCCTACCGCTTAGCTGTTTGGTCAGAAGAGCCCGCCAGTAGTCAGCCCCGACGGCGCTTTTTGACCCCCTTTTCAAGGGCTTGATGAAGCGCAATATAGGACTGGGTGAGTTTGTGGCTGGGTGCAAGGTGAACGAGGGGCCGCATTTCATGATGGGACTCCCGCATCTTGACCGAACTGCTGAGGAAACTGTCGATGACGGGGAAACCCTCAGACTGCAGTTCGGCCACCAGTTCTCCAGGGAGTCGCGCTTGGCCATTAAACTGATTAATCACAATGCCCTCCAACGTAAGCTCGGGATTGTGATCTTCCTGCAGCTCTTCAATGTTCAACATCAATTCGTAAAGGCTCTGACGGGCAAAGGAATCACAATCAAAGGGAACCAGTACCCGATGAGCAGCGATTAGCGCTGACTTTGAATAAAAATTGAAGTTGGGTGGGGTGTCGATGTAAATGCGATCGTACTCTTCGTCAAGTTTGTTCAGAGCGTCTCGCAATTTATAAATCTTGTAACGCGCCTCCAGTTCTTTCTCTATCTCGGCGAGATATGGGCTTGAGGGCAGCAGGAACAGGTTCTCAAAGGGCGTCTCCCAAACAAAGGAATCTGGGTTTTTGCGCATATTGCGCGATCCCACGGTTTGTTTAAACAAACCCGCCACACCCTGAGCCTCAGCCGGGTACTGCTCTGCATCGACAGAGCCAATCAGGTAGTGGGTAGAGTTCCCCTGTACATCGAGATCTATAACCAGGGTCCGCAGGCCTTGACTGGCGCTGATGGCCGCTAGATTGCAGGTAATCGAGGTTTTACCCACCCCCCCTTTCTGATTAAAAACTACGCGATGCATGGGTACTCCAAAGTAAAAAAATCTATGGGCGGTAGTGTAGACGATCTATCGCATTTCGGCCTTAAGAGCCCGTGATAGTTCGTGGGTTTCACAGGCTCAGCAGGTTATCCTTGAGCCCTTAAGGAGACATCACTATGGATACACCCAGCATTGCCTTACTGCTTACTGGCAACGAACTCATGTCCGGCGACACCGTGGACAGTAATTCCGCCATGATCGCCATCCGGCTGGGTGAGCACGGCCTTGAGGTCGGCGAAAAATGCACCGTTGGCGATGATCCGACATTGTTGCAAAGCGCACTCGCCCGCCTCACCGCTGACTACCCCGCGGTCATAGTCAACGGCGGTCTGGGGCCTACACGCGACGACTTAACGAGCGAGGTCATCGCTGCTCTCAGTGGCGTTGAACTTATTGAAGATCCTGACGCCCTTGCCCACGTAGAGGACTGGTGCGCGCGACGACGAATTGCACCCAATCCAGCAAATCTTAAACAAGCCTTTTTACCAGAGGGCTGCGAGCTCATTCACAACCCCTCGGGCAGTGCCTTGGGATTCGCCATCGACATCAACGACTGTTTAGTCCTCACCACACCGGGGGTGCCCAGTGAGTTGGAAGCCATGTTGCCGGCGCTAACCTCACACCTTAAGGCTCGTATTGGGGGTGAAGCCCGTCAAATCCTTCGTCTACAGACCTTTGGTATTGGCGAGTCCTCGGTCGAGGAGCGCATCAAAAAATACGCTGACCGCTGGCCCAGTGACGTCACCTTGGGGTTTCGAGCTGGCATGCCACAGCTCGAACTCAAGCTCAGTGTCCCCAGTGCTGCAAAGTTGCCTGCACAAAAGGCCGCCCTAGCGCTCCTTGAGGAAGATTTTGGTGATCACATACTGGGCACAGGAAGTGCACGGCTGGCCGAGAAGCTACAGTCTGCTCTCCGAGACCAGGGCAAAACTATGACCAGCGCCGAGTCCTGCACCGGCGGTTTGATCGCGTCAATGATGGTCAGAGAACCCGGGTCATCCGCCGTATTGGGTACCGGCTTTGTTACCTATGCCAATGAGGCAAAGCGCGATCAGTTAGGGGTTGCCCCAACCACTTTGAAAGAGCATGGCGCCGTTAGTGAGGCCGTGGTCAAAGAAATGTTACTGGGCGCACTGCAACGCTCAGGGGCTAACATAGGCGTCGCCGTATCGGGTATCGCCGGTCCGGGAGGAGGTACCGAGGATAAGCCTGTAGGCACTGTCTGGATTGCCTGGGGAACTGAAGAGGATCTGCGCACCCATATGACGGTGGTCTCGGGCTCACGAACGTTGTTTCAAAATATTATCGCCGCCGCCTGTCTTGACCTTATGCGCAGACACCTTCTAGAACTGCCACCGCTCCCCCATTATTTCGCCCGCCAAGCCTGAACCCAAATATCGCACCCGATCATAGAAGCCAACTCCATAACCCCTAGGTCAGGGCTGCAGACGCTGAATGCTCCAGCCGCTGCCCGTATGCTCGTACCGGAAGCGGTCGTGTAAACGGTGCTCGCCTCCCTGCCAAAATTCAATTTGCTCAGGGACCAATCGGTACCCACCCCAATGAGGGGGGCGCGGAATAAGGTCGTTACCAAAACGCTGCTCAACCGACTGATACTGGTTTATCAGCGTGTCACGGTCAACAACGGGCTGGCTTTGACTGGAGGCCCAAGCGCCCAACTGACTTGCACGAGGCCGACTCGCAAAGTACCGGTCGCTTTCTTCATTGCTTATTTTTTTGATGAATCCACTCGCAGAGACTTGCCGGTCAAGCTCGTGCCAGGGAAATAGCATCGCACCTCGATGATCATCGGCTAGGGCGCGCGCTTTGTTGCTTTCATAATTGGTGAAAAAAACGAAACCACCTTCACTGACGCCCTTCAAAAGCACGATTCTTTGCCACAGGTTGCCCGCGGGCTCCTGCGTCGCCAGGGAAACCGCCGTGGGGTCCTTTAGCTCGGCCGCAATCGCCTGAGCCTGCCATTTTTCAAACAGCTCAAACGGGTCGTCGGTTAGGTTTTCGCGACGTAAACCGCCTAACACATAGTTGCGCCGATGTTCTTCGTAGTTCATGTTCAGGTACACTCGTTTAGCTCTACCAGATACAGTGTAACGCGCTTGATGAGCGAGATAGATAAGACTGGTTTTCACAGAAATTACGCGTTAACTTTTTTTGCCCCCAAAAATGGACTGTCCCGATGTTTGACCGATTCAAAATTGCCGCATTGAGCACCCTGCTATTTTTAGGCACCGCAGAAATCCAGTCAGCCGAGGTGGTCTCCAGCGAGGCACCCTTGATCGATTTTCGTAGTCGCTTTGTACCCATGGCCGCGGACGGCAATATGGTGGTGGGCCCAGAGCGGTTTGCCAGTGAAGCGGGCCTAACCATGCTCAGTCAGGGCGGCAATGCTGTCGACGCTGCAGTCGCCACCGGCTTCGCGCTAGCGGTGACTTTGCCTAGAGCCGGCAATATCGGCGGCGGTGGCTTTATGTTGGTGCATCTCGCTGCTGAAAACCGCAACGTATTTATTGATTACCGGGAGATGGCACCCGCCGCGGCAACTCGAGACATGTTCCTGACACCCGAGGGCAAAGTCGACAAGCGCCGCGCCTACTTTAGTCATCAAGCTTCCGGTGTACCCGGAACCGTCGCGGGGCTTATTCACGCCCTCGAAGAATATGGGACTCTGCCCCTTGCCACCGTGATTCAGCCCGCGATCGATCTTGCCGCAAACGGCTTCGTCATGGACATTACACTGCACCAAAATATCAGTGCTCGTGCCGAACGGCTGGCCCAAGATCCTGAAACAAAGAAAATTTTTTTGGGGAACGATGGTAAGGCTCCCGCCATTGGCAGTCTCTTCAAGCAACCCGATCTCGCCGCCACACTGCAGCGAATCGCCGACAATGGCCGAGATGGCTTTTATGCAGGGCCAACGGCCGAATTAATCGCCAAGGACATGGCTGCTAACGACGGGCTAATTACCCAAGAGGATCTCGCTAACTACGTTGCTGTAGAGCGCGCCCCCGTTACCGGCCAATTCAAGGATTACGCAATTGTCTCGGCCCCCCCGCCCTCATCTGGCGGCATTCATGTTATCCAAATGCTCAACATTCTCGAGCCCTATCCTCTAGCGACCTGGGGCCATAATTCGGCTCAGTATCTACACCACGTAATTGAGGCGATGAAGCTGGCTTATGCCGATCGGAGCGAGCACTTGGGTGATCCTGAGCGCATGGAAGCTCCGATCGACTTTTTGTTAGCAAAAGATTACGCAGGCAAGCGACGAGGACTTATAAACTCAGACTCTGCCACGCCCTCTGCGGAAATCGCCCCCGGGGTCATGCCCACCCCCGAAAGCCCCGACACCACCCACTATTCGGTCGCTGACAGCGCTGGCAATGTCGTGAGTAACACTTACACCCTAAACTTTAGTTTCGGCTCGCACATCACCATTCCCGGAACAGGGATTTTGATGAATAACGAAATGGACGATTTTGCCGCTAGGCCCGGTTTTCCCAATGCTTACGGTTTAGTGCAGGGTGAGAAAAATGCCGTAGCACCGGGTCGCAGACCCTTGTCATCAATGACGCCAACTCTGGTCTTTCGTAACGGCGAGCCTTGGCTTGCGACCGGAAGCCCCGGGGGATCGCTCATTATCACAGCCGTCATGCAAACCATTCTTAACGCCATGGCTTTTGATATGAATATTGCCGAAGCCGCCGCAGCGCCTCGAGTGCACCACCAATGGATGCCTGATCGGGTGCTCATTGAACCCGGTATCAGTCAAGACACCCTCAACATTCTGGAGGGGATGGGCCACAACATTGAGTCAACCCGACGGACGTTGGGACGCACGAATTCTATTCAACTGGATGGTCCCTGGCGCTACGGGTACTCTGATTTGCGCAGACCTGGAGGCCATGTCGCTCGGTGAATAGCCCAAAGGGCAACTACTGAGCTTACTTCGGTCGCGTCTCCCAGCCCTCGGGGAGTTTGACCTTCATTGTTTGCCTAGCCAGCGCCACTAAAGCACCGTTGGAATCCCAAAGGTCTGCATCAGACTCGACCAGAGACTGTGTTAAATGGCGGGAGCGCATGCGCCCCAGTAGTGGCCCCGGTGCCGGCTTGGCACGGCACTGTACTGTGAGCTCGATTGTGGGCACCCAACCAAAGGGGCCAAACAACGTAAAAGGCGGGGGCGGCATAATGTCGGCGAACATGGCCAAGTCCAGCGTATCGCAAGGGCTTTCATCCCGGTGTTGTAACCAAGCGACAAACTCCCCCGTGCTGGAAGCAATCCCTTTTTCAAAGACTTCTTGACCGTGGATGAGCCGCATATCAATGCGGTCATGAATCTCGAGATGTTGTGCGCTCATTCCCTCAGTTTCTGAAAAGGGGGGCACAACTGGGGGCTCGCTATTTAACCAAGTTTCGCCGTTTAAGCGCTCATTGTCGGTATATGCCGCAGTAGCACGAACCTTAAGCTCACCCTCTTGATACAAACTGGCGGAGCCAAAGCTAGTGCCTCGCCCCTCACGCAGGATCTCGACCTCGATTTCACAGGGGCCCAGCTGGCAGGGGGCTAAATAGAAAGCATTAATAGATAAAGGGTCTTTGTGGGGCAGTGCCTCGCGCAGGGAACGGGCGATCACAGACAGCACATAGCCCCCATTCATGGTGGAGCCTATGCGCCACCCCCGCTGAAACTCTGACTGCCAGCGACTGTCCGACAAACGACTCACTGCGGTATCGCGCTCAAATTGTCCCAAAACGACTCTCTCTGCTAGATTTAAAGGGGTGCTCCGACAAGGGCTGTGAAGCGTAAAGCAATTATACGGATCAAAGACGCAATGCGCTCACCTAATGATGGGTAGCTCACCCGCCATCATTGGGGTAGGCCATAACTTAAAGAGGCGACGATCATGCTGCAGCATGCCAAGCCATCACAATATCAACACCTGCTGTTACTCGCGCTGTTTGTAACGGCAACGCCTATGGCGCATGCAGAGCCATCAAACGCTACTGCACTGTCTTCAACGGCGTCGCCCGAACCGCTGACGCAAGCAGTACCGCAGACGCAGGATGCGCCATCAACTGGCACCCCCAATCCCCCAACCATGGCGAACGAAGCCGATAACGGGGTTCAGCCCTCAGTTAGCGAAAACGAGGCCAGTGTCGTGCAAAGCAGCGCGACCGACGAGGCAGCGGCTTTGGTTATCGATATGAGCGGAAAACTCGACAGCGCTCCCACGCCAGCGGCAGTATTAGCGCCCGAGTCGCGACTGGTAGAGGAATATCGCGAAGCTATTCGGCAGGCAGAGCTCGCAGGCGGCGCTTACGCCCCGGCACTTACGGAGCATTTGGTAGGCCTAGGCACCACCCTGCAGCAACTTAAACGTCATGCGGAGGCGGTGGAGGTATTTAAACGCGGTGTTCAACTGGCGCGCATCAATTCAGGCCTCTACAGCGCCGAACAGCTGACGCTGCTGCGGGGTGAGATCTTAAGCCACATGGCACTGGGGGATTTCGCCCTCGTCGATGAGCGCCAGCGTTATCTCTACCGCGTTGAACGCCGCGCTTTAACGAGCCCTGCGGATTCGTCTCAAGCGCTACTGCGGCAAGCACAGTGGCAGCGGCAGGCCTACCTTTTAGAGATTGGAGACCCCGAAACTCAGGCGGGAAGATTAATGCTTAGCTGGGATCTCTATCGCATGGCGCTTAACGAAACTATCGACACCTATGGGGATCGATCGCTGGCGTTGAAAATCCCCCTGACGGGCATGATGGAAACCCAGTACCTCTTTGCAGGTTACCGAGCCTTTTCACCGACTAGGAGCTCATCGAGTAACGCTGACGATAATTTGGTACCCCTCAATAATGACTCCTACCGTCGTGGAGAATCGGTGCTCAAGGCAATTCTCGAGGTCAACGTCATCAATAATTTGGGAGCTGAGCAAACTATCGACGACACCATTGCCCTTGGCGATTGGGCTTGGTGGTTTGGCAAGTTCAACCGAGCGCAGGTCTATTATAGTGAAGCGCTGGGTCTCATTGAGGCTATACCAGAGGAAGAGCGCAGCGCTAGGGTGGTCAATCTGTTTAGCCAACCCACCGCCTTACCATTGCTTGCAGGCAATGCCCCACTCCCTCAACACGAAACCCGAGAAGATGGCACACTGGTCATAGGCTTTGATATTTCGGGTACGGGCAGAGTTACTAATTTGGAACGACTGCGAGAACCCGAGGTCGAAGAAGAGAAGGCTATACGGCGACTGGTACGCGCTTTGAGAAATACGCGATTCCGACCGCCATTCGCCGATGGTATGCCGGTTGAGAAAGAGGGCCTTGTTTGGTCCTTTGAACCCGTATCATGGCGGGGTTTGGCGCCATCGGTTACCGCCGCGTCGACAACTGAGACAGGGGAATAAGATCGGCATGATGCAGCGAGTCATTCATAAGAGTATTGGGGTAGTCAGCGTTGTAAGCGCCGTTTTACTGCTCAGTGGCTGTCCAAGCGCAAGCACCCCAACCAAGCCTTCGACGCCTTCGCCACCTAGCGCATCAACGCCACCGCCTAGCTCAAGCTCCAGCTCAAGTTCTAGCTCGAGTAGCAGTTCAAGTTCTAGCTCGAGTAGCAGTTCAAGTTCTAGCTCGAGTAGCAGCTCAAGTTCAAGCCCGAGCAGCAGCTCAAGCCCAAGTAGTAGCTCAAATTCGAGCAACAGTGCCAGCTCAAGCCCCCCGAGCCCGACTCAGGGCGCCTCATCGCCTTCGGGGGACGCCGGTAGCACCCAACCCGGCAGCGACAGCTTTCCTCAACCTGCCGGCGACAATTCAGGATCAGGGGACGCCGCCATGCCCGGCGATACCGTTGCGGGGGAGGCAGCACAAGGGAACGCCACTGAGCCAGGGTTCGGCGATACCCCAGGGCAAGAGGCCCTACCGGATATGCGCGACGTACTGCCAACATTTGATGAAAGTTATGGCGACGCGTCAGGGCAAGCAGAGGGTCAGTCTGAAACTCAGGGCACGGGGGATGCCTCGGGAGATGACGAGGGGCAAGGTAATCCCTCAGGCAATTCGCAAGGATCTACTTATGGCCAGCGTCCTGCCGCTCAAGGCACCCGAGCCGAAGGCGGCATGGAGGGCATGTCTGGGGTCGATGGAACCCTTACCACCATGGAGCAGGTCGCTATACTGGATCGGCAGCTCGAGCAGAGCACCAGCGATTTCGACGCATTAATTCTAGAAGAGCAGCAGCGCCAACGAGAAATGGAGCGCAGTAGGCAACCAACAACCACACAACAGCCCGAACCTGCAGGTCCGGGAACCTCCGGTCGGTCGCCCTATCAAGATGATGTTGCCATGGGCGACGGCGGCGGGATTGGCGGCGGACTGGGAGGTGCCAGCGGCGGTGGCGCGCCCCCCGACAATCCTGCTATTTATAAACCCCCAGTCGACATTCCCGACGGTGCCGACGATGATGTCGTGGCACGACAACTTCGCGAAGCAGCAATGCGAGAGCCCGACTCCGACGTTAGAGAGAGACTCTGGAATGAATACCGTAAATACAAAGGCCTAGAGGTACCTGAGGCATGATTGCACGGGCCATATTGTTGCTGTTGGCGGTCATGCTAACGGGCTGCGTCAATCAAACCGTAAAAAGTACCTCGGTGCCGCCCTTAGCACAGCCCCCCCAGCCCATCCCAGATGCTCAGGTGTTGGATGTTGGGGTCGCAATTCTTGATCCTGGCATCGGCGAACTTCAAGACGACGAACGGGTTTATCCGGAAATCCGCCGTGCTGAAGCCACTTTTATCGCGAGAGAACTGACTACTACCCTCGAGGAAGTAGGCGCTTGGGGTGCAGTACGCGTGGTCCCCGATACCAGTCAATTTACGGATTTATTGGTGACTGGAAAAATACTGCACAGTGACGGCGAGCACTTGGAGTTGGCTGTCAAAGTAACGGATGCTCGCGGGACACCATGGATCGAAAAAACTTACGAGGGAGTCACCAGTCGCTATGCCTACGAAAATCGGGCAACCGCTGATCGCGACCCCTTTTTGCTGGTGTATCGGCAAATAGCCAACGATATGTTGGTCGTTTTCAATCGCACATCAGCACAGGAACGTATCGCTATTCGGCAAGTGGCGGAACTGCGCTTTGCCAGAACATTTGCTCAAGACGCGTTTCAGGACTACCTAGCTCAGGACAAAAACGGCATTTATAACATCCAAAGACTACCCGCAGAAAATGATCCCATGCTGGAACGCGTGCGGAATTTACGACAGCGTAACTATATATTTGTCGACACCCTGCAGGGCTATTACACCGGCTTTGCCGAAGATATGTATACGCCCTATCAAGAGTGGCGCAAATTAAGTTACGACGAGGTGGTGGCCCAACGGGAGCTTCAGAGTGAAGCTAACCAACGTCTCATCGCAGGTGCAGCGGCAGTTATCGCTGGCATTGCCGCTCAGGGGTCTAGCAGTGACTACGCGAATACAGCCGGGGTAGTTGGCATTGCGGGAGGCGCCTACTTACTAAAAAGCGGTTTAGAAAAGCGCGCCGAATCGAGTATTCATTCGCTGGCCATTGAAGAGTTGGGACAGTCTTTGTCGGCAGAGATCACACCCAGAGTGATTGAGCTAGAAGACCGAACGGTGCGTCTCTCTGGCAATGTTGAGGACCAATATGGCCAATGGAGGGAGCTCATGGCCGACATCTACGCGACTGAAATCGGGGCGCTGGACATGCCCGATGATCAGGCTACCGATCTGGCACCTGACAACTCTGAAACCGACTGACGTCGCCGTTAACGATACTATGAGTGATTCCCATGAACAGCCCCTGAAGGCCGCCGCTTTCAGCCCCCAAGCAGCTACGCCGGAGGGGTTGGCCGAGGCGGAGCATGGGCGACCCAAGTGGCTAATACCCGCTGCTATCGCTTTATTCATGGCGGCCATCGTGGTCTTCGTCGTCTTACCCAGCGTGATTTCAACCGACAAACTTGCAGCGCCCGTTCCCACTGAAAGTAGCCCGCTAAGCGGCACCCCCACTCAGGCAGGCGGCACCGTCAGCGGCGATACGCCAGGGGAAGAACGCAGCCCCTTTGCCGAAGCGCAGCAGCAAAAACTTCGAAAACTGGCCCAAGATGCCCTTCAGGTCGTGCTGGAGGCCCAAGAAGCACTGGAAGAATTCTCAGTAGAGCGTTGGGCCCCAGAAGCGTACGCAGCTGCACTCGCAGTTGCTGCGGAGGGTGACGAAGCCTACCGAGAGCGGCTGTTTGTAGAAGCTGCCGCCGCTTACCAAGAGGCGGCGGCGGGCCTCGCCGTTCTTGAAGACAGTATTTCAGAGCGGGGGCAGGCAGCACGTCTCCAAGCTTTAGAAGCCATTGAGGCAGGAGACGCTGCAACAGCACAAAAGGGACACGAATTACTTACGCTACTTGAACCCGGAGACCCGGAGCTGCCAGTTCTGCTCGAGCGCATCACTAAAATTCCCGACGTCGCTGCTGCACTGCAGTCCGCTGCTGAATCTGCCTTGCAGGGAAACACGGGAGCTGCTGTTGAAGCGGCGTTGGCCGCTCAAAAGCAAGATCCAGAACACCAGCGCGTTGCCGCGTTGTTGGCGCAATATCAAGAAGCCGACGCTTTAGCCCGCTTTCGAAGGGCCATGAGCGAAGGTTATGCGGCATTGGATGAAGAGAATTTCAAAACCGCCGAACAATTCTTTAAGAAGGCGGGTCAAATTCGTCCCGGGGCGTCAGAACCCCAATCCGCCCAGATGGAGCTCGCCGCAGCTCAGACCGCAGCGAAGCTGCGCGAACTGGCCAACACTGGCAAAGCACAGGAACGCAATGAAGTCTGGGCCGATGCCGTCGCGACTTACGAAGAAGCACTCAGTATCGACAGCACCCTCATTTACGCCCAGGCTGGCCTGAAAAAAGCAGCGCCCCGCGCCGAACTGGCCGCTGCTCTCAACAGCATATTGGCAGACTCGAAGCGGTTGGTTGACGCCAGAGCCTTGCAGGCTGCGGAAACCGTTCTGGCAGAAGCCGTGGCGATAGAGCCTCGGGGGCCAGTATTGGAAGGGCAAGTGGTAGAGCTCGAAAAGCTGCTGCTTTGGGCAAAAACGCCAGTCACCGTCAGATTTACGTCTGACGACCAAACCGACGTCACCCTGCTTCGGGTAAAGAGGCTGGGTACTTTTGTAAACTCGGAACTCACCTTACGCCCGGGGCGTTACACCGCCCTCGGAGTGCGAAACGGGTTTAGAGATGTTCGCATCAACTTTGACATCAAACCGGATAGCCGTGCAGAGATTGATGTGCGTTGTGTAGAGGCCATCTGAGTAGAAGCCCTATGACTCAAAATGACGATATGCGTCCCCTCACTGCCGGAGGCTTTGCTCCGGTATCAGGAGACAGTGCTGAAGCCCTTAAGCCCTCGGGCTTTCAACCACTGGACCCCGGGAAGCGCCCGGAGCGCCCACCCATCTGGCCGAAAATTATTTTGGCCGCTGTTGGACTGATTGTAACGACCCTACTGTTTTTCTTGCTCACCGCACGATCATTGGAAGTCCAAGTAGACGCCATAGGATCGGCAACCATTGATATCGATGGCATCAGTGTGCCCTTGGGCAAGCGCTATTTGATTCGACCCGGTCGGTACCTCATCACCGTACAGGTCCCCGGCTATCGCGACTGGCAACAGGAGACCTTGGTTACCGATGCCGACAGTCAACAGCTTTTGGTGACTCCCGCTATCTTACCGGGGCGCGTCACGCTGCTCAGTGAACCCGCTGGAGCCAGCATAGCCATTGCCGGGCAAGTCATTGGCACCACGCCACTGCAAGCGTTAAACCTTGAAGCCGGACCAACATCGCTCCAGATCACGCTACCGCGTTACCAAGCCCAACAAGAGTTACTGGAGGTTACCGGGCGGGGCGTCGAACAAACCCTGTCGATAGCTTTGGAGCCTGATTGGGCCAATATCACGGCCCTAGCGATACCCAAAGACGCCACAGTTTGGATAGATGAGGAACCAAGGGCAAATTCCGGTGAGGTGATCGAAGTCTTGAG
This sequence comes from Luminiphilus sp. nBUS_07, assembly GCF_051201685.1. GTDB lineage: Bacteria > Pseudomonadota > Gammaproteobacteria > Pseudomonadales > Halieaceae > Luminiphilus. The sequence continues at coordinate 506,270 of NZ_CP179213.1, read as the reverse complement.
TGGTGAGCACCGATTAAGTTTGCGAGCACCGGGTTACATTGACGCAACCCTCGATCTAAAAGTGGTCGCGGGTGTCAATCAGACCCTTGAGTCAGTAACCCTTGTACCCGCCGCGGGCGTCCTAGATTTACAATCAAATCCAAGTGCTGCCAATGTCACCATTGACGGCGAATTTATGGGTCTCACGCCACTGACTGTCGAGCTTGCCCCCGGTCGTGAACATCGAGTGCAGGTCAACAAAGTAGGCTACTCGCGAAAGAGCTTTAGCCTTTCGCTAGAAAAAGGCGCCACTGCGAATCGGGTTACAACGCTGAAACCCAAACTTGGTAACGTTGCCTTTGAGTTGGCTCCAGGCAACGCCGAATTATTTATTAATGGCCGGTCAAGAGGCCGCGGTAACCAAGCGCTAGACTTGGCAGCCGTAGAGCAACGGGTTGAGGTTAAGTTAGAGGGATACGCCAGTCAGCGTCTGCGCGTGACCCCCCGGCAGGGCCTTGAGCAAGTGGTAGTGGTTACGCTGCTAACAGAGGCTGAAGCTCGAAAAGCGGCGCTTACACCCGAAATCACTTCAGCGTTGGGACAAACGCTGGTGCTAATAGACCCCTTGGCCGAACCTTTAAACAGTTTCAGCATGGGGGCTTCCCGCCGGGAGCCAGGGCGGCGCTCCAACGAGGTCCTGCACAATGTCACTTTGGAGCGTGCGTTTTACTTGGCAACGACAGAAACGACTAACGCGCAGTTTCGAATGTTCTTAGAGAGTCATGATAGCGGGCAAATTGAAGGTAACAGCCTCAACCGCGAGCAACAGCCCGTGGTTAAAATTAGCTGGCAGCAAGCGGCACGGTTTTGCAACTGGCTGAGCATCAAAGAAGGCTTGCCGCCATTCTACCGAGACACCCAAGGCATTATCGATGGCTACAATCCGTCGAGCACCGGCTACCGGTTGCCCAGTGAGGCAGAGTGGTCATTCGCGGGAAGGATTGAAGGTGAAAGTTATCGCAAATTTGCATGGGGTGATGACTTTCCTCCCAGCCAGCCGGTTGTCAACGTTGCCGACAACACCTCCGCACTGGTGACAGGACGCATCCTCAATGGCTATGCTGATGGCTACATTGTTTCTGCACCAGTGGGGAGTTTCCCAAAAAACCACCGGGGGTTATTCGATATGGGAGGCAACGTCGCTGAATGGGTACACGACGTTTACGTCATTCCATCGGCCAACGCCAAAAGTGCAACCGACCCAATGGGCGCCCTCAAAGGCGACAACTACACGGTACGAGGGGCCAGCTGGGCTTTGAGTCGATTGGCTGAGCTAAGATTAACCTTCCGAGACTACGGCGCCTCAGGGCGAGACGACTTGGGATTCAGGATTGCACGCTATGCTGAATAGAAAGCAAATCACTCATCGCTGCCTGTGGCTGACCGCTCTGCTGGTTGGCGCCCTCGGTTACCCGCTGTCGGCGCAAGAGGCCGCACCCGAGACGCCCATAGACGAAGCCTCATCAAAGACCGCGCCAACATCAACCAATGACATCAATGCCGACCAAAGCACATCTGAACCACCCATCGAGAATGCGGCCACAGCCCAGCCCAGTCTCAAATATGAGCCGAGCGAGCGTATTTCTGAAGATAGCTCGGTGTCTTTTCCTGTCGATATCTGAAGAGGTTTAGCCCAGCATGAATCTGCGTTTGAACAATGAATTTCTCTATCAGATCTTCGCGCTCTTGCTTGCCGTTATTGTCGTGCACGGCATTTATATTGGCGTCATCAGGCCTACCGCAGATGCCCAGCTTGCCGTGCAAGCTGCCATGCAAGCTGCTGGGGAGGACGTGGTTTCTCAGCGCACTCTGGCAATTGTTATTCGAGACCTTGAGCAAGAAGCTTGTTTTATTTTGTTGCTGTGGGCTCTCGCCATCATGGGGATGAAAGGCAAACGCACCCGAGACGAGCAGAGCATGCTCGATAAAAGCCTTATTGAGGTGCCCACCGGCACCAGCCTGTTACCTCAGGACAGCCGCGAATATTCTCGAATCCTCGAGGCGTTACCAGAAGAGGAGCAGGATTTTTTGCTACCTCGAGCGCTGATGAACGCCCTGCAAAGATTTGCAACCACCCAATCGATTCCCGCAGTTTCCGAGTCAGTGCGGGAGCAGTGCGATATTGAAGCCGACCGCCTCGACTCGGAACTTTCAATGGTGCGTTACATCTCCTGGGCCATTCCCTCGATCGGCTTTATCGGCACAGTGCGCGGTATCGGTGATGCATTAGGCCAGGCCTACAAGGCTGTAGAGGGTGATATTTCAGGGGTGACGGTAAGCCTGGGCGTTGCATTCAACAGCACGTTTGTGGCACTGGTGCTCTCCATCATCATTATGTTCGCCCTGCATCAGCTTCAACTGTCTCAGGAGCGATTGGTACTCAATACCCAGCGTTATATTGACCGTAAATTGCTGCGTCATCTGGCAGTGCCACGTCTATGACGGCGCTATTAGATTTACACGACAGTACTCTGCGACTTTGGCACGCTGATACCTGCCTCGAGTCACCGGGTTATGCTTGGTTTGACGGCAATCACTTTCGCTTTGGCCTGCCTGCGATGCGAACGCAGCGACGTACACCTCGCGCCGTCAACACCCGCTATTGGTCACAGCTGAGCACCCAACCCCTGTCGCCGCCACTGGGGCAGGCCAGACATGGGGCAGACCTCGTTCATGCGCATTTACAAGAATTGCACCAGCTAGCCAGCCAACCAAAATCGGTGCTGTTAACCGCGCCGGGCAGCATGGACCGTGAGGCTCTATCGCTACTGCTAGGAATTGTTGAGCACCTCCCCTTTGACATCGCAGGGTTAGTTCACCGCAGTGCGGTGATTGGCGCTGCCAGCGGCCTGTCTAGTGGGTTGCATGTGGAGTTGCAGCTGCACCAGACCTTGATCACACCGTTTAGCGCTGAGGGCGACAGTGTCACTGCCACTGCGAGTCAAGTTATCCCCGGAGAGGGCATGCTAGCACTCCAAGATCGGTTAGCCACCGCTATTGCCTCAAGCTTTGTGGCACAAACACGCTTTGACCCTCTGCGCAGCGCTGATGCTGAGCAGTCACTTTACGACGCCTTACCTCTGGCACTGACAACACTGCAAAATCAAACAGAGACCCAAATAGCCATAAGCGGCTACTCCGCACGTATCACCCGAGACGACCTTAGGGGCGTCGGTGCAGCCTACGGACGAATGCTAGAACCCCTACTGCCTAGCGATACACCCGTAGTGCTTGAGAGTCCCCTGAACTTACTGCCGGGCTTAACCCTCGCTGTCTCCCGCCAAAACACCACGGCAGAGGTAATCGCAAGCGTCATAGCAAATTGTCAATCTGAACTGCTGCAGGCGCCTGAGCAGCTCGCTTTAAACCACCGTGTACCCATTGTTCACAGCGAGGCAAAGACTGCTGAAACTGGCTTTTTATCGACAGAAGCGGCGCCAGCGCCGGCACCAACACATATTCTTGTAGGATCTAAAGCTCAGCGGATCGGCGACACCGCCTCTCTGGCAAATGGCACGGTCCTGCAACGCACGCAGGCTAGTGTCACAGTAGCCAGCCCATCGGCCAATCTGCGGGTTAATTCCAAGTTGGCTGAGGCCAATCAGTTGCTTGAGGCCGGAGATAATTTAGACGACGACACCGGCTTTACCGGATTACTCATTGTGGTAGAGGACTGAGCATTGGCCCGGCGCAAGCGCCAAGCATCAACCTTTAACCTCAGCTTTCTGGACATCATGTCCTGTGGCTTTGGCGCCGTCGTGCTGGTATTTCTTATTATCGATCACTCCATGGAAGTAGAGGCCCTCACCCTCAATGCTGAAGTATTCTCAGAAATTGACCTTCTAGAGGATGACATTGAACAGGGACAGTTGGGGCTGGTAGCCCTGCGCAATGCCCTCGCAAGCGTCGACGTCGACATTGTTGAAGCGCAAGGCCTAGCCACTCGAGTGACCGAAGACCTCGATCGTTACGAGGCCCTGATCGCTTCGCTAGAAGAGGAAGGCTTTACCGATACGACCGATGTCGAAGCCCTCAAAGCAGAAATCAATCGCCTTGAGGATCGGGTGAATAAGCTTCGCGAGGCGGCCAAAGAAGAAGCGGGACAAAGTGCCCGGGACTTCACCGGCGATGGCAACCGACAGTACCTGACGGGATTGAACCTGGGCGGTAACCGCATTGCTATTCTTGTCGATACCTCAGCCAGTATGCTGGCCGATTCGATTGTAAACGTCATTCGACTGCGCAATATGGATCCTGAGCTACAGCGCTCAGCTGATAAATGGCAGCGTGCGCTCAACACCGTCGACTGGCTTACTTCTCAGCTTCCCATTAATTCCCAATATCAAATTATTGCCTTTAATACCGAAGCCCAGCCGATTCTCTCGGAGACTGCAGGTAAATGGTTGGAGGTGGCAGACGCGCCACAGTTAAAGGCGGCCACTGAGGCCTTGCGTGATCGTCTCCCCAGTGGGGGTACGAACCTGCATGGTGCTTTTGATGCGGTTGGCACCCTCCCCGGCGGTCCCGATAATATTTTTCTCATCACCGACGGGCTGCCCACTCAAAGTTACGAACCACCCCGCCGCACCACGATTTCCGGACGTGATCGGCTCAGTTTATTTCGAAAGGCGGTTCAGCGGCTTCCAGCGGGCGTACCCGTGAATATTATTTTGGCGCCCATGGAGGGAGACCCCATGGCTGCCTCCGAGTTTTGGCAGCTGGCCCAGGTGAGTGGTGGTTCGTTTATGTCGCCCTCTCGGGATTGGCCATGATTCCGATGAGGCGCTGCATACCATGAAAACACGCCGGGGAACGCCAGAATTTTCCATATCCTTCTTGGACGTCATCTGCTGTGGCTTTGGTGCCGTCATCCTCTTATTGATGATCACAAAAACGGTGCAACCCCAGATATTAGAACGCTCAACCATTGTCGCCGATGGCCGTGTTGCTGACCTGACCGAGCAACTGTTTGAGATTCGGGGAGAAACAACCATCCTGAATCGCGACCTCAAGGCCAAGCAAGAGCAAATCTCTGAATACCGCGAGCGCATCGCCATTCTTCAAGGTGCCTTGGCAAGCACTCGGTCGCGATATGACAGTCTTGAAACCACCCGCAACTCTAACAGCATCATTGAGCAGGAATTGGCCATAGCCCGACAGCAGCTGAGCGAGGAAGAGAAGCGCCTATTGGGGGTCAACAGTCAGCGAAAAAATCAGTTGATCGGTGGGATTCCCGTTGACAGCGAATACATTATTTTCATCATCGATACCTCCGGCTCCATGTTCTCCTACGCCTGGGACAGAATGCTTATCGAAATGGAGGCGACGCTTAACATTTACCCGGAGGTCAAGGGCATACAAGTTCTCAACGACATGGGTAACTACTTATTTTCTCGATACCGTGGACAATGGATCCCTGATACCCCCGCAAGGCGCAGCTTAATCCTGCGCAATCTCACCAATTGGAATGTTTTTTCCAACAGTTCACCGGTCGAAGGTATCACCGCTGCAGTGCGTACTTTTTATGATCCCAAGAAAAAGATGTCGATCTATGTTTTTGGCGACGAATTTACCGGGGAATCCATTCGCAGCGTGGTTGAAACCGTTGATCGTCTCAACGCCCAAAATTTTGGCGGCGAGCGACGCGTCAGAATCCACGGCGTGGGGTTTCCCGTACAATTTATAAGACCGCCAGAGTTACAGGTTACTGGCGTACGTTTTGCTACACTGATGCGAGAGCTGACCTACAAAAATGGTGGCACGTTTGTTGGACTTAATAACTTCAGGCCTTAGTAAATACCAACGCGCACTGGGCGCATTAGGTGTTGCGCTCCTTTTTACGGCTTGCGGCGCCCGAGAGGTCGTTGTTCAAGGCAACTTCCCGAAACCTCTTATGGACCCGTTACCCCTCACTGTCGCAGTGATCTACACCGATGAGTTTGCCCAACACGAAATTTTTGACGAGGCCGCGGGGCGTGCTGAATCAGACTGGCTGGTTAAAACGGGAGATGCTCAGGTCGAGTTCTGGAACACGCTATTTAATGGCATGTTCGAAAGCGTCGTTCAGATAAAAGACAGCGAGTCTTTGGCAGCCCATCAAAACACGGTCGACGCAGTGATCATTCCAGCGGTTGCCGATCTTCAGTACACCATCCCGCTACACACCAACGTAAAGATCTACGAGATCTGGATGAAGTACCGTTTTAAAATGGTGGCCTTAGAGGACGTTCATGGCAATGAGAATGGCGACTTATCTATCAACCCCGATCGATATTTCGCCGACTGGACGCTGACGGCCTACGGCAAAACCCCCACCGCTTTTTTGCAGTCTGACGAGGAAGCTGTGAATCTCGCCGCTGTAGTGGCGCTCCGTGACGCTGGAGCCAACTTCGCCACTTCTTTTTCCCGAGTCCCTGATATTGCCACTTGGATGAGCGAGGGACTGCCGCCTGCACCCAACGAAGAAGCGGAAAGAGCGGGGGCAACCGATGACTAAAATGCTGCAAAGAAGCCTAACCGCAGGTTTATTAGTCGCCGCGTCAATACTTCAGGGCTGCGTCAACGCCACCGTTGATGAGATGACATTCCTTGAGCCTACTGAAGGAATCGGTGATGCGTCAGTAGTCATTATGGGACGACGGCATGCCCCCGACTACGAGACCGAATTCGATTTTATTGAGTGCATCGGTGACCATATTCGCCGCGGCGATAACTCGATTTCCGTACTCCATGAACTTGAGTTTATTAACATGATGTACCCGTGGTTCGAACCTCGCACCGCACCGCTTCGCACCGATGACATTGACAAGCTTCTTGCTCAACAACGTGTCGCCGATCGCTTTGAAGAATTGAAGCTCGAGTACATGATCTGGATCGACGGCTCCACAATTGAAACCAACAGTTCAGGATCAATGACCTGCGGGGTGGGCCCCGGAGGAGCGGGCTGTTTCGGTTTTGGTACCTGGGGCAATGCCTCTGACTACGAGGCCACGATCTGGGATTTTACCGATGAAATTGAGGTAGGACGCATCAGTGCCAACACCAGCGGCCAAAGCTACATGCCCGCCGTTGTGGTCCCGATACCCATTATTGCCCCGGTTCAAGGCACCGCCTGTGACAGCCTGGGTGACCAACTGCTCAAGTATTTGTCCGCCAAAATGTAAAACAGACCTATGAAAACTCTGACATCCCTGACCCTGCTTTTGATGATGACCGCCTGTGGCAGCACCGGAGGGCCTTCCTCTACAGTGACCGTAGGGGGCAGGCAAGTAGAAGTGCCTGAAGTAACGGTCGATGAGCATCAGCGCCTCATAGACACCATTGGCATTTATGACGACCCCGAAACAGCGGCGTATATCAATGCAATTGGGCAGCGTTTGGTCGCAAACTCTTCCCGACCCAACGATACCTTTACGTTTACCCTGCTCGACTCACCGGATATCAACGCCTTTGCCCTGCCGGGTGGGTTTATATATGTCAATCGTGGCTTGCTGGCTTACCTTGAAACAGAGGCTGAGCTGGCGGGTGTTATTGCCCATGAGATAGGCCACATCACAGAAAACCACCACAGCCGGCGGTCAACCCAGCAAACAACAACCACCGTGCTGGCCACCACCGCCTACATTCTTACCGGCAGCGGTGACCTCTATGACGCCGCGCAAATGTACGGGGCCGAAGTTGTCAGTGGCTTTGGACGGGATATGGAACTGGAGGCAGACGCTGCGGGAGCCGAATTTATGCACCGCTCTGGCTACGATGCCGACGCCTTGCTATCGGTTATTGGTGTATTAAAAGACCAAGAAATGTACCGACGCGTTCAGGCCAAAGCTTCCGGCAAACCCACAGGCACTTACCACGGCTTATATGCCAGCCACCCCCGAAATGACCTGCGCCTGCAGACGGTGATTAAGACAGCTAACACCCTCGATATTGATGACCAGCCTGAAAACCCTGAGGCCCCAGGCGTGTTCCGCAATCGTGTTGAAGGTCTCGTCTTTGGAGCCAGCGCCCAGTCTCAAGCCGAGGACAATCGGTTTTATCACAACAAATTAGATTTCACTTTCCGCTACCCCGAGGGCTGGTCGGTAGCCCAAGGTTCAAGAGATGTCACCGTTAGTTCAAAGGACGGTAGCGCCTCCGTAGCGATCACCCTTTCCCGCTTGGATGCAGGGGTAACACCCGCTGACTATTTAACCAGCACAGCATCTGGAGCGTTAAGCGATCAACGTGAGCTTGAGCAATTTGGCCTCAAGGGCGGCACCGCAATAGCAACAGCCGGAGCAAGTGCGAAGCGTTTAGCCGTGCTCGATCATAAGTACCGCTTTCTTTTTGAGGGTACAGGCAGTGACGCGGATGCCTTGGTCATTATTGAGAGTTTTCGACCCTTACTGCCCAAAGAGAAAGCAAAGGGCCCCAGCCGCACGCTGCACTATGTTCAGGTACCCCGGGGTGCCACGCTCAAAAGCCTCGCATCCGGCGCCCGCGTCCCTGATGCCGAGGATCAGCTGCGACTGATTAACGGCTATTACCCCGTGGGCGAACCCCGCATTGGCGACTGGATTAAAACCATTCGCTGAGGGAGACTCTCAACACTTGTTACCGGTTTGAGAACACTATGAAAGCCTTATCGCGCACAGTGCTATGTTTGATCCTCGGTTTTTGGCTCACCACAGTACAAGCCGAAGTCACGATTTACACCGCGGCGTTAATACGCACCATGGAGCCCGCATTGCCTGAGGCCACTGCAGTCGCCGTGCAAGACGGGCGCATTGTGGCGGTAGGCACCCTCGACGACATGGAGCCCGTCCTGCGTATCCGCGGCGGGAAAATTGACCGTCGGTTTGAAGGTCGCATACTCGTCCCCGGATTCATTGACCCCCATGTACACCCGACCTTACCCGCCATTCTGACGCAGTTCCCCTTTTTAGCGCCTGATGACTGGACGCTGCCAACGGGAGAGTTCCCGGGCGCAACCACACCAAAAGCTTACAAAAATCGACTCCAAGCACTGGCTGCTCAGCATAACGATCCCAGCACACCTTTTATCGCCTGGGGCTATCACCCCCTGTGGCACGGCGAGGTTTGGCGCGATGATTTAAATACGTGGTTTGGTGACCAACCCGTGATGATTTGGCACCGGTCGTTCCATGAAATTATTGGTAACGATGCGGCCTGGGACATGCTGGGGGTCACTCCAGAGGATGCGGCGTTAACACCTGAAGCCAACTGGGACAAAGGACACTTCTATGAGGGCGGCCTAAAAGCTGTGGTCGGTAAATTAAGCTTTCTCTTCGAACCCGCTCGCTTTAGTAAGGGCATGCAAAATTTTCTCGAAATGATGCATCAAAGCGGTGTCACCACCGCGCTAGATATGGGGACCGGTGTTTTCGGCGATCCCATACGCGAAATAAACGGTATACGCGCCGTCGCTGAAGCCTATCCGGTACCCTCGCGCATCATCCTGACTCCAATCATCCTAGACTTCATGGCGCGGCAAGTGCCGCCGGAAGCCGCACTGGCCGAGGTAAAAAGCTGGCAAGCGAGCAGTTCTGGTCGAGTCACGGTCGGCAATCATTTCAAACTCATGCTGGACGGCGCCATCTTCAGCGGTCTAAGTCAGTTCGGAGCGCCGGGCTACCTCGATGGCCATGAAGGCGTTTGGATGGCGCCTAGAAAGGCTACCCACGACTATGCCCGGACCTTTTGGGATGCCGGGTTTCAATTACACGCCCATGCCAATGGCGATGCAGCGGCGGGCTGGTTTATTGATTTATTGGAAACCCTGCTGAGAGAATCGCCGCGCTCTGACCACCGCATGACCCTCGAACATTTTGCCTACAGCACAGAGGACCAAACGCGGCAGCTTAAAACTCTGGGAGCGCTGGTTTCTGCGAACCCCTATTACCACTACATTTTGTCGGAGTTGTACGCAGAGAACTGGCTAGGCAAAGATCGGGCCGGGCAAATGGTCAGGCTGGGAAGTTTAGAGCGGGCAGGAATCCCCACGGGGCTGCACTCCGACAGCCCTATGGCGCCCCTATCGCCGCTAACGCTCATCTGGGCCGCAAGCGCCAGGGAAACCATCGGTGGCACACCGGGGATTGCCAGTGAGGCCCTCTCAAGAGCTCAGGCCTTGCGCGGCGTCACTATTGATGCGGCCTGGATTTTAGGGATGGAGGACGATTTGGGCTCAATCCGTGCCGGAAAAATCGCTGATTTTACGGTGCTCGACGAGGATCCAATGACAGTGCCTGATGAGAAATTGAGAGACATTAAGGTGATCGGGACCGTATTTGCGGGGCAATCTTATCCAGTCTCAAAATAAGTCCAAGAGGTAAAATTTCGGAGCGGATGCCTGCCAAAGAAGGCCTCTAACTCCCTGAAAACCCCAAAAGATCACTTAAAAAACACGGAAAAATGCGCTGTTAATTAGGTTGTCGAGCCATGCCGTGGCGCGTAGGGTGTGCATCCCCTGAGAGGACTACCCGCCATGAGCACCCCAGATTCACAGCCCAGCCGCTTCAATGCGTTGGGATTACCGGACTTTCTACAGGAAAACCTGCAGAGTCTTGGCTATGAGACCGCCACACCCATCCAAGCAGGAACCATCCCGCTGTTACTGGAAGGGCGCGACGTCGTAGGCCTGGCACAAACCGGTACTGGGAAGACCGCGGCGTTCGCGTTACCTATTCTCGCAAACATAGATGTCAAGGTTCGTAGCCCACAGGCACTAGTACTGTGCCCCACTCGGGAACTCGCCCAGCAGGTCGCCGATGCCTTCCGTAGCTATGGCCGAGGCATGCCGGGTCTGAGAATTTTAAGCATTTTTGGCGGCGCCGATATGCGGCAGCAACTAAAATCTTTACGCGAGGGCACACATATCGTTGTCGCCACCCCGGGAAGGCTATTGGATCATATTGAGCGTCGCAGTATCGATTTGACGGGCATCAATGCCGTCGTCCTCGATGAGGCCGATGAGATGTTGCGCATGGGTTTTATCGACGATGTCGACACAATCTTGGCGAAAACCCCAAAACAGCGCAAAGTCGCCCTGTTTTCAGCCACCATGCCCAAGCGGGTTCGCGACATTGCCAACAAGCACCTCAGTAACCCCGCTGAAATATCAGTAGCAGCCGCAGCAACAACCAACGAAAACATTGAGCAATGCTACTGGCTGGCCAAAGGCGCCAGCAAACTTGAAGCTTTAAAGCGCCTACTGGCTTTTGAAGATACCGAGGGTGTGATTGTCTTTACTCGAACCCGTGAGAGCACCACGGTAATCGCCGAGCAGCTCCGACAGACTGGCCTTAAAGCATCGCCGCTCAATGGTGATATGGACCAGAAAATGCGGCTACGAACCGTCAGCGATTTAAAAAGCGGGGCACTCGATGTCTTAGTCGCCACCGACGTCGCCGCTCGCGGTCTCGACGTTGAGCGCATCACACATGTGATCAACTATGACGTGCCCTTCGATGAAGAAGCTTACGTTCATCGTATTGGTCGTACAGGTCGTGCAGGACGCAAAGGCAAAGCGATTTTATTCGTCGTGCCTCGAGAACGTCGCATGCTGCGCAATATCGAGCGTCTAACGCGACAATCGATCCCAGAAATTAAGCTGCCTTCGGTGTTGGCCATCGATGCCAAGCGCCGTGAGGCCTTTGCCGACAGTATTCGTACTGCCCTTGCAGATCCGATGCAGGCAGAGCTAGAAGAAATTATTGATACACTGAATAAAGATCCCGACTGCGACTACCGCAGTATTGCCGTTGCCCTAGCCGGCATGCTGCACAATCCCGGGGTCGGCAAAGGTGCGAGGCACGCTAAAGGCGAAAAGCACGCACCCTACGGGACTAAAGACGCACGTGACGAGAAGCCTAAAAAGCCTAACCGCAAAGAACGTCGGCAAGGTTTACAGAAAAAATCCGCTTCTCCTGAGTCAGATGCGCCTTCCGCACCAAAAAACGAAAAGCACCTCGGTGAAGCACGCCCCCTGAGAGACCACCCCGATGTTCCAATGGAGCGCTTCCGCGTGGAGGTAGGCCGCAAGCATGGGGTGAAACCCGGCGAGCTGATGGGTGCCATCGCCAACGAGGCGGGAATCGAAGGCCAGTATATTGGCATGATCAATATTCTGGAGGAGTGCTCCACTATTGATTTGCCAGAGGGCATTCCCAAGTCAATTCTCAAGCACTTGAAAAAAACTCGAGTTAAAGGCGTACATCTAGCCATGGGCCGCGTCGCTTAGAGCCGATTACCCGGTGGGGCTTGCACGTCGGAATTGGCTTACTCTCCAGAGCTTAGTTAGGGCTTAGTGCTAGGCCTTCCTGCTAGGCCCTCCTGCATGGCGCCCCATATCGACAGCTCATGCTCCGCCTGAGATAGCGTAGAGGGCACTTCGAGCTACCGATAGACTAATGATAGGCCCGCCTGTTTAAGCATTAAAGGCTAAGGGATGCTCAGCTAGACTGACCAGTACCCCTGTTGAACTCTATCGGTTAATGCTACTGAGCAGTGCTGAGCAATAACATTATCGATTCACACTATTGATTAACGCTATCGATTCACAAGAAAGACACCTTGCCCCGCGTGTTAACGCCGCCTTTTCCCAGCAGGCCAGCCCTTTGAAAGCCCCTCTTTGATAAAAACCTGAACTTTGAAACGACTCAGAGCACCCTGGGCTTTTCACATTACGTGCTTTAAATAATGCCTCTTCAGGGCCTATACTTTGCTTCGAATTTCGCACGGCTAAGCCAGACGCAATACTGCCTAGTCATCACTACCCATTAGTCCATACGCTTGCCGGCAAACTCAGTCCTCGGCATTTGGATTCATAACTGCGCTACTGATCGCGCTACAGGATTTTCCATGACTGCCCAGCTATCTGATGCCCTGCCACTCAACAACGGCACCGAGCTTAAAAATCGCTTTATGCTCGCACCGCTTACCAATTTGCAAAGCGGTGCCGATGGCGTACTGAGTGACGACGAGTACCAGTGGCTGACGTATCGCGCTGAGGGCGGATTTGGGCTCACCATGACCTGCGCTGCTTCAGTGCAACACTCAGGCGTCGGATTTCCCGGACAACTCGGTGCTCACGACGACCGACATATTGCAGGCCTAACCCGTCTGGCAGCGGGCATCAAAGCCCACAACAGCCATGCGGTGGTGCAACTGCAACACAGCGGCATGCGCGCTCAACCCGACTACTGCTCCGGGGTCCCTCAATGCCCTTCAGACGACGAAGAAACGGGCTCAAAGGCTATGAGTGACGAGCAGGTACAAGCCCTGATTGACGATTTTATCGCCGCGGCAGAACGTTGCCAGAAAGCGGGCTTTGACGGGGTAGAGCTTCACGGCGCCCACGGCTACTTGCTTTCTGAGTTTCTAAGCCCTCAATACAACCAGCGGGATGACCGTTACGGGGGCAACGCCGAGAATCGAGCTCAAATACTTTGGGAAGTCATAGAAGGGGTTAATAAACGTTGTGGCCGGGGCTTTAGTTTGGGTGTGCGCCTGTCACCAGAACGCTTCGGTCAGCGTACCGCAGAAATCAGAGATCTCGCCGGGGCGTTGCTAATCGACGAGCGGCTTGATTACCTCGATATGTCACTCTGGGACCTCACCAAGCCCGCTCACGATGAGGAATTTGAGGGGCAGTCGCTGCTCGAAATTTTCACTGAACTGCCACGCAAAGGCGTCGCTCTAGGCGCGGCCGGTAAACTCTACAGTGCAGCTCAGTGCCAAAGCGCCCTCGATCAGGGTCTCGATTTTGTCATGGTTGGGAGGGGCGGCATTTTGCATCATGATTTTCCAGACCTCGCTATAGCTGATCCTGAGTTTGTCATGGCTGACTTACCCGTCACCCGAGAGCACCTGCGACAGGAGCGCCTTGGCCCACCCTTTATTGACTATATGGCGAGCTGGAAAGGTTTTGTTGCAGACTGAGCTCAGCCACTTCGTAGCGCGGGCCTGCATTCTGTAGGAGTCATGGGCTGTAAAGCGCCATGTTACAGGGCCATGTCTTACAGCAGGCCGGGCCCTCAGCACAGTCATTGCATTACTCGTAAGCTCTGGCAACCAGCCCTCTGACCAAGCCCAGCCGAAGGCCAATTTCTTCTCGGGTACAAAGGCCCATGCCGGTTCCCATTGCGTAAAGCAGCGTCGTAGGCTGTTCTTGTCGCAATGGAGACAAGGCGAAAAGACGATTGACCAGCGCTTCCCCCATGACCCTGAATTCACCCCAAAAGGTGGCATCAGTTCCCGGCGGAATAGCGATACCACAGAGGCCCTTCATAGCCTCCGCCCCCAGGAGTTCAAGCGCCGTCTCTCCGGGAACTGTTTCTGGATGGGTCATGGATAACGCATACACTAGGCCCAAACACCACCCAGATCTTTCGACTTTTGTTTGCTGCCCTTGTCCCTCATTACCAATACGCATGGCATCGGCCGCCGCGTAAGCGACCGCAGTGACAAGGGTTGTGTACGTCAATACAGACAGTGCCTGACTTTGCTGGTGCTTGGTCAACCCACCGGCTTGCTGATCAATGGCGCCCCAAATGAGCTCTCTCAACCGCGGGTAGTTACTACCATCGGGATCGGCGATCTGGTCAAACATAGCCAGATAGGCCTGTTTAAACCCACCAATTTGCTCGCGATCTATCAAAAACTGTTAACCAAATCGGGTATCAGCCACAAACGGGTTTGAGGCGCGTTCACGGCCGAAGGTGGAATCGGGCCCGTGTCCGGGAATAAACTGAATGTCGTCACCCAAAGGAAATAACTTCTCGCGGATCGACTTAATAAGGTCTTCATGGTTTCCCATGGGGAAATCAGTTCGGCCAATCGATCCCGCGAAAATGACATCGCCCACCCACGCTAACTTTTGCGAGGTGTGAAGAAACACCACGTGCCCGGGTGTATGCCCGGGGCAGTGAATCACTTGAAACTCAGCCTCTCCTACTGTGACGGTCTCCCCGTCCTTCAGCCAGCGATCGGGCTCAAACGCATCCGCGTGAGGGAAGTTGGCCATTTGGCACCACTCAGGCAATTTATCAATCCAAAATCTATCGCCTTCCTCAGGGCCTTCGATAGGAACTTCAAGGCGCTGGCGCAACACATCGCTGGCGGCACAGTGGTCCATATGGCCGTGAGTCAGCAATATCTTTTCAACTTGCGCACCCATCTTTTCAACAGCGGCAAGTATCTTTTCAATGTCGCCACCCGGATCAACAATGGCGGCCTTGCCCGTTGCCTGACACTGCACAATTGAGCAGTTCTGCTGATACGGCGTAACCGGAACGATTGTCACGGCAAGTGTCATGGAACCTCCGAAGTCTCGGCAGCAGCCGCCTCTAATCCCACATCACTATCGGCGTGGGGATCGTTATAAATGGTCTCATCGAGCTGGCCCTCTCGGTGCGCCACTATCGTCGCAACCGTGGCGTCACCGGTAACGTTGACCGCAGTGCGAATCATATCGAGCAACCGATCAACGCCAATAATAAGGGCAACACCTTCAACGGGCAGGCCAG
Source organism: Luminiphilus sp. nBUS_07 (assembly GCF_051201685.1). Classification (GTDB taxonomy): domain Bacteria; phylum Pseudomonadota; class Gammaproteobacteria; order Pseudomonadales; family Halieaceae; genus Luminiphilus. The sequence continues at coordinate 490,701 of NZ_CP179213.1, read as the reverse complement.
CTTGGGTGAGCACCAAGGATAACGTAATGAGCCCCACACCTGGGACGGCGGCCGTTCCAATAGAAGCCAAGGTCGCCGTCAAAATTACCATGAGCAGCTGCATGGCACTGAGCTCAATGCCATAGACTTGTGCGATAAATACGGTGGCCACTCCCTGCATGATCGCCGTGCCGTCCATATTGACGGTTGCCCCCAGAGGAATCGCAAAACCGGCCACACTCTTGGGCACTCCCAGCCGCTTCTCGACGGTGCGCAGAGTCACCGGGAGGGTCGCGCCCGACGACGCTGTCGAAAACGCAAAAGCCCAAACACGGCGCATCTTGCTGCGAAGTATGCCCGGACTGAGGCCCGTTGTAGCTTTGAGTAGCAACCCGTAAACCACGACTCCATGGAAAATAAGCAAGCCTGACAACGTAAGGAAATACGCGGCAAGGTTAACAATCGTGCTGAAACCCATGGTCGCAAACAGTTTGATGAGAAGAGCAAAGACGCCCCAGGGTGCCAACTCGATCATGACACCCACCATTTTCATAACAATGGCTTCCATATCTCGGAACCAACCCGCTACGCGTTGCCCGGCTTCACCGGCTCGAGTCAGGGAATAGCCCACCAAAATGGCAAACACGATCACCTGCAGCATTTCACCTTGGGCCATAGCAGCAAACGGATTAGATGGGAAAATATTGACCAGCACATCGGTCAAGGGTGGCGGCATTTTTGGATCAAAAGCTGTAGGAGAATCGACCTGTAACCCTTTCCCTGGACCCAAAACGGACGCACCAACCAAGCCCAGAGTCACGGCTGTTGCTGTCGTCAGTAGATACAGACCAATGGTGCGCCCAGCGATGGCACCCATTCTCGCGCTGTGCCCCAAAGACGCCATACCGCAAATCAAGGACACCAATACCAAGGGGACAACCAGCAATTTAAGCGAAGCGATGAATATCCTACCGACAACATCGAACAGTCCAAAAATAAGATAGGTATTGATAAATTGGGCCAGTGACGAATCGGCATCGATTGTTGCCAGCAACACTTCAAGGCCCGACCCCAGCACAATGCCGGCAGCCATCGCCATTAAGATTCGATTGGTCAACGACATTTAGTTTTCCTCACAAGGACCATCGGTCCAACTATTAACCACAACATCGGCGCAGGCATTGCACCCCGATGGATAAGTTGCTGCACCTCCTGACACCAAAGTGGCGCAAACAGGGCGATACTCCATGGTGCACACCATAGGCCGCGGTTCACTACACTGAATGCTTGCAGCGCTCTCCACGTCCGAGGCATTTTTAGCATTATCGTCTTTAGACATCCCAGTGCCCGACATCGGTGCACAGTTCACTAAAACGATGATCAAAAACAGGGGCAATACCACACGCAACATGACTTATTTTCCTTACACGACTGGAATTATCAGCGTCCTCTCGACACGCATCCTACGATAATAGTCAGGCGGCTGATCAGATGCACGTTGTAAACATCAGCGATCGGCTCCCTGTTACTGGGGCATAACCGTAACAACGGTCAGCGCCGAGTAGCACTTTGCTTAACCCTTAAGCACCCTGCATTAGCCGGTCACGCTCCGCCAGCAGATCAGCCTGCAGTGCTGCGATTTCCGGTGCCGATGGTGGAGGAACCCAGATCGACATTGCCTCGGACAGCCGCCTTTGACATGCCGCCGTGGCTACCGGCAGCTGCTCTGCCAACCCACGCATGTCAGACATTCGCCCCCAGCAATTTAAAACCACATCACAGCCGGCAGCCAAAGATTGGCAGCCCGACAGCGGAACGGGGCCCTCAAGCGCTTTCATGTCGAGGTCATCTGTCATTAAAAGGCCATCAAAACCTATCTGTTCGCGGATGACCTCGCGGATTACGGCCGGGGATAAGGTAGCGCACCGTTGGTCGTCCCACGCGTCGTAAACAATGTGCGCTGTCATGGCCATAGGTGCATTAGCCAAAGCCTTAAAGGGTGCCAGGTCTCGGCTCAAAGCTTCGGCGGACACCGTTACCCGAGGCAGGGCTTCATGGCTATCGGCTAGGGCGCGGCCGTGTCCGGGTATGTGTTTAATCACACCGACAACACCGGCCTTGGCGAATCCTTCCAATAGCGCAGCGCCAAGCGCAGCAACAACCTGTGGCTCAGATCCAAAAGCACGATCACCAATAATGTCGTGAGCGCCAGGCTCAGGGACATCAAGCACCGGCGCACAGTTAACGGAAATCCCCAGCGCGGCGAGATCAAGTGCCAAAGCTTGGTAATTACAAACCACAGCCGCTCTTCCACGTTCAGGTGACTGGTCATAAACATGGGCAAATTCCAAAGCCGGAGGCCAAGTACGCCAATGAGGTGGCCCCAGTCGGGCTACTCGCCCCCCCTCCTGATCGATAAGAATGGGTAAATTATCTCGCCCAGTGTGATGTTTTAGGGCATCGGTTAGTAACTTAACCTGTTGCGGATTTTCAATATTGCGCGCAAATAAAATGAAACCTAGGGGGTCAACACGGCGAATCAATTCCACTTCTTCGGCGGTTAAGGTCAAACCGGATAAACCGAAAATAGCCGGCAACACTAGCGGAAGTCCTGCGCCAAACCGTGCCCATAGTCAGGCAAGCAAGTGCCATCTTGGAGAATCACTGACAGAAGGCCTACACGCAGGGGTATCGAGGAAGGGGTTCTACAATTCTGGCGCAGTGAGGCCCCAAAATACCCGTTCATGAACTGACCTTTAACGCGTTCATCAATTTAGGCTGCCGTGAAAAGATGGTATTTTTTCTTGCCCAAACGCACGATCCAGTACTGGTTATGCAGGGCGTTCTCAGGGCGAAAACAGGTTGCCGTATCAATAGGGGGCTCACCTTCAACAGGGATTCCGTTAATAAACACCGCTTTGTTTTTCAAGGCATCTTTAACCTGCTTGCCCGACGTCACCATGCCAACATCACTGAGTAACTGGGTGAGTGTAGGCGCCATTTCCCCGGCCTTGAGCGCAGTTGTTGGTAAGCCATCGAGGGCTAATTGCTCTAGGTCATCGGGGCCCAGTGTGTAAGCTTCACCTACGAATAACGCTTGGGTAATACGCTGGGCGGCCGCTAGCCCCTCTTCACCATGCACGAGCTTGGTGACCTCGTCCGCCAATATCTGCTGTCCCTGAGGTCGCCCTTCTCGGTTGGCATCCGCTTCTTCAATAGCCGCAATGTCTTCGACCGGCAAAAAGGTGAAGTACCTTAAAAACTTATACACATCTTTATCGGACGTATTCAGCCAAAATTGATAAAAGCTGTAGGGCGACGTTTTATGTGCATCCAGCCAAATCGTGCCACTTTCAGTTTTACCAAACTTGGTACCGTCGGCTTTTTCCACCAGCGGCATGGTCAGACCGAACACCTGACCCCCATGTAACCGCCGAGTGAGATCTATACCTCCTGTGATGTTGCCCCATTGATCAGAGCCACCAATCTGCAGACCGCAGTCATGCTGTCGGTAGAGCTCAGAAAAATCATAAGACTGAAGAATCATGTAGGTAAATTCGGTGAAACTAATCCCCGAACCCTCGCGCTCGATTCGCTGTTTCACCGACTCTTTTTGAATCATGTTGTTAATGGAGAAATACTTGCCCACATCTCGAAGGAATGTCAGCACGTCCATATTGGCGGTCCAATCGAGGTTGTTAACGACTTTGGCGCTGTTTTCACCCGTGAAATTTATAAATTGACTCACTTGGTGCTGCAGCTTGCTCACCCAGTTTGCGACCACATCAGGCGTATTCAAGTTGCGCTCGGCCGCCTTGAAACTCGGATCACCAATCAAACCCGTAGCACCACCTACTAACGCCAGGGGACGATGCCCTGCCAGCTGAAAGCGCCGCAGCATGAGCAAAGGCACCAGAGACCCAATATGCAAGCTGTCAGCCGTAGGATCGAAGCCGCAATACAAGGTGCGGGGCTCAGCATCAAGCCACTCAGCCAAGGTGTCTTCCCCAGCAATTTGAAATATGAGACCCCGGGCGCGCAGGTCAGAGAGTAGTGCGCTGGACATAGCGTAAAGTCTGGTTGCAAAGTGTTTGTGTATTATCCCACATTTTTACCCATGAACCTCGGGCGGTCTTCTCTTGTGTGCTTTTAGAGGGCTAGTGAACTCGCGTATACTTTGGCCTCAAGCTAATTGGAGTGACCTTGGGTTGTTCGAACGTCGGAAACCTAAACGCAGAGGCGCGACCCCGCTAACCGCGCCCAGCCCCGAACCTCGCCGATACCACCCTTGGGGGCTGGTAACGCTGGCGGCTGCGGGCATGTTTATGGCCATTTTGGTCATTTCAGGATCGAATGATGCTGACACGACGGCTGAAAACCCGGTCGCCGCTAACGACGTTGAGGCCCCACAACCCACCCTAGAGTTTGTTGTTGTCGACGCGGTCGCTATTCCCCAGCCAGCACCTTGGCATGAAGAGACGGTCCGTGAAGGCGACAACCTATCGTTAATTTTTGCAAGAGCGGGCTTTTCCGAACGGGACGTGTACGAGGTCAGCCGCACCGACGGAGGACGGGGACTTCGGAAGATTTTTCCGGGACAGACGATCGCCTTCAGGACTGGCGCGACCGGCGAACTCGACCAAGTCAAACACAGTGAGTCCAAGCTGAAATGGACCGTGTTTTCCCGCAAGGGCAATAACTTCGAGAGCCGCGTTACCCAGCGCACGACAGAGCTGCGCCAAGAAAGTGCGATTCTGCGTATTCAATCCTCACTTTTTTTAGCCGGGCAGCGCGCGGGACTGTCTAACCGCGTCATTATGGGACTTGCTGACGTCTTTGGCGGCGTTATCGATTTTGCGCTGGACCCCCGGGTTGGCGACACCATTGAACTCGTTTACGAAGCGCAGTGGCTCGATGGTGAAAAATACGCCGATGGCGCCATTATTGCCGCTGCCTTTACGAATCGAGGCACAACCTTTGATGCTTTTCGGTACACCGACAGCCAAGGTGATATGAGCTACTACAACAGCGAAGGCGTGAGCATGCGCAAGGCGTTTTTAAAAGCCCCACTAGACTTTACCCGCGTCAGCTCCAACTTTAACCCCAATCGGCTTCACCCTATTTATAAAACCAAGCGACCTCATCGGGGCACCGACTATGCCGCCCCGCGGGGTACGCCAGTCTATGCCGCGGGCGACGGCCGCATCGTGGAAGCGGGTTACACCCGAGCCAACGGCAACTATGTGTTCATTCAACACGGTGAAAGCTACAAGACCCACTATCTGCACCTCCACAAACGCAAGGTCAAGCAGGGCCAGCGCGTGACTCAGGGTGACATTATCGGCACCGTCGGCTCCACCGGTGCAGCCACAGGTCCACACCTTCATTATGAATTTTTGGTGCGGGGTGTTCATCAGAATCCCCGACGCGTGCACAAGTCATTACCCAAAGCGAAGTCCTTGCCGGAAAGCGAGATGGCTCGCTTCAAATCAACCGTGCAAGCACCCCTGCAGCAGCTGGCGGCCCTCTACCAAGATAACCGTTTGGCGCTGGGACAGCAGTCCACAGGCAGCACCGGTGGCGAGTGAGTGAGACGCGATTTTTTGTCGGCCTGATATCAGGCACCAGCGTTGATGGGGTAGATGCTGTTGTCTTGGCACTCAGAAATAACCAGCTGGATATCCTAGCCTGTCACAACGAACCCTACGCAGAACCTCTGAGGCTAGCAGTGCTCAGCCTCTGCCAGCCCGGCATTAGCGAAATCGATCGCCTGGGTGTTGTTGACCGAGACGTCGCTGATACCTTTGCCAAAGCCGCTCTCATTGTTATTGAAAAGGCCAATCTGAAAGCCGGCGATATCGAAGCCATCGGGAGTCATGGTCAGACTATTAGGCACCGTCCATCAGAGGCCAAGAGCTTCACTTTACAAATTGGTGATGCCAATCGGATCGCTGAGTTAACCGGCATTACCACTATTGCGGATTTTCGACGACGGGATATCGCAGCAGGTGGGCAGGGTGCTCCGCTGACCCCCGCCTTTCATCGCGTCGCCTTTGGCATTAGCGGCAACGCCACGGCGGTCGTCAATATTGGTGGCATTTCAAATATCACCCTATTCGACGACAGCAATACCCTCGTGGGATTCGATAGTGGTCCGGGCAATACGCTCATGGATGCATGGACTCGTAAACACCTCGATCAAGCATTTGACCGCGACGGCCTCTGGGCCGACAGCGGTCGAGTCGATGAGGACCTACTGGAACGGTGTCTTGATGACCCCTACTTTTCCGCCCCTGCACCCAAGAGCACGGGGCCAGAATATTTTAATCTTGAATGGCTCGATGAGCGGTTAGACATGCTGCCTAATCAAGCTCGGCCCGAGGACGCACAACGGACGTTACTTGAGCTTACCGCTAGGAGCATCGCCGCTGCACTGGACAATGAACCCCTCGCCCAGCTCGCTGTGTGCGGCGGCGGCGCCAAAAATACGTCATTAATGGCCCGCCTGAGCGAGCTGCTTTACCCTACGCACGTGATCACAACAGCGGCATTGGGTATCGATCCCGATTGGGTAGAAGCGGCGGCTTTCGCTTGGCTTGCTTCGAGAACCGTAGACGGCCTCCCGGGTAACGAGCCTTCAGTCACGGGCGCAGCGGGCTATCGTATTTTAGGAGCTGTGTTTACAGGCTAGAAACCGACAGGAGGCCGGTCACTGCGAGGCCATCCAAAGAGGCACCAAAGAGCCAACTAGCGGCGGGCTTAAATCGAAAAAGAGGCCCCGCATCCGCAGGTCGTGACCGCGTTGGGGTTGTTCACCACAAACCGTGCGCCTTCGAGGCCCTCGGTGTAGTCGACTTCAGAGCCCACGAGATATTGATAAGACATTGCGTCAATCACCGCCACAACGCCATCTCTCTCGATCACCCAGTCGTCTTCGGCGCGATCTTCGTCGAAGGTAAAACCGTACTGAAAACCCGAGCAGCCACCGCCAGTAATATAGACCCGCAACTGCAGTGCCGGGTTACCCTCGTCGGTGACCAGATCTGACACCTTGCGAACTGCGTTTTCGCTGAGGCGGATTTCATTGGGATCAAACGCTTCTACAACACTCACGGGACTCACCGATTAGACATTTCTGTTGAAAGTTTACCCTAAGACAGCGCCCGACAAAATACGGCAGCCACCGGCCATCAAGGGAAAGTCATACCGCCTGCAGTAAAGGGTTTATTGCCCCTCTTCTGCAGCACGTCGCTCTCGCTGCGCCGCTAGGTCCTCAACGCGTGCGCTGACGTGGCGCAGACCGCCATTGACCTTACACCCCACAGCCATCTCGATGAGATTGTAATAAACATCGCCATCAACTTCAGCCTTGTCTGACAATTCCAAGCGCTCGGCACTGTGGATATCGCCCTTCACCGCACCATTGACCATTGCGGAAGGCACATGAATGGAGCCTTCAACCTGACCGCCCTCCATGACTCGCAGCATGGACTCTTTACCCTCGGCCGACGTAATCGAGCCCACTACTCGCCCTTCAACGTCTAAATTTCCCGAAAAACTGATATCCCCCGTTACCACCGCATCTGATGCAATTAATGTTGTCGAACCTTGAACGCTGGTTAACGGTCGGGTTTCTTTGCGCCCCATCATAGTGAACTCCGTGATGTCTTGTTGTTTAACTTACAAGGTATACACCATTACTTCGCCCCAGTCATGGGCTGCGGAGACTCTGTTGGCCTTGGGTTTTCGCAAGGCCACGTCAACTTCTACACGCTCTGGTGTGAATCCCGGCGGTAGCAGAACCTCTCCCTCAAACCGCTGAAAATAGCGAAAGTTAATCGTTAATGGCTGCCCTGCAAGCCGCCCATCAAGGTCGCGAAGATTCATTACCACAGGCTGACCTTGAACCCTTCCCACAACTCGCAGCTTCAACTCACCGATGAAACGAGCCTCAGCGGGCTGCCCTTGATGCACAACCAATTCGTAACGCCATCGTAGGGGATCTGCCGTTGGGCCAAATCGGGGCACCCGCAAACGTACCCCCTCAGCGAGTTCCTCCGGTGCCATCACCTCTCGGTAAAACGCCAGCTCACCCTCAAGCTCTGTGTTGACGCCGCGACTTTGAGCTAGGGACTCCATTAACGTGCTGAGGGTCTGCTTGTCGAGTTCGGCTCGGGTTTCCAATTCGCTGATACGCGCCCGGAATTCATCACTGCCGTCATTGATCGGCACACGGCTAATTGAGCCGTAGCGATGGCCTGTCCCATAAGCAAGCAACACCAGCAGGACGAACGCCAGAACCAAAAGCACGCGCACAAGCAAAGTTTTACGTGGGTGATCACGCCGTATAACGGTTCGAGGATGATGGCGCGCCACTAACGTTTTTCCCTTAGGGGGTCACAGAGATGAGTTCAAGGCCCCGTACTTCAGGGAGCCCCAACATAATATTCATAGCCTGCACCGCCTGACCAGAGGCACCCCTTGTGAGATTGTCTATTGCTGCCGTCACAACGACGGTGCTGCGATCCTGAGGTACTGTCACAGACAGCTGACAGCGATTGCTGCCACGCACATACCGAGTATCGGGTTGTTCACCCGCTGGCAGAACGTCAACAAAGGTTTCATCGGCATAGTAGGCCTCAAACAGCCCCTGACAATCCGTAGTGTCGTTTTTCAACTGAGCAAATAAGGTCGCCAGAATGCCTCGACTCATCGGCACCAGATGAGGTACGAAGGTGAGCCGCACCGGCGCACCTGCCAAATGTGCAAGACCCTGTTCTATTTCAGGGAGGTGCCGGTGCCCAGCGACACCATAGGCCTTAAAGCTTTCACTCGCTTCGGTCAAAAGACTGGGGATTTTTCCTTGTCGACCAGCACCACTAACACCGGAGGCACAACTCGCGATTAATGGCTGTAATTCAACGGCACCCGCCCTCAAAAGTGGTAAAAATCCTAGCTGCACGGCGGTGGGATAACACCCCGGGCAAGCCACCAAGTTGGCATCGACGATAGCGGCTCTGCTGACCTCGGGTAGGCCATAGACAGCGCTTGCACAAAGATCTGGGCTCGTGTGTGGCTCTCCGTACCATTGTGACCAAAGTTCAGGGTCTTGCAGGCGATAATCCGCGGACAAGTCGACCACCCGAACCCCTGCCTCAAGCAATTTAGGCACGCTGCGCATAGCAACATTATGAGGGGTGGCGAAGAACACTAGGTCGCAGTCCAGCAGCTCAGGGGAGTCTGGGTCGGTAAAAACCAAGTCTGTGTGACCTCGAAGCGTAGGAAAAAGCGCGTCGAGGCGTCGACCAATTTCAGTTCGCGAGGTCACCACCTGAACTGACACATCCGGGTGCTTCAGCAACAGGCGCAGCAATTCGACGCCGGTGTAGCCTGTCGCTCCAATTATTCCTACCTTGACCATGAGATCCCCGTGTTCTGATATGGTAGTGCGCATAGTAACGGACATTATACGTCGAGGATGCCATGCTCTGGGTTCAGGCCTTACATGTTATTTTTATGGTCTGCTGGTTTGCTGGCCTTTTTTACCTGCCACGCATCTTTGTCTACTACGCACAATCCGACGACGTAACCACGCAACGCACTCTTGCCACCATGGCGCGTAAGCTGTTTAAGTTCGTCACCCCTTTCATGGTGTTAACCGTCATCTTCGGCCTTTGGCGGTTAAGTTTTCAATGGGAGTATTACCTGAGCTCTAGCTGGATGCAGCTTAAGTTGCTCGGCGTGGCCTTCTTGATCGCCTATCATGTCCAGTGCGGCATCTACATGGGGCGCATCAACCGAGGTGAAGACAATAAATCCCATGTTTTCTATCGATTTTTTAACGAGGCCCCGGTTCTTGTGTTGTTCGCCATTGTTGGCCTGGTTTACTTGCGGCCGTTTTAATTGAGTACTTTCTGGACGCGTCCAGCCCTGCGATAATATTTCATCACTAATCCAAATTAAGCTGAGTTGTTATGAACCGATCTGAAGCATTGTTCGAGCGCGCCAAAAATACGATACCCGGGGGAGTGAACTCACCGGTGCGCGCCTTTAAAGCTGTAGGGGGAACCCCGCGCTTCATGGATCGCTCCGACGGCGCTTACATTTGGGACGCGGATGGCCAGCGCTACATTGATTACGTGTTGTCATGGGGCCCCATGATCATGGGGCACAATCACCCCGAAGTGCGAGAAGCTGTTATTAAAGCCGCTGAAACGGGCTTAAGTTTTGGCTGCCCCACTGAAATTGAGTGCGAAGTCGCTGAACTGATCATTGATTACGTGCCCAGTGTAGAGCTTGTGCGCATGTGCAGCTCGGGTACTGAAGCCACCATGAGCGCCCTGCGGCTAGCACGAGGGGCAACCGGTCGAGACAAAATCGTCAAATTTGAAGGCTGTTACCACGGTCATTCCGACTCGCTGTTGATAAAAGCCGGATCTGGAGCTCTCACCTTTGGAGTACCCAGCTCACCGGGTGTTCCTGAAGTCTTGGCGCAGCACACAGTGACCCTGCCCTTTAATGATATCGACGCACTCGGGGTCGCCTTTGAGGAAATAGGCTCAGAGCTTGCCTGCGTGATCATCGAGCCCATAACCGGCAACATGAACTGTATTTTGCCCGAACCGGGTTTCCTTGAAACACTGCGCGAGCTTTGCACGCGGCATGGCGTGATATTGATTTTCGATGAGGTGATGACAGGCTTTCGCTTCGGCACGCAATGCGCTCAAGGTTGGTTGGGCATTACACCTGACCTCACCTGCTTCGGAAAGGTGATTGGCGGCGGCATGCCCGTTGGCGCTTTTGGAGGCCGTCGAGATATTATGGAGCACATTTCGCCGTTAGGTCCGGTCTATCAGGCAGGGACCTTGTCAGGCAACCCAGTCGCCATGGCTGCGGGGCTCACCTGCCTGCAAATTATTGGCCGTGATGGATTTTATGACGCTCCTTTCCGGCACACCGAACAGCTGGCTCAGGGGATGCAGGGCGCCGCAGATAAAGCGGGGGTTCCCTTTACCACCAACCATGCGGGCACCATGTTCGGCGGGTTTTTCACCGACGAACCCAAGGTCACCCAGTACAATCAGGTGATCAACAGTGATACCGAGCGCTTTAGCCAGTTTTTCCACAGCATGCTCGACAGCGGCATCTATTTAGCGCCGGCATCCTTCGAGGCCGGTTTTATGTCCGCAGCACACAGTGATGCTGATATCGAAGCCACCATAGACGCTGCTGCGAAAGCATTTGCCAGTTTGTGAGGAGACCAATATGACCACGGCAAGAGGACCGTTTCCACAGACCCGCATGCGCCGCCTTCGAGCCCAACCCTTTTCCCGGGCGCTGGTTTCCGAAAACACGCTGACGGCACAAGATCTTATTTATCCGGTGTTTGTTTTAGAAGGCGAGCAACAAACCGAAGTTATTGCATCAATGCCCGGTATCGAGCGACTCAGCGTTGATCTACTGATTGAGCAAGCCCGAGAAGCCGTTGACCTTGGCGTGTCGGCTTTTGCGTTGTTTCCCGTTGTGGGGCCCGAACACAAGTCGTTGGACGCGGAAGCCGCTTGGGATCCCAACGGTTTGGTACAACGCACCGTGGCAGCACTCAAACATGCAGTGCCAGAACTCGGCATTATGACTGACGTCGCCCTCGACCCCTACACCACCCACGGTCAAGACGGCATTATTGACGACACGGGCTATGTGCTTAACGACGTCACAACCGAGACGCTCGTCAAACAAGCACTTTCCCACGCGGCTGCGGGCGCTGACTGTGTGGCCCCTTCGGATATGATGGATGGCAGAATTGGGGCGATCCGTAATGCCCTAGAGCAGGCCGGCCACGTTAATACGCTGATCATGGCCTATGCCGCCAAGTACGCCTCCAGTTACTACGGCCCATTTCGCGATGCCGTGGGCTCAGCAGGCAACCTCAAGGGTGGCGACAAGAAAACCTATCAGATGGATCCGGCTAATCTCAATGAGGCCATACATGAGTGTGCCCTCGACCTTAACGAGGGCGCCGACATGATTATGGTGAAGCCGGGCATGCCCTATCTCGACGTGGTGCGACGCGTCAAAGATGAGCTGTGCGCTCCGACCTTTGCGTATCAGGTCAGTGGCGAATACGCCATGCACCAAGCGGCCTTCGCTCAGGGTTGGCTCGACCGCGACACCGTGACACTGGAGTCCTTGCTAGCCTTTAAACGCGCTGGGGCCGACGGCATCTTGACCTATTTCGCTTTAGAAGCCGCACGGCTCCTCAAAAAGTGACCTCAAAGCAGAATTGACCGCCGTGACCCGTGGGCTGCTAGCAAGGACCTCTATGTCTATACATCTCATAGCTGTCGCTGCACTTTTGTGGGCGCACCTCGGGTTAGCCGACGAAAGCACCAATGAGAATCCGATTGCCGCCTGCTCCTGCCTTTGGCAGGGCAGTTTCACCGAGGTCGCCAACGACGCCGACCTTATTATGCTCGGAGCGGTAACCGAACACCGAGGCAATGCGGCGGATTTTGCCATTGAAGAAATACTTCTCGGACCCGACTGGCACACCAACGTGCGTGTTTGGCTGAAAGCCAGAGACTATTGCCGACCCGATATTGAAAACTTCCCGGTGGGAAGCCGCTGGGTTCTTGCGCTGCAACACATCGATAAGCTGCCCCAAAATGCCTTCGATCCCTCGACGCCAAATATCAGTTACGGACGCCTCGATGACTGGGTCCTCTCCAGCTGCGGCGGCTATTTTCTGCAAGCTCATGGCGGCACCGTTAGCGGCAATCTTATCCCCGGAACACCCCGCTGGGATTTTGACCCTGACATGAACCCGGTTCTGATCGATTTACTTCGCAGCCATTTACTGGGCAACGTGGGAGTAGAAACCTTAAAGAATGCGGCTCAAGAGGACCCCGAAGCCCGAGCGTTGATGCTTAACACCCGCAGCTTTTTACGCGGGCAAGACACGCTCTTGATTGAGGACAGCGAGCCCAGCACCCCACCATAGCTATTGCTCAACCGCCTCAATCAACTCATCGATCATCATCAGCGATAAGCCCCAAATACGGTTGTCCCGGTAAACATACGAATCGGACTCTACCTGCGTTCCCCGCCACTCCCACTTTAAGGGAACCCGATTATTGCGATCCATTAAGAAACTTAAGGGAACCGAAACCACCCCGTCGACTTCATAGTTCAAATCGAGCTCGGGTAATGTTTCAACCCTGTAAATAAAGGGGGCCACCAACATTTCGGGACGGTCTGCTCGCCAGCCGGTATTGACCTCACCGAGGGCACACACGGCAAAACCCAACGCATCAAGATCGAGGGCAATTTCCTCGCGGGTTTCACGGATTGCGCAAAAGCGATCGTCGATGTCTTCGGGGTCGCGCCGACCTCCGGGAAACGCCATATGGCCCGACCAGGGATCTCCCTCCCGTTTGGCGCGACGAATCATCAGCAGACAAAGCTCCCCATCGCACTCATGCAGAACAATCGCGACCGCGGCGCGACGGGTGACCTCACCGTAAGAGCGATTGGGCTTTTCGTATTGCTGCAGACGTGGCATGAGCTGTTTATAGACCAAGGGCACTAATCTCTCTCGAGGGTAAAACACGGTAAAAAAACGCGACTTACCAATTTTTGATCTGAAAAAAAGTGCGCTTAGTTTACACGCCTTAGCCACGGTGCGGTGCTGTCGCTGGAAATGTGAAGATGACAGCAATACCTCGTACCTACGGGGTCTTAAGCAGAGACATCGGTTATCATCGGCGATTCAAATTTACCGACTCAAGGACAACACCAGTGACGCAATACTCTGTTTATGCCATCGGGGCCGCATTGGTCGACACAGAAATTCAAGTGAACGACAACGAATTAGGCGCGATGGCTGTAGAAAAGGGGGTCATGACTTTGGTTGATCCAGAGCGCCAAAGTGAACTGTTAAGTCACCTAGAGGGCCATTTGGTCGGCGCCAGCCACGCTTCTGGGGGCAGCGCTGGTAACAGCATGATTGCAACCGCCCTATTTGGCGCACCTACATTTATGAGCTGCAAAGTGGCTGACGATGCCGACGGTGACATTTATCTCGCTGATCTCGAGGCATCTGGTGTCGCGCACAGCCTCAAGGACAAGCGCGGCGGTGGTACGACCGGTAAGTGCCTCGTGCTTATCACCCCAGATGCCGAGCGCAGCATGAACACCTTTTTGGGGGTGTCAGAGACTTTGTCTATTGCTGAAGTCGATGATCAGGCGATTGCAGCGTCCGACTGGGTCTATTTGGAAGGCTACCTTGTCACATCCCCTACCGGACACGAAGCAGCGCTACACACCCGCAAGGTTGCCGAAGCCAACAACGTAAAAACTGCCGTCAGCTTTTCTGACCCGGGTATGGTCATGTATTTCCGAGAGAATATGGAAAAGCTGGTGGGTGGTGGTGTCGATTTGGTCTTCTGCAATGAAGTCGAGGCCCTCGAGTGGGGTGGCACAGACAATTTAGATGAGGCCATGGAGGCCATCAAAAAAGTGGCTAAGAGTTTCGTGGTCACTTTGGGCGCCAAGGGAGCTATCGCTTTTGATGGCAGTCAATCCTTCACAATCAACGCACACACTGTGGAGGCCCTCAATACCAACGGCGCTGGAGATATGTTTGCCGGCGCTTTTTTGTATGCCCTGTCACGAGGGGAAGGTTTTGGACGGGCTGGAGAATTTGCAGTCCGCGCCGCAGGAGAAGTCGTAAAATACTTTGGACCACGCTTGCAGGCCGAGGGCTACCCCAAACTGCGCCGTGAATTTTTCGGCGATTGAACAGCCACTGGCTGAGTTGAAAGTGAACGCAGCAGATTTAATGAAGAGACCGAAACCATGAATGAACAAACTACCAAGCCCGCCATTAAGCCCGACCCGCTCTACCAAATGCTGCGACACGAGGACGTGGATGCCTTTAACGCAAGTCGCGACACGATGGATACCAGCCATCTAAAAAGTGGCGATTACCGAGGTCGCGATCTCCGCAAATTAAATGCGGCAGGACTAGATTTTTCCAATGCCTATTTTCGCAATGCCGACCTCTCCGGCATCGATTTTCGCGAAACCAATCTTCTAGGAGCAAGCCTGATGGACGCCAAAGTCTCGGGCGTCTATTTCCCAGAATCGTTAAGCCCCGAGGAAATCCGCCTGTCCTTGGACACAGGCACCCGCCTGCGTTACGACCAAAAGAGCTAAATCATTTATGGCCATCTTCAAGCCTCAAGATTTTTTTCTAGGACTGCTGCTTTGTTTGCCCCTAATGACACAGAGTCAAGGGTTAGGCGGACTCGTGGCGCAGTCCGATACATTCTTACCGGTTGAGGAGGCTTATCAACTGGAAGTGGAGGTTGTGTCAGAGCAAGAAATTCGCTTGTACTGGCAGATCGAAGATGCCTATTACCTCTACCAACACCGATTTAAAGCCAAGTTACAGGACGAACAGGGGGTCATAGATACCACCTTCGAATTTTCCCCCGCGCTAGACAAGAACGATGAATTTTTTGGTGATGTCAGTGTTTACTACAGCTATGCCGATATTCGGCTGCTGGCCGAGACGGGCTTTTCTGAGGCGCGACTATCGATCACCTCTCAGGGTTGCGCCGATGCTGGTCTTTGTTATCCACCGCATACTGAGCACTTTATCGTCAATGGCCAAACGGGAGCCGTTGTGGCTGACGATGGCAGCACCACAATGGCAGCAAAGACCCCTGGTGGGGCTGCAAAATCTGGAGAGCCACAAAGTAGCCGCACCGATCCATCGCTGTGGGTAGCACTGCTCTTCGCCTTTTTAGGCGGCATTATTTTAAATGCCATGCCCTGCGTTTTCCCGATTTTGTCCCTCAAAGTATTGGGGTTTGCTACTGGTGATCCCGGCACCCATCATCGCCATACTTGGTGGTACTTCATTGGCGTGGTTGTCAGCTTTGTAGCCGTCGCCAGCCTCTTAATGACACTCCAAAGTATGGGCTCTGCCATTGGCTGGGGGTTTCAACTGCAATCACCCGGCTTCGTCATCGCTCTCGCCTACCTGTTCACGGCCATGGGCTTGTCGCTATCAGGCATGGTGCAGTTCGGCGGCAGTTTAATGAACCTTGGAGGCAGCCTGGCGACTCAGGGCGGGAACCGCGGCAGCTTTTTCACTGGGGTTCTCGCCGTCGTAGTGGCCAGCCCTTGCACAGCGCCTTTTATGGGGTCAGCTTTGGGCTTTGCCCTGACTCAACCCGCGCCGATTGCACTAGCGGTCTTCGCCGCTTTGGGCGCAGGTATGGCAAGCCCCATGGTACTTCTCAGCTACAGCACCTTAGCGCGACGGGTTCTACCCCGTCCTGGTGCATGGATGGAAACCCTCAAAGAACTGTTGGCTTTTCCCCTTTATGCCACGGCGGTTTGGCTACTTTGGGTTGCTGGGAAGCAGGCCGGGGTCGATACCATGGCCACAGCGCTTGGGGGGCTGGTCATGCTGGCGCTGGGCCTATGGCTTTACCGCGGAAGTAAACTTCGCCGTTTTATCGCATTGCTGTGCATTGGCCTCGCACTGGTTCTCGCAACGTTGCGAGGACCCGAATCAGACGCTGGAACTGAAGCTCGGCGGGAAGGGACGGTTGTATGGTCAGAAGCAACTCTCCAAGGCCTGCGTGACGAAGGCGTTCCCGTCTTTGTCGATGTGACCGCCGACTGGTGTATTACTTGCCTCGCTAATGAGCAGGCAGTCTTATTTACCGACGCGATGACCGCGGCATTTGAAGAGCGCGGCGTGGTTTATATGGTCGCCGACTGGACTCAGTATGACCCGGTCATTGGGACGTTTGTGAACAGCCATGGTCGCAGCGGCATACCCCTTTATGTGATGTACCCGCCCAACGAAGCGCCCTTTATATTACCCCAACTACTTACCCCCGGAATTGTGCGCGATGCACTCGATCGCGTCTCCAGTGCAGGAACTGAAAAATGATTACAGCGACTTCACGCCTTAAAAGAGCCATTGGTTCTGCGCGACACCAAACCGCGAGGTGGCTAGTAGTCGCGCTCAGTGTCTGCATTAGCCCAATGTCCTACGCCCAAATGAACCTCGATCGCCTCTGGGTACGCGCCATGCCGCCCACTCAAACAATGACCGCCGCTTATGGTCAAATTACCAACGTAGGCGATGCACCCCTGACCATAACGGGCGCCAGCTCAGATATTGCAGCCGATACAACACTGCACGAAAGCCGCCAGACCGGTGATCGTGTGACAATGGTTGCCGTCACCGATAAGACGTTAGCCCCCGGTGAGGTGCTGGAGCTCAAGCCCGGCGGCTTCCATCTGATGCTAATGGGCATCAAGGAGATGCCGGCCGAGGGCTCGGAGGTGGAAATTTGTGTGCTAAGCGACGAGGATAGAGCCTGCGCAACCGCAAACGTGCAACGGGATGCCGACAGCATGAACCATCACCACCACTGAGGAGTTCAGCCTGATGTCTGTAATCGCCCGGATTCGTACCTTCCTTCAGCAAGCCAAAGACTCTTTGGTTTTGTCGGGTTTTCTGAAAACAGACAGTCCCATGAGTAAAGTCGTCGCCGGGGTCGGTGCCCTCTATGTGATCATCATCATTGTATTGGGGATCTGGTGGAGTGCGGCACCACCCGCTTTTGACATGCAATTGAAAACTCAAAACCATGCAGCAACCAGCGGACAGCCCTTGGTTCCGGGGAGTGCGACCACCCTTGCACTGATCGAAGTCATTGATACCTTGTTGGAAAAAGACGGGGGCTACACCCACAACGACCTGCTGCCACCGGGCTTGTTCATGGACAACATGCCCAACTGGGAATACGGTGTGCTCGTGCAGTCACGAGACCTTGCGAGAGCACTACGGGAGGTCTTGAGTCGCTCGCAAAGCCAATCCCGTGAAGATGTCGATCTGACGCTCGCTGAGCCAAGAATCAACTTTCAATCAGATAGCTGGATACTCCCAGCCTCTGAACGGGAGTACCGCAGCGCCAATAAATATCTGAAAGCTTACCTAGCGCGCCTTCCTGAGCGGGGCTCTGAAGGTGCCCAATTCTATGCCCGTGCCGACAACTTAGGGTTTTGGCTGGGGATGATTGAAAAGCGTCTAGGCAGCCTTTCCCAGCGCTTGTCGGCCAGTGTGGGACAGCGGCGTCTCAATACGGATTTAGCAGGGGAACCTACTGCAGCGGCTGCAACCGATGATCCCGAGGACGAAGAAATCAAAACGCCATGGTCTGAGGTTGATGATGTCTTTTATGAAAGCCGCGGGGCCGCCTGGGCATTAATCCATTTTTTAAAAGGTGCTGAAATCGATTTTGCTAGCGTCTTGGAAAAGAAGAATGCCCGGGTCAGTTTGCAGCAAATCATTAGAGAGCTAGAGGCAACACAAGCAACCGTGTGGAGCCCTATCATCTTGAATGGCTCGGGCTTTGGCCTATGGGCTAACCACTCGTTGGTTATGGCCAACTATATTTCACGGGCAAACGCCGCTCTCATTGACCTGCGCGAGTTATTGGCCCAAGGCTAACTCGACGGCACTGACAACCAAACGCTGGCAGCATGGCACGGCTCTTACAATAAGCATTCGCTGACCCCAAACATTGCACTGGAGGGCATTGCGGCCAGAGCAAACGCGTTCTTACCGCCGGCCATGGCTTGAGAAACCTATGGTTTGGATCTAGCAAAAACGGGTGGACCGCGGCAGCGTCACTCGGGAAGCTTTTCACCCGCTAGTAACGTCCAACCTTCCTTTTCTTGCACTGCGGTCAGAGTTACCCAGGGCTTATAAGCGGCAATTAGGCCCACTGCCTGCTCACTGAGCAGACCTGCCAAAATCAAACGGCCCCCGGGCTTGATCAAATCTATCAACGTCGGTGCCAGCGCCTCCAAAGGGCCTGCGAGTATATTGGCAACCACCAGCTCAACGGGTCGCAGGCGCGCCTTGGCATCTGTCTGAGATACCAAAAACACGTCAAGCTGTTCCTCAGCAATCGCATTGCGCTGGGCGTTATCGAGTGTGGCGGTTACCGCCTGCGGATCATTGTCGACAGCAAAGGCTTTGGCAGCCCCCAACTTCAAACCGGCAATCGCCAAAATGCCAGAGCCGCAGCCGTAATCGATAAGGTTTATTCCGTGCTTAATACTGGCGTCCAGTTCAGCCAAGCACATTGCCGTGGTGGGATGTGTCCCAGTGCCAAATGCTAGACCCGGATCCAAATTGATGTTGACGGCATTAGGGTCTGGGGGCTCGCACCAACTCGGGCAGATCCAAAGCCGATTACCCATCTGTAAGGGTTCAAAGTCTGCCATCCACGCGCGTTCCCAGTCTTGATCAGGAACAAATTTGGCCTCCTCCGCCGACGCGGTCACCCACTGTGATGGCACTTCAGCCAGAATCTGAGAAAGATCTAGGCCCGTCTCGAACAACGCCACCAGTTTGATGTTTTGCCACAGGGGTGTCTCACCGGGGCCCGGCTCAAGTAGTGGCTCGTCAGCGTTGTCCTCCAAGGTCACCGCGAGGGCGCCCTGCTCAAACAACCAATCCTCAAGACTGTCGATATGGTTGGGAGTGGTATTGAACCGTAGCTCTTGCCAGCCGGCGTCGGTCAATGCTCGTGTTCCAATTTACTCTCGAGGTAGTGAATGCTGACGCCACCCGCCATAAACGAGGGGTCAACCACCAGCTCACGGTGCAAAGCGGCATTGGTGCGTATACCCTCAACAACTAGCTCATCGAGAGCCTGGCGCATTTTTACGAGCGCCCCAGCGCGGGTATCTCCGTGGGTAATCAACTTACCAATCAAGCTGTCGTAGTGGGGCGGAACTGTATAGCCACTGTAAACATGGGAATCCACCCGAACTCCCGGTCCACCCGGGGCATGAAACGTGTTGATTCTGCCAGGAGATGGCAAGAAATTTCGTGGATCCTCGGCATTGATTCGGCACTCTAAGGCGTGGCCGTTAAACACCACGTCTTCCTGGCGAATCGAAAGCTTCTCCCCAGAGGCAATCAGCAATTGCTCCCTGACAATATCCACCCCGGTAATCATCTCGGTGACTGGATGTTCAACCTGAACCCGCGTATTCATCTCGATGAAATAAAAACCGCCATCTTCGTATAAAAACTCAAAGGTCCCCGCACCGCGGTAACCAATATCGATACACGCTTTGACACAAGCCTCACCGATTTCGGCGCGCAGCTTGTCATCAATTCCGGGGGCAGGCGCCTCTTCAATAACTTTCTGGTGCCGCCGCTGCAACGAGCAGTCACGGTCACCTAGGTGAACGGCATTGCCTTGACCATCCGCAAGCACCTGGATCTCCACGTGACGAGGTCGCTGAAGGAATTTCTCAATGTATACCACCGGTGACCCAAAGGCCGCCTTGGCCTCAGACTGAGTCACTTGAATTGAGCTGAGCAGTACTTCCTCGTTATGAACCACCCGCATACCGCGGCCGCCACCGCCCGCCGCGGCTTTGACAATGACCGGATAACCAATATCTCGAGCAATACGCAAAATCTCGTCAGGATCATCGGGAATAGCTCCCTCTGACCCGGGAACCGTTGGCACACCAGAGCGTTGCATTTGGTGTTTTGCCGACACTTTGTCGCCCATCAGACGAATGGTTTCTGCGGTGGGGCCAATAAATACGAAACCGCTCTTCTCGACCTGCTCAGCAAAATCGGCGTTTTCCGATAAAAACCCATAGCCGGGATGAATGGCGTCAGTATTCGTCACCTCAGCCACACTAATAATCGCAGGCACATTCAAATAACTCAGCGTTGAGTTTGGCGGTCCAATACACACGGCCTGATCTGCAAGGCGGACATGCTTCAGCTCACGATCTGCTGTTGAATGCACCGCGACGGTCTCAATACCCAGCTCGCGGCAGGCGCGCATAATTCGAAGGGCAATTTCGCCACGATTGGCGATCAAAACTCTCTCTAACATCAAATGATTCCTCTCGGTCGGCAGCGCACAGGGCTACCTCCAGGGTCAGGCAATGGTGATGAGGGGTTGGTCAAATTCTACGGGCTCGCCATCGGCGACGTGAATGGCCGTTACCGTGCCGGCTCGATCAGCCTCGATCTGATTCATCATCTTCATGGCCTCAACAATGCACAGAACGTCCCCGACCCGTACCGTTTGGCCTACCTCAACGAAAGCGCTGGCCTCTGGGCTGGGAGAGCGGTAAAAGGTACCGACCATCGGCGACAACACCGCGTTATCTGTAGAAATAGCCTCTGCTGCCGGCTCTGGCGCGGCTGGGGCAGCCGCAGGGGCGGCGGCTAGAGCCGCCGGTGCAGGCATAGCAACCGGTGGCGCATAGCTTGCGCCCAAGTGGGCGGCATGGCTGTTGCGGCTTATGCGCACCGACTCTTCACCCTCAATAATTTCGATTTCGTCAATATCTGACTCTTCCAACAGCTCAATCAATTTTTTGACTTTGCGGATATCCATAGTAACGGTCCTCAAGCAGGCTTAAGATTTGAAGAAATTTGTTTCAAGGCCCCGGCGAGGGCGCAGTCGTAGCCAAAACTGCCCAGGCCGCAGATAACACCTTCGGCAATATCAGACAGATAGCTATGCTGGCGAAAGGCTTCCCGGGCATGCACATTGGATATATGCACCTCAATGAACGGGATAGCCACCCCCAGTAGGGCGTCGCGCAGTGCAATGCTGGTGTGGGTAAAAGCAGCGGGATTGATAATGATAAAACGCGTATCGGCTGCCGGTGCACTGTGGATGACTTCTATTAGCTCGTGTTCGGCATTACTTTGAACGCAAGAAAAGGAAGCTCCCGCACGTTCTGCGTCGACACGCAGCCTAGCCGTAATCGTCTCAAGAGATTCGCTCCCGTAACGATCAGGCTCTCGTGACCCCAACAAATTTAAGTTGGGTCCGTTGATTAACAAAATATCAGACATCTCGACAATTCGCTGCTAGTTCACGTCAGTTATATTGCTTTTCGGCGCATTCTGAACCATACGACTCGACCTGTCTAATGGATTGGCACAAATGCAGATCTCCGTTTAGATCACCGAACACACTTAGCGATGATGCGTTTGCCGCGCACAACTGATCAAAATTTAACCTTTCTGCTTCATCCTTGCGCCATTGCGCTGTATGCTTTGCGGCCCCAGTTAGCGCTCTGGTGAGAGTTTGTGGCTGATACGCCAACCCCAAAAGCAATCTGTTCCTCTTCGTGTCGTACTGGGGATGCGGGCAGCTCTGTGCCTGCAGGTTTGCAGATTGGCGCCTTGAAACTGGCGAACCCCGTGGTGCTCGCGCCCATGGCCGGCGTCACTGACCTACCACTACGCGAGCTTTGTGTCGGTCTAGGTGCTGGCATGGCAGTGGCAGAAATGCTGACCTCCGACCCAAAATTAATGACGTCACGCAAGTCATCATTGCGTCGCTGTCACAATGCCCAAAGCGGGCTTCGATCCGTTCAAATTGTTGGCAACGAAGCCCAGCAGCTCGCAGAGGCCGCGAGGCTCAATGCCGATGACGGTGCTGATATTATTGACATCAACATGGGCTGCCCGGCGAAAAAAGTCTGCAAAAAAGCCGCGGGCTCTGCCCTTCTGGCCGATGAGCGGCGGGTGGAGGAAATTTTAAAGGCCGTAGTTGCTGCGGTTGATGTACCCGTCACTCTTAAAATTCGCACTGGCGTTTCACCACAGCAGCGCAACGGGGTTGCCATCGCGAAAATTGCAGAAGATGCAGGCATTCAGATGCTCACTGTTCACGGTAGAACTAGAGCCGATCGATTTAAGGGTGAGGCGGAATATTGCACGATTGCGGCTATCGTCGATGCTGTGGGTATCCCCGTGTTGGCCAATGGCGATATCACCACTCCAACAAAGGCGCTTGCGGTGCTGGAGCAGACGGGTGCAGCAGGAGTCATGATTGGTCGAGCAGCCTTAGGTCGCCCCTGGCTACCAGGCGCCATCGCTCAAGCGTTATCTGGGGCGCTTGCCATACAGCCCTCACATGCTGAACGCTTTTTACAAATGCGCACACACCTAACCGCCCTGCATGATTTTTACGGTGACTTCATGGGGATACGAATAGCCCGGAAACACGTGGGCTGGTTTTTTGACGCGATTGAGGCCGATCTACCCAGCACCTTCTTAAGCTGGAAGCGGCACTTCAATGCTTTGGAAGATACCGAAGCTCAGCAGGCCCTACTCCAAACACTGGGAAGCCACTGCCAAAATAACGAGCTCGCCGCGTGACCTCCGATACTAAAACCGCCCCACCACGCCCCCTTCGCGAAAGTGCCAAGGAGAGCATTACCCACTACTTTGAGCAACTTGACGGCGCGACCTGCACTGACCTGCACGCGTTGGTGCTTGCTCAGGTCGAAGAACCGCTGTTTCGTGCAGTCCTCAAGGAGACAGGGGGTAACCAAAGTAAAGCCGCCGCGATGTTAGGCCTAAACCGAGGCACGCTGCGTAAAAAACTCCGCCAGTACCATCTCATTTAAAGTCTTTAACCTTTCCCTTTAGGACCCTTCATATTATGACTGAGTCACATCTAGCCCCTGTACGCCGCGCCCTTATCAGCGTTTCTGACAAGACCGGCATCGTTGAGTTCGCTCAGGCACTTATCGATCGTCACGTGGCTTTACTGTCTACTGGAGGAACCTGCAAACTGCTTCGGGAAGCTGGGCTGCCCGTTACCGAAGTTTCTGATCACACCGGTTTTCCTGAGATGATGGACGGACGCGTCAAGACGCTGCACCCCACCATCCACGGCGGTATTTTAGGGCGTCGCGGTACTGACGATGGTGTTATGGCCAGCCATGATATTGCCCCTATCGATATGGTTGTGGTTAATCTGTATCCCTTTGAGGCAACCGTTGCTCGCCCAGACTGTAGCCTCGAAGATGCTATTGAAAATATCGATATCGGCGGACCCACCATGGTTCGTGCTGCTGCAAAGAATCACCGTGACGTGACCATCGTCGTCGACGCCGGCGATTATGCCTGCCTGATAGAAGAGCTCGACGCCAACAACAACGCCATTAGATACGAAACTCGCTTTGATCTGGCTATTAAAGCTTATGAACATACGGCGCATTATGACGGCGCGATTGCCAACTACTTCGGCCAGCAGCTTGGTAATGGGAGCCAGGGTTTTCCCCGCACCCTTAACCTGCAGCTCGTCAAAGCCGAAACCATGCGCTACGGCGAAAACCCTCACCAGCAAGCCGCTTTTTATAAAGAGCACTCGCCGCAGGAAGTCGGCATCGCCACCACTACTCAGCTGCAGGGTAAGGCTCTGTCTTACAATAATGTTGCCGATACTGACGCCGCCTTAGAGTGCGTCAAAAATTTCGAAGACCCGGCCTGCGTCATTGTTAAGCACGCCAACCCCTGTGGGGTTGCGGTATCGGACTCTCTCGGTGAAGCCTACGACCTTGCTTTTAACACCGACCCCGAGTCTGCCTTTGGCGGCATTATCGCGTTTAACCGCGAATTAGACGCTGCCACAGCCCAAGTCATTGTTGACCGACAATTTGTTGAGGTCATTATTGCGCCAGAGATCAATGCCGCAGCATTGCCGGTGATCGCGGAGAAGAAAAATATCCGTGTTCTTAAAACCGGCCAGTGGGCCTCTCCCGTCGGCGCCCAAGACTTCAAGCGCGTCAACGGAGGATTGTTGGTGCAAGATCGTGATGACGGCATGATTACGCGGGACGACCTGCAAGTCGTCAGTCAGCGTCAACCGACTGAGCAAGAGTGGCTCGATTTACTGTTTGCCTGGAAGGTTGCCAAATTTGTGAAGTCGAATGCCATCATTTATGCAGCCAACAATCGAACGATTGGCGTTGGTGCAGGACAAATGTCCCGCGTCAATTCTGCGCGCATTGCGGCGATTAAAGCGGAGCATGCCAACCTTGAGGTTCAGGGTGCCATCATGGCATCGGATGCTTTCTTCCCTTTTCGCGATGGGATCGACAATGCTGCAGAACGCGGTATCGCTGCGGTGATTCAGCCCGGTGGCTCAATTCGCGATGAAGAAATTATTGCCGCCGCAGACGAAGCCGGTATGGCGATGGTCTTCACGGGCATGCGGCACTTCCGTCACTAACCGGCAACGAGGAGCCTGAAGATGAATATTCTGGTTGTGGGCAGTGGTGGCCGCGAGCATGCGTTATGCTGGAAGCTTGCCCAGGCGACCCACGTTGATCATGTCTATGCAGCACCGGGTAACGCGGGAACAGCGGGGGAATCTGGAGTCACTAACGTTGCCTTGGACGTCATGGACTTTGACGGATTAGCGAACTTTGTCGAGAGTCACGACATTGCCCTGACAGTGATCGGCCCCGAGGCGCCTTTGGTGGGTGGAATTGTTAATGACTTTACAGCTCGCGGACTTGCCTGCTTTGGACCTAGCAAAGCGGCGGCGCAATTAGAGGGCTCCAAAGCGTTCACCAAGGATTTTCTGGCCCGTCACAATATTCCAACCGGCGACTATGCCAACTTCACCGAGCTTGAGCCCGCCCTAGCCTACCTGCGTGCTAATGGCGCACCCATAGTCATAAAAGCTGACGGTCTCGCGGCGGGAAAAGGCGTTATCGTCGCCGAAACACTGGCCCAAGCTGAAGAGGCGGTCACTGATATGCTGTCGGGCAATGCCTTTGGAGAGGCAGGTTGCCGAGTAGTCATAGAGGAATTCCTAGCAGGGGAAGAAGCCAGCTTCATCGTGATTGCAGATGGCCAACACGCGCTGCCTATGGCCAGTAGCCAGGACCATAAACGTATTGGAGAAGGCGACACTGGCCCAAATACCGGCGGCATGGGTGCCTATTCGCCAGCGCCGGTCGTGACGCCCGCCATCCATGAACGCATTATGCGTGAAGTCATCAACCCGACATTGGCGGGCATGGCTGCGGACGGCATGCCCTACACCGGCTTTTTATACGCAGGGCTCATGATCGACGAGTCGGGCAACCCACGGGTGATCGAATTTAACTGCCGCTTTGGGGACCCAGAGACACAGCCAATTATGATGCGGCTGCAAAGTGACCTTGATGCGCTTTGTCTTGCCGCACTCGCTGGAAATCTGAGCGCCACAACCGCTGAGTGGGATGACCGAGCTGCCCTGGGGGTCGTGCTTGCGGCCGAGGGCTACCCGGGAAGCTACCCCAAGGGCGCAATTATTGAGGGGCTGACCGACGCTGACTCTGACGGAGTAAAAGTCTTTCACGCCGGCACCGAAAATAAAGACGGCGTTTATCACACCAGTGGAGGCAGGGTCTTGTGTGTGACCGCTTTAGGGGTGGATATTTGCTCTGCGCAAACGTCAGCCTATGATGCCGCAGACAAAATCCAGTGGCCCGGAAAAACCTTGCGACGGGATATTGGCTGGCGAGCGATAGATCGCTAGAGTAAGGGCATCAAAACAAGAGTATCTCGCTATGAGCCAACGTGAACTGACCTCCGTGGACCGGCTGCTGGTTGAAGTCGATGGCATGCTTAAAACCCTCGCACGCCGCGGTGCCTCTGCAATGCGACCCTCCCCCGCGGCTGGACACAGTGACGGTGCGCTGTCTGATCGGGAGCGCAAGCATTCTGGGGGGCTCATGCGGGTCAACCACACCGGCGAAGTCTGTGCTCAAGCGCTATATCAGGGGCAGGCCATGACCGCAAAGTCAGCCGGCACCCGAACCGAGATGCAAGAAGCTGCACAAGAGGAAATCGACCACTTAGTTTGGTGCGAGGAGCGCTTAGAAGAGCTAGGCACTCGGCCCAGCGTGCTCAACCCTCTTTTTTATGGTGCCTCGCTGGCCATGGGAGCAGCTGCCGGCTTGGTCGGCGACAGCGTTAGCTTGGGGTTTGTCCACGCTACGGAAGAGCGTGTTGCAAGCCATTTGCGTAGCCATCTAAAAACATTGCCTGAAACCGACCGAAAGTCGCAGCTCATCCTTCAAACAATGCTTGAGGATGAGGAACGTCATGGAGAAAACGCTCTTAAAGCCGGTGGGCTTGAACTGCCACAGCCAGTGAAGCGCGCCATGACTCAAGCGTCTAAGCTGATGACGACCAGCACTTACTGGATTTAGTCAGTCTCTGCCTGTTCGCCATGGCATGGGAGTATTTAGGCTTCTTCCACAGCGAAACTGTGGGATACCCGCACCCCAGCCTTCGACAACATAATGGACGCCGAACAGTATTTTTCTGCGGAGAGTTCAACCGCACGCCGAACTTGGCTTTCCTTGACGCCATGACCCGTCACTACGAAATGTAAGTTCATCGACTCGAAGACCGCAGGCACCGCATCAACGCGCTCCGCCTGAAGCTCAACGCGACAATCAGTGACTTGCTGCCTCGACTTCTTAAGCATGGCAATGACGTCGTAAATAGCACACCCGCCGGTACCCAAAAGCAGCATTTCCATGGGTCTGAGAGACTGATTACGACCCCCCAGTTCCTCAGGGCCATCCATGACCACCGTATGTCCGCTACCTGACTCGGCTACAAACATCGCGCCATCCATCCACTTCACCGTACCCTTCATCGCTCTAACACTCCGCGTTGCTGCCTTAAAAAAACTGTCTACTTCTCTGACGGGGCATATTAACGACTTCCGAACCCAACGTCATAAGACCCGACTAGCGGTTGAGCGCCGAGGGTTATAAGGCCAAGCTGCAAAGCAGATACTGTGATTCAGGTCTCGTAGCGCCTCGCAAGTTCTGCCGCGACTGCCAGAGGTGAAACACTTTCTAGAACAATCTGAGGGCCTATTATTTGAGGTTGATTTGAATATTGTTAAATAAAGAGCTCTCAGCGCTTTATTTTGTTTAAATTTAGCCGTTGAGCTGCGGTAATTAATAGCTCAGACTGCCAATCGGATACTGTGAGGAATATCCCAAAATGAAAGCTGAAGTCCTGCGCCAAATCCCTGAGGCTGAAAACTTCCTACGACAATGTGAGCGGCTTACCTTTAAGCAACGTCAGACCATTGTGAAGCAGGGCGATCCCAGCGATTCCATTTACTTAATTCTAGAAGGTTCAGTCGCCGTCATTATTGACGGCGATGACGATGACGCCCACCAGGAGATGGTCGTGAGCTATCTCAATCCTGGAGATTTTTTTGGCGAGATGGGTTTGTTTGGCGAAGAGGCTCGTACAGCCAACCTTGTCGCCAGAGTACCCGTAGAGGTCGCCAGAATTAGTTATGAACGTTTTCATCAGGTGCGCGGCAATTATCCAGAAATTCTGTACGTGCTGGCCACTCAAATAGGTCATCGACTGCGAACAACCACCCGAAAATTGACTGACCTCGCTTTTGTCGACGTCGCAGGTCGCATCGCCCAAACCTTAAACGACCTGACGAACCAGCCCGACGCAATGACACACCCCGAGGGCATGCAAATTCGCATCACGCGCCAAGAACTTGGGAAAATTGTGGGCTGCTCCCGAGAAATGGCTGGCAGAGTACTTAAAGCTCTGCGCCAGGACGGGCTTATCGAAGTCGCCGGCAAAACGATTGTGGTGTTGCGAGAACCCAAAGAACCCTTGCCCAGTGAACCCGGCTAATACGCCACAGCAATCCGTCACAGCCGGTCGTTTAAATGAAAACGAAGTCCGAAACTCTGGGGCTCATCATGACCTTTGCTATGTCATGTATTTTTTCAGAGGGTTTAAACCGACGTTCATCGCGGCTAATAAAAAAGCCGATTTAGTTCTGAACCGGGGTCAGCCGCCCGCATAAAAGCCTCACCAACAAGAAAGGTGTCTACCCCTGCAGCTCGCATGCGGTTCACGTCTTCAGTGGTATGAATCCCGCTCTCAGTAACCACCTGAATAGATTCGGGAATCTCCGACAGCAAATTAAGAGTCGTCGCCAAGTCGGTTTCAAAGGTGTGTAAATCGCGATTGTTAATGCCAATCAACTCAGGCTTTAGCTGCAGGGCTTCTTCGAGCTCGGACCGGTCATGAACCTCAATTAAGGCGTCGAGTCCTGCTTCTTTCGCGACCCCATAAAGCTCTTGTAACTGCGAGAACTCAAGACAGGACACAATGAGTAAAACAGCATCGGCTCCAAGTGCTCGAGCTTCCCATATTTGATAGGGATCAATGGTGAAATCTTTGCGAATTACTGGGATTGAGCAGGCGCTGCGGGCTTCAGATAAATAAATATCGGCACCCTGAAAAAAATCGATATCTGTAAGCACAGACAGACAGGCTGCACCCCCCGCCTCGTAGCTCGCAGCAATGTCTGCGGGCCGGAAATCTGCGCGGATGACGCCTTTACTCGGACTTGCCTTTTTCACCTCAGCGATAACCGCAGACTGACCTTCAATGAGGCGATGCTGTAACGCCCCGATAAAACCCCGTGTCGATGACGCCTCGGCGGCCAAGCCCTTCACTGCGGCTATATCTTGCCGACGCTTACGATCAGCCACTTCCTCAACTTTCCGATCGATAATTTTCTTAAGAACCGTGGGGGTGGCTAATTTTCCACTCATGATGCTTCAGCCCGTAACTGATTGGTAAAGCCTACAAAGGCGTCGAGCTTATCTAGGGCTGCTCCAGAAGCAATCGCGTCATCGGCGGCTATAATTCCCGCCTTCAATGTTTTCGCAACCCCCGACACATAGATCGCTGCACCGGCATTTAAAGCAATCATGGAGCGTGCTCGCTCAGCCCCTTCACCCGACGCTAAAGAGAGCGCTGATTTGATCAAGTCAGCAGATTCCTGCGCAGAGGCAACTTCCAGACCCAAAAGACTTTTATGGCCATGCCCGTAGTCGGAAGGATCAATCTGAAAGCGCTCAACCACTCCGCCGCGCATCTCCCAAACTGCCGTAGGTGCGGCGATAGAAATTTCATCGAGACCATCGGTACTGCTGAGAACCAGCGCGTGCTTACTGCCCAGTTTACTGAGCGACTCCGCTATCGACTGGCAAAGGTGGGGGGCAAATACCCCCAAAACCTGACGCTCAACGTGAGCCGGATTCGTCAGCGGTCCCAAGATATTGAACAACGTTCGCATTCCTAAGTCTTTTCTGGGACCTACCGCATGCTTCATGGCGCCATGGTGTGCCGGCGCAAACATAAAACCCAGCCCAACTGCCTCAATGCTCTTCGCAATGTGAACCGGGGAGAGATCAAGGGGCACCCCCAGAGTCTCTAGTACGTCGGAAGAGCCGCTTGAGCTTGAAACAGAGCGATTGCCATGTTTTGCCACTCGACCACCGGCGGCGGCAACAACAAAACTCGCCGCAGTTGAAACATTAAACAGATTTGCACCATCGCCCCCAGTACCCACGAGATCTACCAAACGTTCTTGGGATACCTGCACTCGGGTGACCAAACTGCGCATGACCTCTGCGGCACCGACGATCTCATCTATGGTCTCGCCCCTGATCCGTAAGGCAATAAGAAGCGCACCGATTTGAGCCGGAGTCGCTACACCGGTCATGACTTCGGTCATCACCCCGCGCATCTCATCTCTTGATAATGATTGCCCATCGGCCAGATGGTGCAACGCTTGTTTAATATTCATCACTACAATTTTGGTCCTGAATTTATTGGGCTATCTACGACATCAAAAATAGCGTTACAAGCGGTCTAAAAAGTTTTTAAGCAGAGCGTGTCCATGCTCGGACAGAATCGACTCCGGGTGAAACTGTACACCTTCAACCGCCAATTCACGATGACGTAACCCCATAATGGCTTCTCTGGCTCCATCGGGGGTCTCAGTCCATGCAGTAACCTCAAGACATTCGGGCAAAGATGCTTCTGCCACTACAAGGCTGTGGTAACGCGTCGCATTGAACGGGCTGGGTAAATTTTTAAAAACGCCCTGACCTGTGTGATGTACCGCGCTGGTTTTTCCGTGCATAACCTTTTCAGCGCGCACAACGTCACCGCCAAAAACCGCGCCTATCGACTGCTGCCCAAGGCAAACGCCAAATATTGGCAATTTCCCGGCAAAGTGCTCGATAACCTCCATAGAGATTCCCGCCTCTTTTGGCGAGCAAGGCCCAGGAGAAATACAAATACCCGCTGGGGCAAGCCGTTCAATACCTTCAAGGTCGATTTCATCATTACGATGCACCTCAACCTGGGCGCCCAGCTCCCAAAGGTACTGAACAATATTCCAGGTAAAAGAGTCGTAATTGTCTAGCATCAAAATATTCAAAGCTCGGTCCTAAACCTGTAGTCTTAGCGTTCAATACTCAAAAAGTGCACCAGCACGGTTCAATATCCCATGTCTTCTAAAACAATCAGCGATGAATACTTAGCCGAGCAGAAAAAGCTTCATGAGAACCCAAACTACGGGGTGGCTTCGACGCAATTTGCGCCTTCGGTGGCAGATTTAATCCGCAAAACCAACTGTAGTTCTCTTACTGATTATGGCGCTGGAAAGCAGCGATTGCTTAGCAGCTTACAGCAACTTGGTGTCACTCAGAATCTCATTTACCAACCTTATGATCCGGCCTTTCCAGAGTACGGCTCCCCCAAACCAGCCGACCTTGTTTGCTGTATTGACGTTTTAGAACATATCGAGCCCAAGTTACTCGAAAATGTACTAGCCGAGCTAGCAACGCTAGTCACCAAAATTGGGTTTTTTACCATCCATCAGGGGCCAGCCGGAAAAACGCTGTCAGACGGTCGTAACGCCCATCTCATTCAGCAACCCAGTTCATGGTGGCTTCCCAGATTATCTGATTTTTTTGAGGTCGCTGTTCTTCAACGTCATCAAGTTTATGGCCACGGTATTATGGTAGTCGTTGAGCCTAAAGCAACACATGGCGAAGTGGATCAGCCCTGATTAGCCTGGGACTTTTGAGCTCGATGCTCTAACACCAGTTTTTGCACGAGCTCCATATGCTCTGGATAGGGCTGGTTGGTGTCGAAATTCCAAACATAACGCGGCAACCTAACACCTTCTATATTGATTGCATGCACTGACTGCCCCATAATTTCAGCCCATGGAACCGCAGACATACCCAATGAAGCGTTCTTTCTCCACAAGTCTGCGCCGGGGGAGGTTGCTGTTTCTGGGAATGCTGGAACTCCCATCGTGTAATGGATATTCCCTTTAGAAAAATCAATATTTTGGTACCCTATCAACTGATTCCATTTTGCATCCAATGACCCAACTTCACTATCGCCCACCCACTCCAGGGCATGGAGATTAATCTCCGTGTCCTGAATAAACTGCGGGGTCAGTACCCTGTGGGAGGGGTGCGCACAATTTATTAGCATAAAGGACGTTTGCTCGTACTGATCTAACGACCTCACGACAGATACTGCAGTCTCATCCGCAATTTGCTGTTCAAGCTCCGTAATATCTGACGCCAGCAACATATCAGCATCCATGAATATCGCCGCGCCTTGAAAGTTGCACAGCCAAGGCACTAAAAATCGCGAGAAAGTGAAAGGCGTTAGTCCTCTGCGAGTAATCGGCAAAGTTCTAAGAACCAAAGGGCTCACTAAAACTGGTTTCGAAGCTGTTTCAAAGATTGAGGTAGCTAGCGTGGTAAACGAAACACGCTGACGCTCATCAAAACCTACAAAGACGCGAAGCACTGCTAATCACCTCCTGTGACATTAATATTAAGAGATATCGAGCACATGGCTCCAAGCCCTATCTACAGGATCGGACCAATCTCCTGGAACACTCTGAATAAATAAATCTGAACTGGGAAACAGCAGCTTTCTCATTCTCTCATTTTTCCAGCGAAACTGAACTTGCCCAGCGGGCACCAAAACCGCCGTGGGTGTACCCATGGCAGCAGCAAAGTGAGCAACAGCATTATCAACAGTGAGCACCGCATCACAACACCTCAGTAAACTAAACACACCCTCAAGGTCAGTGCGATTATTTAATCCACTCAGTGCGAGGCGGGTATCCCCATAGTCACGAACCTCCTGCTCGTGCTCGCCGTCATACTGTAAAGAAATCAAATCTATGTCGGCATCCTGAGGTAACCCTTTCATTAACGTCTCTAGCGTCATGGAGCGAATCTTGCCATTAACCTTGGACCCACCTCGCCAAGTTACCGCTACTCTTGGCTTCTTTTTACCCTCAAGTAAGCGAGCAATCTCAGCAAAACGGCTTTGAGAGGGTTCAAACGCAGGTTGGCGCAGATGCTGCTTTGATTTGAGGAGATCTGGCATGAACATGATCATAAGTTCGCCCATAGGACATGCAAAGTCTGCATCGATGCGCTCTTCAGGCATTCCGTGCCTGTTTATAAACGTCCAGTGCGGGTAACGCTGCTTGAAAATATCGATCAATCTAGCATCCGTAGCAATGGTAACGTTAGTCGCCCTGCGTTCGAGCTCTTCAAGGAACATAGCGAACATGATTTCATCACCAATTCCCTGTTCATTCCAAATAAACAGCCGCTCATCTTCTAGGTACTGGCCTCTGTACAAGGGAAGGTTGGTATCAAACCATCTTAGATAGGGAAACGCCTCAAACCGTACTTGGTACCGATTTAAGCCATCATTCAGCCTGTTCAGCGCAATTTCACATTCAGCCAGTTCAAACTCAGTTTCTGGTGACGGTGCGAACTCTATTTGCTTTTCGAGGCCGTTACACACGCCCTCGAAGTCTTGTAAGAAGAGCCTCACATCAGTATGAGTTTTTGCTTTATTCGCGTTTTCACAGCGGGAGAAATATGCAGAATCTAGCTGGTCTAGCTTGGCCAACACGTCTAAACCGCTCCGACGATATAGCGGTGCCAAACGGTAAAGATACTCTCTAGGGCTTTCACTTTTTGCCAGGGCACGCTCTAGAAGATTGGTCGCCTCATCAAAGTCGCCAAGCCCAACTAGAGATGCGCTATAGTTTTGCAGTAGTTGCTCGTTGTCAGGTTCTAACTTGAGTAATTTTCCAAAAACGCGCTTGGCTCGCTCGTAGTCTCCCTCAGTTTGAGCAACTGCTGCCACGGCATTAAGAAGCACGACGTCGCTCTCCTCGGGCTCACCCAACGAATCAATAGCATGACCAATCCATTCGTGCCGCAGCAGCTTTTCTGCAGCACTGACAAGGGATAGCGTTAGGTATCTTTGAGCAGGAAACTTCAATAACCCCAGTGCTGCTAACTCAGCTAGCTCTTGGAACTGACCGGCCTTTCTGAGGTCCGTTGCATTACTCTGGAATACATTAAGCTCGAGACCTGCGACATAAGGGTCCCGCAAAATCTTCTTGACATAAATACGCGCCACGAAAGACTCCGATGGAAATCGGGCTAAAAGCTCCCAGGCCAGTAGGGCAGCTGCGCCTATATTACCCTCTTGAAAAAATACCTCCAGAAGCTCATCTAATTCTTCTCGAGTTCGAGGCACTATCTGATTTTCGCTCACGCTTCATTCACCATCGCTATAGCCCTGAGCATACCCCGAGCCTTATTCATAGTTTCTTCCCACTCAAGAGCAGGGGCTGAGTCGGCTACAACGCCAGCACCGGCCTGCACATGGACCTCACCATCTTTGATCACAGCCGTGCGAATCGCAATTGCCGTATCCATGTCTCCAGCCCAAGATAAATAGCCCACTGCACCGCCATAGATACCGCGCTTAACGGGCTCTAGCTGGTCTATGATTTCCATGGCTTTTACCTTCGGAGCACCGCTCAGTGTTCCCGCCGGCAAGGTCGCTCGAAGAGCATCCATAGTAGACAAGTCACTTCGCAACCGACCCGTCACATTGGAAACAATGTGCATCACGTGAGAGTACCGCTCAACCAACATATTTTCAGTAAGAATCACCGACCCGGATTCGGCAATGCGCCCAATATCGTTACGCCCCAAATCGATCAACATTAAATGTTCCGCAATTTCCTTAGGGTCAGCAAGCAGCTCCTCCTCCAACGCCTGATCTTCTGCTTCATCAACCCCCCGCTTCCGGGTTCCAGCGATAGGGCGCACCGTGACTTCACCTGCCTCCGACCGCACTAAAATCTCTGGTGACGATCCCACAATCTGAAACCCACCCAAGTCCAGAAAGTACATATAAGGAGAGGGATTAAGGTTTCTCAGAGCTCGATAAAGTGAAATGGGGGCTGCTCGGTATGCAATTGACATGCGCTGAGACGGCACCACTTGCATTACATCGCCACTGAGGACGGCTTCTTTGATGGTTTCAACCCAAGCTTCAAATTCCTCGCGCACCGTTTGGTGGCGCGAGCGCGCCTCAACGGCTTCCGTGCTCCTCGCCGAAAGGTCAATAGCCTCAAGATCGGGACCAGGTTTTGACAACTGCTTCGCAATCGCTTCTAGTCGAATTACGGCCTCAGTAAAAGCCTCTGAAGTTTCTGCATTAGCGTTAACCACAATTGTCAGTGTTCCTGCTAAGTTGTCAAAAACCAACACCTCTTCTGCGACCATAAGTAAAATATCAGGAACCCCCAGGGTATCGGGTGGGCAGCTATGCTTGAGCTTGGCTTCGGTTAGGCGCACGGTATCGTAGCCAAAGTAGCCAACTAAGCCGCCATGAAAAACCGGCAATCCCGGAACAGGAGCACTACTAAAATTATCGTGATAGGACTCTATCCACCGCAAAGGGTCCTCTGTTTCCTCTCTGCTGATGACAACGCCATCTAGTATTTCAGCAACCGCATTACCCTCAACCCGTAAAAGGCGCCGGGCTGGCAGACCAATTATGGAATAACGCCCCCATTTCTCACCGCCTTGCACTGACTCAAAAAGAAACGAAAAGGGCCCGGCGGCAAATTTGTGGTAAGCCGACAGTGGCGTCTCCATATCGGCCAAGATAGTGCGACTGACTGGTATCCGGTTGTAACCCTCAGCAATAAGGGCATCGAAAGTATGCTGATACATTACGAGTGAACGCTGGCGAGCTTGCGCCTCATTTCATCAATCACCGCGCGATAATCGGGCTGATTGAAGATTGCTGACCCCGCAACAAACGTATCGGCACCTGCCGCGGCAATCTCGGCGATATTACCCGGCCCTACACCGCCATCGACCTCAAGGCGAATATCCAGCCCACTGGCATCAATGAGCGCACGCACCTCCCGAAGTTTGTCGAGGGTGGCGGGTATAAATTTTTGTCCCCCAAAACCCGGATTTACCGACATTAATAAAATCATATCGACTTTATCCATGACGTATTTGAGTGCCTCCAGCGAGGCGGCGGGATTGAAAACCAAGCCCGATTTACAGCCTGCTCCGCGGATTAGTTGTAATGAGCGATCAACATGGGTGGAAGCGTCGGGGTGAAAGGTAATGTAAGTGGCCCCCGCGTCGGCAAACATACCAATAAGATTATCGACGGGCTGCACCATGAGGTGAACGTCGATGGGTGCTTCTACGCCGTGGTTACGTAGGGCCTGACACACCATGGGGCCAATCGTCAGGTTGGGTACGTAGTGGTTGTCCATAACGTCGAAATGGACAATGTCAGCACCAGCTGCCAAAACCGTGTCTACCTCTTCGCCAAGGCGGGCAAAATCGGCAGAAAGAATTGAGGGGGCAATTTTGAAATCGGTCATTACGAAGTCCGAGGCGGAAAGGCGTACAGTTTACCTTCAGAGTTGCCGTGGTCGCGAGCTTAGCCAGTGGTTATTCTGCCGATAATGATAATGCTCCGGAGGCGTTTCCAAGCCGCAAGGGACAGATAGGTCGTCTCTCCAGAAACCCGATGCTTGTTGCGTAGACGCTTCACCTCTGCCAGATGTCTACGGTGCTGGCAATGGCGGGCCTTGATTTATACCCGCGTCTGCTTGCTCGAGGAAAACAAGGCAATATCTTCGACATCCGGCAAGGCAATACCATTCGCGGCGGCGAAGTCGT
The DNA here is from genome assembly GCF_051201685.1 of Luminiphilus sp. nBUS_07. Classification (GTDB taxonomy): domain Bacteria; phylum Pseudomonadota; class Gammaproteobacteria; order Pseudomonadales; family Halieaceae; genus Luminiphilus. The sequence goes on along the minus strand of NZ_CP179213.1, from coordinate 453,912 downwards.
CAATACCTAGATATTTTTGTACGGCTCGGTGAACGTGAGCTGGAGTCAAGACAGTTCCGGTATCAGACAGCTTCAAGGAGCTTGGGTTGATACCGCGAGCAAAGTGAAGCTCGTCACTAGCTCCCACCACGCGATTACCCCAGCGCGCGCCCTGCTCCATCAGCATGTAAGAACCAATGTTCCAATGATCCTTGCCATTGCCGTCGTTGTACATATTGGTACGGCCGAAGTCAGAACCCACTACCAGGAGAATACGATCAGCAAGCCCAAGTTGCTCGGCGTAGTCCCAGAAATAATAAATGGCGTCCGCCAAATGAGTATAGAGGGCATCATGAATATCATCATGGTTCTCATGGGAATCAAAGCCATCCAAGGAGAGATCAGCACTTGAACCCAAGCCTGACTGAAACACCAGAAGCGCGCCTTGCATTTGCTGTTTCAAATTAGACCAAAAATTATTATCACCCACTTGGAATGTCTCAGCCCCCGCGTAATCATCGGGTGCGGGCAGCCCTTCAGCAAGGCGCAACAGGCCTTCCTTCCCATCCAGAGCCTGCTTATAGCGAGTGACACTCAGCCGCTGACGCGGTGTGAGGCTTGTCGAGGAGAATAGTTCTGTTACCGACTCCCGCGTTAAACGCTGTGCCTCACTAATCTCCAAATCAGGACGGAGTTGGTTAGTGGGGTCCCATGACATTTCTGTAGGCTTGGCGAGCTCACGCAAACGTGAAACGTCTCGAAAGCGGTTGTAAGAAATAATGCCCGACGTTCGCGAGGTGCCACCACCAAATACCGAATAGGCCAGAGGTTGCTCTGGCGCATTGGCTGCTGCGTGTAACGCTGTCAGCGAGGGCCGCCCCTCTGCGTTGCTGCCGGTCCAATTGAACAGACGACCGGTTTCGTGTGAATTTGTCTGGGCATCAACGCCATTGACCACCACCATATCCGAACCGAACCGATTGAAGAAATTGAAATTATCACCCACCGGAGCAAACCGAATATTACCAGCCTCGCCGGGATCTGCAGCGTCAGCCCAGTTATTAATTTTTAATTCGCCTGGAGTGTTAACTTTAGGGTCACACAACTGGGTAACATCGGCACCGCCGCTAAGCTGCAGAGTCACCAGTAACTTACCCGAGTATGGCGCCATGCCCGAAGCCATAACGCGAAAGCCGGTGGTACTCGCTAACGCCCCAGCACCCAACGCCATGGACTTTATGAAGCGTCTTCGGTTGGTTGATATCATTTTACGACTAGGCATGTCTCATCACTCGCTCAATCGTGTAGGTAAGAATAACTAGTCATTAAGGCGTGCACCATTAAGGTCCATGCCCGCAAACTGCCCACGGAATCGCTTCTAATACGCTGTCTATCTTCATTGGTTATCAGTGAGTAATCCCAAATTTGCCAATCACCGCAATGACCGTCAAACCGGTTGCCATTTTCAGCAACTGTAGTGCTTGCATAACCTACAAAAGCTTGGAGCAGGCGGTTTTTAACCTCATCACTGAGCACACTGCCAGTGGCCCGCAGATACAGAGCATCAAGCTGATCACCTACCGCACGCGCACTAGCACTCGATGCGTCAAAGCTGCGAGACACGATAGAAGCCTCAGCTGTCAGCGCGTCTGAATCGGGATATCCATCATCAACCCTAGATACCAGCTCAACCTTTAGCTCGTAATCGCCCTTGCTCAAGTCAAAATTCAGGGTAAAGCCCCATCCACTCCAGGGGTAAAAGCTGGTCTTGCCGCCATCAATAGCCTCGAACCACCCCGATCGACTCGTTTCTCCGGTCTCATTATCGGTCCACATTTGTGGCACGAAGGCGTCACTGCTCTCAAACTCATCGGCACTCAGTGATTCTATTAGGCGACCAGACTTATAAACCTCGACGCTGGCCACACCGACATTTCTACACCATCCCCGCCACTCATCTTCGGTGCTATTTTCCTCATCTTGTATACAACTAGGGTTGGTTTGGTCTTGTAACGTGATAGATACGCCACCATCGCCCGCATCAAAGTCAAGAATACGTTCATAAACCTGATATGAGATTCCCGTGCCCGAGGGATTGCCATGCTCCAGTGAATAAGTCTCGGCCCCTAGGCTCATAGGGCTTATCGTCTTCTCAACTTCCGTGAAGACCCTTCTTTCGGCCTGCGGCCGGGCAAAATCCTCCAAAACAACTTGGCAGGCCAACTCGACCGCCATTTTCTCGCTTACGTTTGACATGAGTGGCGTCTTTTCACGATTACGCTTGGTGACCGCCGCACTGTCGATTCCGCCATAAAACGATGCGTATCCACTCCACGCAGACGTGAAGTTGGTCTGTTTCTCGTAGCTATACTCACTTTCCTGCCAATGCTCGCCCCAGGTGCGGCCAAAGACCGCCCTGTTCTTGCGATCAAGCTCTTCTGGCGTGAGCAAACGCCCTCGACCGACTGTTAGCAGGGCCTTTTGTTGCGTCTCAGACAGCTCTTGATTGACCTCGGTTGTACGGAACCACGGTGATACCACCATATCGGCCAGAAGATTCTTTAGTTTGTAGCCGCCTGCAGTAAAAGCTGCAGCTAGCTCTTCAACAAGCGCCTCCTGAGCATTAAATGCTAACAACTGGCCTTCGTAATCTGGCAAGCTGCGGTCAGTAGGCGCTACAAGTGCCTCTGCTCCGAATACGGCCGGCCACCAAAATTTAACCGTCGCTTTAGCAAACCTAGGGTCGTTGGCGATCTGCTGCCCCAACCACTGAATACTGTCCTCATCGCTAGTATGCCCCTTTCCATTAAAACCGGGAGATCGCATGTCCCGGTACCACGTATCGCCATATTGGTATTGGTTATCACCTGAATAAAACCCTTCCGACCAAAGCAACCCGGCAGTGAGAGTAGACTCCGGGTGACCGTCGTCCATTTGAGTGGTTAGGTTCACAACAATTTCGTACTCGCCCTCGGGAAGGTCTAAGTCAAAAGATATCCAGCTGCCCCCGTGCAGGACGTAAGCGGTGCCCTGAGAGATTTGGGTGAGATACCCTCTAGGCCAGACCTCTCCCGAATCATTGTCTATGTAGGTATCTACTGAAAAGCCCGGGTAAGTCTCAAACTCTGATGCTTTTATCTCTACAACCTTTGCGCCGTCTGCATAGACCGCTACATCCAGAATGCTTAGCCGACTACACCAGCCTGCCCATTGATCTTGGGTACTGTTTTCTTCATCTTCAATGCAACTCTGTGGCGTTGCCTCACTAACAGCAAAATTGCTTCCATCACCACCGGTTGAAAACGTCTGGGTAAGCTCGTGAAGCACATGGGCTCCCGAGTCTTCAGAGTTGCCATGCACCAGCTGGTAAAGTTCGCCGTCGGGCCTTTGAGGGTTTTTATAGGTGTAAGGTAGTGAGTCCAACCCGCCATGCGTATCCAAATAGTGGCCTTGATCACCAAAGTTCTGGTAAGCGCCTGCCACCGGATCCATGCGTTCATGGCAGACGGTACAGGCAGGATTATTCATGGTGGGGTTATTGGTATCGGCTAGGGCAACCGGGTCTGTCGACCTAGGGGCAGACTTTTCAATGTCGACACCGAGGAAGTGATAGTAGGTCCAACGAGCGCGAGCCCGATTGCGATTGGTATCGGTAGAGGGATATCGCCCCAACCAAGCAGGCATACTCAAAACGCCGGAGTGTGGCCACTCGTGGTACTCGCTAACGGCGTAGTCACCCGTTTCCTGATCAAAAAAAGTATCGTTTGTGAATGGAATGTGACCCGCATTCTTCGCCGGCTTAAATACATTGAGGTGCTTTCGATTGTAAAAGCCATTGTCATCGGTGATGGGCTCATCAAAGCTGACATCGGCCTGATAAGCCATTGCAGTAAACTGATTCACCATCGTGTAGTCGGCGGTTACCACTTCTTTATAGGAGCGATCGTTTTCAACAATATGTGCAATCAGCTCTACTGGCTCCCTAATCGTAGCGATACGAATTTCGTTGTTGGCGTCGTTTCGAGAGAGAAAGGGTCTATCCCAGTATTCCTCGGTATCAAACTCCTCGGGCATTCTCTCGGGGAGACTGAGTTCAAAAGCATAAAAGACCGGAAAACGGCTACGAAAATCAAACTGCCAGTCGATACCGTTGTTGAGACCGTCAGTAAGCAAACGGTCGTTAGCAGCTGTCACCAAAAAATCGTGAAAACCGTCGCCGCTCATAAGCCGCTTTATATCCCACTTAAGAGCTGCATCAGAGGCGGTAGCACGCTTTAGCGCCGCTTTCGTGGGTACTTTCCCAGCCAGAAGAATCGCCGCTCGGCGCAGTGTAGTTTCTCGACTCTCCATGGTAGTGCCCGACCAAATTGCACTGGCATCGACACTACCGTCATCAGTGTTGGCACCCACAAGCAGCGTCAGGTAGTCCGCGAATGCCAAATAATCGGCACCGCCGCGAGTCAACACTGGTCCACCACCATGACCGCGATCGCCCACAATTTTATCGAGCAACCAATCAGCTCCGACACCATCGGTGGTCACAAACGCTTCCATGGCCGAGTGGTTTGACGAGGCGTCGTCAGTAAACAGTAGCCGGGCTCCTTGCTGGTCTGCGGTTAATCCCTCTTTATGACAAACCACACAGCTTTGTTGAACCACGGGCTCAACGTCACTGATGTAGCAGGCTTTAGCAGTAGTATCGCAGGCTTCCTCTGAAGCGCCATCACCTGATTCTATCTCGGAGCCCGCTCGTACATCGCTAACCGTATCCAGCAAACCATTGAAGGCGGCGTGAGGGTTAGCGTGCACAGCAGCCAGAGGCGCCATTACCAGTGTGATAGTGAGAGGTCTCAGCGCGATCGCAAGCTTGATGAAAAAGCCACCGTCATCAGCAGGCTTGTGGGCGAGGCGGTGTTTCTTATTAGTTAAGCAATTCATAAACAACTAAGCTCTGTATCATTTGAACGCTCTTAATTGGCTAATGCCCTATTTAACGATGGGTTATTGGGCGAAGGCGTCCTATCCGCTTTCGTTTTCGTTTGTTTTGCGCTGTTTTTACCACTTTTTTTGCGCATGTCGTTAAAAGATATGAAAATTGGCACAGATTTCAAATAATAAAATGTATTAGAAGCATCGCGATGTAAATATATTAGGTACGTCTGCTGGGCAGCGGGGACGCAAGAGCCAAGATTAAAGCCGCTCCACTAGTGAGGATCTTTAGCTTATCCGACCCTCTTGGGCGAGGGGATTACAAGTTTGGCCAAGCTCGCACCACCGAAGCCGGTGGTGCTCACCAACGCCACTGCACTAATACCGCCGTGTCATACCCTGGTCTGCAAACTTGAGGAAAACAGTGGAATATCTTCGACGTTTTGAATGCCCACACCGTTTTGCGCGGCGAAGTCATCGAGCCCCAAGTACTGCTGCACGGCCCGGTGAATATGGGCTGGCGTGATAATAATGCCGTTGTCAGAGACTTCGAGAGAGTTGGGGTTAATCCTGCGAGCAAAGTGCAGTTCATCTGAGGCCCCCACAACGCGATTACCCCATCGAGCCCCCTGCTCCATGAGCATATAGGAGCCAATGGGCCAGTGGTCTTTACCATCGCCGTCATTGTACATATTGGTGCGGCCAAAATCTGACCCCACGACTAGTAAAATACGATCTGCTAAACCCAATGCCTCTGCGTAGTCCCAAAAAAAAGTAATGGAATCGGCGAGGTGGGTGTAGAGCGCATCATGAATTACGTCATGGTTTTCATGAGAATCAAAGGCCCCCAGACTTAAATCAGCACTGGAGCCCAGACCAGACTGCATGACTGTTAGGGCCCCTTGCATTTGCTGCTTTAAATTTGAACCAAACATATTGTCGCCGGCCTGAAATTCTTCCCATTGCTGCAGCTCGTCTTCTTGTGGCAAAAGCTCGGCCAGCTTTTCCAAACCTTCTCGGCCCTCTCGCGCAGACCGAAAATTGATGAGGCTTTTGCGCTGACGGGGGGTGAGGTCAGCAGCGGTAAAAAGCGCTGACACAGATTCATTGGTCAACCGTTGGGCCTCCAAAATTTCGAGTTCCGGACGCATGAACTCATCAGGATTCCATGAACTACGGGTAGGCTGAGACAGCTCACGCAACCTCCCGATATCATCAAAGCGATTATAGGAAACAAGGCCTGCTGTACGAGTAGTATTCCCACCATAAACTGAGTAGGCCAAAGGCTGGTCAGGTGAATTCGCGGCGGCGTGTAACGCTGACAGTGATGGTCGCCCTTCAGCATTGCTGCCCGTCCAATTGAAAAGCCGGCCGGTTTCATGGGAGTTGGTTTGGGCATCTACCCCGTTTACCACGACCATGTCAGCACCAAAACGGTTGAAGAAATTGAAATTATCAGCCACGGGAGCAAACGTGATATTCCCAGCTTCTCCGGGGTCAGCCATATCCGCCCAATGATTTATTTTCAGCTCTCCGGGTGTGTTGACCTTGGGGTCACATAACTGCGTCACATCAGCGCCGCCGTTGAGTTCCAGCGTCACCAATAACCTCCCCGAGTACGGCGCTAAACCCGACGCCATAACCCTGAAGCCTGGAGTACCGGCCAGAGCGCCGGCACCTAAAGCCAGGGACTTAACAAAGCTTCTGCGGCTGGTCGCTGCAGTTCTACGTTTAGACATCTCCCGTCACTCCTTCAGTCGTGCAGATAGGGGTAGCTGGTCATTAAGGCATGTAGCATCATGGTCCATGCTCGCATCCCTCCCGCAGGGTCTCCCCACAACCGGTTATTTTGTTGAACAGTTCGAGGTTCTGAATTGTCCCAAAGCGACCAACTGTCGCAATGTCCGCCGTACCACCAGCCATCCATGGATGCTGCAGTGGCATAACGCTCGAAGGCCTCCAGCCAATTATTCGTAACTTCCACATCGAGCACATTACCCGTCGCTCGCAGATAGAGCGCGTCCAACTGCTTTGCTACCGCCTTAGCGCCTGCCGTCGAGGGGTCAAACTTCTCAGAAAGCACATCAATCGCAACGGTAATGGAGTCATTGGGATGGCCTTGATCTAATTGAGAGATCAATTTGACGACAACAGTGTAGCTACCCGGCCCTAGCTGAGGCTTAAAGTAAAAGAAGCTGCCGCTGTTCCAATAAGAGGTTACTCCAAACTGATCCTGCTCGAACCAGCCGTCTCGATACACCTCACCAGTCTCATTGTTCGTATGAGTTTGAGGCACAAAGGCCTCACTGCTTTCAAAGTCACTAGCAGACAACGACCAAACCAGCCTGTTACTGCTGTAAATTTCAATGCCTTCTATCCCCATGCGTGAGCACCAACCCCGCCACTCTCCTTCGACGCTATTTTCCTCATCCTCCACACAACGATCAGGTGTGATGTCTTCAAGCTTTATCATCACGCCACCATCGTCCGTAGTGAAATCTAAACTGCGCTCATAGTGCTGCCAGTGATTTTTGGGGCCACTGCTTCGCTGCAATACGTAGTTCTCACCCCCCACATCTGAAGGTCTAGTTGTTCTCTCGACCTCAGTAAATACAGTCCGCTGCTCGCGAGGCTTGTTAAAGTCTTCCAGCACAATCTGACAAGACAGTTCTACGGCCATCCTTTCGGTCACATTTGACATTAATGGGGTGTATTCCCGATTCCTTTTCGTTATCGATGCTCCATCAATGCCTCCGTAAAAGGCAGCATAGCTTCGCCCACCTCTGAAGTTAGTTTGCGGCTTGTAGTCGTGTGCATTGTATTCCCGCCTCTCGCCCCAAGTTCGGCCAAAAATCGCACGATTCTTGCGATCGATTTCTTCGGGAGTGAGCTGTCGGCCACGACCCACCGTTTCTAAAGCGGCTTCCTGAGTTTCTGACAGGCTGCCCAAAATCGCATTGGTGCGGAACCAAGGGGAGAGAATCATATCGGCCAGAAGACTCTTTACCTTAAAGCCGCCAGCGGCAAAGGCTGTCGCCAATTCCTCGACCAGAGCTTCCTGAGCGTTGAATGCCAGCAACTGCGCCTCGTAATCTGGCAGACTTCGATCCGCAGGAGCCACAAGCACCTCACTGCCAAATACCGAGGGCCACCAGAACTTGACCGTGGCTTTTGCAAACCGAGGGTCGTTGGCGATCTGCTGCCCCAACCACTGAATACTGTCCTTACTGCTGCTATGCGCCTTGCCGTTAAAGCCCGGGCTACGCATATCGCGATACCAGGTGTCGCCATATTGATATTGGTTATCAGTTGAAAAGAACCCCTCAGACCAAAGCAGCCCAGCAGTCATGGTAGATTCTGGATGGCCTTCGTCCATTCGCGTGCCCAAGTTCACAACAGCTTCGTACTCGTCTTTTGGAAGATCTAAGTTGAAGGATATCCAGCTGCCGGGGTTAATTACGTAGACCGTGCCCTGAGAGCTTTGCTGAAGATATCCTCGCGGTCGAGCCTCGCCCGTCTCATTGTCAATATGGGTTTCCACTGAAAAGCCCGGATCGGACTCAAAGCCTGAGGCTTTTATCTCTAAAACCTTTGAACCATCGGCGAAGACCGCGACGTCCTGAATGACTAATTCATTACACCAACCTACCCAGTGATCCTGAGTGCTGTTTTCCTCATCTTGCAGGCAATTTTCTACCACGCTAATGGCAAAGTTACCTCCAGCACCAGGCGTTGAAAAGGTCTGGGAAAGCTGATGGAACACATAGTCCCTCGAGTCTTGAGAGATGCCATGCACGAGAGTGTGAAGTTCTCCATTAGCTCTTTCGGGGTGTTTGTACGTGTTTGACAAAGAGTCTAACCCCTCCCACGCTTCGAGATAGTTGCCACCATCACCAAAACTTTGATAAGCACCCGCCACGGGATCCATGCGTTCATGACAAACCGTGCAGGCTGGGTTTTTCATGGTTGGGTTGTTAGTGTCGGCCAGTGCCACCGGGTCGGTGGTTCTAGGCGCCAACTTTTCAATATCCACACCCAGAAACTGGTAATAAGTCCACCGAGCTCGGGCGCGATTACGATTCGTGTCGGTAGAGGGGTACCGAGAAAGCCAGGCCGGTGTGCTCAACACCCCAGCATGGGGCCAATCGTGGTACTCAGCGATCGAATAGATCCCCGCGTCTTGGTCGACAACGTTGTCATTGATAGAGGGAATGTGCCCGCTATTTTTTGCGGGCTTAAAGGTATTTAAGCGCGATCGATCGTAGAAGCCATCATCGTCATACATCGGCTCATCAAAAGTCACATCGGCGCGATAAGCCATGGCCGAGAATTGGTTGACCATGGTGTAGTCTGCGGTCACGACCTCTTTGTAGGATCTGTCATTTTCAACGATGTAAGCGATCAGCTCGAGGGGCTCACGGATCAATGCCCGTCTAAACTCTCGGTTTGCACTTCCTTGGTTCAGAAAAGGCCGGTCCCGATATTCTTCAGTATTGAACTCTTCGGGACGATCTTCGGGGAGGCTGCGCTCAAACTGCATGAAATCGGGGAAACGACCCCGGTTATCAAACTGGAAGTCGATGCCATTATTCAGCCCTTCCGTTAACAACCTATCGTTGGCTCCGGTAGTGAGGAAATCGTGGAAGCCCTCGCCCCGCATAAGCCTCTTCAGGTCCCACTTTAGAGCTTTATCAGAGTCTTTGACCCGCTTCAAAGCTCCTTTTGGGGGTACTGTCCCGGCCAAAAGAATGGCGGCTCGGCGCAATGTTGTCTCGCGACTTTCCATACCAGTGCCAGCCCAAATTGCACTCGCCTCAAGACTCCCATCATCGGTATTTGCACCCACCAGTAAAGTGAGATAATTAGCAAACGCCCAATAACTATTGCTGCCCTGTGCCAAAACTGGGCCACCGCCATGCCCAAAGTCGCCGACAAGCTTGCCCAACAACCAATCTGCACCAACACCATCGGAGGTCACAAAGGCTTCAAGGGCGGCGTGATTTGTGGCGGGGTCGTCAGTAAAAAGGAGACGCGCACCTTGCTGGTCGGCCGTTAGCCCCTTCTTATGGCACACCGCGCAGCTTTGCTGAACCACGGGCTCAACTTCGCTTAGGTAACAACTGCTCGCAGTAGCGCAGTTCTCAGAAGAGTCTTCGCCTTGCGATGCCGTAGCATCTTCAGCCCCCGACCGTGCTTGGCTAACCGCGCCCAGCAACCCACCAAATGCGTCGTGTGGGCCGGCCTGAACTCCAGCGCCGCCAGCAAATACGCAGGCAGCCAGTAGCGCAAGACCGTAGCGCGCAGCGCCATTCCGCCGTTTAGCGAGATTAACTTGTCGTTTCAAAGCCATCCTTGGCTCGAGGTGTAAGTCTCTCATAGCAGACCCTTCTCTTTTATTTAGCGACTTCATGTCTCTATTTTGTGGCGACCTATGGATAATAACTGTGCAATATCCGCCAGTCTTTAGGCTGATGACGCCATCATTCACAACGCTTACATATCAATTTATCGCAAAAACGGCCTACTTATAAGTCGCAATTTGCGACAGAAATCTCAGAAAGAAGACGCAGTGGCATAAAAATATCCGTTATTTGCAGGAATTTGCGTTTGGTTGCGTTAGTTAAATAGTAGCAACGAAGAGTCTATTGGCCATTGAGGCAGAAGCGCCAAACTTGGCATTTAACGGTTACTCAATGGCGCGGCTGTCTTTCGGGCCTCATTAAGGGCTTGCAGCCGCTGGGGTGTACCCACATCGATCCAAGTCCCAGCATGCAGCTCACCAGTAACCTTACCTGCAGTGATTGCCGCATCTAAAAGTGGCTTTAAGGGTTGCTTGACCGGCCGTTTAGCTGACAAGAAGCTCTGGAAGAACTGTGGGTGGTAAATACCAATGCCACTGTAGGTAAAGGCAATTTGGCTTTTGACCCGAACACACCCCTGTTCCAGACTAAAATCGCCATCGGCATGATGAGGTGGGTTGGGCACCAATATTAAATGCGCGCCCTCTGCCAAAGGCGAACATTCGATTAACCGATCGAAGGGAAATGGGCACCAAATATCGCTATTGACGACAAGAAAGGAACTGCCTCCCAGCAAAGGCAGCGCTTTAATGATGCCGCCTGCGGTCTCCAAGGGTTCTGCCTCCACCGAGACCTGAATCTGCACACCCCAACGGCTGCCATCGCCACAAAAGGCAATAATTTGATCGGCCAGGTAGGCCGCGTTGATCACAAGTTCTGTGATGCCTGCCGACCTCAAATTAAGAATGTGGTGTTCCAGCAAAGGCTTGCCAGCCACTTCTAAGAGGGGCTTGGGCGTATTTTGGGTAAGGGGCAGCATGCGTCTCCCTAACCCCGCCGCTAAGATCATGGCTTTCACGTAAGCTTCACTTGGCGGTACCAACTTTGACGTTGGCAAACGGGAAGCACCTGCTCATTGAACAGCGTGCGGAAGGCAGCGACCGCGTCGATTGAAGGCGCATAAATAGCTAGCACCTCCTCGGCATAGGCGAGCACCAGCGGCAAGTCATTGAGATAGGCGGGCTTGCGATCGCGCAAATTAAGCCGAGCGAAGATACCCAGCACTTTAATGTGGCGCTGCAAACCCATGAGGTCGAACCAGGCCACAAAGGTGTCATCGTTTATGGGTTCAAGACGGTGCTGCTCTGTTAAAAGCCGCTTGTGATCGAGCAACCAGCACAGCTGCTGCTGTCTGGGCCAGTGTACGTAGCAATCTTTTAGCAAAGAGACGGGGTCATAGGTGATGGGACCAATCACAGCATCTTGAAAATCGATTACGGCCAACTCCTCGTTTTGCACCACCATAAGGTTTCGGCTGTGAAAATCGCGATGCACCACCACTTGGGGTTGCTGAATCGCGTTGTCTACAAGGCACCGAGAAAGGTCGGAAAAACTCTGTTCAAGCGCAGTCGTCCAGCTGATGCCCAGCAGCTTTGGCACAAACCAGTCTCGAAATAAATCCAATTCGGTCTGTAGCTTTGTGGCATCGTAAAGCGGCAACGCTGCAGTAGCATTTGGTATTGCCGCTAACTGATTTAGCGCGTTGAGGGCCTTGGCATACCAAGCACCTGCAGAATGTTCACTAAGAACGGGCAGCAATACGTCATCGCCTAAATCCTCCAGCAGCAGAAAGCCCGCCCCGGCATCGGCGGCGATTAGGGCGGGTACGCGAATAGACCCCGTTTCAAATAGCTGGCGAATATGTAGAAATTCAGGGGTCTTCTCTGAGCTGGGGGCATCGACTGCAATGAGGCTTCGAGCAGGCACTGCGCCAGTGTGCCGCACTAGCACCCGATAATACTTTCTGGGGCTGGCGTCACCGGCGATTAAATCGAAGCTAAACTCCTGCTCCTGCGGCTTGAGATTGAGTGGTTGGCTAGATTTCAGCCCATCAGATTTCGGTAGTGTCGCTATTTGTGCCGATACCCAAGCTTTTAATACTGATGGTTCTCTCACTTCATAGCTCCGAAATGACCCATACGCGGCGACTTTGAATATTAAGTATTCATGGATTTACCCAGCTAAGCTAGGATATGCCACAGATTCTAAGCCAGCGCTGTAAAAAGCGCCTCATTTTCGTCGTTGTAGAGAGCCATGAGCGAAACCTCTAAAACTGAACCAAATGAAACAGCGACGCCAGAAATCGCGACGCCCCCCCCTTTACCCAGCGCTGAGGAAGTGAAGAAGGAGAGTGCCGTCTGGATGCCCGCCTTAAAAGAGGCCGCACTGGCTTTCAGCGCCGCCGCGCTGACACTGGTGATTGCTTATATATTTTTGTTTCGCACCCTACACCCTGAATTTTTACCGTATATGGATCGCGGTGTTGCTCCCACGCAATCCTTTTCAGGGAACCAGTTTGTGCCAGTTCGATTTGGTAACGGCGGATATCAGGACGGCGCAGCGCTCATTACCGAATATGAAGATGGCGCGGCCATTTTAGAGCTGCGAGCTTCTTTTCAAGCCGAAGACTATCCCTTCATCAAATTTGACATAGAAGGCCTCACCACGTGGTCTGATGCGTTTGTGTTTTGGCAGGTCGCGGGCGACCCCGGCAATATCCATCGGCTGAAACTCAATCGCAGCTGGGATGAGGTCACTCAAGTCGCCATGCCCTATGGCTATGAAACCTACCGAGGTGAAATCACTAATTTAGCGATTGGTTTCGTCAGCGACCCCACAGATCACGACAACGACGGCGACCCCATATTGTTAAAGGGTGTTGAGCTGCGGCCCTACAGCGCTTGGGGGGTTGCCGAACAAATTTTTGAGGACTGGACTAACCCCCCTCTCTGGCAGGGGTACTCGAATAATATCGTTCGCGGCATTCACGCCAACGGTATGTTGTTTCCCAACGCGGTTGCCAACCTACTGGTTGTAACCGGGGTAGCTCTCGCTGGGCTTTGGCGTTTTCGTAATCGACTGCGAGGTAGAGGCCCCTCGGTGCGACTCTTGGCGGTAGCGCTATGCCTTTGCCTGTATGGATGGGGGTTTAATGATGCGCTACGCTGGCATTGGCGAGTGGCCCAGCTGATGGACACCCATGAGCGGTACGCTGGCCTGCCACTAGAGGAGCGTATTTACAACAATCCGATTCGTTGCGGTCGCAGGGATGATTGCTTCGAACATTTGTTGCCATATTTTTAGACCTTGTGTCGCAGGCTCAGTGTTCTCACTCAACTTGGAATTGGCCGGCATTAAACCCCCGGGATCCGTCACTGTACATTTGGTACCCATTTGTTGCCCTGATTCGACTACCACCGTGTGAATGTCTTCTATTTAGTGGGTCCACTCCCCAAGGCGGGCACCATTCGATTTGCCAAAACCTGACATACGATATGGTGATCACGAAAAATTTCGTTACCCTCGTTACTTCATACTCCCCTGCATGCAACGCGTTGCGATTTGAAAAAGCATCAGCAAACTTGCTAGCGCGTCAGAAAGCCTGCCGATCGAGCACAGACAAGGTGCAACTTATCTGGACTTGGTCCAATGCACTTCATAGACTAGTGAAACACGTACTCTTGCCGACACTCCTGTGAATTCAACGGTTAGTTCTGAACAAGAAATTCTGCTGATCTGCGGCATGCATCGCAGCGGCACCAGCTTGGTCACCAAGTGCTTCGAGCTCTTTGGTTACGGGCTGGGCGAAACCCTGATGGCGGCCAGTGATGACAACCCCAAAGGCTTTTTTGAAGATCTTGATGTCGTTGAGCTAAATGACAGGTTGCTGCAGGAAAATGGCTCCTATTGGGATGCTCCAGTATTTGTGGGCGAACAGCCTCTAGCTTGGACCCATGAACAGCGGGAGGCAGGCACCCAATTACTCAAGATCAAGCTCGCTCATGAGCCTCGACTGGCCATTAAAGACCCCAGATTGTGCTTGCTCTTGCCGTATTGGCGAGCCGTCGCCCAAAACCTAAATATTCCACTCAGACTGTGCCTTGTTTATCGCAACCCCTTAGATATTGCAGCGTCGCTCCACCAGCGCAATGGATTACCACTGCCAATAGGCCTTGGCCTTACACACGCCTACTGGGCGCAGCTAATACTCGATACCGAGCCCGGTAGCTTTGTTGTGGGCTATGACAATTTCCTGCAGGACCCCGCCACTACGCTTAAGGGGATTGAAGAATGGCTAGCAAGGCCTGTAAATGGCGAAGTGGCGGCAGCTTTCGTCGACGGGTTTTTGGACGGCGCCATGCAACACCATGCTCATGATCTTACAGAGCTCAAAGCGGTGCCACTGGTGCCCAAAGGACTGCTTGATGCCGCCGAGGCCCTGAATCATCGCAGCAACCACCGCGAGGTTACTGCCCCAGAGTGGTCAGCAGGCACCGAACTCGACATGAACGCCTTTTCAAATCTTCTTGCGCACCAGCTTTCGGATCGCTTACTCAAGCTAAAAGCCAGTACAGAAAAGGTGACCTTGCTTGAGCTCGAAAGCGCACAGAAGGGGTTTAATGTAGACGATTTAACGCGTCAAAAAGCAGAGCGCGAAAGCCACATACAAGTGTTGCAAGCGCGCATTGTAGAGACTCGAGAAGAATTAGCGATCAGCCAATCTTTTGCCAACGAGCGCGTGGCTGAGCTTGAGAAAACACAGCACGATTTTGAAGCCTCCATTGAGGCGCTTCACAACGAGAAGCTGCAAAGCCAAAGCCTCGCCAACAACTTGTCTGAGGAAGTTGCGGATAAGGCTGCATTGGCTACACATTTAGAAACCGCCAGAGAAGACTTGCTTGCTGAACAGGAAACTGGTCGTCAGCTTAAGCAAACTTTAGGCGATACAGAGGCTCAATTGCGGGTTTTCGAAGGAGAGGTAGATTCTCTGGAAGAGAAATCCGATTGGCTGTTCTATCTGCTTAAAACTGACTACGGCAGAGTTCTTCAGTACGAAGCTTCGTTCTTGGGCCGTCTGCAGCGCTTGGGTCGACGTGTTTATCGGACGCTGACCTTGCAGCGGGGTCGCGCCACCGCCTATGAAGACACCGTCGCTGCGGCACATACTTTCTTCGCTGACCATCAATTAACAGTGCCTGCATCGCCAGCCACAAAATGGCAGCAAATTTTCACCATGGTGCGATATACCTTAAGGCACCCAATTAGTTCACTGCGCAGCATGAGCCCGGCGAGATTTCGAAAGGTGTTGTCGGTAATAAGGTCAAGCGATGCTCAAGACCTTGAAACCTGGGTTGATGCGCGGTTTCCAGAAGCACAGAGTGCCCAAACAATTATCGACTTACCCCCAATACCCGCTGATGAGGTACTAGCCTTTCCGAAAAGCCATAAACCCCTCGTCACTATTTTGATTCCCGTCTACAACGAATGGGTTATTACCCACCGCTGCCTATGGTCGATCCTCCAACACACCGAGGGCGAGTACGAAGTCATTATTGCCGATGACTGTTCGACGGATGAGACCGCCAACATTGCCCAATACGTTACCGGCGTGACCGTGATACGACAGGAACAGAATCAACGCTTCTTAAAAAACTGCAATAGTGCCGCCGAAAAGACGCGTGGGGAATTTTTACTGCTGCTTAATAACGACACAACGGTTACCGAGGGCTGGCTAGCACCGCTTTTAAAGACCTTGGATGCACCCGATGTGGGCATTGTGGGCCCGAAGCTGCTTTTCCCCAACGGCAAGCTTCAGGAAGCCGGCGGGATTATTTGGGACGACGCCTCAGGGTGGAATTACGGACGAGCTGATGATCCCTCCCGTCCTCAATACAGCTACGTGCGCGAAACCGACTATGTGTCTGGAGCGGCACTGATGGTCCGGCGCTCGCTTTGGCAGGAGCTGGGTGGATTTGATGAGACCTTTGTACCCGCTTACTACGAAGATACCGATCTGTGTTTTTCGGCGCGGGCAGCCGGATATAAAGTTGTCTATCAACCGGCATCAGCGGTTGCGCACTATGAAGGCATGACCAATGGCACCGACCTTGGTGGCGGCCAAAAGCAATATCAGGTGGTTAACCAACAGCGATTTCTCGAGAAGTGGCAAGAAGAGCTCACAAATTTTCACTATCCCAATGCCCACCAAGTGTCCCGAGCTCGGGACCGCAGCCGCCACAAGCCCTCGGTGCTGATCATTGATCACTATGTGCCCCACTACGACAAAGATGCGGGCTCACGATCAACCTGGATGTATATCGAACTGATGCTGGAAATGGGATGGCGAGTCCAGCTGATTGGCGCCAATTTTTTTCCTCATCAGCCTTACACGGAAAAACTGCAGCAAATGGGTGTGGAAGTACTAGTTGGCGAGCACATGGCGCGCAATCTTGATCGCTGGTTAACGGACAACTTGAATAACGTTGATCGGATATTTTTACATCGACCCCACATTGCAGAACAATTTCTACCGCACCTTACAAAAATTAAGGAGTGCCCGCCCATTACGTTTATCGGCCATGACCTGCATTTCCTAAGAACCCAGCGCGAATTTGATCTTACGGGCGAGGAAAAGTTGCAAAAAGAGGCCGATAATTGGCGACAGCGGGAATTGGCTGTTATCGGCCAAGTTGATCACACTTTTTATTTTTCTGATGTTGAAGTCGCTGAAGTTAACGCTTTAGCACCTGACGCCGATGTCAGGACACTGCCGCTATATGTGTTGGAACCAATTGAACTGCTGCGCACAAAAACACCAACGCCTGAACTTTTATTTGTTGCAGGGTTTAACCACCCACCTAACATTGATGCTGCAATCTGGCTCGTTGAATCTATTCTTCCATCACTACAAGCCAAAGTACCGGGGTTGCGACTGCACATTGCGGGCTCAAACCCCAGCCAAGCGGTGCTCGACCTCGCAGCTGATGACATCACGGTGCATGGATACGTCAGCGACGAACAGCTCATTGCCCTCTATGGCAGAGCAGCCTGCGCGGTGGTGCCGCTCCGGTTTGGCGCCGGAGTAAAGGGCAAGGTGCTTGAGGCGATCCGATACGGTGTGCCGCTCATAACAACCTCCATTGGTGCTGAAGGCATTCCCGATGCGTTGGACGTTATGAGTATTGCGAATGAGCCAGAAGCATTTGCGGAGGCGGTAATTGATGAACTGCGAAATTCACTGCAGCCCCAAAACAACCGTGAAGAATGGTTAGAAAGACACTTTGGCAAGAAGTCTGCTATCACCTCTCTGACAGATTAACGATCCTCTCCTTTGACTGAATAAATTTCGATAGGTGTCGATGAACCAATTGCTATCTTGGCGTGTGGATATTTAGTGCCTAAGCAACATGATCTATCTCGCCAAATCCAAATATGGCTCCAGTGCCACTTTACCTAGCTGAAATCGTTGGCCGAATGAAATGGTTTTCTAAACTAATTAACGCGACATAACTCAGGAAATACGGTCAGCCCTGTCGGTGGATTTTGATTTACTTTCGTTATTCCAAGCTGACCACAATCTTTGAACAGTTATTCTGCGCTAGGAAGATTTCAGTCAGCTGGTGTGTCGCCAAATAGTAGCTAGCTATCGAAAGTGTTGCATTGCCAGTTCTAAGTCAAAATAGGGCTATGGGGATTTCGCTCAGGATGTTTTGACCTAATAAAAACTGTTAGTAAATTTTGCTGTATCGCACAGCAGAAACGTGTTTAAAAGTGCCGAGCTCACATTTTAACCATTAAAGTATCGGAGGTTTCACGGTTTGGGGCATGTTTGAACAACCCGACTACATTCACGAATAGAATATAAAACAGCGTGATCTTTACTAGCCAACACTAACGTAGGTGGTTGCTGGCTTTTTATTGGCCCTGAACCAAAGAGCACTGCTCTTCCCATTTGCGTGCAAATTGCGGCTCTTTGGAAGGGCAAGGACGCCGAGTGTTCACTAGCAGCAGCACTTACTGATAAGCTAGACCCCACTCCATATTTTTTACTCAGCGTTTGCGGTTCCACTCGACCATAGATACCTAAAACAGCTGGCCTACAGGGTAAACACTGCCACCATGAATGACTCAACTAAATATTCTGAAAACTCCAGTACCGCTTATGACGATGAAATTTCGATCACCGAGCTGCTTCAAAAGCTTTGGAAAAAGCGTGGACTTATCGTTATTTTGCCACTGGTTTGCGCAGGTTTAACAGTAGCGGGCTTGTTGGGGACAAAGGTAGCTGGCAACGAGCACCTCAGTTACTACGTTGAGTTAACGGGTATCAAGGACGCCCAATACCCAAACAGTGTGGCGTTTTCGCCTCAAGATTTATTGAACCCAAAAGTTATCAGTAAAATCTCTGAGCAATTTTCACTTAAGGATGCCAACAAGACCACTAAGCACATTAACATCCAATATGGCACACCTACATCTAATGGCATCCTAGTCGAATATAAATCTGCGCTCTCCGCCAATAGCAAGGCCCCTCCAGAAGAGATTGCAAGAATAAACGATCTATACACTGAGAGGCTTAAATCGGCATCCCTTAGGGGGCTGTCCATTTCAGCAGACTATGCAGCGCTAGGGCTAAGCAAAATAGAGGGCGCTCAGCTTCTTAAAACCCTTCCACAAACGTGGAACGAGGTATTTGCCTCTGAATTTAAAATTTTTATGGATACCGGAGTTCTAGCGCTGTCCAGCAGCTCTAACAACGTCAGGCTAGATACCACTGTAGGTGCTGCAGAAGCAGACAGCTCTCTCAGCGCTATGGCTGAAGGTTTAGAGCAACTGAGAAATGATGCTCGGTTCAGAGCAATTTCTTTCGAAGGCACAACACCTGCTGACGCAGCTCGAGATCTCAAGCTATTCCGAGAACTATATTTCGACCCTATCTTCACATCAAGCTTTACCGAAGCAGGTGGTTTATCCAGCGTTTATCGTAGAGATTTGCAGCTTCAAGTCATTGAATTGCAATCACAACTCACTGAACTTGACTCCAGAATCGCAGTGATCTTGGAGGTTCAGCAACGCTCCTCCAATAAAGGACTGGCCTCAAGTAATAATGCGAGGGGTGACAGCCAAATACAGTTAGAGAGCGATGCACTTGGACAGCTGGTCAGCCTGTCAACAGCTGCAAGCCTAGCCGAATATCTACAAGAAACGCTTAACCAGCGTTTGGATTTTGTTAGCGAGCAAGCAGTCATCAGCACTCGTTTGGCCAAAATGGGTAGCGTCGACGCCAACCTGAAATTGGATACGAATAGCCTAGACGCCAACTTCTACAGCGCTGCGTTTCAAAAGTTTCAGAATCTCCAAGCCAATTACGAAGGGCTTGTCTCGCAAGCGCAGGCAAGCGCATTGGCAGAAACTCCGGCGCTTTACCAAGTAATGACGGAGGTGATGGGAGAAAAGCTTCTACAGCGGCGGGACTTTTTGTTTATTGCTCTGGCGCTTGCGCTGGGAGGAATCGTGGCGGTGATTAGCGCGTTGATTTGGCCGACGAGGGGCAGCCAACAATATCGGGGTTAGAGCGCGGACACGACCCGCATCAGCAAGGTGTGGTACGAAGTAAGTTCGCGCAGTGCTGTGAGGGCCCCTGTTGCACTTTTCAGGTGGTAAAAAGGTTAATGGCCCGTTTTTATTGAGATAAACTAAGGCCTAGCGTTCCACTCTGGCCACAGCGAATTTGATTGGTTTTACGATTTTTTACACATGATTTTATCCCCCTGTTCTTGCTGCTTTAATCAAAGGAATTTAGCCGCCGATATACTCAACGGTTTTCAACAAAGGACTTATCACTGTGCATTTTTTAAGTCACCGGCGGCGAAGGCTATATTGGTTCTCACATAGTTAGAGCCCTACTGCAACGGTGTCACAACACCGTTATCGTGGCTGATTTTTCAACGGGACATCTCTGGGCAACACAGGAACAAGAAGTCCTCGAGGTCGACCTAAAGTGCTTAAATGGGCTCAGAGCCACGGTAGAGAGACGCCAATTTGGCAGTGTTTTTCATTTCGCGGCCAAGTCGCTAGTGGGCGAGTCCAAGCAGCAGCCACTGCAGTATTATCGAACAACTTGGGCGGTACAGCGAACCTTCTTGAGGCCGCACTGGAGAACGGCTGGACTAAGTGCGTGTTCTCGTCCACTGCAGCGGTTTGCGGTAACCCAGTTACAGAAACAATAAGCGAAGACCACCTGAAAGCGGCTATCAATGCCCGTGGACAGACAAAGCTGGCGATGGAGCAGCTACTAGACAGCACCTGTAAAGCTGAAGAAGTTAGCGCCGTTTGTTTATACTATTTCAACGCTGCGGGTGCATCGAGTGATGAGTCAATTGGAGAGGCGCGTGAGCCAGAGACACACCTGATCCCCAACGCGCCTAAAGCTGCGTCAGGAACTGGTCAACCTCAGACAATATTTGGAGATGACTACCCGCCCCCTGATGGCACGTGCATCCGTGACTACATTCATGTTGAGGATTTGGCCGACGTACATTTGAAAACCATGGATTACCTGCAACAACACAGGGTTTGTGGCGTTCAATCGGGGTAATGGGCAAGGATTCTCTGTGAAGAAAGTATTCACCGCGTGTAAAGCCGCAGTGGGCGCCAACATCCCCCATACTATTGGAGCTTGGCGGGAGGGCAATCCGGTCTATTTAGTAGCGGACGCTACGCGAGCTAAAAGCATTCTGGGATGGCAGCCTTATGCTGCACATATTATGGAGATCGTTGGTAGCGCGTGGCGATGGTAGGCTAAAATATCGACGTGAACCCTCTAAATTATTAAGCGGGTATTAGGAAGGGCCATACACGACGGATTGTTTACTTAGAAAATCCAGACCCATATTGCACATACAATACACGCGGCTAAGGGTTTTAAACGCGCAGATCTCAGGCCAGAAAGCGCATGTTCCCGCAGGAAAGTCCGTAAACTACGACAGCAATTGAGGATAAAAAATGATTCATATAATTGGCGGCGCAGGCTTTGTTGGCACACGGCTTGCGCTAGTGCTCGATGCGCAAAGCACAGCCTACAGAATATTCGATAAAGCACTCGATGGCGAAGGCTATTGCGATGTCACAACACCCGACTCTCTTGCCACCCTGCCACCGGCGGATATCGTTATTAACCTAGCTGCCGAGCATCGCGATGATGTGACGCCTCGGTCGTTATATGATGAGGTTAATGTCGAGGGGGCTAAAAACGTATGTGACTATTGTCGCCGCACAACCATTCGGCAAATCATCTTCACAAGCTCCGTGGCCGTGTATGGGTTTGCGCCGGAGGGTACGGCTGAGCGCGGCGCGTTTAATCCCTTTAACGACTACGGCAGAACCAAAATGGAAGCAGAAACTGTTTACAGAGAATGGCTAGCCGAGGACCCAGATAACAGGTCTCTTATAATCGTACGACCGACCGTGATCTTCGGGGAGCAGAATCGAGGTAACGTGTATAACCTACTGCGTCAAATTGCACGCGGCCGATTTGTCATGTTCGGTTCAGGTACCAACCGCAAGTCAATGGCCTATGTGCAGAATGTCGCAGAGTTTTTAGCGTTTAGCACGCAAATTGGGCCCAGAGAGCATGTCTATAACTACGTAGACAAGCCTGATCTCGATATGAACACACTGGTAGGAAGTTGCAGAGCGGTGTTATTTGGGAAGGAAGGGGTCGGTTTAAGAATGCCCGGAAGCTTAGGAATATTGGCGGGGTATGGCTTTGATATGCTGGCAGCACTTACCGGCAAAAAGTATCCTATAAGCTCGATAAGAGTGAAAAAGTTCATGGGCACAACGGCTTTCAGCACTGCGATAAGTGAAACTGGCTTCGTACCCTCATATTCATTAGCCGAAGGTATTGAAAGGACGTTACGGCATGAATTTCTGGAGGATCATAGCGCTGATAAATTGTTTTACACCGAATAAAGTTTCCTGAGTCTGTTCAACCTAGCTCTCTGTTGTCTTACTTAATTCAAGCACCATATTAGACCGTTAAATCACCGCTAAGAGAGGTGCGTTCCCGCCACTCGCTCCGTGAGCTTATCTGATCAATAGATACAGCCAATAGCGTACCAGTGAGGGGCAGCAGCGGGAGAAACATTCGCGAAAAGGACGTGTCGGTCGCTGGTGCGCCATAAACATAAAAATATTCGATTTTCAAAGGAAGGAGACAAATCATCGCAAAACCGATAAATAAAATGGAAATACTGATCTTCAGGCGAACAGTCCACGCTTCTCTTGATCTTTTTGCTATCAAAGCAAAGCAAAACATTAGGATTGCAGTTAATGAAAATGACTGGTTCTTCAAAAATGCGTGCACGATAGAATCAAAATTATTGAAATTTAGTCCTGAAGCAAAGAGATCAAGACCGACTGAATGACCACCCAACTTAACGATGAAGTCAGGCTGGGCAATTCCGAACAGCGGGTCAACGCTAATCTCAGAAAAGGCTAAGAGGCACAGCATGCAAGAGATAATGATGGAAACAAACATTTTCGATCTAACTTGGCAGAACACCAAAAACGCGGCAGCACACACAACAGCCAAATAAAGAAAGCCGCTATCTTTTATCGCAAAAAAGCAAAAGCCAACAAAACCCAATAGCAGTTTGTCCAAAAACGAAGTGCTTGATAGGAGCAACCGGTCGCATAAAAACGGGCTGACTGTAATAAGCGCGCCAATCCACATCTCAGCATACCCAACCAAGAAAACATGATTTAATAGAAGCGGATGCGGTAACAATAGAAACCATAAGAGCGTAAATGCGCGCGCACGTGCGCCAGCATTGCTGTAGCTTACCGCAACCGAGACCGATCCAACCCACAGAACAAAAAGGTCCCAGGCAATAAAGTAATTCGCCCAGCCTGAGGCACCTCGTGCAACAATCGAGTAATAAACGATTAGAGTGTTGGGCTGGTCATTTGCCGCAAAGAAACTAATATTTGAAACCGAATTCGAGACCCTGGCGGCATCTCGAAACCAGAAGCTCAGCCCATCCCACGAGAATGCTGGGGGGGTAAACGCCATAAGAAGAGCGGTGGAAAGCAGCAAAAGGGCAAAAATAAGCGCTGGATGATGCGTCATTGCTGTAAATAAGTCTTCGGCTCTGAAGACCGCACAACAAGATGCTAAAAGCAGAAAATTGATAATAGAAACAATGAGCACACAAAATAACGACGCTAAATCGCCCTGCAGCAGGTTACCCCAAGTGAGCTGCGCAAGGAATATTGCTAACACCACGGCAATTTTTACTGTCAAAAGCAGCCAAGTACTCAAGAAAGGAGTTTTCAAAGCAACATTCTCGCGCTGCTGAAGAAAAATCCCACGAGGTTACCTAAGAGACACAAAACCAAAAAGATCAACCTGTTCGCCGAGCTCAGAAATCGATCACTGTAGCAAACCGCAACGAATGCAGATGGAACCGCTAGAAAGAACGCCACACGATTACCCAGCTTAGGAATGACAAACCAGCACGCCAGAGCCAACAAAAAGTAAACCAACCATAGGGATTGCACATGTGCCCGACCCGACATAACTCCCAATAAACCTAGAGGTAGTAAGGAAATAGCCAGCAAAAACAGCATCGGGTAAAACCCTACTTCAAATGCGCTTAGATAACCCAAGACTCCCGAGATCTTAAGGTAAATCGCTGCAAATAGCAGCACAGTACTCGAAAAAATGGCTAACTTAATAGACGCTGCATAAGCGAGCGGCGCCAGAAACACACTCCCCTTGTGGAGGGTCATTGCGAAAAAGAGAGGCCCTAGCCTTTCCCTTTCTGACAAAAAGGCGCAAAATATCAAAGCGCTGGTGAAGGCCAAGTAGGAATTTGCGAACCCGAAGATAGTGAATGGCGAGGTGAGTAACAGCAAAAAAAAAGTTGCCCTTGATTGTTTGCGAAGATTCTTTGCAACTGAAATTTTCGCCAAAGCTAATGCATTTGCATAGAAAAAGAACCATTCATAACGATAGTCGGAAAATAGTTCTCCAGCGATCGAGAATGCAGACTCTGGCCAAACATGCCCTTGATACCCCTTCAACCAAGTGTAGGTGTAGTTCCTGTGATCTAAGGAAAGGTTATCGTCAAAAATGAGAGCAGCATTCAGACCTGCTAGCGCCAGGAATAAAAAAAACGTCCACGCTCCCGAGGCTTTGAACTTCAAGCTTTAACCCCAAGGAGGCGCTTTATTAGCCATTTCAAGTTACAAAACATCCAAAAAACAATTGATACGACTGGCGCAGACTTCCACAATTGATGAGCGATTTCACGATCTCTTTCTTTGTGTCGAACGGTTGAGAGGCCGCCCTTATAAAATACCACAGAGCCCACTGGGTATTTGCTAGCGCCACGTATGTTAGGGAACGAAGCGCGAATCACACCAAAGTCTGCGCTCACGCGATATTTTTCGTTGTATGGTTGATGATCTCTTGGTAAAAGAACCGCCTGATGACAGTAACCTCTCCCAAACACTGTAAAGTGGAAACCCGGAGAGGAGTATCGGCTGGCGAGCGCACCAACAACCCGATACTTCAAAATGCCCACGTCATCGACAACTTTAAGTGGGTCCCCCTCGATTTCATCACCAGCGTTTAAGTAGAGCACGATCGGTGTCCTGACATGTTGGCGGCCAACATTCATCGCTGAATAAACCCCGTGGCCTGGATCGACCACCACATCAACCTGCAATCCTTTGCAAAGTTCCTGCACACGTACGACATCAGGAGTTACAACCACATACTGACCTGGTTTTGTCTCTTGAGAATAGACTGATGCAAGTGTTTTGATCAGTCCGTCCTCGTCATCTTTCACAACGGTTACGATGGTGATGAGTTCGTTTTCTGTCACAAGGTCAACATATTATTTGCAATTGCGCTAAAAGGATCTTTCTCGTGGTGTTCCGCCCATCCGGCAACATATTCAGGGTACATAGGGACCTGCAGCAAGCCGTCCATTGGTTGGTGACCAGAAAGGGCGAGACGCGCTACTTTGCGCCCCTTGGAGAAGGGCTCTAGGATCAACGTAGAATAATCAGTGAGATACAGTTCCGAGCTCGGTAACTGCCAAACGTTATCGCCTATTTGTTGTTCTAGCCCCAAGCGGACATAGAGTAGACGGTTTGAACGCTGATGCAAAAAAAGCTGCACACTCCAACCATCGCGCTCAAGCAACTCAAGCGCTGACTTTAACGCTGTTTTATAAGCTTTTTCACTTATGCGCCCGTCTTCAACCAGTGATTGGCAAATGAACGTTGCTGACTTTTCCGGGGGGCAGGAATTATCCATACGTCCAGAATCCAAATAGCCAACCGTGAGGTAATCGTTGACCGCCTCTCCTAAAATAGTACGATATAGATCCACTTGTGCATCGTCATAGACGTAGGCTGTGTTTATTTCCGTATGGCTATTTTGAAGAAAGACCGATACATACTTATTGCTGACGAATGCAGACTTCACGAGCGTTAACAGCGCGCGCCAAGTGAATATGTGCGGATATCGACCCTTACATTTGAAGTAGGACCTCAAATAGTAACCAGCCTTCAGCTTCAGCAGCCCAACTAGAGAGAATATATTCCGTTCTAGTCTTTCTTTAAACAGGCCATGTTGTACGTAATACACAGGCACATTATTCTGGGCAGCCGTGGAGGCTATACAAAGATCAGGTACTCTGTGGCCAAATACGACTAAGCCATCTACGCCCTCCCATCCCTCACCATTCAGTAGTGACCAATAGCCAGCGTCCTCCGTGCTGAGGAGACCGCAATTGGCCACACTACCTATCGCCTGAGACAGTTTTTCGGGCAGCCGAGACAGAAGTAACGGCGTAAGATCAAAAAGTACAAACGTCTGTCTCCTGACCTGCTCAGCCTGGGTCATGGAGAACACCACTTATCCCGCCGTCGAGATTCCAAAGAGCACCGTTAGAAAATGGTAATGAATCGCCTATCAGCAGACTCACCATTTTTCCAACCTCATTAATACTCCCAACGATTCCCGCAGGATGAAATGAGTTGAGTTCGTTTAAACCTTGAGGGTTATTTTCAAACCCTGCGGTTAACATGGGTGTCGCTATGGCAGCAGGCACTATTGCACAAACTTTTATATCCCCCCCCAATTCCACCGCCATGGCCCGAGTCAGTCCCTCTATTGCACTTTTACTTGTTGCATAGGCAACAAAACCCGGCTTGGTCAACTTCGAATGGATACTTCCAATATTTACGATCGTACCATGGGATTTCTTAAGGTGGTCAAAAGAAGCCTTGGCCAGTACAAATGGCGCAACACAATTAACCTGCAAACTATTAATCACATGTTCTACCGTGAGTTCATTAAAGGGACATACAATTTGTAGCGCTGCATTGTTTACCAGTCCAACAAGCCGGTCCGCATTAATAGCTTCTGCTAGCTGTTCACTCAACTCATCAACTCCCGCAGTAGAGTTAAGACTAGACAGATCAATCTTAAGAGAATCTTTTCCGGGTTCATAAACGTCTGCTACATCTATGCCTATTACGCGGTATTTGCGGTCACGCAAAGTACGCACTACGGCACTGCCCACCCCCCCTGCCGCCCCAGTTACAATAACCACATCAGTCATCAAAAAAAGCCCTCAAGGGGAGCCTAAGCAAATACCCAGAACCTTCATACTGACTCAACTGCGACTGCGTCATTCCTTCAGTTGCTGTCGTGACCCAGAGCTCGTTGAAGCTATTATTTTCTTGGACACTCGTCGGCTGAAGTGCAGGCACGGCAAACTCAGCAATAATCTCCCCATTCATGTTGAACTTGGTCACGCACCCCGCACCCCACATTGCGATGTAGACGTGGTCGTCAGAGGCTAGAATTCCCCCATCAGGTGTGCCTGTTTGACATCGAAAGTCATGCCATATTTCGGGTGAATCGTTTTGGGCGCTCAAAGATTCTATGTCATAACACCATGTGACTTGCGCTAGAGAATCGGATATGAGCAATGAATTCCGCTGCTCCAATGACAGTTCAACAAACGTGTTGGGGATGGCTATACCCGTGAGAATAACCTCTGCCACGCCATTCCGGTAGCGAACAACATCGCCGGTATTCTCTCGTGGCTCCAAGTCCATACGGCCCACCAAAATATCGCCGTTCCTCAGGATACATGCGTCATTAGACCTGCTTTCGCCCTTCCAGCTGAGTGGTGGTGCAACACATAAAGTTTCGTATTGGCCTGCATCTAAGTCCAAACGAGACAGCCCCGACTCTGTGGCCAACGTCACCTTCCGCCCCTGAACTGCAAGCACCTTGCTTGCCACTTCTGGCAGAGCAAAAACTGTATTCGCCGCTCCATCGTTCGAGAAAAGCATCTTTTTGGGAATATCCACCCACCAACCATGGCCTTCATCAGAAACAAGCAGCCCCTCTCCCAGCATGCACCGCACTAAACTTTCACCATCGCAAAAAACTCAGCGAGCTTTTCGATTGCTAATTCGCTTGTTCTTAAAACCGCATCTGCAGTATTCGACGCGTTATGCGAGCCGAAAACGCAGCTCTCAAACAGCCTCAATGGGCTGTTAATCGAAAGCGGCTCCTGCTCGAATACATCAAGCGCAGCTGAGTGCACCGTGCCGCTCTCCAGCGCCCGTATAAGGGCTTGCTCGTCGATTACCGGCCCACGACTCACATTAACGACTCTGACCCCTTGTTTGATTTTTGAAAAAGTGTGTGCATCTAACATGTGGTGTGAGGAAGAGGTCAATGCGCACGTAATTACCACAAAATCGGCACGATCCAAGTTCTTTGGCCACGGCGCTAGCTCAATCTCCGAAGTAATAGCTTCCGGGGGAGCCACCGGATCATAGCCAATAACGTGCATGTCTGCAGCGAGGAGCCGCTTGGCGACGTTGCCACCAATATCCCCCAAGCCAACGATTGCAACAGTCTTTCCAGCGAGAGAAATCCCTGCGGGTTTGGGCCACCCTCCCTTGCGAACCTCCCTATCAATAAAGAAGGTTTCTCGGGCTAATCCAATAACATAACCAACCGCAATATCGGCAACCTCGGCGCCAAACATGCGAGGCGTATTAGATATAGGAATCTCAAGCTCGTGACACGCATCAAAATCGACGTTATCTGTACCTATGCCCCATTTAACTGCTGCCTTAAGCCTTCCCGCCCGGCCAGCCTGAAAAACCGCTCGTGTAGCTGGATCATCTCCTATAATCCAGCCATCGTGATTGGGCAGAAGAGCTAATAACTTTTCTTCTGAAAGCGTTTGTGTGACCTTAGGCGCAGTCACCTCCCAGCCGAGCTTTTTAAACGTTGACTCGAATGCCCCCACTGAAGCTAGCATAGGTGGGCAAGTTATAAGAACTTTCAATTGGGCATCTCACTTCTTGATTCGAACAAAGGCGCAACGAGCTCAGCCATCTCCCAGTCAACGGGTGTATCTATATCAATAGATTCGAAGCGCGGAGTCTCAAACATGATCGGATTCCGTCCGATTCTTGCTTCTGTTGAAGAGAAACTCTCTCTCGTAAATAGATACAAGCATGAGTTCTCTTCATACCACGGCTCAAGATCCTGAGTCTGAACCAGACTCGCGGAATCGTGGTTTATCGCAGAACCGTCTGTGCGATAAAACCGGGTTTGGAATCGATTTACAGAAAACAATGAGTCTGCTGACCCAGATACGAGGGCATTCTTGAATTTATTCAATGCTGTAGTGATGGTAGCTACACTGAGAAAAGGATTCGTTGTGTGCGTCATCAAAAAAGTACTTGCCGTGTCAAATGCTACATCACTGGCAAGAATTTTGTTCATTGAAACAGCATCCCCTCTCAGGGCCAAATCCCTTTCTCGTAAAATGATACGCCTATCATTCAGCAGACAGGGGTCACTCAGGAGAACCGTCGCATCTGTGTTGATAATGACGCGCTCAACAGCACCCACAGCAAGTAGATTATCAAGTATCCACCGGTATAAAGGTCTGCCGCACAATGGCTTAAAATTCTTACCTGGCACGCGTTGACTGTTAGCCTTCATCGGCAAAAGAGCCGTCACCATAACTCTCCCCTCTTCATATCAGTCAATGAACCGCTTGGGATAAAAATAAGTCTCTTTCTTCTGCCGCGATATCGCTCTATGCAAGTGATTTCCCTTGTAAGTGCCGGAAAACTGCGCCGTACGAAATCGAATTATCCCCATTATCTCTTTAAAAAAAACACCCTTCTGCCATGCCGATAGCGCATCGTGAAATACGCCAGCACATATATAGCGCAACGCATCCCATACACTCACCTGAACTTCAGGCATTATCGACTGCAGCGCATAAGACTCTCTCTCATACCTTCGCTGGGTCTGTTTCCAAGTCTCATCATGAATATGGAATACACTGGCGTCAGCGCAATAAGCAACCTTACCCCCCAATGCCAGAAGGCGTTTAGCAAAGTCCATGTCCTCTAGGCCGGTCAACTCCTCATCAAACTTTAATTTTACCCAAGCTTCCCTTGAAATTGAGGAGTTCGCATTGTTTACAAAAAATCCGTCTTGCGGCACCGCAGAAGTATCAGGGTAATATTTTTTGAACAGTTCGTTTTCGCTAAATTTAGTCGGATGCCTACCAACTTGACGGCCGTATGTATACTCCGCAACTCCTTTTGAGATTGGCTCTATTAAATTCTCCAACCATTGCAAACTTGAGGGGACACAGTGGCCCGAGATAAAGACCAGCATGTCTCCCGAAGATGCCTCACAACCAACATTCAATGATCGGCCGAAGGTAAACTGAGTTTTTTCTATACGCGCAATTTTACAATTATAGCCCGACGCAATCTCGAGAGTCCCATCCACAGAACCAGAGTCTACAAGTACAACTTCAAGTTCTTGCGTGCCTACTTCTTGCTCTCGGATAGACTGAAGAAGTTCAGGGAGATATCGTTCTTCGTTCAAAGTTCTTATTACAATTGAAATCACAATAACATCCTATGCACTACTTCTCGCATCAGCTAAAAAATCAGCCAATGAAACACGATCGAAGATATCGAGATCACCGCCCTCTGTGCAGTTTACAATAAGTCGACCGTGTGTTTCATAAACATGACGCGCCCGTCGATACGCCATCTCTGACTCAAAGAGATCGGGAAGCTGCCAAATATCGCCGTCTGAGAAATATTTAGGATCAAAATGATTAGGGTCGTCTCCCACAGCTGCGACTGCTTCATTGGGCGGGCCTTTGGTGGCAAAATTGTGGTCACAACCAACTAGTGCCACTTTCGTAAAACCCAAATAAAATGCAATCTGGAGGGCGACGTAGGTGACCGTATGCCCCTGAGGTATTGACTCTGCTATGTCGAACGAGAAACCTGCTCCCGTGCCATTAAAAATATATTGCGAGGGCCCATTTCCAAACCCATAGCGCGAAGCGTGCTTTTCCGCGAAAACTGGTATTTCAGTGTTGATATAAAACTGCATGTTCTGTTTTATGACGTAAGGATTTACGACAGCAATAAATGTGGGCCTGAATGAGGAGCGCTCGAAAAGCAAATTAATCTTATTCAGACCGATTGTTTTCACTCTATCCAATGAGTAGAAATCTACTTCATTCAACGATGGTCCGTTGCAAAGAATTACGCATGACTCATCGCGATACTTGTCTTTCAGTCTGCTCAATTGTCTGCGCGCAGAAATTCCTCTCCAGCTCAGCCCCCAGCCTAGGTCAAGCATCGCTCTTAAAAGGTTTCGCAATGGCCGATAAAAATAACTACGCTTAAGTGAGCTCACCTTACCATCCTCAAAATTTCCAACATATTTTCCGCATCAATGTCGACAGGCGAAGCTTTTTAATCAATCTGTAATACCAACTAATTAAAATGATCTATTGAATTGGTGCTTTTTCACCAACATTAGCACTCGCTTCGCTTTTAACTTTTTCTTAAAGCAGCGCACCTGCCTGTGGCGGAACGCAGCGTCGGCAGACCAACGCGGGCCCTATTTGAGATTACACCTAACAGCTCGTTCACTGCTCGACATACCACTTATAGACACTCTGAATACCGTCTATTAGTCCTATGCGGGGCGTCCAACCAGTAGAAATTAACAGCTCACTGTTCATTAGCTTTCTGGGCGCACCGTCAGGCTTAGAAACGTCGAATCTCAGATCACCTCCGTAACCAACTTCAGCTCTAATCAGATTTGCCAGATCCTCAATGGAGTATTCTTTACCGTTGCCCACATTGATGTGTGATCGCTGAGGCAAAGTCAGCTTAGCGAGGGGGTCTCTGCCCATCCTCATAACATGCAAACAAGCCGATGCCATATCGTCAACGTGAAGAAACTCCCGCAATTGACGACCCGTCCCCCAAATATCTACTACTGGGTCAGCAGCTCGTTTAGCTTCATGAATTCGTCGTATCAGAGCCGGCACCACGTGACTGTTCTCTAGGTGAAAGTTATCCCCAGGGCCATATAAGTTAGTAGGCATTACTGAACGGTAGTCTCGGCCAAATTGCCGGTTATAACTCTCGCAGAGCTTGATACCGGCAATCTTAGCTATCGCATAGGGCTCATTTGTCGGCTCTAACATACCAGTTAGCAACGCATCTTCGCGCATAGGTTGCTCGGCGTCCTTTGGGTAAATACAAGAGGATCCCAAGAACAATAAATGCTGCACTCCATTTTGATGGGCCGCGTCAATCACATTTGACTCAACCATGAGGTTTTGGTAAATGAATCCAGCCGGGTAAGTGTCATTAGCATAGATACCACCTACCTTAGCGGCTGCCAAATAAACCTCATCTATGGGGTTTTCAGCAAAGAATCGCCTCACCTGGGCTTGGTCAGTCAGGTCTAATTCATCGCGGCTCCGAGTAATAATATCTACCGAAGGGTCTTGCTCTAACTGCCGAACAATAGCGCTGCCCACCATACCGCGATGGCCAGCAACAAAAACTCGAGTCTTGTCTATTTTACTGGTCACGGTTAGTGAGAATCCTCAACAGATACAGCCACGTGGTGCCCATGCGCCTTTAAAAACGCATGGCGCTGTGCGTCTGCCAAATCAGCCGCCACCATTTCAGCACACATCTCGCGTGCAGTAATTTCAGGCTCCCAACCGAGGTTGGCTTTTGCCTTGGCAGGGTGACCCAGCAAGGTCTCAACCTCGGCGGGCCGGAAATACCGCTGATCAACCTTAACGATAATATCGCCAACACTCAGACTAGGTGCATTATTGGCCGTAATGGCTGTGACTTGGCCTACCTCTTCCACACCCTCGCCATTAAAGGTTAGGGTGACACCCAGGTCCTCTGCTGCCCAGGTAATGAAATCGCGCACTGAATATTGCTTACCGGTGGCAATAACATAATCTTCGGGGGTGTCTTGCTGAAGCATTAGCCACTGCATGCGAACATAATCTTTGGCATGGCCCCAGTCACGCAGCGCGTCCATGTTGCCCATGTATAAACACTGCTCCAGCCCCTGCGCAATATTCGCCAACCCCCTAGTAATCTTGCGGGTCACAAACGTTTCACCGCGCTTGGGCGACTCATGGTTAAACAAAATGCCGTTGCAGGCATACATGCCGTAAGCTTCGCGGTAGTTTACGGTTATCCAGTAGGCATAGAGCTTGGCGACCGCATAAGGCGAGCGCGGGTAGAAAGGCGTGGTTTCTTTTTGCGGCGTTTCCTGCACCAACCCGTACAGCTCTGAGGTGGACGCCTGATAAAACCGAGTGGTCTTCTCTAGGCCCAGAAATCGAATGGCCTCTAGCAACCTTAGCGCTCCCGTGGCGTCAACATCGGCAGTGTACTCAGGCGATTCAAATGACACGGCCACGTGCGATTGTGCGCCCAAATTATAAACCTCATCGGGCTTCACCTCGCTAAGAATGCGGGTCAAGTTTGACGAATCGGTGAGATCACCATAGTGCAAAATTAACCGGCGGTGATCCACGTGGGGATCTTGGTATAAATGGTCAATACGCTGGGTATTAAATTGCGAGGCACGTCGCTTAATGCCGTGCACCTCGTACCCTTTTTCTAGCAAGAACTCAGCTAGATAGGCGCCGTCTTGGCCGGTAATACCGGTAATGAGTGCTTTTTTCAAAATAGACCTGTTAGCCTGACTATTACTGCTGTGTGTTAAAGAAAAAACCATGATGCTTTTTACATCGCTGCGACCTATTCGCAGGGTTACTTCAAGGGACGCTTGACTCCGTCAAAAGATTGGCATGCCTCAAGGTTCTGACAAATCCTCGCATACTTCCTTAAAGGCGTTTAAAAAAGCGCGTCCATATCTACGATCTGGCTCTAAGTAATTCCCTTCTGCCCACTCATTCCAACTCTTTATAAACAACGGAAACTCCTCTTCTATGTGCCTTGAGCGGGCCACGGCATCTAACAAGTGCTTTTTCCAAAGATCCGGCTTACGCCCTCTTAAAATAAAAGCATTACGGCCCAAGCGTGGCGTAGTATCCCACCCCGGAACTAAGGAGGGCCACTCCCCCTCCTCTATCATTCCAGGTTTTAAAAAATACCGAATAGCATCTTGGTAATCCTCAACTCGCAGCCCAACCAACCCTCGAAGCTTCCGATACAAGAACGACAGATAACGGTTACGGTGGCCTTCGTTCTCGATAAAGCGATGCCTGCTGTAGGCGCTAGCATCAAATCCCATTGACTTCGCCTGACCGACCGACAATCCTTCGCCTACAAAATAAAAGTCAGGAATTCGCTCGAGCTGCGCTAACGTTCTCCAACGCTCTACAAATTGGTGTGTATCTGGCAGATCTCTTGGCTTAAATATATAAAATAAAAGCCTGCCTCGTAACTTAAAGTACCTCTCATCTTCAAAAGACGGCAATAACTCGTAAAAGTGCGCATCTATATCAGCTTTTCCAGGGTACCGCTGCTTTATGAGTAATCGATTTTTTGCTCCAAAAAAAACACCTTTCCAATCGTGATTGGCCCAACCTAGGCAGAAAGGCAAACGAACTTGCTCATTCCTAAGTAGCAAATTTCTAGGGCCGTCGAGCAGCATGCGCCCGTCGCCCAACCAATAATGCCAGTAACAAAAGGCATCCAAGCCAGAAGCAAGAGCTAGCTCGCTCTGCGCTGCTTGATCAGCTGGGTTTAAGAGATTATAGAAGCCAAGGTCTGCTGGAATGTTCGGCTGCTCATGCCCCTTAAATAGTGGGCGTGCCGATGAAGTAGTTACCCACTCGGTAAACCCATCACCCCACCACTCGTCATTTTCCGGTATCCGGTGATACTGTGGCAGATAGAACGCGATAAACTTCTGTTTACGTGAATTTGACTTCACTCCACCGTTCTCACTACGTTGGCTGGAACTCCCACCACCAAGCTGTTGCTTCCAACTGACTTGGACAATACGCTGTTTGCGCCAATTATACAGTTATCGCCCACTGTTACGCCTGATAGAATCGCAACTCCTTCTCCAATCCACACGTTTCGGCCGATCTTAACTCCTCCCTTACAAGTCAAGCTCTGGTCTTTATATAGCGTCAGGCCGTTGCTGAGGCTTCCGTGGTCGTGATCGACGATCACTACGTTCGAACCTATCAGACAACCTTCTCCAACCTCTACGAGAGACACCGCCCCAATGTGCACGTTGAAATTAAAGGACACATTATCTCCTATGACTATGCGCGGGTTATATTGAAATTTTCGGTAGTTAGTTATTGCCTCGACCCGCAGACCGGGCCCTGAGCTCACGTTGCTGCCGAAAGATATACACTCCGCTCCCCTGATGTAGATCGGTGGACGGCCCTGTATTCCGAGTGAAAGGGGCCACCAAAAATACGACCTGAATAAATTTATAAATAGAGATGCAATTCGCTTTAATGACCGTCGAGTGCGCATGGGCTAGATTAACCTCCGACCGCTAGTAATAACGAGTATAAAGAATAGAAAAATTGCCCATTTTTGGACATGACCCAGCTAGCACAACCTTCGCCAAGCCCATATAGATCTCTCTCCGACGGATGCAAGACCCCAATCTGCCACTGCCCAGCTATGCATCTAAATCATGATGGCATATAGACACCACTAGCAAATAGGGGTGGTTTAACGGATGCATGGTGTAATTTCCAATTGTGATTAAGTGATAAACTGCATGCATACATCGCCGCCAAACGCATCTGTGCGTAAGCTTGGTGCATCGGATACAGCTCCAATCTTAATGTACCGGCCGACAAGCTTTGGCGATAATTTTATCGCAGCAGCGACTACCAACAGACCATCACACAAAAAACTGACATTTTTTGCATTTCGAAACGTAGCGCGCAAGCGTCTAGTTACAACGTATACCTTAAACCTAAAGTTGAAAATTAGCGTCTCGAATGTAGCGACCTTGATCGCATTAATTTCAGCAGCGATTTACGGCAATGAGAAGAAATGAACAAAAGCCCCGCACTGTATAAAATGAAATAACCAGAAACATGAATAACCAAAGAGCCCAAAGATACTGGTGTTCCGATATATGCTCTCAAAAGAAACAAATCAAAAAACAACGCTATAGGTATTGCGGTGACAAGCGCGGCTAAAAATGACGCAATAATTTTTCGATATTGTGGAAGTCCGCCAAACAAATGAAATGCAACAAAACCAAACGGGAGAAAATATACAATATCTGCAAAAAGCCTTGCGACAGGGATGCCTAGAAGGCCAAATTTATTAGTCAAGTAGTATGTAGCGGCAATCACAAAAAGATGCCCTACCGACCCAAACACTGAAATCCAAAACAAGCGTCGATAAGATTCGCACGCCCGGCCGTTTAAAGAAAAGACAGTATAAATCGGAAGCGACCATGCGTAAATGGCAAGAATCGACGCGGTCTTTTTGACGTCTTCGGCGCCAAAAGCACCGCGCTGAAACAATACTGAAATTATTTCATGGCTAAATACGAAATACACTGCTGCGATAGGAATTGAATAATATAGAAGGAAGCGCAGTAAGTTATTGTAATAGGAGTTAAAAGATTGATGATCGCCGACAGCTTGCATTTCAGCAAATTTAGTTCTCGTAATCTCTAAAATCGGCGTCAAAAATACGGTTGTAGGCAACATGAAGAGCCGCTTCGCATATGCCAAAGCCGACACTGCCCCAGTGCCAAGGCCACTTGCTTGGTAGTCGAAGTAAAAAGTTGCCGCGTTAGTTACAATAGTGGCAGAAAAATAAGGAGCAGATGACCTCAGAAAAGAATAAGTGTTCGCGTTTTTGGTGAGATTAAACTTTACTCGAATCCCCGCCTTCCGTACCGAAGTTACTAACATAGTCAGCGAAACGGCCCTCGCCAGCAGCAACGAGGCAACCAATGTCTCTTCGTGCAGTGTGTGCCTTAAAGCAAACAAAAAGGCTATGAGGAAAAGAGGCGGAAATAATGCAGATATTGCTGCTGTAGTGAACTGACCTATAGAAAGGGCGATTACTCGAAATAACTCTGACAACACGCCAAAGAAAAATATTGGAGGAAAGTACATCAGAACAGAGCTCATTTGTGTAATCTGCGTCGAATTGAATTTGGATACAGATGAAAAGAAATGTTCGTTCCAAATGAAAAGCAGAAACGATGTAAACAACGTAATGACCAAACACCAACTGAATATCGATGACAAAAACTTATGCGCGCCAGCCTCGTCATTTTGACTTAATAACTTAACAAACGCCGGCAAAAATACGACCCCGAGCACACTACCAATGAGCCCAATCGACACAGCAGACATAGACAATAAAAAGAAATACGCGTCGCTCGCAGAAGTACCACCAAAATACATCGCGACAACGGTTAGTGAAAAGAAGCTCGATACCGAAACGAAGATCGAAATTAAGACATTCTTTACACCGGCCTTCTGTGTTGATTCTGTTCGCCGATGAACGGACTCCATCTTAGGGGATACCATATCGTTATTTAGGCTCATTGATGAGCTCGCTACATTCGCCCTTATTCACACGGCCGTTTAATTGCTCACAAAACTCTGAATAAACAGCTTGCCCTCTCAAATTCTTGCTCACTAATTCATAGCCTCGTTGGGCTATTCGCTCTAACCTGTCAAAGTTTTCCTTCCTCTGATATAGCCGAACTTTTTCCACCAGATCTACAAGGGAACCGTTGTATGCAACATAGTGGAATCCTGGCACCATACCCAAGTCGCGATACATCGGCGAGTCCACTCCAAAAAAAGCGCATCCACACGCCATACCCTCTACAACACCGATAGCGGGGAGATCACAGACCTCTTCAGGAACAGTGAACATCATATACGAGTTGTAAATGTCGACTATATTTTTCCTGTAGTAAGAATGCTGGACGTGCGGGATGAATTTTTTGAGCACTCGACCCCAAAATGGTTTTTTCTTCGTTCTATCGCGCACTCGGCTCGCATTCAGGTCGGAGATCATCGAGTCGATCTCCGCAGCGTGCACATCTGAGTTTTCATAGATCTGGCGGCGCAAAGGTTGCAATTCATCTGTTTGAAAGAAGCTGATGAAATCAGGGTCAGTCATCTTGAAAGTAATTGACCCTGTAGCAACTAATTTGCAAGCGCGATCTCTAAATGGTGTCTGCTTTTTGAATCGTTCCGCCGCAATAAATGGCAAACACCAAAATTCAGTATCTAGATGGCCAAAATGCTTCCGGTAGAAATCTGAATTTTTCAGCAAATTATTTTCAGCCACCAATAACTTCACGCCAAGCTTTTCTAGGTTTTTGGAGCCTATTGCTGGCTGGTAAGCGTAATGAGTAAAGTGCCCAAGCTTCAGGATATCGACATCTGATAATGCAATAGCGAGTTCGTCTCCACGCTGCGCATTCGCCACATCTTCAAAGGTAAAGTTCCCGTAATGCATGAAGAACAGGACATCATGCTTTCTTAGTGCGGCTTTACTGAAGACGAAACCAACTTTGCGCAAGCTGATTTTATGGGCTATCGCCCAAAAGACCAGAGCAATTGGATCAAGCATGTAGCGCACCATACCTCTCCAGCCTGATCGTCGGCATAGCGCTGTACTGACAGACACATTAGCACCGGAATTCAACAGAAAGTCAAAGAACGGCTCATATTTATGCGGCAATGACTTGCCACGTATTAGGTGACGTACCGGGTCTTTAAACCAGATTTCTGTATGAGGCCGATAAAATACTATACGGAGTGGCCTGTTGGTACGCTGGAAAGTCATGTCATTGTATTGCAGTCAGTGAAATATGTGCTTTACGTCAAAGCCACAACAGAATAAACAGCAGTTGTTGTATGAGAACAGCCAGGATGAAGCTGGATGGAGTTTTCTAACGCGTTGGCGGTTTCTACACAGACCATTGTCTTCCAACCCTCACTTCCAAGATCAGGCATTTTGCTTGCAGTGGTTAGACCGGGATTCCATACGGCAATACTTGTGCTACCTGCTCCAACAACATGGATATTACGGCCAAGTTTCCGGTCTTCAATGATGGTGGCTTTGTCACAGCTTACAAAGATTTTTCCCACCTCACCCTCAAAGGTAATTGGCCCTTTCTGCTGCCGCCGCTGGTTTCCGTCCAGCAGGTCAACAAATTCGCATTTATCCAAACCAAGAACTTGCACGCTCTCTGCGTCGCCGACCTGGAAGTAGGTGTGTAAGCCCTCGGTAAACCGTATTTCGTGTTCTGAGTTGTTCTCGGTGCTTAGTGAAACCTCCAGGGTTTCTCCAATACGGTAACGCGCCGCAAGTGACACGGATTGGGGCCAGCCAGCTGGACGTAATTTTTCAGGCACCTCAGCGTCAGCTAGTTTCAACTTAACATCAATCACGCCCTCGGCATCAACACGGGTTGACTCCACACTCCACGGAACCACACGCGCAAAACCATGCCCTGGCAGTTGACTGCTCTTTGGATGCGCACCGAACCAAGGCCAGCAGATAGGCACACCGGCACGAATAGCTTTACCGGGTGCAAACTGCGCTAGCTTTGAAACCCAAAGCACTGGTTCGCTCTGACTCTTGGGGTGCCAAGCTACGACCTGCCCGCCTTCGAGACTGATCGTGGCGGCTGCAAGTGGCGTGTCGATTGCAATAAGCTTCGTGCCAGAGAGTAGCTGCGTGAAGCTCAACAAAGCCCCAATGCCAAATTTATTGTTAAGCGATGCGATATCCAGTGTCAGCTCCAAAACTTTGTCCGATGGGCCCGTTAAATCAGCGTAAGCAAGGATAACTATTTATTATTGCCGAGACACAATCACCGGCTTTTTGTGATTTGGCGGAAACAGTCGTCGCAGGCGTTACTCGAAGAATACAGTCGATTTATTAATGTTACCTAAGATGTCCTTTTTAATTTCGTCGTTATAAACGCCCGCCTTAAGAATAACGATAGGGTTGGATACTTCGCGCAAAGCCTGAGGGGATGCGACTTTTAGCTCCGTGCCATATAACCTGCGCCCCTGCTTACTGGCGTCATTGTCAAGCAGGCTGACAATCTTGGAACCATTTAGCCCCATTTCAAGGAGGTATTGAGCGAACACATGTGCGCCAAACAGGTAAATGGGTTGCGTCGTTTCACTCATTTTTTTATTGAGATCGACGATGAGGGTCCTGTGGTAGTTTATATAATCCATATAGAGCGTTTTGTTCTTTTCATATAAGCCCTGCGGTAAAGGCATGGGCTCAATGTCCTCATCACGAGTGGCCGAGTAAAAGATGCTATGGTCATCCATAAAGTATTCTTTATACGTGGATTTAAAACCGTGCCGAGCTAATAAATACTCAACGTATGGCTCAGTGAGAAACACCGTATGTTCAAAGTTAATGCAGTTCGTATATTTCCTCTCCAGCATAGCCTGCATGTTTGGCAATGAGAAAATCAGCTGATTGCCTGGCGCCATAAAGCCCGAGAGCTGCCGCATAAATGCCTCTGGCTCATAAATGTGCTCAAAAACATGCGAATGTACTACGGTATCCAAAACACCCTCGTGCTTAAATTGTTCGTCAAAAAAACCTTTTATAAAATGTGCCTTGCAACCCTCTACTGGCGAAGGGTTGGGCTCAAGAATTGTCCATGGAATTTCACCAAAATGCTGGTAGTCTCTCTCCAAAATCCCATGAGCTCCACCAATTTCAAGAACTGATTTTGGTTTTGTTCTATTTACAAAAGCCGCA
The DNA here is from genome assembly GCF_051201685.1 of Luminiphilus sp. nBUS_07. GTDB lineage: Bacteria > Pseudomonadota > Gammaproteobacteria > Pseudomonadales > Halieaceae > Luminiphilus. Next base: position 413,482 of record NZ_CP179213.1, on the reverse strand, counting down.
AACGCCTCATGGTGCTTTTCCCATAAGGCACCAACGACACCGGCGCCATGCGATTCGGGATATAAGACATCTAGGGGTAATAGCTTTTTTAACTGAATCAAACCTGACCCCTTGCTTATCCACCAAGACATATCCTGCTTTAAATCCAGCTCTTTAGCTTGGTCTAGACAACCCATAAATACTGGGAAATCGGGGAAGTTGTGTAGTAACTCTAAATCGGAATGACCACTGATAGCGCACTGCAATCGCTCAACAATTTCCATTTATTTCTCCAATTCTTGTTTCAGCATCGACTTCCCGAGAGAGAACAGCAAGTCGCTATAAGGGTGATGATGCAGTGCCGCGATATTTAAATAAATCAATGCCGTTAAAACGCCAACTTTTTTTCTATCGTAGCCATGACAATCGAGCCACATCCCGAAATGTTGCTCACATTGCACCAATATTTGTTTGCGATGAAAGTCGTATTCAATCACATCCGATCGCCAGTTCACCTGATAAAAGTCTCCTGCAATCAATTCATGGCTTATGATTAGGCCATGGAGCAATTTGGCAAAATCGTAATAGATGTCGCCGGTGTAAAGGTCACCACCAAAATCTTGCCGCCAGTCGAGAAAGACAAATTTCTGGTCGATAGCACTCCACAGAATATTTTCAAAGTGAAAGTCGCCATGGAAACGCCCGGGAAGGCCTTCGGCTAACCACTTCCAATCCACGGAGTTCAGCATGGTGTCCAGCTCAATCATTTCCTTACCATTAATGACTTCTCTTCCGTCTTCACGATCAAAGTTTATGTAAAACAGTGCGACACGCTCGAATGTCTTGTCCCGGTAAAACTTCATGCAGGTTTCTTGGAAAGCGCCTGTTTCCGGCGCTGTTAATGTCCTCTTTTCCCAAAAATGGGAGCAATGATCGAGCAGTCGGTCAAACAATGGCAAGGTGATAACTTCTGACAACACTTTGCCTTGCACTTTTGAGTAGCGATACGTGTGCTCTTCCGCACCGGTTATCTCGGGCACGAAGCCTTGCAACTGCTTTACTCTCCTTACGCGATTGGCGATGAACTTTTTGTCGTCGGAAAACTTGATGACAGTGTTGCCAACAAACCAGATTGCTTCGTTGGCCTTTTCCAAAATATTGGGCTCATCGGGCTCGCGATAGCGCTCTCGGGTTTTGGCTAACGCATCAGGATTACCGGTGTCGTGCCATGTGAACGCGTGGGCTTGGATAGTCGTTGGCAAGAGGCTGCGCATTCCATGGGCCTCGCCGGTATCAATGGCGGTGTCGCCGCCTTGTTCCATTGCTGTCCAAAATTGTTGAAAGTCATGTATTCCAGCTAGGCCAATGTAAGCCTTGTGATCAGGGGCATGACCTTCACCTTTTTCAGCGATGGCACTGACCTCTGTGGGCGATATTGCAACAGTTCGATACGATTGAAGATTGGGAACCTCGGCGTAGCCCATCCAGTTGCTAACCGGGGCAGGAATTGGTTCTTCAACCAGGGTGTCGCACGAAATAAAGACAAACGGTTGCTGAAGATGCTGCTTGCAGGCTTGAAGGCTTAATCCTAGCCCCGAGCCAGTGCCCTCAAACGGCGAAACCTCAGAGAAGAAAAATTTGCGGTCAGGATAAGCGAGCGTCAAAAACTCACGAATCACCTGACCTTTGTGGCCTAGGGCAATTACGAATTCAGCATCAGCCGGAAACTGCTCGATGAGATGAGACAGGGTAGGACGATTGGCTATGCTGACCAACGATTTGTTGATGAACTGCGTAAGCCCGCCAAGCCGCGATCCAATGCCAGCGCAGGGGATGCAGACGCGATAGCTCATTGCGATGCGCGCTGATAGTCGTCTACTAGCCTGACAACATCGTCCATTTCAGGGGTGGAGGCTTCGAGATAAACAGCGTCTTCGACACCTTCCATACGATGGATCAAACCAGGGGGATAGTAATAGTGTCTCCGGCACGATAGAGCTTTTCTTCCAAAGCTTCTTGGCTCGCTCCTTGAATGATTTTGAGGACCCCAGAGAGCACGTATATGGTCTCCTTTTTGATGTTGTGGTACTGCAAGCTGCAACGATGGCCGGCCCACATTGTGAGCTTTTTGACCATATATTTATCGTTGATTTCAACAACCTCCTCACGGCCCCAAGGTTTTTCAATAACTCTATGCTCGCTCATGATTTTTCCACTCAGATTTTAAATTGACGGTATTCAGGGTGAAACTCAAAGAATTTATCGTAAAAACCTTTGACATATTGCTGCATGGACCAGTGACTGTTAAAGCCGTACTTTTTCCGCATCCAGCGCCGTCCCTCGGTAATATAGAGACTTAAATTCTCTTCATAGCCCTCAGTTTTAATCTGGGCTGCATGGCCGAGCAGGTGTGATTCGTTCTCCGCTGCCCATACTTGGCTGGTAATCGCTGCAGCCCAGTCGTTTGCATACGCCTTAGCAATTAACTCGTGCTCAGAACCGTAGCCTCGGAAATTGGTGCCATCAAAGAGAAAGCCCATCATGTCTGCTTGATCTTTATCGCAGATCGATTCGATGAACTCCCGACGGAGCAAATAGGCGTTGTTGTGAATGAACCAAAAGTACCTAGTTGCCTCACTCTTCAACAAAAGGCGCTCCCCCCAGCGCTCGGAGCAAGGCGACAAAATGCCTACACGAGGGTGATCGTTCAGGATGCTCATCAAAGGGGCTAGTGTTGACTGCGCCTTGAATTCTGTATCGTTGGTTAAAAGGAAAAACGCATCATATTGGTCAAACTTACCCTCCTTTAACAACTGGGTTAAGCCGAAGTTCATTCCCCGACCATAGCGAAGGCCATCGCGAATTACCTCCGGTGAATTTGCATGCCAAGTTACGTAGCGACTTAATTTTTCCGCTTCAGATCCGGCTTCTACTACATAAATATCGGTGTGATCGCCATCGTATTTGTCAATGTGCTCGTAGAGGCGCTCGGTGACTTCGGGGAGGTTACGGTTCAAAATAATAGTGGCGATTTTTTTCATGCTGCTCTCACCACGCGAAAGTTACTGAGATAACGCAAAATGCTTTGCTTAACCTGTTGCTTAAGGTGCTCTTCAAGGTGGATCCCTTTACGCTCTAGCTCTTGGGCGGCTTCACTTTTTAATACCTCTACCTCTGGCCTAGAAAAGACATAGTGCCCAGCAATCAAAGATCGATCCCTATCAGTGGCGGCTGTGTTTTTCAGCATCCACTTATCCCATTTATTAGAGTCGTAGGCGATCTCTAGGAAACGGTCGGCAAGTTGTGTCAAACCATTTGCCTCAAGTACATTAACCAATGCGTTCGTTTCCGCGACGCCAAATTCGGGGGCAACGTTAGCCGCGTGGATTCCCAAACGAGGGTGCCACTGAAGGCCTTCATCAGAAAGGTAGTCGGTGTTGTGTTCCTTCATAAATATTCCATGTCGGTTGCAGATTTCAATCATCTTGGGCAACTGAATTTCAGCAGGGATTTCATTGGCAACACGAATTGGTGAGTCAAACGAGCCGACATTACGCATCTCCATAACGCGCGTGCCGCATTGGATAACGACAAACGTGGGTTGTGGGATCTTGTTTTTAGCGCAGAATTTCTTAATTGCGTTCAGGGTGTAGTCCAGCTCCTCCTGCGAGTTAGTACTCCCGCTTTGCTCTTCGGTGCCCACCTCAAAGATAACTTCCTGTCCCGCTTGTTGTGCTTGTGACCAACAGAATTCGTAGAGATCAAAAACACGGTCCAGTACTTCATCGACATCTGGCGAACCGTGAATATCAATACTGGGGTCAATATGTAAGACCTGAAACCCAGCCGCGATATCTGCTCGGTATGACGACTTGGCTGAATCCATAGCCCTTCTGAGCCCAAGCCCCTCCTCTTTTTCCTTAATACTTTGCCAGGGCCCACCATGATCACGTGCTAATAGTATCTTCCCTTTTTTGTCTTTATCTGTAACGTATCGGGCAAAGTCCTCAGTGGTCCAATTGTTGACGTACCCACCACCAAATTCGGCTGAGTCTATTTGCCGGCGACTGGCAATCATCAATATTGGCACTTCATATTCGTTTGCAAGCTCAACTGTGGCATCAACACAGTTGACGCTCATTGGGCCGACTCCCAATAGCGTACAGCGTCGCTTGCTAATAAACGCTTCTAATCTTTGGTGGATCATACGGTCCATTCTCCAGAAAGTTTTATTTGATTGCTTGGGAGTAGGTCGGGATTGTAGGGAGTGAAAAAGCTCTCCAAAATATGGAGACAAGCTTCCGCAACAGCTCTATCTGCCCCTGACCGGCTTGTTATGAAGGAAGCATGGGCCTTGGCATTTTTATCGGCATTTTTTGGAGCAATGCTATACCCCACCTTGGACATGACGTAATGGTCGAAAATCCCGTCCCCCATGTAAATGACCGTGTCGAGAGGATACCGTTCGGCGATCCAATCGATTCGGCGGATAGTGCTCACTAGATCAAGCTCGAAGCCCATATCGTCAACAATTCTTTTTTTGCTAATCGAAAAGCCCTTCTTGTCCCCTGTCACAAAGCGCACTTCAAGATGATTCTTAAGCAAAGAAAGTCCGTCATTATCATCCGCGCCGAAGACTTTCAGCACTTTTCCATCGGCGCTGTAAAAGAACTGACCCGTGGTCATTACCCCATCAACGTCGAGAATAAATATGGACGGCTTTGCTTTTTCTCGTACTTTATCTTGCATTATGTTGTTGGCCTCCTCTGGTCGCCTCCATCCTTGCGCTCTTCAGCCGCTTTCCACCAATCAAATTATTGAAAAACGAAAATATGGGAATGATTTCGTACTACGCAGAGCGGTTTAAATAGTTAGCGCAATGCTACTCAGGACTTCAACTCTAACTTTTGCTGAAAAGTAAGTGCGCTCGGCGCTCTAAATATTTCTGCGATAACGCACGTTATCAGCAGGGTTAATATTCATTCAGCGTGCCTAATTTCACTCTTGAGCTGTTCAATCTCAAGTCTCAGCGCTTCGTACTCCCCAAGCTTTCGTTTTAGAAATCGAGCAGTCAGCTTTGTTTTCGCCGCAATTCCTAGAGGTGTTAGTAAATATAAATAACCCAATTTACTTGGGTTACTCTGAAAATTCTCGAGCTTGATCCAGCCCTTCTCCACCAACGCCCTCAGGCAATAGTTAGTTGCCCCAAGACTGACTCCTAGCAATTCGGCGAGGTCACGCTGGGTCATTTCCGGGTTGTTTTCCAACACACGCAGGGCGTCTAATTGGCGCTCTTCAGACATATATGCACAATTTTGTTTTGGTGAAGATTAGATGGAAGGGGTGGCTTGGACCGTGACACGCTTACCAAGCCTCTGCCGAATTACAGTCTGTTCGAGGAGGCCTGATAATCACCGTGCTGAGGTTACAGGCACGCTACCGCAGGACACACTCGCCTCAGTAGGCTGCAGATTTTACTGTGTTCATGTGATGAACGCAATGCTGCAGATTGTGTCTGTTAAGTTGTGGGGGTTGTTTTCATCACTAGCCTCTCCAGCCTCCCCCAGAAATGCCGCCGGTGAACCGTGTTTATGCTAATTGAGGCCATGACCGAAAATGACTTTTGCAATGAACTAGAGCTATAAGGTGATCGCATTACTTTTGAAGGCTATTTATCTCGACGGTCAGCCGCTGCACTTTACCTAGCAACTCGAGCAGAATCAGAGCGCGATCGACACCCTTTGCCATATCGTAGACAGCCTTCAGGCCCGCAAAGGGGCCAGAGGCCAAACGCACGGTATCCCCAGACGAGAAAGGGGATGGAGTTACGCCATCGTTCGCAGCAACCGACTGTAGCCCTGCGATAAGTTCAGCAGGAACGGGTGTGTAAGTGTGGCCGAGACGGACCAAGCCAATGCAACCCACGGTAGATCGGATAGGCCCAGGGTCATCTGCCCCAAGTTCAAGCGATACAAATAGATAACCCGGAAAAAGAGGTTCTGTAATTATCTCCCACTTGCCCTTGCGTCTCTTCCTCAAGCTGAGCTGTGGCAGAAACACACTGTATCCCTGACGCTCAAGATTGAGTTTAGCCGTTGCCTCCTCGCGGCTCTTGGTAGCAACAACATACCAGCAGGTCGAGTCACAGCTTTGATCTGCAGATAAATTTTTGAAGACCCGAATCATAAAAAAGATGTAACTTGAGTTAGGGATTGAGGGTGCCGCTGGGTGGCGCATAAAACTACAACAGCTCGGGGTCGGCGAAGGCTATACCGCAAGCAGTTGTGAAGTGTATGGTTTTATGCGCTCTTAAACATACCAAAATGTCTTAATACTAACGGTAATAATGCTGAAGAAGTTAAACCTATTTGATCGTAAAATTTGCGCACGCGGGCTCGCTTTGATGATAGATGACACCTCTTTTAGTTCAATCTTTGACCTCTTTTTTCGCGACGTTACTGGCGGTAGTAATTCTGGCCAGAGTGGCGCCCAAACTTGCGATTACCGACAAACCCTCAAACCGTAAGCGGCATCAAGGTGAAATACCGGTTGTCGGTGGACTAGCCATCTTTCTCGCTTTGACTGTTGCCGGCACACTTTGGGGCAATGAGCATCAAACTTTAATCACTGTAAATGGCAATGACGCCTTGTGGGTTTTTATGGCCTGTGGTGCGTTTTTGGTCGTTACCGGTGCCCTAGACGATCGGTTCCAGCTTGGGGTGTTTGTGCGGGTGCTCTCTGAGGTAATGGTTGCCATTGCGGTCATTGAATTTCTTGACTTGAGGGTCGCTCACCTTGGAGACATCTTTGGTTTCGGCATTATCACAATCAATCCCATATTGGCCTACCCATTCACTGTTATTGCAATATTTGGAATTATTAACGCCTTTAACATGCTTGACGGCATGGACGGGCTGCTTGGCTCGCTTGTGATTACCACACTAGTCATGTTTCATCTTTTTACCGGCACCGCTCCTGGCTTCGTGAGTCTCGCTATTGGTGCTGCGCTCTTGGCTTTTTTAGTATCCAACCTTGGTCTTTCGCCCATCATACCTAAAACTTTTTTAGGAGACGCGGGCAGCAAGCTGCTTGGCTTTATCGTGGTTTGTTTATTACTCGCTGCGGCTTCTGCTCAAGTAGGAGAAATCAAGCTTGTTCAGCCAGTCACGGCGCTATTTATTGTTGCCCTACCTCTCTTCGATATGGTTTTCACCAGCCTGCGACGCATTATTCGAAAAGGCTCACCGTTTGCAGCAGACAGATCCCACATCCACCACCTTATGCAAGATTTGGGTTTTTCTGATCGCCGCGCCCTAGTCATCATTTTAGGCATTCACCTGAGCGTGACCTTTGTTGGGCTCATGCTTCATCGAGCCGGCACTTCGGAGTACTACCAACTTGCTATTTTTGTTGGTTGTTTTGCGCTTTATAGCCTGCTCGCAAGTCAGTTGTGGCTAGTAGCGGCACGCCTGCAAGCCGTAGCGCCATCGATATCGGTGAATTTTGATGCAATTGGCCTCGACTCAGGTGGCTCGGTCACTAATGCTGATAAAAACCAGGGCAATGTCAGCCCAATGCGCAAGCGCCCCTCCTAAAGTTCTCTAAATCGATGCCGTTGGCAACCGCGGTAGCCTTGTGCTGACGCTGGTTACGAGACTATTTTTAACTCAAGAAATAGAAGGTTGCCGCCACGTAAAACAAACTTGGCGTGAGCTCCGGGAACAGCCTTGGTCTCCGTTGGAATGCCTACCCCAGTCCACTTTGGGAAACAATTTTTTCAATCTGATGCGTTACTTGCACACCGATTTGTCGACACATGTTTTTAAAAGCTAAAGTGAAGGACAGGGGTCGCATCAACAACCTTCGTTCATTGCGACTCTAGTTGTACTAATCGGAACTCCAGCTAGATAGGAGACCCCGGCGGCACCAAACTCTCAGCTTGCCGCCACACATCATTAGAGGTTGCAGCCGCAGCAATCTGCTGACCGATAAACCAATAATGCGCACGCCAGCTTTCGACATTAATATCAACGGCATCTAACTCAATATCCTCAGCTAGCTTCACACCAACGTGCCCCTTGATAACATTCAAAGCGCCCCAAGCGTCAGCCCTTACAGCTGAAGCGGCCCCCAACTCGGCCGCCATTAACACTAACCCATCAACCATTTGTCGCTGAACTTGCTGAGCAATGAGTTGATTCAGCGCTGTACCACCCTCTACATTAACCCAAGTCGCTTTAAAAAGCGCATCAAGCACTGTGGGAAAGTTAGGACTACCTCCAGAAACTGCCGCCAGCTGATTTAAGCGAGCTGCGCGCTTGGGGTCGAGCAATACTTGCAAACTTAATATTGAGGCCGTGCCCGCAGCTGCAACCGGGTCAAATAAATACCCAGTATTCCTTGGAAACAGCTCCCGAGAATTTCCAGACATTGGCGGCCGTGGCGGAATCAAGGCCACCAGCTCAGGGGATAGCGTAAGGGCTGCAGGGGACAGTGTCGCCAACAGAGCGTTCAGTGCCGCCCGCTGACGCTCTCCATCGATAACTGTGGTAGGCGGCTGACCATCCCCTCTCAGCGCATAAGTAAAATTTCTCCCACCCAAAACCGTCGCAGCAGCTTGCAGCTGGTACCGGTGCATCAAATAGGCCGGCACCAAGGCATCCTCAATTTTTGCCAGCGGCTGGCCTTTACGAATAACGGCTTCAGAAAAGTTATCCAGCACCACACGGCGTAGCGACATAATCCGATTCAACTCGACAACTGGGTCGGCACCGTTGTCCCAAAGACTGCCGCGGCTGTGACTAGGGCCTGCGCCGCTATCAAAGCTTCCTGCTCGAGCATGTTTATCCGCCACGAAGGATAAGCCTGATGTCAGCAGTTTATTCATCAGCTCAGCTCTCGCAGCAACGGCATCTGTGTCATCAGGAAAATCGGAGTAACCCCAGCGAATCACCTGTTTGTCCCATGCACCAATACCCACCGCATAGGCATCGGAAAGGTCGACCTCGCCATTCTCGGTTAGGGTGACATAGGGGTGGGGATAGTCCATAACCGAAGCGCGGTCATCGGCACTCGCCGCAAAGTTATGCTCCAAGCCAATCGTGTGCCCAACCTCGTGGGCAGACAGTTGGCGGATGCGCGCCAGTGCGAAGGCTTCTAAATCTTTCGCGGCTTCCGCCTCATCAACGCCCTCTTTGTAAGGTGCCAATAGCCCTTCAGCGAGTAGGTAGTCTTGTCGCACCCGCAGCGACCCAAGGCTGACGTGCCCTTTGATAATTTCCTGAGTTCGAGGGTCCCGCACGCTCATGCCATAAGACCAGCCCCGGGTAGACCGGTGCACCCACTGAATCACGTTGTAACGCACATCCATGGGGTCAACCCCATCGGGCAAAATTTTGACCTGAAAGCCATCGATAAAACCAGCAGCTTCAAACGCCTGATTCCACCAAGAGGCTCCCTCGACCAATGCACTGCGAATGGGCTCAGGTACACCAGAGTCTACGTAATAAACAATGGGCTCAATGGCCTCACTCATCTCACGATCGGGATGCTTCCTCTCCAAGCGATGTCGGCGGGCATAACCCCGTTTGACGGGCTCGCCTAAAGGTGCGGCGTAGTCATAAAATAAATCCCCTTCACCGCCATCAATAAACCCGGCTCTGGGGTCATATGGCAATGGCGTATAGCCGTCATCGGGCAAACGGACAAAGGAGTGGTGCAGATGCAGGGTAACAGCGCCCGCGTCGGGGGCCACCGTTTGCAAGATCTTTCCTTGCGGGTGTCCGACAAGCGTAACCAAGGCATCGATTTCGGTATTGTCTGGAAAAGCCTTGGAGCGCGCTAAATTAATAGCCGAGCGCTGACTGTCCACGGCATAGCTACCCTCACCGCTTTCTTCCAATAAGCCGGATAACCCCAGCGCATCTCGCTGCGCAAAGGCTGTTAGGTCAATCAGTATTCGCCCACTCTGCTCTGCAGCAATATCAAAGCCCCACAGCACCGACCTAGCAAAGCCCTCGCTAACCGCGCGTCGCTCATTAGGGTTGTCAGAACTCGCTCGGTAGCGGGTATTAAGGGCTATGAGTAACAAACGCGGACCCACACGCTCAAACTGCACCAACTGTGTATCGCCCAGACGCCCTCGATCTAAACCCAAGTCGTTAGACCCCACCCCTTGAGAAAGGCTGGGGTAATAAATAAACGGCGTATTTAAACGAGCTACTTCGCCGTACAGACGCCCCTCGCCCGTATGCCAATACAACGGTATAAACCCATTTTGTTGCTCACTTTCAGCCGTTAATGTGTCGAAATCGAGGGCCTTCCGTGCATTGCTGGGCGCAGCAAGTAACAGCATCAGTGCCCCTAGCACTACCAACAAGACCGCAATATGAGGCCGTTGAAGTAGGGGGGTTTGCCGCAGAAAACGCCCACCGCGCAGCGCTTTAAAACCAAAAATACAAGTACAACCCTGATTACTGGTGCTCATTGAACTCAACCCTCGCTTCGCTGTTACAACTCACTCAAAGTACCGTCATTAGTGACCAGTCTAACTTGGCATGGCGCCGCTCGCCTCTATTGGAACCAAGCTCCTCCAACGCTCCGCCTCTGATAAAAGGGCCGTCCACAAAAAGCCTGTTTTAAGTGTTAAGACGTTGATCGCGAGTACCTAAGGTTCTAAACCCAAAAACTGCCGGTATTTGACACCCCGAGTTATGGTGGGACCCAAGCACTGTTAAGGTATGATGCACACGTCAAAGCCAAACCCCACCGGATCTCACGCATTTGTCTGTGTACGCCCCACTCACATTTGGCCGCCTTTTACCCAAACCCAGTCATAGGCTTTCAAGCCTCGCATTGGGTACCGCGGTAGCGCTGGGTTGCCACATAACGCTGGCGTCCGAAGCGCCATCGGCCCAACCCGTCATGGTCTTGTTCAGCGAAGACATCGCCGCGCAACTCGACTGGCAGGCGTTACCGGTGCTACCAGAGTCGCAACGGGATACCCGATGTCGCCAATGTAATGGCAAGTTTGTGGATTCATTAAAAGGCCAGCTCCCTACGCAGCCTGGCAGCACCGATGTCGAGGTCAGCGCGGACAACTCCAGTGGCACTGAGGGCAGCCTATTACTCTCGGGAAATGTATCGGTTGTTCAGGGCAATCGCAGTATCACCGCAGATTCAGTGGCCTTCGACCGAACCCGACAATTCACCAAGGCCTCAGGCAATGTAGGCTTCCGTGAGCCCGGTGTAGTACTGCAAGGGGATCAACTAACCTTTGACTCAGAGCGCCAACACGCCACAGTCACTCGCGCCCATTTTGCATTACACGAACCGCAGCTCAGCGGTGCTGCGCAGCAACTTGAGCGTGAAGCCTCAGGGGATATCACAATCGTTGACGGCGCAGTTACCTTTTGTGCGCCTGAGGACCCCCAGTGGTATATCAATACCGATACCCTGAAAATTGACCCCGACGAAGGCATGGCGACAGCCACCCATGCTACTTTGCGCTGGTCAGGTATCCCTGTGTTTTACGTCCCTTGGATGAGCTTTCCTGTCGACGACCGCCGAAAAACAGGCCTCTTATTTCCGTCGATTGGCTCCGACACCCGAGGTGGCCTCGACCTCATGGCACCCGTTTACCTTAATCTTGCCCCCAACTACGACGCGACTTACTCACCTCGTTACATCAGAGAGCGCGGACTAGTGCATCAGGCAAACGGGCGCTGGCTGAGCAAAAGCTTGGGCAAGTGGAGTGTCAGCGGAGCCTATATCGACAACGATGAAAAGTTTGAGGAAGAGTTTCCGAACGGTGACAGCGAGCGCTGGGCTGTGGGCTTACAACATCGTGGCAACTTTGGGGAAAATTGGCGTACAAAAATTCAGTACAACAAAGTTAGCGACCGAAACTACGTGCGTGATCTCGACAACAGCAGTTTGAGCTCACAGCGCCAGGCAACGTTGAAACAATTGGGCCAACTCGATTACCTCGGGAAGGACTGGAAGGTATCCCTGCAGGCCCAGCAGTTTCAAAGCTTGCGGCGCAGTATTACATCGAATTATAAAAAAATGCCTCAGGTCACAGCGCAATGGCGCGGTGATGCCAACTTAGGAGGCCTAAAACCCATAGCACTACTGCAATATTCAGATTTTGATAACGACGCCAACAAAGTCATAGGACAGCGTGTCTACGGCGAAGCGGGCGTCACCTACCCTTTAAATTGGACCTGGGGTTTTTTGCGCACGACAGCTAAGTATCGCAGTGTGGCTTATGATTTAGAAAATCTGCGAAGCCTGCCAGAAGCCAAACCCGAAGCGACATCCGGAGTTTTCAGTGTTGACGGTGGGTTAGTATTCGAACGCACCACCAGCTTTGGCGGGCAGGGTATGAGTCAAACTTTGGAGCCCCGTATTTACTACTTATACAGTGAGTACGATGAACAAAGAGGCCAACCCGACTTTGACTCAGCCGAACTGACCTTTAGCTACAACCAATTGTTTCGCGATACACGCTTTTCTGGGCACGACCGCCTTGATGACGCCAATCAGGTTTCAGTCGGTGTAACCACTCGTTTTTTCGCTGACAGTGATGGGCGAGAACGTTTAAATGCCAGTATTGGTCAAATTTTCTATTTCAGAGACCGTGAAGTACGCCTAAAAGCCAGCAACAGGCCACTCGATGAATCACTGTCGGCAACCGCGGTAGAATTCAATTGGCTCCCTACCAACGCGTGGTCAATGCGCGCAAGCCTGCTCTACGACACCGAAGATAATGAGTTTGACGCTCTCAGCACACAAATAGGGTATCGACCAGGCAGTGGGAGGATTTTTAATATCGGTTACACCTTGCGAGAGCCACCACCAACCAATCTAGAAAAACGCCGCACAGAGCAAGCTAACGTATCGACCTATCTCCCTATCGGCAATAACTGGGGCGCCTTCGCTGCTATTGAGTACTCACTGGAAGGCAACGAGTTCGTAGAGGACATGGTGGGCTTTGAATACGACAACTGTTGCTGGAAGCTGCGCCTGCTATACATGCGCTACCTAGATACCGCTGGTAAAACGAACCCCGACTTTAGCGACCCCGACTTAGAGCGCGAAAACTCCGTACAATTTCAATTTGCGCTAAAAGGCATGGGGGGATTCGGCAGCCGTGTCGAAAATCTCATGCGCGACATGATTCGAGGTTTTGATCCTAAAGCACCCAGAGTTTAGTGACTCATGACAAATGTAAATCGAGGGCTCCTGTTTTCTCCTCACAAGCCCCTCTGTTTCCTAGCAACAAAAGAGTATAATTTTGTCGAGTAAATAACGGTGAGTCCTATTCAGTTGCAAAAGAACTCAAAATCAAGTTGCACGCAGCCATATTGGTCTCATACGGTAACTCCATCCATTTTCTTATTGTTTGCCTGACAGGCCACGCTTATGACTCCTCTGAAACGCAACGTTCTGGCCCAAGTTTGGCATCAAACACTTTGGCTCGCCACGCTGCTATTGACCTTTACGGCATCATTGACAAACGCCCAAGTTCAAACTCTCGACAAAGTCGTGGCGATAGTTGATGACGACATAATTCTTGCCACTGAGCTTCAGGAACGTCTGCTGTTGATTCAGCGCAATATTGAACAGCGGCAAATGGACGCACCGCCCGACGAAGTGCTCGCCCGTGAAACTTTGGATCGCTTAATTCTTGAGAGTATTCAATTGCAGCTAGCCAACCGCTACGGCGTGCGCATTCCTGACAACCAGCTGGATGCCGCCATGGGCCGCATGGCGGCAGGTAGCAACTATACCCTCGAACAGTTCCGGGCAGCGGTTGAGGCCAACGGCCAAAGTTACCTAGCCATGCGGGAAGAGATTCGCCGAGAGATGATGATTCAGCGCGTGCAGCAGGGCAACGTTTCCAGAAATATCGAGATATCTGACCAAGAAGTAGACAACTTTCTCTCCACCGAGGCAGGCGCCGAAATGACCCAGCCAGAGTTTCGTGTGGTCCAAGCACTTGTCGAAGTCTCAAAAAAAGACTCTAAGGCCGAACTGAAGCGCAAAGAGGCTTTTGTAGACGGCGTGCTGGCATCTATTTTAGCTGGCAAAGCTTTTCCTGAAGCGGTTTCAGTCATGGAGCCCTATGTGTTTAAGGGCGGCGATTTGGGCTGGAAAAAATTAGGCGCCATACCCAGCATGTTTGCGGCTGTCATTCCCAGTCTCAAAGTAGGCGAAACGGCCAAGATCTCCAGCGGCGCGGGCTTTCATTTGGTGTACCTTGCAGATGAGCGAGGCCGTGAACGTCTGGTCGATCAGACCGAGGTCCGACACATCCTCATAAAACCGACCGAGGTGCTCGACGAGGAAGCAGCCATTGCGTTGGCCAATGAATTGCGTCAGCGAGCACTCGATGGCGAGGACTTTGGCGATCTCGCAAAGGAATACTCCGATGACATAGGCTCTGCCCAAGAAGGCGGCGCATTGGGCTGGACTAGTCCCGGTCAAATGGTGCCCGAATTTGACGCTACTATGGACACCACCGAAGTCGGCGAAATTTCTTACCCAGTGAAGTCTCAATTTGGGTGGCATATTCTCGAGGTGACCGGGCGGCGTGAACAAAACATTGCCGAGCAGATGCGTCGCCAGCAGGTGATGGGCTATTTACACGATCAAAAATATGACGAAGAGCTGGAAGCCTGGCTGCGAAAAATCCGTGAAGAAGCGTTTGTCGATATTAAATAACGGAGCACACTCGGAGGAGACAAAAGCAACGATACCGACGCCAACTGCTGCCGCCTTATTAACGGCAGCAAGTCCTCGGGCCATTCGAGGCAATGCTCTATGACGAAAACCGCCCCCCACAGCCAAGTACCACGTATTGTAGTGACCCCGGGAGAACCCGCAGGCATTGGCCCCGACATAGTTCTCATGGCGGCTCAAAAAGCCTGAATGCAGAGCTCTTGTGTGTCGCTGATCAAGAATTATTACGCGAACGCGCCCAACAATTGGGCCTCGATATTGAGCTAGAACCCTACACCACCGGCGACACCGCTGAAGCCCATCGACCGGGCAGGTTGCGTTACGTGCACGTGCCTGCACCGTCACCAGTAAAAGCTGGAGGGCTTAGTGTCGACAACGCCTTTTATGTACTCGCTACTCTGAGTCTCTCAACAGAGCTGTGCCGCTGCGGGGACGCTCAGGCATTGGTTACTGGTCCGGTACAAAAGTCAGTTATTAACGACGCAGGGATACCGTTTACCGGGCATACCGAGTTTCTTGCACAAGCTTTTAATTGCCCTGAGGTGGTCATGATGCTCGCAGCTGGGAATCTGAGAGTTGCGCTGGCCACCACGCACTTGCCGTTAGCGGCCGTGCCATCAGCCATTACCCAAGAACTCCTAGAAAAAACATTACACATCCTTCGCCACGACCTGCAACAGCAGTTTAAGATCAGCAATCCCCGGATTACTGTTTTGGGACTTAATCCTCATGCCGGTGAGAGCGGCCATTTGGGTCGTGAAGAACTGGATACCATTACTCCTGTATTGCAGCGGCTGCGATCTGAGGGTTGCGCGCTATCGGGGCCGCTTCCGGCCGATACAGCCTTCAACCCCGACCAAATGAGCAATACTGATGCTTATTTAGCCATGTATCACGATCAGGGTTTACCGGTTCTAAAGTTCGCGGGGTTTGGCGAAGCGGTGAACATCACCTTGGGGTTACCCATTATAAGAACCTCAGTAGATCACGGTACCGCCCTCACCCTTGCGGGTACCGGACGGGCTCAGTCGAGCAGTCTTGAGGCGGCCATTACGGCTGCATTAAATGCATCTCAGCTTGCCAATACGCTTTAAACTAAACGGTATAAGAAAGCTCATCTCCATTCTCAGACGCGCAATAGGCAAACAGCCGCGGTTTGAGCTGGTTCAACAAAAAACCAACCCGCACGAGACATCAACCCACCTGATTCCGTAAAGCCAACCTATTAAATGCAGTTGCTATTTGACAGCAGTGACGAGCAGCGTGTTCACGCACAGTTTCGTCCTCGCCGACTATGAATATGCAACACTCGCTGCCGCTTTAAAATATGACAGCCAAAACCCCGATACCCGCGGGATCAAAGCATCGCCAAGCTAGGATTCGATGGCATTGAACCACTGTATCGCCCCAGCCATTTGAGCCGCTGCAAACATTAAAATTGAAAAGCTTTTCTTGGAGTCCACAGGTGGCGTATTAAGGTTTTTGATGAATACCGCCAGAAATTCGAGGTTCTATTCCAAAACAATTGTGACAAACTTATCCGATCCTTTCGCAATTTTTGCCCACTAAAAATTTATGACCGACATCAACGCTACTGATTTGCCCGAACAGCCGACTGCCTCCGCAGGCAGCCAATCTTCACCCGCTTATTTGAGCGAATCAGCTCTATGGAGCTTCACGGGCATAGAATTCGTCGATGTCTCCGACGAACTCACCCTGCTTCTAGATTCAAATTCAGAGGCGCGCTTGCTCGTCAGGAAAGAGGTACAAATTGCCCTCACCCATTGCGAGGCTTACCGCACCCTGCGGAGCCACGCCGAACATCTTGTTGCCACGCTGCCCCAGCTTGGCGGGCAAGTAGAGCCTGTCATACCCACCCTCATGCAAATCAGAGACGCAGGGCTGATGCGAGAGGCATCCGCAAGCTTACGCACCCTCACAGCCCCTCAAGAACAGCACACCCCTGCCAACCTACAAGTTTTTATTATTACCTGTGATCGACCTGCAGCCGTGGAGCGCCTGTTGAAGAGCATGGCAGCAGACACTGCACGAAGTCTGCCAGAGGCCTACACCCTAATCGATGACTCCCGAGATACTGCGCTGGCTGACGCAAATCGGATTTTGGTCGAGACCCACAACGCCACAGCAAGCTTTCAAATTCGGTACTTTGGGCTCGAAGCCCGGGAGCAATTACTTCAGCACCTCATTGCCGCAGAGCCCAGCCTTGAAGACAGCATTCGCTTTTTACTCGATAGAGGGCAGTGGGGCGACCTCCCTACTTACGGCCTGTCGCGGTCTTTAGCGCTCCTGCTTGGTGTTGGCTCGCGTATTTTAATTTTCGATGATGATGTGCTTTGTGAGGCTGTGCGATCCCCACTGCCTGATGGCCCTGTGCATTTTGGCGGAATCACAAAGAGAAAAGCCGTATTTTGGCCTGAACGTGAGGCTCAAGACGCCGCCAAAAATCGCCTCAAAGATAGTCCCATTGCTCTTATGGCGCGCCAATTGGGCACCACCTTGACTCAAGGCATAGGCTCACTAAGCCACGGGGATTTAGGCGACAACACGCTACAAGGGGCCAACGGTACCTTCGTAAGATCACTGTCGCCAAATTCTCCCATATTACAAACCCAGTGCAGCACCTGGGGCGACCCCGGAACCGGCAGTGGTCACTGGATATCAGAACTGGACCTCGAATCGATAGATCGGCTGCTTTCGGTGCCGGAGGGCTTGGTGCATACGGTAGATGCAAGAGCGTCGTGGCTGGGTCACGACAGACCAACTTTTACCAAACACGGTGTCATGTCCCAGCTTACCGGCTACGATGCCAGCCATTTATTGCCGCCTTTCATGCCGGCTTTTCGGGGCGAGGACAGCCTTTTTGCTTTTATGCTCCTTACCCTACACCCTAACTCATTGGTTTTAAATTATTCATGGGCCATCCCTCACCTCCCACTTGAGCAACGAGACTCGCGCTCTCTGAAGATCCCAATAGCAGCACAAGGCGGTCTGGGCTTGCTTACCCGGTGGATCGGAGACAATGTAACGCTTAGTCAGGGGCTCAAGCCGTCTGAGCGTTTAGCAGGTATGGCACAAGGTATTGATGAACTTGCTAGGCTGAGCGACAGCGAGTTGCAGGCATTTGCCCGAGCCGAATTGGCTCACTGGCAGGCGAGCCAAGCTAATCATTTTCGCCGGCAGCTAGCCCTCGCTCCAGAACTACAGTCGCGAAATTGGCAACAGTATTTGGAGCGCGGCTACGAGGAGGTCTTTGCGGCGCTGCAAAAAACGCCAAGCTGGGATGACTTGTTGGGGTACCCCACTGAGGATGCCAACGAAACTCTCAAAGTCGTGCGATCTGGAGGGCGGCGTCTCGCACGCGCGCTAACAGCTTGGCCAAAAATTTGGCTTGCAGCGCAAAATTTCGACCAATAGCAGTGTCACCCGTCTGCCCAAAATAAGCCCAGCTTGCGCCTGCATTTTTTAAAAGATAGCACTTTGTCATTACCGGGCTCTAACTATGGGAAAGCATTGCCACCCTCGTGCCCCCCGAAAATAACTTAATTGGGATAGCGGCGAGACTAAGATAATAAAAGATAGCAATGGAGCCACATAACCCAAGGAATTAGGGTCCAGGCATATAAGCGTTACGGCATACAGTCGCCCAATCAAATACATAAAGACATCGACCTAAAAAAACATCATGCAACGCGATATAAGCTTTTAAATCTAAGCGCGCTCCTTTTAGCGCCATCTTCAAATTTAAATATTTTTATATTTTTATATTTTTATATTCTTATATTTTTATATTTTATTAGATTTATCTTAAAGTAAGCCGCATAAACGCGAAGTCGTTTATTAGCCAAAAAAATACTCTTTAAACCGCAACGTTTTATTCCAAGGATCTCAAGAAAGCTTTATATTGTTACAAAAGCGAGGTTTTCCATGAAAGAAGCGAACGTCATAAAAGTTATCGCCAAGTCAAAAGCGACAGCAAACCGTATTGCCAAAGCCATTGATCACAAAGAGCTCAAACTAGCGATGGCTAACTTACAAAGCGCGCTGGAAGTTGCCGAAGCTAGAGAGGCTGCAAAAGACAGTAAACGCCGAGCGGCTAACATCAAGAAATTAACATCCATGATGACTGAGATGGGATTATCACCTCAAGACTTTGACAAAAAAGCACTGAAAAATTTGGATCGAAACAGTTCCAAGAAGACCAAGGTCAATAAAAATTTAGCCGCCAAGAAATCAAAGGTGGGTCCAAAAAAAGGCAGCAAGGTCGCACCAAAGTATAAAATTGTCAGTGAAGGTAAAACCCACAAATGGACAGGCCGCGGTCGTATGCCAATTGTTTTCAAAAACTTTGTTGGCCAAGGCGGGACACTTGATGAGTGCCTGATTTAAAATGCAACAAGCTCTTGGCAACCTTTTTCATCGCTGATAGCCCGCAGAACTCACGCCACTTGTCGTTTATTGAAAAAAACACAAGAACTATCTAAGAATAGCTGCTTTTGTAAATGAGAAATTTATGTCTCATCAAGTTCTTTTGTTAAGGCATCAGCTGTGAAAATTGAACCTGACGATCTTTCCAGAAAAAAAGTTATCGCTCTGCTAGAGGAGCATATCGATGACATGTATCGCGCCTCACCACCCGAGAGCGTGCACACCCTCGACCTAGATTCACTGCGCGGCGAAGCTGTGAGTTTTTGGGTTATGTGGCAAAACGACGATCCTGTGGGCTGCGTCGCTCTTCAGGAACACACGGCGACTTGGGCAGAAATAAAATCGATGCGCAGCGCTAATAGCGCCAGAGGTATGGGCATAGGAAAGCATTTATTGGAATTTGTGTTGGATGTGGCGAAACAACGCGACTATGAGTACCTGCGCCTTGAAACAGGCTGTGAAGATTTTTTTAAACCGGCTCGAGAAATTTATAAACGTTATGGCTTTTTGGAGCGCGGGTTCTTCGCGGGTTACACCGATGATCCGAATAGCGTTTTCATGGAAAAAGCACTGCGCGACTGAAGGCAAAGGGCGTATTCAGAGAGATTAAGTCTACCGGTTATGGCTGCAGGTAAGGGTTGACCTCGAAACAGGTAAACGGCCCTCAATGCGTCTAAATACTTTCGCCTGCGTGGGGCGGCACAAAGCATTTTCGACTTTTATTTTGCCGAATTCAGATAGGCCTCTAATACCTCTGAGGTTGAACCATCGGCTTTAACTTGTCCCTGCTCCAACCAGACGACCCGGCTGCAAATCTCCCGAATGGCGTGTTCAATGTGATGCACCAATATCACGGTACGATCCGCTGTTATTTTCTGCGCTAGCGCTTCACGGGCTTTGTTACGGAAATTCTGATCTCCCACCGCTAGTATTTCATCAAGCAGTAAAATATCGGTATCGAGTAATAAACCCGTTGCAAAACCTAACCGGGTTCGCATGCCCGACGAATAAGTTTTCACCGGCTCATCGTAAAAGCGACCCAGCTCAGTGAATTCACCAATGGCACTTAAGTGACTCTTGGCTTCTGACTTGGACATTCCCTGTAAGACCGCGGCTAACAGCGCATTTTCGCGGCCAGTAAGATCATTTTTAAAGCCCAACCCCAGTGACAATAGGGCAATCGATAACTCTGGCGCTCTCCAAACCGTCCCGCTGCCAGGGTTATAAATGCCCGCCATAATACGCAGCAACGTCGACTTCCCGGCGCCATTGCTACCGACTAACCCCAATTTATCACCGCGATTAACCTGAAGATTGAGCTCGCTTAACGCTTGAAAGTGGCCACCATCGCCCCCGGAATCCAAGGCGAAGCGCATGCCAACATTGGTGAGCTTTAGTGCGGGCATCATGCCGTCACCACCCGCTGAGCCAGATAATAGCGGTATCGCGCCATGCCCCTAGCAACTAGCAAGAGTCCTCCGCTTAAAAACACCGTAAGCCCCAGAAGATGTCCTAAATCTGGGGTTTGCTGCCACAGCAGAGCCTGTCGGAAACTATGCAAAAGAAAAGCCACCGGGTTCCACAGCAACACCGCCTCCCGTGTGGCCTCGTTACCAATGTCGTTGAGGTCCCAAAAGACCCCCGACATAAATAATAAAAACAACATGCCTAAATTTATAAGTAGGGCGAAGTCGCGCTTTACACAAACCAACACTGACGCGATGAACCCACAGAGCACAATTAAAAGCGCTTCTACACAAATTAGGGGCAACACCCACAACCAATAGGCATTTGGGTAGTACCCATCAATGATCAATGCCACTCCCAACAGGGCAAAGACCGCGATTTGGCGATAACTGCACTCCAAAACAACGGCCATAGGAAATAAGGTTTTAGGCAGATCCATTCGACCAATGAGACTGGCGTTTCCCATTAGGCTGTTACCCGCGTAATTAACTGTTTTGGAGAACCAAATAAAGGTGAACTTTCCAACAATTAAAAACATGAGGAAGTCTTGGGTGCGGGTTCCTAAAAACTTCTCAAATACGATATAAAAGACCGCAACGTAAAGCAGTGGCTCAATAACCCACCACCAAAAACCAAAGTAGTAACGCCGTGCCTCGGCCTTCAGCGAAAGCCGCGCAATCGTATCAACGAGGATAAAGTACTGCTTTAATGTCACAGGGCTCTCGGTTTAAACGTTGCCAAAGGGAGCGTTGTCTATTAACACCGCGTAATATGTCATGTTAACAGACACCGCAATTTGGCAGTTAGTGGTTAAGAACATGGCAAATAACACTGGGGGACATGCCCCCCGTAAACGCTTCGGGCAGAATTTCCTTCAGGATGACGGTGTCATTCAGGCGATTGCCCGAGCTATTTCAGCAAACAAAGACGACCACATTGTTGAAATCGGTCCTGGGCAAGGCGCTCTAACGGAGTCACTGGTCACTAGTGGCTGCCAGCTCGATGCCATTGAGTTAGACCGCGATCTCACCACGGGGCTGTTGGCCGCATTTAGCATACACCCGCGATTTACGTTGCATACCGGGGACGCTCTTAAATTTGACTACGCGGCTTTACGTGCAGACGACATACCCCTTCGTGTGGTGGGGAACTTGCCCTACAATATTTCTACCCCGCTCATTTTTAAACTGCTTGAAAATGCAGCCATCATCGGTGACATGCACTTTATGCTGCAGCGCGAGGTTGTGACCCGATTGGCTGCGCAGCCCGGCAGCAAGGACTGGGGACGATTGGGGGTAATGGCACAATTTTACTGCGATGTGTCGCACCTGTTTGATGTACCCCCCGAAGCTTTTTTCCCGCCCCCAAAGGTACAGTCAGCTATTGTCCGGCTAATACCCCACGCGACACCACCCTACCCGAATTGTGATGTTGTGCGGTTAGGAAAAACCGTGCAAATGGCGTTCGCCCAGCGCAGGAAAACGTTACGCAATAACTTTAAAGGGGTGTTGAACGACGAAGCTTTTGCGTCGGTCGATGTAGCCCCCACCGCCCGAGCAGAAACCTTGCATTTGGAGCAGTTCGTGGCTTTATCTCAGCTGCCTGGAATCGTCTAATGCCTCGCGACGCCGCTAGCATTATGCTGTTTAGTGCCGGTTTAAATCGCCACCCGGGGGTAGTCCTGTGACAACCTATGTCATTGGCGACATACAGGGCTGCTATGCAGATTTTTCAGCCTTATTGACTCAAGTTAACTTTGACCCGCAGCACGACCAACTGTGGTCCGTTGGTGATCTCATCAATAGAGGCAGCGACAACCTCGCTACCCTGCGCTGGTTTTATGCCCACCGATCGGTGGTTAAGGTGGTTTTGGGCAACCATGATCTCCATTTGCTTGCCCACCATGCCGGGGTCGGTAAAAAGAGCCGCTCCGATAACTTCGAGGATATTCTTGAGGCCCAAGATGCCAACACACTGTTGGACTGGCTGGTACAACAGCCCCTTATGCACCGCAAGGGCCCACTACTAATGACCCATGCCGGCATTCCTCCCTGCTGGTCGAGTGATGAAGCCTTAGGTTATGCCGCAGAGGTAGCCGACATCTTGAGAAGCCCTCGCCGCATCGAGTTTTTCAAGGCCATGTATGGCAATGAGCCCTACCGCTGGTCGCCACATTTAAGGGGTCTGGCGCGCTTACGAACGATTACAAATTACTTCACCCGAATGCGACACTGCACGGCCTCAGCGGGTCTGGATTTCGCGAGTAAAGGTGCCGCAGCAAAAGCGGCAACCCTGTGCGGTGAGATGTTGAGGCCTTGGTTCGAGCACCCCCACCGGTTACGGCCCAATGAACGACTGTTTTTTGGCCATTGGGCGTCGTTGGAGGGAAAAACTGACTCTCAGCAGTTTATCGGGCTTGATACTGGCTGCGTCTGGGGACGCTGTCTGACCGTTTATGCGATAGAAAATGATCAGTACTTTAGTCACGGCTGCGATCACTCATGAGAATTTATCGTGTGGGCGGGGCCGTTCGAGATGAGCTGCTGGGTTACCCCCACAGCGAAACTGATTGGGTTGTCGTTGGTGGTACCCCTCAAGCCCTGCTGGATCAGGGCTTTAAGCAAGTTGGGCGCGACTTTCCGGTATTTCTACACCCTGAAACCCAAGAGGAATATGCCCTCGCGCGAACCGAACGCAAAAGCGGCTTCGGTTACCACGGATTCGAAGTGCATGCCGCGCCATCGGTAACCCTCGAGGAAGATCTTGCGAGGCGTGATCTCACGATTAACGCCATAGCCATGGACGACAACGGCGCCTTGGTCGATCCCTACAATGGCAAACGGGACCTTGAAGCAAAATGTTTGCGGCACGTGTCACCACACTTTGTGGAAGACCCCTTGCGGGTGCTTCGGGTCGCGCGTTTTGCCGCCCGCTACCATGCCCTGGGTTTCACCGTAGCGGAAGAAACCCTAGAGCTCATGAGTACCATTGTGGCTCAGGGAGAACTTGAGCACCTCGCCACCGAGCGAATTTGGGTAGAAACCGAGCGAGCTTTGGGGGAGAAGCACCCTGAGATCTACTTTGAGACGCTGCGGCAGTGCGGCGCCATGGCCTCGCTAATGCCCGCCGTTGCCGTCACCAGCGGCATTGATCGGCTGAGTCGTGCCGCCCGATTTACCAACCGTACCGATTGCCGCTGGGCTATTTTGCTCTCCGAGCTCCCCGCCAATCAGGCCCGAGCAACCTCAGAGGCGCGGAAAGCACCCAACCAATTTCGGGATCTAGCCGAACGCCTAACCACTTGGCGACCCCAAACTAAGCAAGCCCTTCAAGACTCCAGCGAATGCATGCAACTACTGGAGGGCCTTGACGCACTCCGTCGGCCCGAGCCGTTTGATGGATTTTGCGAGGCCGCTGCGGCATTAGAATCAGACACCCCGGCAAAGCACCCCAGCTGCATCGCTTTGCGGCAGGCTAAAGAGGCTGCCAATACGATGAGAGCTCAAACATTGTTGGAAGCCGGGCTTACCGGACCGGCCCTAGGAAAAGCGTTAAGAGAATCCCGCATTGCGGCAATTGCTGAAGTGCTTACCAAGGGTTTCGTCAACGACTAAAAGTAGACTCAATATCGCAAAACAAGGTGGGTAATCCGTGTCTCGGGTCTGCGTGTTTTGGGCCTGTCTGTTTTGGGCCTAGGTGTTTTGGGCCTGTCTGTTTTGGGCCTAGGTGTTTCGGGCCTGCCTGTTTTGGAGCTGTGTGCTTTAGCCCTGCGCAGTTTGAACCAAGTTACGCAAGCCTAACTAAAAGAACCATCACCGCGCTGAATCTGCACACCCACCGCATCGGCCTCGGCAACCGCCGTGGGCTTAAGCACCCGTAATTGCAGCCACTGCACACCAAACTCCTCGAGAATTAAGGCTGCAAGGTGCTCGGCGAGGGTTTCGATGAGCATAAAGGATGAACGCTCCACCTCGGCAATAACCCGTTGCGAGATCGCGGCGTAGTCAATGGCCTTGGTCAAGTCGTCGTCTTTAGCCGCAGCCCTATTATCAGTCGCCATCTCAAGATCAAAGATCAAAGGCTGGCGTATGTTTCGCTCCCAATCGTAGACGCCGATTACCGTCTCAGCGCGAAGCCCATTTATAAACACCTTATCGGTCATGCCACCTCCGGGGGGTGCAACAACATCATGGGCCAACGTGGCCGCACCTCAGCCTCATCAGGGTCCCGCTGTCCCGCCGCGAGCCTTAGCGCACCTGCATAAGCTATCATGGCACCGTTATCGGTGCACAACGCCAAGGGCGGGTAATGCACGGCAACACCCATAGGCGCCAGCTTTTCAGCCAAAACCCGCCTCAAACGTCGATTGGCGCTCACCCCACCAGCCATGACCAAGGTCTTGAGCGATTCTTGCTCCAAAGCCCTACGGCACTTAATCACCAGCGTCTCTACAACAGCAATTTCAAACGCACAGGCAATATCGGCCCTGTCCTGATCGGTAAGACCTGTAGCTTCACGACAAGCTCGAACCGTCGTTAAAGTGTGAGTTTTTAATCCGCTAAAGCTCATATCGAGGCCGGGTTGGCGAACCATTGGCCTAGGAAAATCGAAACGATCAGGATTGCCCTGCTCAGCCAGCTTTGCCACCTGAGGGCCCCCGGGATAAGGTAAATCGAGCAATTTGGCGGTTTTATCAAAGGCCTCCCCCGCTGCATCATCGACCGACTCCCCCAGCAGCGTGTAGCGACCCAAACCATCGACCCGCACCAGCTGGCTATGCCCACCGCTTACCAACAGCGCAATAAACGGGTACTCAGGAGGGTCCTCTCCCAGCATTGGGGCCAGCAAATGCCCTTCCATGTGATGCACCCCCAAGCAGGGAATGCCGAGGCCACGGGCCATAGAGCGTCCTAGGGTGGCACCGACCATGAGCGCTCCCATCAGACCCGGGCCAGCGGTGTAGGCAATGCCCTCCAACTCGCTTTTATCCAGCCCGCCCTGCTTTAACACCTCATTAATGAGCGGTAA
The DNA here is from genome assembly GCF_051201685.1 of Luminiphilus sp. nBUS_07. Taxonomy (GTDB): domain Bacteria; phylum Pseudomonadota; class Gammaproteobacteria; order Pseudomonadales; family Halieaceae; genus Luminiphilus. The sequence goes on along the minus strand of NZ_CP179213.1, from coordinate 387,817 downwards.
GGTCTTGCGAATATGGTCCCTTGAGGCCAGCTCAGGCACCACGCCACCGTACTCAGCATGCACCTCAACCTGGCTGTATAAAGCCTCGGCCAACAAGCCACTATTGGTGTCGTAAACGGCGATGCCGGTCTCATCGCAGCTGGTTTCAATCCCCAAAACCTTCAAAACAGACCTCCTAAAGCCCTAGGCGCGGCAAAGTAACACGTTGATTGCCTTTGCAAAATACTGTCTGGATGCCTATACTGCGCGCCCGCCGCCGGCCTCGTCACCGAGGACAGCTGTGGAAAAACTACCAGACTCAAGTAAAAAAACAGGAATTAACGTTAATGCCCGCAGTTAAGGTTAAAGAAAACGAGCCCTTCGACGTCGCGCTGCGACGCTTCAAGCGGTCGTGTGAAAAAGCAGGTTTACTCGCTGAAGTTCGTAAGCGCGAGCACTACGAGAAGCCCACCACGATCCGTAAGCGTGCTGCAGCTGCTGCTGTTAAGCGTCACGCCAAGAAAATGTCGCGCGAAAATCGCAAGCGACAGCGTTTGTATTGATTCTTGGTAATACGACGTGACTAATCTGGTCGCTACAATCAAGGCAGAAATGAAAGCTGCCATGAAAGCCCGGGATAAGCCCCGGCTAGCGACCATTCGGCTGATTCAGTCCGAATTCAAACGGATCGAAGTCGACGAGCGCATCGAAATTGACGACGCCAGAGCGTTAACAATTCTCGACAAAATGGTAAAGCAGCGACGCGACTCAGCCACGCAGTACCGCGATGCCAATCGTGAAGAATTAGCGGCGCAAGAAGATCTAGAGATCGCCGTAATTCAGGAGTTTTTACCCGAGCAGTTAGGCGAGGCAGAAATTGCCAGCGCCATTGACGAAGCGCTTGCCTCTATTGACGCCACCGGCATGGCCGCCATGGGCCCTCTCATGGCAGTGCTAAAGCCCAAAATGCAGGGGCGCGCCGACATGGGTGAGGTCTCCAAGCTGGTTAAGGCCAAGCTCAACGGCTGATTTGAACGCGCCCCGCTTCTAGCCTCGTGGCACGCATCCCTCAAAAATTCATCGATGACTTGTTAGACCGAGTTGATATCGTCGAGGTCATTGACCGGCGGGTGAAGCTTAAAAAAACCGGCAAGAATTTTTCCGCTTGCTGCCCTTTTCACGATGAAAAAACACCCTCTTTCTCCGTAAATCCCGGCAAACAGTTTTATTACTGCTTCGGTTGCGGTGCCGGAGGTAACGCCCTTGGGTTTTTGATGGACTACGAACGGCTAGAGTTTCCTGAGGCCGTAGAGTCTTTGGCACAAACCGTCGGGTTACAGGTGCCCAAAGAAGAACTTCGACCCGGACAAACGCCCCCCCAGGACACCAACCGCCCCATCCTCGAGCAGCTGGAACAAGCCACGCGTTTTTATGAGCATAGCCTTAGGAAGCATCCCGAGGCCAAGCGCGCCGTTGCTTACTTGAAGGGTCGAGGTCTCAGCGGCGAAATTGCCCGGGCCTTTCGCGTCGGCTTTGCCCCACCAGGCTGGGACAACCTGCTCCAGACCGCCGACAGCGACACGCAGCAAATCAAGCGACTCACCGATGGTGGCATGTTGGTCACCAATGACCGCGGTCGCACCTACGACCGTTTTCGCGATCGTATTGTTTTTCCTATTCTTGACGCCCGAGGCCGGGTTATCGCCTTCGGTGGCAGGGTGCTTGGTGACGATAAACCCAAGTATTTAAACTCCCCTGAAACGCCTGTTTTCCACAAATCACGCGAACTTTACGGCCTTTACCAAGCGCGTAAATCCGAGCGCAGCCTCACTCGTATTGTCGTCGTCGAGGGCTACATGGACGTTATTGCCCTCGCGCAGTACGGCATTGGCTATGCGGTCGCCACACTGGGGACAGCAACCAGCGAAGCCCATATGGAACGGTTATTCCGCCACGTTCCCGAGGTCGTGTTTTGTTTTGACGGCGACGAGGCTGGACGCAAGGCGGCTTTTCGCGCTCTAGAGAGCACCCTGCCGGTCATGCAAGACGGGCGGCAGGCACGCTTCTTATTTGTTCCCGACGGTGAAGATCCAGACTCGCTGGTGCGCGCTCGAGGGGCAGAGCATTTGGAGCACCTGTTTTCCTCTGCCACCCCTCTGGAAGAGTTCCTGTTTGATTGGGTAGCCAAAGACTTAGATATTAGTACGCTGGATGGCCGAGCTCGATTTTCAAAACAAGCCGCACCCTACGTGCACCTCATCCCTGAGGGCGTCTTCAAAGCCCTTATGTATCAGTCGCTTGCAGATCGCACCGGTATCGACATCGACAGCCTGAAGCGGCTGCAGGCCCCGCTGCCCGACCCCCAGGTCGATCAGCCAAACAACGCCCAGTCGGGGTTTTCCCGTGAGGCTGAGGGCTATCACGACGTCGATCAAGGTTATTCCTCTGACGACAACGATGACGCGCCACCGCCCGGGTTGGACATTGAGCCGTATCCAGATTCTGAGGGGGTAAGCTCTGAGCCTCATCACGACAGCTTAACCCCTACCAGCGGCAGCAAGACCCAGAGACTACTGGGGCTGTTGGTACTCAATCCACAACTCGCCAGCACGCTGGATGCCGCGTTAATGCCCAAAGAACAGCGGCGCGATATTGCGCTTTTGACTGATGTGATTGAGAGCATTAACAGCCAGCCTGATATTTCTACCGCATCACTGCTAGGGTTCTGGCATGGCACACCGGAAGGCCAGCTGCTGACAGACCTTGCAGGCAGGGAGCCTATTGAGGATCCCAACCAGCTCTCCGAACTCGCTGATGCCTTATTTCAACAATTGCTTCGAGAGGGTCCGTTGACCCAACTCAGGCAAGAGGCTGCGCTGTTAAAAGCCAAACCCTATGAAGCCCTCAGCGATTCTGAAAAACAGGAGTTAATGCGCCTAATGCGAGACATCCGAAGCCTCTCGGGACGCAGGTAGACTCAGCTGAAAAGCCCTATTGGCGCCAAAAACCGCCGCAATAGCGCTAGACTTGGGGCCGTAGCTGGTAATAAACCGTAAATCGGTGTTTTTTAATGGTCGGAGTAGCCTTTGCGCGCTACAATCCCGCTCTTATTTTTGTCACATAATTACAGGTTCCACGCATGTCCGAAAAAGTGCACCAGCAATCACGCCTCAAAGCACTGATTGCTAAGGGTAAGGAGCAGGGCTACCTCACCTACGCCGAAGTCAACGATCACCTGCCTCAAGACATCTCTGAACCCGATCAGGTTGAAGACATCATTCAGATGATCAACGACATGGGTATTCAGGTTTTCGAGCAAGCCCCCGATGCTGACGAGTTGATTCTGACTGAAGGCGATCGGTCTGCTGACGAGATCGCTGCCGCTGAAGCCGCTGCCGCTCTCGCCGCCGTTGAAAACGAAGCCGGACGCACCACCGACCCTGTTCGCATGTACATGCGGGAAATGGGTACCGTTGAATTACTGACCCGTGAAGGCGAAATCGTTATCGCCAAGCGCATCGAAGAAGGCATTCGTGAGCTCATGGCCGCGATGGCGCACTACCCCGGTGTCGCTCGTAAACTGAGCAACGCCTATGACATGGTGGCCAAGGAAGAGCGCAAACTCTCAGACATTTTAGTGGGTTACCTCGATCCGGCAGAGCACGTCCCTTCAGCTCAAGAGATGGCTGAAGCCGCCGAAGCCGCCGCGGCCAACTCTACCGACGACGACGACACTGAAGTCGAGACAGGTCCAGATCCGGTTGAGGCAAAGAAGCGATTTACCGCATTAAAGCGGCAGTGCACCAAAACTGAAAAAGCCATTGCTACTCATGGCTACGGTCACAAAACTGCGACCGCGGAAATGAACAAATTGGGCGAGCTGTTTAAGTTCTTTAAGCTAACCCCCCGCGTTTTTGATCCACTGGTCGATGAGCCCCGCGAGTCTCTCTACATCATTCGCAAACAGGAACGGGCCATTATGCGAATTGCCGTTCGCGAATGCCGGATGGATCGCAAAGAATTTATCAAGAGTTTTGCAGGCTCCGAGAGTGATAGCCGTTGGCTTTCTCGAGTCGCTAGAAAGAAAGACATTGGTGCACGCCTCGCGCTGCATAAAGACGACATACAACGCATGCAGCGGCGTATCAGTGAAGTCGAGCAGGCAACCGGCTTGAGTGTGGCTGAGATTAAAGAAATTAATCGCCGCATGAGCATGGGCGAAGCTAGAGCTCGCCGTGCCAAGAAAGAAATGGTGGAAGCCAACCTACGTTTGGTTATCTCTATCGCTAAGAAGTACACCAACCGCGGATTGCAGTTCCTCGATCTGATTCAGGAAGGCAATATTGGCTTGATGAAGGCAGTCGATAAATTTGAATATCGACGGGGTTATAAGTTTTCGACCTACGCCACTTGGTGGATTAGACAGGCTATTACCCGATCGATTGCTGATCAGGCCCGCACCATCCGTATCCCAGTGCATATGATCGAGACCATTAACAAGCTCAATCGTATTTCACGGCAGATGCTGCAAGAAATGGGTCGTGAACCCACGCCAGAAGAATTGGGCGAGCGCATGGAAATGCCCGAGGACAAAGTCCGCAAGGTACTGAAAATCGCTAAAGAACCCATTTCTATGGAGACACCTATTGGCGACGACGAAGATTCGCACCTGGGTGACTTCATTGAAGACGTGACCATATCCAGCCCTGTCGATTCGGCCACCGAAGAAGGCCTGACTGAAGCGACCCAAGATGTCCTAGCAGGACTGACCGCTAGGGAGGCCAAGGTACTGCGCATGCGCTTTGGTATTGGCATGAACACCGACCATACCTTGGAGGAAGTCGGGAAGCAGTTTGATGTGACCCGTGAGCGTATTCGTCAAATCGAAGCCAAGGCCTTGCGTAAGCTGCGTCACCCCACACGTTCTGATTACCTGCGCAGTTTCTTAGACGAGTAATCTTGACCATAGGCTTTAGCATTAAAAAAAGTATCAGAGCGGGCTTCAACAGCCCGCTTTTTTTTTGCTCAGACTAGAAAGCGCCTCCTTCCGTCACTATAGAAGTCTGTATACGCGGACACCTGAGTACCCGCGGCGAATTAGCTCTCCTTGGGCGTTTCCTGTTCAATGAATTACCAGGAAAATTGACTATTCACAGTTTAGCAACCGCTTAAATATCCGCCATAGTGCCTAATTGCTGCGGTTGAGCCTAAGGCCAATCCGTCTTATGTTGTCATTCAATAAAAAAAATCAGTTCACACACTCAAGGATTGACCCATGCTACGAGCGACCTCGATCATTGTCGCCGCGTTAAATTTGGCTTTGTCTGGGATCACTCATGCGCAATCTGATTCTAGATTGCTTGAGGAGATTCTCGTCACCGCGCAAAAGCGGCAGCAGCAAGCGATTGACGTACCCATTGCGATCAGCACATTTTCCCAGCGAGATATCATCAATACGGGCGCACTTAATTTGCAGGATATAGGCGCCTATATCGTGGGCTTTGATGCAGGTGGAGAAAGCTTTACGCAGCAGGGCTACCAGATTCGCGGCATTTCAAGCCCAAATATTTCAACCGGCGGAGATCCGTCGGTTGCTACTTTTTACGATGACGCCTACTTACCCCGGGCTGCAACTACTGTCGCCTTCGCCGATATAGAGCGAGTTGAAGTTCTTCGTGGCCCCCAGGGAACGCTATTTGGGCGAAACGCAGCGGCGGGCGTCGTGAATATGATCCCCAATGCTCCCAGTGATACCTTCGAGGGTTTTGCACGCCTGCGAGCAGGCAACTATAACTTCATGCGTTTAGAGGGCATGGTGAACATCCCCGTCGGTGATACTTTTTCCCTGAGAGCCAACGCCCTGGTAAATCAGCGGGATGGTATTTCGGAAAATGTCGAACCCGCCGAATTTGATGCCGCCGAAAAAGGCAACTGGGCTGGGCGGCTTGCCATGCGGTGGGTACCCTCTGAGACAACAACACTTCAATTGGCCGTCGATGTCGATCGCTTCGATCAGGCTCCCAGTATGGCACTCGGTGTCAGTCCTTATTCGCTCAACACCAGCCCCTTCAGTGGGCGGTATGCCAACGATGTCATTAATGGCGAGGAAACCCGCGATATGTGGGGCATTACGGGCAAATGGTTTCAAGATTTAAATGCGCAATGGACTATGACCGCCATTGCCAACTATCGCGATTTTGAGACCACTAACAGACAAGACGAAGACGGTACGGCCGATGCCACGCGCTACTTCGATACGAATAACGTTGAAGATTCTGATATTGCTTACGGCGAGTGGCGATTTAACTACAACACCGATCGTATTAACGCGGTGATGGGCGCCACCTATAGCCACGAAAACACCTATCAACAGACTGAGGCCAACGCATTGGCAGATTCAATCGCAAGATTGGTCACCCAAGATTTCAATGCCGGCTTCGGCTTCAATATGGATCATATTTGGAAACCAGACGACTATGCCATCGCCCTGAGTGCAGTAGGCATACCTGTTACCAGCGGTGAAATTAGTGAATCCGGTGATTTTTGGTACGAATTTATTTCTGGCGCTTTAGGAGAGCCCATGTTGTTTGGACCCTCTTTCGCGGGCGAAGTCTGGAGTGAATCTATCATCAACGAGGGCGAGTTTGAGAACTACGGTTTTTACGCCGATGTCGAGTACGCGCTGAATGAACGTTTATCCCTTACTGCGGGCTTGCGCTATAGCGAAGATACCAAGGAGTTTAGCTGGTTAATTCCACCCACAACTTTTTCCGACCTTCGCCCCGGTGTCAGTAACCAAATTTTCACCGACGCCTCTGGGGAATACGCTGGGGCCGCCACAAGTCCCACCATTGCGAAGGACAGCTGGAGCAAGACGACTGGGCGGCTGGTGGCCACTTTTCGCTTGAGTGAGCAACTGATTGCCTATGGCTCTGCGTCCACCGGCTATAAAGCTGGAGGCTTCGACTCCCTTGCTATAAAAACTTCAGAAGAACCGCTGCAGCCAGAGAATTCAGAGCAATATGAGCTCGGTCTCAAGGGAGATTTGTTTAATCAAAAACTACAAATTCAGTTGGCGCTTTTCGATTTGTCAGTGGATGGTCGACAGCGGTCGGTAGAAACTCGTCCACCAGGCCAAGACAATGCGATTCCTACCGTCATTAACGTCGACTCGTCTGTTCAGGGGGTAGAGCTAAACTTAAGCTGGTCAATTACCGAGTATCTCTTGTTTACGGCACTAACCACCTACCGTGAAGAAGAGAATAAATCAGGGGAGTTTTACGATGCCAAAGGCGAGCTTACGCGTTTTGATAGTAGCGCGGACACGGCGGGCAACTACACGCTCACCCTGAACTGGCGGCCCAAATTGGCTGCAGGAAATTTGCTGGTACGCGGTGAGTACATTTACGCCGAAAACACACGCGACGCAGACGACGCCAACTACAATCCCGATTTTGAATCGATTAGCGGATATACCGATGATAGCCGCTTGGTAAATGGTCGCATTGCCTGGAGTCACCCGAAGGACCGCTGGGAATTCGCCCTGTGGGGACGAAACATTACCGATGAAGATCGCCTGAGCGGTATCAGCCAAACGACCGTAGCGGTGTTTGGAACACCGATCATTCGTATTTTAGACCCGCGAACGTGGGGTATCGAAGCCATTTACCGTTTTTAGAGGGCGCTGCCATTTACGCCGAAGTGGCTTACACTATTATCGTAAACAGGACCCCGGGGGGGAGGACCTATGAACATTGGAACGAGCCGCTGGCTAGCTTTAATCCTTGTGGCATTCGCGTTTTGGGGTTGCGGTGAAACCGGGAACTCAACCAATAACGTAAGCGACCGTGCTCAGGCATCCCAAGCACTACTCAACCCTGAACAAGTCGGTGCAAGTGACTACGGATCACAATGCCTTTCTTGCCATGGCGCTCAGGGAATTGGGCAGGAAGCGCTGCAAGCGCCTGCCCTGACCTCCCTTGACTCCGTTTATATTGCGCGCCAGCTCCGTCACTTTAGAGATGGAGTACGCGGTGCACACCCTGAAGACACCCACGGGTCGATAATGGCTGCCAGCAGTGCCGGCCTCAGTGACGCCAGCATTGCTGATCTGGCCGGTTATATCGACGCACTGCCTAATGTTTTGCCTGCCGCCACCATTAAAGGCGACGTTGCTCAGGGCGAGGATTACCACCTTAACCTGTGCTCCGCTTGTCACGGCTCCAATGCTTTGGGCAATGTGGCCCTCGAAGCCCCCGCCCTTGCGGGGCTTAACGACTGGTACGTGCTGTCACAGTATGAAAAATTCCGCGGCGGTCTGCGGGGCGCTCACCCAGAGGACCGGTGGGGTATTCAGATGGTGCGGTTAGCTCCGGCAATCACCGATACCGACATTCTAGAGTCGATTGCGGCTTATTTGGCCACCCTGCCTCCGGAAGCCTAAATGCGCCTAGTGCTCTACATTTGGTTGGCCTTAACAGCGGCAAGCTTTGCCAGTGCTAGCGAGGCTCCGAGTTTGTCAAACTTTTGCCCTCCTGCCTTGCGGCTTGATGAGACCGGACACTGCAAACTGCACAGTCAGTATTTGGCTTACGACTCACTGCATGGCAAAGGGGTTGGCGGGCCGAAAACCGGCCTTCCCCCAGTACGAGACGGTTTCACCCCGCAACAAATTGATCTCGGCCGCTACCTGTTCTTCGATCCGTTACTGTCCAAGAACGGTGAGGTGGCCTGCTCAACCTGTCACGACCCCGCGCTGGGCTTGAGTGATGGCCGACGTCTCAGCATTGGCGTGCAGGGTACTGAAATTGCGCGATCTGCACCCTCGCTGTGGAACGTCGCTTTTCTCGAGAGGTTGTTGTGGGACGGCAGCAAATCGTCGCTAGAAGCACAGTTGCAAGGGCCACTCTATGCCGATAACGAAATGGGCAATGACCCGGCCACACTGTTGGCAACACTTCAAAGCAACACAGTGTATTCGGAACTCTTCAAAGAAGCGTTTGAAGAAAACGAAGTCACGCTCGATCAGGTCTATGCCGCACTGGTCGCCTTTGAAAGCTCCCTCATTTCCCTCAACAGCCGCTATGACCTTTACGCCCATGGTGTTCACGACGCGCTCTCACCTCCGGAGAAGGAGGGGCTTAACGTTTTTCGCTCATTCGTGGCGCGCTGTGCGGAGTGCCATACCCCGCCCCTGTTTACCAACCAGCAAATTGCCGTACTGGGGGTACCCGAACGTGACGGCCGTCCCCTAGATCCGGGTGCCGCCGGCTCATCGGGAGATGCTACGCAGCGGGGCGGCTTTAAAGTTCCCAGTTTGCGCAATGTGGCACTGACTGCCCCCTACATGCATGCCGGCAATTTTGACTCGCTGCGAGAAGCCGCCGCGTTTTATACCGGCGGTAGGGGTCATGGAGTTCCCGAGGGTGAAGACCTAAGGTTGCACTGGCATATTTGGAATCCCGAGCTCACCGACGACGAGCTCGATCGCCTCGTAGATTTTCTGCAGACTCTCACAGACCAGGCGTTCTTGCCCGAAATACCGCAGCATTTGCCTTCGGGGCTCCCCCCCAGCCGTGCTGCCAGACTTGCCCCCGGGGGCAAGACTGCGTTACACCATAGGTCTAAAAATAATTCTTCACGCACTGCTCAACTGTCTGAACAACTACCTGAACAACCAAAGGCACTGCCATGACACCCTCACAAGCAATCTGTTTGCACTCGGCCCACGCCCATCGCGGCTTCAAAGCGCTGCTCGTTCTCTTCGCTTTTGCTGTGGGTAACAGCTACGCGGCTATTCACGATGTCCGTGAGGGCGACTCAATTCAAGCCGCTGTCGAAGCAGCGAGTCCGGGAGACGTTATTCAAGTACATCCCGGCTTGTACCGAGAAACCGTTTACGTCGACAAAGACGACATCACCCTGCGTGGCGTGGTGAAAGACGGAGAATGGCCTAATCTTGAGGGTGACAAGCAACTCAACGATGCCATTTTGTACTCGGGCAACGGCTTTACCGTGGAGTGGTTCAAAATAACGAACTACAAAGGCAACGCCATTATGGGGCAAGCCGGAAACAACTTTTCGATACGCAATAACTGGGTGATCGATACCGGCGTGTACGGCATCTTCCCTGAGTTTGGTGAAAACGGATTGATCGAAAATAACGTGCTCAGTGGCATCGAAGACGCCGCCATTTATGTGGGCATGAGTGATTACATCGACGTTCGCAACAACCGGGTATTTGATAACGTCGCCGGCATTGAAATTGAAAACAGCCGGCACGCCCTTGTTGAGGGCAACATTGCCCACAACAATACCGGCGGTATTTTAGTGTTTATTACGCCAGGACTGCCGATTAAAACCTCCTATGACGCCATTGTTCGGCGCAACACCGTCATCAATAACAACACGCCAAACTTCGCGATTCCCGGATCACTTGTGGCAGGCATACCCTCGGGCACCGGCATGCTGATTTTGGCCGGTGACGACGTGATTATCGAAGACAACATTATTACGGGTAACAATACCGCAGGCATCATTGTGACCAGCCAAGACTTTGCAACCGATGTCGCAGGGGACCCCGACTCAGATCCGAATCCAGACCGCGTGCAAATTATGGATAACGTGATGTTTGATAATGGCAATGATCCCGCCACCGAAGTGAAAGCATTAATGCTGACGCAGTTTTCTACCACTGGGCCCGACATCTTGGCTTTCAAAGGAGCCGCTCATGCCGATAGAGAGAGCTGCGTTAGCCGAAAGTCGGCTTACCGCACCTTTGGTCTTGGCGATTGGGGCGACTGCAATAGCCCAACTGTGCGCGCGGCGGACGCGGTAGGTTCTGCTCCCACTCTAGCCGGCACGACACGAGGGGTCAGCACGAAAATGCTGCCTGAACCCGCCGCACCCCGCGTGATTACCGTCGATGCGGACGGCGCCAAGTTGGTTTACCAAGGCATCTGTGCCGGCTGTCACACCTACAACGTACGTATGATTGGCCCACCTGTTATGGCCATCAAAGCCCAGTATGGCGAGGATGCCGGTGCCATTGCGCAGTACATTGCAGCACCCGAGAAGAAGCGGCCCGACTTTCCAACCATGCCACCGCAGAACCATCTATCTGAGGAAATGCGGCTAGAAGTAGCGAAGTATATGCTGACACTGAATAAGTAGCGTGCTGGGCTGGGGCTACCCTCAGCCCTTCAATAAACGGTCAACGGTGGCTGAACGCTGACGAAATGGTAGTGCTATAAGGCTACCTATTAGATTAAATAGCGCTGGCAAGGGGTAAACGCAAGGTCGCCACTAAGCCCAATTCAGTAGGATCCAGCGTTACAGCGCCACCCAATGATGCAGCCAAGCTTGCGCAAACCGTCAAACCAAGTCCGGCGTGACTGCCATTTAGGGCCGTTGTGACAAAGGGCAAAAAGGCGCGGTCGGCAATCTCAGCCGCCAGTCCACCCGCTGCGTCTTCAATGGTGATGATAAGTTCCTGCTCATTTACGGCCTCCACCACCTTCACCCACCGTGGCGGCACGTCCTCGTCTACCAACAGCGGGTTGTGCTCTGGGGCGTCACTATAAGCCTCAATCGCGTTATCCAAGAGATGAATAACCAGCTCCTGAAAAGCACTGGGGGCAGCCTGCACGGTCTCATCACCGGCGCGGGGTTCGTGAATAAGTGTTACGTCTGCAGCGGTAAAGCGTTTGGCCATTAGTTCGAGCGCTGTCGTCAAAGCATCGGCGGGATTAATGGTGGTAGGCGTATCGGTCGTCGTTGGAGAAAACGCCTTCATGCCGCCAACCAGTCGCGCGGCTCTCGCTATTTGGCTGTCAATACGGTCAAGCTTAACCAGCGCAGACTCGGGATCTAACGTGCCTTTTTCAATCGCTCGGCGGACATTGAATGCCGCCATACGAATAACATTGAGCGGCTGGTTAATTTCATGGGCCGCACTAGACGCCAATTTTCCCACTGAGGCCAAACGGGCACTGTGCTGCAAGCGTGCGGCGAGCTCCTCAGCGGTTGGGTGATCATCGTCTAAAGACAAAAACAGCGCTCCTCTTTGTACATTGGCAACCTTTTAATCATGCCAGAGACCAATGGGCTGGCATACCTCGCCGGTGTTCGGTAGGGTTTGTGCTCTTTATTAATGCATGACACGACAGGACGGATTTATGGATACAAACAGCCTTTTTTCTCTGGAGGGCAAGACTGCCCTGGTGACAGGTGGCTCAAGAGGCATTGGTCTCATGATTGCCAAAGGCTTTATTGCACAAGGCGCCAAGGTTTATATCTCATCGCGCAAAGCCGAAGTTTGTGACGAAGTCGCCGCTGAGCTCGGCGACAACTGCCACTCACTGCCCGCCGACATCTCCACCGTTGATGGCTGCCGTGCTCTCGCCGAAGCTATGACCGCGAAGGAGCCTAAACTCGATATTTTGGTGAATAATGCGGGCGCCGCTTGGGGTCAAGATTTCGAAGCTTTTCCAGAGAAGGGCTGGGATAAGGTGATGGACCTTAACGTGAAGTCACTGTTCTTTTTGACGCAGGCACTATTTCCCGCCTTGAAGGCTGCCGCCACAGCTGCGCGTCCAGGCAAAGTTATCAACATTGCCTCGATTGATGGCTTGCGCCTTAACCCTTGGGAGACCTACAGCTATCAGGCCTCTAAAGCCGCTGTGATTAATCTCACCAAGCGCTTGTCGGCACGTCTGATCACCGATCACATTAATGTAACGGCTATTGCCCCCGGCGCTTTTGCCTCTGAGATGAACAAAGCAGCCCGTGACTACGGCGACGCCATTGCCCCCGGAATTCCCAGTGGACGCATTGGTGCCGATGAAGATATGGCCGCGGCCGCTATCTATCTCGCTGCAAGGTCTGGAGATTATGTCGTTGGAGAAACGGTAGCTGTCGACGGTGGGGTGGTTAACGCTGCACTTCCCGAGGCGTGGGAACCTGCCTGATCGAATCTAAATTCGGCGTGCGGCCCAAACAGCCGCCGCCGAGCCGCTTTTCACTACGAATGCCCATAAACTCAGCAATGGCCCTCGCGCTTGCGTTGCAAGACCTCGAGCTTCGTCACGGTGGGCGACCTCATCGGCTTGGCAGTCTGCCAAGATCATCCGAATATCGGCGAATTTGCCTTCGGGATCTATTCGATTCAGCTGTTCTTGATAATGGTGGTCAACGAAGGTTTCCACGGCCTCAATGGTCACAAACACGCTGTTTGCTCCCAGCATTGCCGGCAAAGCCCCAGTCAACCAACCCATGACGCGCCATAAAGGCAGTAACCGTGTGTGTTGGCTCTCCTGAAGCAGCGCAGTAATACGCTGCAAATGTGTTTCTTCGGTCGCCAGATGGTGTTGTGCAAATTCCCTGACAGCGGCATCCCGACTTACGGCCAAAATACCCCGGTAAATCATGACTGCACCCATTTCGCCAGCGTGGTCAGACCTGAGATCTGCTATCAACCACGCAGGTAAGCTGTGCCGGGACGCATTGGCGGCGTTAGGCACTGATTGTGACGGTTGGCGGACAGGGTTGGACATGAGTTCTCCAGATTGACAGGTTCTACAGTAACGAAAGTCGACACGAAATCCCGTCAGATCCAATAAATACCTATGATTTCTGTTAATCTGCGTCCCGCGCGTGGATATTTCTATCCATTTCCGCCCCAAACCCCTTCATCGCGAGCGATACAGCGAAAAAAATCATGTTTAAAATTCGTACGTTTAATGCCATCTCGGTCAGAGGACTCGAGCGATTTCCCCGACAATCCTACGAGGTAGGTAGTGAAACCGGCAGCGCCGATGCCATGTTGCTACGCAGCCACAAGCTGCAAACTGACGAAATTTCTGCGTCGGTAACTGCCATTGCCCGAGCAGGTGCCGGCGTAAACAACATTCCCGTGAGCCATTGCACCGAGCGTGGTATTCCGGTTTTTAACACCCCTGGCGCCAACGCCAATGCCGTCAAGGAACTTGTCGCTGCAGGTTTGCTATTGGCCTCTCGAGATATTCTGGGCGGCATAGATTTTGTTAACAGCCTTCCTGAGGACCTTGACGAACAAGCGATGGGCCCACTGCTTGAGGCAGAGAAAAAGCGCTTTGCAGGAGCAGAGCTCAAGGGTAAAACCCTAGGGGTTTTAGGGTTGGGCGCCATTGGTAGCTTGGTCGCCCAGTTAGGCCTCGAACTGGGGATGGATGTCATTGGCTATGACCCCGCCATTTCCATAGAAGCGGCATGGCAGCTGCCCAGCAGCGTCAAGCGCATGGAAAATATGCAGGCGCTATTTTCGCGTGCCGATTATATTTCGATTCATGTCCCCGCTATCGAAAGCACACACCACCTGATTAATCAGGACACCTTGAAGTATTTCAGAGCTGACACCTGTTTGCTGAACTTTGCACGAGAGCAAATTGTAGACACCGAGGCGGTTACTGCCGCTCTGGATGACAAGGGGTTAGGACGCTACATCACCGACTTCCCCCACCCTCTGCTACGTGGGCGCAAAGACTGCATTCTTATGCCCCACATCGGTGCCAGCACCGCAGAGGCTGAGGAAAATTGCGCCATTATGGGGGCCAATCAAATTCGCGCTTTCTTGGAGCACGGCAACATTCGCAACTCCGTCAACTTTCCCAGGTTGGAATTGGAGCGCACGACCGGTTCGCGTATTGCGATTACCAATACCAACTTACCCGGCACACTGAGCCATATTTTGGCGGCCATTGGTGATAGCCAAATCAACGTCGTGGATCTGTTAAACAAAAGCCGCGATGAAATTGCGTATAACCTGATTGACCTCAACACCACACCACCTGCTGACCTACTAGAACAGCTGCACGGTATTGAGGGCGTCATTAATGTTCGCTGCATCCCAGATCAGGCTGCAGATTGAGTAATTTCAGCTGCTAGGAAAGACCAAACATCTGATAAACTTTCGCTTTCGGGCCCATAGCTCAGTTGGTTAGAGCAGTCGACTCATAATCGATTGGTCGTAGGTTCAAGTCCTACTGGGCCCACCACTTCACATGCGTTCGTGTTGAACCGGCAGGACTATTCCAGCCAGCGCGCAGAGCGCTGAGGCGTTCGCTGGCTCAAAGCGGTGCTTCTCGAAACCCCACCTCACCCTACTGGGCCCACCGCTTACCACTCTCGCACATCCATGTGCTCCGCGGCACTTGGACGTCCTGTCCGTCGCACTGCGTTCGCGCGCCTAAAGGTACGACACAACGGTGTACTGCGATTAACCTTTGGTCTGTGGTCTGTGGTCTGTGGTCTGTGGTCTGTGGTCTGTGGTCTGTGGCATATTGGCTTGTGTGTCAGCCCAATTGGCTACTCTCCTTATGAAAAAATTTTCCAATCCAAGACGGAAAAACCGCTGCGCTTCGTACAATAACCAATATTTCCATTCAGATGTAACACTATGCCTCACCAGTTCTCGCAGGCGCTGACTGCGCCATGCTCGCACTCTAAAACTGCCACGGTAACGCTATTCAGATGGCTGGTGATTTCCGTCATGCTCCTGGTTACCCCTGCCGTGTCTTCAGACCCAATAAGCCGATTCGCTTCATTACTCCAGGCCCTACAAACAGTAAGAGACCCGAAAAGCGGGGGCGCAGAAGATCCTGGCAATGGCACACCTGTAGTCAGTGCGATGCCCTCTTATACGGTTCTATTAGATAGCGATATTGTTTATGCCAAAGGGCTGAGCCAAAACAGTTCCAGCACCTCTGAAGTAAAGCAATCCCAATTCCTAGATGTCTACCAGCCTGACAACGACGTCGAAAATCGGCCTGTCTTCATGTTCATTCACGGGGGCGGCTTTAAGGGCGGTACCAAGACCAAACCAGAAATTATCGAAATGGCCAATTACTTCGCCTCCAGAGGGTGGGTGTTCGTGTCCGTCGATTACAGGACCGCAAGTGACCTGGGGACGATAGAGGGCCTTTCGGCAGATGAGGTACTGGCGTTGTATACCGGCATTGCACCCCGTGAATGGATCGTTTTTGGCCAGGCGGGGGCAGAGACGCCGGAGGAAGTGCAGCAGAGCGTCGCCATGTATGCTGCACAGCGGGATGCCAAAGCAGCGCTGCGCTGGATGGTCGCTAACGCTCCCTCCTACAGTATCAATACCGATTTTATTTCAGTAGGCGGGGCGTCAGCAGGAGCCATAACGGCCATCGCCTTGGGCGCCTCAGAACTCGAGGACTTCCGAGATGAAATACTCGTGAGCGATGACCCTACACTGGCCGGCACCAACCTCGACGAAAGCTATTTGGTACAGAGCGTAGTGTGGTTCTGGGGTTCAAAGATAAAACTGGACTTATTTGAAGCCATATACGGATTGAATCGATTCGATAGCGGGGACCCTGAATTATTCATGGCCCATGGCACCGATGATTTGAACCCCAGCACCCCTTTTTCAGAGGCTTCTGAATTACAGGGAATATATGACCCCTTGGGGGTTCACAATGAACTGGTGCCCCTTGAAGGGCGTGGCCATGGTGCCTGGAATGCCACTGTGAACAGTAAGAGCCTGTTTGAATTGTCGTTCGACTTTCTTGTTGCCAGACAAAATTTGACCGTCGAATAATGCGGAGCCAAAAAGCCCACGTTCCTTGAAACGATTATTGCCGAAAGCCCACGCGGGCTTGCCCCTGAGGACTACCACAGTAATCTCTGGGGGGGGGTGACTGATAAGAGTCTAGCCGGACCTCCCCCATCCTCATAATCGATTGGTCGTAGGTTCAAGTCCTACTGGGCCCACCATTCTCACTGATTCATTCATAAGAGACATAGGAGCAGGCCGCACCTGCCCCACCCATTCTAGTACCGCCAATCAGGGCGCCACCTGAGACATTGCCTCTTTTCGCTGGTAAGGATTCCAGCTGAACAACACTCAGTCAGCAAGGAAGCGAGTGAAAACCGCATGGCATGAACTGTTGAGTGCCGTCGCTCGAGATTGAACGGAAATAAATTGCATGCCTAACACAGTGAACAGGGTTTTAGGGTCAAAAAGCGCCAACTTTTCCAGATCAGCAAGCCCTGTCAAAAGAATCAGCGAGGGTGTGTACTCTCAACAGGGCGTTTATATTTCCTTTACCTAAATCGACCTATGCTGTGTATTGGTCTTGCCATGACTTTAAGAGTGATCTGTTATCCATATCCCAAGGATGGAAATCTTGCTGGAAAAACGCTTTATAGGCAGGGATATGAGCTCTGATAAAACCGTCTTTTGAAAATAAAAATTTAGAGAAACTTTTAAAGGTTTTCCACTTCCAAAGTTGCTTATCATGATGCAGCATTTTGGCGGCCACCGAAAACGTATCTTTGAACAGAACGAACACTGTAAGGCGCATCACTCTCGCCCGCATTTCATAACTGCCGCCAATTTGATTGTAGATATCGAATGCAACAGATTTGTGCTCAAGCTCTTCAAGCGAATGCCACTGCCAAAGCTCAGCTATAGGTTGGGGCATATTTTTTATTAAACGCCCTTCTAGAAGGTTTTGGCCAAAGGTGGCAGTGAAATGCTCCGCTGACACAGTTGCAGCCAGATTGACACGAGGAGTGAACCGTGGATTCTTTTTTGTACTTTTAAGTCGGTTCAGAAAAACCCTCTCCAGCGTAGCTAAATCATAGCCTCGTTTTTGGCATAGCAGCCTATTATATTTTCGATGCTCTCGGCTGTGTATAGCCTCTTGCTGGTAAAAGTCTTTTACTTCGCTGGCTAACTTTGGATCCGTGATGCGGTCTTCGTAAGTTCGAACAGAGTCAATAAAATTTCGCTCGCCTGATGGAAAACTAATGCTCATGGCATTAAAAAACGCAGTTAAAAATGGATCATTATCTGCCCAATCAGTCGCCAGAATCTTGTCCAGCTCAAATGTCATATTTCTAACCTTAATAGCAAGATCATTCGGCATTGTGGATTCTGAGTTTATTGCAGTCATAGCTCTCACCTGATTTAGATTGCGTAAACGATATCAACTCAACGCCTGATAAATGGGGATTTTTTCAGCCATTCTTGGGGATATTTTCAGTCATCTGGGGTAAGATCTCAGACGATTGAGACAAATTAAACTTGAACAGTTAGGCCAATGCGGTGACCTACCAACCGATACTTAATCATCTATTCGAACAGCTGCTCATGATATTGGCAGAGCAAGGCGTCTCTTCACATCAGCTTTTTGAGTTGCCCGAGCTCGGCACATTTAAAGGTCAAGAAACGCAAACCATAGAGCGAGCTAAAATTCTTAACCTGCTTCAGGCTGGAGCTGCTCTGACCAATGACCCTACATTGATGATTCGTCTCGGACAAAGAACCGATATAACTAGTCTGGGCATCTTTGGTTTTGCGTTGATGAGTTGCGCTACCCTACAGGAGGCACTCAAGCTTTTACTCCGCTACGAATCCATTATCGGCCCAGGGTTTCCCTTTCAGACCTTGGAGTCAGATGAGGATATTATTCTGCGCATCTATATTGATATAGGCAATCCACTGCAGAAAAGACTCCTTACTGAATTGGCGTTTTCCCAAATAATACGGATTGCCCAAATTCTTACTCATCGTGTGACCAACCAGGGCGAACTTCGCTTCAGTCATGATGGTGCGAGCAGCCTGCAGGCCTATAAGGCCATCCTTAGCGTACCCATTAAGTTCAACCAAAGTCATAGTGAATTAGTGATCTCTAAAAGTATCATTAAAGCCAAAATCACTTCTTCTAATCCGGTGGCACACGTGATTTTTCAACAGCAATGTGAGGATTTGTTGCGCGGACTAAACAGGATAGAGAATTTCTCTGCTGCTGTAAGGCGAATCTTAATTCAGGCTGGTGGCAAATTCCCTGATATCAATCATATCGCTAGAACACTGCATGTGAGTGAGAGCACACTCAGACGTCGTCTCAGAAATGACGGCAATAATTTTCGCATGATATGCGATGAGGTAAGAAATATTTTGGCACGTCAATACCTCGCAGCGACTGAACTCACTGTTGCGGATATCGCCTCGTTATTAAACTACAGCGAACCCGTGAGCTTTCGCCGCGCCTTTGTGCGCTGGAACGGTATGACGCCTAGGGATTATCGTCAACAGAAGGCGACGTGAGAAAAAACATCCGACTATGGGAACTGACTCATAGATGGAAGTCGGTGGGGGTGACCAAAATTTTACCCGCTAGAACACGGGAACAGGCGTCCAGATAAAGTTCGAGGCAATCCAGTCGCCCTGCAGTCGCGCCCTACCCTCATACTCTTTGATGTAACGCACTGACACGTTGAACTGAGGCGTAAACCAGTAAGCCGCCTCCACACCGAAGGCATGCACTTCGCACTTCGCACTTCGCCCTTAGCATTGGGATCCAAGCCCAAATAGGTGATCGTCGGCCTCTTGTCTTTCTAGAGAAGATTTTTACTAACGCGCTAAAAGGTTCCATCACAACGCTCAATTTGGTCCTGCAAGGATCAATCGGCGAGGTTGGTTCGGCCTCCGCTCGATGTTGGATTGGGAAATCTTGTTATGAATCTTTAGCTTGCTGAATTCGGTTTGGTCTATGGTTCAGCCGAGGTTCGGGATAGATTCGGACTGCCTCAAATCGAAAATTAGCATCCAGAAAAGACCTTACGATTCTTCCGCTTTTCAGAGTCCAGCCGGACTCTACCCCATCCTCATAATCGATTGGTCGTAGGTTCAAGTCCTACTGGGCCCACCACTTCACATCCGTTCGTGTTGAACCGGTAGGACTATTCCTGCCCGCGCGAGACGCTTGGGCGTTCGCCGGCTCGAAGCCGTGCTTCTCGAAACCCCATCTCACCCTACTGGGCCCACCATTTTCTATGCCAAAAAAAAGGCCGCTATCAAGCGGCCTCATCTAACTCTGTGGGCTAATCGTCCAACGCTTCGAATTTGAACTTTTGGCCGCCCAGCGTGGCTTCGTACATCAGACCGCCTTTGGCAATCGTGAAGATCGCCATACCACTGCGACCATCGTACTGCTTATTTTCAGCGGTTACGTCGTTAGAGTCGGCGTCGGTCCCGGCAGACGCAGTGCCACCGCCACCAGTTGAAGTCGAAGCCGTTGCGCTCGCGGTGAGCGCCACCGCAGTCGCCTGTGCACCAAACTCAAAATTGCCCGACGTGAAGTCGTTGTAGGAGCGCTCATCTCTGAAGAAAATCATTTGGCTATACACCTGTCCGCCTAACTGCAGGCCATAGGTGATTTGACTCATTTTTACCTTGCCCGTCCGCTCGCCATCCCGATAGACAAAACCCTTACCGTGCGCACCACCAATGCCAATGCCGCCTTTTCCAATACTGGGGAACACTGCGTAGCCATAAGCGTCCTCAATAAACTCGCCAGCACCCGCCGTGCGGAAATTCTCCAGTGTCGTCTCGACCTCATCAGCCAGCGCCGGCTGGATCATGAACGCACAAAAACTCAGCACTATGGCTCTCACAATTTGCATAAATCTCTCCCCTTTAGAAATTGTCTTCCGACATACCATCAAGACATGCCAACACGCTATGGTATATCAACAGGAACCGAACAAATGTGCAATAAGTGACACACTGTACTGGCGCCCCACCATCTAAGGCGACCACCAGGGAATCGGCTGGTGTCTTTTACCCGATGCACAGGCGCAGTACTTGGGCTCTCCCAAGTTCAACAACGACGGCTGCTACATGACCTCCTACTCCGCCCCGTCTTTCAAAGATCCCGGGGGGTTCTCGATCACCATTTGTGACGCGGACGGTTGGATGTACAGCGAAGACGGCATGCTGAATGAGTGCAACATGAGCTTGAACGAGGATGGCTCTTTTGATGCTCGCTTTGGTGATTGTGGCGACGTCGAAAACCATCTCCCGACCGCTGAGGGCTGGTAATACCTTCTCCGCATCTACGAGCCGAAACTGGAAGAGCTACAAGACTTCCGGCTTCCCGAGATGAAGAAGATCAGCTGATCATGCCGACTGGGGCCAGTCGGCCCCACCGATGCCGCTCTCTTTTTCAAGAATAGTGATGGTGTCCCGGCGCGCACCGCGCGGGGAAAAAAGTTCAGGAGAGCAAACCTAGCGCCCGCTCTGCGCTCTCGTAGCCCAGCTCGACCATCTCTTCCGCGCGGTCGAACTCGAGAGTGCCACAGGCGTTACGAGGAATTTCGACCACGACGTCCGGTGGGTAGATGGCAAGCTTGTGCCGCGCAATCGCACCCTGCATAGCATCGAAAGTCTGGTTGGCAATATCGAACATATCCATATCGATATCGATATCGACTTTGCTCACCGAACGCCGGGCGAGGCCTTCAATGTAAGTCTGCACCTTTTCACGAAGACCATTTTGACCTTCCACCGTCACTTCTTTCACGGGCTGGGCATAGGCGAGCGGCTTGCCGTTGAGATTCACCGCCAGCTTCAAGCTGGTAGCGTCGTTAAAGGTCGGTGCAATAGGCACCGGATTCAGAATGCCTCCATCAAGCAGGCGCTGCTCACCCACCTGGGCCGGGGTAAAAAACAGCGGCAGTGAAATGGACGCCCGGATGGCATCAAATACTGGACCGCGATTTAGCCAGACCTCCTTTTCATCTTCGATATTCGCGGCGACAGCCGTGAACGTAATCGGCAACTCTTCGATGCGGTGATTACCGACCAGCTCTTTTAACGTTTCGATAATCCGGTCACCTTTTACAAATCCGCCATCACTCAAAGTTACATCCAGCAGCTTCACAATATCGAGCTTGTCGAGGGCCCGCAGCCAATCAGTAAACTCAGCCAATTTCCCACAGGCGTATATTCCACCCACTAGGGCGCCCATTGAGCAGCCGCTGATAGATGCAATCTTATAATCGTGTTCCTCCAGCCAGCGGATCACGCCTATATGTGCCATGCCTCGGGCACCGCCGCTGCCGAGGATCAGGGACAGTGATTTATCGCTCATAGGGAAACTCCAGAAATCATGTCGACGCCCCCACCTAGTTTATTAACGCCGCAACGCCATCTGCGGAACAAACCGCCGCGACTGACTTAACCAAACTTATTTAGGTTACCAACTCGTCGTTTTTACTCATGCCGACAACCTGTACGTGAAATGAGAAAATCTTCACATCCGCTGTCGTAGCAAAGTGCGAGTTGAATAGGTTAGAGCTAACGTCACGGCAAATAAATCTCTATAAGCGACAGATTCCGTGGGTCCCTGTGGGTTACCTCAGGCCTTTTTAGCTTAAGAATAAATTGAGCGTATTTAGTAGACGCCCAGTGCGCGATCCTTTCCCAGTGCGAGTTGGACGCGGGGCTCAGCAATCTCCTTGAGCTATTGAGGTTGTGTGGCTAGGTGCAGCGGCTTAATGCCCACAAAAGTTTTTGCTTGCCGGAATTCATCAATAGTACGATGCGGATTTCTGAGAAGACAAAAATCAAAAGCGTGTGTCTTCACACGCAAGATTTATGTCGTGCTCATCGATCACGCAGGCGAAGAAATCATGGCCAAAAAAATCGGCATACCCGCTCGCCAACCGACGAGAAAGCCCGGGGTGGAGCGTTACAACCGCATTATTGCAGCGGCTGAATATTTGATTCTCGAAGCGGGGTCACTTGAGACGATCACGCTCGATGCAGTTGCCAAGCAAGCCGCTGTACCACGAGCATCGCTTTACTATTTTTTCGCGTCGATTGAGTCGCTGCTGGATGCGCTTTATCAGCGTGGTATGCAGAAAATGGTGGCCGAACTGCCCCAACCGCCAAGTGCCCCTGATTGGCGTGAAGTGATGGTGCTATATATCGACAGCGTGCGCGATTTCTATCTCAAGAACCGTGTGGAGATGATTCTCGCGCTGCTCCCGGTATCGCTTGTAGCGGTCAACACAGTGAGCCGTGATTTTGGGGGAGCGCTGTTTACATTGCTTCACCAGCAGGATTTGGTGCCCAAAACGCGACGAACTGCAAGGGCCTGCGAAATATGCTCAGAACTTGCAGATCTTGTGTGGCGTAAATCTCTCATTGAAAAGGGGACCCTCACCCCGACCTACCACAAGGAAGCAAAGCGCGTTGTGCTTGCCTACCTCGAGTCGGTGCTCGCAGACTGATACAAAGGTGATTGCGGCATCGCTTCACTAAGCGCCGCCGACATGCCGAGAGCTGCCAACGGTGCAAAAGGTGACAACTTGCTCTCAAATCCTCGATTTTCCCTTTCCTTTGTAGTTATCCGAAAGTTACATTAAGCTAACATTTGTTTGTTATTGAAAAGCCAGCATGAGTAGCGTCCCTTTTAAGGGGTCGAGTGCTCACAGGCTAAGTTAGCGGCCGTTAACTTTGATGACAGCTTAACGAATAGGAAAAGGATGGGGAGTAAAGACATGAAGACTGCCAAAAGGTTATTGCTGAGCATTTCGTTTTTAACTGTGGGGGTCGGCGTGCAAGCCTTCGAGGTGGATCGTACGCATCTCCCCATTGCGGAACCTGATCCGCCCAAGTTCAAGGATTTGGATGTTCGCAATGTCGAGGCACCGCCATTGTTTAGCGTCGAAGCGCCCGAGGGTGCACCGAACGTTATTATTGTGTTGATTGATGACGTGGGCTTTGGTGCGACCACCCCATTTGGTGGACCCATTAATACGCCGACGATGGATCGATTGGCCGCTGGCGGCTTGCGCTATAATAACTTTCACACGACGGCGCTTTGCTCACCCACGCGCAACGCTCTAAAGACTGGTCGCAACCACCACCAGACCAATACCGGCTCCATTATGGAGAGCGCCACAGGGTTTCCAGGGAACACCGGGAAAATTCCTAACCGAGTTGCGCCGGTCGCCGAAATGATGCGGCTCAATGGTTACAGCACGGGAGCCTTTGGTAAATGGCATGAGACTGCCGCCTGGGAAACCAGTGTCTCCGGTCCGTTTGACCGTTGGCCTACGCATTCAGGCTTCGATAAGTTCTATGGCTTCATTGGCGGTGAAACCGATCAATGGTACCCACTGGTTTACGATGGGGTGACCCGCGTGAACCCGCCTCACGTTCCGGGTTATCACTTTACCGACGACATGACCGATCAGGCGATTGGCTGGATGAAGGCGCAGCAGTCTATGACGCCCGACAAGCCCTTTTATATGTACTTTGCGACGGGCGCAGTACACGCGCCGCACCATGTGCCCAAAGAGTGGGCCGACAAGTACAAAGGTAAGTTTGATAAGGGCTGGGATCAGGTCCGCACCGAGACCGTCGCCAAGCAAAAAGAGATGGGCATCATTCCTGAAACGACTCAGTTGGCCGGTCGCCCAGAGGATTTGAGTGCTTGGGAAGATCTACCTGAAGATCATCGTAAGCTCTTTGCGCGCCAGGCCGAAGTCTTTGCCGGATTTATGGAGCACACAGACGTAAATATCGGCCGGCTGGTTGATGCAGTGGAAGATATTGGCGAGCTAGACAACACCATCATCATTTACATTGCGGGTGACAACGGCACTAGCGCTGAAGGTGGTTTTATCGGCATGTACAACGAGATGACCTACTTCAATCAGGTGACCGAAAAGGTTGAAGATCTATTACCCCGTCTTGACGAGTGGGGCGGTGAATATACCTTTCCACACATGTCAGCAGGCTGGGCGGTGGCCTTTGATGCACCGTTTAAGTGGACCAAGCAGGTTGCTTCCGACTTTGGCGGCACCCGTAACGGCATGATCGTTCACTGGCCTGACGGTATCGACAGTCAGGGCGAAATTCGCAGCCAGTTTTCGCATGTAATCGATATCGCGCCGACCATTCTTGAGGCTGCCAGCCTGCCCGAGCCCACTAGCGTCAATGGAACGGTTCAGGAACCCATGGCCGGTACTAGCCTTATGTTCAGTTTGAACGACGCTGATGCCCCTGAGCAGCACACGCTTCAGTACTTTGAGATGTTTGGTAACCGAGCGTTGTATCAAGATGGCTGGTTTGCCCGCGTGTTGCACCGAGCACCGTGGCAGACGGGTAAACAGAAGCCCCTCGAAGATGACGTATGGGAACTTTACAACGCCAAAGATGACTTCAGCCTAGTGAATAACGTTGCTGACGAATACCCCGAGCGTGTCGCGGCCATGGAAGCGACCTTTATGGAGGAAGCTGAAAAGTACAATGTGCTGCCGATCGACGATCGTACCGTAGAACGCATGAATCCCGCGATCGCAGGACGCCCGGATTTATTGGGCGACCGTAAGTCACTCACACTTTACGATGGTATGAACGGCATGTTGGAGAATGTTTTCATGAACTCCAAGAACAGGTCGAAGAGCATTACCGCAGAAGTAGAAGTCGACAAAGGCACGACCGGCGTGATCCTGACTCAGGGTGGCCGCTTTGGTGGCTGGTCGCTTTACATGAAAGACGGTCGACCGATTTACACCTATAACTTTCTTGGTCTTGAGCGATTTACCGTTGCAGCGAAGAAGCCGATTCCACCCGGTCCGGCAACCATTGTCATGAACTTTGACTACGACGGTGGCGGCTTGGGCAAAGGCGGCGACGCAACCATTTCTGTGAACGGTAAAGAGGTCGCGTCCGGCAGAATTGGCAGGACCCAGCCGCTGATATTCTCTGCCGACGAAACGGCTGACGTGGGTCTTGATAACCAAACACCGGTAGCAGAAGACATCGGTGTGGGACCAGAAGCAACCCGCTTCACCGGCACCATTAACAAGGTGGTTATTGCCGTTGACTGAATAAGCCAATGGCTACGTTGTGCTTTCCACGCTAGGGCACTGCAAACTTGACAGTGTGTTTCGTAAAAAAGGGCCATTTCTCGGAATGGCCCTTTTTTTTACCCTGACGGTTGCGTGTTATTGGATCGCGTTATTTGCGCTTGGGTGCTCCCGGCGCCCTATTTGCCTCAGCGAAGAAGCTAAAACGTAACCTGCTCATATGTGGTCACGGTTTTGGAAAAATCATCCAACGCCATACAGATATGACAGAAGCCGTAAACGTAGCAACCACTTAACCGCCAAACCAGCCGCCAGCCTTAGCCATTCCGAGCGCCAGCACAAACATCACTAGCGCAATCAATGTGTCCAGAATACGCCAAGCATTTGGCCGCTGCATTGTTGGGGCTAGCAAACTCGCTCCGTAACCCAGCATGAAAAAGAAGACAAAGCTTGCCGTGATCGCACCAGCGCCGTAGGCCAGTTTTGACGTGCCGTGAAACTGCAGTGACACCGCGCCAATCAGCACAACGGTATCAAGGTAAACATGCGGATTGCCAAAGGTCAGTATGACCGCTGTCGTTAGGACCGCCGTGACAGTAGTGGCCGTCGCGGCGTCCGTGCTGATTGCATCACCAGCGCGAATAGCACTGCCTAGCCGCATCACCCCGTACCCTGCAAGCCACAGAGCCGCAAGTCCAAAGAGTACCGAGGCGTGATGACCGACTACCTCCGCAATCAGCGCCGAGAGTCCCGCGACACCGGCCAAGATTAGGAGCGTGTCGGCACTGGCGCAGAACAACACCACAAGCAGCACATGCTGGCGCAGCAGGCCCTGCCTCAACACAAAGGCATTCTGAGCACCAATGGCCAAAATCAATGAAAAACCCAGGGCAAACCCGGTCGCATAGGCGGGTAGCAGCATAGTTACTCTCTACTCTTTGACAGCTCTAAGGGCTTATCACCCGCCTACAGTAATGACGATTTAGCACACGCAGGTAATAGAGGGGTACCTGAAGTTACCCACAGGTCTCCAAGAGCACTTCCAGACACCCCGCAGACACCCCGGCCATATCCCCAATCACTTGGGCGGCATGCGAATACCACCATCGAGTCGAATGACTTCGGCATTCATGTAGGGGTTTGTGATGCAATCGACGACAGCAAACGCAAGCTCTTCAGCGCTACCCAACCGCTTTGGAAACAGTACCGACTGTCCAAGGTGGGCTTTAAAAGCTTCGGATTCTGGCCCCTCACCGTAAATGGGCGTATCGATGAGACCGGGTGCAACGGTGTTGACGCGAACACCCACGGCGGCGAGGTCACGGGCAATGGGAAGCGCCATGCCGACCACCCCTGCTTTAGACGCCGAGTAAGCACACTGACCAATTTGTCCGTCGAAGGCTGCCGCAGACGCAAGATTCACAACAGCACCGCGACCGCCATCATCATCAAGTGGCTCGTTCTTTGCCATTTGAGCAGCAGCGCGACTCAGCATGTTAAATGTTCCAATCAGGTTTACTTTGATCACGAAGGTGAACTTGTCTAGTGGGAAGGGGTCGCCGTCTCGGCTGACAGTACGACCTGCGGCGCCCAGACCTGCAGAGTTCACGCAAGCCCTGAGTGGACCTAGGGCCGCAGCGGCAGCGACGGCTGCATCTGCGTCTTCAATACTTGAGACGTCACACTTAACAAATTGCCCCCCAATTTCCTCGGCTACTTGCTTGCCGCGCTCCTCGTTAAGGTCAGCAACGACTACTTTTGAGCCTAATTCGGCCAGCTGACGCGCACAGGCTTCACCTATCCCTGACGCGCCTCCTGTAACAATCGAAGAGCTACCCTGTAAATTTACTCGCGGCATACTGCGTATCCTTTTTTCACATAGTTAAAATTATTCCGCAACAAGCGTGTTCTAAGCCGTCTGCAATTGCAATCATTAGCCACCGTTGGGATCGCTAGTTTACCGCTAAAAGGCAGTAGTGGTCTCCAGCCCAGCGCTACCCACAAGTAGATTGAGTCAAAGCGGGCCAGCCACTGAAAATTTGTGGCTCGGCTCTCTGCGTTCTAAAATTTATCGGTGAGCGGATATACATTGTCAAAGCGACCTAGGGACATAATTTCAAGACAAGTGGCCGAAGTTTCGCGAAGCCCTCTATTTCAGTTAAAAAATCAAGACAGTCGCTGAAGAATTTTCTTGAGTTGCTATTATTGAGCAACAGTAAAATAACATCGGAAGCCAATATGCAATGGTACGATCGGAGGGTGGGTGCACTGGCGGTTGTGGCGCTGTGTTACTTCGCATTAGTGCTCAGTAATGAGGGCTTCCAGAGCGTTCTGGATTTTCGAATTTTAGAACGAACTCCTCTGACCACAATCCACGGAGCTGCGGGTGGTGAGAGCCAGTTACAGGGCAGAGTTGAGCCGAGTGATGAGGTGCTTACATCACCGCGCACCAACACCAAAAGTGTCTTCTACCGCCACCTCGTCCAAAAGGAGCATCGCAACTCTGAGGGTGGGACAAGCTGGAGAACCCTCAAGGACGAGACCCGCGCCGTAGATTTTCACCTGATAGATGCCAGTGGCAACGCCAATATCCGTGCAAAGCACCAGCGCAATCTTATCAATTGGTCCGTGCATCAAAGTTATCAGCAACAATCTGGCAGAATAAGGCATACCGAGTGGCGCATTGAGCCCGGCCAACAGATCACGGTATTTGGTTGGCTGCATGTAGACCCCGAACTGCCGACCGTGACCTTCGATGAAATTGGCGACTACCTGTCGATCATCTCCAGTTTCACGGGTGCATCCGAGCGAAGTGAGCTCAGTGCCAATGCCATATTTCTTCTGTGGGGTGGCGTGTCTTTCTTGGTTCTGATGTGCTGTGCATTGGCCTTCACACTAGGCCTACACCGTGTGCTGGCGTTTCTGGGATTGATCACAGTTGCCAGCAGCACCTTGCTTATAAGCTATGGCTTCAAGAGTCTGGAATCTGATGTTCAAGCCGGCTATGACCGTGTTGATAGCCAGCTAAAACGCACAGAAGATCAGATCACATCCGTGTTGGAAAAACACAAAATTATATTTCCGGGTTGGCAGCTGCCCTTTAATCTCAGCAATCCAGAATATGCCGCGCTGACAGACCTAGAAAAAGAGAAAATCAATAACTGGCGTAACACTGCGTACTTAGTGCGCTCTCGTTATATGCGACAGATCAACCGCTTTCCAGAAAAACCTTACGCAATAATGCGCGGTAAGGCCAAACCGCCGGTTATTGCCCTACCAGTCGATCAGCAGCGCATAGCTGATCACGCGGTGCAGGCCTATCAGCCTACCCGTGTAAGCCAGCAGCTGATTCTGACCTTCGTTGCGCTGGTGTTAATTGCAATACTGGCCTGGCTCGCGTTTCGATTAATTAAAGTCAAACGCATGCAGGAAAATCTACCAACCAGTAAAACCATGGGCGTTGTATTTGGCCTGACAGAACTGAAAGGAAAGCTCGTTGCGGAGGATGAGGGCGCTTGCCTAATTGGTCCAGTCAGCGGCTTTGCCTGCACTTGGTACCACTATGAGATACAGGAGGAGCGTGGCTCGGGTAAGCGGTCTTCTTGGCACACAATTCACGAAGAAACCCAGAAACAGCCCTTTTACTGTGAGGATGACGAAGGGCAATTACGGGTATTCCCCAGCAAAGCCGAGATCATTACCAAGCACAAATCCACAAATCACTTTGCGAAGAAGCGATACATTGAACGGCGTCTACAGCCGGGTGATGATCTCTATTTGCTGGGTAAGGCAAAGGCCGATAAGACCACGGGAAATTCACTGGTGCTGAGTCACGATAAGGAAGCGCCTTACATAATTTCGAATCGCTCCGAAGCAGAAGTGATGTTTATCAAGGCCTCAAAAGCCATGTTGCTGTTAAGTCTAGGAATCAGCCTGCTTTTTGGTGTTGGCCTTTGGATTGGCGGAAGTAATGGCAACTTCTCGTCGGCGGATTTTGTCACGGCATCCCTGATTGCACCTTTCTTCCTCACGATATTCTTGGTCGTTTTAATGTACAACGACCTCATATTTCTGCGTCAACGTTGCGCTCGTAACTGGGCTAATATCGATGTCTCTCTGAAAAAGCGCGCTACTCTTATCCCTAACCTCGAGCGCGTCGTTAAACGCTACTTAGAACATGAAAACAGATTACAGCAGGCGTTGGCCGAGCTCAGAACGGAGCGGGCACAGGTAGAAAACGTAAAGGCTGCAGATGCGTATATGGCTCACGAGTCGAGAGTGATAGATGAGCTATCGCTGTGTTTAGAAAAGTATCCGGATCTGGAGGGTCATCAAGTGGTCACCGATTTCAACAGGCGCTTGATTAAACTCGAGAATGAAATTGCCCTGATCCGTGCCGGTTTCAATGATTCCGTCATGAATTTCAATACAAGGTTGCAGAGCTTTCCAGATAATCTATTGGCAATCGCGTTTAGGTTCGAACGCCTAACCGCCCTGCAGTTTGATAAGAAGGCACACCAACTACCGGCGGTTGATCTGCAGCAGAAAAATTCTTGATAAGGTGTGGGAAGCTGTTCAGATGACCCGGCAAGGCCCAAGACTTAAAGCGACACAAACTGGGATTCATAGCCTCTAGGCAGCCTAACAACAAGCGCGACGGATAACGCCTCGCTGAGAGGTCAATGAGAGTTGGTTGAAAGAAGCGCGGCACGAATAACAACCCATTGTTATTTTTCTTTTTGAGTAGCTTCTTATATTTTTTTACACCTATTATTCAAAACCCAGTGTGTTGCAGTTTCGATAGGGTACTCACTTGTTTCATATATCTCTTTTTCACTTAAACCCTCCTTCTCAATTAGATAAGTTGCGGCAATAAAGTAATCTCGATAATTCAGTCGAATCACACTTTCGTTTTCTATGGGCTGACACAAATCCGCTGTTGGTTTACCTCGAGCATATTCGGCCACCCCCTCTAACTTCCATGTTTCAACCCCAAAGTGATTGAATCCCAGCTCCCAAAACTGCTGGATGTGCTTGGCTTCGTGTGCGCTAACCTCTTCTATGGTCACTCCTGCAGCATCAATCGCACTTTTACTGACATAAGCCACTCCTAAAAAGGGAGGAGTAAAACCTAACTGAGTCGTTGCGATGGGATATAGGATTCTGAATTGCCAACCATGCTCAATTACAAAAACACGATCCATATAACTCTCAGAAAAAGCCTGAGCATAGGCAGCAAAACCAAGGTGGATACCTAATACTCCAATCACTATACGATCAAAAATACGCAAGATTTTTTTTGTAAGCGTGAGTTGTTCCCAATTCTTAATAATGAACTTCAATGTAATTCCTTGGTGTTTTCAAGTGATGGCTGTAAGCGAAATAAGATGCATAACAGGGTGCTCAAAACCAGCCACTTAAGGTAAATACGGCGGCTATGGATAAAGATGTCGCTGGAGAAAGTGCAGCATAGCACTTCGAATGCTTCACCCAGATTTTGGGGCTCAGTATGTGGCTTTGTGAGCGTTAAGCTTCAGCGGAAGATAATTCATAGACACGAACGCTGGAAGTTAATCAGCAAACAGCCCGACGTGGTGCGTTGGCCTCAGCGAGATTCTGCATCGCAATTGACCCAAGCTCGTAGCTCTTTAAACGCTGCTCCGGATCAAAAATTGAAGATACCAGCATCAGCTCATCTGCCCCCGTCTGAGCGAGGAAATCGCCGATTTGCGCTTGAACGGTTTCTAAACTGCCAACCGCTGAGCATTGGCCAATCACCTCAACCATCTGTCGCTCCGCGGGGGAGAGGCTGGCTTCAAACCCTTCGATGGGCTCTGGTAAAGGACCCGGCACTCCTCGCCTTAAATTGACAAAGGACTGCAGCGACGACGAACGTAAAAAATGGGCGTGAGCGTCGCTCTCTGCGGCACACAGGTTAAAGCCCAGCATGATATAAGGCTCTTTTAAGGTTTCGGAGGGCTTAAATTGCTCGCGATAGGTGTCGATCGCTGCGCTCAGGTAGGTGGGCGCAAAGTGTGAGGCAAAAGCAAAAGGCATCCCCAAGGTGGCCGCAAGCTGCGCGCCAAACAAACTCGAACCCAAAATCCAGATCGGGACCTCAGTGCCAGCCCCCGGCGTTGCGCTAACGCGTTGTCCGGCTTGGGTGGGCTTTAGGTATTGCTGAAGTTCCACCACGTCTCTTGGAAAATCTTCGACACTTGCGGCAAGATTACGTCGCAGAGCCTGCATCGTAAGACCATCGGTGCCCGGTGCACGGCCTATGCCTAAATCAATTCGGTTGGGGTAAAGGGTGGCCAGCGTTCCAAACTGTTCCGCCACCATCAGTGGCGCATGGTTGGGCAGCATGATCCCCCCTGAGCCCACTCGAATGTTCTGAGTTGCCGAGGCAAGATGACCGATCACTACCGCTGTTGCCGAGCTGGCAATGCCCGGCATATTGTGATGCTCGGCGACCCAATACCGCTTATACGCCCACTCCTCTGCCTTTATAGCTAGCTGTTTGCTGCGCTCGAGGGCGCACCCTGCGTCGCTGCCAAGGGTAATGGGGACTAAATCGAGAACACTGTGGTGCGCCATAAAAAGAAGCTTTCAGTCGTTTTTTTATAGTATGCCAGACATTCGTTGACGTTAGCCGTAAAGATAGCCCTTGAGGTAGCCCTATAGAATGAAAGGGACACTTCGGTCAGGCAGGTTACGACCGCCCCTGTGTCGTCAAGCTCTAGCAAGTATCCGGCTTGCACGTTCCAACGGGGTAAACATGCGAGCCGCTCGCCTGAGACTGCGCTTCAGGCTATGGTGCCACTCTGGTAACAGCTGCTGCAATTTGCAGTCACAACAATATCTTGAATTGACAGGGGTTTTCAGACACGTGATCAATGGCACTACGGCAGCGGGCTTCGAGCCTGTGCAGCAACTTTTCGAGAAGCAGATGCACTCCCTCGCGGAAGAAAATGCGCAACTTTGTATCTATCACTGCGGTCAAAAGGTTGTGGACCTGTGGTACTCAAAGGCCGACGGCTCCATTTTTAAACCCGACTCACTGGTCAATGTTTTTAGCAGCGGCAAAAGTCTCGAGGCCATCGCCATTGCATCACTGGTTGGCAAGGGCCTGCTCAGCTATGAAACACGAGTAGAAGACGTGTGGCCGGAATACCGCGGGGGTGGCAAAGAGAACACTCGCGTTGCTGATGTAATGCGCCACGAAGCCGGACTTGCCAACTTTGACACGGCCATTGACGTCGACGACTTACTGCCGGAAAACATCAAGGCGAACCGGCTTGGCATTGTTATCGAAAAGCAGAAGCAGCACTTTCGCTCGCCCGAAATAGGCCGGCGTGAATATCACGCCATGACCCGAGGCTGGATCGTTAACGAAGTGTTTCGTAGAGTAGATCCTGCAGGGCGCACGATCGGTGAGTACCTCGCTGAGGAGATTAGTGGCCCTCTCAATGCTGACGTTATGGTGGGCCTGAATGCAGAGCAACTTCAGCGCGTCAGTAAAATAACGCCTCTTAGTATCGGACGTCACATTCTGGCTAGCCTCCGACCGAAAGTCCTTGGGCGTAGGGTGTTGCATAGTTTCCTGCAATTGATGGTGCGGCTGCTGAAAATTCTGCTTGCTGTGCGCAAAGGTTCCTCTAAGAGAACGCCTCCGGTCCGGGAAATGCGCGGTATCAGTTTCTTCAATGACAACCGCATGCGTCGCGGGGAAACCCCTTCGGCCAACACCCATGCCTCCGCCCGGGGGCTGGCACGCATAGCCGCAATGATGGCCGCCGGCGGCCATCTCGACTCAGTCAACTGCCTGAGCACACCTGCTTGGCAGGAGCTGCACAAAGACCCAATGCCCGCGACTATGGGAGGGCTGCTGCCAACGCGCTTTACTCAGGGCGGTGTGGACCAATTCCTGCCATGTACCGACGCCAGTTCGCAGTTCACCAAAGCCCTGAACGAAGGGCGTGAGGGCTTTTACGGTTGGATGGGGCTGGGCGGTTCCATTTTTCAATGGCATCCCGACGCTGAATTAGGTTTTGCCTTCGTACCCACATCACTTCATTTACTAGATTTTTTTAATGAGCGAGGGAAGCTCTTTCAGGAAATCGCGCTGGAGTGCGCCAAAAGGCAGGGCACACGGTAGCGATCAAGACGTTTCAGGCGATCACTGCCCAAGGCCTCACTAACAGCTTAACTTGGGCTCAAGCTCCCTTGCGCCCACCACTTCCCCAAATCCCCAGTACTTAAGGCGTATTGAGTACCCCTGAACCTCAACAGAAAGTCTTAAATGGGGGTTGGTAGAAGAGATCATATCTGCTCAAATCCACGCTATTGCGCAGTGCGCCAGCACACCAACATTGGAGAAGGCTTCAGCATGAAGCAAAGCACACATTTTCCGGTTTTTCTGGCTGCGCTTGGCGTGCTGCTGTTTTCACTGCTGGATGCTGTTATGAAAGCGCAGGCATTAGCTATGGGAACCTACAGCGCTATGTTTTGGCGGATGGCCTTCGGCGTTCTGTTTGCGCTACTGCTTTATTCCCCCAGCCGAGTTCGGCCGATCTCCGGCCAGGTCCTGCGAATGCATGTCCTGCGGGCAGTGATCACAACCCTCATGACCTACCTATTCTTTTTCAGCCTCACCCGTATCCCTTTGGCTCAAGCGATTGGCCTCTCTTTCATCGCGCCCATCATCACCCTTTTTCTTGCAGCGCCCCTGCTGGGTGAGCGAATCCATAGCAACGCCAAAATAGCAGCAGGGCTTGGCTTTATGGGAGTCGCTGTGGTCGTTGGGGGCGAGTTACTCAGCCTCGATGCCAACAGTGACCTACTGGGCTTGTCGGCAGTTCTTCTATTTGCCTTGCTCTACGCCCTGTATCTCATTGTACAAAGAAAGCATTCGCTGATAGCTAGCCCGATGGAGATCGTCTTCTACCAAAATATTATGGTATTCGCGCTACTGCTCGTGGGGGCGCCTTTCTTTGTCACTCTACCCGCCAATGCAATGCAATGGGGCGGTGCAGCCTTTGCGGCGGTTTTTGCCATGGGGTCACTGGCACTGATGTCGATGGCGTATCGGCGCGCTGAAGCACAGAAACTCATATCCATTGAGTACACCGCATTTATATGGGCAGCACTATTAGGCTGGTGGTTTTTTGCGGAAGGGCTGACGTTACAAACGCTACTGGGTACAGGATTAATCGTTATGGGCTGCCTGGCAAACCTGCGCAGGAGCTAACCCTACCGAAGATTCTTCATAAAGCCTTACCCCTCACGGCACTCAAGTAGTATTTGGCCTGCTCTGAGTACTTTTAAACCAACAACATTGGGATCAACAGGTTCAGCGGTGCGACCAAGCGAATCATCGAGTGTTTCTAGAAGACTGCGTATCTTTGATAATCGCTAAACTACTGTTCAATAGGATTCCAAAACGTGCGAAGAATGATGAAGTGGTTAAGTCTTGCTCTGATTATCCAAGTGCTGGTGGGTTGCGATTTGCCACAAAGCGCTGACCAAATGCGCAGCAGCCCGTCGCCAGCAGCTATTTTTGGTGACCCTAAGTATCGCGCCATCTCCTACGGTGGTTACCGCGGACTGACTCGCGACGAGGCCCCTACCCTCGAGCAGGTCATTGAAGACATGGAAATTCTGGCGGCCATGGGAATCAAACTCTTAAGGACATACAACACGTCCCAGTACCCCTTAGCAGAGCTAACGTTAGACGCCATTTCTGCCCTTAAAGAACAAGACCCTGACTTTGAAATGTATGTGATGCTGGGTGTCTGGATTGAGGCCCGTAATGCGTGGGCTGAGGGAGTCTGGGATGCCGAAAACAATCGCTGGGTGGGCGACACTGCACCCGACCACACCTTAGGCAATGTAGAGAACAACACCCGAGAAATAGAAACGGCCATAAGATTAGCCAATTCCCACCCTGACATTGTTAAGGCGATCGCCGTCGGGAACGAGGCAATGGTCCAGTGGGCTGTTCAGTATTTTGTTTACCCGCCGGTCATCTCGAAGTGGGTCAATTATTTACAGAACTTAAAAGCTACCGGCAAACTTTCGCCAGAGGTATGGATCACAAGCTCCGACAACTATGAGTCTTGGGGAGGTGGAAATACGGTCTACCAAACTCAGGAGCTGGTAGATTTAATGCACGCCGTTGATTTTATTTCCGTGCATACCTATCCCTTTCACGATTCCTTTTACAACTCAGAGTTTTGGGGTGTGCTCCCCGACGAGGAGGCATTGGACCCGCAGTTGATGGCCGCCGCCGTCATACATCGCGCGGTGGACTATGCCAAGTCGCAATACAACGCCGTGGTTGAATACGCGTCCTCACTGGGCATTGAAAAGCCGATACACATCGGTGAAACCGGCTGGGCAACAACCGACGCAACAGCCTATGGGATAAACGGGTCAAAAGCTGCCGACGAGTATAAGCAGAAATTCTTTCATGAGTACTTGCGCGAGTGGACCGACAGTGCCGGCATTTCATTATTTTACTTCGAGGCCTTTGATGAGCGATGGAAACAAGCGGCAGACCCTCAAGGCTCCGAAAATCACTTTGGACTTATAGGCCTCGACAACACGCTCAAATTCACCCTGTGGAATGCTGCTGACGCGGGGGTGTTTGATGGCCTAACCCGTGACGGTAAGCCGCTGGTCAAGAGCTTCTCGGGTGACGTTAATGCTCTCATGGCATCAGCGTTACTGCCGCCGTTCAAGAATCAGATGGCCGTGCGGCGTATAACCACTCGCAACAAAATGCGTGAGCCCGGCGAAACCGTCACTGAACAACTGTATGTCGTAACCCATCAGACTTTGTCGGCCCTCGAAGATGGCCAAGCGAGCTACCCCAGCGCCCCACTGAAATTAATTCCCTGGGAGGGCACAGCAAACATCGAGCTGCTCGCTGATGGTACCGTCATGGTGCAGCCTCGAGGCGGCGATTGGTGGGGAGCAAGTTTAGAGCTGGATGCAGATCTAGGTGAGGACCTCTCTCAATTTGCAGGGGGCACATTACGCTTTGAAATTAAAGGCAGCGCGTCTGCGGTATTTAGTGTTGGATTCCAGACAGGCTCTTACTTACGCGGAGATCAGGTTAATAACTTCGGAACATTTGGTCCCGGCACTGCCTATGAATTTAGTGACACCTGGACATCAGTGGCGCTTTCCATAGAGGACATAAACGGCGGCACTGATCTCACAGACGTGACGAATATCATCGCCTTTTTGAGCCAAAATAAAGGCGGTGAACAAAAAATACTAGTGCGTAATATTGTATTCAGCCAGTAGCTCTTCACGCGTTCAACGCCCTTGATGCAGGTTCACTCGCTACTCGAGCAACCCTGTTGCGCATTAGCACCGAATTTGAATTTGTGGCCGGCAACTTAGCCACATGTAACGCAAAACAGTTAATTCGGCTGACAGGTTGCGCAAGTATAAATTCTGCGAGAGTTGGCGGTAGTCCTTTGAATCTTGGTTTGACACAGGCGGCAGGGCTGGCTGGCACGTCCAAAAACAAAAAAGCGGGCCTTGCCATAGGTGAATCCTCGCTTTTTCAACGCTTTGTATTGGCGTTCAGGAAGCGTGACCCCCGCTAGCGCATAGCTACGCTTGGATATCTCCAATGTGGTTCGCGCAAGCTTACCTACTTGGCCTTTGCTGAGATCACGCGCTTTTTGCGAAGGATGAACCCCCGCAAGAAAAAGAATCTCGCTGCGCAAGTAATTGCCCAAACCAGCCAGAAACGCCTGATCAAGATACACAGAATTGAGCGCCCTCCCCGAAAAAGCTTTGCTTTGCAGCCGCTCTGCTACTTCCTGCCAAGTGAGCTCAGGGCTAAGAATGTCGGGACCAATACGCTGTAAAAAAGGGTGTTCCTCGATGTGCTCCGTATTCCAAACGCTGATATCAGAAGCGCTGTAAAGTAGCGCGCTATGCTGGTCCGTGTGGATGGCTAGCCTGAGCTGACGATTAGTCTTGGGCAGTTTGTCGCGTTTAACCACTCGCCACACACCGTAGAGTTGATTGTGGGAATAAACAGTAAAGCCCGAACTAAAATGCGTCAGCAGCGCCTTGCCGCGAGTCTCTAGGGTTAATACGTTGCTGCCCTCGAGCCGCTTGCCGAATTTTTTGAGTAGCTGCAAACCAAATTCAACTCTTTCGGCAGTTTTGTCTTTTAGGACCGCTTCAATCTTATCAGCGGCGCGACGTATTTCCGGACCTTCTGGCATATCACTGAACCTTCCAATTTTCCTTTTACGGGTAGCACCATCCGGCAGCGAGACACCGCCAACATACGCACTCGCACTATTACAGTCGTCGTTATTGACGCTGCAAAAAGCAGTGCCTCTCATCGGCGCTAATCGCCTCAATACCTACAGGATAGTCAATAAAGACACCACCGGAACTTCGAATCACAATTCACTCTGGGCAAAGGTTAAGAAAAGCACCGATATCGAATGTTGGGCCGTCAATAGTAGGGCTGTTAATAAATGGGATGTTGGGTGTTGGGTGTTGGGTGTTGGGTGTTGGGTGTTGGGTGTTGGGTGTTGGGTGTTGGGTGTTGGGTGTTGGGTGTTGGGTGTTGGGTGTTGGGTTACGAAGACAATGCAGTCACGACAGCGCCCTTGGGCGCAAGCCTTGCCCCAGAGGGCTCGCTTAAAACGACCCTTTTATTTAGTCTGTAGCACAGCACTTCACGTGACAGCTGGGCTGCGCCGTTGTTTGCTGGGGCAACTCTATTTTCGAGCGGTAGCAGGAATATTCGAACATGAAAAAGATTACACGACGCGACTTCATTAACGGATCAGCCGTTGCTCTGGGCGCAACCACCCTACCCTCGCCTCTAGCATGGGCATTGGCCGCAGAAGGCGAGGCATACCCCCCGGCACTAACAGGTCTGCGCGGCAACCACCCCGGATCTAATACAATGGCTCATGCCCGCGCATGGAACGCCGACTTCGACCTCGACCAAATTGTTGATACGCAAGAATCTTATGATCTTGTGGTGGTAGGCGCGGGTCTCAGCGGCCTTGCGGCGGCTTTTTTCTACCGACAAAAGTTCGGTCCCGACAAAAAAATCCTCATTCTTGATAATCACGATGACTTTGGGGGCCACGCCAAACGTAACGAGCACACCATCGATGGTCGTCAATTGATCACCTATGGCGGGTCACAGACTCTCGTTGAACCTCGAGAAGCCCCAGAGGCAGTAAAAGCCCTGTTCGAGGGCGTCGGTATAGACCTAACTCGCTTTGATACCGCCTTTAATCAAGGCTTTTACAGCGATCATGGGTTAGGGGCCACGACCTATTTCAATGCAAAGCAGTTTGGGCGCGATACGGTAGTCAGACATCCCTTTGGTAATTACTATAACTACATTGAAGGTTTGCCCGGAGCCGCTATTTCTGACGAGGAGGCGGTAGCACAAACCCCGCTGTCCAAGCGCGGCCAACGTCAGTTGTTGCATGTATTAAAAAGTGGACTTCACTCCCTCGACGTCTCCGAGGACGACTTGCCCGAATACATCAAAACCCACAATTACTTTGACTATTTGACTCAGACACTGGGCGTCGATGATCCGCAGGTTCTGTACATGGCGAGGCATTCAGCGATCGACTGGTCAGACGCCAGTGCTGAGTTGCTCACGATAAAAAAAGCGAAAGAGGCCGGCGCATTGGGCTTTGCGCCCGTGAAGGTCTACGACGCAGACCACCCCTACATTCATCATTTCCCCGATGGTAATGCGGGTGTTGCCCGGGCAATCGTCAATCACCTAATACCGTCGATCGCTGAAGGGACCACGGCAGAATCTTTGGTTGGCGCAAAATTTGACTACGGCCAACTCGATCGCCCAAACCACCCATCGCGGATCAGGTTAAACAGCACTGTAGTAGACGTCCACCACTCTCCTGATAAGACGGAAAAAGAACGCGTGTCCGTTCACTACATGCGAGGCGATAAAGCTCACAAAATCTCAGCGAGTCATGTGGTGATGGCCTGCCATAACGCGATGGTTCCGCATATCGTGAGCGATCTACCCGGCGAGCAAGCAAACGCATTAAGCGAACAACTAAAAAGCCCACTGGTTTATACCTCGGTAGGCTTACGCAACTGGCGCGCATTTAAAGAACAGGGCATCGGGCTGGCTATGTCCCCCGGCAATATGCACCAAACACTCTTTATAGATTTCCCTGTGAGCTTGGGAGGGTATCGGCATACAGAGGGGCCCGATGCGCCCTGCGTCATTCAAATGATTAGCTGCCCCTACAGTGAACAGGCAAACATACCCGCTAAAGAACAGTATCGAGAGGCTCGTTACCGCATGCTCGGAACGCCTTTCTCGGTGTACGAAGCAGAGGTTAGAGAACACCTTAGCGGTATGCTGTCCTCAGAATCCTTTAACTTCGACCGAGATGTTGCCAGCCTCACCGTAAACCGTTGGGCCCATGGCTATACGGTGGCAGACCGCGAAGATCCAGCGGCAGGCCCCGGGGGCTCGGTTACCGTTGGCAGGCAGCCCCATGGACAGATTACGATCGCTAATTCTGATTCAGCGCCAGAGGCCGATGCGATTGCAGCCATGGAAATGGGGTATCGCGCAGTCACCGAGCTTTAGGTTCTAGCCCTTGTTCTCAACAAGTAAAGAGATTTAACGGCGGCGCTGGTCAATCTGAGGGCGGGAAACCCGCGCAGATACTGCTACAGCACTTAATCAACCTCAGTTAAATGATGGGTCGAGCCTTCAATTCCTCATGTTAAAACTGGCGATTGGTACTTTTAACGTAGCGAAGTAAGCCATTTGGAGTAATGATCTGGGAAAGGGTTACTTTCGTATCTCTGAATGGAAAGTTGCGCAAATTCACATTTCAGCGACATTCTTAAAACAAAACACTCATTTCCCGATGTAGGAGCTACACATGAGATCAATGAATAAACGCCCTTTATGGCGCGTTTCAGGGGTTGCCTTGGCGGTAACTTTGGCACAGACCGCCATCGCACAAGATGCCGGGCTGGAAGAAGTTATTATCACAGGCACTCGGCTTTCTGATCGTTCTGCCCAAGATTCTCCGGTACCCGTCGATGTTATTAGCGGCTCTGAGATGCGCACCAACGGCTCTACCGATTTGCAGGACATGTTGCGTACGCAAGTTCCTTCATTTGATATCAACGCGCAGCCCATTAGTGATGCAGCGACGATCACGCGACCACCCAACCTGCGAGGCTTGTCACCCGACAACGTTTTGGTGCTGGTTAACGGTAAGCGTCGTCACCGCGGCTCCATCATCTCCTTTTTGGGCGGCGGTATTTCTGATGGCGCGCAGGGTGTAGACATCGCGTCAATTCCCTCATTGGCACTGAAGCAGGTCGAAGTTCTTCGAGACGGCGCCTCGTCACAATATGGTTCAGACGCCATTGCCGGTGTTTTGAACTTCATCCTCAGAGATGATGCAGAAGGCTTTGAAGTTGTTGCTCGTTATGGCTCTACCTTTGAGGGCGATGGCGATAACTATATGGTCGCTGCTAATTTGGGTCTTCCTCTGGGTGACCGAGGCTTTGTCAACATCACCGGCGAAATGCGGGATGTCGAGGGCACCGTCCGATCGGTAGTCAGAAATGACGTGGCTTTTGCTGAAGCTAATGGATATTCAGCAGTGTCTGATTATCAGGCGATCAACACCTACACAGGCGAAGCGCCTCAGTATTGGGGTCAGCCCGATGTTGACGACGATGCCAAGCTGTTTTTAAACGCGGCCTTTGAGATTAATGACAACCTAGAGGTTTACGCCTTCGGCAACTACGCCGAGCGAGCAGTCACCGGCGGCTTCTTTTACCGAAACGTCGTAGGCGGCCCCAGTGGTCAGCGTGGTGGTGTCTATAAGGGGCCAACGGTCGATCCAACTACTGGATTAGCCAGCGATTCAGGCGTACCGTCTGTTCTGGTCGGTGATTTAGACGGTGGCAGCAGTTGTATTGATGGTATTCCACTGGGTGGATCCGGCGGCGTCATTCCTGATCCGGGTTTGTTAGCTTCAGTGACAGCCGATGACAATTGCTTCTCCTTCATTGAAACCATTCCTGCGGGCTTTGTGCCCCGATTCGGTGGTACCAACGAAGACACTGCATTTGCGATTGGTGCTCGAGGTTCGTTTGATGTGGGCACAGGCCTCAACTATGACCTGAGCGCACAACGCGGCTCGAACAAGACCGAGTTCTACATTCGTAACACCATCAATGGCTCGCTGGGTCCAAATACCCCAAGAGACTTTGTGCCCGGTGGACAAGAGCAAACAGAAACGGTTTACAACCTCGATTTGTCTTACGGCTTTGAAGTTGGTTTAGCATCTGAGCTCAACATCGCTGTCGGTGCGGAATATCGCGAGGAAGAATTTGACTTGTTTGCCGGTGATCCAGCGTCTTACGCACTTGGCCCACTAGCCTCACAGGGCTTCTCTTCAAGCTCGAACGGATTTGGCGGCTTCCCCAACGATACCTCAGCAGAGCAGGATAACACCGCGTTCTATGTGGACGTTGAAACGGACATCACCGACAGGCTGACTGTTCAGGCTGCCGTGCGATACGAGGAATTCAGTAACTTCGACAACACGACCAACTACAAGCTTGCAGGTCTGTTTCATGTTACCGACTCCCTCCGTCTGCGTGCTGCTTTCTCCACAGGCTTCCACGCACCGACCGCAGGTCAGGCTAACATCACTAACGTGACAACCCAGAACGTTAACGGCACCTTGGTAGATCAGGGAACACTTCCCTTGTTTTCTGCCGCCGGTCAGCTGGGTGCTGATTACATCGCAGCAACAAACGGCGGCGCAGGTCGGCCAGAGTTAGGGCCAGAAGAAGCTGAGAACTTCTCCTTTGGTGTTGGCTTTGATATCGGCGCGTCTACTTGGACAATCGATTACTACGACATTGATGTTGAAGATCGCATTGCGTTGGGTGCCAACGTCGACTTCCTGGCTGCCTTGAACTACACAGGCGGCGGTACCAGCTACGGTACTGTGGGAGAGGCTTTGACAGGTCTGGACGCCGCTGGTGTCATCAACCGACAGGACTTTATTGGCCTCGACGATTTGGCTGAGTTCCGGTTCTTCTCAAACAGCTTCGACACCCGCACCAAAGGTGTTGACCTCGTGGGTAACATGAACTTCGACCTAATGAGTGGCTTCTCAACCATTACGGTTGCGTTTAACTACAACGACACTGAAGTCACAGATCGGGGTAGCATTAACCCAATCAGTGAAGGTCGTGTAGAAGCCTTGGAAGAGTTACTGCCCAATGTGAAGGGCAACGTGGCTTGGTCACACACTCAAGGTAAGTGGCGCACGCTTCTGCGAGCTAACTATTACGGTGGTTGGAAATCGACCAGTAATGGCTACAACGTCGATGCAGCAACCTTGGTGGATGCACAGGTGTCTTATCAGCTCACCGACAGCCTTGAGTTAACGGCTGGTGTAGATAACTTGTTCGACGAATACCCAGACAAGACACCTAACCCAGGTGGTTTGGGCCAGCTCTACCCCGAAGACAGCCCTTTTGGCTTCAACGGTGGCACTTGGTACTTACAGGGCCGGTACGCTTTCTAAACGAAAGTCTGCTCTGTAGAGCTTCATGGAATCCCGGCTGTCCCAGTCGGGGTTTTGAAGAAACCTAAAAAACCCGAGTCGGAATAACAGCCGGCTCGGGTTTTTTGGTTTTTGTCCTCAAAGAGGCGAGCAATCAGGGCATTCGATGAGAGCAACTCTAGTCATCAGCTGAAATTTAGTCAGAACGCGTTATGCTTTTTTTGGCAAACCCAGCACCCATTCACGCTCATACAAGAACACATGCCATCTTTGGCTTCGGTAAGCATTAAATGCTTGCAAGTAATGTCACTTGGGTACTGCTAAATACGTGGATACGTCAAACCGCGCCGAGAATGCGCGTCCATCGTTTTCCTGTCATGCCTCCGGGCACCAAAGAGCCTAACGTGGGCAGTAAGATGCGCGGGCCCGCTTTGTGGGCATCTTTTAGACGCCGCCAGAGTCCAGCGCCTTAGCTGCCAAAAACTCCGCATACTGGAGAATAGCCTTATTGCGATTAACATCCATAGCCTTTGCGCGCTCGTTAAACTCTGGATTCATAAAACCACCGGGATTTTGTGTTCCGGCGTATTGCGGGTCCCAGTAAATCAAGTTGCCCTGCTTGTTGTTCGCTTCAAGAATGTGAGGGTTGCCATTGTTGTCGAGAAGAATGTCCATCCCCAGCTCACCGATTTTTTGTCCTATCGCGTCCTCAAGTACCTGATGCGTTGCCAGCGCAATACGGGCACACGCATATTCAATATCCTTGGCGGATTTATCGCAGTTCTCAGCAATCTTCGCGTATAAAATCTGAGGGTCGTCATGTCTGCCACCGTATTCTGAGCAGTGTAGATAATTGAAAACAATACCCACAACGCCCAGACGGCCTTCCCCAGCACGCTGAACACTGGCTCTGAGCCATGTCCATCGACCATCCCAAGGGAAATAATCAACCGAGGGTTGAAGAAAGTACTCTGACTGACTCCAGCCCTCGTCCGATCGAATATCTTCGATAGCCGCAAAAACGTTTTCGGGCTTATACCAACGCTGCCTGCGCTCTATTTCGGTATCGCAACTCGCCACAATGATGTACATCAGCTCGATACCCAATTCCGAGCGTGTGGTTGTGATAATCCCAAAGCCCTGATTTCCGCTTACCGGTTTTACAAACACCGATTCGTGCTCCGAAAGCAGTTTTTCAAAAGATCCTTTGCTATAGGGGTAGCAGCTGGGAGAACTTATCCCATTTCTAGACATAAGTTCACCAAAGGCAACCTTGTCATTAACGAGCCCTAGGCTGTTGTAGGGGTTAATAAAGTGACTGCCCGCTGCGTTGAGTGCCTTGGCTATTTCCCTGAAGTGCTTTCTACGCTTTTGCCCTTTGCCCTTACTAAATTGCATGTCGTACACGACATGGGGGAATGGCACAGACGGCAAAGGGACCGTATTGCCCCCTTGAACGGCGACAACATTCTTGATGG
Organism: Luminiphilus sp. nBUS_07; assembly: GCF_051201685.1. Classification (GTDB taxonomy): domain Bacteria; phylum Pseudomonadota; class Gammaproteobacteria; order Pseudomonadales; family Halieaceae; genus Luminiphilus. The sequence continues at coordinate 343,077 of NZ_CP179213.1, read as the reverse complement.
TCTTGGTTTGAGGATCTATTTCAGAGTCTGGCGTGATCGCTATCGCAAAAACGCCCAGAGAATCCGCCAGCTCTAGCAAGGCTTTTCTGGGAATCAACCTGCCTTGGAGAATGCCTAAAAGCGGCTTGTCGTGCGGCTTATGCGTCATTTTAAACGGTACAACATAAATTTAACTTGTCTTTAAATGGTATCCGAGGAGAGAAAGATGCAAAAGGAGTTTTTGCTACTCAGACTTTTTCGAGGGTTCGAGGGTTCGAGGGTTCGAGGGTTCGAGGGTTCGAGGGTTCGAGGGTTCGAGGGTTCGAGGGTTCGAGGGTTCGAGGGTAATGTACTGAAACCTGCCCTTACAGTAAGCACTCACAACGGCTCAGTGAAGGCTGCTAAACTGTTGCTTTGGCGTTGGCGGGCTTACGACCCAGCAACAAAACAGCCCACTCCCTATCAGCAGCCCCATGAGACTCAAACCCGTGCAGAAATCCAAATCTCGCCCAAGCGTACTGATTCTCGGTGGCGGCTTCGCAGGCATCAGTTGCGCAGGCCAGCTGTCTGACCATAGTTTTGACGTTTGCCTAGTAGATCAAAAACCACACTTTGAATTTCTGCCCAACATTCACGAGATTCTTTCGGGCGTCAAACGGCCCAGGGATGTCCGCTTAAATCTGGCTGATCAGATGACCGCGATGGGGCATCGTTTTACGCAGGCGTCGGTCCAATCCATCGCCCCAGAGAGCAAACGGGTAGACCTCGACGATGGCACAACCTTGCGATATGACTTTCTTGTAGTGGCCCTTGGCGCAGTCGACGCCAATTACGGCGTCACGGGCGTTGACGCCCATGCTTTTTCCTTCAAATCTGCGGCGCAATGCGATGCCATTAGCGACCGACTCCGCACATTAAAAGCAACCGCCAAAGCACCCCGCGTGACCATTATTGGTGCTGGCATAACCGGCGTGGAGGCACTGGGAGAAATACTGCGTCAAGGCACACCAGGCAACCTCAAAATCACCTTGCTGGAGGCTCAGAGACAGCTGCTTCCAAATAGCCCCAAGGGGCTTGATAACTATATAAGGGGCTTGTGTGAGTCCTACCCAGTGGAATTTCGGTGCAATGAAACCGCGCAACGTATCCGGCAAAAATCAGTGCTGCTGGGCTCGGGGGAGTCGCTGAGTAGTGACCTCACTATATGGACCGGAGGACCCGCGCCGGCACCACTGCTGAGTCAGTCGGGACTCGCCAAACCTGCAAGCTGGGCACCGGTTGACGATTATCTGCACAGCCTGCACGCAGATGACGTATTTATTGCAGGTGACTCCGCCGACTTGCCTAGCTCTTTAGCTAAGCAGGCCTATCATGCCATCGATATGGGCGAGAACGTCGCGCAAAATCTCAAAGCCATCACCGATGGCAGCAAAATGAAGCGCTATCGGCCGTCACCAAAGCCTCAATTGATTTCATTTGGAGGGCTCGGCTGTATCATGCTGGCGGGGAAATGGGCCGCTGGCGCACCCCTACTTTCAGCGGGAAAAGAAGCCGTTTTTGAGGTCGCAATGGCCCAACTCGATCGGCAAGCCGGCCCAGAGAAGGCGGCACTGCTCCTAAAACGCGGCATTCGTGCTTCAGACAAACTGTTCTGGCCTGTCGTCATGTCACCCACCGCTTTGCTGCGTCAGAAAAACTTCCAAGTACTCAGATAGTGCAGGCGGCGATTAGAGTACTGCAGCCAGGGACAGACTTGTCATGAACTCAAAAGCAAACATCCGCTTTTGTCGCTAGCGCCCGACTGACCGAGCACCCTACCCCTAATTTGAACTGACGATAAATAACCTCAGTCGATTGACTGCGCTACTTAAGTCCTGCGTTTGTTTGATGAAGCGTTCCCCGCAATGGTGCCTCAGGGAGCCGCGTGACCGGGATAAGTTCGCGCACCCTCTCGTGAAAGCTATAGACCGAAGACTCCTCTAGGGCGAGGGGCCCCGGTTGATACCCCGTAGTGTTGACCCCTCGCTGAATACGCTCCACTAGCATCTTGTCTTGATCGTTCACCTCGTCAAGCAGCGCCAAATTAATGGTCTGCAGCTCTTTTTCTTCAGCCGATAAATTCGGTGGCGAATAGGTAGCGAGTTTGACCAAAGTTTTGTCAACGGCGAGAGGAAAAATCTGAAAGAGAGCAAAGAGGTCTGGGTAGTACTCAATGCCCATATTCGGGTCCAGAGCCAATTGCAGCCATTTACGCCCCTTGCCTTCAGGGAAGCGGTGATCGGTGCAGGCAATCAGTTCCTGATACCGGCGCTCCTGAGGTACCTTCGAGAGCTTGTCACGCATGGCAAAGTAGCCGTAATTAAAACCGCCGCTGAACTCAACGCCCTCATCGGTGCTCTCCACCATGCGATGTAAACAAGGATGCCCAATAGGGATGTGATAATTCTCTTGGTAGTTGTCCCAAGCCAGCTTCCAGTTGCAATCCCAAACTTCAAAGGTAGGTTGCCGGTGTGGCTGGTAGGTTTCGGGCGCGTAGAGATCTATGCCTTCGCTAATCGCCCCGAGAGTGTCGTCAATACTAGCCCCACCCCCACACAAGTTGACGAAGACATGACCTCGGTAAATTTTTAATCGAACCTCTTGGAGCCCAAGAGTCGACTTATCCAGACCCGGGAAATTTTCAGCCTGTGTCACCCCACGCAACGACCCATCATTGGTGTAGCTCCAACCATGATAGGGGCACTGGATGGCATTGCCACAGTTACCTTGACCATCCAATAGGCGCATCGCGCGATGACGACAAACATTGAGGAAGGCACGAATCACGTGATCTTTGCCACACACCACAATCACACTATCGCGCCACATATCTAAAGTGATGAAGTCGCCAGGCTGCTGCAAGTCACAGACGTGGCCAACCATTTGCCAGCTGTTCAGAAAGAACTCCTGATACTCCAGCTCCAGAAGCTCCTCGTTACCGTAGGTCCAAAGGGGTAGCGCATCGCCCACGCTTTCATAGCTAGGTAGGGGTTTCACTTCAACGGCGTCATTTCGATCAGACATGGGCAGAGACACTCTCGTTCGCTTCTAAAAAATTAGGTTGATCGGGTGCTATAAAAACTCTCAATGCTCCGGCCAGATTATCCGTCCAAACCCAGCTTGTCAGCTTTTCTACCCGTGTAACAAAACAAGGTTATGCCTAGGGCACCTGAAGTGAAGACCCACAACGCCAGAGGGTTGTAGCCAAAGTTAGTGACGATCACCGTTGCGATAATGGGGCCAGGGGTTGAAGAGAAATTCCAAATAGCATCACCAGCCACAGCCCACCTACCCTCTTTATCGAGTGCCGACAGCGTTCCCGTAATGTAGGGCATTGAGAAAGCATAGGAGAAATTCCATAAAAACAGCAGATAAATGTAATAGATCGGATCTTGCACGACCGTAAACATTGCTGCGCTGGTAATGTTCAGCCCTAAGCCGAATAACAAGGGCCTAAATTTCCCGAAGCGTGATCCCATCCATGCGGCTAAGCCACCGCCTAGCAATTCCAGAGAAAAAGACAATAAGTACAGCGAGCCCCTCTCATCACCCGCTAGCCCCGTTTTTTCACCTAACTTATCCATGTAAGTGAACACTGCATTTTGGCCAAGCTCATAAATAAACAAGCCCAACATGGCCAGAATTGCATAAAGCCTGTAGGGGGCGTTACGAATTAATGCCCAGAAATGCACGTCAGAGGACGCCGCTTTGATGGGAGGATTAAGAAACCCATAGATCGGAATAGTCACTGCACAAAACACAGCAGAGCCAAGAAAAATTCCCGCTTCACCGAAGTTTTCAAGCCCTACAGGAACGAGCTTTCTGCCCACCGAAAAAACAAAAAGATAGAGCATGCCCGCTAAAGCAAAAACCCTTACTGGGTCTTTAGATCCTGCCGCTGATGCGGTCGCGGCACCAGTGACAATGCCGCCACCTACAGACACGACGCACCGATACACCATAAAAGTGCCGAGGTTGTCGGTAAAAGCGCAAGCTACACTGCCTACCGCCGCGATGGCTACGCCGAGTATTGCCATTTTTGTTCTGGAGTATTGAGTGACTGGAATTGCGGTCAACAACAAAGCAATGAAATAGGCGAAATTTTCTGCGCCGTAGACCACACCTATGTCGGTTTCCGCGGCACCAAATTTTGCCATCAAAGGAGAAAGCATTTGCGGCTGTAGGTACAAACCCCATAAACCGACGTTGTAGGCCGCAGCTACTGCGAGCGCACCAGGAATAACGGACCAAAAGCTTTCTGATTGAGGGCGCACCGCTAAATCACTCAATCTGTAGCGCTCACCAAGGTCTTCATGAGCAACCGAAGAAAAGTGCAATTAGGCATACCTAAGCGGTTCTCTCTTCAATAACGTTCGATGTCGAAAACTGATAGCGCATATTGCGATAAACACAAATATCGGTGATACCTTGAGGGGTGGTAGCCGATGCCGCCCTGAAATTAGTAGAGACTCGAGTTGTTGCTGTCACGGGTAACACCCGATGCCAAGTATGGCCATGCAGCAATAAGAGGGTGCCCTTTCTGGGTTGGAGCACGACCTGACCTTGTAGTTGTCCTAAGGGGTCTCCAGCGGGAAGCAAACCCATTTTATGGGAGCCTGGCACCACAACAACCTGACCACCACTTTCGGCTTTAATGTCACTGGTATACACCAATCGGTTCAAATTAAATTGCTGTGGGTCTTCCGGAGGACAATCCTGATGCCAAGCCTGTCCAGAGGAACCTCGTCCAGAAAACATGACCATGCATGATTGTTCATACCATCCCTCGCCAAGGATCGCTTCGCTCAACCCCCGAAAATTTTCGTCGCTCTCAATCGCATCAAAATCGGACACGCCGTGCTGCTGGGGAAACCACGGTATGACGTCTGTTTGGGACTTGCTCAAAAACTCATCGCTGTGTTGAAACGCCGGAGTCTCGCCAAAGTGTGCGCGAATCAGACGATCAATAGGCTCCATCTGCTTGTCGTCAAAAAAGCCATCGAGAACGATATAACCTTCGCGATCGAATTGTTGCTGTAGCGTCGACGCGTTCATTGAAATCCTTAATTCTTTGAGGTACCAGACATCTGGCGCGGCTAAACCAAATCACCCTTGTAGTTCGATTACGCATCGATATCAAGGTCGGGCTGTCATTGCGCACCCACCAAATGGTAGGCACACCCTACAAATTAATGGGGACGCCTTCGGCTTGAAAAACTAAATTCAGTTTGGTTGAGCCCAATGGGCGAACGCATCACGAGAGACCTTACCGATGCGTGAATCGGGACATGACTCTAACAAAAGCTTAAACCAACCTCATAGGCCGATGGTCATAGAATGAGTATCCCTTGAGGATATCCGGACCACCCCTAGAGGTCTCTTTTTCTAAAAGAACCCGAGTAAGAAAGGAATTGGGATCGGTCTGTTGGCTTTTTTGATAACGGGTATAACCCGGCATGTTCAGAGGTTCGAGCTTTCAATGACGCGCCGTTTATGACATGGCTGGCGATGTGCTTCAGAGTGCAACCGGGGAGGCTCCTATGCAGCCACCCCACTCTTCACCCTATCTCTATCCGCCAATCTGGCTATTGGATATTTTGACTCGCGCCATCGTTCTTACTGGTTTGCGTAGCCGGTGCTCCCTTATCAATAGCAGCCCCTCCCCGCCCAGCAGTGATGGTCATCAACAGCAGATTAAAGGTGGACGACACCACCTGATCCGAATTGTCACCAATACCATCCCCGTCTGAGTCAAGCCACTCCGTAGGGTCTAAGGGGAAAAGGTCTTCGATATCGCCATAGCCGTCGCCATCGTCATCGTCATCGGCGTTGTTACCCACGCCATCGCCATCGGTATCCAACGACTCACTAGCGTTCAAGGAAAAAGCATCTTCAGAGTCTGACACGCCGTCGCCATCGTCATCGTTGTCGGCGTTGTTACCCACACCATCGCCATCGGTATCTAAAGACTCATAGGGATCGACTGGAAAAGCGTCGTCAGAGTCTGGGACACCGTCTCCGTCTGAGTCTTCATTCGCATAACTCGCCGCGAATACCCGGACATAATCGACCACCAAGCGTTGTGGAAACTGGGTAGATCCGTCCGGTGAGCCGGGCCAGTTACCGCCCACAGCAACATTAAAAACAAGAAAGAAGGGGTTATCAAAAGGCTTAAAGTCTTGCGAGTCCGGCAAATACTGCTCGTGATAGAGCTCGTCGTTAACCAACCACTGCACCCGGTCATGCTCGCGGATCATACTGAAGACATTGAATCCAGCACCAAAGTCATCGCCCGCCTGCTGAAATTGGCCGCCTTGGTAAGCAGGTACATAGGGCGCACCGATGCCGCCAACGTTCCAATGCAGCGTGCCATGAACGGTATTTTCTCGACCCCCACCGCCAATCATTTCCATGATGTCTAACTCACCACAATAGGGCCAGCCGACCTGCTGAAAATCGGCGCCAAGAGCCCAGAGAGCCGGCCAAATACCTTGGCCTCGAGGCAGCGCGGCACGGATATCAATCCGGCCAAACCCAAATTCCATGGTCCCTTCTGTCTTTACTCGGGAGGAGGTATAGCTGCGACCACCCTTGGCCTCTCTTCTCGCGGTAATGACTAAATGCCCCCGATCGATAGCCACGTTGTCTTGCTGGTAATACTGCAACTCATTGTTGCCCCAGCCACCGCCACCAAGGTCAAAATTCCATACGGATGTATCGAGAGAAGACGCACTAAATTCATCAGACCATGCGAGTTGATAACCCGGGTAACTTGTTGGCGACAGGTTTGCCTGTCCTGATAAGTTGTCAAGTAGCAGCGTGGAACCACCCGTGCCAGTTTGCGCTGTTTGATCATCGGTGCCATCCGGTGTCGCAGAGGGATCAGCAGTGGTCTGCCAGACCAAATTGTCGAGCTTAATAATGACTGCCCCCAAGGCGGAGGGCCAAATTACCAAGCCAGTATCAATTCGACTTAAATCTAAACCTCGGTCTACCAAATCGTCGACAGCAATTGAGACACGTTGCCATGAGGGGCCAATCGTCCCGGGTATCTGCCAATCCCCAGAGGTGCAGGGGTATACGCAGTCCACTTTTAACGTAAGCGCCGTGCCCGGCTCTGAAGCCCAGGCATCAAACTCAATGGTTCCTCCAGAAAAACTTCTGAGATCCTGTGGTGAGGACGCCTTGAAATACACCCCCGCAAGCATGCCGGTACCGGGGTATTCTAGCTCAAGGACTTCGTAAGCATTGTCTCCTTGAGACCAACGCCAGCTAACATTAGGGCAGCCCGCGCCGAAATCGCCAATACAACTTCCGTAATCAGTATTGGCTGCGTCAAACGCGGCAATACCACCATCCCAGGTGTCGCCCAGCTCACCGTAGCTAATCACCGGCAAGGTAATTTGCTGGGCATGCAAAGGACCAACAAAACCGCAAATCATAAAGGGCAGTAGTAGCCCTATAACCCGTTTCAAAGATTTAACCCGCTGTTGTTACACCCGAAAAGCTAAACGCTCTCGCTCAAGTCGCTCTCATAAATTATTACAGCCACGTTGTTGGCCTGCATCAATTGGATTCCAGCCCGGCTGAAGTCGTGGCGCCGAATCTCTGAGACCAAAAAATGGCTTGTAACGCTGCCCGGGCGGGACGCCCGGCGAGCATGATACTCCAACCCGCAAACCAATCCCATTACGAGCCAGCCCAAAGCCCGCCTAGTACCAAAGGTCACGCCGCTCACAGAAAAGATAGACAAAAAAAAGCCGTCCCGTTAGGTGGACGGCAAAAGCGCTCTTTTTAAAAAAATAAAACAACACGACCTGTGTGCCGTTTGGCAATGCGCATCCAACAAACCGGACACGACGCCGGAAACATGATGGCATATTTTTATAGTATTTGCATATAAAGTTTTATTAGACGTTGCATAATGCAAATACGCATGCCAATCAAGGTCCAGTACAGCTTGTCGCATACTGTCCAAACTCCAAGGCAGCCTCTACAGGCATCTGGCCTTACAAATCGGGCGATCGATCGCTAGGCGCCGGGAGAAATCGGTAGTCCCACTAGCACCACGCCCAAAAGGGTTCTTTGCCAATAACCTCACCCAACCCGCCGTCACACTCGGCGCTGTCAGTGCGCGATGCGTCCAGCGTCGGTATCCCACTTGCCGCAAGACTGACCCTGCTTGTCGTATGCCCCGTCGTTCAGTACCACCTTCACGTCAGTGTTGAGTAAACTGTAGCATTCGATAGATACGTGTAAAACCCATGCGATCAATACCTTTCAACACCAAACCGGTTACCAAAGCCGTATCTTTTGCCCTGACCGGCCTGCTCGCCTCCGCAGCCAGCGGTCAAACCGATCTAGCATTGGATAGCCCGGTCATTGAAGAAGTGGTTGTTACCGGTATCCGCTCAAGCCTACAGCGTGCTCAGGACCTGAAACGCTACTCATCGGGCGTTGTTGACGCGATTACCGCAGAAGACATTGGCGACTTTCCGGACACCAACCTCGCAGAAGCTCTGCAAAGGGTCACGGGCGTAGCCATTGACCGCCAGCGAGGAGAGGGCTCAACGGTCACCGTCCGGGGTTTTGGCGCCGATTTTAACTTGGTGACGCTCAACAGCCGGCAGATGCCGACCCACAGCGGCTTGGGTCGCTCATTCGACTTTGCTGATATTGCTGCTGAGTCAGTATCAGGCGTCGAAATTTATAAAACTTCCCGTGCCAATGTGTCTACCGGCGGCATTGGCGCCACCATCAACATCAAAACTGCCCGGCCATTGGACCGACCCGGCCTAAATGCCTCGATCAGTGCCTCGGCCATGTACGACCAGTCAACGCGAACCGGGGACGACTACACCCCTGAAATTTCAGCGTTTGCATCGCAAACGTTCTTCGACGATACCGTGGGTATTGCACTTACCGGCACATTTCAGGAGCGCCACAATGGGCAATCCTCAGCCAGCAACACCGAATGGCTTGAGCGAGACGGCAGCGGTATTCCAGATAACGGCCAGCACGACAACATTCCCGGAGCGGGGGATCTCGTTGGCCTGCCACAACAGCAAATTTATCAGCTCGACGAGTGGGAGCGAACCCGGATCAATGGCCAGCTCACCCTGCAGTGGCGTCCCATAGATAGCCTCACGGCAACCCTAGATTACACCGTAGCCGAGCTGGAATTAGACCACCGTTATAACAACATGTCAGTTTGGTTTAGCCCAACAGGACAATCGGGCACGTGGATGGGCGACGGCATTGTCTCACCACTGGTTTACTCTGAAGACAACAACCAACCCGACTCTCCCATGGGCGCCGGCGTCGACGCCTCGAAGAATAGTCGAGCGTCACTGGGTCTTAATCTGGAGTGGGATCTCACAGACCGGCTAAGCGTGATGCTCGATTATCACGACTCCACCGCCGAGCGTGAGCCCAACAGTGCCTTTGGCAGCTCCGCTAACCTCTCGATGGCGGCCTTTGGCCGACAATCTGCGACAGTCGATTACTCCAATGAAATACCGATTACTCAAATCGGGCTGGCTGACCCGTTATCACCGGACGACATGCAGATCACCGGAAGCGTGTTTGGCAACAGCTGGGCTGAAATGAACATCGAGCAGGCGCAATTTTCTGGCGTCTTCGATCTCACTGAAACTCTTATGCTGGATTTCGGTCTCGCCTACACCGATATCGACAACTTTGAGGCTGGCAGTATTGTACAGCGCAATACCTGGGGCCAAAACCAAGCCTCGGCTTACGGATCGGTCTCAGACCTTGTTATACCGGCCTCTCTAGCCGGCATGTACGACGAGCTGTCAGGCGGCGATAGTGTGACCAACAACTTCTTCGTCTTTAACATGGAAGAAGTCGCAGCAAGGGCCGAAGAATTACAGGCGCTTGCCGATACCGACCCCATGTATCTCGCCACTGCAGTGGCCGGCGGCGATTGCGGAACCGGTTTTTGTGCCGATAGCGACCCAGGTTTTGGTAACCAATTCCGTGAGGAGAGCTATTCCGCCTACTTTCAGATTGGCTACGCGGGAGATCTTTTCGACCGACCGTTTAATTTTAGGGCAGGACTGCGCTACGAAGAGACTGAAGTGACATCGAGTGCCGAGTCTCAGAACTATGTCAGCATTGATTGGGCCTCTACCAACGAATTCTCAGCAGTGCCCGCTGAGGGCAACATTACGACATCACTGAGCGGCGACTACGACGTACTTCTCCCCAACGTCGATTTTGATATTGAAGTGATCGACGACGTCATTTTCCGCGCGTCCTACAGCCAAACCATATCTCGACCCAGCTACGCGGATTTGCGCGGTAATTTGTCGATTGGAACCGTGCTTCGTGTTGTCGAGGGTGAGCACACCGCCGATGGCTCGATCGGAAATCCCGGTCTGATGCCCCACGAGTCAGACAACTGGGACTTCTCACTGGAGTGGTATTACAGCGACGTCAGCTATGTCTCCGTGGGTTATTTCGATAAATCGGTCGTGAACTTTGTGACTTCGGCAGAGCAGCAGGACGTCGTGCTCTACCCAGAGCTGGCTCACCCCGCACTGGGGCCACTTTACGCAGATGCTATTAACGCGCTCGGTGTGGCAGCCTCAAACGGTGACATCCGCGACTACATTTTCACCAAGTACCCCAACGAACCCGGGGTTGATGCCGTCAATCAGGTGATTACCGGGGTTCCGGGCCGTGATGACCCCGCTTATTTTGATGTTGATACTCGCATCAACTCGGCGGAGGAAGCTAAGATCGACGGCTGGGAAATCGCATGGCAACACAGCCTGTGGGATACCGGCTTTGGTTTTATCGCCAATATGACCTTGGCCAGCGGTAGTGCCACCTTCGATAACAGTTCCGACGCGCCGCAGTTTGCACTTCCGGGACTGTCGGACACCCGTAACTTTATCCTTTACTACGAAGGCTTTGGCTTTGAGGCGAGAGCGGCTTACAACTGGCGCGACAGCTACTTTATCGGAGGCGTAACGAAGCCTGCCTATACCGAGGAGTACGAGCAGTGGGATGCCAGTGCTAGTTACTCAGTTACCGACGGGCTGACCGTTTTTGTTGAAGGCATAAACCTCACCAACGAGACATTCAGGTCTCATGGCCGGGATCCCCTGCAGATTTACAGCGTGGGTCAGCTTGGGGCACGTTACAACCTAGGCTTCCGCTACACCTACTAGCGCCCCTCATTAACAGGTGAGCAAACAAGGCCACACCCCCATCTGGGGTGATGGCCAGTAAGTTTTTATTCCGACTATTAACCTCTAGACTACGGACTCCCCGACGCAAACCGACGGAATACCGCTCTGTATGCTGAGTAACGACCCAAACACACCGCAAACCGTTAAACAGATTGTGATTGTTGGCGGCGGCACCGCTGGCTGGCTCACGGCCTGCGTGTTGGCGGCGGAGTTTCAATTATCAGACGACTTTTCCATCACGCTTATTGAATCCCCCGACACCCCCGCGATTGGCGTCGGAGAAGGCACGTGGCCATCAATGCGGTCTACGCTAAAAAAGATCGGTATTAACGAAGCAGAGTTTCTTCGCCGCTGCCAAGGGTCGCTCAAACAAGGCACCTACTTTCGCAACTGGCTCCACGGCAACGGTGAGAGTTACTACCACCCTTTCTCAACCCCCGCTGGTTACAGTGAAGCCAATCTCGCCGAGGTCTGGCTGGAAGCAGAAAACCCCGAGCAATCCTTTGCCCACAGCGTGACCCCACAGTGCAGAATCTGCGATGAGTCAGGAACCGCTAAACAGCTGGGTATTCCCGACTATGCCTATGCTTTGAACTACGGATATCACCTCGATGCAGGGGCCTTTGCCGCTATGCTGTCCGAACACGCAGTGGAAGCTCTAGGTGTCACTCACACCGTGGCACACGTCAGTCAGGTTGCTTGCGATGCCCAAGGCTACATTGAGAGCCTGCAAACCTCCGCGGATACCACAGTCTCTGGGGATCTGTTCATTGACTGCAGTGGTTTCAGCGCCCTACTTCTGGGCAAACACTACGACATTCCCCTGACCGGGGTGGATTCGATTTTGTTCAATGATCGAGCACTGGCAACCCAGCTCGCCTACCCGTCATCTGATGACAGGATTAAATCCACGACCTGGGCCAGCGCACAGCGCGCCGGCTGGATTTGGGACATTGGATTGCGAGAACGCCGTGGTGTCGGTTACGTTTTTTCCAGTACCCACACTGATGAGGCTACTGCAGAGCGAACCCTTGAGGACTACTTGCGTCTACAAGCGCCAGACTCCGCGGCGGGAACATCGTGGAAGGCACCACGGCTGCTAGCCTTTCAACCCGGCTATAGAGAGACGTTTTGGCACAAAAACTGTGTCGCTATTGGGCTGGCAGCAGGGTTTGTAGAACCCTTAGAGGCCTCTGCTCTGGTTTTAGTAGAACTTGGGGCAAGAGCCATTGCCGACCGATTCCCCAGCAATCGAGCGGCGATGTCCGTGCAGGCAGCTCGCTATAATCGCGAGTTCACCGCGCGATGGGAGCACATCGTCGAATTTCTAAAGCTACACTACGTGCTCTCGAAGCGAGAGGACTCCAGCTACTGGCAGGATCACCGCACAGCAGAGAGCATCCCTCAAGCTTTGCAAGAAAAACTGATGCTGTGGCAAGCCGAGATCCCATGGCATGGTGAAGACCAGCGCACCGACGAGCTATTTCCCTCGGCAAGCTACCAATACGTATTAATGGGCATGGGCTTTCAGACCCATCAAGCGCAAGTACCCCGCAAACGATTAGACCAACAGCGCAACCAAAGCCTACAACTCTTTCAAGACGTGCAGCAGCAGGCCCAGCGCATGAGCCAACACCTTCCGAGTAATCGCAGGTTATTATCGGACCTACTGCACCGCGACTTTGCGGCGCTCTGACACAACGGTCAAGCTTATGTCCTCCATCGAGAAACTCAACAACGTGCAGCATGCCCAGCTCCGAGTCATTCGGGAGTTTGGCGCCGACTACGGCGACAACGTGATGTTCGTACCGGTTTATCCCAACGAATTCAGAGGATTGCAAAGCTGCTATCCGCTGTTGTTCTTTAAAGATGCTCAATCGGGCGATTTGCACCCCATTGCGCTGCTGGGCTTTGAGGAGGGTGAAAACCTATTCCTTCAGGACGGCAACTGGGATGCCCCCTATATACCCCTCATGATGCAACGGGGCCCACTGATGATCGGCTTCGAAAGTAAAGACGGCGGTGATAAGCCCACACCCGTTGTTGCCGTGGATATGGCCCATGCCAAAGTCAGCACGACAGAGGGCGAACCACTCTTTTCCGAGCACGGCGGCTACTCGGACTACCTCGATCGACTGACTGCCATCATGGAAGCCATTCATGAAGGACACGCCTTAGCCGACACCCTCAGCCAGACGCTAGTGTCTTTAGATTTGATTACTTCCTGCGACCTAGAAATTACGCTGGATACCGGTGCCAAGCACCAGCTGGCTGGCTTTTATATGATTAATGATGAAGCCTTACTTGCCCTCGACAATACCGGACTGCAGCGTCTGTCGGAGCAAGGGCTTTTGGCAGCCACGTTTTTAATGTTCGCCTCTCAGTCCCAATTGCAGTCGCTGATTCGCAGAAAAACCGGCGGGATTTAGTCAGCCGTGGCAACCGCACTCACACTTCCCCCTCCCATCAGGGAAATTGATTTCCACAACGGACAGCCCCTTGATGAAGCATGGCTGCGCGCCGACGAGCCTTGGGTGGCACGGGGTCTAGTCGCCAATTGGCCTTTAGTCCAAAGCAGCGCGAGGGATGATGAGGCGCTGAGCTATATCGCGTCGTTTAGCGCTCACAAAAAAACCTCAGCATTTCTTGCTGAGACCGAGCATGACGGTCGGCTCTTTTACAACGACGCTTTAGATGGCTTTAACTTTATTCAGCTGGACACCACGCTAGAGGCTGTATTCAGTAAGTTATTGGCCCTAAAAGCGGAGGTGCAAGCGCCAACCCTCTATGTGGGATCAACCAATGTTGATCAGGCGCTACCGGGCTTCCGAGCCGCGAATAATATTCCGATCCCCAACGCCCAACCCCTCGCCAGCCTTTGGGTGGGCAACCGAAGCCGCATTGCCGCGCATTTCGACTATCCTCGCAACCTGGCCTGCTGTGTCATGGGTCAACGCCGATTTACCGTGTTCCCCCCTGATCAAGTCGAAAATCTTTATGTGGGTCCCTGGGATCTCACCCCCGCGGGGCAGCCGATCAGTCTGGTCGATATGCACAAACCAGACCTTGATCAGTTTCCACGCTTCTCTGAAGCTTGGGCGCAGGCACAGGTGGCCGAGTTGAACCCCGGGGACGCCATTTACCTTCCCGGTATGTGGTGGCATCAGGTGGAATCTCTGTCGGCCATAAACGGATTGATTAATTATTGGTGGTCAGAGACCCCAACGGTCTTTGGGGCACCCATGGATGCTTTCAATCACGCGCTGCTTTCGATAAAGCAACTGCCCGATGCCCAGCGCCGGGCTTGGAAGGCGCTGTTCGATGCGTATGTTTTCAACGAGGACGAAGATAACCTCGACCATATGCCAGTAAACGCTCGGGGGCGCATGGCGCCGCTGACTTCTGAAGCGGCGCGCCGTCTGCGCGCTGATCTCATCAACAAACTGAAACGCTGATTCACAGGACAAGAACAATGGCCGAGCAAGGTATAACTCGGGTGGTGATTGCAGGAGGGGGCACAGCTGGCTGGATGACGGCTGCGGCGCTATCCCATTTGGTGGCACGTCCGCTGACGATCGTGCTCGTTGAATCTGATGACATCGGCACCGTCGGCGTGGGTGAGGCGACGATACCCACCTTACTCACTATTAACCGGCTGCTAAAAATACCGGAGCCTGAATTTATTCGCGAGACCTCGGGGACTTTCAAGTTGGGAATCCAATTTGAAAACTGGACCCGCCCGGGGGATCGCTACATCCATTCCTTTGGGGACACCGGGAAAGGCTGCTGGGCCGGGGGCTTTCAGCATTTTTGGCTGCGCGGGCAAAGTGAAGGGATCGCCGGTGACTATGGGGATTACTGCCTCGAGCTAAAGGCCGCTGAGGCCGGGAAATTTGGCCTATCTAAAGACACCAACGTTAACTACGCCTACCATCTCGATGCGACGCGTTATGGACAATACCTGCGTAAACGCGCTGAAGCAGCTGGCGTGCAACGCATTGAAGGAAAAATTGCTCACGTCAAACTGAATGCCGAATCGGGCAATATCGAGCAGCTCGAAATGGCCAGCGGCCAGTTTGTCGAGGGCGACCTTTTTATCGACTGCACGGGTTTCAGGGCATTGTTGTCAGAGGGCGCGCTAGAAACGGGCTTTGACGATTGGAGCCATTGGCTACCGTGTAACCGCGCTTGGGCCATGCCCAGCGAACTCGATGGCGCCCCCTTACCTTACACCCGTGCCATTGCCCACAGTGGCGGTTGGCAGTGGCGAATCCCCCTGCAGCATCGAGCGGGGAATGGTTTAGTCTACAGCACCGATAGCTACTCAGACGATGAGGCCCTGTCGGTACTGCAGCAGAATGTTAGCGAAGGAGCCGTGGCAGACCCGCGGCTCATTCGCTTTACTACGGGGCAGCGAAAGCAGTACTGGCACCGCAACTGCATTGCCATCGGGCTCTCAAGCGGGTTTATAGAGCCCATGGAGTCCACCAGCATCCACTTTATCCAAAACGCCATTATGTGGTTGTTACTCATGTTTCCCGAGCAGGGTATCGACGACGCTCTGGTGAAGGAATACAACCAAAGGCTTCGTAGCGAAGCAGAGCACATCCGCGACTTTATTGTGCTGCATTACCGCCTCAATGCTCGGCACGGCGAGCCGTTTTGGGATTATTTAAGAACCATGCCCATTCCCGACTCATTGGCCCAACGCATGGCGCTGTTTGAAAACAGCGGCCGAGTTTTTAAGCCACAGGACGATGTGTTCTCAGAAAATTCTTGGGTGCAGGTTATGCTGGGGCAGGGCCTAAAACCTAAGGGCTATCACAATATTGCCGATGCCATGAGCAGCCAGCAGCTCAGGGGCTATTTAGGCAACATCAGCACCACTATCGCAAAGAAGTTACAAAAAATGCCCGATCATCATACGTTTGTTAGGCGTTATATCGCAGAGAATTCATAACGGGTCACCAAAAAACGCGACTGAAAGGGCGCGTTCTTGATTGTGTGTCGTTAGCGCTCATCAGCAGTTGATAAGCGCAAAAAGTGTGTCCACCTTATGGGCTATTATTACTCCACCACCCAACGCACATTATCTAACCGATAAACGACACCCTCGGTTTCCCCAAACACTGGGAAAATGGTGAGTCCCGTATTGACCCGGGTCAGGTTCAAGCCGCCTGCAGCGAGCTGCGCAACGGGCACTTTCACCGTTTCCCAACCGTCGAGGCCAACATTGCCGATCTCCTGGTCTCCCGAAGAACATGGGAAGAAGCAGTCGGCCTTCATCACGAAGCCACCATAATTTTCGCCCTCTTGGACCACCTTGATGTCAAAGGCCAAAAAGCCCGGAGCAAAGCTAGACAGATCGCGGCCCTGTGATGACTCGAAGAACAGTCCCGCAAACTGCGGGCCATGGGTAATCTCTAGTACCTCACCGCGGTCGAGGTCTTCATCATCGACCAGCTCCCATGCCAAATTGGGGCACCCTGCACCACCTGCACCGACACAGCTGTTGTAAGAAATCGCCTCATCAAAACCGGCAATGCCTCTATCCCACAGCGGGTCGGCAACACCTTCGGCAAATACTAACTGCTCTTGCGCCTGCACGGGGGGCGTGTCATCGGCACGCCACTCAATGTTGTCAATTTGATAAACCACACCGTCGGTTTCACCAAAGGCAGGGAAGATCACTAGGCCAGTGTTTACCTGAAACAAATCCAAGCCGCCTGCAACGAGCTGCGCTACCGATACCTGAACCGTTTGCCACCCCTCAACACCTATAACACCCAAAGCCTGATCCCCAGAGGTGCAGGGGAAGAAGCAATCAACCTTCATCACAAAGCCACTGGTATTAGTGCCGGCATCGAGCACTCGAATATCGAATCGCAAGCCACCCTCGGCGTAATCGGTCATGTCAGCGCCGAAGGACGTTTTGAAAAATAAGCCTGCAAAGTCGGCACCATGGCTCACCTGCAACACGTCACCACGATCTTCGGCCTCGACGATTTCCCAATTTACGCTTGGGCAAGCTGCGCCCCCGTCGTTCACACACTCGCCATAGTCAATGGCTTCGTCAAAGGCGGCAATTCCGTCTTCCCAACGCCCATCAACGACGCCGTCAGCAAATACAACCGCCGAGGGTATCTCGGGTTCACCCGAACCTTCGGCTTCGTAGCGTATGTTGGCCACTTCGAAGGACAGACCCTGCTGGTCACCCCAGGTGGGGAATAAGACAAGACCTGCGTTGACTGAAGTCACATCGAGGCCAGAACCCACCAGCTGTGCCACAGGCACTTCGAAGGTTTGCCAGGTGTCGGCCTCGTAATCTGACAAATCAATTTGCTGGTCACCCGTTCCGCAAGGGTAGAAACAGTCCACCTTGTAGACCATACCCGAGGCGACGGTGGCCGCAGGCAAGCGTAGATCAAAGATAACCTTGCCACCCTTAACGAAATCGCTGAGATCGACACCGCCGGCTGAGCCAAAGAACATCAAGCCATCGGCGCCGCTGTTGGCATAATTGACCATGAGTGAAGTGCCAATTTCGGGGTCGCCCGAATCGGTCAGCGTCCAGTTAACTAGGTTGGTGGTATTGCCATCGCCGCAGTAGTCGCCATTGACAAGGGTGTCGTAACCGCAAATACCACGATCCCACAGCGGGCCTACCGCTCCCTCGGATGTCAGTACAGGAACCAGCGATCCGTCAACGTCGCCGCCCGGGGGGCGTATACCGCAACCTTTGCGGCTGGGGTGGCCACAAGCCAGCTCTACATTGTCCACCATGAGTCGCGCATTGGTAGTAGGCTCAAGAACAAGTAGCTTGGTCAACTGGGTGGTATCTAAACGCCGACGCCCGCCGTTTTCTAACAAGTCATTCATTTTAACGCTCAGCGTGAACCACTGGTCAGTGGGCAACGCTGCCATTTGGAAATCTTTAAAGCCTAGGGCGGGGAAGCCGCTTTCCATTTTTACTCGCAGTGCCCCACTCAGGTCTGTGGCTGCTGAGTCGATATAAAGATCGAACTTAACCTCCCCAGCATGCTCTTGGTAGTACAAGGGGTTATTCCCGAAACCGAACAGCGCTACGTCGTCACCGTCGGCGGGCGCAATCGATACATTGCCCTGCCCCGAGGACGTTACCTCTATTACAGCGCCACGGCCTTCGACCTCGACCTCGCTAAACTGAGGTGCCCCAGCGTCATCCGAGGCCTCGATCACGAGCTCACGAGTGAGTGTGTCTGCGCCGATTACCCAAGACAGCGCATCTGGGCCATCGGTGTAGAGCGGGAAAGATGCCATGAACGGCGCCTGTGCGCCGGGAGACTCGACCGTACGGTCGGCTTCGCTGTTACATCCCGCGCCCGATGCCTGTCCATAAGCACATTCATAAACCCGCACGTAATCGACTTCCATGGCTGATGGAACTGCACCGGGATTGACCTTCCCAGGTAAGTTTCCACCGACAGCGAGGTTAATCAACAAATGAAACGGCCTGTCAAAAGGCGCTGTTCCCTCACCTGCCTCATAACCTGCTTGCTCTCCAGCGTAGTAGTAGGAGTACCAGTGCTCGGCATCTACGGTCATAAAGTTGCGACCGTTGACAAACCAACGAATGTAATCTGCGGTCCATTCGATAGAATAAATGTGGAAGTCACCCGCTGGGTCGGCAATACCAATACTCTCGGTGGTCGTTTGGTTTAGTGGCCAGGCAAAACCGTGGTGTAGTGACGCGTAATAGTTTTCTTCCGCAGTGCCCGCGTTGACGACTTCCATAATGTCAATTTCGCCACCAGAGGCCCACCCTCCAAAACGGTCATCGCTGGGCAGCATCCAAAAGGCTGACCAAAGGCCTTTACCTGACGCGGAGCGAATACGCGCTTCTACGCGGCCGTACTGGAAATCGAGTTTGCCCAAACTTCTGATTCGACCCGAGGTATAGGGGAAGCCCGCCTGCGCCAGCTCTGATCGCGCTTCGACTCGAAGGATGCCGTCCTCCACCACGAGATTGTCAGGGGTGTACCACTGCAGTTCGTCGTTGCCCCAACGGGTTAGCCCGTACTGACTACCATCGCCTGTTTGCACTTCCCAGTTGCCCGCTTCCAAGGCACTACCATCAAACTCGTCACTCCAAACCAACTGCCACTCGGCGGAGGCCTCGGGGTAAAACGGCTCGATGACGGGAGAATCGGCGCTGCCGCCTCCACAAGCAGCCAACAAGGCGCCTGCAGACAGCATGGAAAAGCATTGAAAAATGCGGGAGAGATGGCGGGTCATGTGCAGCGTCCACGGTCTGGCGGTGAGTTTAGGGGCGGCTTTATCCCATAGAGCTGCCACCCTTGAAAGCAAAACACGACGGTTAGGGCCCTGTACAAGACAAGTAGGCTTAAAGCCGCCCTCAGCTGTTGCAGTCATTACGTCATGTCGGGGGTCGCCCAACGCCGCTTACAGCAACGTCGCAACGCAGTATCAACAGCTACCACCCTCAACGGTCTAACTTCGAGTCCTGCTAAGTTACGAACAGTATTCATATTAAACAAACTGAGATTTGTAAAAAACTCCGCTGCAGTCGCCCTAGTGTCTCGCGCGCAAAATTAACTCTCCAGCGAAAGGTGAACGCTGTAAACCGACAATTCGTCCCAGATAAGAACCAACTCATCTCACCTGGGCCTCGCCTCCTCCTGAGCATAGCGCTAGAATGTCCTTTCGATTTGAAGTCCGCGCAGCAACACGTCACATAAAACTCATAAGGTCAACCCATGGCACGATTCAACCTATTAGCGATTCTTTCTCTTCTCACTTGTTGCATTTACTCGCCTGCGTACGCGCAGTATGCGCAGCCCACAGCGCCGATCGAGTATTCTCAGGACTGGGAGGGAGAGCAGTTTTTTTTACTGAATGATTGGCTTGCCTACATCAACGTTTTTGAGCAGGACTGTGAGACATATATATACGGTTATGAATACTCAGCGCTAGGGACTGGGGTTGCGGTTATTGCAGATGGTGCCGACTCTAAGGTCCTCAATGTCTACAATGATTATGATGGCTCAGCTTGGGGACTTTTTGATCTTAATTGTCTGGAAGCCAACGTATACAGGCAACTCAACGTTGCAGTGGGTAACGTCGGCGATTACACGTTTTCCTACAACGTTGAGCCCCCCGAATTAGTGGGGAACAAGGTTAATGGCTTCGTGAAGATTTTTTCTACGTCTTATGATTTGGAATATGCTTTCCTACAGACATCTGATGTGGGAGAACAGACTATTTCTTTCACTATTGATGAGTCCATGGTCGGTAAAATATTGCAGTTTGGCTTTACCACCGTGTCATTCCGCTCTGAAAATTCAGGAATGCTATATGACAATCTGGTGCTTGGTGCGGCCACTGAAACAGGGGGCGGCGACGGCGAAAATGGCACGGGCGGCGGCTCTGATTTTGATTCAGGACCTGCGTCGACTACCTTTGATCTGCTGTTAAACACCACAAATGCTGTTAGGCGCGGTACGCCAATTGACAAGGAAACCCCCGCTACGGGAAACTAATTCGTGGCTATTAAATTGGAGTAGGTAAATGACCGACCTAAAGGGCCAAGAAAAATTGTGGTCGTTTACAAGGCCCGTGAGGCCCGTTCCCTGAATAAATAATGGCTTAGCCCAATCTATTACAGCAGTAAAAACCCATAGCATTTAGGCTAACAATACGCCCTTGTGTTTTTAACGGTGATAGAGCGATGGTTTATTAAATCCCGTTTTACCGCCTTTCATTGCTAAACTAATGCCTCCTATAGTGAGAGTGCTCCATGGGCAAGTTTCTGCTTGTTTTTACTACCTGTTTAATGGTGCTTTTTACCGTTGAGCTGCTAAACCCCGTACAGGCAGCTGTCATCCAGCCTTTTACGGCTTTTTTGGCATGGATAGCCGCCTCAGTCGTACTTCCATTCGACGACAGCGTGATCAGCAGCGGACGGGTTTTACGCGACTCCGTGTCAGGCTTCGCCGTTTCCATTGAGGCGGGCTGCAACGGCGTGGAAGCCTCGATTGTACTCATTGCCGGCGTTCTGGCTTTTCCTGCTACCTGGCGCCAACGCACTGCAGCAATTACGCTGGGTTTTATAGCGATTCAGTTGCTAAATATATTGCGCATTGTGAGCTTGTTTTATCTAGGACAGTGGAACTTCGACATCTTTGAGTGGACCCATTTATATCTCTGGCCAGTGCTCATCATGCTCGATGTACTGCTTGTCTTTGCCTTGTACCTACGCTGGCTTTCCAGATCCGAACCATTACCCGAACATGCATGATATCGCGTTTCGCCAGCAGATCCTCACCACACTTCTGCTCCTGGGCATAACCTTTGGTATTTGGATGGCCGCTGAGCCACTCCTAGCGACACCAGCAAAATGGCTGGCGCATGCCCTACTAACGTTTTGGCTACCCAATGTCATTGAGACCACGATCTTCGAGCCTGGCGCCCTACTAGTCGTGACCAAATTTACTGAGGTCGATGGCATTATCCGAATGGCGATATCCGGTGAGGAAGGCCTCGCGTTCCGCCTCAACACCCGACTAGTATCCTACGGTTTACCTTTTTATGCGGCGCTACTTTGGGGCTCGCGCATCGCCAATCCCTTCAATACCTTCGCCTGGGGTTTGTTTTTACTGTGGGCTGCGATGGCTCTGGGATTGGCGGCGATGACCGCAAAAGACCTAATGCTGGTAATTGGTCAGCCGTTTCTTGCAACCGACTGGGTCCCTCCTTCGCCAGTGATTGCCGTGAGCTATCAGTTCAGCGTTTTACTGATGCCGACTCTAGGACCCGTGCTGCTTTGGGCTCTGCAATTAAGAGATTCGCCCCTCTGGAAGCGACTCGAAAATCAGCTGCAGAATTCTCGCGGCAGATAGCAAACAAGAGTAGGCCACCGCGCATTTCAAGACCGCGCCTTCGGCTCAGAACCCCAGACCCGGCATGTCACCCTGTTCGGATAGGGCGGTAGGTGCATACACAGTGCGTGCGACTAGTGTGGCAGACACGGTTCGCAGGGCATGCGTTTCCATGCTGCGGTTTTTACCCCGCAGCATTAGCTGTTTAGTTCGCATGGTTGGGCCGCAAAACAGCCCTGTATGAGCGATACATGGGCGGCATCAGTGGCCGCCAGATCGGCCCGCCCGCCAGCCCATTAACCCAACAAACAGAATCAATAAGGCCGACCCCAAAGCCCCAAACAGAGGTATCGCCTCTGGAGAACCTAAGCCCCTAGCCGACGCCCCCTCCCCTTTAGCTTCCGTCTCGCTGTCACCATCCTCTGCTTTCGAGTCATCAGCACCAGAAGCCGATGACCTGATGCCGAAAATCACCTCCAAAGGGTTGGAGGACCCGCCTTGAGCATCGCCGGGGGTTCTGGCGAGCGAGTCTGGAACCAACTCACCGGCCAATTCCACCTTCTCCTCGCTGTCACCATCCTCTGCTTTCGAGTCATCAACACCAGGAGCCGATGACCTGGTGCCAAAAATCACCTCCAAAAGGCTGGAGAACCCGCCTTGAGCATCGCCGGGAGTTCTGGCGAGCGAGTCTAGAACCTGTTCACCGGCCAATTCCACCTTCTCCTCGCTGTCACCATCCTCTGCTTTTGAGTCATAAGCACCAGAAGCCGATGACCTGATGCCGAAAATCACCTCCAAAAGGTTGGAGAACCCGCCTTGAGCATCGCCGGAAGTTCTGGCGAGCGAGTCTAGAACTAGCTCACCGGCCAATTCCACCTTCTCCTCGCTATCACCATCTTCTGCTTTTGAGTCATCAGCACCAGAAGCCGATGACCTGATGCCTAAAATCACCTCTAAAAGGTTGGAAAACATACCTTGAGCATCGCCAGGAGCTGTGGGGAGCGAACCCAGAACCAGCTCACCGGCCAATTTGGACTCGCTTTGTCGATAGGGTGAAACGCCGCTGTACACTCCGGCAATGCGACACGTGAAGGTATTGTTAGTCGGCAGCGCGTTAACACGGACCGGGGAGCTTGTTCCCTCTCCAAAAAAGGTATATTGCTGCTGGCCAATACTCCAACTGTTTAGGACGCCTTCGTCACTGGGGAAACGGTCGGAAACATGTAAAGACCACAAACCTGACAACGACTCACCTGAAAGCTCGGAAAATGGCGTCTCGGGCCTGAGCGTTCGAGGATAGATGCCAATCACATTGTCGCCATTATCCTCAGCCACAGGCTGTCTTAAGGCGATCCTTTTGCCACTTGGAGACTCGAGTTCCAGCACCACATCACTTCGGTAGCTATGGGTGATATTGACCTCCACCTCAAACTCATCAGGGGAGACATCACCCTCAGCGATTAACTGAATCTGTGAGGTAGTAGGGCTTGTATCGTCAAAAGATACCTCCGGGGCTGCCGACCCCTCCACGGTGCGGGGGGGTGTCAACCCGGTGCCAGAAAGACTCCAGCCATTAAAAACACCGTCGTCTCCTTCAAAGCCATCGCTCACGGTTAATTGCCACTCTCCAGCAATGGGCTCACCCGACACGCCACTTACAAAATAAGTCTCATTGACGTCGTCACTAGAGTCGGCGCCATCTAGTCCCTTCAGCTCCGCTGTAATTCCTGAAGGCGAAGTCAGCTCGATAATAACGTCGCCCCGATAGGAATGCGTGATATCCACGGTTATCGATACGCCCTCGGGTGAAACCGAGCCTCCTCCCGCCACCTGTATGGAGGAAGAAGTCGATTGTTCGTAATTAAAGTCGGTGCCAGCAACAGCAGAACCAGAGAAAGCAGCAGACTGGGGATCACCAACACAGGCGGCGTTGTAATAATTTACGCCGCCACCGACCCCGGGAGAAAAAGCGATGTCTATTGCTGTATTGCTAGCCGCAGACATTGACACGTTTTCAGGTGCTGGCACTTCAGGTGTAGCAGCAGCACTGCTATCTAAGGAGAAATCTGCATCTGACACATCGTAGAAAATGTTATCGCGTCCCCGCACCATTAAGCGGGCCGAATCGGTCTTCACTCCAGAAGGAAATTCCACCCGCGCGTATCCGTCATTCGTCGTTGTCGCGAAGGGCGTGCTTTGAAAAGACTGGCCACCATCGGTGGATAGGTAAAGGTCGACTTTTTGAACAGAAATAGGCGCCGCGTCGGTGTCGCCTACATTCCATCGGACCGTGCCACTGCGGCCCAGCGACCCACCTAAATCAGGTTCCGCCACCGAAAATGACTTTGCCGTCAGTGGCTCAGCGACAACCGTGATTTCCGTCGAGTCAGAATTTCTGCCACCTAGGTCATCCCGAGTCGTCAGTGCTAAAACCATACTTCTAGCCTTGCTGGGTAGCTTTTCGGCGTCATCGAACGCCCCCGAAACCACCGTTGAAAGTTGCGGCAGATACCGCGTGGCAGTATCCACGGGAGCAAGGGTCCTAAAGAGGGGAATGGCCCCGTCATCGGGAGCGGCTAAAGCTGCGGCCGGACCGAGGTCTCGTTGCTCCCAGGAAAATGTAACGTTGTCACCATCGGCGTCCGAACCCGACCCCTCGATCACTAGCGGCGTACTGGCGGGCACCGTATGGTTTACGCCCGCATATACTGTCGGCTTGGTATTACCGGTGGCGCTCACTACCCCACAAGTGCTCCCATAACCCTCTACGTAGTCGGCCGCCTCTTCAAAACTGTAGGAATGAAACATAGGGTCAGCAGAGTTAGGTTTACCGACCAGACCGGGTTGGGGAATGTTGTCGGGAGAACAAATCCCCGAGTAACTCATAATCGTCGTGCCCGAACCTGGTTCGAAGGCCGCAGTTCCTGAGCGCTGTTCAACGCAATTAGAAGCGCTAGAGTTGAAGGTATGGTCCATGCTGAATTGATGACCCATCTCATGGGCCACGTAATCAACCGCAAAAGCATCACCCTCATAGCCACCGGTAACACCATTGGCTTTGTACTCGTCGTTACAAGGTCCTGTTCCGGCTAACCCTCCCCCGGCAGTTCCAAAAGTGTGACCGATATCGTAATTCTCTGATTCAATAATTTCGTCGATCACCGCTTGCGATTCGTCAATGAGTACAAAAGTGTCATCGTTGCCCTCAAAAGGATCCGTTTCGGGATCCGTAAAAATGATGGCGTCATTGTTTTCGACTAATTCAAAAGCGACTGATATCTCGGCAGTAAAAATGCCGTTAACACGATTAACGACTTTGACCACCGCAGCGAGGGCACCCTCAACCGTGCCACCGTGGTAATCACCATATTCACCCGTCGTTGCAACGGCTAATCGGTAGGTTCTTAATTCCTCACCTCTCGATCGAGATTGATGGGTGCGTGAAGACCGCGCTGCGAATTCTGCGCGGGCTGATTTCCTGCTGCCACCCCCATGGTCTCGGTCACTGTGATTCGTGACACCGCACTGAAACGTTTGATCGCGTCCCTTGGCATCACGCGCGAAATAGCTTACGACTTTGGCACTGTCAGATTGATCTGGCGGTTCAATCATCCATCGACCATTGGCATCAAGCACCTGCACACTCAAACCGGCGGGGGTAAGCTCCATCTGGGCAGTTGCCGCGCCTTTACCAATCGAGCGCCCTGAAAATGCCTGAATATGGGGGAATTTGCGTGCCAGAGCAGGGCTCATAGTCCCAGCCCGCTGGAATTCGAATGCTCTGAACCCCCCATCCGGAACAGGCAGCTCCAGTAAAAATGCACGGCCCCCAGATGCTAAGCCCGCATTGATTCGGGCAGTTAAACCGTCGCGATCAATCCTTAGATATCGAGCTTCTGCAGTTAGCTCGCGCTGTTGTAGCGTTAACACCTCAGGTGCGACCTGTTTCTGGGGAAGATCTCGCCATAACGCCGTTTCTGCAACGCCAAGGTCCGAGAAAAACAAAATCAATGCGAGGGCTGTAGTGCGGGCTAACAGTTTCGACTTAAGCATGATGTCTCCAGCAAAATGGTGTCACCCAGAAAACTCTAACATGAGCCAGTCAATCGACTCCAAAAAGCCTATTCGTGCTTTAGATACAGCAACATGAGAACCCTTATCTTAATCCGCAATTCAAGAATTCATCACAGAACCCGCAGCAACAGGGATCAGCCAAGCGTCAGACAGCAGCGGCTCCTTAGCACTACCAAGCTATCGATTTACCATGTAAGTCATAAAACTGACCGTTATCTGGCTTCGACAGTCCGGTGATCACTTTAAAAAGCGCCTGAGCACTTTCCTCCGTCGAATACGTGGCTCTGTCATTCGTCATGTCGGTTCTTACCCAACCCGGATGCAACACGACAAATATAAAGCCCTGCTCTGCGAATTCATTCGACAGAGATTTATTAATGCTATTAAGGGCACTCTTGCTGGCACGATAACCAATTGCCCCGCCCGTATTTTGTTGGATGCTCCCCATACGACTACTCATACTCGCAACGACTCTGCGCGAGCCCATTTTCATGCTGGGCATCAGAGCTTGAATGACTCTCAGCGCCCCGAGAGCATTTACATTAAAAGTAGTTGCCAACCTTTCAATATTTAGATCCTTCAATTCAGGAGTGCTGTGCCCCCCAATTCCGGCGTTATTGAGCAAAATATCCAACTCACGGCCATCGAGTTTGGACTTTAAAGAGTCAACACTCGCTGGATCAGTGATGTCTAACTGGTGTACCTCGACCCCAATGGCTTTGAGTTCGAGGGCCTCTTTGGGCTTACGCGCAGTGCCTATCACCGCAAAACCCTGTCGATGAAAATGCCTGGCCAAGGCCAAACCAATCCCACGGTTAGCACCCGTAATTAGCACTGTTGACCTGTGTTCGGCACTGGCTTCGCTGGCCACAGTTATTTGACCCATTGTTAAGCACACCAGCGCTGCCATACCCAACAGCACTCGCAACAGGCGACAGCTCAAATGGCTTCTCCAACGCTTCATAAATGCTGCACCCTCCCGGTGAACCGTCAACGCTTTCTGCCCCAATTTTTGCCCCCTAATTCACGGCCACGACAACGGTCAAACACTGCCGCGTTAAGCCGACCCCTGACGCTCAAACGGTAACGCACTCAGGGCGAGGTAATAAAGCGACAGTAATCATTTCGCTGATAACGCCACCTTGCGGTCTAAGTGGTCTTCATTGTCTTGATCGTAATCTTCTAGCGGCGGACAGGTACAGATGAAATGTCGATCCCCGTAGGCGTTGTCGACTCGACTAACGGGAGACCAGTATTTATCGATGCGAAAACTTCCCGGCGGAAAACAACCCACCTCCCTACTGTAGGGACGGTCCCAATCACCCATGAGTGAATTAACGGTGTGTGGCGCGTGTTTAAGCGGGTTGTTGTCAATCGCCATTTCACCCCGCTCAATTGTGGCGATCTCCTCTCTTATCGATTTCATCGCGGTAATAAACCGATCGAGTTCAGCCTTAGTCTCACTTTCAGTGGGCTCAATCATGAGAGTCCCTGACACTGGCCAACTCATCGTCGGTGCGTGGAAACCGTTATCAATCAGGCGCTTGGCAATATCGTCTACCGTGACATTTGCGGACTCCGCGAAAGGGCGCGTATCGAGAATGCACTCGTGGGCAATACGCCCGCCCGAACCTTTAAAGAGTATGTCGAAGCCATCCTCAAGCTGTTTGGCAATGTAATTGGCGTTCAGAATAGCGACCCGAGTTGCCTGAGTAAGCCCCTCCCCGCCCATCATTAATAGGTAAGCCCAAGAGATGGGCAGTATTGACGCCGATCCGAGAGGTGCAGCACTGACAGCCCCGTCGCAGTCTGTCTCTGAGTGGCCGGGAAGATAAGGTGCCAAATGTGCTTTTACACCGATAGGGCCCATACCGGGACCCCCGCCTCCATGAGGAATACAAAAGGTTTTATGCAAATTTAGGTGGCTCACGTCACCGCCAATATCACCCGGCCGGACCAAACCGACCATGGCGTTCATGTTTGCGCCGTCGATATAAACCTGCCCGCCGTACTCATGGGTGATGTCGCAGATCTCTGTCACTGTCTCCTCAAAAACGCCGTGAGTAGATGGGTAGGTGATCATGCAGGCCGCAAGACGGTCGCCAGCCGCCTGTGCCTTAGCGCGGAAATCGGCCACATCAACATCACCATTGGTAGCAGACCTGACAACAACAACGTCCAGACCCACCATCTGTGCTGAAGCGGGGTTAGTGCCGTGAGCTGACACGGGAATCAAACAAATATTGCGCTCAGCCTCACCTCTCGCGCGATGATAGGCCCGAATCGTTAATAAGCCTGCGTATTCGCCTTGAGCACCTGAGTTGGGCTGGAGGCTCATGGCATCGTAGCCGGTGATCTCGCACAGTTTGGCGCTGAGGTCTTGGGTGAGCTCAGCGTAACCTTGGGTCTGATCTGCAGGAGCAAAAGGATGTATGTTGGCAAATTCTGGCCAAGTTATGGGCAGCATTTCCGCGGCAGCATTGAGTTTCATCGTGCAGGAGCCGAGCGGGATCATTGCTCTGTCTAGGGCGAGGTCACGATCGGCTAACCGTCGCATATAACGCATCATTTCTGTCTCAGCCCGATTTAAGTGGAATATGGGATGCGTTAAATACGGAGTCTGTCGAATAAGTGCATCATCGAACCGATAATCGCGGGTGAGTTCGGCGTCTCTGTCATGAATGCCAAACGCGCGCCACAAACGCTCGATCACATGGATCAGCGTGCTTTCGTCAAGAGAGATGCCCACACGCGTGTCGCCTACCTTACGCAGGTTGATACGCTCGCGGCGGGCAGCATCGATAATCGTGCCCTGAAACGCGCCAACTTCAACCGTAATCGTGTCAAAGAACGTCGCGGGCTCTACAGAAAAACCATGAGCCTCAAGTCCGCGGGCCACACAAACGGTTTTGCAGTGCACGGTTTGAGCGATGGCTTTAAGTCCTTCTGGACCGTGAAACACAGCATAAAAACTGGCGATATTGGCCAACAGTGCCTGAGCAGTGCAAACGTTAGAGGTCGCCTTTTCACGCCGAATGTGCTGCTCGCGAGTCTGCAGGGAGAGGCGGTAGGCTGTGTTGCCTTCGGCATCGACTGATACACCGACAATTCTTCCGGGCATGCTGCGCTTGTAAGCCGCTTTGCATGCCATATAGGCCGCTGAAGGTCCGCCGCAACCCATGGGCACACCAAACCGCTGGGTAGACCCCACGGCAATGTCGGCACCCATGGCAGCGGGCTCTTTTAACAAGGTCAGTGCAAGGGGGTCGGCGACAATAACGGTAATCGCTTTAGCCGCCTGCAACTGCTCGGCTTGTGGAGAGAAATCGCGAATATGTCCGTAAGTGCCCGGATACTGAAAGATACCCCCAAAAACCGTGCTGGCATCAAGTTCTTCTGGAGCACCGATAATGATATCGATATCGAGTGGCTCAGCACGCGTTTGCATCACGGCAATATTTTGCGGGTGACAGTTCTCGTCAATAAAAAAGCCACGAGCTTTAGACTTGGCTACCCGCTGTGCCATGACCATCGCTTCCGCCGCCGCGGTTGCTTCGTCAAGCAGAGAGGCATTGGCGACTTCCAATCCCGTGAGGTCAGATACGACCGTCTGAAAATTTAGCAGGGCTTCTAATCTGCCTTGAGAAATTTCGGGTTGATAAGGTGTATAGGCCGTGTACCAAGCGGGATTCTCCAAAATGTTACGTTGAATCGCCGGTGGGCAGACGGTGCCATAAAAACCCTGGCCAATCATGGTGGTAAAGACCTTATTTTTAGCCGCCACCTGCCGCATCTTAAAAATCAATTCACGCTCTGATAGCGGCTCCTCGAAATTTAGCGGCTGGGCCTGCCGAAAGTTGGCGGGAATCGTTTGCTCTATCAGCTCATCAAGATCACTGACACCCAACACCTCAAACATCTCGGCCATCTCACTGGGAGAGGGACCAATGTGTCGCCGGTTGGCAAAATCATAGGGGTTGTAGTCTTCGGGCGTAAAAGGCATTGCGGTTGATTCCTTGTGTTAACGCTTGTAGTTGGGCTGGTGGAATAAGGGGGCGACCTGTCTTGCTTCGAGCCGTTTGCCACGGACCTCACCAAAAATAGGTGCGCAGGGGTCTACTTCGGATTTAATTAGCGCCATGGCAATGGGCGCGCGATTGGATGGGCTGAACCCCCCAGAGGTGATCACCCCAAGAGGCTCGCTGCCGTCAGGGGCGTCGTACAGTAAAACACCGTCGCGGATCGGTGCTCGACCCTGCGGCAACAGACCAATATGGCGCCGGGGCGCTCCCTGATCGAGTTCACCTAAGATGCGATCCGCACCGAGAAATCCCCCCGGAGATTTTCCCGTGGCGCGTCTTGAACGATGAATGGCCCAGGAGAGGCCCGCCTCAACAGGCGATATATCTTCAGCCAGCTCGTGACCATAGAGCGGCATACCTGCCTCCATGCGTAAGCTGTCACGTGCGCCAAGGCCGCACAGTGCGACGTCCTCATTTTGCAGCAGAGCATGAGTAAAGCCTTCCGCAGCATTAAAGGGTATGGAAATTTCAAACCCATCCTCTCCGGTGTAGCCTGAGCGAGAAATCCAAATTTCATGGGCCTGCCACTGCATCACCGCCACATCCATGAAACGCATTTGTACAGCGCCAGGCAGAAGGGCCATCATGACTGCCTCCGCACAAGGTCCTTGTAGCGCGAGCAGCACTCGATCATTAACCGGAACAATGCCCTCAACATGGCGATTAAGGTGCTCAAGGTCAGCATCGCGTCGAGAAGCGTTGACCACCAATAAGAAGTCATCCGCACGCCGTGCAATCATAAGATCGTCCAAGACACCCCCGGACGCTGTGGTGAGCAAGCTGTAACTCTGCCGTCCAATTGGCAACGCATGAATATCTGTAGGTAACAAAGTCTCTAGAGCATCGATGGCCGACAGCGGGAGTTTAAGCTGACCCATATGACTGACATCAAACAAACCTGCCTTCGAACGAGTATGCAAATGTTCGGCCATCACGCCTGCCGTGTATTGCACAGGCATGTCGTAGCCTGCGAAAGGCGCAAATTTTCCACCCGCGGTTAGGTGCATAGCGTGAAGCGGCAACTGCTTTAAATTGCTCATGGATCTCCCCGTGAGCCGGGGTCAACCCGGCACCGATAACGCCTGCCCACTGCACGGCGTTCGATGCCCCCTCTGTCCTGTTGCCTGAGATCGTTATCCCGTCGGCGTGCGCTGGTGCGCCACTCTCCAGAGTTTGAAGTTCAGAAGGTCCTTTTGCCTGAGAGTTTACCGGGGCGGTTGCTCCTTCGGCACCGGCATACAGCCGACTTCTTCCTGTCCGAACGACAAGGATAATAACAAGGCAACAACTTAACCCCAAGTGCCGGTGTGAGCATTAACAATAAAAGTGTCGGTTTGTAAGATTTTCATCAAGCGCCAAGTTGTATATAAAAAAACGTCTTTTCCACCAAGCGCACGACACTTCAAGCTAATAAACATAACACCATAAATGAACTCAGGATTTCCCTGAAAACGTTAGCTGCGTCTCAGACCGTACATTGCAATCGCTAATTCATAGGCATAGGGTACTTTGAGAACTTAATAATAATTACTGGGGGTTCAGAATGTCTGAAATAGAACTGTACGGTCTCATGGGAATGAATCGGTCGATTTTCTCTACGCTGTTTTTATGTGGCGTGTTAATGCCTTTGTGTGTCGTCGTAGTCGCTTACTTATTCAGAAACTTTTCCAGTGCTATCCGTGGTGCTGCAATGGTCTCTGCATTAATCGGCGTGATCATGCTGACGTTCTTTACCATGGCGGCGCAAAATGCATTTTTCATGATGCTAACCACGCTAAGTGGTATGGCTGCAGAGGGCTCTGCGTCGGCAACACAAGTGCTGACATCAGGGAATATGCCGATTGGTGAGACGATTGACCCACCGGGTTGGATGATGGCGTTATCACTGGTTCAAATAGCGATTAACCTTTGCCTAACCGTCTATGTATTTTTGTTTGCGCGGTGGGATAAATCGTAAAGAGCGCGTGAATGGCGTTTTCTTCAAGGGGGCCTGAGCCCCCTTTTCTTTAGCGACGCCAACCAGGTTTTATTATTTTCTGCCACACCACCTGCCCTACCTCGCGCATACTGTTATGGGTCAACACTCACATTGCGTTGGAGTCCAGTTAATCTCTGAAAAGCAATAGAGACGGATGTCCTTTTTGCAAACAACCCTGCTTTGGGAATGAAGATGCTTAAACGGCTACTCGGATTATTGATTGCGCTAAATTCCGCGGCCCTCACATGGAGCGCTGAGATTCCAAGCCTCTCAGCAGATATTGATGCCATTTTCGCGGATTACGATGCTCCTGATGTCCCGGGCTGCGCCATTGGCGTGATTCAAAACGGTGCTTATATTCATGCCAAAGGCTATGGGTCAGCAAACCTTGAGCATGGCATTCCCATTAGCGGCAACTCGGTTTTTCGCATCGGATCGGTGTCCAAGCAATTTACGGCGACAGCAGTTGCCATTCTGGCAGATCGTGGAGTCCTAAGCTTAGATGCCGACATCCATCAATATTTGCCTGACCTTAAGGAGTACAACGCCAAAGTTACCATCCGGCAAATGATTCATCACCTTTCAGGCATGGGTGACTACGAAATGACAGGGGCCTATGAAATAGCACCGGGCAAAGCTTTCCGTTTCGGCAACGAAGACTACTGGACGATTGATGAGTTTTATCAGCGCGCCCGAAATCAACCGCTCGCCGCTGCACCTATGCAGCGTTTTGAATATTCAAACATCGCTTATTTTCTGCTCAGTCAGGTGGTCGAGCGGGTCAGCGGCATAACACTCAGAGAATTTGCCAGCAAAGAGCTATTTGGCCCCCTTAACATGACTGCGACATTCTTCAACGACAACGTTAATGGCGTTGTGCCCCATCGGGCAGATGGCTACACGCCAACGAATACTGGCAGCTTCGAAATTTTAATGACCAATTTAGATTGGGTGGGGGATGGGGGCGTTTACACGACCTTAAATGATTTCATCAAATGGGATCAGGCGCTTAAAACCGGCAATATCCCCGGCGGTATGGCGCTACGAGATTTACTGCTTGAGCCTCATCCTCTTACCAAGAAAACTATGACGAGTTACCTTCTCGACGAGGGCGCGGGCTATGGGTTTGGAATTGAGGTTGGCCAATTCAGAGGGATACCCGCACACGTTCACACCGGATCATGGGTAGGGTTTCGCGCTTTGTATACCAGATTTCCAGAAAATGATATTTCGGCAATCGCGTTTTGCAATCGAGACGATTTGCTGCAGGAAGGGGATAAACGCCGGGAGCTACTTGACCTTGTGGCGTCGGAACTGCTTCATCACCGATAGCGTTGTTTTCGAAGGTGCGGGCGTTGCAAGGTGGGCTAATCACCGCCCAATGAGCACTAACAGCGCACCGCAACGATTTAAAGGCCTGTTTACACTGAACATGCTAAAAACTCCGTAACCCAGGAAGTCCGTAATAAAGCTCGAGGGTCAAATATGATGGATCGCACAAGTAAATGCCGCTATACCCTTGCAGTCCAGCGCTGTGTTTTTCTGTTTTTAAGCATCGTTGCCTCCAGTATCGCCCTCGCAAACCCCTACAAAATTACGGTGCTAGCCACCAATATCTCCGACTATGGTGGCCTAGGCGAATGGAGTTTTTCGGCGGTATTCGAAGGCGAAGAAGAATCAGTTTTGTTTGACACAGGTTTTAAAAGTGGCACGGTATTACACAACGTGCTTCATTTAGGGGTCGATCTTTCAAGCGTCGAGAAGGTCGTTTTAAGCCATTTTCATAGCGATCACACCGGCGGCTTGTTAGTGCTGCGCGATTATTTTTCTGGCTCTAACCCAAAAGCACTGAGCACCGTTTATGTGGCCAAGGGATTTTTCAGTCAACGTCTAACCGATACAGGCGTAGGTGTTGGGCCCGGTGCATTTACCTCTGCCTTAACATTTAGAAACGAAGCAGAAAAGCGCGGCATTAACTTCATTGAAATCGAAGGTCCAGCCGAAATAGCGCCAGCACTGTGGCTCACAGGACCGGTTCCCAGAAAAATTGAAACCTATAACGGACCAAAGGGCCTTTTTATTGAGATCGACGGGGAGGCGACCCCGGATCTCATCATGGATGATCAGTCTCTAGGCTACCTAACACCTAAAGGCTGGTTGATGACCTCTGGCTGTGGCCATGCGGGTCTCATTAACACCGGAGAAGTTTTGCAGGAAATCAAGGACGCTCCGATCTATTCAATCGTCGGTGGCTTCCACCTCTGGCGCGCGAGTGATCAGGTCTTAAATCAAACGGCAGATTGGCTGGAAAAAGCAGGACTAGAACTCATGATGGGGGGACACTGCACCGGTATTGCTGCCGCCGAGACCATAGCTTCACAACTTGGCCTTCCCAGATCTCATATTTCTCATGCGGCGATCGGTTCGGTGATTACTCAGGATTTAACAATAATTCGCAGTTCTGTGGAGTAATCTTGACTGGGCTGGGCTGGGAACTACAAAAACTAGCCCCTATTGAATCAACTCCCAAGAGCCTAACGAACCCCGCCAATTTTATGTGGCGTCTCTGCGGTTGGGCGGTTGGGCACACTTAGGCGCCTTATCGCCTCACAAACGATCCGATCGTTAAAGCACGACCTTTGTAGCCCGATCGCTTGAAGACCGCCCTTCTAACATTCATACGTCAAGGTGATGACTGACATCCAGCCATAAAAAAACCCGGCCGAGGCCGGGTTTTCTTTAAACGCGCTTAGATCAGATTTCTTTCAACGACAGAACAAGTGCCTCAGTGAAGAGCATCACTACGGAATCGCCTAAGCGCACATTGTCGAGTTTTTCCAATTCAACACCGCCGACACTGTGCATGTGGCCGCGTGAATCTTTGATCGTGACATTACCGTTACGGTCCATTGCCTCGATAGTGCAGACCGCACGAATCATGCGAGCAGCACCTGCTGCCGTCATGGGGGCGTCACTTGTCGTGTTGCCCATCTCACCCATGACGACCCATGGGTTAGCCTGCTCTTCAGCCGTGGGTTCTCGAACCTCTGCTTCGATAGACACCACATAATCCGCCACAATGGTGTCGCCGACGGCAATCTTATCTAGATTTACACCGTCTTCTCGGGCAGCCAAGGTCAAGAAATTGCCCGCTGGACCCTGCACGACAACCTCTCGTGTGTCCATGTTGACGGCGACAACCTCGCCCTCGATTTCGGCCACCATGGCTCGACCGCCAGAAGCCCAAACCGTTCCAGCCTCGCTACCGTGCACAACAGTTTCGCCAGCTTCGTGATGGCCAGCAAAGGCAGTGAGCGGCAGCAGCGCTAAGGATGCAATGAGTGAAACAGGGAACAATCGTGCAAATTTCATGATTCATATCCTCTTAATGGATTTTTAATGTTGTCAGCGCGAGCAGCGCTGCAGTTTCGAGAGGTCGTGACACTACCCTAACTCCCTGTGATCTAAAAGCTTTACTCTATGATTTGTCACATATTACTAAAGCCCATCTACTGTTGCTTTAATCCCCAATTCACACCCTAAACCGCATTAAAGACAACACGTCCCAAGGGTTTTAAGCAACCGCTACCCGGAAGTCGACGCTCTTAGTTTTAGCAAAGACAGACAGACACCACTTCGGGGCCTTTGTTCGCAGTAGGCCTGTTGTCTGTCTGCGTTTAATTTGGAATTACTCGCACTGAAGTGAGTAGTAATTAGGTTAATCTATTGCTCTTAGGGCAATAATAATGTCGTTATTAAGGGCACCACCATGGATCAATTAAGGGCCTTGCGTTACTTCAGCAAAGTGGTCGAGACCGGCAGTTTTACTAAGGCCGCCGCGTCACTCTCGGTTCCGGCCTCCTCGTTATCCCGGCGCATTGTAGATTTAGAAAAGAGCCTTGGAGCGAACCTGTTAAAACGGACCACTCGGGTAGTGCAAGTCACTGAGATTGGCCAAGTTTATTACACACAGGTGCAAGACGTATTGGCCCATTTAGAACGCAGTGATGAGTCTGTCAGGAGCTATCAAGCCTCGCCCAGAGGGTTTCTGCGGATTAGCACCATGGTGACCTTCGGTGAGAGAATCCTCATACCTCTTCTCGACGAGTTTAAAGCTCTCTATCCAGAGATCATTTTAGACCTGAGCTTTAGTGATGAGCTTTCTACGCTTTCGCGAGACGAGGTGGATATTGCCATTCGGGGCGGCTATGCCCCCAATGAGAGAGTCCAGGCCGTGCGCCTCATGGACAACGACTTTATCCCGGTCGCCTCTGCAGATTACCTCGCGTCAAACGGAACACCCAAACACGCGACCGACTTACGGGATCACCAAGGCCTTTTTTTTCGCACACCGAATGGCCCTCACCCCTGGATGTGTGAGGAAAATGGGCAATGGCTAGACGTGTCGGGAAAGGCCTTAACCATCTCAAACAATAGCACTTGGCTGCGTAGGGAGGCTGTTGCGGGACGCGGTATATGCATGACACCACGGTGGTCGGTGCAAGCCGATTTAGATAACGGCAAGGTGCAGGAGCTCATAATTAAGCCCAAAGTACGGGTCACCCAAAGTAAAGATCTGGCCATATACCTGCTGTATCAGAAGCAGCAGTATTCAGTGCCTAAAGTTAAGGTTGCCGTAGACTTTTTGGTCAGCCGTATTCAATCGCCTTGAGATTTAACCGGCTTACCACATAATGACTGATGCTTTTATTGGCAATGAGCATCGCCGGACTAAGGGCGATGCTCACTGCGCACTGTACTCTTACTCAAGAGCGCTATTACTCAACGTTTGGCACAATTAGCACCTTGCCATTTCTACCATCTTGCGCAGCCCGAGTGACTGCCGCTTTGATATCACCGACCGCATAACGTGAATCAACGTCAGCCTTCAGTACACCCGTGGCAATCAGAGGGATAATTTTTCCAAAAGCTGCCTGCTTGGCTTCCATAGAAGCCGTCTCGTACCATTTTTGGAGCCAAAAACCTCGATTGCGGATATCTTTGAAAATGGTCATACCCGTATTTAAGCTTGCAGGTCTGCCTGAAAGCATACCGTAGGCCACGATAGTTCCGCCGTAACCGAGGCTGTTGGTCAGCCGGGTGTAGGTATCTCCCCCAACAGCGTCAAGCGCCAAAACGACAGGCTCACCACCCGTGGCACGAGCGATCTGATCGGCTAAATCCGGCCCATCAATCAACACCGCATCGGCGCCCTTAGCCATGAGCTCCTCAGCAAGCCCCTCACGGCGGACCACATTGATCGTTTTGATACCGCGTTGCTTCGCGAGTTGAATTACGTAACCACCAACAGCTGAGTTGGCAGCACTTTGCACAATCCATTGGCCCTCGTTGAGATCAACGAAGGAAGTCAGCATTAACAGTGCGGTAATCGGATTTACCGCCGACATGCCCAGCTGTTCGATGACTGCTGGGGGAAGGTCACCCATACTGGGTAGCGGCAGAAAACCCGCTTCAGGAGCAACAACTTCATCTCTCCAGGTGCCGCCACTGACGATCAAAACAAGCTGCCCCACCTTCAAATAGTTCACCTCGGGGGTTACTTCGATAACGCGGCCCACCCCCTCACTACCAGGCTTAGCTGGTAAAACAGCATCTACACCGTACTGGCCTGCAATCTGTAACAGGTTTGAAGGGTTAATTGGCGCTGCTAAAACGCTGACTCTGACGTCGCCCGGTTGGAGAACTCGGGGGGCTTCTTCTTTGACATAGATTACGTCAGCCGGGTTACCGATTTGATTGAACTCGGTGTATTTGAGCATTTTTGGCGCTGCGCTCGTATGATCGCCATGACCATCTGCATAAGCTGTGATCGCGGTAACCAGACTTATCGTCAAGGTCATGATTATTGAAAAATACTTCATAGTTGCAGTCCGTTTTGTGTTTTAAAAAATTTTTGATTCATCGCAAATCAATAAGGCGGTGAATTGCTTTTCTCACATTGAGTCGTCAGCTGGCTGAGCCTCTCCCTGCTCAAACCATCGTCCTAGGTAAATGCCCACAAGGGACCAAAGTGCCGCTATGCCGGCTCCGACCGCGGCAACGGCAGCTAAGCCCAGACCCAACCCCTGGGTGAGGCCTGTAAATAACCAAGCCATCAGCATATCGCCGCCTCGATAGGCAACGATGTCGATAACGGGCTTCGCCTTAAAGCGGGCTTCTCTGTCGACCCTTGTAAACAGCACTTCACGGGCCGGTTTAGTGACCCCATAGTTGCCGGCGCGCCGAATGACCTGTAAGGCCACGACTGCACCGAGAAATGGGGAAACCGCGACAATAACAAGGCCTGCACAAATCAGTACCGGGATGAATGCAATGGCTACGGGCATTCCAAATTTCCCGATGATTCGACCCGTTGCAAACAGACCCATGACAATCGAAAGACCATTGACGGCTAAGTCCATTTGAGCCCATACCGCCGTTCGGTCGGCGCGGCTTAGCTCACTCAGCAAATTCTTTAACTCGAAATAAACGAAAGAACTAATGCCTGTGTATAAAAAAATAAAGAACCCAATCGCCATAAGATACGGATTAGAAAAAAACAACTTGAAGCCTGCCAGTGGATTACCCCCAATTTTGACCTCAGGCGTTGCTACTGCTAGACCTTCGTTATGCAAGTCTGATGACTTAAGGGACTGTAAATAAAAAATAATTGGAATGGGCACAAGCAGCATGGCACTGGCCAATAACAGTAAATTATCTGTGCCAAGGGAGGCCGAAAAAAACGAGGGTATTGATGGCCCAATTAGGCCGCCCACACTTGCCCCCGCGGCGATAATGCCAAATAGCCTGCCGGCCTGCTCTTTACTGAACAGGTCTGACATAAAGCTCCAAAACACCGAAATGTGAAAAAGGCTAAATACACTGACCCACACATAAAACGATTTATCGACCAGAGTTCGATCGTCCATGATGGAAGCTAAAACGAAAAATGATAAGAACGTTAGCGCAAAGATGCCGTAAATAGCCGGCACCAGAAGCCGCAGCCGAAAATGCGAAACAAGCACGCCATACAGCGCGACCACCGCAGTGCTGATGAAAAAATTGAGCGTCCACAGCCAGCTCACCTCGGCGTCTGTCCAGTCGCTAGCCATCGCATCTCGCACGGGG
Organism: Luminiphilus sp. nBUS_07; assembly: GCF_051201685.1. Taxonomy (GTDB): domain Bacteria; phylum Pseudomonadota; class Gammaproteobacteria; order Pseudomonadales; family Halieaceae; genus Luminiphilus. The sequence goes on along the minus strand of NZ_CP179213.1, from coordinate 303,701 downwards.
CGCAAAATGTAGTAGGCAGACATTAGAACAACAACAAACAAAAACGAGCCAACTAAAGCTCTGACTTCATTCGCCTCAACGTTTGAGACTATTTTGAGCAGCTTGTATACGGGGTTGTCACGACGCGTATTCATTTTTTCTGTTGGGTTCAAATTCTCGCTGCTCCGTGGTGACACTGAACTGCCGGTTGATAACAGCCGCTGAACGTTTTAAAAAACGGGCACGCTGAACGGGGTCGCGAGATTACATCGCATTTATTGTTCCGAATACAGAGGGAACAAAGCATAACTTTATTGCTTTTATGACAATAGTTAAGTGGGTTTTTACTACCACTAGAAGGATTTAATACGAAATTTAGGAAAACCAGTACCGACACCATCCTCTAAACGACGCGCGCCGCGTGACCGAACAGCCACTCTCGGGGTGGCTCCGTGATCTGCCACAGTGAGGCGAACGAGTAATACCGGAACCCGGTCACCCCACACCGTTTATGGGTCTAGCAACACTCCAGGGCTCACTGCGGCTACAGCTTGCAGATAATGCCCTCTGATGGATCCATGATTCCAGCGCAGATGTCGGTATACAACGCCCCCAAAGCTTCAACATTATCGACCTCGTTGAGTTGCAGCCAGGTCACAGCTTTAGCTGATGCGCGCTCGAGAAAACCCTGCAGTCGTCGATTAAACTCACCAGGGCCCAAGGCTTTCGTGCGCTCTATAATGTAGGTAGGCGCAAAGAACATCTCGTGCCGCTCCTGTGGCGCCCCACTGCTACCACGGGCTTTGTCCCAATGGGTCAAACCCACGCTGATGTAGTAATTCAGTTCATCCGCAAAGTGCTCGCGCAATTTTTCTGCAGTCTCACCACTGCCCGCCATGTCGATAACCACTGCCGATGAATTCGACAGCGAGTCGATGGCGTCATAAGCGACAACCTGGTCGTAGACACCAAGCCCCTCCACAAAAGCAACGTTTTGCGGTGAGGTTAATCCCACAACCTTTGATGATTGATCACTTTCAGCCAGTGCTTCGGCCAAACCAATGCTGGTTTTACTTGAGGCACTCACAATGACCACCTGCTGGGCGCCGTAACACTGATTCACTGCGAGCTGGTCAGCGATAGCGTAGCCAGTCATATACAACGGCCCAAGCAATGCCTGAAGGCGCCCAGCCAAACCCCCACCCTGACCTTTGGCAATGCGCTGATACTGGTTATACAGAACAGGTAATGACTGTCGGTGCGCCGTACCGTCAATTAACACGCTAGAACTGACGTTGGTCGGTGCGATCACCAATTCACCCGAGGGCTGAAAATAGCCATATAGCCGCTCGCCCACCAAAATCTCATCGCAACGGGACTCTATGACGTCGGCAAATCCCCATACGGGAATCACGCCGTATCCATCATCGGGGACAACTGGGAAGAAATTCCAATAGCCCAGCATGTCACCGGCAACGGCATAGGTCAGATTATTGGCGGTAAATGCAAAAAAATCGATGGCGAGTCGAACCTCGCCTTCGACTAACACTGGTTTGGTTTGCTCCTGCCCCCGCCACTCAATAAATGCCTGTCTGTTCACTTCAAATCGTTGCATGGGTCGTGACTGCCTCCTGGCTGTAATGTAGCTTGACCATAATTCACCCGATCTTTTACTGCTGAGTCAATCGCCTAGCGGTACGTTTCGGTGCATAGCCCTATAGTCTACATCACCGTTTTCGCAATCGCCCTGTCCATCTCCAGCAAGCACTCCAGTTTCCATAGCCCGTTACGCAAATGATCTGCCGCATAGAAGGTAGGCTCTTGGTAATGTCGTGATTCAAAGAGGCTAGGGCCGTCTTTAAAATTGGCCGTATTTCAGTGGTTAATAAATGGGCAATCTGAGGTTTTGCAGGTTCATGACCGATGCGTAATTAAAGTCATAGATGGTCGGCATTAAATAGCCGAGCCTGAGCATTCTCAAAATCTTGGTAAACCAAGGCGATTTCGGCAAAACAAGTTCTTCCCCCATCTTATTGGCTGCAAGATTCACATTGACCACCTAAGCAGCTTTAAAGAGAATGCGCGCCGTTTAAACAAACTTCATATAAAGGTAACCGTTCATGTCGGTAGTATCATCCGTAAAGTCGTTCCGCAAAGCGCTTCCGCAAGCCGTTGCGGCCGCAGCATTGACTCTTCCTGCGGCGCTCCCTGCCCTGGCCCAAAGTTCCGGTATGCTTGAGGAGGTTGTGGTAACAGCCGCTAAGCGCCAGCAAACCCTGCAAGAAGTGCCTATCGCAGTTTCCGTTGTGTCCTCTGAGACCATCGAGCAAGCACAGGTCCTAGACATCAAAGACCTGCAAACGCTAGTACCTAGCCTGCGCGTCACTCAGCTGCAGGGCAGCGCCCAAACTAACTTCATCATTCGCGGATTTGGTAACGGCGCAAACAATGCCGGTATCGAGCCATCTGTGGGTGTTTTCATCGACGGCGTCTATCGCTCGCGAGTAGGCAGCGCACTGGCTGACCTCCCCAAGCTTGAGCGCATCGAAGTTTTGCGTGGCCCACAAAGCACACTTTTCGGCAAAAATGCATCCGCCGGCGTTATCAGCGTCACGACGGCTAAGCCCGACCTTGATGGCTTCAGCGGCTCAGTGGGCGCAACGGTAGGTAACTACAACCAAACCATTATTCGTGGCGACGTCACGGGCCCATTGTCAGAAAATGTGGCTTTTAGTCTGTTCGGCAGCATGAACGAGCGCGACGGCTATTTTGACAATTTGGAACTGGGTACCGACTCTAACGAGCTGGACCGCTGGAACTTCCGTGGCCAGCTGCTGTGGAACCCCACTGACCGTTTAGAAATGCGCCTGATCGTTGATGCAGAAGAAATCGATGAGGTGTGTTGTGGTGTTGCCAACCTAGTCGATGGCCCTACTGGCGGTATCGTGCGATTACTCGGCGGTGACTTGATTTCCAATGACGCCTTCGCCTACGCCAACTACCTTGATTTTGACCCAAGGAACGAAATTGAGACTCAGGGCACCTCGCTGCACGTCGACTACGATTTTGACAGCTTCACTCTGACCTCGATCTCAGCCTACAGAACTCTTGATCAGTTCCAATCAGGGGATGTTGATTTCACCAGCGCACGACTGATTTTGCCTGAAGCGGCAGATTTCAGAGGCACCAAGATCGACACCTTTACCCAAGAGCTGCGTTTGACCTCTGCAGGCAGTGGCCCATTGCAATGGATGGCTGGAGCCTTCTACTTCAATGAAGAAGTCGAGCAAGATGAGACCTTTGGCCTCGGTGCTGATTTCCGTTCATACGTAGACTTCCTTACCGGAGGCGCCCTTGGCGCCGTCGAGGCTGCTCTGGGATTCCCTGCGGGCACGTTCTACGCGACAGGCACGGGGAATCAGTCAGAGAAGTACACGCTTGACGATGAAACTCTATCGCTATTCGCACAGGTCGATTACGACCTGACCGACGCCTTGACGCTTACAGCGGGTGTGAACTACACCCAGTCAGAGAAAGACGCCAGTGCTGAGGTAATCAGTGACAACCTATTTGGCGCGTTGCCACTCGACGCATTTGGCCTGGGCGCGCTGAAAGCTGCACAGTTTTTGCCGCCCGTCGTCGGGTTCCCGAACTCCGTGGAAGACGGCAAGAGTGACGACAGCGATACCACTTATACGCTGCGATTGTCTTATGACTTGACCCCTGACATGAATGTCTATGGCGGTGTGAGCACAGGATTCAAAGCGTCATCATGGAACCTGTCTCAGGACACCGGTCCTGTTCCCGCTGACGTAGCCGCCCTGCTAGCAAACGGCGATCCTGCCCTGCCAAACGTTGGCTTCGGACCCGGCGCGGCAAACTTCGCCGTGGGTACGCGTCGTGCCGACCCCGAAGAGTCACTGGTCTACGAAGTGGGTCTGAAAGGTCAGTGGGACACCGTGTCACTGAACTTGGCTATCTTCATGCAAGAAATCGACGGCTTCCAGTCTAACGTCTTCTCTGGCACAGGCTTTAATTTGGCCAACGCCGGTAAGCAGTCTACCGATGGCGTAGAGGTCGATGTCACCTGGTTGCCTGTTGATGGTCTCCGCATTGGGTTTGCGGCCACGTGGCTGGATCCACTTTACGACTCATTCCAAGGCGCAGTAGGTCCTAACGGACCCATGGACCTGTCGGGTCAACAGCCTTCAGGGATCCCAGAGCTGTCAACTAACACGAACATTACCTACAACTTCGAATTACTTGGCGCTTACTCATACGTACGCCTAGAGCACGTTTACGAAGAAGAAGTGCAGGTTGCCGACAACATTCCCATGTCAATCGCTGCGCGGGAAGTCAACATGTTCAATGCTAGTGCTGGTATGAGCTGGGACAACGGTTTGGAGTTCAACCTTTGGGGTCGCAACCTCAATGACGATGAGTACCTGCTGTCAGCCTTCCCATCGGTAGCACAGGCGGGAAGCTTCAGTGGCTACCCCAACCAGCCCGCAACCTACGGATTAACTGTGAAGTACAACTTCGGACAGTAAACCGGGGTAAAAGAAAAAAGGCGCTCTTGTGAGCGCCTTTTTTTTGCCCGCTCAGCTACTAAACCCAAAAAATCAATTGCTTGCGCAGACCCAACATGACTTTGAGGGTGGGCGTTTTTTTGTAGGGCGATCTGCGGACTCAAACTGGCACTTTACCGCGGCAAAAAATCATCAGGACTCTGTTGACGCCTTACAACTTTCACGCCGATGAAAAGCAATCCACCGAACACTTTTTCCCTGCCCCCTTTCCCTTTTTAAGAGCCAAGTCGTAACCTCGAACTTGAGGTTAGAACCAACAACTTTGGCTCCAGCAATAGTTGGCACTAGTTCACCTCTTCAATTCACTCGTAGGTTCGTGGAATCTGCGCGAATCTGTTATCCTTCGCGCCGGCTTTTCGAATCTATTACTTTCTGCGACCCACACGTTGTGCGCCTGCTGCTCAATATTGAGCAGGCAATGGTCAAAGTCCTACTGAACACCTGACACGAGTCGATTCGAGACATAACCCATCAACAGTCATCGCGAAGACTAGATACGCAATGGGTGCAGCCGTGAGTAAGACAGAAAGTGTCTGGCCAACGACAAAGTCGTAGCAACCTACAGGGGTAGCCAGATTTAAAACGAAAAACCGTAGCCACCATCAAGATTAGTAGGAACATTAATGAACGACAAACTGACGTTAAACAACCTAGAAAAACTCATGGAAATGGAAACCCAGCTTCGAGGCGAGTACCAACCAAAGCTCGATGAAAAAGACGCTGCCATCTCCAAGCTAGATGACAAAAAAACCGCGCTAGAAACCCGAATTAGCGAGCTTGAAAAGACCATTGCGACTCAGTTGACAACCATTACAGAGCTCTCAGGAAAGTCCAAAGACGCCCAAGCATTAGAGCAACGCAACCGAGAACTGCACAACCGTTCGGAGAATATGAAAGAAGAGATCGCCGCGGCAAAGGGTCGTGTGAAAGCTCTACAAAAAGACCTTGCTGCTGAACGGTCCGAGCTGGCAGAACTTAAAAAATACGATCCACAGCGGCTGCGTAAAAACTTAGATGCCACTAAAAAGAAACTCGCGGAGAAAACTACTGCAGCAGACAAGCTGCAAAAATCTTTGTCCCAAGCTCGTGCAGAGAACACGCAGCTAGAGCAAAAAGTGAAAGATCTCGAAGCACAGGTAGCCGAAACCAACGCTGAGAGCGAAGACCAGACCGACGAAGGAAGCCAAGCTGCGGCCTAAAGTTGACGCCTCGCAATGACAAGCGAGGCATTTTTATGCCCCTCCCCGATGGCCTCGCCATTTTAAAGAGGGGCTAGCAGATATGGTTGAGATGATGCGAACGCATACCGATCTCAAACTGGATGGTTGCTGAAAACCTCTTACTTATAATCTCCACCAAGAAGCATAAGGTTTGGTCGGTAACATCTAGCACAAATGGCTCATCAGTCACTACGAGAACGCGGAACCTACGCCATGGCAGCAATCAAAAAGCGCAAACGTTTCCCGTCTCCTAGCTTTCCCCGCGTCCTAGCACTCCAAAATTCAATTACGGTAGATCACTCATAAATCTGCCACCCACTCGGAGTACCGTGTCATGAGTGAACACCCTGCATGCCTGAAGTGTCATTCAGCCTACACCTACCCAGACGGAGATCTTTTGGTATGCCCCGAGTGTGGCTTCGAATGGCATCCAGATACTTCAACCACTGACACCCCAGACAGCCCGGCGATAGTCGATGCCAACGGCAATGCCCTGCAAGACGGCGACACGGTAACGGTAATTAAGGACCTAAAAGTCAAGGGCTCATCGTTGGTAGTAAAAGTAGGGACCAAAGTGAAAAATATCCGCTTGGTGGAGGGCGATCACGACATCGACTGTAAGATCGCCGGCGTAGGCGCGATGAAGCTGAAGTCACAATTCGTAAAGAAAGTATGATCAGCAGACTCTTATGTTGAAGGAGCCCCTGCGACTTTCCGCTGAAGCTCAGGGTTGTTAATCAGCATTCCTTTGTTGCACTGCCCCACGGCCCTAGCTGTTTGCTCTTGGACTCACCCAATTCAACGGACCCCTGCGGTTGCTGCCCCTGTGGTAAGCCAAAGATTTTTCTCAGCAGTATCCCAAGCGGAGTCACCTTGAGCATTAACGCCAATTTAATTTAATCCATTGCGCACTCGCGGGTTATTCACCTAACCCCGGCTCATCTGAAGGAAAAATTGGTAAGCAACGAAATCACTATGACTGAGTTCTTGTAAAAGGGGACTCCAGCAAGGTTCGAGCTTTACTCGTCGATGCAGCCATAGCTGGATGGCAAAGTAAGTAGGCGAAGTTACGACAAGGTTTGTTGCTAGTAGATAGGACAGCGATGATGGTTGCAAAAAGGGGAATCACCTCTAAACTATTGTCAGCGAATCTATCTCGCCACCCCACCAGGAGGATCAGCACATCAATCTACTGGATCTGAATTTTTGGCAACGCCGACAGCGAACCCTCGGCCTGGTTGCCATTCTCATAGGGCTGGGTGCCTGGGGGATGGAATTTGCCGGCACGGTCTACATTTGCCCCTACTGCAGGGTACAGCGCACCGTCATATTACTGCTCGGGTTAATCATGGTCCTGCCCATCGCTCGCCATTGGATACTGCAGTACTTCGCTTCTGTGATCGGTTTTTTGGGCGCAGTCGTTGCCGTCAACCAAAATTTCATGGGGTGGGCGAAGATTTCAAAAGGGGAATTCGCGTTTAATGAATTGCTGTATATCGACCCTTTTCTTCTATCTAGTGGATCGCTGTTTATTATTATTGGGCAGCTGTGGCTAATACTTGGCAAACATGACACACCTCAGCAGAGCTAAATATTGACGCTAGGCTGTACACAAGCCACAAAAACTCGCTTCTAAGCCCGGTGCTTTTTTACCGTACACCCCCACGCTTTTTGGATGAACTTGGCCTGTTCTGCCGCGCTTCAATCGTTGTTAAACGATCGAAAGACGTCTGACTCAGAGGGCTTTTTTTGAACATCCTCAGAAAATTTAGGGGGGCCTAATGCTTTCTCAGACATCCCTTTGTAGTCATCCCCTTCCCAGCGATGCTCATAAAAGATTACCGGCTCTTGCTTGGGCTTCGCATAGGCCACAAACCACTCAAGAACCTCGGGTGCAACGGTAGCAACACGTGGATATAACCGTAATACCTTCCAGTCATACCAATCGCGGTCATGAACAGGGATAGCCCCTGAAAGATCCGGCCGCATGGCATCGGGAAAGTCGTCCTCTTCAGTGAGCCATGCACACTTAAAGGTTCTGCAGGGCTTTTCGGGTCTTGATTCATAAATTCCGCAACCCTCAGGCGAGATATGCTGGCAGGCATGGCCTGGGGAAAGCTTCATGCTTTTATCCCAAAGTCCTCCCTCACAACAGGCAGTGCAGCCACCGCAGCTGCGGACTCCTCCGTCGGTTGCTATGGGTAAAGTTGCTGCTGCTTGGCTCACATCAACCACGCTAAAAGTTCCTCGTAGAATTCACTAAAATCAATGCTGCACCTCAAAAAGTCAGCACCGGCGGGGCCGATAGCCTATCGCCACTGGAACAGAAAGAAAACTATAGGACAAGCTTATAAAGACGGCCAAGTTCTCATCGACGACTGCGTCTCGATCAGATTCACGAACCCACGTCTGCCGGGTAATAGTCGCACCCCCTTCCGTTCAGCAAACAATGAGCATAAGCCAGCGTTTAGTTTTTTGTGCCAAAAGCCGTGCCGCGGATCGCGGTTACGGCACGCCCCTCACATCCTCACGTAAGACTGTGTAATCACTTCGTCGTTATAAATAAATGACTGCGTGAAGTGGTTCTCGTCAATCAGCACCATTTTGACCTCATTAACGGTGCCCTCATATTCCTCCATCGAACTCACCATTGCGGTTTCAATGGCATTGCCCTCAGCATCCACTGCAAAAGAGCCATAACCAAAATCCTGAGCTGTCTCACCCTGATAGGCGACATTCTGCAACCAGATAAAATGACCACCACCAATCATCTTTGTTTCAGCAAAAGCGGTCATACCCGAATCAGCAGTGTCACGAGCCTCAAGGCTCCACAACCCGTCAAAAGGCGACGTTTTTGTGGATGCTGTGTTCCAAACTTCAACCATATCCAGCAGACGTCCCCCTTCATAGGGCATGCCAATAATCGATTGCTTAAAGCCCGCAGCAGTTGGCTCAATGGCAACATCGAAGCTATAACCGGACACTGGGCCATCGTGATTTACTCTGGGTACCTCAACCATGACACCGTTGTTCCAAGTGGCATTACCCGCCCCCACGTCAATATTATCTGTCAGGGCATTCTCAAAGGCATACATAAACCGCCCCTTCGAATAAATCTTTATTTGATCCCGAGTGTAATAACTGACCTCACCGTCTTCGGTAACGGTGACGCCCTCAATGAGGTATGCGCCGTCGGGTAGTGCTGCACTCGTGTCAGGTGTTGAAACAGCCACTGGCTCTGACGCGACTTTTACAGTCACTTCCGGGGTAGGCTCGGCACTACACGCAGCTAAAACAACTGCCGTGGACGAAAATAATGCTGATTTTACATTCATTTAAAGGATCCTCTGTGCCGGTGAGACGCCAAATGCCATCACAAACAACCCTAACGATTGGCGTATTTCGTGTACAGGCCGAGGGGGACCGTTCATCGCACATTAAGTCGCTACTAGCTTATTTTCTACAGTAAACACTGCCTACGGACATCGAGTAAGCGAGTTGATGCACGTAGTGCAAGAATCATCTCCATACGGGCATGCTGCGGGCCATGACAAGACCCAAATACCTGTACTTTTAATAACTTGGCGCTTTTCACTCCGCCGCAGACTCGGCTAAACTTAGACAGCAATTCAGAGCGCACTAGCGGTCGGGCTCCATTGTTTTTGGCTACCGGTCAAGCAGCGCCACGCGCTACCCTAGATTCATAGAAAACCGCTGATTTCAGGCAAGGACAGATGTCTGAGCGGCAGGGCGCGCCACTCGTATGAGGTGCTTGAAACACTTTAGCCACTCGCACCGTATAACAGTTAAGCTCCCCCTTTTTATTTACCACCTAGAAATGGAATTCACACGCATGTCAACGAGTCAGCCCCCTACCACCACGGCCACTCAACAACCGCTTTATCATCGTTTTTCAGATGTGTTTAAGGCGGGCTTCAGCATCGACTGGGGTATAGGTTCTTTCCTAGTTATCAGCCACGTTCTCGTATTGCTACTAACACCTGTCGCCTATGCCTATGCCCCAGCAGGTCTTTGGCAAGTGATGTTGGCGTGGACGCTTGTACACGCCTTCATTGGCGCACTATCAACAACCGTATATTCCCACAGGCTTATTGCCCATGGCGCGGCAAAAGACGTTCGATTACCAACGCACATCATCTTCTTGGCGCTGCAGCTTTTTGCTGTGCAGGGCAGCGTGCGCCGATGGTCGGCGCAGCATGTCATTCATCACTCGGTCGATAAAACCGGCCAACACCACCTAGACCCCTACTCTGCCACTTGGTTTAGCACCAGTTGGCGGAATTTTTTGTGGTCACACATGTTCACCTATTTATTCAACCACCCCTATTCCCGCGAGTTTGATGGGGCACTTAAAGCCAAGGCACACCCCGCCATAGTTTGGCAGGACAAGCACTACCTTCCACTCCTCATTGTGGCTAACTTTGTATTACCGATTGCGCTCGGCATCGTACTCGCGGGCTGGCTGGGAGGTTTCTGCATGTTATTGGCGGGTAGCGCAGGTTTTGTGCTCGCGCAGCACAACACATGGACAGTGAACAGCGTGACGCACATGTGGGGATTCAAAAAAGGCTTAATCAGCTCTGCTCGCAACAACTACGTCTGGCTGGGTCCGCTGGGAGAGGGCAATCACCATGCTGACCACCATGACTACCCGAGAGATTTCCGCAACGGATTTGGCTGGAGCGGCTGGGTGCTGGACCCCACCCGGTATGCCATTCTGGCGCTAAGAGCTCTGGGATTGGTTGAGGGGCTCAACCGAGCGAGTCGCTGGCAAGAAGCACAAATTATTGCCCGTCGTAAGGTTCGGGACACAAAAGCAAAATCACCCTCCGTAATTTGGCAGCAGTGGGAAGAAAAACTAGCCTCATTAGGAGATGAGTGGCTTGCTGCCGCTAAGGCCTGGGATCAATTTAAACTAGAAAAAAAGAGACTCACCCATCAGATACGACAGTCAGGAGCCGATAGCATGGCCGCTGCCCGAGAGCGTATGGGAGTGACTCAGGAAGATCTAATTCGGGATTTACGTGCCAGACGAGAGAATTTACGTGCCGAGATGCAACAGGCTCGTAAACGTCTGAAGGCAGGACGTGAAGAATTTTTTAACGCGCTGTGGGAACTCAAGCAGGCCAACATAGCGGTTGCCTGAGTTGAATTCCTGGTTGCTGGGCTGCAGTTGCGGGCACTAAAGTTCGATACCCATAACCTGCTGCGGCCTGGCTCTCAATGATGCCAAAAACGCATCGCTGACTCAGGTCTAGAGTGTGCCTTGTGCTTTTGCCATATCGAGTGCGAGGTCTTCAATCATATCTTCTTGGCCACCCACGGTACGGCGCCGTCCAAGCTCCACTAAAATATCTCGGGTAGACAAGTTGTACTTCTCGGCGCTGCGCTTGGCGAACAGCAAAAATGATGAGTACACACCCGCGTAGCCCAGTGTGAGCGCATCGCGGTCGACACGAACCATATGATCCATCATAGGTACGATCAAATCCTCGGCAATATCCATAGCTTTAAAAGTATCGATGCCAGTCTCAATGCCCATACGATCACAAACGGCAACAAAAACCTCCAAGGGCGTGTTACCCGCACCAGCACCCAGACCTGCAAGGGAGCCGTCGATACGGTTTGCACCCGCTGCGACAGCAGCAACCGAGTTGGCAACGCCCATCGCCATATTGTGGTGTCCGTGAAAACCCAACTCTGTCTCGGGTTTAAGTTCGGCCCGGGCGAGGGCAATGCGCGAAGTCACATCATCAGGGAGCATGTAACCGGCAGAGTCTGTGATGTAAACACAGTTAGCGCCGAAGTCTTCCATCATCTTCAGCTGCACAACTAATTCCTCGGCTTCAATCATGTGGGCCATCATCAGAAAGCCCACCGTATCCAAGTTGTCGATGCTCTTCGCCATGCTGAGGTGCTGCTCAGAGACATCGGCCTCCGTGCAGTGTGTCGCAACGCGAATCGTTGAAATCCCGCAGTCAACCGCCATTTTTAGGTGATCAACAGTGCCAATACCGGGAAGCAATAGCGCCGAAATTTTGGCATTTTTCATTTCTTTACAGACCGCGGTGAGATATTCCTCATCGCTGGCCGCGGGGAACCCGTAGTTTACCGACGAGCCACCAAGACCGTCGCCGTGGGTCACTTCAATGAGCGGAACGCCGGCATCATCCATCGCCTTGGAGATAGTTACCATCTCATCGACGGTAATTTGGTGCCGCTTGGGGTGCATGCCATCACGCAGGCACATGTCGTGGACGGTGATTTTCTTTCCTTTTAAGTCCATTAGCTGCTCTCTTGTGTCTTGGGGCCGGATCGGATCTGGCCGACTACCTTTTATACGATGACTTGCTTAAATTGCTTGGCTCGCACCCTATCCAGCAGCTGGCACAAATCTGCCCGCTAACATTTCCTCGGCGTACATTTCTGCCGTGCGCAATCCCGCCGCGGTCATGATGTCGAGGTTCCCCGCATACTTGGGCAGGAAGTCACCGAGGCCTTCAACCTCCATGTAAATCGACACACGCTTACCGTCGAATACCGGCCCATTTTTAAGGGTGTACCCCGGCACATATTGCTGTACCTCTTTAATCATCGCGTGCACAGATTCAATGATGGCTTCCTGATTGGGGGTTTCTTGTGTCAGGCAGTGCACCGTGTCGCGCATGATCAGGGGGGGCTCAGCCGGGTTAATGACAATAATTGCCTTACCAGAGTGGGCACCACCGCACACCTCAATGCCCTTGGCCGTCGTGCGAGTGAATTCGTCAATATTCTTCCGCGTTCCTGGCCCCGCAGACTTGGAACTTACCGTCGCAACAATCTCTCCATAAACCACTTCTTGGATGCGACTCACCGCGGCCACTAGCGGAATCGTTGCCTGACCACCGCAAGTCACCATATTTACATTCATTGCTTTCTTCGCAACGGCGTCGACTAAATTTACGGGAGGAACACAAAACGGGCCAATAGCCGCTGGGGTCAGGTCGATCATAACCGCCCCTTGCTCATTGACCTTGCGACTGTTCTCCGCATGGACATAGGCTGAGGTAGCATCGAAGCAGATTTGCACGCCATCGTCCCTCATGGTGGGAAGCATGCCTTCTACACCTTCGGCCGTCGTCTTCAAACCCAACTCTGCTGCGCGTGCTAACCCGGGAGATTCGGCGTCCACCCCCACCATCCAAACCGGCTCAATCACTTCGCTGCGCTGCGCTTTCACTAGCAAGTCAGTACCAATATTGCCGGGACCGATAATGGCTGCTTTTATCCTATTACTCATGCCTCAATCCTTGTCATCCGCCAAAAACGAAGGTGTGTTTTGGCGCAAATTTGTCGAGTCTATTGTGCTAGACGAACCGACAGCTACAACTGCCGACGCCTGCAACTTCAAGTGACATCTCATCCCCAGCCACCACCGGAATCAAGGGCGCTAAAGAGCCGGATAAAATCACTTCGCCAGCTTTAAACGGTATTCCAAACTCCCCCAGGGTATTGGCTAACCAGGCCACTGCGGTCAATGGGTTGCCCTGTACCGCGCTGCCCAAACCCTCCGATTGAAATTCACCGTTTTTATAAATTTTCATGTGTAGATTCGGCAAATCAACGTCTCTAGGGTCAACTTCGGTTTCACTCAAAACATAAACACCACACGAGGCGTTATCGGCCACGGTGTCTTGAATTTTTATCTTCCAGTCGGCAATCCGGGAATCAACAATTTCGAAACAGGGTATAACGGTTTCGGTAGCGTCCAGAACGTCGGCTTCAGTAACCCCCGGACCAACAAGATCCTTCTTCAAACGAAAAGCAATTTCCCCTTCCGCCATAGGAGCAATAAGATGGCCGGCGATAGGAATATCTGAACCGTTGGGGTACTCCATGGTGTCCATCAAAAATCCAAAATCCGGCTGAAACACGCCCAGCATTTCCTGTACCGGCTTACTGGTTACCCCAATTTTCTTACCGACAATGGTCTCACCATCACCCTCCACCCTGCGATCCAACACTCGCAAACTGATGTGGTAGGCGTCTTCAATTTGGATATCACCCTCACGATCGGTCAGCGGAGACACCGCTTGCCCACTTCGTAGTGCGTTATAGAGTTCATCTCCCAGCGCGTTAATTCTTTCCCGGTTCATCATGTTATTCAAAGCCTCTTTCTTCTTGTGACGCTGTGCCCGAGGTGGCAGCTCCTACCCCTTCAAAAAATGTTGCTATTCCGACTCTTTGTCAATATAGACAACGCCGACCCACTGTTTAATCAATGCCGCTGCTCTTGTAGGTTAAGCAACGCCTCATTTCTGGCAATTCAACGCGTGCCGTCGATTGAAGCAGTGCTTGGCATTTCACAGGCGTTATTTGAACCCATAGATACCCCCCGGTCATACTCCCCGTGGCTTACGCCTGAATGAAAACTTGCCAACCCAGGTTTCGGCCATTGCCATGTTATGCTGAGCTCCTGCCTCGGTTTATAGCCTTGTGGATGCCCATTTTTCCTGTCGTGAAAAGACGCCAGTCAACCTACCCCATTACGAGCATGCGATGAATAGAATAGAAAAGCTGAAGAGTGACGTGTACAGCTTTGAGGAACTGGATACTCTCGAGAAAAACGCAACCAAACTACGGGACCAAGAAACCTTAAGCTTGATCGCACAAAGTCGCGCTTCAAAGAAAGCCAAAGGTGAGAAACCCAAGAGTACTGTCGACGAAAACGGCGTACCACTGACCAAACGCGGCCGCCGCGATGCAAAAGCTGGGCGCTAAGCTAGCACTCCCGCATAGCTCAATAGAGCAACACTAGGTGCGCGCCGCTGTAGAGAAAAGTCTGCGACGGAGTCTTTGAACCTGCCTGCCTCCAAGTGCATCCATCTCAACAACCACCGTTATACCAACTTCATGAGCATTTCTTTCTCATAGGGGGCGAGACTGCTCACACCACCCTGCTGAACTTTATTTGCCCAGTCGGGATTAGCAATCAATGCCCTTCCCACCGCCGCAAGATCAAACTCACCGCGCTCTAACGACTCCAAGAGCTTGTCGATACTGGCGATATCGCCACCGCTGAAAAACCCCTCTCCGGGCTCAGGAATAAAGTCTTTATCTAGGCTAATACTGCCCACCGTTATGGTGGGGACACCCGTAAGCTTTTTCGTCCAGCCCGCAAGGTTCAGGTCGCTGCCTTCAAACTCCGACTCCCAGAACCGCCGTTGTGAGCAATGAAAAAGATCAACGCCTGCGTCTACCAAGGGGGTAAGAAAGCGCTCCAAGGCTTCAGGGGTTTCCGCCAATCGTGCGGTGAAGTCCTGTTGCTTCCACTGCGAGTACCGCAAAATAATGGGGAAATCAGCGCCCACAGCCTCCCTGCTTGCGCGAACGATCTCAGCGACAAACTGCCCGCGATGAGCCATGTCGCCGCCCCATTGGTCTTCTCTAATGTTGGTTCCACCCCAAAAAAACTGGTCCAGTAAATAGCCGTGCGCGCCGTGTAGCTCTACCGCGTCAAACCCCACCGACTTAGCTGCCGTGACACCTTGAACAAAGGCATCAATCGCATCTTGAATCTCTGAGTCAGTCATAGCGTGCCGATTTTGTTTGCCCGGCACGTTCATTCCTGAGGGTGTGTGCCCCAAGGACTCCCCCTCACCAATTTTTAGATCCCCCGACCCGCGCATGCCCCCGCAATGCCAAAGCTGAGGTGCAATTTTTCCTCCCGCTTGGTGCACTGCCTTAACAACCTCAGCCCAGCCGTCGAGTGCTGCACCATGAAAAAATGGGACATTTAGGTAGCCCTCAGCAGCATTGACCTGCGGGTGGGTGCCTTCAGTAATGATGAGACCGACCCCGCCTTCGGCGCGCTTACGGTAATAGTCGACAACATGCTCTCCCGGCACATTGTCGGGACACATATTGCGCGTCATGGGCGCCATCACCACACGATTCTTCAATGTGAGATTCGGTGTTTCAAAGGGCTGAAATAAAATATCGGTTGAGGTCAAAGGGTTACTCCAAAACGATTAAAGAGAGGTGGTTGGCCGTGGTGTTGAGGGAAATTCGCGGCACATTAAGCCGATCAGTCTTAATTTTCATTTTTTTGATTGCGGAGCCAATGCTAAAAGCTTCTCGGGAGAAATACCATCACCGGCACCGGCGTCATTCTGCGGCTGCGGTCTTTGCCAATGTTTATCCACCGCATGTTTAACTTCCCCCTATCAGAGTCAACACCCATGCAGCCTTAACACATGATCCTTGATGCTGGCGTTTGAGCCCGCGCTATAGCGTTGTAATGCGTGGCTTGCCATTGATAAATCGAACGTAGGTTGCCGGCGCTTGCAGCTGTGCGTCACGGCTCAACTTTAGACGCTGATCGACCATATCAATAATCCAACGAGTAATCGTAGGTAAATCAAGGTTCTGCGTCTCAGACAGGGTTAACCAATGGAGGTCGAGTAGCTCACCGGAAGCTTTAACCATATCGTCAGGGTCTGTTTGTATGAAATCATCGAAGATCATAAAAAACCGCGTATCGAAGCGACGATTGCGATACGTGGGGGTAACGGCTCGCGCAATAAAATCGATTTTATCCAACGGAGGCTCAACGCCATGATCAAAATAGCGCTGCCAAACGGCGTTATTAGTAGTTAATTTTTGCCCGGTCTTCCGTCCAATAATAAGCCCTGTCTCTTCGTAGGTCTCTCTAATCGCCGCCAATGCCAGCCCCCGTAACTTGTGGTTGGAGACATTTTTTCGAGTTTCCTTTTGCAGCCGCCCAATAACAGGGTCGCTGAGATCAGAGGGCACCCTTATTCGTTGATCAATAGCATCAAGACGCCCACCGGGAAAAACAAATTTATTGGGCATAAACACATGACTGGCCGCACGCTTACCCATAAGAACTTTGGGCTCACTGCCTTGGCGAACAATCACCAACGTGGCAGCTTCTTTGGGGCGCACTGCCTGAGCTTGTTCGTCGCGATACTGATTATCGCCCTGGGACTTATCATTAGCTGCTTCTGCCACCGCTCACACCTTTTTTCTATCTACCGCAACGTACCACCTGGGAATCTAGCGAATCCCAGCGTCCTTGTTCGCCTAACCTGCTGCAACGAAAAGCACGTTCAGCGAGGGTTTTAGCCTCATCGAAAACCGCCGACTCAGCTCTAAATAATCTGGTTAATCGTATCTGCCGCAGAGATAGCAATACCCGTCCATGGGATGGGGTTTCATCTGATTTTTCAGTACCCCCTGTCTGACCTGCTCCGATAAATGACTGGCCTCAAGACCTTTGAATTTTGGCAGGTCGTTTGCCCTGATGTGACGTCTAGCTTGCACCCGGATAATCCCCTTGACGCCATGCCTCATAAACGACGACCGACACGGCATTGGCCAAGTTCAGACTTCGACTGTTGGGCAGCATGGGTAATTTGACTACGTGATCATGAGATAGCGTCGCCAAAATTGTCTCGGGCAGCCCTTTGGTTTCCGAGCCAAACAACAGGGCATCTGAATTCGAAAAAGAAAAATTTGAATGTCGTGCAACGCCGCAGGTCTCCACCGCCACAAGCCTGCGATCAGAATTTTGCTCTCGATAATGTGCCAGAGATTCCCACTGCATCACGCTGGCGAATTCATGGTAGTCCAAACCCGCGCGGCGCAGCCGCTTGTCATCCATTTCAAAACCCAGGGGCTTAATGACATGCAGCGCTGCCCCAGTATTGGCGCAAAGTCGGATAATGCTACCGGTATTCCCGGGAATCTCGGGCTCAAAAAGCACGATGTGCAGAGGAAACGCGCTCACAGACAGCCCGTCAATAAGGAGATTTGAAAAAACGAATACGCCATAATCAGGTTTCGGTTGAAAAGGGATTTCACATGTTTTTTGTCATTGACTGCCAGGACAAGCTCGGCCATCTCGCTGTACGGCTTGAAAATCGAGACGCACATCTTAACTACCTCAAGGACTTTGAGCAGCAACTTATCATGGCCGGACCCTTTATGGATTCTGACAATCAGATGATCGGCTCAATGCTGATCATGGCATTCAATGATCATGCAGAGGCCGATAGCTTCTGTGCCGCTGACCCCTATGCCCTTGCAGGCTTATTCGAGCGCGTTCAAATTAGGCCCTGGCGAAAAGTTCTGCCCGCCTAAATTGTGGCTGCTCAGGCACTTGATGCGAGCTTTACTGCAAACAGTAGAGCCTATTACGACCTTTAAGCCTTAGGGTTATAAATTTATGGCGGCGAAATGAAGCGCACTGAATCACAAACAGTCTAAGGATCGGTGGCGTTAGTTTTCCAGGGGATTCATAGCTTCGCTCTGTTACAGGTCAGCCTTATATAAAGCAGGAAACTAAACACCATACCCAAGGCAATGAGAACAACAGAAATGACCGCGCGATACGGAGTTTCAGGGCTCCATAGCTCTCCCTGCTGCAACCAATAATGCGCATAGAGCGAGAGCGCCCAGGGACTTAGTGCCAATAAAAATACAATAATTTGTCGCGTCATTATCCGGCAACCCGCAAACCTCGATAGCCAACCTTATACTGCCGGGCTTGTGCTGTTAATACTGATGGCCCCTAGTTTTGTTTTTTCCTATCCGGCCCTCATGGCTTGCCAATAGGGTCGATGCCTCGTTATGTTCCATTACCGATGATGACTACCGGCGCAAGAAGGGTTGAAAAATGAGCGGGCAACGTTTTATGAATAAGTCACCCCTGATCAACGGCTGGCCGCTCTTTTGGTGGCTCGCTTTGGTGCCCGCTGGTTTTATGGTCAGGGCCAGCCTGCTCACTGACTTGAGCAGCCCTGACGGCATTTCGGCCATGATCCAATATTCTGTGCGCTGGGCAGTACCGCTTATTTTTCTGATCACAGCCACATCGGCCATGGCGCGCCTGTTCCCAAATATTGTTACTCGTTGGCTGCTGCGCAATCGGCGCTACGTCGGTCTCGCCTTCGCCACAGCAATGGCCTGGCAGGGTGCGTTCATTTTTTGGATTTCGGTGGGGCACCCCGATCACTACTACACCAATATTTATTTCTTACGAGACGAGCTGGAGGGTAGCAGTGGCTATTTGTTTCTAGTGGCCATGATTGTGACCTCATTTTCCTTTGGAAGACGTTACCTTAGCGCTGCCCATTGGCGCGTATTGCACCGTTCAGGGGTCTATTTTCTATGGGCCTACCCTTTCAGTGTTTACTGGTGGAATACAGCCTATTACGGGAGTGATCTTTGGCTCGACTACCTTTTTTATGGTCTGGGCTTCACCGCCTTTGCCCTGCGAATCGCGGCCTGGGGTAAGAGCCGACGGCAACCTCAACAAAACATCAGCGGGCATACGGTGGGCGGCACGCTGCTGGTCGCAGGCGGGCTGGTACTGGCGATGACAGGTTCCCTGTGGCAAGAATCGGTTTCAGCATTTCTGTTAGCACCAACTTCATCCCAAACCCTGGAGCTTTGGCTGCCCTTCTGGCCGTTTCAACCCTTCCTGCCCCTACTGCTAATAGGGCTAGGCACTTGGCTACTGACCTTGAACGAAAAATCCGTCCCCTCAGAGACGCAGGTCGCCACATAGATCATCTGCCGCAGCGTTTAGCAACGTATAGGCAGGGTGGCTATAAAAACTCATGAAAACTAATCTGTCAGCAGACATTGGGATGTTTGTATGAGCGCAACTGACACAATCGTAATTGGAGGCGGCCACAACGGCCTCATATGCGCCACGCTGCTAGCGAAAGCAGGACAGCAGGTTGTGCTCGTTGAGGCCGCAGAAACCCTAGGAGGTCTGGCCGGTCAGCGAGAGTTTCACACAGGGTTTAACGCATCTGTTGCCCAAACACTGTACGCCTTACCAAAGACAATAATCGATGCCCTCGACCTGCCTCGGCATGGGTTTGTGCCCAGTGTCGATGCTATGACCACGACGGCACTGTCCCTTTCCGAGCCGCCGGTACGGCTTGAAAGCTCCCACCTCTCTGGTGCGTGTGACGCTGATACCGCCGCCTTCGCTAACTACAAGAAGCAGCTCGCCACCTTTAGCAAAGCCCTTGCGCCCTTTTGGTCAAAAACCATGCCGCGCATTGGCGCAGCGGGCCTGAAAGATTTGCTGACCTTTGGACAAATGGGGTTCAACATTCGAACCATGGGCAAGGCCGATATGCTCGAGTTCTTTCGAGTGGCCACCTTACCCATGCGCGACTTGGTCGATGAACACTTCTCAGGGGAATCACTTAAGGCCGCGCTGTGTTGGGACGGCCTGTTAGGCTCTCAACTCGCGCCGCGGTCCCCTAATCAGGGCGTTTTGACGCTTCTGAATCGAATGGCGGGACATTGGGAAGGTGAGCACAGCGTACCCGCCGGTGGCATGAAAATATTTGTAGACGCATTGACCAGCGCCGCGACTGCCGCCGGGGTCACCATTAGAACCGGAACTCCGGTAGCGCAGATTGTGATAACACCCAGCGAACAGGGCCAACACTGCAGCGGTGTGGAACTCGAAAATGGCGAGGTACTCACCAGCGAACGAGTTATTTCCAGTGCAGATCCTAAAACGACGTTTCTTGATTTGGTGGGCCCCAGGCATCTGGAAATTGAATTTAGCAACCGCATTCGCCGGCTGCGCAGCAAGGGCTACGTCGCCAAGTTACAGTTGGCACTGTCTGAGTTACCAAAATTCACCGGTCTTGATACCCCATCAGGGCGGCTGATACTGGCTCCGTCGATGGATACCATAGAGTTTGCCTGGGACGCCGCTAAATATGGCGAGCTCCCAGAACATCCTGTTATGGATGTCTGCTTACCCACCCTTACGACTCCTGATGCTGCCCCGGCAGGTCAGCACATTCTCTCCGCAAACGTCATGTACATACCGGGGGAGCTGAAAGGCGGCTGGACGGACGCTGCTCGCGACAATCTGACCGCGCAGCTGATATCACAGCTCGACAACTATGCACCGGGTATTAAGGCGCTCGTGCTGGGTAGCGAACTGCTGACTCCGATTGACTTGGAACAGCAGTTTCGGGTTACGGGGGGCCATTGGCACCATGTAGAACCCGCTATTGATCAGCTTCTTATGATGCGCCCCACCTACGAAGCCGCGCAGTATGCAACTCCCATAGAGGGCCTCTATCTTTGTGGTTCTGGAAGCCATCCTGCTGGCGACATAAGTGGTAATCCTGGACGCAATGCGGCTCGGGAGATTCTATCGTGAAGCAATATGATGCGATTATTGTTGGCGCCGGCCACAACGGTCTCACCGCAGCAGCCTACCTTGCTAAAGCGGGTCTTGATGTTGTTGTCTTAGAAAAAAATGATTACATCGGTGGCGCAGCCGTTACCCGAGAAATGCACGAAGGCTGGTTTTACTCCAGCTGCTCTTACGTGTGCTCCATGATGCGCCAATCCATCCATCGCGATCTTGATTTAACGCGTCACGGACTTCTGTTGGTGCCCTATTTGGGCACGGTGAATTTTAGCGACCGAGGCGATCGCGTGCTTCTAGACTACGCCGATGAAGAGGCCGCCTATTTGGAACTTCGGCGCCATTCACCCCACGACGCCGATGCCATGTCGCGGTTTCAGGCGGACCTAGGCCGATACGCCCAGCTTATTCGTAAGACACTGCTGCGTACTCCCCCCGACCCTAGCTCGTTCAAGCCCAGAGATATCAAGGAACTACTCTGGTTAGGGAAACAATTTTGGGGTCTCGGTGAGCGCGAGCTTTACGAATACATTCGTTTTTTTACTATGAGTGCCGCCGACTTTCTCGATGACTATTTCGAAAACGATCTCATTAAGTCAGCCATGGCCAGCCCTGGCATTATCGGCACAGCTCTAGGGGTCTATTCTCCCGGTTCTGCCTATATTCTGTTGCACCACGTGATGGGTGATGTCGACGGCAACGTAGGCGCTTGGGGCTTAGCGAGGGGAGGAATGGGCGCCATTTCCCATGCTCTTGCAGGGGCTCTCAAAGAGCATGGCGGCAGCATTCAGACAGAAGCTCCTGTTGCAAAAATTCTCGTAAAAGACGGCGCTACCGTTGGTGTAGCCCTGGAAAATGGTGACGAGATTTACGGCAAAATTGTCGTCTCTAACCTCGATGCCAAGCGCACGTTCACTAAAGTAATGGATAAAGATGATCTCCCCCCCGGCATCTTTGAGCGGGCAAGCAATTTCAAAATTCGAGGTTCATCAGGAAAAGTAAATATCGCCCTGTCGGGTATGCCAAAGTTTACCCACGTGCCAGACAACCGCTACGTCAATCGCGGCGGGCAGGGCTTTTCCGGCTCTCTAGAAACTATGGAGCGTGCCTACGACTGCTGGAAACGTGGCCGGTGGTCCGATGACCCCTTTATTGAGGCCGTGATTCCCTCCGCCTGGGACCCCACGGTGGCGCCACCCGGGTGCCATTGGATGTCGACTTTCATCCAATATTGCCCGCCCACACTGGCGGACGGCGATTGGACCCCTGAAAAACGCGATGCCTTCGGGGCTACCGTTATTGATAAAATCGAGCGCTATTCTCCGGGCTTTAAAGACTTGGTGGTTCATGCTGAAGTGCGTACCCCCCATGAAATTGAGAATGAGATCGGCCTTACTGAGGGCAATATATTTCAAGGTGAATTAACGATTGATCAGCTGTTGTTTAACCGCCCATTCCCCGGTTACGGGCAGTACCGTATGCCTCTGAAAAACATGTACATGTGTGGCTCATCAACTCACCCCGGCGGCGGTGTCTCCTCGGCCTGTGGCGCCAACGCAGCCCGCGAGATTTTACGAGACCTGCGCAAACCCAACACCGTACCGGAGGATGATTTCTACGATGAGTAACCCAGATATTCTTCGAGAAAATACCGCCGACCCCTACGCCGGAGAGCGGTTAAAGCTCTCGCATTTTCATGAGCGGCAAGCAGCACTCAACCTGCGGGATGCCTGGTCGTCATGGAACGGGTTTAAGTTTGCCGATTATTATTATGACGTCGACTACGAGTACTTTTGCATCCGCAACACTTGTGGCACCTACGACATCTGCCCCATGCAAAAATATCTGATCGAGGGCGCAGATGCCTTGGCAATGCTCGATCGCATGGTCACTCGTGATCTCAACAAACTACGGATCAACCGTGTCACCTATGTCGCCTGGTGTAATGATTCGGGGCGCATGATCGATGACGGAACGATCTTTCGTTTGGGTGAGAAAAAATTTCTGCTGACCTGCGGCAGTCCCTGCCTAGCTTGGCTGCGCAAAAGCGCCCTAGGGTTTAGTCAGCTATCGATTGTCGAACACACCGAGGCGCTGGCCGCATTGTCCCTCCAAGGGCCCACAAGCTTTGCCGTACTGAAGGCCATGGGGCTGGAGGCCGCTAGTGCATTAAAGCCCTTTGACATAGGCCACTACCCCTTTGCTGAGGGCGAGATAATGATCTCACGTACAGGCTTCACGGGTGACTTAGGCTACGAGCTCTGGATTGAACCCAATCTAGCACTGACGTTGTGGGATCGTTTGTATGAGGCGGGGGCCAACTATGGGATCCAGCCCTACGGCGAGGCCGCCACTAATATGGCCCGCCTCGAAGCCGGATTTATCATGCCTTACATGGAGTTCAACGAGGCGCTTAAAACCGTCAACTTTGAGTACGATCAGACCCCTTTAGAACTCGATCTTGCCTGGCTGGTAGATTTTAAAAAGCCGCATTTTAACGGTCGACGCGCACTGCTTGAACAACACAAAACAGGACCAAAAATCCTGCTCACCAAGCTCAACATTGAGGGTAATAAACCGGCGGAAGAGGCACTTCTGTACAGCGATCACGACTGTGGCGACGAAATAGGGTACGTCACATCAGCCATGTGGTCCCCCTCGGTCAAAGCAAATATTGCCTTAGCAATGATCAATGTCGAAGCGTTGTCTGGTGAGATCTGGACGGAAATTTACTACCAGAAGGAACTGAGACACCATCGTAAAGTGGCGCGATGCACCGTCCAGAAAAAGGCCTTCTGGGGCCCAGAGCGGGCAAGAGCGACGCCACCCAGCCTCACCTAATCACGCAGATAATACAGCGGCTAAGCCGGCTGCTTTTCGGCCTCAATCTCTTCGCGCCATTGCGATAAATTCATGCCAATCGCCATAAACCCTAAGATCCAAAGCGCCTCATCCCAAGCGAACAGCCAGTGACCTCGGAAGGCCCAATACCCCGCAAGTAACCACAAGCCGCCATACAGAAAATACTTCGCGTTTTCGGCGAAGCTCAGCAAACGACTCCGGCTAACCCCGCGGTCCTGTAACTGCAGGCGGACTTCAATAAGCGCAAGAATCAGCAACCAAAGCAGAACCTCCGCAATGTCTGCCCAAGCCAATTCAAACTCAACGCCCATGCCGGCCGTATCGGTAATGACTTGGCCTTGGGAGAAGATATAAAACGTGGTGTCTGTCGAGAAGCTCTTGCAGTTGGTGGCGTCGAGTTCCTGATAGGCCAAATTGCGCGCTGCTGATAGGCCCTGATCGACAAAACCACAAAGTGAAACCCCCACATGCTCAACACTGTTCAACAAGTCATGCAGATACTCTGCGTAAGCAACGACAGCATGACCAATAACGAGGTAACAAGAAACTCTGACGATATTCATGCACCTCACCCAAAAAGGCGTGAAGGCGGCATCTGAAAGAATGTAAGTCTCCAACTCGAGCAAAAAAAGCAAGACGAACCAGCCCAACTCGTCCAAGGTGGTTGCAAAAGCAGAGGTCCAATCGAACCAGCGCCAGCCCTCGTGGTAGGTGTGGCTCACCTGATTAATATCGAGCAGGATGTAGTTCCCGAAATTCACCAATAGCAGCGAATAAACAACGAGCTTTATCCACTGGGGGTAGCCGATCCCCAAAAAGTGACCGCTCATAGGGCGGGAGGGTGGTGTCATCGCAACAAGACTCCGTATTTAATCGGCAGTTGACCTAATTCTGAACACTCAGTATTTGCGACGCTGCAGCCCTTCATTATTACCCTTCGTTCCAAAGTTTTTTGTGTAGCTCTCAGGCTAACCCCTCAAAGTACGCACAACCACTGTGCCGATACGTTCGCAAAAACTTTAAAAAAGAGCCCGCGATAGCGGCACCAGAGACACCCCAAAACCCCGTTTATTACGCAGCTGGATTTCAGGGTAGCCAAGAGTAAGATAGCAGTCTAACGACAGGCTACGGAATCTCATGAGACGGCACAGCCCGATGTTGCCAAATGTTATATCGCGACCTGCTTCTGGAGCAATATCCTGATGCGCAGAGCCTTCGCTGTTTCGTTTGTCGAAAGCTACGTCAATGCCTGGAACAGGCGGGACCCTAATGGGGTAGTAGAACACCTCCACGAGAATGGCCGCTACATCGATGCGGCAACCCAACAACAACTGACACACACCACACTGGAAACCGAGCTCGTTGAATATTTTCAGGGAGCGGTTTATCACTTCGAGGTGCTGGGTGCTGTCCTTCACAATGCGGAAACTATTGCCTTTCAATATCAGGCATCGCCAATGGAACAGCCCGATAAAGGCATTGTTTGGCGTGGCGCTGAATTCATAACGCTTCAAGGCTCAACAGCGCAGGAAATTAGCGACTACTATCAAGCCTTAACACCTGATGAAGTGATTAAATCGACACTTGCTGTAAGGCGGTACGCGAAATCAGGGCTGCACACAGAAGCAATGAAGGCTCTTTTGAAGCATCTAGAACAATTGATGACCACAGATAAGCTATACCTTGACCCCGACCTCTCCCTCCCGAGACTTGCCGAGCGCCTTGGGACGTCGGTCAATCACCTATCTCAGGCCATCAATGCAGGCTTAGAAATGACGTTTTTTGACTACGTTAATCAATACCGTATTAATGAGGCTATGGAGATTCTAAGTAGCGGAAGTCAGCGTTACCCAGCCATTCTCGATGTCGCGCTATCAGTAGGATTCAATTCAACCTCTACCTTTTATACCGCGTTTAAAAAAATCAATGGCCACTCGCCGGCTAAATTCCGAAGGGCCCAAAGCCATTCGCAGTAATTCAGCGAGTTACAACGCTCTTAAATACCACTGATAGTCTAAGTCAGGGATCTGGCTATAGTAATCATTGCTCTCTCCCCGACGAATAGCGCCATAGACACGGGCAAATTTTTCGCCTAAGTAATTTTGCATAACCCGACTCTCCGAAAAAAACCGTATCGCGTCATCTAGGCGAATGGGTAGCGACGTTTCATCCTCAGAAAGGTCGGCCTCTCTGGGCACTGGCGCACCAGGGTCGCCCTCCTGACCTAAACCCCAATGAACCCCTGCTAAAACCGCTGCCAGCACTAGGTAGGGATTGGCATCAGCCCCCGCCACGCGGTGCTCAATACGGCGGCTCTGTTCATTGGAGCGTGGAATACGAAGCGCCACGTCACGGTGGTCATAGCCCCAATTTTTTCCCGAGGGCGCCAGTGCACCCGCTTGCACACGTCGGTAAGAATTGGGGTTCGGCGCAAAGCACAACATCGACGCATCGAGCAGGCTTCCCAAGCCCGCCACCGCGTGTCGCAATCGCGGCATCAACTGGGGGGGATTAGTAGACTGGGGGGCAGCAAAAATATTGTTGCCCGCCGCATCATAAACGCTGGCATGAATGTGCATGCCACTGCCCGGAATTCCTGCAAAGGGCTTGGCCATAAAGGTCGCCCCAAACCCGTGTTTTCGCGCAACGCCCTTTACAATGCGCCGCAGCAGCAACGCATGCTGCGCTGCCAAAAGCGCATCTGTTTGATGGTGCGTATTTATCTCCCACTGACCCGGTGAAAACTCGCTGTGAATGGCCGTCAGAGGCACATTCTGAAGTTCGCTGGCGATGCGCACGTCGTTTAAAAAGGCATCGCAATCAAAAAGATCGTCAGGCATGCAGTACTGAATCCCCTCCTGAACCCATTGAGTACCCGGAATATTCCCTTTGAGTGGGGCCGGGCGCTCGCCTTCGGAGTGGCCCAGTAAATAGAACTCAAGTTCGGTTGCCACCGTAGGATGAAGCCCAGAGGCCGTGAACTCATTTAATACCGACACGAGTGGGCAGCGGGTATCGACCCAATCGAGTTCACCACTTTCATCGGTGTAAGCCACCATGACTTGGGCTACAGGGGATTCATACCACGGCACAACTGCCAGTGTTCCGGCGACGGGGCGTATGATTTGATCGGGATCACCCCCAAGTTCTGGGTAGGGCGTGGTTTCATAAAAATTGCCACGAACTCCCAAAAGGGGCGCCGATTGAGGCGACAAAAACGTCCCGCTAAAGAGCCGTTTGAACTCTGATCTCTGTATGCGTTTACACCGCGGAATCCCAGAAAAATCAGGCATGATCAGCTCTATGACCTCAATATCCGGATTCAGCTGCATAAACCGGTCGAGTTCAGCTTGGTCCGCATAGTTCATGATGTGCACCGCCTGAAGGTTGAGGTCAAAAAAATAAAAAATACTGTGCCGCTTGTCTACCTGCCGTATAGGGTACCAGTCAAAGGCTCCCCTCATTAGATACACTACGCCGCTCTACAGAAGATCAACCGCACCGAGGTTTATTATGTTTGGTTTACGCGCACTTAAAGAAACCCAAGAGCACACCCACTCGTTTTACGCCGCCTCCGCTAATACGGCTACCGCTTATCCCGCTTTAACCGGTGATAAACAGGCCGATGTGGTCGTTGTTGGCGGTGGTTTTTCAGGGGTAAACACCGCTCTTGAACTCGCTGAGCGTGGGTTTGATGTTGCTCTAATAGAGGCCAACCGTATTGGCTGGGGAGCCACGGGTCGCAATGGCGGTCAGGTTATTGGAGGCATTGGCCATACGCCCGAGCGCTTTAAAAAATCAATCGGCGAGGCTGGGATTCGTGACATTTATCAAATGGGTATCGAAGCGCGAGATGTAATACGTGAGCGCGTAGAGCGTTATGACATTCAGTGCGATCTCAAGTGGGGCTACTGCGATGTTGCGCTGAAGCCACGACACATGAAGCAATTTGCTGAATGGCAGGCCTTTGAAAAAACCATCGGTAACCCTCACCCCTACACACTGCTAGATCGAGAAGAGATCAAAACCTACGTCAACTCGGACCGCTATCTGGGCGGTTTACACAACACGGCCAACGGCCATTTGCACCCACTCAACTTGTGTATCGGGGAAGCGCAGGCGCTAAATGCTCTGGGTGGCGCCATTTATGAACAGTCTCGCGTAGTAGCCATAGAACCCGGGGCCCTGCCCGTAGTCCGAACCGAAGCCGGCAGCATCACCGCAAAAACCGTCGTCTTGGCTGGCAATGCCTACATGGGAGGGCTGGTGCCCAAGCTAAGCAAACAGGTGCTTCCCTCTGCCAGCTCGGTTATTGCAACGGCTCCCCTCTCCCCAGAACTTGCGCAGCAAATTTTACCGGGAGACGTGGCAGTCTGTGATCCAAGAACCGCTCTGGACTACTTTCGGCTGTCAGCTGACCGACGACTTCTATTTGGTGGCCTCTCAAATTACACGGGCATGGAACCAAAAAATTTAAAGGGCGTGATGTATAAAAAAATGACTCAGGTCTTTCCAGAGCTCGAAAATACAGCCATCGATTATGCTTGGAGTGGTTGGATTGGCATTGGCATCAATCGTATGCCGCAACTGGGACAGCTTTCTGACAATATTCATTACATTCAGGCGTATTCAGGGCATGGCGTTGCGCCTACGCACATGATGGCCAGGGTAACCGCAGAAAAAATTGCTGGGGAGTCTAGCCGCTTTGAGGCAATGGCCAACATCCCTCACATGGCATTTCCCGGTGGACCGCTGCTGGGCCGGGCAATCCTCGCTGTGGGCATGACCTATTACAAGGCCCTTGACCTGCTTTGAGGCTGGGTTAGGTACTGAGCGCCCTGTGCAAGCGTCGCGATCTATCAATCAACCAATGTCTGATACCAGCCGGCCTCCGTTAAATATTGGACCTAATGGTTATCCAGACTTTACAGTACGGACTTTAAGTATCGGGGTGGAAACACCATGCACAGTCCCCTCAGTCGCAGCAACCCTGACAAACCTGCTCTCGTAGACGGGCATGATCAATACACCTACTCCCAAGTAGATCTGGAGGTACAGCGGTTCGCCAGTGGGATTCTTGCTAATGCAGAGGACCTCAACGAAGAGAGAATCGCATTCTTAATCCCCGCCAGCCCAGAATACGTGACTGTCATGCACGGTATATGGCGTGCGGGTGGCATCGCCATTCCACTCAATACCGCATCGGCTGAAGCCGAGCTTGAGCATTGCCTCACCAGCACCAGCGTTAAGCGTCTTGTCGCAGTAGCGCCTTTTCTTGAGCGTATTAGGCCACTGTGCGACAAACTGGCCATTGTCTTAAGCTCCGTTGCTGAGCTTTTAAGTGACAATCTCAAGCCCATGCCCGAACTATCCGCTGATCGAAGGGCTCTGATTATTTTTACCAGCGGCACTACAAGCCTGCCCAAAGGCGTTGTGACGACCCATAAAAATATTAAAGCTCAGATCACGACACTCGTTGACGCCTGGGCTTGGTCTGAAAATGACGCTATCCCTCTTTTCCTGCCCCTGCATCATGTGCACGGCATTATCAATGTTCTTAGCTGTGCCTTATGGGCAGGTGCAACCGTCCACCTCATGCAAAAGCTTGATATAGAAAAGCTATGCGCAGAGGCAGTGAAAGGCACCTACAATCTTTTTATGGCGGTGCCCACCATCTACGTTAAGTTGATTGATCATCTTGAAAGTCTTGATGCAGCAACAGCACAGCCGATCAAGGCAGCGTTTGGCGCTATGCGGCTCAACGTGTCGGGCTCGGCTGCCTGCCCCGTAGCAATTTTTGAAGCTTGGCAGCAGCTAACGGGGCAAGTTTTATTAGAGCGCTATGGTATGACAGAAATCGGTATGGCCCTGTCAAACCCCTACGTGGGAGAGCGACGAGCGGGTTACGTAGGGCAGCCATTTCCCGGCGTCACCGTGCAACTGTTTAGTGAAGACCATCAGCCAGTCACTGAAGCCTCCGCGTCTGGGGAAATTCGCATCAAAAGCGACACCGTATTTTTGGAGTACTGGAACAACCCGAAAGCCACCATGGACAGTTTCAGAGATGGCTGGTTTTGCACCGGGGATATTGCCGTTATTGAAGAGGGTTATTTCCGAATTATGGGCCGCTCCTCCATCGATATTATTAAATCGGGGGGCTACAAGCTGTCAGCATTGGAAATTGAAGGAAAGCTTCTCGCTCACCCGGCAATTGCTGAAATAGCAGTTCTTGGAGTTGAAGATCGCACCTGGGGCGAGTCTGTCGCGGCTGTCGTTGTGCTTCGGGAAGGCCAGACATTGGATATCGACACACTTAAAACATGGTGCGAGGGTAAGCTGTCGTCCTATAAACTGCCGAAAAAGCTTGTGATCATCCCGGAGTTACCGCGCAACGCCATGGGTAAGGTCGTCAAACCCAAACTCAAGGCACTTTTCTAAATAATGGACCCGAACATGGAGCAATCAAAGCCCTCGAGCAAATGGCATATTGGAATACCCATTTCCAAAATGCTCGCCTCAGCTCTTGCCGTAGGGCGGGTGATCTTACGGCAAAAATCGGGCGGCGATGATCAAACCTTGGTAGGTCCTAGTGCCCTTTTGGACGCCTGTGGAAATTTGGTTGAGCATCAGGGCGAAGCCTCAGGGTTAGCCCTTGCAGAACAAATCTTATCCGCTTACGAGGCATTAACCTTTGAGGAAAAAGCCGCGTTCTTCAGCGGCCTTGCCGAAGATTTTCTGGTAGATCAAGCCGGTGTCGCCGCTGCAGCCGCTCAATATCAGGCGCAACCCAACCCGGCCAGCATGAACACGCTACGCAAGGCACTAGAGCCCCGCTGCAACCGGTTGTTTCGTCGCCTAAACCAAGTCCCCGACGCCACAGGCCGTCTGGTCAAGCTTAGAGGTGATCTACTACAACATGAAGGTGCCCACCCACAACTCAAGCAAGTCGATGACGACCTCAAGCGACTGCTGCTCATTTGGTTCAATCTGGGCTTCTTAAGTTTGCGCCGCATCAGTTGGGACTCACCGGCCAGCACGCTAGAAAAACTCATCGAATATGAGGCCGTACACGAGATTCGGGGCTGGGGTGACCTCAGAAGTCGTCTGAAGGAAGATCGGCGGCTCTTTGCCTATTTCCATCCTGCCATGCCAGACGATCCTATTATATTTGTGCAGGTGGCTCTAAGAGATGGCAGCAGTAGTGCCGTGGGCCCACTGGTTCAAGAAGATCGAATATTAGAAGCGACCGCCACAACCAATACGGCAACTTTTTATTCGATCAGTAATTGTCACAAGGGACTTCGCGGTATTTCCTTCGGTAACTTTCTAATAAAACAAGTCGCTTCAGAACTGCGTAGCGAATTTCCTCAGCTCACGCGATTCGAAACCCTATCCCCCATACCCGGCTTCAGGGCTTGGGTATCTGCTTCACTCAAAGGAGCCACAACACACACTTTGCCGGCGGCTGTTTGGGATAGGCTAGAAACCTACCTTGAAGACATAGATGACAATTTTGACGCCAACCCGCTGGTGCAGGACACCTTGCTCCCCTTATGCGCCCATTACCTGACACACGAAAAAAAGGATCAGCTGCCCATAGATCCTGTGGCCAAATTTCATTTGGGCAACGGCGCCCTGCTCGACAAAATTCACTGGCGGGGGGACGAATCGGAGCGTGGCAAACAACTTTCCTACGGCGTCATGGTGAACTATGTCTACGAGCCTGAGGAGATTGAGAATCGACATGAGGCCTTTTTCTCTGAGGGGCGCATTGCTTCAAGTGCGGCCGTAAGAGATCTGGCAGACAGTCTGATGGGACAAACAGGATAGACAGTGATGTGTATTGCCGCTCCTTGCCTGTGACTGAACCTCGCACAAGACGCCCTAAAACAAAGAGCCAAACTATTGCTAACGATCTCAAGTAAAGACTCACCCGGCATTTGCCTATCCGCACAAACCAGGAACCCAGCTCTGTGAATCTTTTTACGATTGCCATAGCCCTCAGCGTTCTAGTCTTCATTGCCGTCGGCAATTACGCGGGGCGTAAAGTAAAAAATCTTGATGATTACTTTGTGGCGGGACGGCAGGCTCCGACGCTGCTCATTATTGGAACACTAGTTGCGAGCCTCATGAGTACCACCGTATTTATGGGCGAAGCCGGCTTCACCTATGAGGGTCAACTAGGACCTTATCTGCTGCTACCGGGTATAACAGTGACCGGTTATATCTACGGTGCCCTTTTTTTTGGTACTTACCTCCGCCGCAGTGAAACCACGACGGTCGCTGCTTTCTTCGGTGAGCGCTTTGCGGACCCCGGTGTGCAACGTATCGCTGGGTTAACCGTCATCATCGGTTTGGGCGGCTACCTGCTAGTCGTTACTCAAGGTGCAGCATTGCTAATCGCCGAATTAACCGACATTGGTTACGTCGCTGCGGTCGTAATTGCCTGGTTGAGCTATTCAATATTTACCCTTTATGCCGGGTCACGCGGTGTCATCCTTTCCGATACCCTGATGTTTTTGCTGTTCACCGGCGCCACTCTTTTTTTTGCGGGATACCTTCTCGATGAATTCGGGGGTATTCAGCAAGCTGTAGAAGACCTGACTCAACAAGAGGAGAAACCTGGGCTGACGAGTTGGCATGGAATTATTGGTGAGGGAACGAGCTGGCCGACCCCCATCGATTTTTTGATTTGGTTTGTGGTCATCGATTTGTCTTGGAGCCTGGTTTATGCCGTTAGCCCTTGGCAGTCGAGTCGACACCTAATGGCGAAAAGCGAGCACGTGGTCTTACGCGCCTCAATTTACACCTGCATTGTGGTGATTTTTCTGCAGATTCTGATTTATGGAATAGGCGGGTTTATCAATCTGGCCAACCCCAACATAGACCCCGTAGAGACCGTCTTGATTTGGGCTGCAACGCATCTAGTGCCCACTTTTCTGGGCGCTTTGCTGGTCGCCGGTATTGTCGCGGCAGCACTTTCCTCCGCATCAACATTTCTCTCCCTCGTGGGCTTTAGTGTTAGTCGTGACCTGATGCCCGATAGACAACTAACGAGCTTAGGTGTCACCCGCATGGCAATGGGCACAGTCAGTGTGGTCGTTTTGGTATTCAGTATCTTGATACCACCCAACGTATTTTGGATAACTATTTTCATTGGTACCGTATTCGCCTCAAGCTGGGGCCCGGTAGGCCTACTCAGTATCTGGAATAAATCGATTACTGCCCGGGGTGCGCGCTGGGGTATGTTGTCGGGCCTTGCGGGGAATATCATTCCCGCAGGACTCAACTACTTAGGCTTGATCAGTCTACCCAGTTATTTTGAGCCGGCCCTACTCGGTATTGTTGCAGCGCTAATCGGTGTCTGGATGGGTTCTAGAGGACAGTCACCTTCAGGAGCAGAAGTCGCATATCGCAGCAAACTGCACACAACGCCTAGTGAAGATCTAAGTATGAAAGAGACTCGAATCACCCTTCTGGCGCCTGTGCTACTCGTTGGTTATGGGTTAACAATGCCTTGGCTGTTATTGCATTACTACGTCAGGCCCTATCAAACCGCGGCGGGGTTTCTACACTACGGCGGCGCCTTGAATTGGGAGCGCCTAGAGCCCTGGTTCGCCTTGGGCCCTGCGGTGCTGCATATACCCTTGGGGATACTGGCATGGCATGTCATACGCCACCGCTACATCCCAAAAGTCAGCGCGCCATAGAAGGGGCACACCCACTTCTAAGCAGCCAACTCAAATAAGGTCTTGCGAGGGTATTTTTGTGTCGCTGCGCTAGCCTGGCTCGACTACCTATGTCGGCGTTTTAACCAAGGTCGTGAAGATTTAGACGCCACAATATTAGAGGTCACGAAGAATGCGTTGAGCGGCGTTATGCCCCGGAGCGCCAGTCACACCGCCCCCCGGATGCGCCCCGGAACCACAGAGGTAAAGTCCCGGAACCGGAGTTGCATACTGGGCCGCATCGGGGTGGGGCCGCATATTGAAAAGCTGATCAGGCTCTAATCGACCGTGACAAATATCGCCCCCTGTGAGGCCTAGCACACGCTCCAAATCCAAAGGCGTCATGCATTGATGACCCACCAAAATACGCCTGATGTCCGGTATAAATCCTTCAACATAATCCAAGATTTGCGCAATTACCGCAGGCTTTTGCTCATCCCAGGATTGCCCTTCACTCAGCTTATAGGGCATGTATTTACACAGTAGACTCATCACATGGTGACCGGGCTTATCGACGAGGTCAGGGTCAATCGCACTGGGGATAATCGCCTCAATTATCGGCGGACTGGCCGGTATACCCTTGCGAGCACTGTGAAAGGCCTCGTTGAGATGCTCCGCACTTTCAATCAGCGTAATGCTCGACTTGTGGCAAGGGCTCAACGCTCCACCGCTGGGTAATGCTGAAAAATCGGGAAGCTCAGAAAGCGCTAAATTCATGCGTAACGAAGCTGACTCTTGACGAAAAGCGCCAATATCCTTGCTGAAAGACGCGGGCAAATGCTCGGCACCCAGCAATTTCAAAAATGTTCGCTTGGGGTCCGTGTTGGCTGCCACAGTTTGCGCTCGTATTACCTCACCACTTTCCAGCGTCACCCCGCAAACCCGCCCGCTCTCGACGTTAATCTTTGCTACCGAGGCGTCGGTTCTGATTTCCACACCATGAGCCTGACCCGACTGCGCCATCGCTTGAGTAATGCTGCCCATGCCGCCTTTGACCAAACCCCAAGCACCCTTGCGCCCCGCAATTTCCCCCACAGCATGGTGCAACATGGCGAGACTCGCCCCGGGTTGGCTCAGAGGTGCATAGTTCGCCGGCATAATATGTGCGGCTACCATCGCTTTTACTTTTGGACTTTCAAACCATCGATCAATAATGGTTTCTGGGGCGCCAATAAAAAATTGCATCAAGCGCCAGCGCGATTCTGCATCGAGGCGGAAAACATCGACCCCCAACTTCAACATGCTGATAAGGTCGCTGACCCCCTGATCTCCCAGTCGCGGCGGCTCTTTTAACCACTGCTTGGCCAATAAACCACCCACCTGATCAACAACCTGCTCGAAGGCCATGTAGGCTTCGTAATCGGTGGGGGAAAACTTGGCAAACTGCGCCCGGTCATGAGCTTCATTCCCTGTCAACAACAGGTAGTCCCCGCGCGAATCAAGATAGAGCGAATTTTCAAGGGGTATAGGCTGATAGCCGTAGCGCTCGAGCTCTAGATCTTTGACGACTTCAGGCCGAAGCAAACTCACCACGTAGGAAAATACAGAGTTTCGATAGCCGGGATGAAACTCTTCCGTGACCGCGGCACCACCAACAATGGGCCGCCGCTCTAAAACACAAACACGCTGTCCAGCCCTTGCCAAATAGGCCGCGGTGGTTAAACCGTTGTGGCCACCACCAATAATAATTGTGTCGTATGCGGTCATTCGACCTAGGTCCGAAGCCACTTCGGCAACGGCTCGGCTTCAACCGTTACTTGATCGCCTGGTCGAATGAAACCGGGTACTTCGACAACCCCCACAAGTCCTCGACAAAATTTTGCCGCTTCAGAAAAAGCAGGTGGCGGGGGCGATTCTCCTGATGTCGTGACGTTGTTTTTTGAAACGTGAAGGGCCATGTCCCCGCAGGGAGGGTTGTATTCCTCCACCATAAGCACGACACCGGATTCAAAACTCAGGGTTGTCCCCCGGGGCAAACTTGAAAAGCCGGGAATACCTTCAATACACAAATTTACTGCAATGGCACCTGCGGTAAGAGGCTGGGCGAGGGACATCGCCGCTGAAATTTTCTCGACGTCCTCGTGGGCAATGGCTGACCACTGCCGCTCGTTACGCCGCACCGTGCCTCCGACCTGCTTATCACCGGTAGCCCACGCTTTGCGAGTTGCTCCGCGGTGACGGTCACCGACAATACCATCAATGGCCATTTCTAAAGCCTGATCGGCTTCCTTATCTAAGGTACCTGTCGCACCAACATGCACACTAACCACCCGACCCTGCGTCATCACTGAGCTCCCGCTTTCGTCACACTCACTAAGTTTTCTTTGCTCCATTGTAGCCGCCTCAGGCGGTTAAGGGCCCGGCGCGCCGGGATCATTTTCTAGCGAAAGTTCGTGATCTTCAATGACCTGATACAACGGGAAATCGACCCAAGTATCGTTAAGGTAATTGAGCTCAGGGACTTCTTCCTTGGGATCGACGATCAGGTTATATACCGATGGGTAGGCCATTTCTTTAATACCGTAACCATCTTCATCCATTTCCCGCAGCAGAATTTTCCAGTTACGCCACTTGGCACCAAACAGCGTGTTACCGATATAAATGACCAGCGAGTCTCGCGCCGACTGCTCTGATTTCCCCGTAAAAAAGTCGGACTGGTCGACACCGTCTATGACCCGGTCTGTCGGCACCTGCACACCGGTAAAACTGGCTACGGTGGAGAACACATCCATTTGATGAACCATTTCATTGCTCACCCTACCCGGCGGGATCTTGCCGGGCCAGCGCACCAAAAACGGTACCCGAAGTGAGCCCTCGTAAGGTGAAAACATGCCGCTACGCCAAGGCCCGGTAAACCCAAATGACCGAGGCACACCTTCGCGCCCGTTATCCGAAGTGAAGATGAAAATGGTGTCCTCACGTATACCCAAGCTCTCCACGGTATCCAGCAACTCACCCACGTAAACATCGGTCTGGGCGAGAACATCAGCAAAGCTGCCATTACCCGTGCTGCCATAAAAGTCAGGATGGGGGTCTACCGGTTCGTGGGTTTGTGTATAGGGTAAATACGCGAAGAAAGGCTTTCCTTCTCCCGACATTCGCGTCATAAAATCTATGGCTTGATCGGTAATCTCGCGATCAATAATGGCTCTTTTCGCTCTATCATAAACAGCACCTTCCACCGGCTGCTCACCTTTGGAAGCAGACATCACATGAGTAAATTTGGCACTTGGGTGGCTGTTAGGTTGAAAGCTGTTGCTGTCGGGCCAAAACGCACGGTCTGATGACCGCGGTAAACCTATCCACTCATCAAATCCCTGATCAGTGGGAAAACGTCCCTCGGTATCACCAAGATGCCACTTACCAAAAATGCCCGTCGCATAACCTGCGTCGGACAAAAGTTCAGCCAGGGTAACCTCCCATTTAGTGATGCCGTACCAAACCCCTCTCGGTGGCTGGTTGGCGCGCTGCCGAGTTCTAATCCCGTATCGACCCGTCATTAGCGCCGAACGAGAGGGCGTGCATTCGGCCTCCACGTTGAAATTGGTAAGCTGCAATCCTTCCCTCGCAATGCTGTCGATGCGCGGAGTAGGAGCGCCTCGCATAACACCACCGCCGTATACGCCAATTTCACCGTAGCCAAAATTGTCCATTAGCACGAGAACGACGTTAGCTTGTTTTTCTGCCCAAGCAGCCATACTCAATAGGACGAAAGTGCTGAGAAATACCGCCTTTAGGCATCGTATAGCCATAACCCTTGCTCCTATTTCTTCGTCCTTTGTGTGTGCCGCTGCGCTTTGTGATGTTTGGTTTTTTTTCCCAACTCTCAGTCTTAAGCCCGCGTTACTCTCAGAGTATAACGCCAAAAAATCAGATGTCCGGGAGCCTCAGCGCGATAAGGCGCATTCAAGAGTAATACCTGACGGGTCATTTTTTTTGCTTGTATTGACCCAAAGTTTGGCACTCATC
This sequence comes from Luminiphilus sp. nBUS_07, assembly GCF_051201685.1. Classification (GTDB taxonomy): domain Bacteria; phylum Pseudomonadota; class Gammaproteobacteria; order Pseudomonadales; family Halieaceae; genus Luminiphilus. Next base: position 266,131 of record NZ_CP179213.1, on the reverse strand, counting down.
CTTTCGTCAGATCGCCACACCATCCACCATGACGCCATCGTTGGATGCGGGTGCATCGTCGACCAACACAGCTAAATACAGGACCTAGCAGAGGAACCTACCTGACTACATGTAAGTGGGTTTGTCGGCCCGACAGGTAGCGCACCTCGTCGCCATCGTAAACAGCGCTCTGCTCTAGCTTCATCTGCACAGGTTCATTATTCCATTCGGGGATCGCCACAGTGACCCGACCCTCAATGGCATAACCGGTCATAGGAAAGAGTAACCAGTCACCTCGACCCGGGGTTGGCCCCTGATTATCCCACATACCTATGGTGGGCCCTGGTCCATGTCCAAAAACACCCAGTGGGTGGGTGTAAATGGCATGGTCGATGTTTCTATCATGAAGCAGTTCTTGCGCCGCTGCCAAAATTTCGTTGCCACTGCGTCCGGTTTGAAACTGCGATGTCAGTAGGTCTTGCCATAGATTACCGGTTGCCATGGCTTGCACCAGCCCTGCGGGCGGTGCTGTTTCGCCCAGCTTTAAAACGTACCCCATTTCCTGAGTGTCCGTGCACAAACCGAGATAACAGAGCCCAACGTCGGTATGCAGCAAATCACCACGCCTAATAATGGTTTGCGTATAACCTGCGCCCAAAAACTCAGCTTTGCCGTAGTCCGCCCCCTGCCACTGCCGATTGACATCTGGATGAAACCACGGCGCAAGGCCCGCCGCCTCAAAGCGCTCTCGAATAAACCAGGCCACCTCTCCTAGCGTGGTCACCCCCGGAGTAATAACACGCTCGCTGAAGGCCTCGGCAATCGTACTCCGGGCAATGGCCACAGCCCGCTGCCAAACCTCGATCTCTGCAGGAATTCGTGTCTCCAGCCAGCGAACCACAAGATTTTCAGAAGAAACCAAACGCGCCGATAAGTCTGGCCCCAAAGCCGTTTCCAATTTTTTATATAACCCATGACTCAAACCGTCAGCCACAGGCCATGTATCACTTACATTGATTGCAATGCTGTTAGGATCCCGCGCCTCAATCAACTCAGCTAAGCGCCGCCATTGAGCGTCAAGATCTCCCCCTTGCCAAGCTGGCTCGTACAGCTCCCCTAGGGGGTAGCGACTAATCGTAAGTCGCTCAACGCCCTTTTCGACACCCCTATCGTGAAAGAGCAGCATCGTCGTTCTGCGTGCTGTAAATCGGGGTTTCGGTACCAGCGACAAAAACGTAGGGTCATCGTTGTACTCTCTGGCGATCACTAGCCAAAGGTCGATATTCTGTTCTCGCATGAGTTTTGGGAGCAACTCATCGAGACGCTCAGCCAGTAAACTGTTTTCAATGGCAGGACGTTGTGCAAAAGGCGCGACCGATGGCTGAGCCTGAGCATTCGGCAGATGCACCGCAGTGAGTAAAGCAACCAGTAATATTCGAAACACGCGCAACACCCTCATCTTTAAAAAATCCAACGGAATTCCAGCAAACCGCCCAACGCCTCAGCCAGAACTTTTTCGTAAATTAACAATCGTCGCGGAGTAATCAAAGCGCTTTTACGCCAAGAAAACCTTGGTCACCTGCCTAGCGCCCTACCACGGGGAGTGTTTGACGTCAGCACTGGCAATACATAGCGGGTCTGATACTTTAGGCCACAACGGATGGGCTCGGTGAATCCGTTATATAACGATAAAAAAACAAGATTCACTTATACAACGCGCTCGTAGCTGCTCTGAAGGTACCGGTGCAAGATTCAAGGTCAACAGGAGTTTAACCGTGTCGTTTGAGCCAGTGACCCATGTCGAAACCTCAGGTTTTTATCGCGGATATAACCGCGGCATCGCAGTATCAGTGAAGTTGATCATTGTACTTTTAGTGCTCTGGACGGCGACAACACCCAACGCGGCTGACACGCTCCTTGCTGTACAGACTGCCACGATCGAGGTCTTTGGGGTTTGGTACATAAGTGCGACGGCTTTGTTCATGAGCTTATGTATTATTTTGGCGTTGTTACCCGGCACAGGGTCCCAGCGTTTAGGCATGCCTGATACACAGCCGGAATTTAGCCGGTTCGCATGGTTCTCTATGATGTTTGGTGCAGGTATTGGCGTTGGGATGCTCACCTATTCGACGGCAGAACCCCTTTACCACTTTGGCAACAACCCCGATGTCATTATGGGCAACGCCGAGGCATTAACAGCGGGCAATGTTCGCCCCGCTTACAAGTGGACATTGTTGCACTATGGTTTAACGCCTTGGGCCTGTTATGCGGTTGTCGGCCTTTCTCTGGCCTATTTTTCTTACCGCCGGGGCATGCCGCTAACAATACGCTCACCTTTTAGTGCCCTGTTAGGTGCACGTAGCAACACCGTTTTAGGGGGTATCGTTGATACTGCTGCGATTCTTGCGACCTTAATCGGCATCGCGGTCACTATTGGTTACGGGGTAACACAATTGGCTTATGGGGCCCATCACATTACCCATTGGTCATGGATTATTCAGGAAAATGAGCCCACCACGCTGGGCCTGGCAGTTGCGGTGGGCATCATTGTAATAGCTGCCATGATGTCAGCCCTCTCAGGACTAGGCAGAGGCATTAAGTGGCTTTCCAATTTAAATATGGTGCTCTCTTGGCTTCTTTTACTGATATTTCTGATTTTCGGTGCGACTTGGTTCGCCGGAGAAGTATTCGTTCAAGGGCTCTATGACTACCTTGCAGCGTTACCCGCCATGTCATCAACGGTTTGGTCTGATCCGTCAACCCAGGAGGGGCTGGAGCTCGCGCAATGGCAATCTAACTGGACCATCTTTTATTGGGCGTGGTGGATCGCCTTCACCCCATTTGTTGGGCTGTTTCTAGCCCGAGTATCCCGCGGCCGCACCCTGCGCGAGTACGCTATCGGAGCCATCATACTGCCATCGCTCATGTGCTTTGCCTGGCTTTGTATTATCGGCGGTACAGCGCTGGACTTAGAGCTTTCAGGAATTGCTCAGGGCAGTATCTTGGACGCTGATCTGTCGGCGCAATTGTTTGCAACGGTTGATGTGCTGTTTCAAGCGCCCTGGGTATTCCCCATAACCTGCCTCTGTGTGCTGCTCTTGCTAACTTATCTGATCACCTCTGCAGACTCGGCGGTATTGGTCGTCAATACCATCGTCTCCGGCGGCGTCGAGCAGGAGCACGCTTCGCAGCACATTGTGCTCTGGAGTTTACTTTTAGGGCTGGTCATCATCACCCTGCTCATGGTGGGAGGGCTGGAAGCACTGCGGTCCGTCATGATTATTGGCGCGCTGCCTTTTTCTGGTGTCATGTTCTTCATGATGCTGTCACTGCTAATCGCCATGTGGCGAGACCGCCATGGCACGTCGCCCATCGGCAAGCCAGAAGGAACTTGATGTCCCCAGCGCCTCGATCGCGCGACCCAGCCACTCAGGTCGACTGCTACTCCCCCAAATAGCGAGAAATCACCGGCCTTGTCCCTGTAGACTTGGAGCCTGCGCGTCAGGCCAGGTACGAATAAGGCAGATACCGCAATCTCATTTTTTTCTTTTGGAGTAGCCTACCTTGAGCTCACAGGACACCACCTTTGATCACCTTATCATTGCCGTTTCGGACCTCGCTCAAGCGAGCAAGGATTACGGGCTTTTATTAGGACGTGATCCCAGCTGGCAAGGCAGTCATCCCGACTATGGCACGGCCAACACTCTGTTTAACCTAGAAAATACCTACATTGAACTGTTGGCCGCTCAAGGATCTGGCATAGGGGCTGACGCGGTTACGGCGATACTAAAATCAAAGCCTAACGCCCTAGGCGGGCTGGTATTTGGCACCGAAAATAGCAGCGCATTTTTACAGCGTGCCAGAAGTGCTGGACTCGAAGTCAGCGATCCAGTCCCCAGCCACGGCATCGATGACTTAAGTGGTAATACCCGCCATTGGAGCAATCTATTCTGGGATCCTGCCGCCGCAAGGGGTATTTTTTCCTTCTGTATATGCCACGACCCTGAATCCTTCCTACCCCCGGCACCGGTCACTGCAGCGGCACCCATCAGCGCTGTCGATCATGTGGTAGTCCAGACTCAAGACGCAGAGGCCGCGAAACGGTTTTACGGTGATCAACTGGGCATTCGACTTGCGCTGGAACAGGAGGTACCGCAATGGGGAGGAACTCAGCTGTTCTTTCGTGCCAGCTCAATGAGTATCGAAGTCATTGCCTCAAAGAAGTCTGAAGCAATGGATAGCCTTTGGGGACTGGCCCTGAAAACTGCCGACATTGATGCCACACGTCAGCGACTCTATGACACAGGCATCGAGGTCTCTGAAGTAAGAGAAGGACGAAAAAAAGGCACCCGAGTCTGCACCATCAAGTCACATGTTCTGGACATACCGACACTGCTTATTGAGCACCCCCTCAAATAGTAAGGGCGAAAAAGCCTTCACCTTGGTAGCAGGATAAAGGCAGCGATGAATGGAGTTAACTGCTACAACCGCCGCAGCGCCACAGCTCAGCTACTGAGACCGACAGGCTGCATCTGAGACGAAAAATCTGCCCGCCGGTAAGTCTTCCATGCCATAAACGACATAGTGGCGAGCGACTCCCGCCTCGAGCTCGAATCGCTCTTTATCGTCACTGCAGCTTTTTTGGGTGATGTTAACTCGGGTGGTCTTCAGCGTGCCGTGGTCCACAGTGTGAGCAGGCATGTGAATCATGCGAAGTTTGTATCGAAGTCCTGAGGGTATGACACTCACTCCAGTTAGCTCGGTGTATTTGTCGATTTTTGAAGGGAGCGTAAGTATTTGCTCAGCGACAAGCGCCTCTAAATAGGCGCGATCAGTGGGCTTAAGCTCGACAGCAGGCTCGCTGGTGGAGCTCTCACAACCGAATAACCCAACTAACAACCATGCACACAACACGCTGAACCCATGACCACGCAGTAGTACACAGCGGGGGTCTTTGGAACGCGTGCTCCGGGCATTAGCCATGAATAAAGCTGCCGACACCTCAGCACCTCTGGGTGTATCACCCGTCAAAATTTCAAAGAGTGATGCATAACAACCGCCTCATACTTAGAAGTCCACCCGGCACCGCACAGACAGTGAAACGCGTCACTTTTTTTGGTTAGGATTGACGCGGCTTGCCTTACGAGCTGCGTCAAAGCACAAAAGTGCCGCTGGTTGAGCCGCTTATGGGGAAATCACCGTGCTTAAAAACGTCACCACACGGCGTTTTTGGCAGTAGCGCACCCATCGCTGCAACGTTAAGCTCAAAGGCGTTTCAGGGCACAGGATTAAGACCGTGTCGATTAGTGTTTTTGATTTATTTAAAGTCGGTATTGGACCTTCCAGTTCCCACACGGTAGGGCCCATGAATGCCGCGCGTCTGTTTACCAAAACATTGGAAGACACTGCGCAGATCACTGAGTGCACCCGAGTAACCGTAGAACTTTTTGGCTCCCTCGGGGCTACTGGGGCCGGTCACGGTTCGCCGAAAGCGATTATCTTGGGTTTATCTGGCGAAACTCCCGAGACAGTTAATGTCGAGAGCATTCCAGCCCGTGTAGCACAGGTACGCGAAGCAGGAAAAATCCTTTTGCTGGGCTACCACGAAGTCGACTTTAACTATCGTGATGATCTCATCATGCATCGCACCGAGACTCTGCCCTTTCACCCCAACGGTATGCGTTTCTCGGCCTTTGGTAAGACCCAAAGCCCCCTAGTAAGCCGCGTTTATTTTTCGGTAGGTGGCGGTTTTGTTGTTGACGAGACAGCAGACCAGACCGACATTATTGTCGATGATCCCACGCCCACGCCCTACCCCTTCACTACCGCTGATCAGTTGATGGCCCTGTGCAGCGAGCATGGGCTATCAATCCCTGCACTGATGATGAGCAATGAATGTGCTTGGCGCCCCGAAACTGAAATCCGCCAAAGGTTACTGGAGCTGTGGGACGTTATGGATGCCTGTATCACCCGGGGCTGCAGTACTGAAGGTGTGATGCCGGGGGGGCTCAAAGTCAAACGGCGGGCCGCTCAACTCCACCGCCAACTCAAGCGTCAAGGGGATTCTTTGGGCGACGAGTCCCTCAACACCATGGATTGGGTGACGCTCTATGCCCTGGCGGTCAACGAGGAAAACGCAGGGGGAGGACGCATTGTCACAGCGCCCACTAACGGCGCAGCAGGCATACTACCTGCCGTACTTAAGTATTATCTTGCGCATTGCAAGGGCGCTCGGGATGAGGATATCTGCCGCTTCCTACTAACGGCAGGCGCCATTGGCACCTTGTATAAAATTAATGCCTCCATATCAGGGGCTGAGGTCGGATGTCAGGGCGAAGTGGGTTCTGCCTGCTCAATGGCGGCGGGAGCCCTTGCTGATGCTTTAGGCGGGACTCCTCAGCAGGTAGAGAATGCCGCAGAAATTGCCATGGAACACAACCTTGGCCTCACCTGTGACCCTATCGGCGGGCTGGTTCAAGTGCCCTGTATTGAACGCAATGCGATGGGCGCTATTAAAGCGATCAGCGCTGCCAGAATGGCCCTGAGAGGTGACGGCAAGCACTTTGTATCCTTGGATCAGGTCATTCGCACCATGCGCGACACAGGACGTGACATGCAGGAAAAATACAAAGAGACCGCTAGGGGTGGCCTCGCCATTAACGTACTCGAGATGCCTGTCAATTTGATCGAGTGCTGAACATCCTAAGGTCGCTAAGTTAGACCAACACGGCGACCTCAAAACTATCAAAAGCGGCATCATGGTACCCAACCAGAAATAAGCTCTCGGAGCCACTGCCCCCTGATCTGGAGGTATCTCAATCGGGTTTTTGGTCGGTAAGATTGACCTGCCCAGACACCTCCGTAAATTGATATTGTCGTGCTCAACCACGCTTGCAGCCGGGTTCAAAAGATTTTCAACCTCGCTCTAGGCCGTCTTCAGGTCATTGTTTCAGCGGAGCTTTCTCGGCAACACTGCACTCAGTGTTTAATATGAGGTTTGTGTACAGCATTTTTAAAAGCGTTTATGTATCGCTATGGCGTCCTGGTGTAAGGAGTTTTTCCATGCAAGACAAATCCGAGGTCACCATCCTTGGCGCTGGGTTAGCTGGACTTGTCGCAGCCCGTGAGCTTGTCGCAGCCGGTATTCAAGTTACAGTGCTGGAGGCCCGTGATCGGGTCGGCGGCCGAACATGGACGGCGCCTTTTGCTAACACCGGCCTCAGTGTCGATCTTGGCGCGGAATGGGTCATTCCGGCGGCCCATCCCACTATGGTTGAGGAGCTCAAGCGCTACCACTTACCCTGGTTGTACCAGACGGCTGCAAAGACCTCGTCAGCGCGCTCCCCCAAGGCGTTAGCGCCGACTATCAGACCTTGCTAAAAAAAATAGATGCAGACGCAGCGCAAGTCGACCCAACAAGACCCGATTGGTATCGGGCGGTGAGCCACTTAGATTTATCGTTCTCAGACTACCTAAGCGCCTGTCCTGAATGCGCCGCTGCCAAAGATCTTCTCCTCGCGGACGGCTTCGCTTTACATGGAGCCGACCCCCATCGCTACAGCACCATCAATGTGCTGCATGACGTTGCGGCTTTTGGCGGTGCAAAGGAGGCCTTTCAAGCAGATGAGCAGCGTATTGGTGGCGGCGCACAAGCCTTGGCTTTGGCTATTGCGAAAACCATGGCTAAGGAAATACGCCTAGATTGGCGAGTTCAACGCATCCAACAGACCTTTGAGGGCTTTGAGATCGCAGGCCCTAATGGAACGCTGCTCACAAAAGCACTCATCATCACCCTTCCCGTCAATGTCCTTTCATCACTGGATATAGACGCTCAGATTGGAAGCGCGGCCCGCCGGGCCATTCAAGAGAGACACCCGGGCGCCGCCGCAAAAGGCTGGGCTTCGGTCAGCTGTCCCGAGCCTATTCACTCCTCAGGATGGCCGAATGCTGTAGAGGTCTACAGCCGACAAGGGGCCTCAACATCAGCGATTGCCACCTTCGCGGTTGCTGACCCCTGCCACGACAGTGCTTTGGAAAAATCCTGGCAAGCCGTCCGCTCCAGACACCCTAACCTCCAGTGGCACAATGAATTTTTGTCCCATGACTGGCTCAATGATCCACTGGCACAAGGAACATGGCTATCTGCCGCGCCCAAACAGCACGAAGGCTGGCATCAGCTCGCAGACAACCCTCCCCCCGTCATTTTTGCAGGTGGCGATGTCTCAAGACGGTGGTATGGGTGGATGGAGGGGGCCGTTACCTCAGGACGTGATAGCGCCCAGCGAATCCAGGCTTATCTTGCGCAGGCACCGGTAGCACCTGCAGCGGGCTAACCATTTAGCAGCTCGCACCCAAAGTGGGACGCTTTCTCATAATTTTCACCAACTGCTCCCGACTCAACCACACCTCGGTGTGGCCACATCAAATTCGGGCTTGATCGTGATATGCCGATACCAGAAGTGACCAACCTTTTGCTGACAATCCCTGAGAAAATTGCCGCTGCTTTAGCAGCGAGCGATGCAGTCGCTCAAGATTAACGCGTCGAGACCTGCCGCCCGTGGCCGGCTTCAAGGTGCAGCCATCAAAATCGATAATAAATACCTCATCGTCTCGCAATAAAATATTGCTAGCGTTCAAGTCGGTATGATTTACCCCGTTATCGTGAAATAGCGCTACCGTTCTACCGACAGCTTGCCACTGCGCCCCCCTCACGGCTTCATTTTCTACTAGGCGCTGAAGCGACGTTACGTTATCGAGACGTTCGAGAATGATGGCCCCTGAGTAGCGCCAACTTGAACGCTGAGCCAATACAGCAACCGGCTTTGGGACCGGCAGCCCGAGCGCGATTAAAGACTGGAGCAACCTAAACTCTCTAAACATGCGCGTGCGCTCATATCCGGTAAAGACGTACGATTTCTCAGACAGTTTGCGAATAAAGCCACCACGGTAATAAGGCTTCAATAGCCAACGTTGGCCCTCGTACTCGACGAAATGTGCAGCTCCACGCCCGTCGGAAATAGCCTCGAGGTTTGACCAATGAGCGCTGTCAAATAAAGCGCGGGTCGGATTAACCACGCAGGTTGCGTCGAACAATATTTTTCCAGCATCGACGTTAATTATCTCGGCTTTCATGTCTCGTACACTCACATTGCCCGCCGTCATCGGCAGCCTCGCTTTCTGGGGGTTGCTCAAACACCACGTTCCGCTCCCAGCCTAACTGAGCGTACACTAGGCGCTTTGTGATTTCGAAGGCCACTTAAATCAATGGCGAACTGTTTAACAATATTTCCCAAAGTGTCGTTGGAGTGCCACCGTCAGTGTCAAGCCTACGAGGCAAAAAACAGGTCTGCACAAAGGAATCAGGTAGCGGCATGGTAAAACCTAAGGGACGCCGCATAGGTCTGATACGCCTGTCTGCCATTGGTGACGTCTGCCATGCAGTTGCAACGGTTCAAGCTATACAGCGTCATGCCCCCGAGGATGAAATTACTTGGATCATCGGGCGAACTGAAGCCGCACTCATTGGCGATTTACCCGGGATAAACTTCATTATATTTGACAAGAAACTGGGACTGGCCGGGTTCAGAAATGTGCTCAAGGCGATTCCTGAACCGTTCGATGTACTACTGCACATGCAGGTTTCTTTTCGGGCCAACCTGTTAGCTACGGCTGTGCCGGCAAAAGCGAAATGGGGATTTCCCAAGCACTTATCAAAAGAGCTGCACGGCTTGGTCGTGAACCGGCGAGCAACCATGCCAGATAGGCCCCATGTGCTCGAAGGCTTTCAGCATTTCGCCTATGCCCTGGGCGTTCCGCCTTTTGAGCCCACATGGGCTATTCCTATTGCCCAAGAAGACCATCTTTGGGTGAGAGAGCGTCTCACTGAACACCAGCCTTATGCGGTGATTGCACCCTCTGCCAGTAATCCGGAACGCAACTGGTTAGTCGATCGCTATGCAGCACTTGCCGAACATCTCCAAACCCGAGGCTATGGGGTGGTACTAACCGCCTCACCAGCGGAAGCCGAAGTCGTGTTAGCCCAAAAAATTGTCGCCTCAGCAAACTGCGATGTGATTAATCTCGCCGGCCAAACAAGCCTCAAGCAGTTGCTGGCGGTCGTGGCAAAGGCCGGTCTTGTCATAGCACCTGACAGCGGGACCGCCCACATGGCTGTTACACAAAATACCCCAACAATAGGGCTATATGCCCACAGCAACCCGCAGCGAACGGGACCCTATAAATATCAGAATCTAACCATCGACGCTTATCACAAAAATCTAGAACGTCTTAAACCAGAATCATCAAAGACACCAAAGTGGGGCACCAGGCTCAAAGGTGCGCAGTTAATGGAAGACATTTCGCTGTCTCAGGTCATTAACAAAGTCGATGAGGTATTGCGCACTCTGCAGCTGAACGACGACAGTGCTACCTAGCACCCCTGAAGTGAAAAGCTAGGAGCGGCCAGAGTCTCTCTCGATCATCCAAAGATAGGCCTCTTTCATAAACGCATAAAAGGACTCGACTGTCGCTTGCACCAAGCCACGCCAACCCGAAAAAATAAGTCCGCGCAACAGATAAACCTTGATAAACGTGACCGGGAAAATAAACAGTAATTTCACACCGCTGAAGCGTTTTCCTGCAAGAAATTTGTCCTGTGCCCGTAGCTTCGCGTAGCGCACGTGTTTGGTCGCGTAGACCCCTAGGTCGTTGTACCCCCAGTGGGTCAGTGTGTGCTGAGTCGTAACCTGCCGACCCTCTCCCTGAATGTTTTCGTGAACCCGTCGATCACTTGGATAGCGCACGAGTGACTTTTTAAAGGCACGGGTAATGGCCCGTTTACGAGACCTAGGATGCATAGGAGCGCCCATGAATATGTCCTCAATGCGCAGGCGGATAAGGTCCCATTCATTTGAGGCAATCAATACTTTGAGTTCTTGCAACAGCAAAGGCGGCACAACTTCGTCGCCATCGAGATTTAAACACCATTCGTTGCGGCATAAGCCCATAGCGAAGGCTTTTTGCTGAGAAAACCCCTCCCAATCGTGGTGTAAGACCCGGGCACCTTCACGGCGAGCGATTGCCACTGTGTCATCGGTTGAGCCAGAGTCAACGACAATAACCTCATCAAAGCCGGCGACACTTTTGACCGTAGCACCGATGGTGTCTGCCTCGTTCAAGGTGACAATAAATACACTGACGTTGGTCATGGAGTGGAGATCTCGGGCGACCGTAATTTAAGCGCGGCGCAGGCGCATCGAGTCACATTGTCACAAATCACAAAGACCCCTCCTGGCTTACAGGAGTGCTGCGCTGTAAAACCACCAGCCCTGCGTATTTATTAAAGGCATATTGCCCCAGTACGAGAGCCAGCAAAAAACCCCTCCAGCCATCTAAAAAGCCCAACCGAAGCAGGTACTGCTGAGTGAAGTCAGTAAAAAATCGTAGGCTTGCGTAGGGGAGAGAGCTGCGTTTCCCCGATTTAAATTTATCAGCAGCACTGAGCGCTGCGTACTGGATATGCTTTTCCTGAAGGTGACGATAATCACGCCAACTGTAATGCAATAATTTGGCCCTCAAACGGTGAACTGTTTCAGTGGGCAAGATCAACGTTTCGTGCACCGCGGCATCTTTAAAGCGCGCCCCTTTTTTATAAAACAGCTTCCCCTGAGGCGATGCATACCGACCAAAGTTAACCGCCTTACCAAATAAAATCGTTTGCCAGGGTATCTTGACCAAGGTCTCTTTGATGGCATCTTGGCTCAAAAATTGATCGATTTCAGCCCGCAGCTCTCTTGTAACCTCTTCATCAGCGTCGATATTCAACACCCATTCATGCTGACAATAGGTCAACGCTCGATTGCGCTGCGCTCCAAAACCGGGCCAATCCGTGCAATGAACCTCTGCGCCATAGCGTTTGGCTATTTCCACGGTATCGTCCGAGCTTCCGCTATCTAAAATAACCAGTTGGTCTACCCACCCCGCGAGTCCTTTGAGACAGCGATCGAGTCGGTCACCTTCGTTGCACACAATGAGAAAACAGGAGAGCTTATGTTTACGCATGAATCACTCAACTATGAAAAGCCTGTAAAACTTTGCAGTGGCCTACAACCGAGGCTCGCCTACCGATGCAGCGCAGACTTCGCAGCAAAGCGCGGCGCATTGCCGGTTACTATCGCCCGTGAACCGCTCGCCCTGCAAGGATAAAAACCCACGACTACCATGCTCCCTAGGCTCTGATCACTATCCCCAACTGACAGACCTTGCCTGAAATACATCAGATAATGTTTAAGCCCGCATCTTCGCCGTGGCTCACGCAATAGCACCGGGCCCAGTCACTTTGGCGGCATTTCTAGAGATCGAGGCGACCTACGGGCCGGGTTGAGTATACTGCGCGCTGGCAGTGGTTTGATGGTGACATTTAAATGCGCCGAATATACGGTCTGTTAACTTTGCTCTTATTACCCGTGTTTTGGGTCGGACTGCTGTGGCTTTCGATAAAGCAACCGGGGTATCGCAAAAATTTATCACAGCGACTGGGCCGAAACCTGCCACTACTGGAGTCCTCTAGCAAACAACGACTGTGGGTCCACGCCGTCAGTGTTGGCGAAACGCTGGCCATAGCCCCTCTCGTTGAAAGACTCCTCAGCGCGCGTTCTGACCTCAGTGTATTGATCACATCGACCACGCCAACCGGCGCAGAACAGGTACAACGACTGTTTGGTGATCGAGTACACAGCGCGTGGTTTCCATTCGATAGCCCGGGGGCCATCACCCGATCACTTGATCATTGGCAACCAAACGCCCTGATATTGGTTGAAACAGAACTCTGGCCCGAACTCATTCGCCAATGCAGCTATCGCGGAATTACAACCTTGCTTTTAAATGCCCGCTTGTCCCAGCGATCCCTGCGGCGCTACGGGCGGCTGGGGAGCTTGATGCGCAACTCCGTCACAAGCCTGCATCATATTGCTTGTCAGCACGTATCGGACGCCCAACATTTTCAGGCATTAGGGGCACTGGAAGACCGACTGTCGGTGGTCGGCAGTCTCAAATTTGACATGCCAAAACTGGCCCTGGAGCAACAACGGGATGCACTCGCTCTAGATCTAGGCACCCGGGCCTCTGGGCGTCCCGTCCTATTAGCGGCCAGCACTCATACTGGAGAAGACCTATTAGTGATCAATGCTTTCCTCAAAGTCCGCGAGGAACACCCCAGCGCATTACTCTGGCTGGCACCGAGACACCCGGAACGCTCTGCCGCCATTCTAGCGCTCATTGCGACAGCCAAGCTCACTGCAATTAGGCGATCCTCAGGGCAAACCGTCGGGGACTCTACCGAGGTTTTATTGATCGATACCCTTGGGGAATTACCAGCCTTTATGGGGCTGGCTTCTGCGGTATTCATAGGAGGCAGCCTGGTTGAGCATGGTGGGCACAATCCTTTGGAGGCCCTGGTCTTTGGCAAGCCCGTGATATCGGGCCCATTCACCACCAATTTTTCGAACCTCTACCAAACCCTAGAGGCTGAAGGCTTAGTCTCCCTCGTTGGCGACGGCGATGGGTTGGCGGAAGCACTGAGCCAATCCTTAAAATTAGAGCATCGCGAACGCTATGACGCTCAAGGGCCCCGCTTTGTCGATCAGCATCGTGGCGCGCTTCAGGCGCAGTGTGACATCGTCGAAGCCGCACTCAGCGCCTAGCGAAGACTGAACACACCCTCAAATCAATCTCCCGTGAAGTGGGGCGTCCGCTTTTCAAGAAAGGCTGCTACGGCCTCACGGTGGTCCCGTGATTGATGGGCACCACCTTGATTTTTAGCTGCCGTGTTGAGAGCCTCCACCAGGGTTTGGTCGCAGGCCTGACGTAACATTTTCCGCGCTAAACCCACCGCACCCGGGGGGTTTTCTGCAATGCGTTGTGCCAAGGCGTGACAGGTAGGCAACAGCTCTTCAGGTGTGACGACACGGGACACCAACCCCCATGCCAAGGCTGTCTCGGCGTCGATCTTGTCACCTGTCAGCGCCATTTCGGCGGCGCGAGAAAAGCCCACAATTCGGGGCAATAACCAAGCACCGCCATCACCCGGAATTAACCCCAATTTTACAAAGCTCTCGGCAAAAACCGCCGATGTGGAAGCAACACGGAGATCACACATACAGGTTAAATCACAGCCCGCGCCAATCGCAGCTCCATTAACCGCCGCAATCACCGGCACACTCAAAGCTTCCATTGCTAGGGGGATACGCTGAATACCCTTTCGATAATTATCGGCCGTTGCTTGTGGTGTATCACCAATCAAGCTTTCGGGTCCGGCTTGCATTTGCCTAAGGTCACCCCCAGAGCAGAAAGCTTTCCCTGCCCCCGTTAAAATAACCACGCGTACCGATGGGTCGGCGTCTGCCGCCTCAAGAGCATCTACCAGTGCGTCCACCATAGCTAAGTCGGTAATGGGATTGCGTCGATCGGGACGATTTAAGGTCAGCGTTAAAATTGCGCCGTCCTGTTCAGTCAGGATATCCATTGCAGTGTTCACTCGCAGTGTCATTGTTGAATCAGGAAGTTTATCTCAGGAAAAAGCCCACAAGGTATCGTTGCCTTGAACAAACAACCAGCGCCACGCGTTAGTAGCGCTGTTACCTAATAACCCGCAGACACTGGAGCTCAAGGAACCAAAAACATTATGTCTTAGGCGCGGTGTGGTCCGATGAACTCGGTCGCATACCAGTTGAGCATTTGGATTTTTTTCTCTAGGGAATGATCAGGTTCCAATTCGTAAACGTTGCGAAAGGCAATAACAACGTCAGTTACGCCCAGCGCTTCCAACTCCGCAATACCCGCCGGCGTAAACGCATTTTGTCCTGTGGTGAAAATTTTAAAAGGCCGATCAACAGTGCCATATTCCTCACGCCATTGCTTGAGCTTAGTAATGTAATCAGTAAGTTGCGACATATCCGCTCCGGCACACATCCAGCCGTCGCCCACGCGGGCCGCCCGCTTCAGCGCCGGATCTGAATGTCCCCCCATTAAGATGGGTGTTGGCGCGGTAGGGGCAGGACACATTTTATTGGCAGGCATACTGTGCAACTCGCCCTCAAAACTGAAAAACTCCCCGCTCTCAAGACCTCTTAAAATGGCCAGCTGCTCATCAAATCGCTTACCGCGACGCTCCCATGGGATGCCACAAACGGCGAAGTCCTCCTCCCAAGGGCTTATACCCACGCCAAAATCAAAACGATTACCCGACAACTGCTGAATACTTTGCACCTGTTTGGCCACCACAGGCGCCTGTCGCACGGCCAGTTTGTAAACAAAGGTCGCAAAACGAATGGTATCGGTGACCGCCGCCATTGCTGAAACCGCAATAAGACTCTCTAAAAACGGCACGCTTTCAAGAAACTCTCTGCTGCCGTCTTTGTTGTATGGGTACTTCGAGCTGCACTCTTGGGGGTAACAAATGCTGTCAGGTATCGTAATGCCGTCATAGCCAGCAGCTTCAGCGGCCTTAGCTAAAGGTAAGTAATGGTCGGCGTCACTCATGCCCACTTGATAGCTGAATCGCATTCAAACCTCCTTATTGACTGTCCGTCGCTGCTCTGGAATGTGCTCTCTCTGGAAGGCTAAAAGCGTTTGGCAGCCATTGAACAGATAGTACGCAAAATTTGGTATCAGTTGGGTTTATGTACGCAGCCAAAGGCCATGAAGACTGGTCTCAAATCGAAGATCACGACCCGCCCATGGCTAATGGCTACTGGCTACACCGTTATGAATTGCAACCTCAACAGCATCTGCCGCAAGCATACCCAGTCGATTTAAATTCATGGGTCCATGAGTACCCGTACCCGCAGCAAAAAGCGTATCGCCATCATATAAAGTGTGCGCCGGACGAATCGCCCTTGCGAGTCCGTCATGAGCCATTTGTGCCACTTTCAAGGCTTCACTTTTAGTCAATGTGGCATTTGTGACAATGGCGCCAATGGTTGTGTTGCTTCCAGGAAAATCACCAGAAGCGCTGTAATTTTCAGCGTTCCGCAAAGAAACTGGCGCCGTGCTAGCTCCCAGAAGCTGGCCGTCCCGACCAAACACCTCGCCATAGGGATTCACCGCCACAATCGCAGCCACACAGAAGCCATCCGCCAGAGCAATACAATGGGCACCCAGACCAGATATTGAGGCGTATTCGCGGCCATATATTTTCCCCAACGTAGCCCCGCATCCAGCCCCCACAGCGCCTGTTTCAATACGCCGCGCGGTAGCCGCCTCTGCCGCTTTTCGACCCATTAGCATGTCGGGACGAGCGCTCGCACTACCCACACCGAGGTCAAACAGTACGGCCCCTGTCACGATAGGCACTTTTGCGATGCCGGTATCAAAGCCAACGTCATTCTCTTCAAGTACCTGAACAACACCGCTCATGGCATCCAGACCCCAAACGCTGCCTCCAGACAAGACAATGGCATGAACCTTGTCGATGAGATTTTCTGGCTTCAGCAGATCTGTTTCGCGGGTGCCCGGTGCCGCACCGCGAACATCTACGGCGGCTACCGCACCCGCGTCAAAGCGCAGCACCGTCACCCCGGTTTTACCCAAGGGATCACTAGCTTGGCCACAGGTAAAGCCCTCTAACGCCCCCAAGTCACAGTAATTTGGCATCGGCAAACCTCTTCTGTCGTGTCGCACCTGAAAAAATTATGCCGTCGCCAATTTTCCAGATTCGAGTAGCTCGCCTACCTGACTCTCGGTAAAGCCCAGCTCTGTCATTACTTCAACACTGTGTTCACCCAGAGACGGCGACGGTTCAGCCAATGAGCTGTCGATACCGGCAAACTGGATCGGCGGCGCTGGGCTGGTCAGGCGGCCCAAGTTCTCAGTGACATAAGTTTCAAGCAGACCCAAGGTCTCTATTTGAACATTTCTAGTGAGGGTGTCCCTCGATTCACAGGGTGCACTGGGAATATCGGCCGCCTCAAAGGCCGTCATAATTTCCTCGACTTTGAGATGACGCATGCCGTCTTTTAAAACGCTAGAAAACTCTCCTAGATGCATAAATCGTGACACAACCGTGGCAAATCTAGGGTCGGATCTAAGCTCTTCACGGCCAACTAAAGTCAGCACCGTTTCCCAATGATGATCTAATAAAATAGACGCAGCCACAGCACCATCGGAACCCTGAATTGTTTGGTAGCTCTCAGATATGGGCGGCATTTGAAAAGCATCATCGTCGTGCAATGTTCGGTGCATCATGCCATCAGGCCACATGAAAGCTAGGCAGGCATGTAACATTGAAATATCTATGTGCTGACCTTCCCCGGTAGAGTGTCGCGCCAGTAACGCCGCGGTCACCGCTTGGGCTGTTGTATAGGCGGTGACCTTGTCGCACATCAGCATTCGAACGAATGCAAACTCATCATCGCCGCCCTGGAGCCCCGTGATACCCGCTATACCCTGAATCACGTGATCATAAGCGGGTCGATCACGCAGAGGGCCTCGTGTGCCAAAACCCGTCACAGCAACGTTTATCAGGCGCGGGTTGAGGGCTCGAAGTGTGTCGCTTCCCAAACCCAGCTGCGTCATGACACCCGGCCGGTAATTATTGAGAACAACGTCCGCACGGACTGCCAAGCGTTTTACCGCTTCAACACCCATCTCATGCTTAAGATTGATAGCTAGTGAACGCTTACCGCGGTTGCAGTTATGAAACAGTGCCGAGGTTCCATTTTTCTGGCTACCGAGTTTGCGCATGGGATCGCCGCCTCGTACCGGCTCCACTTTAATCACTTGAGCGCCCTGTGAGCGCAGCGTCATGGCAGCCAGTGAGCAAGTAACCATGGTGGACAGCTCAACAATTTGAACTCCAGCCAGAGGCTGTTCAGCTGAGGGCGTCTCTGACATCGTTTTAAGGCTCAACGAAAGATGAACCGAAGAGTAATCGCGTCTGAACCAGGATTCAGGGTCTGCGTACTGCCGTTAGACATATGATCAATCGTCAGTGAAATGGCGGCGTTTTCGTTAATGTCAAAACCCATTCCAATGAGAGACCGGAAATGCAGAGACCCGCCGAGCTCGGTATCCCCTGCATGATAGACCCCCGGCATAAAGCTGCCCTCAATGAAGAATCGACGTCCGATTCGGTATTTACCTGCAACACCAGCACCAGCCCAAGCGTCACCGTCCTCATCAAGGCGTCCCGCGACCGCAATATTGCCTGAGAACCCCCCAGCTGCCGCAAACTCTTGCCAATGATATTCGACAACGCCGCCAATACCGTCAGTTTCAGTATCGGTGGTCACCCCAGCGACCCAGTCAGCCGTCGCCCCGGGCGCGTTGCACAACAACAGCACTCCGATTAATGCCAGGGACTGCCAGGAAAAATTACCACACCGAACCAACGACATAACATCCTCACTGACCGAGCAAAACTACCGTAACCCTTTGCCTTTGCGACCCACAGCCACAAACATTTGTTTCTGTCGCCTCAAGCGGCAGACTACCCTACCTTACCGAATCCAGAGACCGCTTCAAGCACGCTGGTTATTAAGTGGCGTTCATCACTATCGAGCTCTGGGCGCCACACATCGAACAGTAAAATAGTTCGCGGTTCTTCCCCATTGTTCCAAGCTTCATGGTTTACGCTGTCGTCAAATGCCCAACTGCTACCCCGCTCAGTTTCTCGTGAATCTTCGCCAACACGCAGACCACACCCCGGCGGTACGGTCAGCGGTAAATGACAAATTAATCGGCAGTTCAGTAACCCAGTATGAGGATCAATTTTGGCGCCAGCATCAAGCTTGGAAAACAGTACAGAAGGCGCAAGACCGCCGATCTTCGTTAAAGGCAGGTCAGCCATGAGAGCCGCAGTTTCTGGGCAAGACGCAAGAACGTCAGGCTGCGGCATCCCGTCTTGCCAAAGAAACGCTGACGTCCAATCGTCGCTATCGAGTAACGTCGTTCCACTATTTTGTGGTTGCTCCAAACCGCTGTGCACGTAGGGAGAAAAGCGATCGGAAGACTGTCGCAGCAAAGCGTTCAGCTCCCCCTCGATCAAATCTGTATGTGCTTCCAAGTCAGCGAGCCATGGGAGCTGCTCATTAGGAAAATACGTACAATAAGGCACGTCATCCAGATAAAAAGCGTGGGGAGCTTGGGGAAATTTATGCCCCGGATCTTTTCGCTGTTTACGCCCCAAAAGCATATCGAGAGAATTATTGAAACGCGTCGATGCCCGATTGCGGCGGTAGCCCGCTGACGAAAGACGATCAAACAAGTGTTGCTGAAACATCTGTCCCAGCTGCTGCAGCCGGGTTTCTACTCGATCTAAATCTGAGGACAGCTGCGGCGGGATATCCGTCAGGTTTGCTGCAAGACGGAGGATTAGATTGTAATAGGAGGAAGCATTTTGAAAATCGTCCTTACCCAACAAAATATCGCCCTTGATAATCAAAGCGCGCATATTGTGGGGCTCTTCTACTAGGACCGCATCTACCGCTTTTTCAGCCTCGGGCACATCACCCTGAGTCAGTGCTGCCAGTGACAGACCTAGCCAGCACCGCGGTGTCGCAACATTGTTAGCAACAGCCTGCTGAAATATCGCCAGCGCTTCCGCGGGGCGTCCAGCCTGAAGCTCAGTAATTCCCTGCTGAAAGTAGTCAGCCTCGGTCATGCTTTTACTCCGGTTAAATAGGCATAGAACCAGCCTGCAATACCACCCGCAGCCCCCTGCATCAGCAAACCAAAGGTGCTCCTTACGGCGGCGAAGCCGATCAACCCCAAGGTTGCCTCCAAAATCAAATGAATAGCGATCAAAGCCACAAAGCCTGCCAGCGCGTAAATGAAAGGGCGGGGAAAGCCCAGTCGACCGTGTAATTGTCCCGCCACCGGCAGTGCAATAAGCAACGAAATTGCGACTAGCGGCAAATACGAGCCTAGTAATCCAAGCCAATCAAACCAAACCGCCGACAAAACATCAGTGGCAGAAACTGGCATAGCCATCTCCTTAAGTCCGGCCATGATCATAAATGTCGAAAAGGCGCTGGCTAATAGGTACGCCACTAGAGTGGCTGGAAAGTAAGCAGCGATGGTACGCACAAGCAGCTCCTTATAAACGGCAATGCAAATTTTGCACTGCGAAGGGGTTATAGTTAGGGTCCAAGGTATAAAAACTTTTTTTCAAAGGACGCACCATGCCTTCTAGTTACAACTTCGTCAAAACCGTTTTCGTAAGTGCAATGCTGCTAGCAGCATTACCCTTGGAAGCTGCCAACTACCAAGTTAACACCATTACAGACACGCTAGAACAGCCCTGGTCGATTGCAGAGCTGCCCAACGGTAACGGCTTCCTGATCACCGAAAAGGCTGGTCGCCTTTTACACGTCGATCACAGTGGCAATGCCACCACAATTGTCGGTACCCCCGAAGTGTTTTTTAAAAGCCAAGGCGGCTTGCTAGACGTTGTCCTCGACCCTGAGTTCGCTACCAATCAACGAATTTATCTCTCTTATGCCGGGGGCGATGCCGATACGAACCGCACCACCGTCATGCGCGCCAAGCTTTCCGGGGAGCTACTGGCTGATTCAGAAATTATTTTGGAGGTTCAACCCAGCAAGAAAAAAGCCGCGCATTTTGGTGGCAAATTGGCTTTTTTGCCCGATGGCACCTTGCTGCTCAGCGTTGGTGAAGGTTTTGAATATCGAGAGCAAGCGCAGAGCCTAAGCAGCGAAATGGGCAAGCTGCTGAGAATTAATAGCGACGGTAGTGCACCTGCTAGCAACCCTTTTTCAGAGGTTGCGCCCCGGGTTTACAGCTACGGACACAGAAACCCTCAAGGGCTCGTGGTCGACCCCGAGACAGGGACTATCTGGATGGCGGAGCATGGACCCAAAGGCGGAGACGAACTCAATCGAATTGTTCCCGGCACTAACTATGGCTGGCCCGCAATTACTTACGGTTTGGATTATTCAGGGGCGATTATTTCGCCCTACACGGAAGCCGAAGGCATGGCCCAGCCGGTCATGTACTGGGTGCCCAGTATCGCCACATCGGGCCTTGCTATTTATCGAGGCACGGCTTTTCCAGAATGGGATGGATCGCTGCTTACAGGCGCGTTAGTTGACCAAAAACTTTATCGACTGGCGCCCGAGGGCAATGGCTTTGTGCAGAGTGAGCCCTTTTCCGAAGTGACAGGAAGAGTGCGCGATGTCCGGGTTTTAGGTGATGGCAGCATTGCAGTTCTGACTGATGAAGGCGCCTTTTTCCACATCACCTCAACACCCTTAGAGCAAACGGCAGCCACCAAGTAACTGGAACAGCGTTTGCCCTCCAAAAAAGGAACCCAAAATGATAGAGCAATCATTAACTCTGCCCTGTGGGGCAACGTTGACCAATCGTATCTGCAAAGCTGCAATGACCGAGGGGCTGGCCGGGTCAACCGGGGTCCCGGGGGCTGCGTTGAATCAACTGTATGGGATCTGGAGCGATGGTGGAGCAGGGTTATTACTCTCAGGTAACGTGCAAATTGACCGCGACCATTTGGAGCGACCGGGCAATGTGGTCGTTGACCAAGAACCGGATGCCGCCACAAAAGACGCCTTAAAGGCATGGGCAACGGCAGGAACTCGCCATGGCAATCATTTTTGGGCACAGATCAGCCACGCAGGACGGCAGTGTCAAAAAATCATTAATCCAACGCCCAAAGCCCCCTCGCCCATTAAATTAGGCCTACCGGGCGGACAATTTGGTGAACCCGTTGCAATGACTGAGTCGGATATTGAGGCCGTTATAGCGGGCTTTGCACGCTGCGCCCGTGTCCTCAAGGAGGCGGGCTTCACCGGCGTTCAACTCCACAGCGCCCACGGCTACTTGTTGTCTCAATTTCTGAGCCCCCGAAGCAATCAACGCACAGACCGTTGGGGCGGCAGTCTTGAAAATCGTGCCCGCGCTTTACTGGAGTCAGTCAAGGCGGTTCGTGCGGCGGTTGGCCCTGAATTCCCAGTAGGCGTGAAGCTTAATAGCGCCGACTTTCAACGGGGTGGATTTGATTTCACCGAAAGCCTGCAAGTGGCCAAATGGTTGGAAGCGGCGGGTGTCGACCTGCTGGAAATTTCAGGAGGTACTTACGAGCAGCCACGGCTGCTAAACGTAGAGGGCATCGAGCCTGTAGAAAATCAGGCCGTGGCGCAGTCAACCCGGGCCAGGGAGGCTTATTTCGTGGACTTTGCTCAAGCGATGCGCAAGGAACTGACCATGCCCCTGATGGTAACGGGCGGCCTGCGACGCCTAGACGCCATGGAGAGCGCCCTTGAAAGCGGGTCTGCCGATGTCGTTGGGATTGGTCGACCCATGTGCGTTATGACCGATGCACCTAAACGGCTGCTGTCTGGCATGGCAGAGCTCCCTCGATACGAGGATGCGCTTTCACTACTGCCTCGGTGGCTAAAAATCCTCGAAAAAATATCGTTATTTAAAACCTTAGGGACCTTTGCCGTGCAGTACTGGTACTACGAGCAAATTCTGCTTCTGGGCGAACAAGGGAAAACCGCTGATGATCTTTCAGTCTTCGCGGCTACTCGCCGCCAAATGAAACTGGCTAACGATTTGGCCGCAGCACGGTAGCCGCAAGTTGATCTAAGTTTGTTGGTCCAGGTTAGATATTTTGGGTGCGAGCACTTTATTAACCAGTCATAGGGCCGATCAACACGCTCGGTTAACCAAAATCTCGTGCCATAGCCGTATCCCAGCGACTGGCAAAACCCTCCCGCAATCGCGCCTTGGTTGCCGCGAACGAAGGCATATCTAAGGCCGCGAAGTGCTGAGCAGTACTTGCCGCCTCTGCCATAAGGTTTTCCGGGGCACAGCAAGCATCGAGAATACCCGCCTCCGCGGCGCCTTCGGGGTCATAGATACGCGCCAAAGTAACCACCTGATGGGCATGAGCTTCAATCACGCGCTCCTGCGCCAACTCAATGCCAAACCATGGCAACGTCATGCCAATGGCCACCTCATTCAGGCCCAGTTTAAAAGCACCTCGACATCCCAAGCGGTAATCCACTGAAAGACAAATTAATGCGCCCATGGCCAAGGCGTGTCCAGTTACCGCAGCAATCACAGGGGTTTGGCTATGTGCCAGTCGTCCAGCAATATCAGCACCCCTTCGCAACAGGCGCTGACTGTCTGCATCCATTTTTCCCATGACATTTAAATCAAAGCCGGCACAGAATTTGCCGGGCCGACCCGCCAACACAATCACCTTGCCAGACTCAAAACCTTGATCGAGGGCGCTGTCTAGACCATCTGCCATAGCAAAAGACAACGCATTGGCCTTGCCATCATCAAGGGTAATCAGGCTAAAAGCGTCTTGCTCTTGATAAGTAACCAATGCCATTGTGCTGCTCTCCTACGGAACGTTGTTATTCGCGTGTTAGTGGCGCCTCCGGAGGGCGTTGCCCGCTTCATATTAAAGGAAACTATTGCGTGAACATTTTAGTCGACGCCGACGCCTGCCCCGGAGCAATCAGGGACATCTTATGCCGCGCCGCTGTGAAACGCGAAATCAAGGTGGTTTTTATTGCCAACCAAGCAGTTAACTTGCCCCCGTCTCCCTGGCTACAAAGCTATCAAGTCGCACAAGGATTCGATAAGGCCGACGACGAAATTGTTGCGCGGGTGGCGACCAACGATCTTGTCATCACAGCTGATATTCCACTAGCAGCTGACGTCCTAGAAAAAGGTGGCCGAGTACTTACCCCTCGTGGTGAACGCTACAGCACCGCCAATATCAAGCAGCGGCTGCAAATGCGCGACTTCATGGAGACTATGCGCGCCTCTGGCCAAAACACCGGAGGCCCGCCGCCCATGTCTCAAACAGATCGAAAAACCTTTGCCGACCAGCTCGATAAGCTGCTGACTCAGCGCAGTCGTCCCTGAAAGACTGACACGTTGCGTTCATTCTTTGTTACCAGAAGCGAGGGATGGAGCAGCGATTGGGGCAGCCACCACAGTTAATAAGAGAACTAACGGTATTAATGGCAGCACCAGAGGCAGCAACAACCGATATACTCCCGGCCCAGCCGCGTGTGAGATACAGCGTCCCGCGCTATGTTCCCAGCCACAACCGTCATCGTTATGAGCAATCACTTATGTTGTACAGCCAAAGCATCTCTTCAGTTTGACTGGGAATAGAGAAATATTTTGGCTGGCCTGTGCCTCGGCGATCGTAACGGCCAATGCCTACTATATTCATCCGATTATTGCTGCGGTGGCGCGGGACTTCGGCGTTAGTGATGCCGGTATTGGCATTGTGCCTGCCGTCAACCAAATTGCCCTCGCCCTTGGTGTGCTTCTGCTTTTGCCTTTAGGTGATCGAGTCGATAATCGAAGATTGGTCACGCTGTGCCTTTCCGTTCAAGTGCTCACCCTCGTGGTTATGGCCGTTACCACCAGCTTCGTCGTTTTTATCACAGCATCAACTGCACTGGGTTTCTTTACCATTACCCCGTATCTGCTCCCCGCCTATGCCTCCCGTCGCGTCACTCCTCAACAACTCGGTTACGCAACCGCCCTGCTAACGACGGGCGTCATTGCCGGAGTTCAGGTTTCAAGGCTGTCTGCTGGCGTTATTGGAGCCTATACCGACTGGCGCTGGATTTATTGGATTGCCGCGGCTCTAATGACCGCCGCCGCCATTATCGTGCCCCGGATCATGGTGGCCGAATCCGTAAAAACACAAGGCTCGAGTTATTGGACGCTGATTCGATCGCTATTCATTCTTGGCAAACAGCACCCACGATTGATGGTATCGGGGGTTATTCAGGGCCTTAACTTTGCCGCATTTATTGCTGTCTGGTTGGGCATTGGACTCCATCTCACTAGTGAAGCCCAGGGACATGGCTCTGACCTTGTGGGTTATCTCACGGCATTCTCGGCAATAGGTCTTCTGACAACTGCGCGCCTGGGAAAATGGGCGGACACTCAGGGCGCCGAAAAAGCCCGACTCATCATGGCCACTTTTCAGTTTCTGGGAATAACACTGCTAATGACGGCTGAAACAAACTGGGTGTTCTTGCTGCCACCACTGGCTCTAATGGCAGTCGTTGGCCCCTTGGTCGACGTCACAGGCCGCATGACAGGGTTGCAAGAAACCCCCGCCGTCAGAACAAGATTAATGAGTCTGTACGTTTGTATGATGTTTACGGGCGGCGGTTTGGGCAGCTGGGCAGGAACCCTAGCCTACGATCGCTTCGCGTGGACCGGAATCGTAGGGCTCGCTATGGGGCTTAGCGTTACCGTTTGGCTGTTATCGCTGCAACAGTGGTACCAAAGACCCCACCGCCAAACTGTCTAGAACACCCCAATCCGCTCACTTTTCTGCGGGCTTCTCACCTTTGTACAACGCAATAATGTCAGCAACTTCAGACTCATCGAGCCGATCGCGGCCATCGGCGAAGCTTCCTGCAAATCGTTGATACATAGCGGCATTGAGCGCATTGGCCGCACCATTATCCCGCGTTCCCACCACCTTAGCGGGTACACCAGCAATAATTGAGTTTTCGGGAAAAACGCTGTTTTCACGCACAATGCTGTTACCCGCAACAATAGAATTAGCGCCGATTTTCGCGCCGTCCATAATCGTGGAGTTAATGCCAATCAGGCAGCGGTCACCAATCTCGCAGCCGTGCAAGGTTGCGTGATGAGTAATAGAACAGTCCTCACCAACAATCGTGGGCGTCATGGCTCCGACATGAATCATGACAAAATCTTGAATGTTGGTCCGCGCGCCTATCCTGATCTCAAGGAATTCCGCACGGGTCACCACATTAGGCCAAACTGAAGCGTCGGGACCAATATAAACCTTGCCATAAAGCCAGGCGCTTTCATGAATAAATGCGGGATTGTCCAATGTGACGTTGTCGCTGATAAAGCCCATGCCGAAGCATCCTTTAATTCTTGTAGTGGAGTTTTTACGACGCGACTGTGTACGAAGCGTCCCTTAGGGTAGAGTACTGCACCCTCAGCCATCTGGACACCTTAGGCGAGCCCAATCAGTAGGCTTCTAACACGTTACCCATGCACAGTTTTCAAACAGACGACAACGAAATAGAAAACAGCAGAGTGTTGTTACCCAAACTCTGGAGGCGCATTGCGCCCATTCTTTATGACAACCGCGGCAGAGTCGGTTTCGCTCTGGCCTGCCTCCTGCTTGCAAAAGCCGCCTTGCTGCTGATTCCTTTTTTACTGAAGGCATTAGTCGATGGTTTAGATCAAAGCGCGGCGCAAGTCACAACCTCAGTTATTTTATTTATGGTCGCGGCCTACGGCGCTGCACGATTCGCCAACACTCTATTTGCTGAATTACGAGACACCTTGTTTGGCCGCGTGACCGAACGCGCTATGCATCGCATTGGTCTTGCTGTTTTTAAACACATACACAGCCTAGATCTCGACTATCACCTGAACCGTCGCACCGGCGGGCTCGCGAGAGATATTGAACGTGGCACCAATGGCATTAGCTTTCTCATGCGATTTTTCATTTTCAACATTGCACCCACACTGTTTGAAATTGCCATGGTGGCTACGATCCTTCTGATCAACTACGGCGCACAGTACAGCTTCATCGTTTTGTTATCGGTGGCGCTTTACGGCGCTTTTTCCTTCCGCGCTACTCGATGGCGAACGCGCTACATTCGCGAAGCCAATGCAGCTGACTCCGAAAGTAACACCCGAGCGGTCGACAGCTTGATCAACTATGAAACCGTTAAATATTTTAACAACGAAGAATTCGAAGCCCAGCGCTACGACGAATCGTTGGAGCAGTGGGAGCAGGCGCGACGTAAAAATCGGTTGTCACTACTTGCACTCAATAGCGGCCAAGCAATTATCATTGCCTTGAGTCAGACATTGATGCTGGGCTTGGCCGCACTGTCAGTGCAAGACAGCAATATGACCCTTGGGGATTTCGTGCTCATTAATCAGTTTATGTTGCAGCTGTTTATACCCCTTAGCTTCCTTGGTTTTGTTTACCGAGAAATTAAGGCCTCCCTCGCTAGCATCGAACGGCTATTTCGTGTGCTGGATCAACAACCTGCGGTAATGGACCAACCGGAAGCAGACGTTTTGAAGATGGCGACGGGAACTATTGAATTCCGTCAGGTGAACTTTGGCTACAGCGACGCACGGCGGGTGCTTTCAGAACTTAACTTTACAATCGACGGTGGCGAAACTGTTGCACTTGTCGGCGCAAGTGGCGCGGGCAAATCAACGGTAGTAAAGCTACTCTTTCGTTTTTACGATCCTAGCAGCGGCACTGTGTACCTCGATGGACAAAATATTCGAGACGTCACCCAAAACTCACTGCGCAGCTCGGTCGCGATTGTCCCTCAGGACTGCGTGCTGTTTAACGATTCTTTGTTGGAGAATATTCGCTACGGACGACCCTCAGCAACAGACGAAGAGGTAAACGCTGCTGTGGCTGCGGCATACCTCGACGATTTTGTTGCCCGTCTACCCGAGGGAATCAACACTCGAGTCGGCGAAAGAGGACTCAAACTCTCGGGCGGCGAGCGTCAGCGCGTTGCCATTGCCAGGGCGGTTTTGAAGTCGGCGCCTATTCTTGTGTTTGATGAAGCCACTTCGAGTCTGGACAGCGAATCTGAACGGGCGGTTATGGGAGCGTTTCGCGCTCTGGCAGGGCATCACACAGCGGTAGTCATCGCTCACCGGCTCTCCACCATTGTTGATGCCGATAGAATATTGGTACTGGAGGACGGACGTCTAGTGGAACAAGGCAAGCACGAAGCGCTGCTTGCACAAGGCGGCCGCTACACAGCTTTGTGGCAAGCACAACAGCGAGAAACGGGGCAGCACGCGTGATCATTTTAGAAGACATCGCTCTGCGACGGGGACCCAAGCTATTAATGCAAGGGGCCTCAACCACCTTACAGCCGGGTCAGAAACTTGCGCTTATAGGCGCCAATGGCACTGGCAAGTCGAGCTTATTTGCCATGCTGCTGGGCGAACTGTCTGCCGACCAAGGTCAAATCCGCGGCATGACGGGGTTACGTGTGGCCCACATGGCGCAGGAGCTGGAGGTCAGCGATGACACCACGATAAATTTTGTTATGGCAGGTGACGCTGCTGTTTATCGATTGACTCAGAACATTGCCAAGGCCGAACAAGCTGAAGACTACGAACGTGCGGCCTACCTGTATCAGGAGATGGAAGTTCTGGACGGTTACAGTGCGCCAAGGCGAGCAGAGCAACTCTTGTTGGGCCTGGGTTTTACCCAGCCTGATTTACAGGCATCGGTAACAGAGTTTTCAGGGGGCTGGCGTGTCAGGCTAAATTTGGCTCGTGCACTTATGACACCCTCAGACGTTCTCTTACTCGATGAGCCTACCAACCACCTCGATCTCGATACCATGTTGTGGCTGCAGGGGTGGCTACTTCGATATTCAGGCACTTTACTGATGATCTCCCACGATCGGGATTTCATCGATGCTATTTGTGAACGCACGCTAAGTCTTGAGCAAGAGCAGTTGATCCCCTATCGCGGGGGCTATTCAGCCTATGAGCAGCAGCGCGCTGAGCGTATGGCACAGCAACGGGCTCAATATGCCAAGCAGCAGCGGGAAATTGGACAAATGGAAGATTTTGTCCGGCGGTTTCGCGCCAAAGCCACGAAAGCGCGTCAGGCTCAAAGCCGACTGAAGGCGCTAGAACGCATGGAAACGGTGGCACCCGCCCACGTCGATTCTCCCTTTTCTTTTCAGTTTCCCGAGCCCGGCAAAAGCAGCGATCCCCTTTTGACCATCGATAATCTTGTTCTCGGTTATGGTGACGACGTCATCATAGACGGCGTATCCCTGTCATTACATCCAGGGGACCGCATTGGCTTATTAGGTAAAAACGGCGCGGGAAAGTCGACATTTCTAAAGGGATTAACCGGGGCCTTACCTGCTCTTTCAGGTGATCGAGTCACCGGCGCGCATCTGCGCATTGGCTATTTCGACCAGCAGCAACTCGAGGTTCTAGACCTACAGGCTAGCGCGCTGCTGCACCTGCAGCGGCTAAGTCCAAAAGTTCGTGAACAAACGATTCTCGATTTTTTAGGCGGCTTCAATTTTAAGGGCGATCGGGCTCGTCAAGAAATTGCGCCCTTCTCTGGCGGCGAAAAAGCCCGTCTCGCCCTTGCTATGGTGGTCTGGCAGGATCCCAACGTGCTTATTTTGGACGAGCCCACTAACCACCTAGATTTGGAGATGCGGCATGCATTGGCTGTCGCATTACAGGGCTATACCGGCGCCATAGTATTAGTCAGTCACGATCGTCACCTGATGCGTCATGCGGTGGAATCATTATGGCTGGTTGATAACGGCGCCGTCACAGAGTATCCCGACGATTTGACAGCTTACGAGCAGTGGGTGCTCTCAGGAGATCGAACCGCCGCCGTAAACTCCGATAAAGCCGCTAAAAAAACCGCGTTAACACAAGACGGCGGTGGCCAGAGTAAACAAAACCGTCAAGGTGCCGCTGAGCAGCGAGCCCGCTTGCGGCCGCTGCAAAAAGCCTTGGAGAAGACTGAGCGAACGTTGGAAGGATCGCAGCAAAAGCTCGGTGAGCTGCAAGCCCAACTGGCCAATTCAGACCTTTATGAACCTGATCAACACGATCAGCTCGCCCAATTAGTCGAACAAGAAGGTTTACTTAAAGCGCAACTTGGTGAACTTGAAGAGACATGGATGCAGCAGCAAGAAGCCATTGAAAACGCCAGCGGTTAGCTTCTCTGGGTTAAATTGGGCATCATTGCGCCCAAAATTTCAGTCACATTAACGGAATAAATTTGTCATGAGCCAGAGCTTTCATCCGCCCCAACGTACCCTTATGGGCCCCGGCCCCTCAGACGTGTCACCGCGGGTGCTCAGTGCCTTGGGCCGCCCCACCATTGGGCACCTCGATCCGCTATTCATTGAACTCATGGACGATACCAAGCGGCTACTTCAGTACGCCTTTAAAACCTCCAATGAACTAACGATCCCGTTGTCGGCCCCTGGATCAGCTGGAATGGAAGCCGCGTTTGTGAATTTGGTATCACCCGGTGACACAGTAATCGTCTGCCAAAACGGCGTCTTTGGCGGACGCATGAAAGAAAATGTCGAGCGGTGTGGTGCGACTGCGATTATGGTTCAAGACCGCTGGGGAGATCCCGTTGACCCTCAAAAAGTTGAGGAGGCCTTCGCGGCTAATCCTGAGGCTAACCTGCTGGCTTTTGTGCACTCAGAAACCTCAACAGGGGTTCGCAGTGATGCTAAAACCCTCTGCGGCATTGCCAAAGCTCACGACGCATTAGTCGTTGTCGATACCGTGACAACGTTGGGTGGCATTGATCTTCGCGTCGATGAATGGGGTGCCGACGCGGTGTATTCCGGGACTCAAAAGTGCCTTTCCTGTGTGCCCGGCTTATCGCCCATGACCTTTAGCCCTGCGGCGGTTGAACGTATTCAAGCTCGCCCTACCAAAGTACAAAGCTGGTTTTTGGATATGCAGTTGGTGATGGGCTACTGGGGTGGCGACAGTAAGCGCGCCTATCACCACACGGCCCCCGTGAATGCGCTCTACGCGCTTCATGAGGCCCTGCTGATTTTAGAAGAGGAAGGCCTTGAAGCCAGTTTTGCCCGGCATCAGGCTAATCACGATGATCTCGTTTTAGGTCTAGAGACAATGGGCTTGGAAATGGCCGTTGCCCCTGAGTGGCGACTTCCCCAGCTCAATGCAGTGTGCATCCCCGATGGCGTCAATGACGGTGAGGTTAGAGGTCGTCTGTTAACAGAATTTAATCTTGAGATCGGTGCGGGCCTTGGGGCTTTGGCCGGCAAGCAGTGGCGAATTGGTTTAATGGGACATGCGAGTAATCCGGTCAACGTTGAGCGGTGCCTTACTGCGCTTAAACACGTACTGGGCCACTAAACACTCAACGAAGGGTTAACTTAAACCCCAGCTCATAAACGCCCAAGGGATGTTCAGACCGTACCGAGGTTTCATCCCAGATCCAACGCTCTTGGGAAAACAACTGCTCCATGGCCGCTATTTCACAGTGAAAGGGCGGCCCTCCCGACTCCCCGGTTTGCATAAACAGAGCTAGAAGCACGCCTCCCGGCCGCAACCAACCGGTGAGCAGGCTTTCATAGGCACTCCAATGTTCTGGATGCAGCGCACACAGACAGGTCTGCTCGTAAACAATATCGACGGGGGTATCGGGCGACCAATCGAACAAATTGCTGACAACGACCTCGCCATGAAGGCCTTTCGCGGACAAAGCGGTTTTCTGAAATTGAGCTGCACTGGGAGAAAGATCGACGCCCACTACGCTGAAACCCAGTTCGGCCAGACCTTGAAGCTCAGGCGATCGTCCACAACCGGGAATTACAACGGTGCCCTGCTGCAAGCTCAACCACGACTGCCAAGCAGTAAAGGCAGGGTTTAGACCGGTACGCTCCCAAGGTACCGAAGGCTCCTGATAACGCGCCTCCCAATCCAGAACTGGTTCCATAGCACTGCTCCTGAAATCTTTTGCCCTTGCCACTGTGCCTGTAGCTTGTTTCTGAGGCAACGACGCCCTAGAGGTTGTAAGGGATTCATTAATAGCTCTTTCGGGGGTACCACTTGGGGACGTGCCGATTTAGAAGGTTTTCTGGGAGTTGCTATCTGCGTTAATCGCTGCCGCGAATACCGCAGGGTCAACATTGCCGCCAGACAAAACAATGCCCACCGACCGATAATGATCAGGGACTTTGCCGGACAACAACGCGGCTAAGGCAACAGCGCCCCCAGGCTCGAGCACCAGTTTGAGGTGCTCAAACGCAAAAGCCATGGCTAGCAAAACTTCTTCGTCACTGACCGCAAGTCCTCCAGCGAGAAGGCGTTGGTTAATTGCAAAGGTTAGTTCACCCGGCGTTGGCGCAAGTAGTGCATCACAAATCGACGTCGATCCTGGCTCAATGCGCTCTCGCACACCGTTGTGCAGTGAGCGCTGATGGTCATTAAATTCTAAGGGCTCCACCGCAAACACTGCAGTATTAGCCTGTAATCCTTCGACGGCTAACGCGCAGCCGGCAACAAGGCCGCCGCCACTGCAACACACCAGCATTGCGTCTGGAGGCTCTGCATCCTGCAATAATTCCAGGCCTACGGTGCCCTGACCGGCAATGATGTCTGCGTCATCGTAAGAAGGAACAATCGTCCCGCCATCCCTCGCCACAAGATCACGGGCAATGGCCTCTCGATCCTCGCTGTAACGATCATAAGCAACAACCTCAGCACCGAGGGCCTGGGTATTACGCGTTTTAATTTGGGGGGCATCGGCTGGCATGACAATACGCGCCGGTATGTTCAGTAATTGTGCCGCGAGGGCGACCCCCTGAGCATGATTGCCTGATGACCAAGCCACCACCCCAGCGGCGCGCTGTTGGGCGGTCAATTGGCATAAGCGGTTGAAAGCCCCCCTGAACTTGAAACTGCCAGTGTGTTGCAAGCATTCTGGCTTTATAACGACTTGCCGCCCCGTCAGAGCATTAAGTTGAGGGGAATATAGCAGCGGTGTGCGCACGACGTGCCCTGCTAAGCGCTGGGCCGCCCGCTCAACCTCACTAAAACTTGGTGGGTGTGTCTCCAATTAAAAACACTCTCAGTCGATAGGACATGTGCCTTATGGGCAATATCTGAAGACATACCCGTGCGTTATAAAAAGTCACCTCGAGTGGTTTGTCTCGCGTTTCTGCTTGGCGGGCTAAGATGGCGTGCTGAGTCTCTGCCGCCCAAAGCTAACACGCGGTACTGTGCACCCCCAGTTCCAAGCTACTTTTAAGCTTGCGCAGCGAAGCCAGTGGCCTTAGTGGTCATTGCCCTCAAACCGGTAAAACGGCTCCATCATTTGATCGATGGTAAAACTCGCAGGCCGTTGCCGGGGTGGAAAAGCCATGAGAGTGCCAATGAACTTTTCTAGCTCGGCCCTAGCCAAATAGATCCGTGGAATTTTCTTAACCCACCAGTCGTTGTAAGTATTGGAGTTTTGATCGGCACGTTCAAACGGGTCACGACGTAAGTGGAATAGTTTGGGAATGCGCAACATATCAAACTGTTCACGCCAAACGTCGAATTCTTTAGCACGCTGCTCAGCAAATACCACCTTCCAATCGCCAATACGCATGGCTGTCAGCAAACCATCGTCGCTCCAATAGAGGAACGTATCCCGGGGACCGTGGTCAGCTTCTCCAGTTAGGTAAGGTAAAAAATTATAGCCGTCCAAATGATTTTTATAGGGCTTGCCATTCACCACGGTGCCCGCTTTCAGTTCTTCAGTAATCGTCGGTCGCCCCGCTGCAGCCATAAAAGTGGGCGCCCAATCGGTGTGAGACATCATGTCATTTAGGATCGTGCCTTCGGGAATTTTTCCGGGCCAGCGGACCATGGCGGGCACACGAAAACCACCCTCC
This sequence comes from Luminiphilus sp. nBUS_07, assembly GCF_051201685.1. Lineage (GTDB taxonomy): Bacteria > Pseudomonadota > Gammaproteobacteria > Pseudomonadales > Halieaceae > Luminiphilus. The sequence goes on along the minus strand of NZ_CP179213.1, from coordinate 232,676 downwards.
CAGTTGGTATTTTTTTCGCTTCGAAAAGGAGTAATACCGGCATCAGGCCAAGTATTAAAATGCGGGCCATTATCGGTCGAATACAGAACGATAGTGTTGTCTGAGACATTCAGTTCATCTAACTGATCAAGTAATTCGCCGACCATGCGGTCGTGGGCTACCATCGCGTCGTTATAAAAGCCTTGACCAGAAAGCCCCAATTCTTCATCGGCAGTATGCGTCCAAAAGTGCATGCGCGTGGTGTTTACCCAAACAAAAAAGGGCTTCTCGTCAGCCACCGCACGGCTCATAAAATCTTGGGCTGATGCAACAAATTCGCGGTCGATTGTCTCCATACGCTTCTTGGTGAGGGGGCCACTGTCCTCGACCCGACCATCGGCGAAGGATCGGATGACCCCTCGAGGCCCAAAGCGCGCAATAAAGGCAGGGTCAGTAGGGTAATCAACATCCTCAGGCTCTTCCTCGGCATTGAGGTGGTACAGGTTGCCAAAAAACTCATCAAACCCGTGCTGTGTCGGGAGAAATTCATCGCGATCGCCGAGGTGGTTTTTCCCGTATTGCCCTGTAACGTAGCCCTCGGCTTTCAGTAATCCCGCAAGGGTGACATCTTTTTCACTGATGCCCTGCTCTGCTCCAGGCGCTCCCACTTTAGTGAGGCCCGTGCGAATGGGTGACTGTCCAATAATGAAGGCCGAGCGACCCGCAGTGCAGCTCTGCTGACCGTAATAGTCAGTAAACTTTGCCCCCTCGTTAGCAATGCGGTCAATATTCGGGGTGGGGTAGCCCATCATGCCCATATTATTCGTTGATAGGTTCCAAAACCCGATATCATCACCCCAAATTACTAAGATGTTAGGCTTGTCGGCGGCGTGAAGCGAAGACGAAACGAGTAGCAGGCATAGGCTTAATAAACGCAGCATGTGGTGGCTTCCTGACTTATTATTGTGTTGTGTTAATGACCTATCATGCACCAGCTTATTTGACACTGCCAGTGCTCTCAGGAACTTTCAAACGGCTCTAAGTTGCATATGAGCAGGCGGTTAAACAAGCCCTGTACGATAGAATGCGCGTCACATAACTTTTGGCGTAAATTACGCCAAAATCAAACCGGCGACAACAAGGTATCTGTGGCAGGCTAGGGTCACCTTCGGCACTGACTTTCCTCAGTATGGCAACGCGTATGACCAAACTTCTTCTCATTCTGAGTCATTGCGCTACAGCCCTGTTGGGCTTTGCTCTGGGCATTTACCTACTGCCAATTCTGCTAGAACCGGCAGCGCCTGACCTCTTGGCAGTTGAGGCCACACTAAGCAATCCGCTATTCACCACAGAGTTTGAGCGCCAACGTGAAGATAGTGATGCCTTGCATTGGGGGGAGGGCCAACTTCGACTGTATTCCGACACAATTGTATTCGAGGGAGAGCTGGCGCCCGGACCCGACTACCGACTGTACCTAACCCCAAAATTTGTCGAGACGGAGGCTGATTTCTTGGCGCTGAAGGACCAGTCCGTCGAGATGGGCGCCGTAAGAAACTTTGATGGTTTTGTGCTGAATAACGCCTTCGCCGTCAATGACCCTAGGTACACAACCGCGGTGGTGTGGTGTGAAACCTTCGGCCAGTTTATCAGCTCGGGCCAGTATCGACCCTGAACTCAGCCATGTATCACCACTGCGCTGCCCCCGCTAAGTATCTTATTCAAACTATGGTACCCACAGTTGCATTAACAAAAATTATGTTGCGGCGAGGCTACCCAAATAGCTTCATAAGCTTACTAACAGCCAGCAGGGTCACGATGACCAGAACCAAAATAGCCGCCGCATTAAACACAATGTGATTACGGTAAGCGCGGGGTAACAGCGCGCTATTAGCGACCACCATCAAAACCAATGCTATTAACGGAAGTAGCAACGCATTGGTCACCTGAGCCGTTACGATAAGGGCAGCAGGCCGCGAGGTAACAACCGCAAAAAAGCCCCCAACTAGTACGACCGTGAGCGCTACAACCTTAAAACGCAAGCTATGGGTTTCCACCGACCATCCCATGGCACCACAGATAGTCCAGCCCGCCGCAACAGGCGCAGCAATGGCTGACGTAAGACCCGCTGCAAATAGCCCAATACCCAAAATGGTGGCACCCCATCCGGGTATTTGGCCTTCAATCGCTGATATCACGGCATCTAAAGGGGGCTGATCGACAGCGCCGGGTACCAGTGCAGCAGCAACCACAACAATAGCGGTCGTGGTAAGACCCCCGAAAGAAATCGCCACACAAGACTCCCAGCGAGCACCTGATAGGGCTTCATCTATTGCACTGCCGCGCCAGTGCTGTCTTGCTGCGGTGGCATGGAGAAATAAGTTGTAAGGCACAACCGTTGTCCCGATCAATGCCAGTATCAACGTCAAGTTGGTGCCAGAAAAGTTTGGTAGCAGGCGAATTTCTGGCTGAGACCACAATAATGGTGCCAAAAATAGTGCCAGCCCTATGAACAGTAAGCCCATCATAGCCACCAAACCCACCAAAATGCGCTCAAGTAGGCGATACCGGTTGATCACGATGAGGATCGCAGCAACGGTGGCGCACACCAAAACAACCGCTGCTGAATTCACTCCAAAAGCTGTACTTAGCCCTATTCCAGCACCTGACAAATTGCCAGACTGGTAAGCCGCGTTGCCCACTCCAACCGCCAATACGATCAGCAGAAGCACCGGCACACCCCACCAATAACCAGCGCCAAAATCTCTAACAAGCGTCGCTAAGTCACGATCTGTCGTCAAAGCACTTCGCACTGACAGCTCCTGCAGCAAGACAGTCGCAAAAATTGAGAACGCGATCGCCCAGATAAGCGTTATGCCAGTTGTAGCCCCGGCCACACTGGCCGTTGTGATTGTGCCAGGGCCTATAAATGCCGCAGCAACCATTGCTCCCGGACCCAGACGCAGCCCCATAGAAAATCCTCCCGCTGTTACCCGCTTACCGCAAGACCGATCAGAAAAACCTCACCCACCCACAACACGGCCCTGCTGTAATCAGACATCCTGATCTATAGTGCCAGTAAAGACCGCTAGGAGCCCACCATGAGATCAATCCAGTTTGAAAACCAAAGCATTACACCGGGCAAAATTGTATGCATTGGCAAGAATTACGCGGCACATATCGAAGAAATGAACAGTGCAGTTCCCGAACAGATGGTGGTTTTTATGAAACCCAACTCAGCCATTGGAACGACACTGAGAGCCGTTGCCGACGAGCCCCTCCACTATGAGTGCGAGATTTGTTTGCTGGTTAAAAACGGCGACATATTAGGGATAGGTGTTGGACTGGATCTCACTAAGCGTGATCTGCAAGGGAAGCTGAAACAAGCGGGGCTGCCGTGGGAGCGAGCCAAAGCTTTTGACGGTGCTGCCCTGTTCAGTGAGTTCATAGCTGCACCAGTGGATCCACTTGAACTGCGCCTTGAGCTTTGGGTTGACCGCGCGCTGAGACAAAGTGGCGAAGCCACCGCCATGCTTTATCAACCCAGCGTTATTGTCGGCGAGCTGAACACCTTCCTCACTCTGGACGACTTTGACGTCATCATGACCGGCACGCCTGCAGGTGTTGGCCCCATCGCCGTAGGAGAGCATTTTGAGGCGAGGCTTTTACAGCGTGATTCAACACTTATCAGTGCCAGCTGGACAGCCCTGTAAATCGGGGCAAACGACCACCCCTAAAAGCATTAAGTAATAGGCCGCTATTGGCCCTAAATTAGCCAGTGCCAGCCCATAATTCGGGATGCTTTCTCTCATAAAGCTAAATTCATGGCTTATATTTGCCGAAAATATGGCGGGATGACACCACGGCTCAGAAAAACTTTAATTGTAACTGGGGTTTTTTTTCAGTAGGTTTTCAGAAACCTGAGAGAGAAAGCCATGCAAGCGATCCTCAGACTAGATCTAGCGGGACAACCAAGAGGCTGGTTGACCCTTCAGGAAACCATTTCCGCCTACGCGAAAGGTGATGTCATATATGGCATAGGTGATCCGCTCCCCCCTGTTTATGGGGGCATTCAGCGACTCACAGGTCATCGCTCGACTCTTGTCGTACAACCGATCATTGCAACCGAGGGTAAAATCTACGACGCCTTTGTTCCACCATTGTGCAACCGAACCCTGTTTAAGCGGGATGATCATCGCTGTTTGTACTGTGGTAACCAAGCCTCAAGACACCAGCTAACCCGAGATCATGTGTTGCCCGCTAGTCGGGGAGGCACCAATAAATGGGAAAATGTTGTCGCGGCCTGCAAACGTTGCAACTGGCAAAAAGACAATAAAACACCCGAAGAAGCGGGTATGCCGCTACTTGCAGTGCCGTTTCGACCCAATCCCTTCGAGTGGCATTTCCTCGCAAAAGACCGCGTTCTTACCGATCAAATGGATTACCTATCGAAGCGTTTCAAGGCCGATCGAGACTGGGCCCACTGACGCTTATGTCCAATATTAGATTCACTAGGACTCGGCGCAGCTGATAGGCTTACTGTCTCCCAAAGGACGCTGTAATTGATCGCGGCCTCGCTGAGGACTCAGGAAACAACAACTAGGAACACCGTTATGACCGACCGCACGCGCGCCGACATTGCCGACCTGACAGCTCGAGTCAATGCCGCGGTTATTGGCCAAGAAGCCGTAGTCCATAGCTTGATATTAGCTTTACTGTGTAACGGCAACGTTTTACTAGAGGGATTGCCAGGAACAGCAAAAACCCGGTCGATCAAAACACTGGCACGCGCCATGGGCGTAAATCTTGGAAGAATTCAGTTTACTCCAGATCTTCTACCGGCTGATGTAACGGGAAGCGAGACGTATCACAGCAATGAAGGCGGCAGCGAATTGATTTTTGAACCTGGCCCGATCTTTAACGAGCTGGTGCTCGCTGACGAAATCAATCGAGCCCCCGCCAAAGTGCAGTCTGCTTTGTTGGAGGCAATGGAAGAACGGCAGGTGACCGTTGCGGGTAAAAGTTACCCACTGCCACCATTATTCCTTGTCATGGCGACCCAAAATCCGATTGAGCAAGAGGGCACCTACCCCTTACCCGAGGCACAGATGGATCGCTTTCTGTTTAAAGTCAGGGTCGATTATCCCGACGCTGAAGCCGAGCGAAGCATCGTCCGCATGCTGCAGAAAGAAGAGGGAGGTCATCACGCTGAGCAGACGCCAGTTGGAACCGAGGCTATTTTTGCAGCAAGACAAGCCATCCAGAAAATGACCTTCAGCGAGCCTGTCGAGCGCTACCTCGTCGATTTAGTAATGGCAACGCGCCAACCCGAAGGCCTCTCCGACGAGCTCGCGAGTTGGATTGCCGTAGGGTCCAGTCCTCGGGCAAGTATAGCCCTGCACCGGGCGTCCCGGGCAGAGGCTTGGCTGCAAGGGCGCGAGCATGTGCTGCCCGAAGATGTGCGAGCAGTAGCTCCAGCTGTTTTTCGCCACCGCTTAATTTTGAGCTACGACGCGCTAGCTGACGGCATTGATACTGACAGGGTCGTAACAGATATTCTCGACCTCGTTGCAGCAGGCTAACCCAATCATGAGTGCCGATGCCTATGTTGCGCTCAAAGACTTGGTACGACTTCGATACCGAGCTCAAGGCTTTAGCTACCGACCAGCTCAGCCCGTAAACTCCGTGCTGACTGGGCGCAAACGATCTCGACTGCGGGGGCGAGGGCTAGACTTTGATGAGCTCCGTCACTACAGACCCGGTGACGATGTGCGGAACATGGATTGGCGGGTAACTCATCGAACCCGAACTCCCTTTGTCAGAGTTTATACAGAAGAGCGAGACCGTCCTGTTTGGGTCGTTGTCGATCAGCGACTCGCTATGTTTTTCGGTAGTCGTCATCAAATGAAATCAGTGGGTGCAGCGCGAACCGCAGCACTGAGCGCTTGGCGGGTGATTGGCGTAGGCGACCGTATTGGTGCCCTCCTCTTCAATGACACAACGTCAAAGGTGTATCGCCCCAGCCGCTCGCCCGGCGCGCTGATGAGCTGGCTCGCCAATTTGGTCAACATGAATCACCAGTTGACCGCGGACAGCAATGAGCCCTCGAGGGCTGATGCCTTGTCAGAGGCACTCAAAAAACTCAGTCGCTATCTGACCCACGACAGTTTAGTGATTATTATTTCAGACTTTGACGGATGGGATGATCAGAGTTTGGCGGCCATTAAAGCAATACGCCAAAGTAATGACGTGATAGCTGCGCTGATTACAGACCCTCTTGAGCGAAGCCTAGCCAACGCTGATCAATTGGTGGTTAGCGACGGCGCTTTCCAAATTCAGGTAGAGAGTGGGAAAAAGGAGGCCGATGTACGTTTTAGGGCAAAATTTGATGCCCATGTCGGCAGCTTAGGTGAGTCGCTCAAGCGCCATCAAATCCCACTGATATCGCTGACGACTGAATCAGACATCGCTAACCAGCTACTGCGTCAGCTGGGTGGGACCCCTGCGGCATCAACAGCAGCACGACAATGAGTCGTACTGACTATGCTTGAGGAAACCCTACCGCCACTACCGGCATTATTCGGTAACCCCATCCTTCGCGGTGAACTCCATGAGATTGTCTCGCCGGAACCCATTGACTGGCTACCCCAAACACTGGGCTGGCAGATTTTAGCGCTGGTACTGGTCATTGGATTACTACACCGATCTTGGCGCCGACTCAGACTCTGGCTGCGCAATCGCTACCGCAGAGAAGCTCGACGAAGACTCAGTCACCTTGGTCCATCAACCGGAGCGTCGGCGATTAACGAGGTGCTCAAGTTGACGGCTATGACCGCAGCATCTCGGCGCGAAGTGGCTGCTCTGACGGGAGTTACCTGGTGCCATTGGCTAGAAAATCGAGCGGCCACCAAAGTTTTTTCTCAGGAGAGCCTGCAGATACTGGGCGAAGCGCTTTATAGCCCCCAAGTTTCAGTGACTGCAGTGCAGCGCAGCGCGCTAGTCCGTGAGGCCCACCTTTGGATAGACCAACACCGAGATGATCATGGGTTCTATTGAGGCTCTCATCACACAATTTTTTTCGCAGTTAGACTGGGTCAACCCCTGGGCCTTTGTTCTGCTACCCCTGCCGATAGCCATGCGCCTAATGCCTGCATATCGAGAGCGTCGAGATGCCGTTCGAGTGCCTTTTTTTGCTCGATTACTGGACGCCACCGAATCCCGACCCCAGCGGGGTGCCATGCTGCTTATCAGAAGGCGCGGACAAAAAGTTCTGATCACACTGATATGGCTGAGCTTAGTGCTTGCTGCCGCAAAACCACAGTGGTTAGGAGACCCGATTGAACAGCAAAAGGCCGGACGGGATTTAATGATCGCCGTTGACCTGTCGGGGTCTATGGAAACGGAGGACTTTAGTCAGCCCAACGGCGAGCCAACAGACCGATTAACTGCCGTTAAAGCGGTTTTACAACAGCTTGTCGATGAACGTGCGGGAGATCGTCTAGGTCTTATTGTCTTTGGCAATAGCGCTTATCTTCAATCTCCCTTCACGGAGGATCACCCCACTTGGCTGATGCTCTTAAATGAAACGCGAATCCGTATGGCCGGACCCAGTACAGCCTTGGGGGATGCAGTAGGACTGGCCATTAAACTGTTTAAAGATGCAGAGACAGAGCATCGAGTGCTGTTACTACTCACCGACGGTAATGATACTGGTAGTCTGGTTCCCCCTGTTGATGCCGCACGCGTTGCTGCCACTGAACGCATACGAATCTATCCGATTGCGGTCGGCGACCCTACAGCTAGCGGTGAAGAAGCCATTGATCTCGATACGCTGGCTCGAATGGCAGAGGTTACTGGAGGCCAATCCTTTGAGGCATTGAGCAGCGAAGATCTGGCCTCTGTTTTTAAATTGCTGGACACCCTTGAGCCCAATATCTTTGACAGCGTTAACTTTAGACCTCGTACCGACGTTCACTGGCTTCCGCTTGCAGCAGTGATAATGCTGTACGTACTGTTGCGATTTCTTGCACGCCTCGGGGCACTGTATAGACCTGGGGCACCGCAATAATGGAGGTGATCACTCACTTCCATTTCTTGCGGCCTGAGTGGTTATTGCTGGCACCTGGCTTGCTCATTATTGAGCGACTGTTGCGATCTTCCCGGGCTAACTCCGATCGCTTCTCTGGCATTATAGATGCCGAATTGCTCCAACATCTTCGAGTACAGAAACCACCCATTGCCAGGTTTAATCCAACCTCGGTGCTGGTAGTCGTAGTTTTACTACTCACGTTAATCATGGCGGGCCCCAGTTGGCAGCAACAACCTTCTCCCCTCGCTGAAGACGCTGCGCCCCTGGTGGTTGTTCTCGACGTCTCTGAGTCGATGGCGACTACAGACGTTGCGCCCAGTCGACTTCTCCGTGGCATTCAAAAAATTCGTGACCTTCTAACGCTAGTTCCAGATAAGCGCGTAGGAGTAATCGCCTACGCAGGGAGTGCCCATACGGTCCTACCCTTGACCAGTGATCACGAAGTTACCGAAAATTTCTTAGCTGTAATGACCCCCGGCATAACTCCCCGAGCAGGGAAATATCCCGAATATGCGCTATCAGGTATCGACAGTCTACTGGCACAAACCTATTACAGAAGCTCTGTTTTGCTGGTTACTGACGGTCTCGGCGCGGGGAGCTCTGAGCTGATACAAAGCTGGTGTCGGGACCGTGACTATCAATTGCTGATATACGGGTTTGGCGACCCATCACTGACACAAAGTACCGTTCCCTTGGAACGCGAGGCTTTATCGAATCTGGCCACCCAGTGTGGTGGCCAATATTTTGACGCGAGCATAGATCGTCGTGACGTTGCCGCCATTGCCGGGGCCATGACAGACGCCTATAAAATTATCGATGATGAGGCTTTACCTTGGCGGGACAATGGCTATCCCCTCGTTTTTCCCGTGTTAATTCTCGTCTTACTCTGGTTCCGACGAGGCTGGACCCGGCTGTGGATTTGGCTGTTGGTGCCCTGCCTTATTACCCTTTCCAATGCGCCAATAGCACAGCCCAACCTAGATGCCGAAGTGCCGACATCACTGAAAAACCAACCAATAATATCGAGGCACGGTGTACTACAGCCAGCCCTCGATGGATTTTTGTCACTGTGGTTAACCCCAGATCAGTATGGCCATGTTCTGCTGCAACTTGGCTATTACCAAAAAGCCGCAGAAATTTTTGAGAATCCGATCTGGCGTGCCACTGCCCGCTACTATCATCAGGACTTTGAGCAAGCCGCGACGCTATATACCCGACAGGACAATGACGTCGCCCTTTTCAACGAAGCCAATGCTAGAGCTCACCGCAGAGACTATGTTGGCGCGAGAAATCGCTACGATGTGCTACTCGATCGCAATCCCGAATTTCCCGGTGCACGTGCCAACCGAGAATTCATCCATGAGATTATCGAAGCCAGTAATCGACTGAGTGAGTCGCAAACAAACGAAGCCGGTGTTGGTAGTGAAACACTCGACGAAGATAAAGACCCTCAAATTGGTGAGGGCGCCGACACCCTGGTCAATGAAGTGGAGGAACGCACTCAATATAGCGCTGAAGCCATTCTAGCCAGCCCGGAGACGGCGGCCCTTTGGATGAAAAATGTACAACCCGATCCCGCCAACTTCTTGCGCAGCAAATTCAATATTCAACTGCAGGAGCGAGGCGTCAGTGAACCATGATTCTGGTCTCTAAAATCTTTTGGCCTGCGTCGCCTAAATTCGAGCAGAAATTTCACTGCGGCAGTTTATGGCTCAACCGCTTTTCAAAGTCTGCGGTGCTACCACTAGCAATCCTACTGAGCCTATCGAGCTTTACCGCAGCCAATGATCAACTGGTAGAAATCACAACTCGCCTGATCCCTGCAGAGGGCGCTGTCCCCGGCCAGCGCATTAAGCTTGAAGTGGCAGTCGCCACGCCACGCTGGTTCACCGCCGGAACGCGGATCAAGCTACCTGAGGTTCCCGATTTGCTGCTGCTGCAGAATCAGGATTTTGCAGCCAACTCGACTGAGCGGCGCGGTGGTGAAAGCTGGACGGTACAACGTTGGTTTATCGACCTATTTGCGACCAAGCCGGGGACCGTCGTTATTCCGCCATTGAAAGTGAGCGTCTCTGTCTCTAAAGCCACCAATGAAACAGTGGCAAGCACTCTGGAGACACGAGCCCTCACCGTAACAACCAGCATACCGCCGGCCCTTGAAGGTTTAGAGCATTGGGTAGCAAGCCCCTCAGTGACGTTAGTGCATACCATCGATGGCTCGCTGGATACCTATTTGGGCGCAGCAATTAGTCGTCGCCTCACCATAAAAGCTAGCGATGTCATGGCGATGCTCCTTCCGCGAGCCACCCACCACAACGAACCGCTGCTCCAAATGTATCCCGAGCCCCCGGTTCTGCGAAACCGCTCTAATCGGGGAACGCTGTTGGCCACTCGCAGCGATAAAACAAGCTGGATTGCGTCGGCGCCCGGGACCGTGGAAATTCCGGGAGCTGTGGTGAATTGGTGGAACACTGAGACCCAAACGCTCCAAATACTCAGAAGCGACCCGTTGAAAATTTCAATTAGTGGTGAACTGCCGCCCGAGCCGGCATCTAAAACCGAAACGGTCAAAGCCGTACTAAGCGCCGCCGCAATTCTCTTCGCGGGGTTTTTTGCTTGGCGACTTATAACCTCTGAATGGTTTGGCGCATTGGGTAAAAGGCAGGGACTGCTGCGCCAACAATGGCAGCGCCTTAGGGCGGTGTTCAAAGGCAGCCCACTGCCTAATAAGCTCAACCCATGGCGCACCAGGTAAATCGCTTGAACTTTGCGATTACCGCGGTTTTCTGAGGCAACGTTTTAAGCTGAAGCCTTTTTCATCAACAGGAAATGGCGCCTAAAAATCTTTACACACTTGAGGAATAGCCAGAAAATTCGTGCTGAAAAAACAAGTCGTTTTCGTTTTAACTGTAACCTTCTCAGTCCGTAGAATGATAAAGTTTAATGGCGTGGGTGAAAAATTTTCCCGCCAATGGCCGCTAAATTTGCAACGGCTTGGCTCACACAAAAGCACAGGAAGTCAGAATGTCCAGCGAGCAAGTCATAAGCCTCATCGGCTTTCCCGGTAGTGGAAAAAGCACTTTGGGTGTTTTGTTAGCCAAGCGCCTCGGCACAGATTTTGTTGATACGGACATCCTTATACAAAACCAAGAGAAAGCGACCCTCGCAGAAATTATTGAGCGACGTGATCATGTATATCTACGGCAGTTAGAAGAACAGGTGTTACTCGATATGCCGATTCATCCAAGTGTGATCTCTACTGGAGGCTCAGTAGTCTATAGCCCCAAGGTGATGGCCCGGCTTACATCCGCCTCCACCGTGGTCTACTTGAGCGCCAGTCTGGACACCGTCGAGTTTCGGATTTCTTTGGCCCCAGATCGGGGTATTGCCTCATCCAAAGAACAATCCCTCGCCGATATATACCGAGAGCGAGTGCCTCTCTATGAGCGCTGGGCAAGCGTGACTATTCCCGTCGATAACGGCACCCCTGAAGCATTAGTGGACCAGCTGATTAACGCATTGGACACCAGCTCCCGCTGATTGGACACTCCCCTAGACGGCGGACACGTCCAAATTTTGAGGTCATACCTCGAAACCCATAGTTTGCCTTAGCGTTTGCTCTGGCACGGCTTTTGCTGATTCTTTAGGGCGGTCCGCCCCTGGCAGGAAGCCGGGTCCTCTAAAGGAGAAAAGGATTTCTCTAACCGTAACCGTGGTATTTCAGGCGGGCCGCCCTAGTTTTTTCAGTTATTTAGAGCAGCGCTTTAAGGCCAAAAAGATTCTTGCCTAGAGCGGTGTCGTTGAGGCCAACTACGCGTGTAAGAGTGCCTACGCATTAAGTTCTAAATCATCGGGAGGTGGTTATGGGTGAGCGTACTGCAACACACAGCAAGGATTCAGTCAGCTCAGAAGATTTTTTCGAGCCGCTGCTGGGGGACTTAGACGACGAGATGCTCGATGCTATGGAGGACTCCAGCATTGGCATCTGTGCGCCCTCACTGGCAGAGAAGCGTCGCCGAGCAGAAAAGCGCCTCGAAACACTGCGACTTCGAGAAGAATTGGGTGATTTCGATTTCGAGCTCTACGACGACTGAGCCTCGGTAATACGATCTGCGGCGGTTTCTCCACCTAATCGAGATAACCGGCTCTCGCCTCATCGATATCAGTCGAGTCTGTCGATGGCTAGGAACCCCCGGCAATTACTCTCGCGCTTGTTGCGCTAGGTCGCGCTGCCATTCGAAGACATTGAGCTCAATAAAGACGAAGGCAAACAGCCACAGCGCGGCATCCCAAAAATCTAGAAACTCTCCTTCAAACCCCCAGTAAACCGCTGCAACAGCCAGGGTGAGGTACAACACGATTTTGGCACCATTGAGTGGCCGCTGAAATTCTTGAGGCACCCCACCCCCCAGCTGCAAACGCACCTCGATTTCCAACAGTACGACCACTAAAATCCAGGTGGCAGAGTTGATGACGTCAACAAGTCCAAGCTGATAAGCACTATTGAAAGCCATAGGTGTCGCAACGACCTGTTCCAACCCCGTTACAGCGACGATTTCAAAGCCGAGCGCAATACAGCTCTCAGCGTCGAGGGCGATGAATTTATCGAAATCGAGCAATATCGACCAGCCTTGGCCAACTAACTCACAGGCAGGCACCTGAAGAATCTCAGAGTGCCAGAACACCTGCCATTCCCCCAAATAACCCCAAAATGCGGAAACAATGGCGAGACCACAGATTAAGCGAATACCGTGAATGACCCATTGGGTTTTACCCACCAAGCGATCATCTGGGATTACCGCAGTTTCAAGCTCAAACAGTAGCAGCAGCAGTACCCACGCTGCGGTATCTAGAGTCGCAGAAAACAGTTGGATTACTGTAAAAAGATCCATGCCCGAGGGTGCTGCGTGAGCGGAAGACGCCATTTCTTCGTTGAGAAATAGCGCAATGTTTACAGATAGCAGTGCGTAAACAACATACTTCAGTGCTTTATAAGCACGAGCCAATGTTGCCGCCGATCCGCCCTCGCGCCGAGTGTCGACCATTGTTAGCGATTACACCTGCAATAGCAGGTGTTCACGCTCCCAAGAGCTGATTACTCGATTGAATTCCTCGAATTCGTCAAGCTTCACAGCAGCGTAAGCGCGCATGAATAGCTCGCCAATCATTTGCTGTAGCTCGGGGGTATCGTTTAACTGGCGCACACCCTCCTCCAAAGTACGCGCCACCACCACGGCTTGCTCGTTCGCGGTGCCCTGGTGAGGCTCAGTCGGCTGGAGGCCTTGGCGCATACCCAGCAAACCACTCGCAAGCGTTGCTGTTATCGCCAAATAGGGATTGGCGTCGACCCCCGGAAAGCGATTTTCAATGCGCAAGTTTTCCGGCGTGCTGTTAGGCACCCTAAAGGCCGTAGTGCGATTATCAAAACCCCAGCTCAAATTGATGGGGGCTGAGATATCAGGAGCTAAGCGACGATAAGAGTTTACATTGGGGGCGTAGAAGCTAATCAGTTCGGGGGTATATCGCTGCAGTCCACCCAAGTAATGCATCATGGCTGCTGTTGGCTTGCCGTCTTTACCCGCAAAAATATTACTGCCGTCCTCGAGGGATAAAATAGACTGGTGAATATGCAGCGCACTACCGGGCTCGCGCTGCATTGGCTTGGCCATGAATGTTGCGTACATGTCGTGCTTTAACGCCGTTTCCCGCACCGTGCGCTTGAAGGCAAATACCTGATCCGCCATAGCCAGCGGGTCACCATGACGGAAATTGATCTCCATCTGTGCGGCACCGTTTTCATGGATAAGGGTATCTACTGCCAGTGACTGCGCATCGGCATAGTCATACATGTCCTCGACGAAATCTTCAAACTCGGCGACGGCATCAATACTGTACGAGAGACGCGCCACTTCACGACGCCCTGAACGACCCTTGGGCGGCATGCATTCGTAATCGGGATCCGTGTTTTTGTGAACCAGGTAAAACTCCACCTCAGGGGCAATAACAGGCTTTAGCCCCGCCTCTTCATAAAGGCCTAGCACATAACGCAGCACGTTTCGTGACGACAGTGGATGGGGAGTACCATCAGCTTTGAGGCAATCTGCAATAATTTGCGCGGTTGGCTCACGAGCCCAGGGTACGCGACGTAAGGTCGAGGCATCGGGACTCAGCATCATGTCAGTATCAGTGGGCTCAACAAAATCCCAATGATCATCGGTGTACTCGCCGGTGACCGTCTGAACCAAAATAGATTCTGGTAGCTTCTGTTCCAATTGCTCGGTGAACTGGTGCGCCGGTATGAATTTGCCCCGAGCGTTACCGGTGAGGTCAGGAACAATACACTCAACCTCCGAAATTTTATGCTCCTTGAGCCAAGCTGTAATAGTCGCCATTTCCTCTGGGGGTATTAGAAGAGATCCGCTGGCGTTTTCAGGGCTATGAATGCGGGTTTCTGTGCTGGTGTCACCCGAGAGCTTGGAACTCATAAAATTAACCGATAGTGGAAGAGCAGGAAGTATGGGGGGCAAGCGCGCTTCTCGGCAAGGGTGTAAAATCACATCACGAGTCGCAACAAACTCAAGATATCCACAGCGAGCGCTTATGACTGCCAATTCCCAACACGTCGACTCCTGGTATGCCGCCTCTGCATCACCTCATAAAGTGTTTCCAGCGTTATCAGGGGAGGTGGCTTCCGATGTTTGTATTGTCGGCGGTGGTTATACCGGGCTCTCTACCGCCATCCACCTTCGCAAGCTGGGATTTTCGGTCACCCTGTTAGAGGCCGAACGCGTAGGCTGGGGCGCCTCGGGGCGCAATGGAGGACATGTCGGCACGGGTCAACGTGCTGATCAAGAAGACCTAGAACAGTGGGTAGGCCTTGGGACCGCAAAAGACCTATGGCGGCTAGGTTTGGACGCCGTGGATCTTGTCGTAAATTTAATTGACGAATTTAGCATTGAATGTGAGTTGGGCGTCGGCAATTTACACCTTGCGGCCAAACGCAGGCACAGCAAGGGCCTGCAGCAGGAGGTGGAGTACCTCAGTAAAACCTATGGTTATGACCAGATGCGCTTCGTCGACGCGACTGAAACCGCTTGGATGACAACAGCCAACCGGAGCCATGGCGCATTACTTGATCTGGGTGCTAGACACCTACACCCACTCAAATATGCCTTTGGTCTCGCTAAAGCAGCTGATCTTCTGGGCACAGAGATTTTTGAGGATAGTCGAGTGCTCAGCTACGACGAGTCTAAAGATGGCCAAGTACAGGTGAAGACGGACAGCGGCTTGGTAAAAGCACGTTTTCTAGTTTTAGCCTGCAACGGTTATCTTGGGAATTTGGAGCCACGTATCGCGGGCAACATCATGCCGATCAATAATTTCATTTTAGCGACCGAGCCACTCTCTGAAGCGCAGCAGAAAGCGGTGTGCCGCGATAATTTTAGCCTGTCTGACAGCCTCTTCGTCATTAACTATTGGAAGCTGTCAGGTGATGGTCGCCTACTTTTTGGCGGCGGCGAAACCTACGGCGCCAAATTTCCAAAGAACATTGCGCGGTTTGTGTGGCCCCACATGCTTAAAATCTACCCCAATCTTGCGGATGTAGCGGTTGAGTACGGCTGGGGCGGCACGCTAGGTATTACGATGAATCGCATGCCCGACTTTGGTCGCTTGGGTCGTCGAACCTTTTACGCACAAGGCTTTTCGGGTCACGGCGTTCCCACAGCCACGATGGCAGGCTACCTTTTAGCCGCAGCCATTTCAGGGGATACCGACGATTTCTCACGCATGGCCTCGGTGCCAACCCGACGTTTTCCAGGGGGCACCTTACTTCGGCGCCCGGGACAAGTAGCAGGCATGCTGTTTTATAGCCTGCTTGATCGGATCGGCGGCTGAGTGTGCTACGAGTTGAATTGATCGATGGCACGCCGGCGGCCTTCCAGGGGGCTTAGGGCTTAGGGCTTAGGGCTTAGGGCTTAGGGCTTAGGGCTTAGGGCTTAAGGCTTAAGCTTCAGGACTGTGAGGCTAACTCCACTCGAAACGGCCTTGTCGCCAAATGAACCTAACTCGCACGGGTTCCTAGGTTACGATTTCAGCCACCTTTTTTATTGAAACTGGAGGCAATATGACACCCATTCAAAAGCGTTCTGCGCTGGGAGCAATTTTACTAAGCGCGGGTCTGTTACTGACCGCCTGTGCCGACAAGCCTGGAAGTGCCGGCTGGTGTGAAACTCAAAAGGCGATTCCAAAAGGTGACTGGACTGGTGACGACCGTAAGAGTTACGCCAAGCACTGTCTCCTTGACGCCACAACCATAGGCAGTGAAAAGTGGTGTGAAAATCTTGATGAAAAACCCAAGGAAGATTGGACCACTGGGGAAGTCGCTGAGTACGGCGAATACTGCGTCATAAAGCAGTAAAGACTCAGCCGTTACTACGCGACTCTTAAGGACAGAGCCTCGGTCTGAGGTCGCTTATGCAGGTCTGCTCCGGCAGACCTGCTATTCCAATAATTGCCGAGCCAAACGCGTTCCAAGCAAGGCAATTTTATCTCCGAGCTTTTTTAAAGCACTCTCTTCAAAACCCGACACTCAAAGCTCTGCTATCAAAACTCTAGGCAACCAGCTCTTGCTGCGCCTGACTAAAGGCGGCAACGGCTTTGTCGAGGTTCTCCCGGGTATGTCCGGCTGAAATTTGCACTCGAATGCGCGCCTTGCCCTTGGGAACCACCGGATAAAAGAAGCCGACCGCATAAATGCCTAGCTCAAGCAGTCTTTGAGACATCTTTTGAGCCACGACCGCGTCTCCGAGCATTACTGGAACGATGGGATGATCGCCCTCGGGGACCGCAAAACCGTGGGCCTGCATTTGTGCTCGAAAATACTGGGTGTTGTCATGCAGCTGATCTCGCAGTTCGGTTGATGCCTCGAGCATATCTAAAACAGTGAGCGACGCTGCACAAATGGAGGGCGTTAAGGTGTTGGAAAATAGGTACGGACGCGAACGCTGCCGCAACAAGTCGATAATCTCCTGGCGCCCAGCCGTGTAGCCGCCCGAACCGCCGCCTAGGGCTTTGCCGAAAGTGCTGGTCGTAATATCAACTCGGTCCATGACATTGCAGTATTCATGGACGCCACGCCCTTGGGCTCCCATAAACCCCGTCGCATGACAGTCATCGTGATGCACCATGGCATCGTATTTATCTGCGAGGTCACAAATAATATCGAGCTGGGCAATGGTACCGTCCATGGAAAACACACCATCCGTAGTAATCAGTATGCGCCGAGCTCCCGCCTCTTTAGCGGCCCGTAACTGCAGCTCGAGATCCCCCATATCATTATTTTTGTAACGGTATCGAGCTGCTTTACACAACCGGATCCCGTCGATAATCGAGGCATGATTCAATTCGTCAGAAATGACGGCATCCTCTGGCCCCAATATTGTCTCGTACAAACCTGCGTTGGCATCGAAGCACGCTGCGTACAAAATGGTGTCTTCCATACCTAAAAAACGGCTCACCCGTTGCTCCAGCGTTTTGTGAATTTCTTGCGTCCCGCAGATAAACCGCACTGATGCGGCACCGAAACCCCACTGCTGCAAACTGTCACTAGCTGCCTGCTTTACCTTGGGATGATTGGCTAGCCCTAAATAGTTATTGGCACACATGTTCACAACATTGGCGCCATCCTCGAGGGTAATGTCATTTTTTTGATCTGACGCAATAACGCGTTCAGTTTTCCAAAGACCCGCTGATTTAATGTCAGCGATTTCTTCCACAAAACTGTGCTGAGCAGCGCGGAAACTCATATCAGTCCTTCCAGTTCAGTATGATTTTTCCAGATTGGCCCGACCGCATAATGTCGAAGCCTTCCTGAAACTCAGTGTAGTGTAGTCGGTGAGTAATGATGCGCTCTACGGGCAAACCACTCTGCACCATCATGACCATTTTGTACCAGGTCTCATACATTTCCCGGCCATAAATACCCTTGATATTAAGGCCCTTGAAGACCACATCGGTCCACGAAATGCCAGTGTCATCAGGCATTATGCCGAGCATGGCGATACTGCCACCGTTAATCATTTTGCTCAGAATATCCTGAAAGGCCGCGGGTGAACCTGACATTTCCAAACAAACGTCGAACCCCTCGAGTATGCCCAGGCTCTCCATAAAACTGCTGGTGATTTCTTGTTTTGAAACGTTGATTGGCTGAACTTTGGGCACAATCCGTTTCGCCAGATCCAGTCGATATTCATTGACGTCGGTTAGTATGACGTTACGTGCACCGCAGTGCCCTGCAACCATAGCCGCCATGATGCCAATGGGCCCAGCCCCGGTGATAATGACATCCTCTCCCACCATATTGAACGACAGCGCGGTATGAACGGCATTGCCGTAAGGATCAAAAATACTCAGGAGATCAGTGGGTATGTAGACATTGGGGCGAAATACGTTGGTGGCGGGTATGGCGAGGTACTCCGCAAAAGCCCCGTCACGATTGACACCGACACCGAGTGTATTGGGGCATAGATGCAGGCGTCCGGCCAGACAGTTTCGACATCGCCCGCAGACTACATGCCCCTCTCCGGACACAATATCGCCGATTTGCAAGCCTGTGACGTTACTGCCCAGCTCCACAATTTCCCCGGCAAATTCATGACCGCTGACCATGGGCACCGGTATCGTTTTTTGGGCCCATTCATCCCAGTTGTAAATGTGGACGTCGGTACCACAAATCGCGGTTTTATGGACTTTGATCAAAACATCATTGCCACCAATGGTGGGAATGGGCACGTCCTCTAACCAAAGACCTTCTTCTGCGTGTTTTTTTACTAATGCTTTCATAGGATTAGGACTCCCTGAAACCTTTAGGATACGTACTTTGTATGGCGATGGGGTGAGGTTGGATTACCGGAGTTGGTGATTAATTACACACTGATAGGCTTCAGGAAAGGGTGGCTCTTTTGCCCATGACCAGGGAATCGTGAGCAGCCGCCTGCAAGGAAGATGGTGAAGTGAGACAAGACACTCAGCTAGATGCGGTATTTAGCTCATGGTTGCGGGCCTATTAACTGACCCTAAAAAAGCTTTTTCGCAGCCTGTTGGCTCGGCCTGTCGTTGATTTGGGCCAATTTCTGCACACTGGCGGTCGCCGAATACCCTCATCAGCCCGTCCTCTGGTTTAAATTTCGATCAACAATTGGCGCATTTTTTCCAAGTACTCGTGCCACGCAGCACGGCCCGTATCGGTCAACGCGTAAATCGTTTGGGGCTTTCGGTCGTTATAGCCTTTGGTTACCGCCAAGTATCCGGCGTCCTCCAATTTTCGCAAATGCACAGACATGTTGCCATCGCTAGTGTTAACCGCCTTCTTTATTGCCGTAAAGTCGGCCTCACCCGCACCCGCGATGTAGGCCATAGCGGCCAGCCTCACTCTTCCGTGAATAAGGTCATTAATATCCTCGGCTGCCAAACTTGAAGAGTCATTCATAATCGATTCATGCCGCCACTGACTGCTTGGATCGCGTTAGATATCCGGGAATCACCGCACTGCAGAACAGGCCCGCCGCCATGACCAGAAACATGTCATAGGTTCCTATTGTAAATACACTGGCCACTGACGCAGCTATCGCGGCACCCGAGAATAAGTACTGTCTGGGGTCACCTGAAACCTGTGCGGTCGTCGAATACGCAACGGCATACAACGCAAAAACCGTAACCTGTAGAGATCCAAAGATATATTCGCCATTCAACGTAAGGAAACCTAGGGCTTGCGCTGCGAGCACGGGTATATACAGAGCGCCTATGGTGATACCGACCGCACCCCAAGCTGCTGCAGAGGTTTTGTTGCCAAAACTAAAACCACCAGAGCTGCCACCGTATTTTTTATTGAGGTATTGCCCTGCCAAAACGCCAATTGGCGCGGGACCTATAAAGGCGAGTGCAATGGTCCACGACGGCAAGGAAATGAGTTCGGCAACAACGCCGTAGGCAAACAACGCTGATAAGGTGAACATTCCGCCCCAAAGAACGCCATGCTCGCCCCCTCGTAGCGGCGATTTTTGACCCTGCTCGGCCATCTGTTTCAAAAATTTAATATCGGCTTCAATCTCAGATTTCATCCTGAATTCCTTTGTAAGAGTGCTTTATAAAACAAAGTACATTATCAAAGTTACAGGCGCAAGCTTTAATTTTTCCGATTCTTATTTTCGACTCCGGCTGGCGTCAGCCCTGCGTTAATGGGCTAGCAGCGCTGACAGAGCTATCGAGCGCAATCTCGCCCCAAAACCAACACCAGCCTTATCGAGACGTCCAATTTTCAAGGCAAATCGAACAATCTTTGAGAAGGGTAATAACCGCGATTATTCGCTCTCTTGAGGCACCATCATGCAATAGACTTTACGAACAGTTTCTAGAACCTCAGCTGTGCCCTGCCACCCCCGAGGAAAAACCCAACTGTCGCCTGCTCTTACCTCAGTGACTACCCCTGCCTTGGAGGTGAATTTCCAATGCCCTGCCAACAGGTGGCAAAACTCCGTAAGGTCTAGGTCTAGTTCCATAGTGCCAGGCTCACACTCCCACGTGCCGGTATAGACCTGACCTGTAAATGACTCTCCCTCATAAAAGCCCATGGCAGTTTGAAGCGGCAACGCTCCAACGGGCTCTCCGAAAGACTCGCAGGGCTCGAGATCCTCAAGCGCGGCGGCTCTGTGTTGAACACTAATTTCGGGCATGACATCAATCCTTTTCAGTTAAACGATTTGCCGTTGTCTTTTGCGGGTAACACCAACGGGTGTCGGTGAGTAAATCTGCTCAGGCAGGCACTGTACTGTAATTCAAAATATGAACACAAAATTTTGTCCAAAGGTCACAGCCGCTTTTGAGGCCCTGCGACAAACCTATGACAGAACTTTCTGACAACCAGACGGGTAAACCCACATCGGCAAGGGCTGTACTGTTGTTCGGCGACAAAAACACAAAGATCAGACAGAACTTTCGTTAAGTTTCTCCGCTTTTTGAGTCAAGCCGACAAAGTTACCCACCCGTAAACCACCATCATTATCCCAGCCAAGAGCAGCACCGAGGGCACATAAGAAAGTGCCTTTAAGACCCTAACCCCCCGCCTAATCCTAGCCCCCTCATTTACCCACGGGTAGGGAATGCTCGGTACCTCTACCCCCAAGAAGGCACAGAGAGGCCCCCACCCCTCAGCGGCTGAATGTATCAACAACTGCTGCGGTGGCACGGCCGCAATTACCTCCTGCCGACGGCGCTCAAAGAAATCCAACATCGCCGCACGGTTCTCAAACTGGTCGTTTAACTCATTTTTCCAAACCGTTTTATCAACCATCAGCGCCACTCGGTCGATATGGGGAACGGTTCTTCGCAGCCAACCTGGAATGGCGGGAAGCACGCGGAAGATCGTACTGGCGACACTTTCATACCAATCTTCGGGTGAGCGGTCACTGAAGATGACTTTTGCGTCTGGATAGACTTCGAGGAGCTCTTGGTAGTAGGCGGCGGCCGGCCAATCTACCGCCGCCTCATAACCACTGAAGACTTGCCGCCAGTCGACGGAGCCCCCTTGTGCTGCTTGCAAGAACCATCGCGTTTGCTGGCGCCCCTCAAAGCAAGACTTCATATGATGGCAAGGCGCGTAACCTAAATGCTCCAGTGCCGTCTTGAGTGACAGCGTCCCCGTCCTTCCGGGTCCCGCTCCTATTATCTTTAGCGACATGTTGTACGTCTCACCGTAAAGATTCACGGCCCTAGTAGAGCATGGAGATTTTCTCGGCACCAGCAACGCTCTAGGGGCTCTAAACACAGCATCAACTCCCAGAGCCCACTGCGGCAGTGAACCGAAAACATCGAACATTGACGCTAATTAATGACCTCGAAGCGCATCCCCGCAGTGCACCAATACTTGCCCGAGGCTTCTCCCGGTTTACATCTGGGCTATTAGGTATTACACCCAAAATAGGGCTCTCCAGAGCGAGCGAAAGGGCTCTGACTGCCTGCATCTGACGCTGTGAAGCCGGTGTTTTTATGGAAAATCTTCAGCGGCTTAGTTACCTTGGTGCCACGTGCTCGCAGGGCAACAGAATGCAGGCTTCTCTCTGCAACGATAGTGCATTGGATTTTTTTAAGTATCTGTTTGGGGCAAAGGCAGGAGCAACACAAGAAGTAATACTTTTGAGCGTCGAGGTTTGGAGTTGAGTCTATGGTGATCTACGGTGTCGCTATGCTTGCCTTGTGCATGTTGACAGGCATTTTTTTCGGGGATTTGTTGGGACAGCTCATCGGCGTGCAGGCAAATGTTGGCGGAGTCGGTCTGTCTATGCTGCTGCTCATTGTACTGGTCAATCAAAAGCACCCGCGTTTTAACATTAGTGTACCGACAGAAACGGGCATCAACTTCTGGAATGCCATGTATGTGCCCATTGTGGTCGCCATGGCCGCTAAGCAAAATGTTGTTGAGGCGCTGTCGAGCGGCTGGCTCGCGATCACCGCGGGCATTGCAGCGGTCGCCGCAGGCTTTTTACTTATTCCTGTGATCGCACGCATTTCCCCCGGACAGCATCATGATCGGTGAAACCCTCGTTAGAGTGCTTGAAAGTAATACGCTAATCGTTGCCTTCGCGGTTGTTGGCGCGTTAGTTTGGTTTTCCTATTTTCTCTCCGCCAAACTCACCCGCGGCAAGCTGCATGGCTCTGCCATTGCCATTGTCGGCGGCTTGCTGCTCGCCTACTACGGCGGTATTCGCACTGATGGTGCAATGGGACTCGCCGATATTCCGCTATTTGCGGGACTAGGCATTATGGGCGGCGCCATGTTCCGTGATTTCGCCATCATAGCAACAGCCTATGGAGTGCGATTTGAGGAACTCAAAAAAGCCGGATTAATCGGTGCAATCTCGGTCATCATTGGCGTTGTCGTGTCTTTCAGTGTGGGCGCCATCGTTGCTTTTTCCTTTGGCTACCGAGACGCAGTGGCGATTAGCACCATTGGCGCAGGTGCTGCGACCTATATTGTGGGTCCGGTAACCGGTACTGCATTGGGCGCAGACTCGAGCGTCATTGCACTGAGTGTCGCCGCCGGGCTGGTGAAATCTGTACTTGTCATGGTCGCTACACCCCTTGTTGCAGGTCGTGTAGGGCTCGATAACCCCAACTCCGCTATGATCTATGGCGGCCTCATGGGTACAACCAGCGGTGTGGCTGCAGGTCTTGCAGCCACAGACCCAAAACTGGTGCCCTACGGTGCGATGACGGCCACCTTTTATACCGGCGTCGGGTGTTTGCTAGCACCCTCGCTATTGTTTTTGATTGTTCGTCTGCTTATTGGAAACTGAGCTCCAGCACTGCTCATGGACCCGCTAGCGACTAAACGCTTTACCACGGTGTATTCAAGTTCTAACACCGCTCCAAGGACCGTTCCATCCGCTCCGATGGCACCTTTGAATACGCTTGCTTTTGGGGAGGACATGTTTAACTTGGATCAACGTGAAACCAAATCGGTGGAAAAAGAGGGGCGTATGTCGATATTTTTTGCTTCCGTGAAAATGGGTATCCAACAGAGCTTCGACTTCAACGGCATGTCGTCACGAACAGACTTTTGGTTTTTTATGCTTTTTTTTATGTTGTTGTACCTAGTCGTAGCCTTAATCGATGAAGCAACAGCAGCAACAACTATAAACCTGCTTGACCTGCCCCTAGGTAACCTTATTCCCATGGGTATGGTTGACTCTGAGGTCGGGTTGCTCGTGTTGCTCTACCGGCCGATCATGGTGATCCCAACAACGTCGGCCACCGTTAGACGATTGCATGATGCCGGGCGATCAGGGTGGTGGGCGCTACTTTGGGTCCTACCCATTCCTGTATTGGGGTGGATTTACCTTATTCCTTTGCTGTGTAAGCCCTCAAAAATAAAACCTTCGACCACGCCACAGAGCTAGATTTAGTTCGTAGCACCTGCAAATCAACACCTTGTATGGAAAAGGCGGCTAATTATTTTTGGTGCTTGGGCAGCCTGTCGTGACAGTAGGGGGTAGGTCACCACGAAACAGCAACAAGCCTTTCCCAGCAAAACGCGCTACTGGGGCAAATATCAAATCATTCAGGAACCTCATGCAAGCCCAAATCTCGACTGCCTTATGGAGGCGGCATGCTCGGGTGCCATCGCAGTAACACCTTTGATACCAGTGCTATCGCCAGGGGAGTATACGAAAACTGCCCGTGACAATACGCAGTCCCAGCCATATGCCCGGAGATAGGCAGATCGCAACATTTCTATCCATTAATTCGAGAAAGTAGACTTCTAGTATCTTGCCCGCCTCCCCAAGAATTTTCATGTCTATATCGAGCACAAAGTGGACAAACAGGATCGCCACTAAGGTCAGTGCATGAAAAAATGCGTACCAAGCTAACAGCAGCGTGACGCTTTTCCTTATTCCAACCATGGCCCATTCCTGCTCATAATCAAGACCGCCCATTGAAATACGCAGGCAGGTGATACGGTACCTTTACAAACGCTCAGCGACCTCAAAACTGCCAACTACCAATCGCTAACTGAAAGTGAACATTAATCACACTATCGGCTACCATTGGCAGTCACCCAGACGGCAAAAGCGTAAGATACTATCATCACCGGCAACATTGGAGAGTTTCCGTGGATATTGGAACAGTTGTGACACTCGTTACTGCGCAAGGTGAAATAGTCGGACGCTTGGAGGCCTACGACGATCACTACATAACTTTGAGCCGTCCTCGTATTAGCAGTGACCTTGCCGTTATTGACGAGTCTGTAGCCGAGGTTTTTTTCGGCTCAGGGATCTCGGTAACGGGCGAGAAATGTCCAGAAAGCTTGTCATTTAGCGTCTCAATGGTGCTCGCTATAACGGCGACTGAAAAATCATTTGCAGACAAGTGGGCAGCAACGGCCCACGATTGGATGATCTAGATCAAAAGCCGTGCGTGCTACGCGAGCACCGGATATTAGGAAGCGGCTCTCATGGCTGGCGTACCGGCTCCATGACTGAGTGGCCCAGATTTAACCCGACTTTTCCCCGGCAAAAGCAACGATAATTGCGCGGCCATGACCAAAAAGCTGGTCTCTAAATGTTTGATCTATAACAGCACTTTCAAAACCCGCAGTCTTTAGTTGCGCAACAATATCGGTGCCGTATGTGCGGTAGGCAAGAACCTTTCCTTGCCCACGTATAGCGTCGTCGTGATATTCAGGTTCTTCTAGGTGTACCAGCTCATTATTTTCGATGATCGCTCTTTGTAAAGTAACTCCCGCAAGGTTGATGGGCACAGTGAAGATCATGACACCCTGTTTTTTCAAAATACGGAAGATTTCTTGAAACCCTCTCATATCATCGGGGACATGCTCGAAAACCTCGGTTGACGTGCAAAGATCGAACACGTTGTCATTGAAAGTTAACGCCTGTACGTCCTGGCACAGCACGCCGCCTTTTATCTCTCCAGGATTAACATCATCATAATATTCAGAGAGTGTTAATGATCCGGTGTTTTCTTTTAAAAATGTCACCACCGGCCCCCCCGATGAGAGCTCGTAAGCGTCAAGGGAGTTGAGGTCTTTAGCGTACTTTTGGACCGCCATAATAATAGACATTTGAACCACACCAGCCTGGCAGCTGATGCAACGCACCCCAGTTTCACTGTTATTGAGCTTTACTAAAAAGTGGGAGTTACACAAAGGGCACTGACTCTTAAGAAATTGAAACTCTGCCAGATTGGTTAAAGACCACCAATAACAAGCAGCCCAAAACAACCTCGGCAGGTCGATAGTTTTAATCAACACCCATCGAATCAGATTTATGATTTTTCTCACTGTCCATCGCGGGACGTGTATAGCTTTTATAAAAATCTTCTTAAACAATAAAAGCATCTACGCGCCCTCCGTTCCCTGCGTAAGACATATAAGTTCTTTAGTCCTAGGTTACTCTCTCACACCGGCTGCCGACACCCTCGAATGAATGCTCCTTGCAAGGTATCTGTCCAAGCATTGCGCGGTCCATCAACAAACTAAATCAATGCTCCACAAGCGCAGCTGAAAGGCCACCTATCCTTATCACTCGCCCTAAAAAAATATTTAAGCAGGGCCACCGTATAGCCACAAGTAAGCTGAAGCTGCTGTAAGGTTGAGCTCAGGGTAGTTACGCAAATCGAGAGAATATCTGAGTGTTGAGCAGCACGCTCTTAAAGGAAAGGGTGCGAACCCTAATCATTAAAAAATTCACCTCGGGAGTCTCTTTTTTTAGTAGCTACAATTGGCCCTCATTTAGAAGTGACCCAGCGAACTACACGACCCATGAGATGCTAGAAGATTAGCAGAGAAACCAAGGGATCGATTGAGGTAGCGTCAGTATATTCCAGCCCAGAGGGCGATCCCCTGGCTGAGCAAGCTGAATCCAGAGACTACCGCAATTAACAGCAAAATCATGATGATTGGCCTGAACGGTTTCCGCTCGACAGAGTTAACACCCGATTTAAGAAAGGTATCTACTTTAGCCTGATCTTCTGGATAAAGGCGCCGTTCATTGTCGTCAGAGCCCTTAGGCTTTGATGCGTGCATAGACTCGGTCATGCCACTTGCCCTGTTTTAAGACTCCCCAATCCTAGCAAAAGTCAGGCATGAATAAATAGGATGTTCCGTATGACCGTGATTGTGAGGCAAATTGAGGTTTTTCAGCCGAGGGGGCAGCTATGTGGTTCCATCGGCTGGCGCAGACGCTCCAACAAGATTTCTTACCCAGTCATTGCCTGATTTGCCATAACTCCTGCAAATCCAATGAACTACTTTGCGAGGGTTGTCGCCATTCAATTCGCCGTAACCCCTGGGCCTGTTTACACTGCGGCCATCCGGGATCTGCCCTGACAAACCACTGTCGCGGAAACACTGCGCTGGACTTCTTACAGGCTGGGCTGGAGTACAGTGGCGTCACGCGAGATCTTATTCATCGATGGAAATTCAAAGGGGCAATAGAGCTCACTCATTTATTGGTGCAGCTCGCCCTGGAAACAACCCCCATCAAAGAGCGCTACCACGCCATGGTGCCAGTGCCTATGCATTGGCGAGGTCGGTGGCGCCGAGGTTACAACCAGAGCAGACTGCTCGCGCAAGTATTAAGCCAAACCGGTAAGCAGCAATCTCAGTATCGGCTACCTATGGTAGACAAACTTCGAGCCAGCCCCAGAAAAAGAGCCCATCACCACATGGATCGCCAGCAACGGCTGAAGAGTAGCCGTGGGAGGTACACGACAAGCGCGTCTTTTAGCGGGCTGTCCGTCCTTATTATTGATGATGTTGTCACTACGGGTACCACATTAGAGGCAGTGGCTGAGACTCTAAAGAGGGCCGGCGCGGTGCGTATTGACGCTTGGTGCCTTGCCCGGGCCCCCGAATTCTCCGGGACGTGACTACACCGTCAGCTTGACGGCTAGGTTATGCTAGTCATTTAGCGTGACGTTATTGCCATGTCCCATCCCTACGACGCACTGACTCCCGATGCTGTCGTCGACTGTGTAGAAACAGTGGGCTACCGCTGTGATCTGCGCCTAATCGGACTGAACTCTTACGAAAACCGGGTTTACCAGGTTGGAATTGAGGATGAAGTACCGGTCATCGTGAAGTTTTATCGAGACCAGCGCTGGACGGACGAGCAAATTTTAGAAGAGCACCGGTTTGCTCTCGAATTGGTCGAGCACGATATTTCTGTCGTAGCGCCCGAAATTAAAAATGGCGAAACGCTGCATAAAGCCCTCGGTCAGCGTTTTACGGTATTTCAACGCCGGGGGGGGCACCCCCCGGAACTGGATAACCTAGAGCATTTATATCAATTGGGTAATGTGTTGGGGCGCATTCATCGGGTAGGTGCAGCAAAACCCTTTGAGCATCGTATTCAAATAGACATTCCCCGCATGGCGACGGCTAGTCGCCAGTTTCTCAGCGAGCACTTTATTCCGCGGGACCTTCAAGAAGCCTACGGCACTCTGGCGCTCGACTGCGAACAAGCAGCAAAGGAACTTCTGTCGGGTATGGCAACATCCGATTTACAGCGCATTCATGGCGACTGTCACTGCGGCAACATTCTTTGGCGGGACGACACCGCCCACTTTGTCGATCTCGATGACTGCATCATGGGACCTGCCATCCAAGATCTCTGGATGTTTTTGAATGATGAACGGCACCACCGAGAGCAGCAGTTGGCGGAACTCATTGCGGGTTACGAAGAATTTCACGATTTCGATCCGCGACAGCTAAACTGGATAGAAGCACTTCGAACCCTACGCATCATGCATCACGCCGCGTGGCTAGGGCGACGTTGGGACGATCCGGCTTTCCCAAAAGCCTTTCCGTGGTTTGGGCAGGAACGCTTTTGGGGTGATCACATTCTTGAGCTCAGAGAGCAGATGGCTGCCATGAATGAACCCGCACTGCGCCTGCTTTAACCCGCTATTTCTCTCGACGCGCCGCAGGGTAAATACAACTCCACAACCAACGGGCAAATGTGTTTTCTGACAATACCTCGCGGTCAACGGCGTCATAAAAATCCGCTGTAGCGTAAGGATCATGATACAAATCTGCTCGGGTACGCCTTGGGGTTTCAGTATCAAGCTGCTTCACAACTTGAGCAGGATTGCCTGCTACAACCACATTATCCGGCACGTCACGAGTCACCACGGCACCTGCTGCCACAACACTGTTTTCACCAATGGTCACGCCTTTGAGCACTTTAGCTCCATCACCCAACCAGACGTTATCGCCAAGGCGAACCGGTGTCACCAAATCTGACCTAGCCACGCGATCATAGAGACCGTGCCAATCGGAGTCAGTGACATAAGCGCCATTAGCCATCATGACACCATCGCCGATCGTAATTTCGTCACTGCAGGCAATGCGTACCCCAGGGCTGAGCAACACACCGTTACCGATCGTAATTTTCCCTTCTCCTTGGGCTCGCCCCCAGACGCCAATCTTAATTCGCTGGGCCGCTTCTCCGACCGCAGTAAAAGAGTGCCCAATGTGGATGTTATTACCCGCAATATCGACCCACCAAGGGTTCATAATATTTGGGTGAGCACCCAGAGAAGCACAACGTGGGCGTAGAAAATAATCGATCCAGGCTTCGCGACAATTTAGCCAAGCTTTTTTCACCCAGTAGGGGCGCAAATCTGCGCGCATAATTTAAAACTCCCATTGCAAGCAGGGTATGATGGCAAGGTGAATGAACACACGCAAATTGAACAGCCACCAGTGCAGAGTGACCAGCAAGCCCCACACCCCGATCTCGAGGCACTGGTCATAAAGCACTGCCGGACGCGCTGGCGCAAACCCATTCCCGAACACACGCAGAAAACCTTTGACTACGCCACGGCGTGGCTCGCCGAGCGCGGTAACCCGCCGCTAGTTCTAGACTCCTTTTGTGGTACTGGCATGAGCACCAAACGCCTAGCAGAGCAGCATGATGATGCCGCCGTGATTGGTCTAGATAAATCTGCTCATCGGCTGACCAAGCACGCTGACGCCTCTGATAAATACCTGCTCCTGCGCGCCGAGTGTGAACCCTTTTGGCAGCTATTAGAAACGGCCAATATCAAAGTTGCCCATCATTACCTGCTTTACCCCAATCCATGGCCTAAATCGTCACAACTGAAACGGCGCTTGCATGGTCACCCGGCATTTCCATTGTTGGCGCGTTTAGGCGGCTCAGTAGAAATGCGCAGCAACTGGCAGGTATATGCCGAGGAATTCGCCCTCGCCTCTACACTCATTGGTTTCACCGGCAAACTTGAACGTCTTGAGGTCAGCAAGCCCTGGACACTTTTCGAAAAGAAGTATGCTGAGCGCAATCAGGCTTTATGGTGTTTTAGAGGTGTTTTTTCTAACTAGAGCAGACTGACATCCTGCGCTATTCTATGCTCTGGAAGGTCTAGCGCCTAAAAATGGTGACCGTTATGACGGCAGTTCATTCAGTACCAATAAAAAAACTACAGGGCGGTGACCCTATCTGGGAGCAAATGCGCGCAGAGACCGAGCGCGCTGCCAGCCAAGAGCCGGTTCTGGTGAGTTTTCTGCATGCAACCATTTTGCATCATGACGAACTTGAATGTGCGCTAAGCTTTCATTTGGCTAACCAGCTCGATAGCCCAACGGTTCCGGCCATGATGCTCCGTGAGATCATGCTAGCGGCCTTTAGCAGCGACGCGACGCTACGCAGCGCTATCCGTAACGATTTACAGGCAGTTCTCGATCGCGACTCAGCCTGTCAGGAATATCATCTGCCTTTCCTCTATTTCAAAGGATTTCAAGCTTTACAAACCCATCGTGTTGCCCATTGGCTTTGGCAGGAAAACCGACACTCACTGGCTCTATTTTTACAAAGCCAGGTATCACAGAAGTTTGGCATCGACATTCATCCCGCTGCGCGGTTTGGTCACGGCATTATGCTCGACCACGCCACTGGCTTAGTGATTGGTGAAACGGCCGTAGTAGGCAACCACGTCTCTATTCTTCAGTCGGTCACTCTGGGGGGTACTGGAAAACAAGATGGCGACCGGCACCCCAAAATTGGTGACGGCGTGCTGATCTCCGCCGGGGCAAAAATCCTAGGCAACATTATGGTTGGCGAGGGCGCCAAGGTCGGCGCCGGCTCGGTGGTACTGCAGGACGTACCGCCCCACACAACCGTGGCAGGGGTGCCCGCCAGGGTCGTCGGTGTTCCGGGCTCAGAGAACCCGGCGCTGGATATGGACCATGGAATCCCGGAAGCCGGGGTGTAACTGAGGCAGTCGAGAATACCAGTCACTATAAACAGAGTAGCCCCGCCAAACTTGTAGCCGCCGGATCATTAGAGAAGCCGTGCCCCTGGGCGTGAAGGTGGGTTGCCAATCACCCGTTCACTTTGAAACAAGGTCAACTTAGTCCTGGCTCGTTAAAACGATGGCATCAGCTGGTCCAGTCGGCATACTGGGTGGGCCTACAGGCAGCAGAACCCTACGCGCGAATCAACGCACTATAAATACTATGGAAGATCACCGAACAGTAAAAAAAGACGGGCGCCATGCACGTGGCGAGCGAAATAGGCTGGCGATTCTCGAGGCATGCCTTGCCCTAATCGATGAGGGCTGGCTGGCCCCCACAGCCCAGCTGATTTCCGAACGCGCTGGTATCACCATCCGATCGCTGTTCCGCCACTTTCCGGATATGGAAAGCCTGTTTGCCGCGGCCAATAACGAAGTGCGCAGCAGGGCAGCGGGAGCCTTCGCCACGAAGGCGCGCGGGGGAAGTTTGGAAGAACGGGTCAGGGCAACTGTTGAGCGTTACTGCGAGGGTTACTCAGACCAAAAAAACCTTTTTCTCATGACCAAGGGACTCTCTTGGCGTTATCCCATCCTGAAAGACAACTATGCCCGGTTACAAAAGGACCTGCGGGACAACCTGGAATTGTTGCTGCCCGAAATCAGGCAGCTCGACACGTCACAACAAGAGCTGGCCCATGCCATCACCAGCTTTGAGATGTGGCACAGGTTGAGCGAACACCAGGAACTCAGCTCCCTCCGCACATTGAACCTACTAGTCGATGAGCTTTACCGCCTGCTGCTTCAGCACACTTCAATAAAGCAATAAAGCACTGTTTTAACCGGTTCTTTTTATGTATTGACACAATATATGTCGCCAATGTAGTGTCATAATGTATGACACAATAATCCTAACCTAAAATCAGTCAACCTTCGGTGCCACCCATGATGCCCTCTAAACTGCACAAGATAAGCCTCGCTTTGCCATTAACAATTGCTACCACCGCTGGCGCGGTCGCTGTCAGCGCACAGGAACTAGCGCTGGAGGAAATCATTGTATCCGCACAAAAGCGCGCAGAAAGTTTGCAAACTGTCCCGGTCGCTGTGACGGCGATCAGCGGCGAGAAGATCGCAGAGGCGGCTATCCTCGATATCCAAGACCTTACGAACTACGTTCCCAACGTGGTGATGTTTAACTCCCCGGGCGGTGGTAGCCCCGCAAGCATCTTCATCAGAGGGATTGGTTCTGGCAATAATTCGGCGTTCGAACAGTCGGTGGGAACCTTTGTCGATGGCATTTATGCCGGGCGCACGCGCCAGTTTTTGGTTCCCTTTATGGATCTACAGGCGGTGGAAGTACTTAAGGGGCCCCAGGGGGTGTTGTTTGGTAAGAACACCGTAGCAGGCGCGATGATTGTGAACTCAGCTCGCCCCACCGCAGATTTCGAGGGTGAAGTTCGGGCGCTGTATGAAGCCGAATACGGTAGCCAGGAATATACGGCTATCGTTTCTGGACCCTTGGGTGAACGGGTCAGCGGCCGGCTAGCAGGCAAACTGCAGAAATTTAATGGTTACATGGACAATCTGGTGCGTGGTACCGAAGAACCCGAAGTGGAGAACACGGCGATCCGGGGGAGTCTGTCCTGGGATCCCACTGACTCGGTTAGTGTCTATACAAAGCTGGAATACGCGGAGCAGGAAACTATCGGTAACAACACGCAACTGACCAGCATTGCGGGAAACTTCCGAGGACTGATAAATCACGCTGATGTCATCACACCAATTGAGACTGCTCAGTTCGATGATAAAAACACCCTCAACTCATGGAACGAAGAAGGTACGCAAACAGAATCACTCAACGGCCTAGTTCAGATCGATTGGGAACTCGACAACCTCACCCTAACTTCCTTAACCGGCTACAGCGACTACCAAGCGGATTTCGTTCTGGATGGCGACACCTCCGATTATCTGTTTATCGAGCAAGGCCAATATGAAGACTTTGAACAGATCAGCCAAGAGTTCCGCCTAACATCCCGCGCAGGCGGACCTATCGACTACATACTGGGTGTATATCTTGAGAGTCAGGAACTCACGGTCGATACCCCCACCGATATCAGCCTCATTGCCCTGTCGGCAATCAACGTCCCGGGGTCACCGGTGCCACCTTTTGAATTGGGCCAGAACCCTACCTATCAACAGGATGCCGAGACCGCCGCGGCCTTCGGGGAAGTGACCTGGCACATGGCAGACGACTGGAGCCTCACCGGCGGCTTACGTTATGCCTACGACAAGAAAGACGGTAATTTGATCACCCGGACAACTGACATTTTTGAGCGCGAGCAGACGACCAATCCCGTTCTAATTGGCGTAGCGCGCGGGCTGCTAAACCGAACCGATGCAGAAATCGATGAGGAGAGAAGCACTGGGAACCTCTCGTATTCGTTGAACCTGAGCTGGCAGTACGACGATGACGGCCTGGCCTATTTACGCAATACCCGGGGTTTCAAAAGTGGCGGTTTTAACCCAAATGTACCCGACGGTGACCCAAACAAATTTGAATATGACGATGAGGAAGTAAACAGCATCGAATTGGGCGCCAAAATGATGCTGCTGGATGGTGCCGCAACTCTGAACCTGGCGGCGTTTTATACCGAACTTACCAACCTGCAGGTAAGCTCCTTTGTGGACAGCGGTTTCATCGTCGGCAATGCGGCAGAGTCGACCAGTCAGGGGGTTGAAATAGAGGCTCGCTGGCAAGCCGCACCGTTTCTGGACTTTACCGTATCTGGCGCCTATCTCGATTCTGTCTACGACGATTTTCCGGGCGCACCCTGCACCGCAGACCAGCTAGCAGCAGATGACCCTGTTGCCAGTGGTTGCGAGGGCTGGGTGGCCTCCAACCCGACGGCCGGCACGACTAACCTCGCGGGGCAAACGGCAGGACGGGCACCCCAGTGGACGGGCACCCTCATCACCAATCTAACACTCCCCGTTGGTGACGCCATGCTTTTCCGTGGCACCGTGGACGTAATGTTTGAAGACGAGCTAAACACACCGGCTGATCCCAACTATCAGGATTCCTATGTGAGGGTGAACGCCCGCCTGGCGCTAGCGAGCACACTCGACACCTGGACCGTCGCCTTGGTTGGCAAAAACCTGACTGACGAGACCCTTTTCGGCAACGGTTTTGGTGTAGGCTTTTTCAGCGGCTCCTGGGCCAAAAACCGTCAACCACCGCGCACGGTAGCACTGGACCTGAGCTACCGGTTCTAGCCAGATTTTGTGCCGTTACTCTGCGCAATCCAGCCGTGACAGAGCAGGCCTCATTGACGGAGAGCATTCGGTTTCAATGGGGCGGGGCATACGGGGGCTGACAGCAGGCCGGCATTTTCGAAGAACCAAACGAAGCTGACGATGGCTGTTTTTTCACCAAGAGGGATGCATCATGAATCGTTCCATTAAAAAAAAATGGGTCCCCTTAGCTTTCTTGCTGGTTGTCTTTTTATGCGTTTATGCCCTCAGCTATCTCAATCGTCTCGGACCCCTCCCCGCTGGGTATGTTTCCCATGCTGTTTGCAGCGGCGTGTTCATCGCCCGGCGAGAATTTGATGAGGTCCTTGCTCACGATATTTCTGCGCTACAGAGGCGGCTGACCCGAACAAAGATTGCGGGTAACGTTGTCACTACGCAATTCGCATTCTGGCCCATTGGCGCGGCCAGCAAGACAGCCTATCGCCCTGGACTCGGCTGTGCGCGGTTTGAGCATGACTTGCTGACTGACCTTGAAGGGGCCGCATATCTGGAGCGTAATGTCGCCAAGGGTTCACTGGAGGGCAGTACTTGGCCGAAAGTGGTGATGAATCCGGAGGGGGTGGATGCAACACGTATCAACGCCGCACTGGATAGGGCGTTCTTCGATGACGCCATTGATTATGAGGAGCGGCAAAACACCCGAGCGATCGTGGTCTTTTACAGGAATCAATTAATTGCGGAACGCTATGCCGAAGGATTTGGCCCTGAGGTGCCACTGAATTCATGGTCCATGACCAAGAGTCTCACCAGCGCTCTCATCGGCATTGCCGTTGGCAGAGGGCAAATCGATCTTGCAGCTGCCTCGGGTCTGAACGGGTGGAGCGACCCAGTGGATCTGCGCAGTCAGGTCACCGTAGGTCACCTACTACACATGACAAGCGGTCTCGAATTCAATGAGGGTTATGAAAATGACCCCATATCCGACGTCAATCTCATGCTGATGACGGCCCGGGACCTTCCTGCATTTGCAGCGCAGTATCCGGTAACTGCGACACCGGGCACTCGCTGGGCCTATCAAACGGCGAGTCCGGTCTTATTGGGTCGCATTCTCCGTGACAGTTTTTCCTCTGACGAGGCCTATCAGCACTTCCCCCAGAGGGCTCTATTTCACAAGCTGGGCATGAACAACGCGCACTATCAAATGGATGGAGGCGGCACCTACGTGGGTGGTGCTTTTATGTATGCTACTGCAAGGGACTGGGCACGATTTGGGCTTTTGTACTTAAACGACGGGGTGGTCAACGACGAACGAATATTACCTGAGGGCTGGGTAGATCTAACTACGACGCCCACAGAAGCATCTCTGAAGTCTCGGGCCTACGCCGCCCAGTTCTGGCTCAATCAACCTGCCGCCAGTCATATGATGCCCCATATTCCCAACGACGCCTTCGCGGCACGAGGCCACTATGGCCAGTCGACCTTTATCATTCCCTCACGAGATCTGGTTGTGGTACGCATGGGCCAGACCTTCAACACCAAAGCCTGGGACATGGAAGGATTTCTCATCGATCTTTTGGCTGCGCTACCCCAGTAAGGCAGCGGGGCCGGGACAAGTGGACTGCCCCCGCCCGCGGTAAAGTACCCGATTCTTGAGTGCGCTTATTGGACCTAGCCGAGGTGGTACTGACCTGAGAGTTCAGTTACGGCGTCTACCATGGCAGACACGTGGTCAGGATTGACCCCGGGCGTGATGCCGTGGCCCAGGTTAAAGATATGGCCCGTACCCTCGCCATAGCTCTCCAACACACTCGCCACCTCACTGCGAATACGCTCAGGTGAGGCGAATAGCATAGAAGGATCCATATTGCCTTGCAGGGCAACTTTGTCGCCCACCCGCAGTCGAGCTTCGCCAATGTCGGTTGTCCAGTCGAGTCCTACGGCATCAGCACCGCACTCGGCTATGGCTTCTAACCACTGACCACCACCCTTGGTAAAGACAATAACAGGGACACGCCGGCCATCGGCCTCCCTGGGCAGCTGCTCAATAATCCGGGTCATATATTGCAGGGAAAACTCGCGGTAAGCCCCATGGCTCAAGGCGCCGCCCCAAGTATCAAAAATTTGCAGCGCTTGAGCGCCATGCTCGACCTGTGCCGACAGATACATGGCAACAGCATCCGCGAGCTTCTCCAATAACAGATGCATCATTGCGGGGTCGTTAAACGCAAGAGACTTGACCTTCGCAAAATCCTTGGATGAACCGCCCTCAACCATGTAAGTGGCCAGCGTCCAAGGGCTACCCGAAAACCCTATGAGGGGCACCTCACCCTTAAGCTCCCGGCGTATCAACGCCACAGCATCCATAACATAACCCAGCTCAGACACCGCACGACTGGGCTCCAGTGCTTCAATATCGGCGGCACCCTGAAGGGGCCGTTCAAAACCCGGGCCCTCACCTTCAGCAAAATAAAGTCCTAAACCCATGGCGTCGGGAATGGTCAAAATATCGGAAAACAAAATGGCTGCATCCATAGCGTAGCGTCGCAGCGGCTGCATCGTGACCTCACAGGCCAGCTCGGGATTACTGCACAAGCTCATAAAACTTCCAGCCTGCTGCCGAATTTCTCGATACTCAGGCAAGTAACGTCCGGCCTGTCGCATCATCCACAGGGGGGTTCTATCAACCGGCTCACGCAAAAGCGCTCGAAGAAACCGATCATTTTTCAGGTCTGACATAGATTAAACGCCCAAGTAGTCGAGAATTCCCTCAGCAGCCTGACGTCCTTCCCAAATCGCCGTGACCACTAAGTCTGAGCCGCGAACCATATCACCTCCGGCGAAAATTTTGGGGTTCGCAGTTTGAAATTTGAAGACCTGCTCTTCCGGGGCGACAACGGCATCCCAGTCGTTAACGGCCACTCCTTGCCCTTCGAACCAGTCCGCAGGGCTCGGCTGAAAGCCAAAGGCCATAATAATTGCATCGGCCTGAATGACCGTTTCACTGCCCGGGACACTCTCGGGGCGTCGACGCCCGTCAGCATCGGGTTCCCCCAAGCGAGTCTCCACAACCTTGATGCCAATAGCCTCGCCAAAGTACTCCATAACTTCTGTGGGCTGGCGGTTGAATAAAAATTCGACGCCTTCTTCTTTGGCGTTTTGTACTTCCCGTCGTGACCCCGGCATATTGACCTCATCCCGGCGATAGACGCAGTAGACCTTATCGGCTTGTTGACGGACGGCTGTGCGAACACAGTCCATTGCGGTGTCACCACCGCCAAGCACTACGACCGTCTTGTCGAACAGGTCAATAAAATTATTGGGGTTCTGGGGATAACCCATTTTTTCGTTGACGTTACCGATGAGGTAATCGAGGGCTTTGTGGACGCCAGGCAGGTCTTCACCCGGAAACTTCCCTTCCATAGCTTTGTAGGTGCCCATACCCAGGAACACCGCGTCGTGCTCAGCCATTAAGGTGTCAATTTCAACATCTACACCAATTTCCGTGTTCAGCTTAAACTCAATACCCATGCCTTCGAACACTTCCCGGCGCCGCTCCATAACCTGTTTTTCGAGCTTAAACTGAGGTATGCCGAAAGTCAGTAATCCACCAATCTCGGGGTAGAGATCGTAAACCACAGCTTTGACACCGTTACGTGCCAGAATGTCGGCACAACCCAAACCCGCCGGTCCCGCACCAATAATAGCAACTGATTTACCCGTAGGTATGACATCTGACAAGTCAGGGCGCCATCCCATCGCGAGAGCCGTATCGGTGATGTACTTTTCTGCATTGCCAATGGTCACTGCACCAAAGCCTTCATTGAGCGTGCAAGCACCCTCACAAAGACGGTCTTGTGGACAAACTCGCCCACAAACCTCCGGTAGTGTGTTTGTCTGATGGCTGAGTTCTGCCGCCTCAAACAAATTGCCATCAGAGAGTAGCTTTAACCAATCAGGAATAAAGTTGTGTACTGGGCATTTCCATTCGCAATAGGGATTGCCGCAAGAGAGGCAGCGGTGTGATTGTTCAGCAGCCTCCCCGGCATCGAAGGCATCGTAAATTTCGACAAAGGCCTCGGTGCGAGTCTCCATATCTTTCTTGGGCGGGTCCTCGCGGCGCACGTCAAGAAACTGGAAGTTGTTGGCAAGTCGATCACTCATAGCGCTCCCCCTTAGTCCGTGTCTCGTAAACGTGATAATAGTTTTTCAAAATCAGCAGCCTTGGGTGTCACGAGCCAAAATTTGCCCACGTAGTCTTCAAAATTATCGAGTATGTGTTGACCCCAGTCCGACTGGGTTTCAGCCACGAACTCCCGAATATTGTCACGCAGGTAATGCCTGTAGGCTTCCATGGCCTCACTGCTGACCCGATGAACCTCGACCAGCTCACTATTGATGCGGTCAATAAAGCTACGGTCTTGGTCTAATACGTAAGCAAAACCGCCCGTCATTCCAGCGCCAAAATTGACGCCGGTGGGACCTAATACCGTAATACAGCCACCGGTCATGTACTCGCAGCAATGATCGCCTGCACCTTCGATGACGGCGAATGCGCCTGAATTTCTAACGCCAAAACGTTCACCAGCGACGCCTGCTGCAAACAACTTACCACCGGTAGCACCGTACAAGCAGGTATTTCCGATGATCGAGGTATCCTGGCTAGCAAAAACTGAATCTCGGGGCGGGTACACAACCAGCTTGCCGGCTGCCATGCCCTTGCCCACATAATCGTTGCAATCACCCTCTAAATACATGTGCACACCGCCGGCGTTCCAAACACCGAAGCTCTGTCCTGCAGTGCCGGTTAATCGAATCTCAAGAGGAGTCGAATCGAAATCGGTATTGCCATAGCGGCGTGCGATTTCCCCGGAAATCCGTGCACCAATAGATCGGTCGCAATTGGTAATGCTGTAATGAAACTCGCCACCAGTTTTGCTCTCAATAGCAGACAGCATGTCAGCAACCATGCGCTCGGCCATCTCGGCACGATCAAACGGATCATTGCTGGTCACTTCACAGAACTGGGGTTGATCAGCCGCATCAGGATCTACCCAGACAATGGGACCTAGATCTAATCGAGCCTGCTTGTCAGTTTTCCCGGGCAAACGCTTCAACAAGTCGGTGCGCCCAATCAAATCCTCGAGTCGACAAACTCCCAGCTTTGCCAGCCACTCCCTGGTTTCTCGAGCAACGAAATTAAAAAAGTTAATGACCCGTTCCGCATCGCCATTAAAGTGCTCTTCACGCAGCACCGCATTTTGTGTAGCAACACCGGTAGCGCAGTTGTTGAGATGGCAGATGCGTAAATACTTACAGCCCATTGCCACCATAGGTGCGGTGCCAAAACCAAAGCTCTCGGCCCCAAGGATGGCGGCCTTGATAACATCCAGACCGGTCTTCATTCCACCATCGGCCTGAACCCGGATTTTACCGCGCAAACGGTTGCCACGAAGGGTCTGGTGCACTTCAGCAAGCCCAAGCTCCCAAGGAGACCCAGCATGACGAATCGATGTCAGCGGACTCGCTGCGGTACCACCGTCATAACCAGAAATCGTAATCAGATCTGCGTAGGCTTTGGCAACGCCTGCTGCAATCGTGCCAACCCCTGGCTCTGAGACCAACTTCACCGAAACTAGTGCCGTGGGATTGACCTGCTTAAGGTCAAAAATCAGCTGCGCTAAATCCTCGATAGAATAAATATCGTGGTGAGGCGGCGGGGATATCAATGTCACACCTGGCACCGAGTAACGCAACCGGGCGATCAAGTCGTTGACTTTACCACCGGGTAGCTGGCCCCCCTCACCGGGCTTAGCACCCTGAGCCACCTTAATCTGCAATACCTCTGCGTTGACCAAATAATGAGGCGTCACGCCAAATCGACCTGACGCTATTTGCTTAATTTTAGAGACGCGATTGGTACCAAAGCGTGCAGGATCCTCTCCACCCTCCCCGCTGTTTGACCGGGCCCCCACATGGTTCATGCCCATCGCCAGAGACTCGTGAGCCTCAGGGGACAGGGCGCCCAAAGACATGCCGGCTGAATCAAAGCGCTTTAAAATAGACTCTATTGGCTCAACCTCATCTATAGCGACAGGCTCACCTGATAAATCTAGGTCCAACAGGTCGCGAAGCGCAGCAACCGGGCGATCTGTACAATACTGGGCATAGCGTTGATAGTCGGCATAGTCACCCGTCGCCACAGCTTGCTGCAGTGTCATCACGACGTCGGGGTTGAAGGCGTGATACTCGCCGCCATGAACGTATTTTAGTAACCCCCCCTGATCCAGCGTCTTACGCCGCGACCGAGCTTTCGCGGCCACTTGCCAGAGATCGCGTTCCAACTCACCAAAACCCGCTCCCGCTATTCGGGAAGCAACGCCAGTAAAGCAGACATCGACAATTTCTTTGTCTAGGCCTACGGCCTCAAAAAGCTGAGCACCGCGATAGGAGTTGACCGCTGAAATGCCCATTTTGGACATAATCTTCAATAAACCCTTGTTGATCCCTTTGCGGTAGTTTTTATAACAGCGCGTGGGATCCCCTAACAGTTCTCCTGAGCGCAATTGGCCTTCGAGAATACTGTAGGCCAGATAGGGATAAACCGCGGTAGCGCCAAATCCCAGTAGGCAGGCAAAGTGATGCGAATCTCGCGCACTACCGCTCTCTACGATCAGGTTAGCATCCGCTC
Source organism: Luminiphilus sp. nBUS_07 (assembly GCF_051201685.1). GTDB lineage: Bacteria > Pseudomonadota > Gammaproteobacteria > Pseudomonadales > Halieaceae > Luminiphilus. Next base: position 191,847 of record NZ_CP179213.1, on the reverse strand, counting down.
GAAGACCTGAACGAATGAGGTGGTGATGAACTGCACCCGTTGCCAACAGACTGTGAATTGGAAGTCGACTGTCGCCAATCTGCCGATCCGATAAAATCAATAGCGTAGCGCCACCGCGAACCGCCGCCTCAGCCGTCAAGCATAGTCCCTCAACCGCAGATCTTAAGTCGCCATTTTCAGGGTCATAAGTGGCGTCGATATCAGCGATCTTTAGTTTCTCGTCCTCAATATTCAACAGCGTGTTGAACTTTCCTTGGGACAGAACCGGTGACGTAAGGCTTACCCGATAAGCATGCCCCTCAATTTCGTCAAATATATTGCCCTCGCCCCCCAAATCGACCTCAAGGGACATCACAATAGATTCACGAAGTGGGTCTATTGGCGGGTTAGTAACTTGCGCAAATTTTTGCCGGAAGTAGTCGTAGATCGAACGGTCCCTAGCGGATAGAACTGCCAGTGGCGTATCGTCTCCCATGGAGCCCACCGCCTCATTGCCCGACTCTGCCAGTGGCCGCAAAACCTGATCACGCTCTTCAAAGCTCACCTGAAACATTTTTTGATAGGTGTCTAGTTCAGACTCAGGAATACCCGGAGCTGATTCTCCATCAAAGCTTCCTTCAATATATCGCGCGTTGTCTCGCAACCAGCGCTTATAAGGGTGGCGCGACTTGAGCATATTGTCGATATCATCGGTGTGGAGCACCTTACCTTCCTGAGTGTCTACGACCAGCATCTGCCCGGGCCCAACGCGCCCCTTGGCAATGACATCGGCGGTTGAGTAACCGTGTGTGCCAACTTCGGAAGCCAGCGTTATAAAACCATCGGTAGTGGTCACCCAGCGCGCGGGCCTCAATCCGTTACGGTCCAAAAGACAGCATGCGTAGCGTCCGTCAGTGAGTACGATTCCCGCAGGACCGTCCCAGGGCTCCATGTGCATAGCCTGGTATTGATAAAACGCTTTGAGGTCTGGGTCCATTCCTTCAATGTTTTGCCAGGCAGGGGGGATCAACATGCGCAATGCACGAGGCAGCTCGACACCACCGGTGGTCAGCAACTCCAACATATTATCGAGGCTCGAAGAGTCAGAGCCCGCTGTGTTGACCAAAGGAATAACGCTTTGAAGTTCTGGCAGCAGAGGCGACGCCAGTTTTGAAGTTCTGGCACGAGACCAACTACGGTTGCCCTCTATCGTGTTGATTTCTCCGTTGTGGGCCAACATTCTAAATGGCTGAGCCAATGGCCATCGGGGCAAAGTATTGGTTGAGAAGCGTTGGTGAAAAACGCAGATCGCAGTTTGCAGCCGGTCATCATTAAGATCTGGGTAAAAACGCGCCAGATCCTCGGGCATCACCAACCCTTTGTAGGAGACCACCTGATCAGAAAGGCTGCAAATGTAAAAATCCGGGTCGTCGACCATGGCAATTTCGGCCTGACGCCTCGCCATAAATAAGCGTGCAGTGACCTGCGCATGATCAAGCTTTTCTGCGTCAATAAACACTTGCTCGATATGTGGCAGCTGATCAAGGGCAATCTCACCACAAACCTCTGGATTGAGGGGCACCTCACGCCAGCCTATAACCGCGAGCTCGTTGCCGGCTAAAGCGCTCTCTAGCGCCGCCTTTGAGGCTTGCTGTGCTGCGGGCTCAGCACCCATGAAAATCATTCCGACCGCGTAATGTTGACCTAAGTCCTTGGCAAAATGAGCTTGTGCCTCGGCGCGCATAAAACTGTCCGGCATCTGCAGCAGCAAGCCGCAGCCATCACCCGTCTTACCATCCGCCGCAATACCGCCTCGGTGAGTCATACAGGTTAAAGACTCAATAGCCGTTTCTAATAAGCGATGGCTGGGCTGACCTTTGATGTGGGCGATCAGACCAAAACCACAGTTGTCCCGGAATTCCTCAGGGCGGTAGAGGCCCTGCAGGTCGGTCGAGACTGGCGCGACACCCGCAAAATCAGTAGGGGTCATAAATACTCACACTCAAATAGGTCGGCAATTTAAACCGGAAACAAGCCCGCCCGTCAGGGTCAAGGCAAAAGGCTGGGTATTTTACACATGTAGGAACGGCGGAACAATTCTGTTGTTGAGGGCCTTTACTCCATGGCTTGGGCAATTTCCTCAATAGTCACATCATCAACCAAACAGGCCTCACCCAACCTTTGAAGTAAAATATAACGAATTTTGCCTCGATCGACTTTTTTATCCCCAGCCATAACCGCGAGGAAACCCTCTGGCGACATCTCTTTCGGTGGTTCGACGGGCAGGCCAAAACTCGTAAGGAATTGCGCCAGCTGGGCGACGGTTTCACCAGAAATCTGGTCCCTCGCAGCGGAGATTTTAGCGGCCATGACCATGCCGCAAGCGACAGCCTCCCCATGTAACCAAGCGCCGTAACCCATTGTTTGCTCAATCGCATGGGCAAAGGTGTGGCCAAAGTTGAGAATGGCCCGCAGCCCACCCTCCCGCTCGTCCTGGGAAACAACCTCAGCCTTTATCGCACAGCTTCGCTGGATAGCTTCAGCCAGGACCTCATTGCTTCGGCTACGCAGCGCATCGCTTTGCTGCAGTAGCCAATTAAAGAACGCAGGGTCCCAAATGCAGCCGTATTTGATCGTTTCAGCAATACCTGCGGCAAACTCGCGATCAGGGAGTGTCTGCAAAGAATCGAGATCAATCAGAACCGCCTTAGGCTGATGAAAAGCACCTATCATATTTTTGCCTAGTGGGTGGTTGACCGCTGTTTTGCCGCCCACTGAAGAGTCGACCTGGGCCAGCAGTGTTGTTGGCAACTGAATGAATTCGACTCCCCGCAAAAAACACGCTGCGCCATAACCAGTCAAGTCGCCAATAACGCCGCCACCTAGCGCGATAAAGATACTACGGCGTTCATGATGATCCCTAAGGGCTTGCTGCCAAATAGTTTCGGCGCTCATGAGATGCTTTTGGTCTTCTCCGTCAGGCAAAATTACCTCAGTGACCCTCCGCATCTTACCCAAAGCTGCCCGAACCCGTGCCATATACAACGGGGCAACCGTATCGTTACTCACCAAGACCACTGGAGCGTCCCCTAGCAACTCTGAAAAGCGATCACCGTCACCCAGGCAGCCGTGACCAATGATAATTGGGTAGCTGCGATCAATAGCGCTAGCGTGCAAATCGACCTGAAGACTATAAATTGGCTTGGACATAATCGAGTGACTCGTGAAAACCGTGCATCAAAATTAGTTATCGGAACTGATCTTTGCCTGATCGTCTCAGGATCGAGAATCTGATATTGGCTCACCCAAAGCAGAAACAATCTGCTCCGCTAGCTGCCGCGCATTTTGTTTGGCTGTTGGCAGCGTGAGATTGGCAATCTCTTTGTAGAGGGGCTCTCTTGTGGCCATTAGGTCGGTCAAAACACGCCGCCTATCCTGCCCTGCGAGCAACGGCCGTTTCTGGTCTTTACTCGTACGCCTGACTTGCTCGCGCAGCGTGGCCTCCAGATACACCACGAAGCCACGTTCACTCAAAACACGACGGTTCTCCTCTCTCAATATGGCACCGCCACCTGTGGCCATTACGATGGCGCCCTTAGATGATATATCTTCTAGCACCTTGGCTTCTCGGTCGCGAAAACCCGATTCACCTTCTATTTCGAATATCCAAGGTATATCAGCTCCAGTTCGCTGTTCGATCTCTGTATCGGAGTCAAAAAACTCAAAATCCAGTAACTGGGCTAACGCCCGCCCCACCGTGGATTTTCCGGCCCCCATAGGGCCCACCAAAAATACTCGGGCACAGGAGGTCACAGGGTCAGTCGAGAAGCGCCTCGGAAAGAATCCGCGGCGTAATGAAAATTAGCGTTTCTGTCTTGCTGGTCTTGCTGGCGGTGTTTTTAAAGAGCGTGCCGAGGTAGGGAATATCACCTAGAAAGGGGACTTTCCTAATTGAAGTAACTTCTTCATTCTGAAATACACCGCCCAAGACCACCGTTTCACCGTTACCCACCAACACCTGCGTCGTTAACTGCGTGGTGTTGATCGTGGGAATCAGCCCTCCTGTTCCACTGGGCACCAATTCACCTAGGGAGTCTTGGTTAACCACTAAATCAAGAAGAATGCGATCATCGGGGGTGATGTTGGGAGTTACCTCCAACTTAAGCACTGCCTCCTTAAAAGAAACGCTTGTCCCACCTGAAGCCGCCCCCTCCTGATAGGGAATCTCGCTGCCCGACTTAATCGTCGCCAACTGTTTATCGCCAGTAATAATTTTCGGCTGACTGACAATTTCCCCCTGTCCCGAAGACTCCAGGGCTGACAGTTCTGCGGTTAGAAATAGGTCGTTGGAGGTAAAGCCCACCGCAAAGCCACTGGTTGCTTGAGACACACCCAAATCCACCAGAGCCGCACCAAGTCCCTGCTGCTGTTGCTGACCGTCGCCTCCTTGTTGACCCCCACCCTGCTGTCCATTCCCTTGAACCGGGTAGTTCAATGTGGGTGTCACCCCTGCGACGGTATCTTCATTGAAACTGACCACCTGCTCACGACTACCCGACGCTGAGTAAATGTTGCCATTACTGCTGTCCGTACCGATGTAACCGCCCCCCCACTCAATACCCAACTCCTCATCGAGATTGGTTGATGCAATGACAATACGAGCCTCAATCATGACCTGACGTATGGGTACATCGACGCGCTCGACAAGGTCGCGTATTTCCGCAAGCTTCGCGGCCGTGTCGGTCACAATGATTGAGTTGGTGCGATCATCAACAACCACTGAACCCCGATCAGATACCAAGGAACCGCCCTCTTCAGACCCCGCCTCGAATAGATTCACTACCTCAGAAGCTTTTGCGTAGCGGATACGGATAAACTCTGATTGCAGTGGCGCGAGTTCCGCAATTTGCTTATTCGATTCAATTTCTTGCAGTTCACGCTCGGCAATTTCTGCCGCGGGCGCGACCATAAGGACATTGCCGACGCGGCGACTGTCCAAGCCCTTGGTTCTCAGCACCAGCTCCAGTGCCTGATCCCAAGGGACATTTTGTAGTCTCAGAGTGATGTTACCGCTCACGGTATCTGAGGCCACAAGGTTCAGGTCGGTAAAATCGGCGATAAGCTGCAGAACTGCTCGCACCTCAATGTCCTGAAAATTAAGCGAAATGCGCTCACCTACATAGGTAAACTCATTCAGGCGTGCCTTTTTCTCACCCTCACTCAGAGGTTTGACGCTGAGTATGTACTCTTCACCAGTCTGATACGCGAGGTAATCGTAGAGTCCGGTCGCCTCCAGCAGTAACCGGGTCCCCCTCTCCGTTGTCGTTACCTCAATTGAATTCACCGGTGTTGCGAAGTCAGTCACGTCAAAACGCCGCAACAATCCATCAGGGACAGTCGTCGCCAGAAACTCCAGATTTATTTTCCCACCCTCAGAAAATACATTGACGTCAACAGAGGGATCACTGAGCTGCAGGATCAGGCGTCCTTCTCCAGACTCGGCTCGACGGAACTGCAAATCGGTCAGTTGCGATCGCGCCTCAATAACCGGCGTCATTTGACTTTCGAGCACATCGTTTGGCGGCGTTGCTTTGGTATACCCTCCACTGCTGTCTTGCCCTACCTGCAGCAGAAGCTGATTTCCGCTTATAACCGCCTCATACGGCACCAATTTAACGAGATTCAGCACGAGGCGGGTTTTGTCACCGCCCTCAAGAACCAAGACGCCGGTGGCATTGCCAAAAGGTAACGAAAAGCGCTTTTGCGCGAGGCCACTTTTGGTTCCTGGGAAATCAATCGCAATCCGAGCTGGCTCTTCAATTGTGTAAGCACTGTAATTAGCGGGAGGCGCTTCACTGAAATCGAGACGCACTTCAAATTTGCTACCGGGCTGCGAACTGAACGTAATATCTTCGATGACAGGCTGCGCAAGCAGAGGCGCTGCAAACCCAAGCAGTAATAGCGCTAGGCCGGTTTGTACATTGCTCATCCGCTTCATTTATGAGATCTCCATTAACAGCACGCTAAAACTCATGATCCCGTAAGCTCTATTACCCGAGGACGTTCTACCCACCCTTCGGCGGTGCCATCGGTAACAATTTCTATCACAGCGATAAATGTTTCACCCATCTCTGTTATTCTACCGTGATCCCGGCCCAAAAAGTTGCCTGGGCTGACCCGATGGATTCCCCCTTGAGGGTCGCGCATTAGCGACCAATAAGTGCCGCCACGCTCAAGGCGTCCGACCATTTGCAGAGAATCCAGCGTGAACTGCTCCAGAAACTCCCTAGGTCTGTCAAAGTCGGGCATGATCGTTGCTCGCGCACTAATTCGCGTTATCTGACGAACCTCGACAGGCCGGTCAAAGGGCGCCCGCTGCCCTGTTGCCGCATAAGCAAAAGCTTCATATGCAGTAAACGTCGGTATAGGCTCAATGACGCCCCCGGGGCGTGCTCGCTTCTCCGCCATAAAAGCATCGAGATCGCTCATGTCGTTGTCGGCACAACCCAGCATAGTGACGGCCATCATGACCAGAGCCACAAAACGACCCAGCGATGAGAACTGCCTACAACTCATCTGCCAACCCATCTCTATAGCGGTACGTTTTGGCGACAATGTTCATTTGCAGCTGACTTGTGTTGGCGCCGGATGACTTAATGTTGAAGTCGTGCAGGGTTACAATCCGTGGCAAGCCCGCCATCCCAGAAATAAATGCCCCGAGGTCGTGGTAAGACCCAACGGCTACGATGCTAATGGGCAACTCTATATAAAATTCCCGTGGCACCTCCGGAAGCAGGTCTATCTTACTGATCGCAAGCCCATTTTGCTCACCTTTGTTGGTGATGTCCTCGAGCAACCCCGGAACCTCTGTGTCGCTGGGGAGTTGACTGACGAGGGCCCCAAAGCTCTCCTCCATCTCAAGCATTTGCCGTTTGTACGCCTCAAGGTTGGCAGCCTCAAACGATAACCGCTCAAAATCCCGCCGAAGCTCTGCCTCATTGCCGCGCTCTTTGTTCAGCTTTTCTTGGAGGCTATCAACTTGGTAGTAATATCCTACCGCCAGCAGTGCCATCAAAAGCACTATCGCTGCTAAAACTTTGACCGGGGCTGGCCAGCTCCCCACATTTTCAAAATCAAGATCTGCAAAGTCGAAGTCGCGCAGAGATTTGAGGGTATCTTCAATAGCCATGGCTACAGCTCCTCTTCCTGCTCAGGGAGCTGCACGCTAACGGTCAACCTAAAAGTTGTAGCCTGATCCCCGTACGAAGGTGCGGCCTTTACGCCCTCGAGATTAGGGCTTTGCAGCCAGTCTGATGCCTCTAGGCGACGCATTAAACTGGAAACGCGATTATTTGATTCAGCCACTCCTTCAATTTCTATTTTGCCATCCCCCGAAACGAGGCTGGTGTAAAAGAGTCCGTCTGGGACAGTGCGGACCAGTTGGTCCATTATCCTGACAATGATGGGCCGATTACCCTGCAGATCTTGGATAATACGCATGCGCTCAAGTAGCTCTGTGCGCCGACTCCGCAGATCCCGGATCTCAGCGACTTCCTCATCAAGCTCTGCAATATTTTGTCGCACGTAGGCATTGCGTCGCTCTTGAAAACTAATTTTACTATCGAACACCAAATCCGCGACAAAGAGCACGAATACGGCCACCAACACCATCAGCGCTAAACCCGCAATAAACTCTTTCTTGCGCTCAGCACGGAGTTCCTCACGCCAAGGTAAAAGATTAATAGTCGCCACTAGTCAAAACTCCTCAGAGCCAAACCACAGGCGATCATCATGGCCGGCGCATCAGAATTGAGTGCCACCGCATTCACGCGGGGAGAAATACTCATATCAGCGAAGGGGTTTGCCACAATAGTGCGACAACCCAAGCGGCCCGCTACTAGCGGCTCCAAACCATCCATCGCCGAGACACCACCGGCAAGAATGACGCAATCAACGCTGTTGAAGTCGCTGGAAGAGAAAAAGAATTGCAGTGACCTTCCCACCTGCTGCACTACCGCCTCACGGAAGGGTTCGAGCACATCGATCTCGTAGTCATCGGGCAGCCCGCCCTGTTTTTTAGCGAGCCCCGCCTCTTCCAGAGGTAATCCGTATCGACGCATAATTTCATCGGTCAGCTGCTTACCGCCAAACAGCTGCTCCCGGGTATAAACCGTCTCGCCTTTGTGCAATACCGATAGCGTTGTCATGGTCGCCCCGATATCCACAACTGCGACGGTAGCTGAATCTTCAATTTGCCATTGAACTTTGATCAGCTCGAAAGCCCGCTCCATAGCATACGCCTCAACATCCACCACTTTGGGGGTTAGGTCGGCGAGCTCAATCGCTTCCACTCTGGCATCAATGGTTTCGCGACGACAGGCGGCCAGCAGCACATCAACCTGATCCGAGCGCCCTGCCGACAATCCCTGAACCTCAAAGTCTATGGCGACCTCTTCAAGGGGGTATGGAATATATTGATCAGCCTCAAGAGTTAGCTGGGTCTCCATGTCATCGTCGTTCAAGCCCAATGGCATAGGCAGAGACTTGGTAATCACCGATGAGCCCGCTACCGCGGCACAAACCAACTTGTTCTTTGACCTCGCCCGGGCGTAAAGGCTGCGCAGGGAATCTGCTACGGCTTCCGTGTTGTTGATGTTTTTTTCTACCACAGAGTCCTGAGGCAAGGACGCCACTGCAAAAGCTTCAACGCGAAAACGGTCTCCCGATCGACTTAACTCAATCAGCTTTATCGTCGTCGAGCTAATGTCGATGCCCAACATCTGAGACGGTTTCCGCTTTCCAAAAATGCCTAGCACTCTCTCAATCTCATCTCGTTTTGCTTATCCACCACCCGGATCACCACACTGTAAACGACGCTAATATGATCATGATGGGTATAATACTTCTATATAGTGCACCACAAGCCCGTAAAAAGGTCACTTTGACGCAGTAATTTGCGCCCTCACCTGACAAAGTACTCACCCTCAAACCCTAATTTTTATTGTCCCTGCTTTCGGAGCACTCAGTTCTTGGTTTTGACCCGAACATTACTGGTCAGCTTTATTATCGCAGGTTGCGCTGCCCTTTGGTGGCTAGCAGGGCTGTACCTGTATTTAAGCCCTAACTTACCTGACGCAGACACATTGCGCGACGTTAAGTTGCAAACCCCAATGAGGGTGATGAGTAGTGATGGCCGACTTATTGGACAATTTGGTGAACAAAAAAGGAGCCCACTTCAATTTGAGGAAATTCCTAGGGATTTTATAAATGCCCTTCTCGCTGCAGAGGATGATCAATTTTTTGAGCACGGTGGGGTAGACCTGCTGGGCCTAGCTAGGGCGGTCTCTGAGCTCATTGCCACCGGACAAAAGCGTTCTGGGGGTAGCACACTGACCATGCAGGTCGCACGAAACTATGCGCTCTCTCTGGAGCAAACTTTTCTTCGAAAATTCAACGAAATTCTCTTGGCCCTTGAAGTCGAGCGCGTGTTAACGAAGGCAGAAATCTTTGAGCTTTATGTCAATCGAATATTTTTAGGGCATCGTTCTTATGGTTTCGAGGCAGCGGCTCAAACGTATTACGGAAAATCACTTGCTGAATTATCCTTACACCAGCATGCGATGCTGGCAGGCATTCCCAAAGCGCCGTCTAGAAACAACCCTTTAAGCAACCCGGAAAGGGCCAAAATTCGACGAGACTGGATTCTAGGGCGAATGGCCTCATTGGGGATGATTGACGTTGAAACCCGCGACGCCAATCGCAATCAGCCGGTTGTGGCGGCCTACAGCGGCCTGCGCGTCGAAGTGGAAGCAGACTATGTCGCAGAAATTGTGCGTAAAGAGATGCTTGACCGCTTTGGTAATGGCGCCTACAGCGACGGCTATGTTGTTTACACCACCGTCGATGGCAAAGCACAGATTGCAGCCCGACAGGCGCTGGTCAATGGTCTTAGAACTTATGATAAGCGCCATGGCTGGAGAGGACCCGAACGCCAATTACCGCCACTGGAGGGGGAGAGCCTCCTTGAATTAGAAGACAGGTGGCAGCAGGCTCTAAATGAGATGCCAATTATTGTCGATCTCACCCCCGCCATCGTCACAGCAGTTGACGCTACCGGCGCTACGATTCTCAGTAAATTGGGAGACCTCCATCGTCTGAGCTGGCAGGGCGACCTCGACAGCATTCGGCGCTATCGAACCGAAAATCTGACGAGCCCTGCGGCCAAATCCATCGAAGATTTGCTCGCTGTAGGCGACCTTATCCGCATGGAGCTAGATGTAGAAAAGCAGGTCGCGCGCCTTGCACAGGTACCTCGTGCCCAGGCTGCGCTGGTTGCTTTAAATCCAAATGACGGCGCGATTCGTGCGCTGGTTGGGGGAATGGGATTTGAACTCTCCAAATTCAATAGGGCAACTCAGGCGCGTCGGCAACCAGGCTCTAACTTCAAAGCTTTTTTGTATGCCGCTGCCCTAGAGTACGGTATCACCCCCGCGACACTCATTAACGACGCACCCATCGTATTGGATAATTTATCCAGCGATGAAATATGGCGGCCTGAAAATGACAGTGGCCGATTTTATGGCCCGACGCGACTTCGCAACGCCCTAACCTATTCCCGCAATTTGGTTTCCATTCGAGTTCTGCAACGACTGGGGCTCAATAGATTTATTGATTACGTTGGAAATCTGGGGTTCGATACAGAGGGTATGGCAAGGAATCTGACCCTTGCGCTGGGCACCCATGCCTACACACCCCTCGATATTGCAGCGGGATACGCCATTGTCGCCAACGGTGGTTTCCGGGTGGAACCCTACCTAATATCACGCATAGAAGACGCGACAGGCCGCATCATTTATCAGGCAGATCCATGGGTTGTTTGCTCTAGCTGCGACGAAGAACTCGCTGAAAGTGAGGAAGCTTTTCGTATGGAAGATATTCTACAGCCAGTCACTGAAGATATCAGAGAAGCACCACAGGTCATGGACCCACGAGCCAGCTACCTCGTGTCATCAATGCTGCGAGACGTTATTAAGCGCGGCACGGGTAGGCGAGCGCGGGTTTTAGAGCGCAACGACATCGCCGGCAAGACCGGGACAACCAATGGACCACGAGATGCTTGGTTTTCAGGCTTTAACCCCAACCTAGTCACCACGTCTTGGGTTGGCTTTGACGACTACAGCCTGCTGGGCAAGCGTGAATTCGGTGGCACAGCAGCACTGCCTATATGGATAGATTTCATGCGCGAAGTCCTGCCAGAGGAGCAATCACTTCCCGACATGCCTAGTGGCGTGGTGCGACTGAGAATAGACCGTAAGACCGGACGCCGGGTGACGGGAACCCCCGAAGGCAGTTCCTACGAGTACTTTTTTGAAGAGTTCCTTCCCGCTCAAAAGTCTGACAGCGATCAACCCGTCGGCACGGATGAACTGGATGGATTATTTTAAAGTCGGCTAATCAACGCCAGTTGCGGTCAGCCCCGAAACCAACCCCACCCCAAAGCTGCTCTTCATAATCATCGTCTATGTCACAACGAGCTACACCTGAAGCCTGAGCTGCGCGTGCAACAGCCGGCGCGATGATGGGCATCAATCTAGGATCCATGGGCTTTGGCAAAATATAGTTCGGGCCATACTCCAAATCGATAAGGCTATAAGCATCCAATACGGATTCGGGCACGGGCTCTCTAGCAAGTTCTGCCAAAGCATTAACCGTAGCTATTTTCATCGCCTCGTTGATGGTCGAAGCCCTAACGTCTAAAGCGCCTCTAAAAATAAAGGGAAACCCCAGCACATTGTTGACCTGATTCGGCAGATCAGACCGACCTGTTGCCATGACAATATCATTGCGTGTTGCCATAGCAAGTTCACGCTTAATTTCGGGATCAGGGTTAGAGCACGCAAAAATGATAGGCCGGGGCGCCATTGATTTAACCATTTCCTGTGAAACCAGGTCAGAGCCAGAAAGCCCGACAAAGACATCACAATCTTGCATTGCTTCATCAAGGGTCCGTTTATCGGTATTGACGGCAAACAGCGCCTTTTGCTCGTTGAGGTTTTCTCGGCCAGCGTGGATAACACCCTGCCGATCCAACATCAGCATGCGACTGGGATCAGCGCCCATTTCCAGCAAAAGCTTCATGCAGGCGACCGCCGCCGCACCCGCTCCTAGGCATACAACATTGACGTTATCCAAGGTCTTTTGCTGGATTTCTAGGGCGTTTACCAAAGCCGCCGCCGTAACGATGGCGGTACCGTGCTGGTCATCATGAAAAATCGGAATATCGCACAAGGCTTGCAGCCGGCGCTCAATTTCAAAACACTCAGGCGCCTTGATATCTTCCAAATTAATGCCGCCATAGGTACAAGCAATGGCACTAACAGTGTTGACGAACGTATCAACGTCCTGAGTATCGACCAAAACATCGATCGCATTGATGTTAGCAAAGCGCTTAAAAAGTAATGCCTTGCCTTCCATCACTGGCTTACTGGCTAAAGCCCCCAAATTTCCAAGGCCCAAGACCGCACTACCATTAGAGATAACCGCGACGCTGTTGCCCTTGCCCGTGTAACGGTAGGCCATCTGTGGGTCTAGGGCGATCTGACTACAAGGTTCAGCAACCCCTGGGGAGTAAGCCATAGCTAAATGGCGCATGGTATCGGCAGGCTTGGTTAGCTCGACGCTAATTTTGCCGGGGATTGGCAGCGCATGGTAATCGAGGGCATCTTTCAGAAGTTGCTTTGACATATACGTCGACCTTCAGATCAAAAATGCGGCAATGCGGCATTCGAGACAAAAAAAACGCCGGCTTGGCCGGCGCTTGTTTCCCCTTGGGGACCTATTTCTTCAGGCTTCTGCCTGCGAAGCGCTTGTTAAAACGATCTACTCGACCGCCAGTATCCAAGATTTTCTGCTTCCCAGTAAAGAAGGGATGGCATTGGCTGCAGACATCCAACAAAATGTCATCACAGACGGTAGAGCGTGTCTTAATTTCGTTGCCACAGCTACAGCGAGCGGTGATTTCCTCGTAACGCGGATGAGTGTCGGCTTTCATGAACGGATCCTTTGCATCCCCCAGATGGAGGCGCCATAAAAAAAAGAGGACGAAGGTTACCAGAAACCGACGGTTTATCAAGGCCCCAGTAGCAATGGGGATACCAACAATTCAACATTGAGGACACAACTTGCCACAGGAACCAAACAACACCCAAATCCTGTTGCGGTGCGCTGTACCCATTCCTGTGCGGGGATACCTAGACTACCTCCCAGCTGAGGGTATTGATGCACTGCCGCTACTCGGCAGCCGCGTCCTTGTACCCCTAGGCTCGAGACAGCTGGTCGGCATTGTGGCCGAAATTCTGGGATCCACCCCTATCAACCCCGAAAAACTGAAGTACGCCAAGGTTTATTTGGATGAAACCGCACTGATTAGCCCCGATGTACTGGAGCTGCTGAACTGGACAGCTGATTATTACCAGCACCCACCGGGTGAAACATTGATATTGGGGCTTTCACCTCGAGAACGGCGCGGCGAACCCCCGGCAAGCACACGAGAGGATGGCTTTAACCTCACGCTTCGCGGCGAGGGTCTGGCGGATACGGCACTCAGTCGAGCACCTCGCCAGCAGGCCCTCATTGCTGCATTACGTCATGGACCCAAAACTCGGACCCAGCTGCGCCTGGCAGGATTTAAGTCGGAAAACCTGCGAGCACTAATATCCAGAGCGCTGATCGAACCGGTGGCAGTGGATGACAACAAAGCTTGGGCCTCTAAAAGCCCACTCAATGCCAACGACGAACAACGCCAGGCCATTGCTGCTATTACGACCTCTCTCAATACATTTGGCTGCCACCTATTAGAGGGAGTCACCGGCAGCGGTAAAACAGAGGTTTACTTGCAGACTATTGCCGCCGCCCTCGCCTTGCAAAAGCAAACCCTTGTCATCATTCCGGAAATTGGCCTGACCCCACAGTTAGTTCAACGCTTTGAAGAGCGCTTTGATGCTCCTATCGTGACGCTGCACTCAGGCCTTGGTAACGCTGAAAGAGATCGTAATTGGCAGGCCGCAAGAACCGGACAAGCTGCAATCGTTATTGGGACGCGCTCTGCGGTATTCGCGCCGTTGTTAACGCCAGGTCTAATCGTTGTTGATGAAGAGCACGACATATCGCTGAGCCAGCAAGACGGCCTTCGCTATTCCGCTAGAGATGTCGCGGTCAAGCGAGCGCAGCTTATTAATTGCCCCATTGTTCTGGGGTCGGCTACTCCCAGCCTGGAATCTATGGCAAACGCCAGCAATGGGCGTTACCACTGGCACCGCCTCACACAACGTGCCGCAGGTGCCCATCCACCCAGTAAACGCCTCGTTGATATTCGTGGCTTGGCACTGCGCGCAGGTCTTTCGCCGCAGCTAGAGGACGAGATGGCTGAGGTGCTCTCTCGGGGCGAGCAAGTATTGCTCTTTTTAAACCGTAGAGGTTTTGCCCCTTCGTTACTGTGCCACGACTGCGGATGGACCGCCGAATGTCAGAACTGCGACTCACGACAAACACTGCATAAAAAGCCGCCAAGGGTGCAATGCCATCATTGCGGCCAGAGAAACCCACTGCCCAAACGTTGCCCACACTGTAACGGACACCGGCTAGTGGCCAGTGGCGTGGGAACCGAACAAACCGAACAAGCGCTGCGTAAGCGCTTCCCAGATGTGCCTGTGCACCGTGTGGACAGTGACAGCATGTCTGGGCGACATGCTATGGCCACATTTGCTCAAACGGTCGAGAACGCGGACGCCTGCATTATGTTGGGCACACAACTGCTGGCCAAGGGCCACCATTTCCCCAAGGTCACCTGTGTGGGTGTCCTAGACGCCGACTCACTGCTAATGAGTCCTGATTTCCGCGGCGAGGAGCGCTTAGCGCAGCTACTCACTCAAGTGGGAGGCCGAGCAGGCCGTGCCCAGCGGCCGGGAGAGGTCTTAATTCAAACTCGCCACCCTGAACACCCGATTATTAAAGCAGTCCTAGAACAACCGTGGCGCACCTTGTCAGCGCAGCTGTTGTCATCGCGAGAAGCGCAAGGGCTCCCCCCGAAGGGTGCCCTCGCGGCTTTACGTTGTGACAGTGCCGATCAAGACGCAGGATCAGCGTTTCTCACCAACATCATGAACGCTTACAACGTTGCGACGACCGACCCTTCTGTTCGCCTTGTGGGTCCACTGTCAGCACCCATGGCGCGACGTGCTGGGCTCTATCGAAGCCATATAGTCATCGCAGGGACGCAACGATCCAAAGTG
Source organism: Luminiphilus sp. nBUS_07 (assembly GCF_051201685.1). Classification (GTDB taxonomy): domain Bacteria; phylum Pseudomonadota; class Gammaproteobacteria; order Pseudomonadales; family Halieaceae; genus Luminiphilus. The sequence goes on along the minus strand of NZ_CP179213.1, from coordinate 176,578 downwards.
CATGCCAGTGTGAAAAGTCTGGTGGCGCTAGCCTCTGAACAACGACTACCTAAGGGCTTGCGTTGGTTCGTCGATATAGACCCCTCTGAACCGTTATGATCACTGGCCAGACCCAAAAAACTTTAGCCTCTGTCAAAACAGTGCCAGCTCGGGGATAATTCCGCCCGTCCCAGCGTGTTAGACGCGCAAAAACCGTGGAGTAATGATTATGAAGGAAGCGCTTACTTCGCTTCTGGATCAAGCTATTCAGACGTTGATAGCCAAAGAGCAGGTGCCAGAGGTACTGGACCTTGTCCCCCAGATTGATCACACCAGAGACGCCAGTCACGGCGACCTCGCCACCAATCTAGCCATGGTGCTCGCAAAAAAGGCTGGCATGGCACCCCGAGAGCTCGCAGCAGTGATTATCGACGCACTCCCTGCTAATGACCTCATCGCTAAAACAGAGATCGCAGGCCCCGGCTTTATAAACTTTTTTATTAACCAAGCCAGTCATGTCGAGGTTATCCGCTCTATCCTGACAAATGGAGCCAAATTTGGAAGCAGCAATCAGGGGGCCGGGCGCCGGGCTCAAATTGAGTTTGTTTCTGCGAATCCCACGGGGCCATTGCATGTCGGTCACGGCCGCGGCGCCGCTATCGGCGACTCACTCGCCAGACTTCTGGTTGCCAGTGGCTGGTCTGTACACCGTGAATTTTATTACAACGACGCCGGACAGCAGATCGTCAATTTAGCGCGATCAGTGCAAGCGCGAGCCCAAGGTCTCACACCCGAGGATGCCGACTGGCCTGAAGACGGTTATCGTGGCACTTACATTACCGACTTGGCTGAGGCCTACCAAAATAAAATCACGGTTGCAGCAGCAGATCGCACCATCACGGCACTGGGTGACATCAATGACTTGGAAGCCATTCGCGACTTCGCTGTTGCATGGTTACGTCGAGAGCAGGACCTCGATCTGAAGGCTTTTGGGGTTCGTTTCGATGAATACTTTTTGGAAAGCGCGCTCTACGAGAGTGGCGAAGTGGCAGACGCAGTAACCGCGCTCCAGGGTGCCGGACATACCTACGAAGAAGGTGGTGCACTTTGGCTGAAAACCAGTGACTTTGGCGACGATAAAGACAGAGTCATGCGCAAAAAAGACGGGGAATATACCTACTTTGTGCCCGACGTAGCCTATCACCTTAACAAGTGGCAGCGCGGCTTTGAGCGGGTAATTAACGAACAAGGCGCTGATCATCACAGCACCATCACGAGAGTTAGAGCCGGGCTTCAGGGTTTAGCCAAAAACATTCCCGAGGGTTGGCCCGAATACGTACTGCACCAAATGGTGACCGTTATGCGTGACGGCGCTGAGGTCAAGCTATCTAAGCGGGCAGGCAGCTACGTGACCTTGCGAGATCTCATTGAATGGGTGGGCAAAGACGCAACGCGCTTCTTCTTGGCAGCCCGATCAGCCTCATCGCAGCTGACCTTTGATATTGACCTTGCCCTTGCACAATCCAATGAAAATCCAGTGTTTTACATTCAATATGCCCACGCCAGAGTCTGCAGCGTAAAACGCAAAGCCCTCTCCGAAGGCGCCGACTGGACACCGGAAGCAGGGCTTGACCACCTGGGCAACCTCACCGCCCCTGAAGAGCTTGCCCTAGCGCTGCTGTTAGCTAAGTTTCCCGATGTGGTCGCCAACGCTGCACAGCGCCTTGAGCCCCACGACATCGCAAATTATCTGCGTGAAGTCGCCGCCACGTTTCACGGCTTATACAACGTCCACAAGATGGTCGACAGTGATCACAAAAATCAGTCCCTCGCACGAATCAGCCTTGCAGAGGCAACGCGTCAAGTCATTGCAAACGGGCTAGACTTGCTCGGAGTTTCGGCCCCAGAGAGTATGTGACCTTGGCGACACAACCGCGCAAAAAAACCGCAACCAGAAAACCGGTAACCAAAGGCTCTGGAACCCGAGCAGCCAGTCGAAAGCCTGCCGCTAACGCTCGAAAGTCCCCTGCAACCGGTGGTCCACCCTCACTGACGCTGGCTCACATTCAAGGGTTTGGGGTCGGGATAACCGCGGGACTTCTGTTCGGCGTTGTGGGCTTCGCCTGGTTGACGAACCAAAATTCGACGTCTGTCGCTGAAGTTGTTGAAGAGCTTCAAAGTGCGTCTGAAGACGACCCGCAACCTCGATTCGACTTTTACACAGTGCTGCCCTCGCAAACACTCGATTTGACCTCAGATGTTGAGCCGCCCGATCTCGACGGTGGCGGACAAGGTGACCTTTACGTTTTGCAAGCTGGCTCTTTTAGAGCTCAGAAGGATGCTGACCGACGTCGTGGTGAATTGGTCTTACTTGGACTGGAACCCACCATTGATCAAACTGAAGGCGAAAATGGCGCGTGGTATAGGGTATACCTTGGACCTTTTGAGAGTCGGTCAAGAATGGCTCAAGCACGCTCTATTACCGCACAGCAATCGATCGATACATTGCTACTACGCAGACCACGTTCGCCCTAGAAGGCGGGGAGAAAACACATGGAACAATTCCACGGGACCACCATTGTTTCGGTGCGCAGAGACGGCCGGGTAGCGATTGGCGGCGACGGTCAGGTTTCCATGGGCAATACGGTCATGAAGGGTAATGCCAGAAAAGTGAGACGTTTGTACCGCGACAATGTCATTGCCGGTTTTGCTGGAGGCACTGCCGACGCATTTACGCTCTTTGAACTGTTTGAAGCGCAACTCGAAAAATATCAGGGCCAGCTAACGAGGGCCGCCGTAGAACTCGCTAAACTATGGCGTACAGAGCGCTCGCTGCGCCGACTTGAAGCGCTATTAGCCGTGGCAGACTCGGACACATCGCTGATCATTACCGGGAATGGCGACGTTATAGAGCCAGAAAACAGCCTTATTGCTATTGGCTCAGGTGGCCCCTATGCCCAAGCAGCAGCACACGCTCTGATAGAAAATACGGCGCTCTCGGCTGAAGATATTGTGAAGAAAAGTTTATCGATAGCCGGCGACATCTGCGTGTTCACTAACCACAACCAAACCATAGAGACCTTAGCCTGAATCATGTCCAATATGACTCCCCGCGAAATTGTCCATGCCTTGGACCAACACATTATCGGTCAGGCGGAAGCCAAGCGCGCAGTGGCTATTGCCCTGCGCAATCGCTGGCGTCGTCAGCAATTGGAGCCTGACCTGCGCAGCGAAATCACGCCAAAAAATATTCTGATGATTGGCCCCACCGGTGTGGGTAAAACAGAAATCGCACGCCGACTCGCGAAATTGGCCAATGCACCCTTTGTTAAAGTAGAAGCCACCAAATTTACCGAGGTGGGTTACGTAGGGCGCGATGTAGAGTCCATGGTTCGCGATCTCGTAGAGACTGCTATTACCCTACTGCGCGAGGAAGCCCTCGTGAAAGTTCGCACTCGAGCTAAGGATGCGGCCGAGGAGCGCTTGTTAGACCTACTGTTGCCACCCGATCGTGACGACAGTAACGCGAGCACTCGGCAAGTACTACGTAAAAAGCTCCGTGAAGGCGATCTCAATGATCGCGAAGTCGAGATTGAGGTCAAAAATCCTACCAGCAGCGTGGACATTATGGCCCCGCCCGGCATGGAGGAAATGACGCAACAACTCCAAGGCATGTTTGCCAACCTCAATAAAGGTGGCAAACCGCGTAAAGCGCCGATTCAGGAGGCCCTCAAATTATTGGAGGAAGAAGAAGCGGGCAAACTCATTGATCCCGACGATTTAAAAGCCCAAGCCCTATCAGCCGCTGAACAAACTGGCATTATTTTTATTGATGAAATCGATAAAGTTGCAAAACGCGGTGAGATGGGTGGTGCCGATGTCTCCCGTGAAGGGGTACAACGTGACCTATTGCCGCTTATCGAAGGCTGCTCGGTCACCACCAAGCACGGCACAATAAAGACTGACCACATCCTTTTCATCGCCTCGGGTGCTTTTCACCTCTCGAAACCTGCAGACTTGATTCCGGAGCTTCAGGGTCGCCTACCCATTCGAGTCGAACTGGAAGCGCTGACAACCGACGACTTCCGTCGGATCTTGACCGAGCCCAAAGCCGCCTTAACCGCACAATATCAAGCTTTACTGGCCACTGAAGGCGTGACCATTCATTTCACCGAGGAGGGGGTTGAGCGAATTGCTGAAATCGCTTGGCAAGTTAATGAACGTGCCGAAAATATAGGCGCGCGCCGATTGGCGACGGCCATGGAACGATTACTTGAGGAGATCTCCTTCAGTGCCTCTGACGCCGGCGTCGGTGAGTCTGAGGTGACCGTTGATCGCGATTACGTCGACAGTCAGCTCGGTGAGTTGGCCAATGACGAAGACCTCTCGCGATTCATACTATGAAATCGGACGAGCTTGAACCCAGCGTTGATCGCATTCACTACTCGCGCAATCAGCGAACCTTAGACCTAAGTTTTAGCGATGGCTTAACGGGTTCTTTGAGCGCAGAGTTTCTTCGGGTATTTTCTCCTTCTGCCGAAGTTCGTGGTCATGGGCCCGGTCAAGAGGTGCTGCAAACGGGCAAATCAGACGTTCAAATTACCGCCATTAATTCGGTGGGGCACTACGCTATACAGCTCGTTTTCGACGATGGCCACGATAGCGGCCTGTACAGCTGGAGCTATTTGCATGATTTAACCCGCAGACAGCCCAAATTGTGGCGCGAATACACCGATCGTCTTCAAAGCGCTGGACTTGGGCGGGACGCTGATACGCAGGTGCTGACTTTTCAGCCCTAGCTCAACCCTCATTGGCGCCTAACGCAGCGGGAACCCACCTCGGTTACAATAAGCGAATAAGCCACGAGCGAATGAGCCACGTCGGAAACGTACTATGACAGATAAAACGAATACCCCATCTGGCGAAACCACTGACTTTGGCTTCGAGACAGTGGACAAGAACCAGAAAGAAAGCTTGGTCCGCGGCGTCTTTGATTCTGTAGCGAGTCGTTACGACCTCATGAACGACCTCATGTCCGCAGGCATTCACCGCCTATGGAAGCGCTTTACTATCGAACTCAGTGCCGTTCGACCCGGGCAGACAGTACTGGATATCGCGGGTGGTACCGGCGATTTGGCGGCGAAGTTTTCTCGACTGGTTGGTGATGATGGAAAGGTTATCCTCGCAGACATCAATGACTCGATGCTAAAGGTAGGTCGTGACCGTCTGCTGGACTCGGGCGCCGTTGGAAATCTGCACATGGTGCAGTGTGACGCGCAAATGCTGCCTTTTCCTGATGCCTCAGTGGACTGCATCACGATTGCTTTCGGACTGCGCAACGTCACAGATAAAGACAGGGCGCTTCGATCGATGGAAAGAATACTCAAGCCCGGCGGCCGCTTGCTGGTGCTGGAGTTTTCAAAACCCACCAATCCGATGCTTGAGAAAATTTACGATACCTACTCTTTTCGGATACTGCCGATGATGGGGCAGCTAATCGCTAATGACTCTGAGAGCTACCGCTATCTGGCAGAGTCTATCCGGAAGCACCCAGACCAAGACACGCTATTAGACATGATGGAAGACGCAGGTCTTGTAAATTGTGAGTACCACAATATGACCGGCGGCATTGTCGCTGTTCACAGGGGCATTAAGGCTTAACTGTGAGTACTCAGCATGATCCGGCGGTAATTACCGCCGTCTTAATGGCGGCAGAGGGTGCAATAAATCGTGCCCTCGAGCTAGACCCCGCAAGCGCCCGAGACTTGGCCGGCCTCAGCGGGACCGTATTGGCCATTGAATGCTTGGCCCCTGCGCTAGAGATTTTTGCCGTCGTTGAATCCGAAGGGCGACTCTACCTGGCATCCTATTGTGAGCAACCGTGCAGCGTCCGCGTCAGAGGAGGTTTAAGTGACTTTCTCGCGCTTACAACCGCTGACGATCCAGCCGTCACATTGATCAACAGTGATCTAGAAATTATCGGCAACAGTGCACCACTTGTCGCACTGCAAACGTTAGTCACCAACATGCAACCAGATTGGGAGGCCCCCTTAGTGGAGGTACTTGGTGACGTCGCGGGCCACCAGCTGGCCAATCTGCTCAAACAGATTTTCCGCTGGGGGCAAAGCAGCAGTAAAAGTTTGCGGCGGCAGCTATCTGAATTCATTCTCGAGGAAGGCAGATTATCGCCACCCGCTGCAGAGCTTGAACACTTTTATCAGGAAATTGATGCCCTTGTTTTAAAAGCGGACCGCCTCGAATCGCGCTTAAAGCGACTGGCGCAAAGACTGGACGCCCAAACCACATGATTGGGCGCGTCCTGACAGTCTGGCGCATTATTAGAAAACAGCGACTGTATGAGCTTGCGCCCGTCCATCGTCAGACAAAATTAGGGCGCTTGGTTTTTCAATCTAAGGGCGCTGCGTCAGAAGAAAGTCGAGGGCAAAGGTTGCGGGTGGCGCTGGAAACACTGGGCCCCATCTTTATCAAGTTTGGTCAGTTACTGTCCACACGGCGGGATCTCCTACCCGATGATATTGCCGATGAGCTCGCCCAGTTGCAGGATAATGTGCCGCCTTTTCCTTCGAAGGACGCCATTTCTTGTGTCGAGGCTGCCCTGGGCGGACCTCTCAACGATCATTTTGCCACTTTCGAACATGCGCCACTCGCTGCCGCGTCAGTAGCTCAGGTTCACGCTGCAACACTGCCATCAGGAGAAGCGGTAGTTGTTAAGGTTTTGCGTCCCGAAATAGAAGGGCTTATTCGCAAAGATCTTAAACTCATTCAGGCCCTTGCCTGGGCAATAGACCGATTTTTTAAGGACGGGCGGAGACTGAAGCCCCGCGAGGTCGCTGCAGACTACGAGCGAACCATACTCAACGAGCTCGATCTCCGCCGTGAAGCCGGCAATGCCTCGCAGCTGCGCAGAAACTTTTCCGGCAGCAACTTGGTCTATGTACCCGAGATACACTGGCCGCTCACCGCTGAAAAGGTCATGGTCAGTGAGCGTATTTATGGCCTGCCTGTCACCGACGTAGAAGCCCTAAAGCAGCAGGGGGTTGATATGAAGGTTCTGGCGGAGCGTGGCGTAGAAATCTTTTTCACTCAGGTCTTTCGCGACAGTTTTTTTCACGCTGACATGCATCCAGGCAACATTTTCGTCGATGCCAAAGACCCGCTTAACCCCTCGTATTTGGCTATCGACTGCGCCATCGTAGGCCAGCTCGATGAAGACGATCTTTACTACCTCGCACGCAACCTGCTGGCTATCTTCCAACAAGATTACAGACTAGTGGCAAAGCTCCACGTGGAGTGCGGCTGGGTGGCGCCAGACACCTCGATCGCTGAATTTGAATCGGCTATGCGCACGCTCTGTGAACCCGTCTTTGAGCGGCCCCTTGCAGACATCTCTTTCGGGCACATGTTGATCAGCCTCTTTCGTACCGCAGGGCAATTTGAAATGTCGGTTCAACCCCAGCTGGTGCTGCTGCAAAAAACCCTGCTTAATATTGAAGGGCTAGGTCGCCAGCTTTACCCCGATCTAAACCTGTGGGATACCGCCAAGCCATTTCTGGAACGCTGGCTGGCAGATCGTTACGCACCTCAAACCGTGCTGCGGCGCTTGCAGCAGGACGCCCCCTTTTGGCTGGAAACGCTCCCCCGATTACCTGATCTCATCATCAAAAATTTGCAAGACCTTCCACCAGACCCACCCAAAAAAATCACCCTCAATGGCAGGGCGATGGCATTCACGCTGCTGGGGCTGGGTTTTATAGCCGTCGGTAGCGGCTCTCCAGAAGAACCCCTCGCCTTTATAGCCGGCGCAGTCTTCATAGTGCTCGCCGCTTTTTCTCCCAAGCAACGCTGACACAGTCTGGCATACTGCACACATGACATTACAAATTGACACAATGACACCCCGTTGGAATGCCCAAGGACTTATCCCGGCTGTGGCCCAAGACGCTAACAGTGGTGAGGTGCTGATGCTGGCCTGGATGAATGAGGAAGCGTTACGACTCACGCTGGTGGAAAAGAGAGCCGTTTATTGGTCTCGATCTAGGGCCGCGCTTTGGCGAAAGGGAGAAACTTCAGGTCACATTCAGCGCTTAGTTGATATTAAGCTCGATTGCGATGGTGATACCCTGCTACTGAAAGTCGAGCAAACCGGTGCAGCCTGTCACACCGGGCGTTATAGCTGCTTTTTTTATGGTCATACGGGCGATACTTGGGTGGCAGAGGGCGATACCCCATGAGCGACGTACTCGAAGCATTGCAAGAAACGCTTGAAGCCCGAAAGTCTGACGGCGCTGAAAATTCGTATGTGGCAAGTCTGTATGCAAAAGGGCTCAACAAAATTTTAGAAAAGGTCGGTGAAGAAGCGACCGAAACTGTACTTGCGGCCAAGGATTATGACGGCACAGACGCTGCTCGATCGGCCGTTATCGCTGAGACAGCAGACCTCTGGTTTCACTCTCTAGTGATGCTGGCACACCTAGATCTTCGGTATGACGAAGTTCTCGATACACTGGGCAATCGTATTGGCACCTCGGGCATCGAGGAAAAAGCTACAAGAGCTGAAAAGTAAACCGCACGCGCGTCGCACGGTTAGGCAAAAATGGAGAGTACAACTATGGGACTTGGTGGAATTAGTATTTGGCAATTACTGATCATACTGGCGATCGTCGTCATGTTGTTTGGGACCTCGCGCTTAAAAAATATTGGTAGTGATCTTGGAAGCGCCATTAAAGGCTTCAAAAGTAGCGTCAAAGATGAGGGCGGTAAGGATTCGGTGGCTAACGAGCGGCAAGAGTCCGATGTAGACACCAAGGATTCGACCCCGTCTTAATCTGACCCGCAAATTTAGGTAGCAATCTCAGTGTTTGATATTGGATTCTTCGAACTGCTTTTAATCAGCATTGTCGGGCTGTTGGTTTTTGGCCCAGAACAATTTCTGGACGCCGTGCGGACCACCCTCCACTGGGTTAAAAAATTCCGCCGCAGTGTGGATGACGTTCGCCTTGAGGTGCAGCGAGAGCTACACAACGATGAAATCTTGAAACAACTCAAGGACAGTGCCTCCGAGCTAGAACACGAAATTCGTGATGTGACTGCCCCTGTGACCGAGAAAATTGCCGCTCTGGAGCAAGAGGCGCAGGCTGAGACCATCCCCAATGAAAACGCAGAGAGTACTGACAAAAAGCCGCTGGAATCTAGGGTAAACCACCCTTGAGCAAGCTATCAGACGCCACTGAGACTGAGCCTCAAAACGATACGATGCAACCCCTTGTGGCGCATCTGGTAGAACTACGCGATCGCCTGCTGCGAGCGGTGCTCGCCATTCTGGTTGCGTTTATCGGCCTGTTCCCTTTTGCCAATGAAATCTACACCTTTGTCTCTCAACCGCTCAGGGAATTGCTTCCGGAAGGATCGAGCATGATCGCAACCGAGGTCGCGTCACCCTTCCTGACCCCATTTAAGCTCACGTTAGTGGTCGCGGTATTTGCCGCTATTCCTTACATATTATTTCAGGTGTGGGCGTTCGTGGCCCCGGGCATGTACCGCAAAGAAAAGCGCATTGCCTTTCCCTTGTTGGCGTCCAGCGTCCTGTTATTTTATGCTGGAGCAGCCTTCGCTTACTTCGTGGTTTTCCCACTTATATTCGCTTTTTTCACCAGCGTCGGCCCCAGCGACATCACCGTAATGACCGATATCAATCGTTATCTGGATTTTGTGCTCAAATTATTTTTTGCATTCGGTATTGCGTTTGAAATTCCAATCGCGGCCATCATTCTGATACTGACGGGGGCCACCACTCCTGAGAAACTTGCCAAAAAGCGCCCCTGGATTATCGTGGGATGTTTCGTGGCAGGCATGCTGCTAACACCACCCGATGTCATTTCACAGTCGCTGCTAGCACTTCCCATGTGGCTGCTATTTGAGCTGGGCATTGTGTTTGGCCGAATGTTACAGCACCGGTCCTCAAAATCGGAGACACCATGACCAAGCGCTCGGTAAGTTTTAAGGTAAGTGCTCGGGTCTACCTGCGGACACGCTTCGACCTTAATCAACCTGAGAGGTAGTTATGATGAAGTTCTTCTACCAGTGGCTGGTTTTTGGAGTGCTCCTGACAGGCGTTGCCAACGCCCACGCTCAGAGCGCCAAAAACGAGGTTACAAATCAACAAGGCTCCGCACTAGCTGTCTACCAATCTGAACAGAAATTAGAGGAGCTCAGCAAGGAAACTAACGAGCGCAAGTTATCTCCCGCGGCCGCACGGACACCTTTGGATGCCATGCTGGGTTTCCGAAAGTATTTACGCGCTGGTAACTTTGATGTTGCAGCTCAGTACCTTGACCTGCGCTACGTACCAGATGAAATTGCGGCAATCGAGCCCCAGAGACTGGCTCAGGCATTGGCTTTTGTTTGGACAAAGCAAAACGTACTAGATATCAGCGTCTTGAGCGACAGCGTGGGAGGGCACTTGGATGATGGCCTTCCCAGCTATCGAGATCAGGTAGGCGAGGTGCAACTGAGCGAGACAGTCGTACCCGTCTTTCTCCAGCGCATTCCCGACAGCCAGGGTGAGTCTGTTTGGCGTATCTCCAATGCCACCGTGGTGCGTATTCCGGACATGTGGGAAGAACACGGCTACTCCGATTGGGCGATCTGGCTCGCTAAAACACTACCCACATTCACGCTTTTGGGTATGACCAACTGGCAAACATTTTCCATGTTTATCGCCCTTGGGCTGCTTTGGGTGATCTCAGGCCTGATTACGCGCCTTATGAGCTGGCTTTCTCTGCGCATTCCTAACAAATTCCCCCTCGCTATCCAGCATTTTTGGGCGCTGCCCATGCGCATTATTATTTATGTCGCACTGCTGCGTATTGCCATGGAGCAGTTGGGCCTGTCGATCACCGCCCGGGTGTACCTGAAAAGCTCACCCCTCGAATATTTAGCAGCGACCGTTTTTATCGTGGCACTTCTCACTTTGTGGCGTGATTATAAATTCAGGCAACTCGAGAGTTCCGGTGATCTATATTTGACCGCACTGCTGCGGCCGCTCATTTTAATGGTGAAAATCATTATTGTGGTCGTGGCCATGCTGGCGTGGGCCAAAAACGCCGGGTTTAACATCTCGACACTCATTGCTGGCCTGGGTGTGGGTTCACTAGCCATTGCCTTGGCTGCTCAGCGCACTATGGAGAACATCATTGGTGCGGTCACCATTTATGCGGCTCGACCGATACGACCCGGCGATCTATGCCGCTTTGGCGACCTTAAAGGCACCGTCGAAGAAATTGGACTGCGATCCGTCACTGTGCGAACTCTAGATCGCACCCGAGTCTTTATTCCCAATGCTAAGTTTGCAGCGGATCAAGTTGAAAATATCTCGGTTCGAGATCGCATTCGATTCTTAAAAAACCTCCAGATACAGATGCCAACATCGGAGCAACTTCGGGTCATTCTTGGCGAACTCCGCGAAATGCTATCGGCACACCCTAGGGTCCTGCCAGACACAATTTCAGTGCGGCTTGTAGATATCGAAGCCGCCACCGCGGTATTTAGAGTAGATGCCGGCATTATGACGACAGACTATCAAACCTTTCTCGCCATTGCGGAGGACCTGAACCTACGAATCATTGAGACTGTGCACGAAAATGGCGCTATCTTTTCGGGGCCGGGCCAAGTACTGCAGGTTCGTGATTTCCATAAAGCTAGCGAAGAAACGATGTCAGAGGTCGCGGCTAAGCTTGACGGCTGGAGGGACTCTCAGCAGCTCCCCTTCCCTGACGTATCAGAAGACCGAAAGGCCGAAATCGAAGGTAGCCTAATTTATCCTCCCGCTGGCTCCCCCGATCGATGAGTGGAGACAAGAACAAACCTCAGGAAATGCCTGAGAAGTCTACCTCGGCTGGATTTACCCCACTGCGTGGTCTGCTTGGGCTGCTGTGGCGACACAAGTTGCGGTTGGTGGCAGCAAGTTTGGCCCTGATTGTTACGTCAATGCTGCAATTATCACTGGGGTATGGCCTGCAGTTGTTAATCGACGATGGCTTTTCCGGTGGCGATCCCGAGGGGTTACGCAACGCGGTGGTATTTATCGTAGCCGTTGGTGCCGCCATGGCAGTCGGGGCTATGGTGCGTTTTTATCTCGTTTCTTGGTTGGGAGAACGGGTCAGCGCCGATCTTCGAAGCGCCGTTTTCTCCAACCTTGTGGGCCTTCATCCCAGCTACTTCGAGTCCAATCAGTCGGGTGAAATTATGTCCCGATTAACGACAGACACCACGTTGCTACAAACACTCATAGGCTCCTCGGTTAGCTTGGCAGCTCGCAACACCCTATCCCTCGTGGGCGCGCTGATCCTAATGCTCATCACTAATTTAAAATTGAGCCTAATTATTCTCGTAGGCGTACCCCTCACCTTGCTGCCTATCTTGTTTTTTGGCCGGCGAGTTCGCAACTTGTCCAATAAAAGCCAACAAACCATTGCCGAAGTGGGCAGTCACGCAGGCGAGATCCTCCAGTCGATCAAGATAGTGCAAAGCTACAATCGAGAAACCATGGAACAAACCGCCTTCGATCGGGATGTAACCATAGCGTTTGATGTGGCCCGCGCTAGGATCCGGCAGCGCGCCCTTCTCACCGGCTTTGCCATTTTACTGTTAGTCGCCGCTATGGCGGGCATGATGTGGAGTGGCGGGCAAGACGTCATTTTAGGCCGTATGTCCGGCGGAGAGATGGGTGCCTTTGTATTCTATGCCGTCATGTTAGGCGCAGCTTTTGCGACACTGTCGGAAGTCTGGGGGGATCTCCAGCGCGCTGCAGGTGCGGCGGAACGCCTCATGGAGCTGCTGAACGAGACTAGTGTCATCTCCGACAATGGCACAGACATTCCGGACATTCGTTCGCCCATTAGGTTTAATAAAGTCACATTTTCCTATCCCAGTCGACCGGATCAACCCGCACTGACAGATTTTGAGTTATCGGTACCACCCGGAAAATCTCTGGCCCTGGTCGGCCAGTCGGGGGCGGGGAAATCAACGCTCTTTGAACTGTTACAGCGCTTTTATGACCCACAGCAAGGCTCAGTCAGCTACGGAAACTACGATCTGCGCCAAATTCCCCTGGCGGTCTGGCGCGAGCGCGCCGCTTTGGTACCCCAAAGCCCGGTACTTTTTAGTGGCAGTGTTCGTTACAACATCGCCTACGGTAAGCCAGATGCTACCGACGCTGAAATCGAGTCGGCAGCGCGAGCGGCGTATGCACATGACTTTATCTCGCAGTTGCCCGAGGGATATAACAGCCCTCTCGGTGCTCAGGGTGTTCGATTATCGGGTGGTCAGCGCCAACGAATCGCTATCGCGAGAGCGGTCTTGAAGAACCCCGAAATCTTATTACTTGATGAGGCAACCAGCGCCCTAGATACGGAAAGTGAATTTTATGTCCAGCAGGCTCTTGCAGAGATCATGCATGACAGGACGACGATCATAATCGCCCACCGTCTCTCAACGATCATCAATGCCGACAATATTGCTGTAGTGGACCAAGGCCGGGTCGTTGCCACGGGGACTCATAACGAGCTGCTTTCAACGTCACCGCTTTACGCGCGACTTGCCAGTCTGCAGTTTAATCAAGAAAGCGGCTAATCTGAACGCCCCATTTCCTCTTCAGCCGACGCCGCTGTCACCTTAGTAGCACCGCGAAAGCACGGCTTGAGATCGTCACAAATAGCCAAAAAAAAGCCCGCTACTAAGCGGGCTCTCTCATTTGGGGTCTGTCGTTAACTGCTGAGCTCTGACACCAGCTTACCCAAACTCTCTTTAGCATCACCGAAGAGCATACGAGTATTCTCTTTATAGAACAGAGGATTCTCAATGCCCGCGAAACCCGAGGCCATTGAGCGCTTCAGCACGAAAACCGTTCGCGCGTCGGCAACGTTGATTACCGGCATACCGTATATGGGTGAAGACTCCACCTCTCTAGCGGCGGGATTCACCACGTCGTTGGCGCCAATAACAATAGCCACGTCGACTGTATCCATCCGAGGATTGACCTCGTCCATCTCTAGGAGTTGGTCGTAGGGCACATCGGCCTCCGCTAACAACACGTTCATGTGCCCCGGCATTCGCCCAGCCACAGGGTGAATACCAAACACCACCTCGGCACCATTAGCTTCGAGCAGGTTTGAAAGCTCTTTCACGACGTGCTGCGCCTGAGCCACCGCCATGCCGTAACCCGGAACAATCGCTACGCTGCTGGCTGCTTCAAGTATGTAGTAGGCGTCGTCGGCGCTGATCGGCTTAATTTCACCCTCAATCTCAGTGACTTCGTTTGAGACGCTCGCAAATCCGGAAAACAAAACATTTGAAAGCGAGCGGTTCATGGCTTTACACATGATCTGGGTCAAAATGATGCCAGAAGCACCCACCAAAGATCCCGCCACAATGAGCACGTTGTTATCAATCGCAAAGCCGGCAGCACAGGCGGCAAGCCCTGAGTATGAGTTGAGCAGTGAAATCACCACGGGCATGTCGGCACCGCCAATGGGGATCACCACCATAATGCCAAAAACGAGTGCCAAACCAATGACTGCGTACAAATACAGCGTGTTTGTCGGTTCCATCACAAACAGAGTTGCCCCGCCGATGATACCCAGCACCACCAATGAGTTAACAATTTGCTGCCCGCTAAATACTATTTGCCCGCTACCCAACTTTTCACTCAGTTTGCCGTAAGCGATGAGCGAGCCGGTCAATGTGACGCCCCCGATCAAAATGGACAGAACAATAGTGATCAAGGTGAACGTTGCAGAATCAGGTGACAGAGCGGCCCATCCGACAAGAAGCGACGCGGAACCCCCTAAACCATTAAATAGGGCGACCATCTCAGGCATTGACGTCATCGCAACCGAGCGCGCGACAACAGCACCAATGAGACCGCCTACTACCATGCCTCCAGCGATGTAGGTGTAATCAACGATGCCCTGATCGAGAAGTGCCACAACAATCGCCACCAACATACCAGCGGCAGAGACCATGTTTCCCCTGCGCGCTGTTGCAGGAGAACCCAGCATTTTCAGACCAAAAATAAAGAGGCCCGACGCGACTACATATCCCAAACCCGTCACAAGCGAAGTATCCATTATCAATTCTCCCGCTTCTTGAAGAAGCCCAGCATGCGGTCAGTAACAAGGTAGCCGCCCACGACGTTGATGCTTGCTAGAGCTACGGCACCAGCACCCAGCCACTGCGCAAGATCGCCTTCTCCGCTGCCAGCTAAAGCTACTGCGCCTACGGCAGTGATCCCCGACACGGCGTTCGCCCCGGACATGAGTGGGGTATGCAATGTTGCTGGAACTTTATTAATCAGCTCAAAACCCAAGAAAACCGAGAGCATGAGAATAAACAGAAGATATTCGGCACCGTTCATGATCAGCTGGCTCCTTCGATGATGTCTTTAATAGTAGGGTGCACAACCGCACCAGCGTGGGTAATAACACAGCCTGGCAGAATGTCGTTTTCCATATCTAAAACGAACGCTCCGGTCTCTTTGTCCCAGGTGTCTTCTACAAGATTAAACATATTGCTGGCGTACATTTGCGTCGCGTCACGTGCCACCAAATTCGCTAAATTGCCGGTTCCTACGATGGTCACGCCACCCACATCCACAACTTCATCAGGCACTGAACCTTCAACATTACCGCCGGTCTCAGCCGCCATATCAACCACCACAGATCCGGGCGCCATGCCCGCGACCATATCGGCCGTCACAAGGACCGGTGGCTTTCGCCCAAAGACCTGTGCTGTCGTAATGACCACATCAGAGTCTGCAATCACGGCCTTTTGGGCTTGCCGTTGAATTTCTACCTGCTCGGGTGTGAGCTCTCGTGCATAGCCATCTGCAGTTTGACCCGTATCGCCTAGGTCAATCTCAAGAAACTTCCCTCCCAATGACTGGACCTGTTCCGCAACTACTGGTCGGGTGTCAAAGGCGGTGACGCGCGCACCGAGACGCTTGGCAGTTGCAATGGCTTGTAAGCCCGCCACTCCAGCGCCAATAATGAACACCTTAGAGGGCTTCAAAGTGCCCGCCGGGGTCATCATCATTGGAAAAATTCTGGGTAGCCGCGTCGCGGCTAACATCACCGCCATGTAGCCCGCAAGGTTGGCCTGCGAACTTAAGGCATCCATTTTTTGTGAGCGCGTTGACCTAGGAATCATCTCCATGCTGACCGCAGTTATGCTCTTCGCCGCAAATTCGCGTATCAGCGCGTGCTCATTAAAGGGGTCAAGATACGACACATGAATGCACCCTGACTTGAGCTTCGCAATTTCTTCTAGCTCGGGTTTACGCAAACGCAGCACCATGTCAGCACTGCCGAGCAGGGCGTCCCGATCTGTCACCACTGACGCGCCTTCTGCTGCGTAAGCATCATCACTGAAGCCAGCACCGGCACCTGCACCACTTTCTATAGCTAGATCGGCTCCAAGTCGAACCAGTTTCTTGACTGTGTCCGGAGTGACAGACGCGCGGTTTTCACCGGGGTGCGTCTCACGGGGTATCGCTAGTCGCATAGTGTCTTAACCTAATATTTTTGTGTTTAGAGGCGCGAGAGTGTACACAATGTGAATATTCACGTCTCGCAGAAGTTAGGCGCACTTAATCCGGGCTCTGTGCCCAAAATCGTACCTAACTGGCGCGGAGTTTGAGGAAAGGATTAAGCCAACGATGCTGCCAGCTGGTGAAGCGCAGGGGCGCGTCTAGCACTGTCAAGCAAATACAATCTTCGCCATCTAGGGCAACAGGAGCGTGGGTGTCATCACCGCTCCTAAAAATGAAGTCCCCTGGATGATAGCTGTCTCTGCCATCGCTAAATCCGCCTTCGAGGACGAGAGTCATCTCACTACCGCCATGGGTGTGCTCGGGAATGCGGCCGCCCGCCGCTATGCGCAGCAATGCAAACTCATAGCTTTTGTCGCCGGTAGACAGATAACTGACGCTTAAAGCGCGGGTAACTCGCTTCCAAACCAATTGGCCAAAGTCTTTGTTTATCAGTCTCTGCAGCAACCCGGGAAGCTCTGACGCCTCGGTCTGACCGCTGTAAGTTAGCGGAGCAGGGTCTTCCAGGCGGGATAACACGGTGTCTAAAAGAGCCTCTGACACCGCCACGGGTTCGAGCCGCTCCAGCATGGCTCCACCCACGGTCTGGAGTTGGTCATGTGTGCGCCGACATCGCTCGCAGTAAGATAAATGTGCCGCCACGCAGGCAGCCTGAGCAACCGGCAGACTACCTGCCGCGTGCTCCATGAGAAAATCGTTAGAAGGATGATGCTTTGCCATAACTGTGCTGCCCTTAGTACCCCGACTTTGGTGAGCGCGGGATACCTACTGATTGTTTCAGGGAGTTACGCCCCAGCTGCACAATCGGTTTACTGCCTGTCCATTTGTACCTGAAGTTTTTGTATGGCAAGCCTTACCCGGGACTTCACTGTGCCCAGCGGCAAATCGAGCTCGGCTGCCGCCTCGGAGTGCGATTTACCCTCCATGTACACCTTGGCCAAAATTTGCGCCTGATCTGGGGGCAACTGTCCCATTAAATCTTTGATGCGATCTGAGCCGCGTCGGGTATGAAGTACCGTAAAGGGCTCTTCTCCCTCGAGTTCGATGTTGAGGTCGTCTGCAGCCAGAGGCGTGTCAAACTTTTGCAGCCGGCGAAACATGTCGGTACGGCAATTCCTGGCAATTGTATAAATCCAAGTGCTGGCAGCCGCTTTTTCTGGGTTGAAACCGCTCGCCTTTTGCCAAACCTTGAGCATAACTTCTTGAACAAGCTCGTCGGCATGTGCAGCGGATAGGCTCGATCCGGCTAGCGCAAACGCTTTGATCAGTGGTGCGAAGTGCCGGAAAAACCGAGTGAAAGACGCTCTATCACTGCTCTTACCAATCAATACTAGGCATTCGCTCCACTCATCGGTACGCCGTCCAGTCGGCACAGCCCACTTATTGGAACTGCGACCCGTTTCTGTCTCGCCATCATTTTTGTTTTCGACCATGCCGCACCGTAAAACCTGTGAAATTCTACCGGCCAGCATACACGAAGCTGCAACCATCACAACCACGCTGATCCGCGCCCCTACCAAAGACGTAATCTCTACACGAATATTCTTAAGACTGTGGGTGACACGCTGGTGAAGGTTGCAATAATCGGGTCAGGCATTTCCGGCTTGGGCTGCGCGCACCGGCTGGCGGCTCTTAGGCATAATGTCGCTGTTTTTGAGGCGTCCGATCGCATTGGGGGCCACACCGCCACTTACGATGTGAAGCTGGGCGCAAGACGCTACGCCATAGACACCGGTTTTATCGTCTACAACGATCACACCTACCCCAATTTCATCGAACTTCTTGAAAGCTTGGGAGTTGCCACTCGCGCCACGGCCATGGGCTTTTCAGTCTCGGATGATACAACCGGGCTTGAATACGCCGGCAACAACCTAAACACCCTGTTTGCGCAGCGGCGTAACTTGGTCTCTCCCAAATTCCTCTCCATGGTGAGAGATATCTTGAGGTTTAATAAGGAATCAGTCGCCGATTTAGATGCCGGGCTACTAGCTACAGGCGAGTCCCTAGGTTGCTATCTCGAGAGGCGGCGCTACAGCGAGGCTTTTTGTAAAGACTACTTGCTGGCGATGACCTCCGCCATCTGGTCCGCTGATTTCTCAGACGCCCGAGATTTTCCAGTCGAGTTTTTTATCCGATTTTTTCGAAATCATGGCCTTCTTCAGGTTGCTAACCGACCCCAGTGGCGAGTGATAGAAGGCGGCAGCCGCGAGTACATTCCACCACTTACCTTCGGCTTTGAAGACCGGATCTTCCTCAATCATCCCGTTCAACGCGTTGAACGAATTCCGGGAAGAGGCGTACAGCTGCAGTTTAAAAACGGTTTAAGGCGCCAGTTTGATCAGGTTGTAATTGCCACCCACTCGGATCAAGCTCTCGCCATGCTGGCCGACCCATCGGCCAAAGAGCAGGCGATTCTTGGAGCCATACCCTACCGTGATAACGATGTTGTTCTGCATACTGACGATCGGGTTCTCCCCAGAAATCGTAAAACGTGGTCAAGTTGGAACTATCGCATGCGGCCAGGTAATGACAGGGCGGTGGTGACTTACAATATGAACATTTTGCAGGGAATCGAAGCGCCGGAGACATTCTGCGTAACCCTAAACGACACAGATTCCATCAACCCAGCCCGAATTCTCGGTCGGTTTAACTATGCCCATCCCCAATTCACCGTGGCTGGCGTGGAGGCGCAAGGGCGCTGGGAGGAGATCAATGGCGTTAACAATACTTGGTTCTGCGGCGCTTACTGGCGAAATGGCTTTCATGAAGACGGTCTAGTCAGTGGTCTCAGGGTCGCCGAGGCCTTGGCTGAGACGGATTCAATGGCCGCATGATCTCCAAGCTATATCGTGGCACGTTGTTTCACTGCCGCCACAGCCCCAAGCAACACCGTTTTTCATACAAAGTATTTATGCCTCTAATACAGCTAGATGCGTTACCCGCGTTGACAGACAACATACCTTTTTGGTCAGCGAGACGCTGGGCGCCCGCTGCGTTTCGACGGGAGGACTTCCTGGGTGACGCTCAAACCCCCCTCATTGAGGCCGTAACAAACTGCATCACTCTTGAGTGTGGTCCTCAGAACCTAGGCCCCATTTTTTTGCTGGCGAACTGGCGCTACTTCGGTATTCAGGCTAACCCTATCGCGTGCTATTTCTGCTACGCCCCCGACGGCCAAACACTGCGGTATATCGTTGCCGAGGTGACCAATACCCCTTGGGATGAACGTCAAAGCTACGTCATTCCCGTGGAGCACTCTCAGGGTAAAGTACACACCGAGTTTCAAAAGACCTTGCATGTCTCTCCTTTCAACCCTATGAACATGAAGTACCGCTGGTCAAGCAGCGCCCCGGGTGATCAGCTGGCCATCAAGCTAAGTGCGTTAGAGGGGACTGAAAAGGTTTTTGATGCCACGCTTTCTTTAGAAGCCCGTCCATTCACGGCGACCCATCTGAACTGGGCGCTTTGGGGGCTGCCATTTATGACACTTAAGGTCATTGCCGCTATTTATTGGCAAGCACTGAAACTTTGGGTAAAAGGGGTGCCGTTTCACCCTCATCCGAACCGGGGATAACCCCGTAATTTTGCTGAAGAGAACCATCGAGGTAACACCCAATGTCTGAATCCAGTGTGCGAAACATTGTAAAGCTGCCCACTCTCAGCCGAGCTGCTAAACCCCAATTAGCCAGAGAGCTGCTGCTGCGCCTGTTTCGAAATATTCGCGTCGGCACGCTGACTCTGCACGACGGCGATGAGGTATTTGCCCTCGGCAATGATGACCGCCCCGAGGCACCCCATGCGCACGTTGATATTCATGACAACAGAACTTATTGGCGCATTCTTACGGGGGGGACAATAGCCTCCGGTGAGGCCTACATTGATGGCGAGTGGAGTAGCCGAGACCTGACTGAAGTGACACGCTTGTTCAGTGCCAACATGGAAACAATGATGGCAATGAAAGATAAGCAAAGCTGGATTATGCAATTAGGGTTAAAGCTTGCCCATTTTGGCAAACGAAACACGGAAACAGGGTCGAAAGAAAATATTGCCGCACATTACGATCTGGGTAATGATTTTTTTGAACTATTCCTAGATCCCACCATGATGTATTCGTCCGCGGCTTACCCCAATGCATCGGCAACTCTCGATGAAGCCGCGGTGCACAAACTCGACCTGATTTGCCAGTCATTGGAGTTAAAACCCGATGATGAGTTGATCGAGATAGGCACCGGGTGGGGTGGCATGGCCATGCATGCGGCCCAGCACTATGGCTGTAATGTCACCACAACGACAATATCTCAAGAGCAATATGAACACACCCTGCAAGCCGTGAAAGCTAGGGGTCTGGAAAATCAAATTACCGTGCTTTGCCAAGACTACCGTCAGCTCGAGGGCACCTTCGATAAACTCGTGTCCATTGAAATGATCGAAGCGGTGGGACATGAATTCTACGAGAGCTATTTCCGCTGCGTTAGTAAGCTGTTAAAGCCAACCGGCAAAGCGGTCATTCAGGCCATTACCATTCCCGATCAGCGCTATGACTTTGCCAGACAGTCCGTTGACTACATCAAGCGTTATATTTTTCCCGGAGGCTGCTTGCCGTCGTTAAGAGTTATTAGCGAAAACTTAGCCAACCACACTGACTTGCAAATCACCCAGCTACGCGACATCACCCTAGACTACGCACGCACCCTCGAAGCATGGCACCATAGCTTTTTGGAGCAAACTGAAAAGGTGAAAGAAATGGGCTTTGATGACCGGTTTATTCGTATGTGGCGGTTCTATCTCAGCTACTGTGAGGGCGGGTTCCGCGAGAGAATCATCGGCACCTTTCAAATCACCATGGCAAAACCCGGCTACCGTCCGGAATAGGCCATGCTACTTTCCCTTGTGCCCATTTTACTGCTGGTGGGTATGCTGGCAGGCGCAGTACAACTCTTTGGTTCAGATGCATCCTACGGGCCCAATCAAATCGTTCTTGTTATTGCCACGGGTATTGCAGCTCTCGTAGGGCTGCGCCGTGGCCTTCACTGGCCAGATATTCAAAAAGCGCTAACTGACGGCATCCAGGTGGGTCTCGGGCCCATCCTTATTTTACTTGCTGTGGGTGCTCTCATCGGTAGTTGGATCCTAGCGGGTACGGTACCGGCCATGATTTATCACGGCGTCGCACTGCTCGATCCCGCGATCTTTTATGCCGCATCTGCCGTCATCTGTGCGCTAGCGTCGATAAGTATCGGCAGCTCTTGGACAGTGGCTGGAACCCTAGGCATTGGCCTTATTGGTATCGCTGAGAGCTTTGGCCTCTCGAGCGCGATGACCGCAGGGGCGATCATCTCTGGCGCCTATTTCGGCGATAAACTGTCACCGCTGTCAGACACGACAAACCTGGCAGCAGCCTGTGCCGGTGTCGATTTGTTTCAACACATTCGCCATATGCTTTGGACCACGGTACCCGCATTTGCCGTGGCCCTTGCCTTTTTTCTACTGATGAACAGCGAGCAGGCCACTCGCCCACCCGAGGATATCGCTCAACTTCGAACCGCTCTTGCAGCTGAATTCGATGTGGCTTGGTACAGCCTTTTACCCCTCTTAGGCATGCTAGTGCTTATTTTTTTACGAGTGCCGGCCTACCCCGCGATATTGCTGTCCACCGCCATCGGCATTGTTTTTGCGTTACTGGTTCAGCCTGAAGCCGTTCGCCGTTTTGGTGAAAGCCTCGACAGCAATGGACCTGCACCTATTTTGAGGGGGTTATGGACTGTATTGTTCGCCGGCTATACCGGCAGCAGCACGGATCCATCGCTCAATGAGCTGCTGAGCAAAGGGGGTATGGCGAGCATGCTCAACACGGTTTGGCTCATCGTCACTGCCCTCTCTTTTGGCGGTGTTCTTGAGCGAACAGGTATTTTGGCGCACTTATTAGAGGCAGCACTTAAAAGGGTGCGCAATACGGGAGACTTAGTACTGGCCACAGTGACCGGAGGTGTTGTCACCAACGTCCTCGCAGCCGATCAATTTTTAGCTATTGCCTTACCCGGACGCATGTTTACGGTAGCCTATGACCAGCGTGGCCTGAGTCGACTCAACCTGTCTCGGTCCCTCGAAGACTCTGCCACATTGACATCGGTGCTCATCCCCTGGAATACCTGCGGCGCCTACATGAGTGCCACCCTTGGCGTTTTGACCCTAGAATATTTGCCCTTCGCTGTCTTTAATTATGTATGCCCGCTGATTGCCATTGCTCTTGGCTACCTGATGATTGCGCAAAAGCCTGCCGATAAGGCAGCGCCAGCATGACCGTGCTCGATTGGGACTACCCCGCCCCACACGTTTACCCTGTGACAGTCAGCTCCGAGGATATCGATGCGCTATCCCACACCAATAACGGCGTGTACGTGTATTGGTGCGAGCAAGCCGCTTGGTCTCACACTCGCGACCTTGGACTCGGCGAAAATCAGTATCGAGCGCTGAATCGCGCAATGGCACTCACGCAGGCGGAATACCAGTATCTTCGCGCGACCCATGAAAGCGATGAACTTCAAGTCGGCACTTGGATAACCCGATGGGACCGAAAGTTGACTATGGAACGCCAGTTTCAAATCATTGATGTCAATAACGGAAAAACTGTGTTGCGCGCCAAACATCAGTTCGTCTGTATTGAAATCTCCACGGGCAAACCCCGTCGCCCGCCTCAGGAGTTCGTAGATCGATACGGGCCTGTGGTGCTTAGCCTTTAAAGCCCTTAACTGCGTGACCACGCAAAGCTCAAGACGGCATCTAAATCTTGCGCTCCCGTCTTTAATGCCAGTAATCGATCGACGCCCAAAGCGACACCTGCACAAGAGGGCAGGCCCGCCGATAGAGCCTCAAGCAACTGCTCGTCAGGACTGCGACTCCTTTGGCCACGCGTTTGGCGCAAGCTGTTATCTGCGGCAAACCGCGCTCTGAGATCGGCGGCATCACCGCACTCCCAATAGCCATTGGCCAACTCGATACCATCCACATAGCATTCAAAACGAGCCCCACAGGGCTCTCCCATCACATCTATAATCTGTCGTGCCAAGGCGGCCTGAGATTCAGGATAATCAACGACTAAAACAATGCCCCAGCCTGCTATTTCAGGCTCCACGCAATGGCTCATCAACAAATCGAACAAATCATCTCGCTCAAGCTGCGATGGAATTTCCCCCAACCGGCGTGAGGCCAATTGCTCGAGTTCCTCTCTAGGAGCACTGTGAGCACCGGTGCCCAGCACCTCCTGAAACAGCGCTGACCATGACCAAACCTGCCACCCCGGGCGTTCCAGCACAGCCGCAACGAGCTCCCCAACCTCACGCGCCAGTTGATAGTGGTCGATACCCAGTCGGTACCATTCCAGCAACGTGTACTCGGGGTTATGACGAGCTCCCTGCTCCTCCAGCCGAAAGGCCTTACAAATCTGAAAAATATCGCCACTGCCCGCCGCTAACAGGCGTTTCATGGCGTATTCCGGAGAGGTCTGTAAAAACCGCGTTTCTGTGCCGCAGGGAACTTCAAAATTTTCTAAGGCAGGGTCTGACACTCCCGCACGACACAACAGTGGTGTCTCCACCTCCATGATGTGGTGCTGGGCAAAGTAATTTCTGAGATCCGCCAGCAAAGCCGCTCGCTGCCGCTGGACGGCATGATCAGCTCCCGGGCGCCAGATTGTCACTGCTGCCGTTCAGCTCTTACTCGCGCGACTGACGTATTCTCCGGTGCGTGTATCAATCCGGATAGACTCACCCTGTGAGATAAACAAAGGAACGCGTACTACAGCACCTGTAGTCAGGGTAGCCGGCTTGGAGCCGCCCTGAGCAGTATCGCCTTTCAGGCCCGGGTCTGTTTCAGTAATCTCAAGCTCAATAAAGTTGGGCGGGCTCACGGTAATCGGTGCCCCGTTGTATAGGGTGACCTCATACTTTTCCTGCTCTCTCAACCATTTCTGCGTATCCCCCACGGCATCAGCACCGGCAGCATGCTGGTCGTAGCTGACCGGATCCATGAAGTAAAAGAATTCACCATCGGTGTAGGAGTACTCAAGCTCCACATCAAGGACATCGGCGCCCTCAAGAGAGTCGCCAGACTTAAATGTGCGGTCCCATACGCGGCCTGAACGCAAATTACGCAATTTCACGCGGTTAAATGCCTGGCCTTTACCCGGTTTCACAAACTCGTTTTCGAGAATGGAGCAAGGCTCACCATCGAGCATCACTTTTAGACCGGATTTAAATTCGTTGGTAGAAAAATTGGCCATAGGGCGCTCCTTACGTCAGTCGCCGCGAATCATACCGCAGCATTGCTCCGAGTTCAGCGCTCTTAATCACCGAGTTCGCTTCCAGCGCCCAGATAATATAAAACGCCATCGAGACCCGCGTGATTCAGCTGCACATCCACCTGCTTCTGAATGACGGGTTTAGCTGCGTACGCCACCCCGAGTCCAGCCGTCGTCAGCATCGGTAAATCATTGGCGCCGTCACCCACCGCTATAGTGTCAGCGAGATCAATATCTCGCCGCCTTGCAATTTCCACTAACGTTTTACGCTTGTAGTCACCATCAACAATGGGTAGCTGCACTTTTCCCGTCAACACTCCTCGATCGATCTCAAGGCCGTTAGCATGGACCTCATCAAAACCGAACTGCCGCTGTAAATATTGAGCAAACGGTATAAATCCACCCGACAAAATAGCGGTGTAAATGCCTCTGGCGCGCAAAGTTAGGATCAACTCACCAACACCCTCGGTAACAGGCATAGCGTCCAAGATGCCATCGACAACAGCAGCATCCAGGCCCTTGAGCAACGCCACCCGCTCAATAAAGCTTGCTTGGAAATCGAGCTCACCTCGCATGGCACGGTCAGTGATGGCAGCGACTTGCTCACCGACTCCCGCGTACCTTGCAAGCTCATCGATGACCTCGCAACGAATCAACGTCGAGTCCATATCAAAGACCGCGAGGCGATACCGACGCACTCGCGAAGCCACTGTTTGTATCGCCCAGTCCATTGGTGCTTGAACTTCAAGCGCCCTGAGGGATTGTGTCAATGAATTCACATCCACACCCGCGGGCAAGGAGTAAACCCGGGCTGATCGTCGCTCCGCCAGTGATCGAGGTACGGCCAATGCTTTGACGTCGAGCGCCGTTACCGATAATGCCCGTAAGGCTTTATCGACAAGGGCAAAGGCATCGGCCTGACTACTGGTCGAGATAGCGGTCAATGCGTAGAGATTGTCAGTCATAGATTATTCCTTGGGGAGGACAAGCATAGCGCAGACGTGAGGTTTATACTGCGAGTTACTCAAAAGAAGGCCGAAAATAGTGCGCGCACTCACCATCGCTTTCCGCAGCTTACCGCTGCATCAGCAGCTAGCCGCAACCGCGTGTTTGTGCTGTCTCATTTCCAGTCTTGCATTGGTAGCGCTAGCCGCACAGTCCAGCAGTCACAGTCAAGCCAACCTGCAAAGCGAGTATGGGAAAGCTGTGGCCGAACAATTAGCCCGGCGGCTGGGTGTAGAGATGGCGACTGGTGATCGCCTGGGAATCGCCGGCGAGTTAAACAAACTAGCCGAACAGCAAAGTATCGTCGCAGCCAGAGCACTTGACGTCGATAAACGCGAACTTGCCGCGGTTGGGAAGCAACGATCCAGCAGTTTGATCTTTCAGGCCCCAATTATGATTGCCGGGGATCAGGCGGGTATCGCGGAAGTTGCGCTCAACACAGCCGTTCGCGACAGCACCCAGTTTCGATTCGTGCTCAGCCTCTCTGGTCTGGCGATATTGCTAAGCATTGCTGTGTACCTGACCACCCGAACTCTGGCTTTGCGAGTGGGTAAAAACTTACAAGCCGTAGCGGCAGAGCTGGGGGCGGTCGGAGATCCTCAAAAGGTAAGCACTAATGAGATCGAAGCGCTGAGAGAACGGGTTGCAGCACTGCCACTGGATCTATTGAGACCTCCCTCGGAAAAGCAACATGAGGGTAATCAGCACTATGTTGAAACCGCGATCCTTTTCATCCACTTCAGAAGCCTACCCGGTTACTTAGAAACAGTGGACGAAAGACGGTTGCAGCGCTATGTCGCCCACGTACACCGAATGATCTATGGCGCCTCGGGCTTTTATAATGGTGAGCTGCAGGTCGTTCGCCAGTTCGGTATTGCCGTGTGGTTCACCGGTAAACACAAAATTGCCTCTCCCACGGTTCGGGCTGCAAGTTGCGCGTGGCTGATTCAACAGACCGCACCAAAGCTTGAGCAGCAACTCAGATTGTCGGTTGGGTTAGGGCTTGCAGTAGGCGACAGTGAACTTGGACGCGGCGATAGCGAAGACATTTACCCGGGGTTGTATACCCAAGCTGCTGTTGATGAGCTAGAGGCGTTAGCCCGCCAATCGGGGAACGAAATCCACCTGTTCGAATCTTTGGTACAAGACGTCCAGCTGATCAATCGTGTCAGCATCGAAGAGGCTCCAGCCGGGCGCTATCAACTGGGGACATTCGCCGATGGTCATAGGGACCTGCTCGAACGCCAACGCGAAATTTTACTGCGGGCCCTCATCACCAATGATCAGGCCGAAGAATGAGTTCAGACTTCAGTCTGCTCCTACCACGCCCACAGCAACTACCTTCTGAAAACCGTTAGGCAACTTATTGCCACGCCTTCCCCGCTCACCACGATAATGCTCGAGATCACTGAATTTGAGTTTCAAGTGGCGTTTACCCGCAGTAATTTGCAATACATTGCCAGCAACCAAAACGACCGCGCCCACCATTAATTCCTCGCGGGCAGCCGCCCTTGGGGTTGGAATACCAATGATTTTATTTCCCTTGCCGCGGGATAGCTCAGGAAGCTCTGAAAGCGGGAATACCAATAACCGACCTTCATTTGTCACAGCGGCAACCATTGCTGACTCGTCCGCGCTGCCAACACTGCCAGGCTGCAGTACGCCAGCACCCTTGGGCAATGACAAGACCGCTTTGCCCGCCTTATTTTTAGTTTGCAAGTCAGCAAACCGTGCGACAAAACCATAGCCCGCATCACTAGCCAACAGAAAACGGTCTGCATCTACTCCTGTGAGTAAGGCCTCGAAAGTTGCCCCCGATGGAGGGTTTATGCGACCTGTCAATGGCTCACCCTGGCCACGAGCCGAAGGCAACTGGTGGCTGGGTAAACTGTATGACCGACCGGTGGAGTCAAAAACAACGGTGGGTTGGTTGCTTCGTCCTTTGGCCGCTAGTTTAAACGCATCTCCCGATTTATAGCTGAGCGATTCGGGGTCAATATCGTGGCCTTTGGCCGCTCTTATCCAACCCTTTTCAGAGAGAACAATGGTCAGTGGATCCGCCGTGGTCAGCTCCAATTCACTGAAAGCCTTGGCCTCTTCTCGCTCGACAATAGGCGAACGACGCTCATCGCCATGGTCCTTGGCAACGGCCTCCAGTTCTTTTTTAATCAGGGTTTTCAGTCGCGCATCACTGCCCAACGTTTTTTCGAGATCATCACGCTCTTCAGCCAATTCATTTTGCTCGCCGCGAATTTTCATTTCCTCGAGCTTGGCAAGATTGCGCAACTTCAAATCGAGAATGGCGTCGGCCTGTATCTCAGTCAGCGCGAACCGTGCCATGAGCGCGGGGCGAGGCTCGTCTTCCTCACGAACGATGCGAATGACCTCATCAATATTCAAGTAAGCAACGAGGTAGCCCTCAAGAATATGTAGTCTCTTCAAGACTTTTTCTAACCGATGCTCCAAGCGACGGCGCACGGTGGTCCTGCGGAACTCCAACCATTCGAGCAAAATTGTCGCCAACGATTTCACGCCCGGACGACCGTCGATTCCTATCACATTAAGATTGACCCGATAGTTCCGCTCTAGATCGGTAGTCGCAAACAGATGACTCATCAACGCGTCAAGATCAACTCTGTTTGAACGGGGCACTACTACGAATCGTGTTGGATGCTCATGATCAGACTCATCACGGAGGTCGCCAACCATTGGCAGCTTTCTGGCCTGCATTTGGGCGGCAATTTGTTCAAGGACTTTCGATCCAGAGACTTGATGCGGCAAGGCGTAAATCACCACGGCACCATCCTCGATCCGCCAAGCCGCGCGCATTTTAAGGGAGCCCCGACCGGTTTTATACATCGCACTAATTTCAGAGCGAGGCGTTATGATTTCGGCTTCAGTGGGAAAATCAGGGCCTTGAATAATATCACTGAGATCTTCTAGGCCGGCCCGGGGCGCCTCTAACAAACGGATAGTTGCACTAACAACCTCACGGAGGTTGTGCGGTGGGATATCAGTGGCCATCCCCACTGCAATCCCTGTTGTGCCGTTGAGCAACAGGTTCGGGACGCGTGCCGGCAACACCATAGGCTCATCGAGAGTGCCGTCAAAGTTTGGTTGCCAATCAACAGTACCCTGTCCCAACTCAGCCAGGAGAATGTCAGCGTAGTGCGTGAGCCTAGATTCGGTGTAACGCATCGCTGCAAACGACTTAGGGTCGTCGGGTGATCCCCAGTTACCTTGACCATCGATTAAGGGGTAGCGATAGCTGAAGTCCTGAGCCATAAGCACCATGGCTTCATAGGCGGCGCTGTCGCCATGGGGATGAAACTTGCCAATGACATCACCGACGGTACGCGCCGATTTTTTAAATTTAGCCGTAGCTTTCAGACCCAGCTCACTCATCGCATAAACGATACGTCGCTGGACGGGCTTGAGCCCATCCCCGATATTGGGAAGAGCGCGATCAAGAATGACGTACATCGAATAATCGAGGTAAGCCTTTTCGGCATAATCGCGTAACGATAGGGTTTCAGGGCTCGTTGCGCCCATTACCGGATCAGACATTAACTGGAACTCTCAGTATTTAAGTGACTAGGAATAAGTTTTACGGTTCTGACACACGTTGGCGCAATGCCACTACCTCTCCGTTCAGTGCCGTAATAGAGCGCGCCATGTCGACCAACAGGCCCTGCACAGCTTCTGGTCGTGTACGAATAATTTCAAAAAATCGGTCCTTGGGAACGCGCAACACCGAACAGCGTTCTAGAGCAGTTACGGTGGCATTCCTGTGCCCACTAGTCAGTGCCGCCATTGTGCCAAACAGCTCACCCGTGGCTATTCTGGCAACGGGCTGTTCATCTACCAACACCTGCGCAACCCCCGCCACCATTGAAAATACGTCATCAGCGGGGTCTCCCTGCTGAATAATGACCGCGCCTGGGGAATAAACCTCGGTGTCTCCCCTTAGCCCGGTTTGTCGCTGGATACTTAAACCACTCATTCGATACATGAGGGATTGTGTTTGGATGAGTGCCGCGAGCCACAGCCTTTGCCGAGCATCATCTGCACTGATCGCGCGGAGAAACGCCCCCTGCTCCCAGGTTCGGACGGTAGCACCCTCCTCCGAACCAAATTGAAGCGCTGTTACAGTGGCAGGAACTAGGGCGCTGTCGCCAAGCACAAGATCGCCGGGTTCCAACACGCTCACCACAGTTTGTTCATGCATAACGGATACCAAACCCGACTCTACGCAGGCAATGGTGTTATCGGGGAGAGGGGTAAAGTAAACGGAACGACTGGCAGGTAAATCAACCGTACTCGATTCGATATCGAGCCCAGCAAATACGCCAGACAACGATTGTCTTGCCGCCCTGTTGAGGAGGTCGAAATCGTCCTGTACCTGTCCCATGGTCAGCATGATCTGCAGCCCTTTAATTCCTGTTCGACGGAATCCTAACCCGATAAACTACCCATGTCCCCGGAAAGGGCATTCCTTGACCAAAAAAACTGGCCACACTATGTCTAATACCCTTCAGTGGCGTTTTCGCCACTTCAATGTTTTCAGTGCATTAGAGTGGCACGCCATGCTGAACATGCGCAGCCGCATATTCGTTGTTGAGCAACGCTGTCCCTATCAGGATCCCGACGACATAGACCCACACTGTTGGCACCTTGAGGGTTTACTGGACGGGGAGCTCATCGCCAGCTTGAGGATTGCACCCCCAGGGGCAGTTTATGAGGAGGTGTCGATTGGCCGAGTCGCAGTGGCCCCCGACAACAGGGGTCAGTCACTAGGTCGCGAGCTAATGGTTAAAAGCATGGCCTACGCTCAAGACCTGTGGCCTAACCACGGCTTAAGAATTAGCGGTCAAGCGTACCTACAGGAGTTTTATCACGGCTTGGGTTTTACAACCGTAAAAGGCCCCTATCTCGAGGACGATCTACCCCACTTCGAAATGCTGCTCAGCTAGATCGGTCTTACCTGACCGATCTATGGCGCGAGGCCGACAAAAATATGTTCTCGCTTTAGGCTGCGCTGCGAGCTGCGCGCTTACGCTCGTGTTCGAGCAGCAGTTTCTTGCGCAGTCGAATGCTGTCAGGAGTCACTTCGACAAGCTCATCATCCTCAATAAACTCCAAAGCCTGCTCGAGACTATGTCGTACTGGAGACGTCAAAATTAGCGCTTCGTCTGTGCCTGAGGCCCTAACATTGGTCAGTTGCTTGGCTTTCGTCGGGTTAACAACCAAGTCGTTACCACGGCTATGCAGCCCAACAATCTGCCCCTCGTACACGTCCTTGTTGGGATCGACAAAAAGTCGACCTCGGTCCTGCAAGGTGTATAAAGCATAGGCTAGGGTTTTGCCTTTCACCATGGAAACCAGAACGCCGTTTACGCGTCCGCCCAACTCTGCACGTTTAACAGGGCCGTAATGATCAAAGACGTGAGTCATGATACCCGAGCCTGAAGTGAGGGTTAAAAACTGCGAACGAAATCCAATGAGCCCTCTTGCCGGAACAATAAACTCAAGGCGCACGCGTCCGTTACCGTCTATCACCAGGTTTTTCATTTCAGCCCTGCGCAGACCCAACTCCTCCATCACGCCACCCTGATGCTCTGACTCACAGTCAATCACCAGGTTTTCATAGGGCTCACAGAGCTCACCGTCGATTTCTTTTTGAATCACTTCGGGTCTCGAAACACCCAACTCAAAGCCCTCACGGCGCATGCTCTCTATCAGCACTGACAGGTGCAGCTCACCGCGACCAGATACCGAAAACTTGTCTGGAGAATCACCCTCTTCCACGCGCAGAGCCACGTTGTGTATGAGTTCCCGATCGAGACGCTCCCGGATATTACGTGAGGTCACGTACTTGCCTTCGAGTCCTGCAAAGGGCGAGTCATTGACCTGAAAGGTCATGCTGACCGTGGGTTCATCTACCGAGAGAGGCGGCAGTGGCTCTGGGGTATCCGGACTGCACAGCGTGTCAGAAATATTTAATGCCTCAATTCCGGTCACGCAAACGATGTCTCCAGCACCAGCTTCAGTCACTTCAACGCGCTCAAGGCCCTGATAACCCATA
This sequence comes from Luminiphilus sp. nBUS_07, assembly GCF_051201685.1. Taxonomy (GTDB): domain Bacteria; phylum Pseudomonadota; class Gammaproteobacteria; order Pseudomonadales; family Halieaceae; genus Luminiphilus. The sequence continues at coordinate 144,589 of NZ_CP179213.1, read as the reverse complement.
ACCTGCAGGATTTTTCCGTTACGACTGTCGCCATTGCGATCAATAACAGCAACCTGCGTGTTGGGTGTTACCGAACCTCGGGTGATGCGTCCCACACCAATAACACCGACATAGCTGCTGTAGTCGAGCGCGGAAATTTGTAACTGCAGCGGGCCCGATGTGTCTACCGATGGTGGCGGCACTTTATCGACAATGGTTTGAAACAACGGCGCCATATCGGTGCCCATCGCATCGTGCTCTTCACCTGAGATCCCGTTAAGGGCAGAGGCGTAAATAATAGGGAAGTCGAGCTGCTGCTCGTTGGCACCTAGGGAGTCAAAAAGATCGAAAACTTGGTCAACCACCCAATCAGGCCTGGCACCAGGACGATCGACCTTGTTAATGACCACAATGGGGTTAAGTCCGCGCTCAAATGCTTTGGAGGTCACAAAACGCGTCTGTGGCATGGGTCCGTCTACGGCATCAACCAGCAAAAGGACAGAATCCACCATAGATAGTACCCGCTCCACTTCGCCGCCGAAATCTGCGTGTCCGGGTGTATCCACAATATTGATACGATAATCTTGCCAGCGGATCGCCGTATTCTTGGCAAGAATGGTAATGCCACGTTCTTTTTCCTGGTCGTTGGAATCCATAATCCGCTCGGTCCCTGCCGCTTTCCGGTCAAGGGTGCCGGACTGCTGTAGCAGACAATCCACGAGTGTTGTTTTGCCGTGGTCTACGTGGGCGATGATGGCAATATTTCTCAGCTGGCTGATCACGCGGCGTGTCTCTCCAAGATAAGGGGGGTTGGGCGGCGCGGAGTCTACCAGAGGCTGCCGCACAACTGGTCTGCAATATTACGGTTACTGGCGAAAATAAGATCTGGCGCTGCCGAGGATCATTTGCCCATTTATGGGGCAAAAAATGCGCGATTTTAGTGCGTAGCGCACTTTTATAGTGCGGAGATGCCGATTGCTTGGCATCCAAAAATCCTGCGCTTTAGATTATTTACTATAATTTTCAATGGCTTATATTTTTTTTGGCCGAGAAGACTCCTCTGGCATACACCTTGCACTATCCCACACCGTTGATTCATGGCATGGTGCATGCCCCAATCATCAAGCCTTGGGGCTCGTTAAAGCCCCCATTTAGATATTTCAAGGAGTTAGCCATGTCGGAGCGCACGCTCACCTTAATCAAAGACAATGATATTCGCTGGGTAGACCTGCGTTTCACCGATACCATGGGTAAAGAGCAACACGTCTCTATTCCCGCCACGGAGGTGGACGAGGATTTTTTCGAAGAGGGCAAGATGTTTGACGGCTCATCTATTTCCGGTTGGAAGGGCATCAACGAATCAGACATGATTTTGATGCCTGACGATGGCAGCTCAATTTTAGACCCCTTCACCGATGACGCGACCGTGATTCTCCGGTGCGACATTATTGAGCCAACAACGATGCAAGGCTACGAGCGTGATCCTCGCAGCGTCGCCAAGCGCGCGGAAGCCTACCTCACGTCGACAGGTATCGGCGACACCGCTTTTTTTGGCCCAGAGCCTGAATTTTTTGTCTTCGATGACATTAAGTGGCACTCCGATATTAGTGGTGCCGGGTACAGCATCAATTCAGAAGAGGCGGCCTGGTCATCTTCAGCCCATTACGACGATGGCAACACCGGCCACCGGCCAAAAGTTAAAGGCGGTTACTTCCCTGTACCACCCGTGGACAGCCTCCACGATATACGCGCCGCCATGTGTTCAGCCATGGAGCAGATGGGCCTAGATGTAGAAGTACATCACCACGAAGTGGGCACAGCGGGTCAGTGCGAAATTGGCATCCGCTTCAACACGTTGGTTAAGAAAGCAGACGAAGTGCAGATCCTCAAGTACTGCGTTCACAACGTTGCCCATGCTTATGGCAAAACCGCTACCTTCATGCCCAAGCCTTTAGTCGGTGACAATGGCTCGGGAATGCACGTGCACCAATCGGTTGCCAAAGACGGCGACAACACCTTCGCCGGTGACGGTTACTCGGGGCTTTCCGAAACTGCGCTCTACTATATTGGCGGCATTATTAAGCACGCCAGAGCGCTGAATGCCTTTGCCAATGCGTCTACCAACAGCTACAAGCGACTGGTACCCGGTTTTGAAGCTCCGGTCATGCTGGCTTATTCAGCCCGTAATCGCTCTGCTTCTATCCGCATTCCTTACGAGCCATCACCACGAGGCAAGCGCGTTGAGGTCCGGTTCCCCGACCCTACAGCAAACCCTTATCTAGCCTTCGCTGCCATGCTGATGGCCGGCCTGGACGGCATCCAGAACAAAATTCATCCTGGCGAAGCGGCAGATAAGGACCTTTATGACCTGCCAGCAGAGGAAGCTAAGGCGATTCCAACGGTGGCTTCCAGTCTTGAAGTAGCACTCAACGCTCTCGATGAAGACCGCGACTTCCTAACACGAGGCGAAGTTTTCACCGACGATATGATTGATGCCTACATCGGTCTGAAGCGCGAGGAGATTCAGCGTCTCGACATGACAACTCACCCCGTTGAGTTTGACATGTACTACTCGCTTTAAAGTGCTCGAGAGTCCTTACGCCTGATTGGGGCGTGAGGGCTCTAAATTCTCTGATGCCGTAACCGGCATTCACGCTCTGGTTCAAAACGACCAATCAGTGCAAGCTGTTCTTGGGACAACCCTTGGAGCCGGATCAATGATCAAAATTGCCAAAGGATTAGGTGTCGCAACCATTGCGATTTCAGCGCTCAACACCCTGCCCCTTCAGGCAGAAATCTATAAATACACCGACAAAAATGGTAAATCTGTGTTCAGCGACAGGCCTCCAGCAGAAAGCCAGTCAGGCATAATCCAAGAAGTTGAGCTCAATCCTACCAACCTCTCAGAACCGCCCCCGAACATTCCAAAACCTATCAGGGAGCCCAGAGGCCCTGAGGCTCTGGTAACGTACTCCACCATCATCACAAGTCCTAGCGAGGGCACAACCGTGCCTATGGGTCCCGGAGATTTTGGCGTGACCGCCCAATTCTCTCCCCCTCTGGAGGTTGACGAGTTCGCGCTCCTGGAAATCGATGGAGCAGCAATAGGTCAACCGCAGAAGGGTAATAGCTGGCAGCTTCGAAATGTTTATCGAGGGGAGCACCAAGTCACGATTAAGCGTCAGAACACGGAAGGGGAAGTGTTGGATGTATCGGCTCCGGTAACTGTTTATGTACTCAGGCCGTCCATAAGGTGAGCTCTATCAGTCAGTACAAGCAGGGTGCACCTCAAGTCGCCGCTCAGGATCAGATACTCGAAGCCCTGGCGACAGCCGTGATTATGCTCGATACCGAACTACGCATCGTTAGCTTGAATCCCGCCAGTGAAACCTTGCTACAGGCCTCCAGTGAACGCACGCGAGGCGTACATTTTGATCGCCTGGTCAGCCTGAATCAGGACTGGCAAAACCTTCTTACCCAAGTACAAAGTGAAAATTTCCCCACGGTGAAACGTGAGATGCCGCTGTTACTTCACAGCGGCGCTCAGTACTGCGTAGACCTCATTATCAGCCCCCTGCAAACTGCCGGTGGCAACCCGAGCCTTCTGTTAGAGCTCCACCCCGTAGACCGGCTCAATGCCATCAGTGAAGACGCACAACTTAGAGAAGCACAGGCCTCTATGCGCCAAGTCATCAAAGGTTTGGCCCACGAAGTAAAAAACCCACTGGGGGGCATTCGAGGAGCGGCTCAACTGCTGGCGCGGGAGTTAGGTGACGGGAAGCTCACAGAATACACCGACGTCATTATGGAAGAGGTGGATCGCTTACGCACCTTGGTAGACCGGATGCTCGGCCCAAGAGAGCGGCTGTTAACCCGCTTCATGAATATCCATGAAGTTCTTGAGCGCGTCAGGCAACTTACAGAAGCCGAATCTGGCGGCAAGGTTGTTATCGAACGGGACTACGATCCATCGCTGCCTGAATTCAAGGCAGACCCCGACCAACTGACCCAAGTCATATTAAACATCACGCGCAACGCCAGCCAAGCCATGTCGGGTCAAGGCACGATAACGCTTCGAAGTCGTGCCAAGCGCCAATATACCCTGGGTGGTAAACGCCACAAGTTGGTGTGTTGCCTAGACATTGTCGACGCAGGTCCGGGCATCCCCAGTGACCAATTGCACCAATTATTCCTACCGATGGTGACATCTAGCACCAAGGGCAATGGGCTGGGTTTATCGATCGCCCAGATGATCGCCAACAGACATGGTGGCCTTATCCAGTGCGAGAGCGAACCCGGCCATACCTGTTTTACCGTTTTATTACCGATGGAGACTTGAGACGTGTCTGAAGACCGAACAGTTTGGGTGGTTGATGATGATCGCTCCATACGCTGGGTTATGGAAAAGGCTTTAACTCAGGCGGGGCTTCTATGTCAGAGCTTTGAAACAGCAGAGGCCTTGCTAGACGCCATTGCATCAGGAGCCCCTGATGTTGTGATCAGTGATATTCGCATGCCGGGCATCGATGGCCTCGCGTTGCTGGGCGAATTGCGCGCTGAATACCCAGAGCTGCCGGTCATCATTACAACGGCGCACTCTGACCTCGACAGCGCCGTAGCCTCTTATGAAGAAGGTGCTTTTGAATACCTACCCAAGCCCTTCGATGTCGATGAAATTGTTGCGACCGTAATGCGCACCCCGACCATGCGCAAAGAACGAAGAGCCCCTGTTGCTGAACTACCCGATAAGCCCACTGAAATCATTGGTAATGCCCCAGCCATGCAAGAGGTGTTTCGAGCTATCGGCCGCCTCGCTCACAGCCAAATCACCGTCCTTATTAATGGCGAATCTGGCACCGGAAAAGAGCTGGTGGCACGGGCATTGCACCGGCACAGCCCCCGTAAAGATGGGCCTTTTATTGCACTCAACATGGCGGCCATCCCAAGGGAGCTAATGGAATCAGAGCTATTCGGGCATGAAAAAGGCGCTTTCACGGGAGCATCGGCCAGACGCGTGGGTCGATTTGAGCAGGCTGACTCCGGAACGCTTTTTCTTGATGAAATCGGCGACATGCCAGCAGAAACTCAGACACGATTACTGCGTGTTCTAGCCGATGGCGAGTTTTTCCGAGTGGGGGGCGCGACCCCGGTGCAAGCTGATGTCAGAATTATCGCAGCCACCCATCAAAACCTAGAAAATCTCGTCGCAAACGGGCAGTTTCGAGAAGATCTATTTCACCGCCTTAACGTCATTAGGATTCACCTTCCTCGCCTTGCAGATCGGCAAGAAGATATCCCAAAGCTGATGCAATTCTTCCTGAGTAAGGCTGCCCAAGAACTCGGGGTGGAAGGAAAAGTATTGTCCACTTCAGCGTCACGCTACCTTTGCCAATTACCCTGGCCAGGCAACGTGAGACAACTTGAAAATACCTGCCGCTGGTTAACCGTGATGGCCGCGGGCCGTGAGATTCATCCAAGCGACCTGCCACCTGAATTACTAGAGCCCGCTCAAACCGCACGAACTCCCGACGCCGCAACATGGCAAGACGTGCTGGCGACTTGGGCGCAGCAGAGGCTTGCTGCGGGCGAGTCCAATGTTCTGCGGAAGGCGCTGCCAGAGTTCGAGCGCATAATGATAACCGCCGCCTTAGCTCATACCGGAGGCAAACGCGCTGAGGCCGCAGAAACGCTGGGCTGGGGTCGCAATACGCTGACGCGCAAGATCAAAGAATTAGAAGAGGACGGCACCCCCGCAGGGGGCGCCTAAACGTTTACTCGGCGTCTGACTCGACCTGTGCCGCAGCTTCCTGCTGAGCCTGACTGGCAACAGCCTGTCGGTACAACGCTTCAAAGTTGACCGGAGCTAGCATCAAGGGAGGGAATCCACCCTTCACTACCAAGGCGTCAATACTTTCCCGTGCGTAAGGGAACAAAATATTGGGCCCAACCGTTGCCAAGACCTGCCGCAGTGCCTCGCCCTCAATGCCAACAACGAAGAATATGCCAGCTTGCTGAACTTCGACCAGAAACGCCGTGTCGTCTTCCATTTTAGCGGTAACCGTTAAGGTTAAAACGACCTCATGATTGCCTTCTTCGTCAACTCTGGAGCTTTTGGTATTTAGATCAATGTTGACGTTTGGCTGCCAGTTTTGACGAAATATCTGTGGCGTTGACGGTGATTCAAAGGAAATGTCCTTTGTGTAAATCCGTTGCAATGTAAATTGCTGCTGGGGTGCCTGACCCTCTGCCGCGGCTTGTTCTTCAGCCATGAAACGACTCCTTAAGTAGCTGTGTTATTAAAAGTTAACGGTGTTGTTGAAAAAAAGATGGTGAAGTCTAACCCGTCAGGCCTGTCCCGACAGCATACTATCGAGACGCCCTTGCTGCTCGAGACCGAAAAGCTCGTCGCAGCCACCAACGTGGACATCACCGATCCAAATTTGAGGGACACTAGTTGCACCGGCACGCTCTGCCATGGTGGCGCGCAGCGCCGGGTTCCCATCAACCGGTATTTCAGAGAACTCTGCTCCTTTCTTGTTAAGCAGTGCTTTAGCACCGACGCAAAAAGGGCACCAACGTGTTGTATACATAACAATTTCAGGCATCAGGAGCTCACCACTGGTAGTTTCATGGCATTCCACTCCATCATGCCGCCTGACATTTTTTGCGCTCTGGCAAAACCCGCATCTCGCAGCTGGCGTGTCGCAGTGCCCGATGACTGGCCCAGCTTACAAACTACGATGACGGGTTTGTCTTCACACCCTGAAAGCTCGGCTTTCCGAGTTCCCAATTGCGCTAGGGGAATATGCTGAGCATCGGCAATGTGCGCCTTTTTGTACTCTGCACCGTCGCGGATATCGAGAAAAATACCGCCCTCTCCGTTGACTAAATTAATCGCCTGCTGAGGCGACACTGCGGGCCCGGCTTTCCGGGATTCGTGCAGAAAAAGCATCGTTAGCGTCGCCGCCAGCCCGAGTAGTAGGAGCCACTGTTGGGCGAAAAATTCTAGTAAAAGGTCTAATTGCACGGTTGTCTCGAGAGGTGACGGGCACCCGCTGTATGCGGCGCTGGCGCGGGAGTATAACGGTTTGCATCGTAGCGCTCCAGCGGGGTTTATGGGCGTAGTGGCGGTGGCAAGGTTACAATGGCGTTTTAGCTCAAGATAGAGGACCCTCAGGATTATGAACAAGGCCGAGCAAGGACCCACCCTTTTAATCATTCTGGACGGATTTGGCCACCGTGAGGACCCCAGAGATAATGCCATCGCAGCGGCTAGCACTCCGACTTGGGATCGACTGTGGCAGACAGCGCCCAAAACGTTGATCTCTGGGTCGGGACAAGATGTGGGCTTACCCGAGGGTCAAATGGGTAATAGCGAAGTGGGACACATGAGCCTAGGGTCTGGACGCGTGGTCTACCAGTCGATCTCGAAAATAGACAACGCCATAGCCGACGGCACCTTTCACACGAATCCAGTTTACTGTCGCGGTATTGAATCGGCGGTCAGCCAAGGTACGGCTGTACATATTATGGGGCTGCTGTCTGCGGGCGGCGTACACAGTCATGAGCGTCATATTTTTGAGATGGTGCGTCTGGCGGCCGCTAAAGGGGCTACCGAAATTTATTTGCACGGGTTTCTCGATGGTCGAGATACGCCACCTCGCAGTGCGGCATCTGCGCTTCGCGCCGCTGAAGAGGTTTTTGAGCAACTCGGTGTTGGCCGATTGGCCACTATCACCGGGCGCTATTGGGCGATGGATCGTGACCAACGCTGGGATCGCTTAGAAAAAAGCTATCGGTTGTTATGTTTGGGCGAAGCCGAACATTCAGCAACCTCATCCGCAGCGGGGTTAGACGCCGCCTATGAGCGCGGGGAAACCGATGAGTTTGTGGCCCCGACGCGCATTGGCGAGCCCGCGGTGATCGCCGATGGTGATGTAGTGCTATTCATGAACTTTCGCGCCGATCGAGCTCGCCAATTGACTGAGGCTCTATCCCAAAAAGACTTCAGCGGTTTCCCACGGCCGTCTGCGCCCGCTATAGACCTTATTTGTACCACCGAATACAGCAGCCAATTTAGCTGCCCCGTCGCCTTTCCCCCCGATGTTGTTGACGATAGCTTTGGTGAGGTCTTGTCCGACAAAGGTTTGTCTCAACTGCGCATCGCTGAGACCGAAAAATATGCCCACGTTACGTTCTTCTTTAGCGGCGGACGTGAAGCACTTTTTGACGGCGAAAAACGAATACTTATACCTTCGCCAGATGTTCCTACCTACGATTTACAACCTGAAATGAGTGCTGTAGCAGTCACCGATGAAATTGTGAGCGCCATCGAAAGTAAAAGCTTTGATTGCATCATTGTTAATTTCGCCAATGGCGACATGGTGGGGCACACGGGTGTCTTTGATGCTGCAGTTGCTGCCGTGGAAACTCTTGATGCTTGCCTTCATAGAATCGAGAAAGCCGTACTTGCCGCAAAAGGACAGGCCCTCGTAACCGCAGATCATGGCAACTGTGAACAGATGCGTGACTACGTCAGTGGTCAAAATCACACGCAACACACCACGGAGCATGTGCCACTTGTCTACCTTGGGAGTCACCGCGCAACGCTGCGTCAGGAGGGCGGCATTCTCGCCGATGTTGCGCCCACCTTGCTCGCTTTGATGGGTATTGAACAGCCGAACGCTATGACCGGCACCTCACTGATTGTGTCTGAACGTTAATTTATGACGCCGTTACCGAGGAGCTGGATATTACCCTTGGCCATTGTCAGCATGCTGGCCTTCATAGGCACTGCCGACGCGCAGATCACTCAAGAGCAAGAGACCCAGGCGCAGCTGCAAGCCCTGCAAATTCAGATTAGTGAAATTCAAAACGGGATCGCAGAAAAACAAACCAAAAAAGATGATTTACAAACCCGTCTTGCCGATGCGGAAAAGTCTATTGGTAAGCTGGAGCAACGACTGCGCAATATCGAACAGAAGATAGCCAGCGAGCTACCTCGTCTTGCAGCTCTCGAAATGGAACGCGATCGACTTCAAGACGATGTCGTTACAGAACAAACCAACATGACGCGAGACTTTAGGACGCTGTGGGCGCTTCGTGAGGGCGGCGGGCTACGCATTCTTTTTGGTGATCAAAGCCCTAACGAGGTGGCACTCAACCTTGCCTATTTTGACCGGGTTCTGCAGCAGCGTAGTGATGCGGTAGCTCGCTACCAGACACTGCTGCGACGTATTCAAACCAATGCCGACGCGCTACGAATATCTCAAGTCGAGTTAGCCCAACAAAGCGCCGCTTTAGAGGAGGAGCGCCTGCTTGCAGCGGGATTGCAGAAGGAGCGTCGCTCAGCCCTATCTGCTATTGAGGCATCTTTATCAAACGACACTAGTCGCATGGCACAGCTGCAGCAGGATCAAGCACAACTGACCGATTTGCTCTTAGAGCTGGAGCAACGACTCAGTGACCTCAACACACCCACCGCATACATTTCTTTTGAGGAAGCCAAAGGGCAAATGGTCTTCCCTGCACAGGGAAAGGCCAGCAACCGCTTTGGTGCTTCTCGAAATTCAGGGGACATGCTTTGGCGCGGTTGGTTAATTCCCGCACCCGAAGGGAGTAATGTCCTTGCGTTGCACCACGGCAGAGTGGTTTATGCGGACTGGCTGCGGGGTCAAGGCCTTTTGCTTATCTTAGATCACGGTGAAGGTTACTTCAGTTTATACGGGCAGAATCGGAGTCTGCGCCGTGAGGTAGGTGATTGGGTAACTCCTGGCGACGTTATTGCGACAGTAGGCGCCAGCGGCGGCGCTCTTGAACCGGCTCTGTATTTTGAAATACGCAGTGCAGGCAAGCCCGTTGATCCGGGTCGGTGGGTTAAGCGCTGATCTGTAGCTCCAGTTAGACACCACAATCGGGTACCATAACCGTCTCATTATTCAGGACACAGACGCCTCATGCGGTCTCTCCCCTTTGTTACGATCACGATGTTTTTGGCTGTTTTTGCAACTACCGGCCACGGGCAGCCCACCGAACTCCCTACGGAAGCAGTCAGCCCTGCCATCGAAGCAGCCAGCACCTCACCTAAAGCGACAGAGCCCAGCTCTGACGCCTCAAAAGGTGCGTTACCGCTCGCTGAGCTACAGACCTTCGCTGACGTTTTTCATCAAATACGTGCTGGTTACGTGGAAAAAATCGACGATAGCAAACTGTTTGAATATGCCGTGAGAGGCATGCTTGAGGGTCTGGACCCCCATTCTGCTTACCTCACTAAGGAAGACTACAGCGATCTGCAAACGACCACGGAAGGAGAATTTTCTGGGCTAGGTATCGAAATTGGACGCCGGGGCAGTTACATCGAAATCATAGCGCCTATTGACGGCTCTCCAGCCGTAGCAGCAGGCCTGCAAGCCGGGGACGTGATCCTCAAGCTCGATGGAGAGTCGGTCAAGGGAATGACCATTGATGAGGCTGTTCAGCTGATGCGAGGCCCTATTGGAACGCCTATTGATTTGGAGATTGGTCGTCGCGGCCAAACGGAGCCCCTTGAGATCACCGTAGTACGAGATGCCATTAAAGTGGCCAGCGTTCGATCCCGAATGCTGGCACCTCATTACGGCTATTTGCGTATTGCCCAATTTGGCCGACCCACAGGAGAGGAAGCCAGCAGCGCTTTAAATGACCTGTTTTTGGAGGGTGAACTCAAAGGGCTGGTGATAGATTTACGCAATAATCCCGGGGGAGTACTCGGTGCCAGTGTGGCCGTCTCAGATCTATTCATGGACAGTGGTCTGGTTGTTTACACCGAGGGTCGCCACCCCAGCTCGAGGGAGCGTTTTGAGGCAACACCCGGTGACCGCCTGGCCGGCGCACCCATTGTTGTACTTATCAATGGCGGCTCTGCCAGCGCCTCTGAAATTGTCGCGGGTGCTCTGCAAGACGTGGGGCGCGCTGTGATCATGGGCACCCGCAGTTTTGGCAAAGGATCGGTCCAAACGGTATTACCCGTTTCAGAGACCCGTGCCGTAAAACTCACCACCGCGCGCTACTTCACGCCAACTGGCCGTTCCATTCAAGCTGAAGGTATCGTGCCTGATATTGTGGTTGAACGGGCTCGCGTTACCAGTATCGAGGGACGGCAAATTAAGGAGTCGGATCTCAAGGGGAGTTTGGACAGCAGTGCAGACGCCAACCCTCAGGACGCAGGCTCTGAAAGCGAGTCACTGGCGGATTTAAGGGAAAGCGATAACCAGCTTTATGAGGCGCTTACCCTTCTGCGCGGGGTCAATCTCTTAGTGAAACGCAATGTGCCCCCGCCTGCTGAAGACCAAAACAAGGCAGCTGTACCAACCACCGAATAAATAGGCGCCTATTCGAATTGGGAAAACGGCACCGCAGCGTTTATCCCCACCCAGCCTCCTGCCTTTATATCCTGCCCTTAACGGTTTTTCGGGGCTTTGTGTCGCCCCCTATCTGCCGCGCTCCAGATCCGATCCGGCAGAAAAATCTTGCCAAAAATCAAAGCTATCCACAGAGTTTTTCAGGCCGCTCTAGCCGGAAATAATATTTCAGTCGGAATGTGAGTGCCCACTTACGTCAATTGAACAGGTTTTACACAGGTTCTTATCGCCAAGAGGCGGTTGCATTCCAAACATGAGCAGCATATCTTGGGGTATTAGGATAATAAAACCCCTAAATGTGGGGGTCAATTGACGTTCCAAAACGCTCAAAACCCCGGCAAACGTCGGAATAACACACGCATTCTGCAAGCTATGGAGTAGATGCCATTACAGTAAAGCTGCACTTAGTGGGGGTTTTACTACTTGGAACTTTAGCCAGTCAGTGGCTAGAGGCAGCAACCTGCCCCCTGCATCGCCACGGCAATCTTGCAGTCATCATTGACGATCTGGGCTACAACCTCGATACAGCTCAAGTAGCAGCGGCGATACCCGCTCCCTTAACAATGTCTGTCATTCCGGGAACACCTTACGCCATGGAAGTCGCGGATCTGGGAGCAAAACGCGGCAAAGAGGTCATGCTGCATATGCCGATGGCTGCGGTACGTACCCAAGTGTCAGACCCTCTTGTTTTGGACAGACAGCTACCAGTTGCAGACATCAGTCAGCGGGTAAGAGAGGCCCTGCAGTCGGTACCCGGCGCTGCCGGAATGAACAATCACATGGGTAGCGCACTGACCACCAATCGTCGCGCGATGGATGCGCTAATGTCAGAACTAGCAGCTCAGGATATGTTCTTCATTGATTCAAGAACCACCGCGGAAACCGTCGCTAGAGATGCGGCCAAAGCCCAAGGTGTTCCCAGCGCCTCCAGAACCGTATTTCTTGACAACAAACCAGAACTGGCGGCGGTGGAACGTCAAATAAAAGAAGCCGTTCGTCGGGCATTGGTAGAGGGGTATGCCATCGCAATAGGGCACCCACACCCCGCAACACTGACCGCACTAAGTCGAGCACTGCCGCGATTACCAGCAGATGTGACCGTTGTCAGCGCGTCACAAATCGCGCGCTGTCACGAGAATCATCGACGAACCTCGATGCCTCGCGCGGCGAGATAATCCTTGGCCTCGGGAATCGTAAACTCTCCGAAGTGAAAAATACTGGCCGCCAAAACAGCATCTGCTCCACCCTCGGTGATTCCATCTGCTAAATGGGCCAACGTGCCCACGCCACCTGAGGCAATCAGAGGGATATCTACGGCGTCGCTGATTTGACGGGTAATGGTCAGTTCAAAGCCATCACGCGTACCATCGCGGTCCATGCTAGTTAGCAAAATTTCCCCCGCACCCTTGGCTGCCATTTTTCGCGCCCAAGCTACTGCCTCAATGCCCGTCGGCTCACGACCGCCATGGGTGAACAACTCGTAACGAGGGTGCTCTAGATCGCTACTCACTCGCTTTACGTCCATCGCAACCACAATGCACTGCGCACCAAACCGTGCCGCCGCAGCCTCAACAAGATCGGGATTATGAATGGCGGCTGTATTAATACTCACTTTATCAGCGCCGGCATTGAGCAACGCCCGAATATCACTCAGGGCGCGTACACCCCCCCCAACAGTGAGCGGAATGAAGACCTCTCGAGCAATACGCTCAACGGTTTGTACCGTGGTGTCGCGCTGCTCGTGACTCGCAGTAATATCGAGAAAGGTTATCTCATCGGCACCCTGTTCGTTGTAGCGCCTAGCAATTTCAACCGGATCACCGGCATCCCTAATGCCTACGAAATTAACACCCTTAACAACCCTGCCTTGATCAACATCGAGGCAGGGAATAATGCGACGCGCTAGAGGCATTAATCAACGCTCTGCATTGCAGCAACACAAGCCTGTGCTTCTTCCAGATCCAGAGTTCCCTCATAAATAGCCCGCCCGGTTATTGCCCCCATGATGCCCTGGCGCCCATATTGGGCAAGCATTCGGATATCGTCGAGGTGGGAAATCCCCCCAGAGGCAATAACTGGAATAGAGGAGGCTTTGGCCATCTCTAACGTGGCCACAACATTGACACCTTGCATCATTCCATCTCGATCAATGTCGGTATAAATAATCGCGCTGACACCCGCCTGCTCAAAGCGCTTGGCAAGCTCTGTGGCCTGAATATCGGACACTTCCGCCCAACCATTGGTCGCTACCCAGCCATTTCTCGCATCAATACCCACCATTATCCGCCCGGGGTATTCTCGGCACGCAACCCGAACCAAGGCAGAGTCTTTGAGAGCAGCAGTGCCAATAATGATCGACTCAACGCCCAGAGCCAGATAACGCTCGATTGTCCCGAGGTCACGGATACCGCCCCCGATTTGAACCGGCATATCCCCCGTAGTGGCAAGAATCTCAACAACGGCGTCATCATTGACAGGCGTCCCCTCAAACGCGCCGTTTAAATCAACAAGATGCAGTCGCTGCGCACCTTTGTCGCGCCAAATTTTGGCCATGCCCGCAGGGTCATCAGAAAATACCGTGCTTTGCTCCATGAGGCCTTTGCGCAGGCGCACACACTGTCCATCTTTGAGGTCTATAGCCGGTATTACGAGCATGTTCCGTCCCATGTCAGAAAGTTTGAGAGCAGCTGCAGCCCCGCCAAGTGGCTTTTTTCAGGGTGAAACTGCACGGCAAAGAGGTTGTCTCTAGCCAAGGCTGCGCAACCCGTCACACCATAGTCGAAACTGCCTACCATTATCGAGGGGTCGCGAGGTTCAACCCAATAACTGTGCACAAAATAAAAGCGCGCTCCATCTTCTATGCCCGCCCACAGTGGGTGAGGCTTGGTTTGCACCACTTCATTCCAACCCATGTGAGGTACTTTTAGACGCTGGCCCTGCTCATCCTGCAGACCTGCGCCAAAGAAATTAACTCGGCCCGGAATAACGCCCAGTGTGTCTACACCACCATTCTCCTCCGAGTGATCGAGCAACGCTTGCATGCCAACACAAATCGCCAAAACCGGTTGATGCGCTGACGCCAGCGCCGCCTTCAATAATCGGTCGCAGCCCAAGCGTTTAATTTCAGCCATGCAGTCCTGAATAGCGCCGACACCCGGAAAAACAACGCGCTCGGCCCCAGCAATGACGTCGGGATCATGACTGACCACAACGCGGGGGGCTCCCGCATGCTCCAATGCAGAGGCAACCGAATGCAAGTTACCCATTCCGTAATCGATAACAGCGACATAACTTGTCACGGCGTCAGAGCGTACCTTTTGTGGAAGGCGTGATACCCGCCATCGCCGGATCGGCGGTAAGCGCCATACGCACTGCACGGCCGAAGGCCTTAAACACCGTTTCAGCTTGGTGGTGCGCGTTGTGGCCCTTTAAATTATCAACGTGCAAAGTCACCAAGGCGTGGTTGACGAAGCCCTGAAAGAATTCCACAAAGAGATCGACGTCAAAAGACCCGATCATGCCCCGAGTGAAAGGGACCTCCCAGACAAGCCCCGGGCGCCCCGAAAAATCGACTACGACCCGTGATAGTGCCTCATCTAAAGGCACATAAGCGTGCCCATAGCGCGCTAAACCCGTCTTTTCACCTACCGCTTTGTAGAAGGCTTGGCCAAGGGTAATGCCAATATCCTCCACCGTGTGGTGTCCATCAATGTGCAGGTCGCCTTTGGCTATGATTTTCAAATCGATCATGCCGTGACGGGCAATCTGATCCAACATGTGCTCGAGAAAGGGAACGCCAGTATCAAATTCCGCCTGCCCTGAACCGTCGAGGCAGAGATCAACACTAATGCTCGTCTCCAAGGTTGTTCGCTCGACACTAGCGCTTCGAGGCGTCGTTACCGTAGCCATGACCTGTGCTCCTGGGAAATAGATGCCATTTGGGCTGTTGCGCGTTTGGCGCGCTACAATGGCGGTCATTGTATCTGAGAAGCGCTCGCCGTACATGTGATCAATTGCCGAGCTTAACGGTGAGCCGATGCCAACCATGACCTCTTTTTCCTCAAGACTTCTAAACTGGTTTGACCTTCACGGGCGCCATGATTTGCCCTGGCAGGCCTCTAAAACCGCCTATCGGGTGTGGCTGTCAGAAATCATGCTGCAACAAACCCAAGTGCAAACCGTTATTCCCTACTTCGAAAGGTTTCTTGTACGGTTCCCGTCAGTGGAGGATCTTGCAGAAGCCCCCGAGGATGACGTGTTACACCTGTGGACAGGGTTAGGGTACTACGCCAGAGCGCGCAACCTGCACCGCGCAGCCAAACTTGTCGTCAGCGATTTTCAGGGACAATTCCCTCAGGACCTAGAGGGCTTACTCAAACTTCCTGGAGTTGGGCGATCGACAGCTGGAGCGATACTCAGTCTTGCCATGGGCATTCGAGCACCGATCCTCGATGGCAACGTCAAACGGGTATTGGCAAGACACAATGTTGTATCGGGGTGGCCGGGCAGCACAAAAACGCTGAATAAGCTTTGGGCGCTCGCCGAAGAATACACCCCCACCGAACGTGTGGCGGACTACACTCAGGGGATTATGGATTTAGGCGCAACGTTATGCACTCGCGGTACACCTCGGTGCCAAGACTGCCCCCTCACCGATACCTGCCAGGCACGCAGTCGTTCTGAACAAGGACATTTCCCCGGGAAGAAACCTCGGAAAACCTTACCTGAACGTGAAACTTACTTTGTCATCTTTCAACAGCCAGATGGCTCTGTGCTAATGGAAAAGAGACCCCAACAAGGTATCTGGGGAGGGCTGTGGTGTTTTCCCGAAACTCACAGCAGCGACGAGTTACCGGCCAACCTTGCTATCTTGAGAACCCTAGCTGGGGATGCAGGCATAAACCTTGACCCCATCAAACACAGCTTCAGTCACTACCGGCTAACCATACGCCCCATCCTGCTCAAGATTAACCGCGCACCCGAAGGAGTGGCTGAGGTAAACTGCACTCAGTGGATTGATCCGCGGGCGCCAAACAATATTGGTTTACCGGCCCCAGTCACCCAAGTTTTAAGTACTTTGATACTGCATCAGAAACCCCACTCATAACTAATATTAAGCACTTAGGGAGCCCCACCATGGCGAGAATGGTTTTTTGCAAACATTTTGGCGAGGAATTGGAGGGCCTTGAGCGGCCGCCACTGCCGGGCCCCAAAGGACAGAAAATTTTCGAGGAAGTGTCAAAAAAAGCTTGGCAAGCATGGCAAGCCGAACAAACGATGCTGATCAACGAAAAACAATTGAGCCTGATGGACCCTGAAGCGCGTAAGTACCTGCAAGACCAAATGGACAAGTATCTCTCAGGCGAAAACTACGATCGTGCCGAGGGATTCGTACCCCAACAAGACGACTGAACTTCAGTCAGCAGCACCCAACACTTTTATGAGTGACTTTTACCTGACAGCTCAACTTCGGATCTACCCATGCGCATAATTTCGTGGCTCATTACTTTGCTTGTTTGCCTTTTGGTCACCGGCGGTCTCGCTGGCTTCAAGTATCGGCAAGTCACCAACGCTATGGCCATGGCCGCCAGCTTTCCGCCGCCTTATTCCGTGGTGACTTCTACCTCAGCACAACAGCAAGAGTGGACTGCAGTCCGGCGCCTTACCGGTACAGTGAGGGCCCCAGAATTCGTCGAACTAACCGCAGAGGCTACTGGACGCATTGTCACACTGGGCGCGCCCGCCGGTGCGATTGTTGCGAAAGACGACGTGATTGTGCAGCTATTTGATGAGGACCTGCGAGCACAGCAGGAAGCTTTGAGCGCAGACCTCAATCTTGTGAAGCTACAGCTGAAGCGCACCCGGCAACTCAGAAATGAAGGGATGGCCTCACAAGACCAACTCGATACCCTAGAAGCCCGTGACTTGAGTCTCAAAGCACAGATAGCGGCAACCGAGGCCCAAATCAGTCGGCTCTCCATGCGCGCACCCTTTGCCGGGAAACTCGGCATCTACACCCAGTCTTTGGGGGATCTCATGCAGGCTGGAGACCGGCTCACGACACTGAACGGTATGGGTGAGACACGCTGGATCGACTTCAAAATACCTCAGGGCGTTGCTCGAGTCGCGGTAGGCGATACCGTCAGATTGCTGTCCTTAGATAAAGAAATGATTGGCGAAGCCAAAATCACTGCCGTCGCAGATGCATTAAGCACCGGGCTACGCGCCTTTGATGTGCGGGCCGAAGTCGTCAACGCACAACTTCGCCACGGCGAACTCGTACTGATAGAAGTCAGAACCCGGCAACCTGAAGTTGTTTTTACATTGCCTGCGCCCGCGGTGCGCTGGGATACCGAGGGGCCTCACGTTTTCGTTTTAACGGCGGGTGAACCCGACGCCTATGTTCCCCTCGAAGCTCAACTCCGGCGTATCACCGTTATCGGTGAGCGACGCGGCACCGTCATGGCTCAGGGTGATCTGCAGATAGGCGATCAAATTGCCGTCAAAGGTGCCTTTAAGCTAAGTGATGGCAGCCTCGCTAAATTGGCCAGTGTGAGCACTGGCCAATGACTGAGCACCCAGAAAGCAGAGCACGGTGGACCGATATTTTCGTTCGCAGGCCCGTAGTGTCTGTTGTGCTGTCTTTGGCAATGCTTCTAATAGGGGTCCGGGCTGCCACGACGTTACCTGTGATTCAGTACCCGGTTATTGAGAGCGCCTCCCTAGAAATTAATACGTTTTACTCGGGCTCCAGTGCTGAAACAGTCCGTGGATTTATCACTGAACCGATTGAACGAGTGGCCTCCAGCATCCCTGGCGTTAACTATGTTGAATCGACAACAACAGCGGGCCGCAGCCTGGTTAAAGTTTGGCTAAAACTCAACGAAGACAGCACTGACGCGCTGGCAGAGCTCAACACGCGACTCAGCCAAATCCGGTTCGAACTGCCCGAGGGCGCTGAAGATCCCGCCATAGAAATCGTCCGGGCTGACAGCCCCTATGCGAGTTTTTATCTAGCGATGTCGATACCTGAGGGGGAAACTAGCTCAAGCATTACCGACCTCATGCAACGCGATGTATTGCCTCGACTGACGTCACTACCCAATGTTCAGAATGCGATCAACTCGGGCATCCGACCCGCTATGCGCATTTGGGTCGATACCGCAAGGATGGCAGCCTTAGATGTAAGCACCGGCGACATCCAAAATGCGTTGCGCCAAAATAACGTCATTAGCACCTTGGGACGCTCTCAAAATAGCGTACAGCGCATAAACCTAGTGACCAACACAGAAGCCAAAACTCCCGAGGACTTCGCCAATATTTTGCTTCGGGCAGACGGAAATGTAGATATTCGCCTTGGGGATATCGCTCAGGTCATTGCAGGGTCAGAGGAACAAACTCAGCTTTCGCGCCACACGATGCTCGATGTTGTTTTCATCGGCATTTATCCCGCACCGGGCGCTAATGAAATTGCTGTCGCCGATGCGTTATACGCCGAGGTCGATGCCATTAACGAAACTCTTCGGGAGGATCTCGAATTCTTTATCGCCTTCGACGTCACGCGGTACATGAGAACCTCGTTAAAAGAAATTTTTATCACCCTCGGGGAAACAATCTTCCTTGTCGGGTTTGTCGTTGTCGCGCTCATGGGGTCACTGCGCACAGCAATCGTCCCACTGCTGACCATTCCTATCTCATTGCTTGGGGCAATGGCCGCCATGTCGCTCATGGGGTTCTCACTCAATTTGCTCACCATACTCGCCATCGTTTTATCGGTGGGGCTTGTGGTCGACGATGCGATTGTTGTCGTTGAGAATGTGGCACGCAATCTTAGGCAAGGCATGACACGTCGTGAGGCAGCATTGCGTTCTTCACGCCGCTTGCTAGCGCCCATTATTGCGATGACCCTGACACTCGCGGTGGTATATGCGCCCATCGGTCTTCTCAGCGGTCTTACCGGTGTTCTTTTTAAAGAGTTTGCTTTCACCCTAGCCATCGCAGTTTTAATTTCAGGCCTGGTGGCACTCACGCTCTCTCCAATTATGAGCGCCTGGGTCTGCCCCTCTCACGGCGAAGAAACAAGAACGACACGTTGGGTTAATCGTCGTTTTGATATCACTGCCAACCGCTACGCACGCATCGTCGATTTTTCAATTCGCTTCCGCTGGCAGCTAATTTTCACGGGCATTTTTTTTAGCCTTCTCACTGGGCCGCTTTACCTCCTGTCACTCAAGGAGCTCGCACCCGTGGAGGACCAAAGCGGCGTCACGGTCATTGCAGACGCCGCACCGGAAGCCGCCATTGAAGATACATATCAGGGTATGAATCAGGCGGTAAAGACCATGGGCTCCTTTGAAGGAGCAACCGAAATCTGGCAAATGATCATGCCTTCAGCCAGTTATGGCGGTCAGGATTTCACGGATCCTGGGGACCGCAGCCAATCGATTCAAGACATGCTTTTTTCCATGTATGGCGCGCTTCAGGAAATCCCCTCTCTCAGTGTTTTCCCGGTCGCTGATTCAGATCTACCCTCACCAGGACAATTTGATGTTGAGGTGGCTATTGCCAGTTCAGATGATGCCCAGACCATGCTGCCCTATGCTCAGGCTTTGGTGCGTGCTGCCAAAGAGTCAGGGCTGTTTTTATTCGCAGATACCGATCTACGGGTCGATCTGGTTGAAGCTCGCATAAACTTCAACAAGCAGCGGCTAGCCGATCTAAATATGAGTCTTGATGATGTTGCACGGCAAGTTGGACTGCTGAATTCAGAGGCCTACATTACCCGATACGATGACCGCGGCAGAGCCTATCGTGTCATACCCAAAGTTGCCCAGTCAGAGCGAGATTCTCCAGATGCCATTTTAGACTTTCCCATTCGCACGTTAACGGGAGAGCTTATTCCTCTCGGTGCTATCGCGACCTTGGAGCGCACGACCTCGCCGAGAGCGTTAACGCGCTTCCAGCAAAAAAATGCCTTCAAAATTTTTGGTGGCGTGATTCCTGGAACCACCAAAGAACAGGGCCTCAGCTTTATCGAGAAGAAAGCTGCAGAAATATTACCGAGCAACTACATTCTCGACTACACCGGCGAATCAAGAGAGCTGCGCAGTGAAGGCAACACGCTATTGGGTGTTCTATTAGCGGCCATGGCACTGGTATTTTTCGTTTTAGCTATTCAGTTCAACAGCTTCCGCGATCCACTCATTATTTTACTGGGCTCAATTCCACTCGCGCTCTTTGCCGCACTGTCTATTACCTTCGTCAACCTCACCACGGTCAATATTTACTCCCAGGTGGGACTCATTACCCTCGCTGGTCTAGTCGCAAAAAACGCGATCCTGATTGTTGAATTCGCCAATCAAGCCCAACGTGAAGGGCTCGACAAAATCGCTGCGATCCGTGCCGCTTCAGTGGGCAGATTGCGTCCGGTGCTGATGACAACGGGTGCGACGGTGTTGGGACACTTGCCGCTGACCTTAGTTACTGGTGCTGGCGCAGAAGCCCGAAACAGCATCGGTTTTATTTTGGTGGTAGGCATGCTGATCGGCACCTTTTTTACCCTTGTGCTGCTTCCCGCCATTTATGCGGTATTAGCTTCTGACCACCGCTACGATGAAGAGGGGGCAAAGTCGGGACAGCCAGAGCCCATGATCGAAGGCTCTGCGAATCTGTCTTGACCTTCGTGCTCTCCACAGGTTTAATACGCGGCCTCCGTAGTTGCCCAACACTACATTGCCCAGGTAGCTCAGTCGGTAGAGCAGGGGATTGAAAATCCCCGTGTCGGCGGTTCGATTCCGTCCCTGGGCACCACTTTTCCAACTGTAGCCCACACAAACGATAGCGTTTTAATTTGGATTGCTAGACTTCTGTCAGAAGTCTTTCAGGAGTGATGCAAATGTATCGTAAATTGGGCTTCCTAAGGGGAAGGAAGAGTGGCGATCAACTGTCAAAGAACGTTACAAAAACCGTGTATGGGGGTGCTTACACCTTGGATAATATAGTTCACCCCCCCACTAGTGGGCAGAAGCCTCAATACAACGTTGAGCGGTACATACTCGTTACCGGTTGGCTGAAGACCCTCTAGGTCACGCTCATCACTATCGCCAGGATTTAGGTCTATTGTCAGTGACACAATAAATGATGCGGGAACTAATTGGTCTCTAACAAGATCGATAGTTATGCCAGAGCCATCTTGATCTAATGACCACTGTGCCACCAGCCTGTCATCATCTGGGCCCTCTGTTGAAAAATAGATTATGGCTCCGTGGGCGCTTTGATCATCGAAGTCTAGAACCAGCGATATGTTTGCTGCTCCACCCCCGTCTCCGGCGACTTGAGGGGAATCAAGCGGAATCAAGCCAGAGCAACTGCCAGCAGGTAGAGGCAACACTGGAACGGCACTCGCCGCAAAATTGGCATGAAGTAGTGCAAAAATAATTACGAGTCTATACACGAGAAGCTCGCCTTTTTATTTAAAATGCAGACATCATTGCTGCGATTGCTGCTTGGTTACTGCGCTGCTTCGGGCTAATCATAAAGCGCACGGTAATCGGTTCTGACGAAACGTCACCGCCATCGCCAGTGCATTGAACGGAGAAAGTGCGCTCTCCAATACCATATGACTGAAGTCTCAAGGAGCCAGCAATTTCAAGACCTCCTGTCCACCCACCTTGTGCCTCGCAAGACGTTAATCCTGAAGACGACCATGTGAGGATGAAAGCCTCCCCAGAATTAATCACGGAGCGGTCAACGCTTAAATCGACGGTTGGTTGTATAGGCGCCTGCTCCGCAGCGTCAGTACGCTGGATTTGAAGCTGCTTCAGTAGTTCGATAAAAATGCTGGCCGGGGTTGCGGAGGCACCCACCGATAGCACCGCTAAGCCTACAAATAACATTACAAGTGTCTTCTTCATGAACCCGTTACGATTTCAAAAGCTTTTCGGATCAGAGGGTGCAACACCTACCCTAAACTCTCGTCATGTAACGCCTATTGCTCTAGTGCGACGGCTAAAACCCCATTCATAACTGGACAGCTCGGGCTATACCACAGAGGTCACACAGAAATTAATTGGGTTGGGAAGCCTGTTTTGGTCATCGCAGATTAAAAACATATGCCCCAATCCAAGTTGGACATTGATCGCGCTTACAGAACCTAAGAATCTGTAGAGCAATAGTTTGCAACAAACACACATCGGCAAATATGGACCCGTCGTTGAAGCAACAAGCAACCTGCCTACTACGGCTTTACGTGGCGCTGCAAAGTGGCGTCCCATACACTACGGCCGGCTTGCAGCGAATCTGCGTCACCGCAATGGTGTCGATATAAACGGCTTAGGAGATATTCAAGCCAGTTTGTCTGCCGACTACCTCTACCCCAAGCTCAAAAAAGATCTTTAAGCTGAATTTCAAAGCGCCTCAAAAACCTTCCTTAGCACATTTGGCGTTGTACTCAACGCCTCTGGAAGCCAAAGCCCGCCCTAACCATTATGAGAAGCATCAAAATCCCCAAAAACATAGGCGGCAAAGTGGGAACCGGCTTGGGCCTAGCTGGGGCTACAATCTCGATCGTGGCGGCGATAGGCCCCCCAACCAAGTAAATACTGTTAGGCGCTGAGACTGCCACAATCGTGCAATCTCCCGGCAAATGCATAGTAACCTCAAGGCTGTTCAGCAAAGGTATCGTACAGACCGAGGGCGTACTCGAGGCATAGGCAATCACTGGCTGTGGATCTACCAATGTCTGCGTTGTCGATGCGGCAGGCGTCAAAGTGAAGGTATCACCAGCAATGAAAGGCTCTGAATCCTGAGGATCAAAGACTAATCCGGGTTTAGTCCGAACTCCGGTACCCGGCGTTGTAATGTGAAGCACCGACTGGGTAACAGGCACCGCCGCTGAATAATCATCATTCCCCGCTTGTGAAGCCTCAATCTGACACGCTCCCAAGCCATCTACGGTTAACGTTGTGCCACTGAGACTACAAACCCCCGGTGACAGCACTCGATAGGATACCGGCAGACCCGATGACGCCACCGCCAACGGTGAAATGGCGTAGGTTGCGCCCAATAAACCATCCTGGAATATCGGATTCTGCACCGGGAAATCAATAACCTGTGCCTGTTTGGGAGAAGGCTGCACGTCGATCGTTTGGCTAACCGAGAGCGCGGGCTCCCAGGTACGGTCACCGGCTTGAGCCGCCGTAATTAAACAAGCACCCACAGCCCGCATGGTCACAGTAGTGCCAGTGACACTACAAATATTTGCACTCTCAGACGTATAGTCGATAGCCAGTCCTGAGCTCGCGCTAGCCACGGGGCTAAGCGCAAACGTCCCGTTAAGGATGAAAGACTGTGCCGCTTGCGCGGCAAAAGTTATCGATTGTGGGCGCGGTAGAATCTCAATGGATGCCGTCAGCGGCCCACCCTCTTCATAAAACTCATTGGGGATAGACGTCGCGGTAATAGAGCAGGTTCCCACATCCAACATGGTGACATTGACACTGCCTCTAAGTGGGATAGAACAAACGTCTGGGGTCGCAGAGCCGTAAACAATCTCAGGCTGTGGATCGACAAAGGTTTGAGTCGTAGTCGCCGGTGGCGTCAGTGCAAAAACACCACCAGGCACAAACACCTCTGAGTCCTGAGGATCGAACACCAATCCCGGGTTGGTTAGAACTCCGGTACCCGGCGTTGTAATGTGAAGCACCGACTGGGTAACAGGCACCGCCGCTGAATAATCATCATTCCCCGCTTGTGAAGCCTCAATCTGACACGCTCCCAAGCCATCTACGGTTAACGTTGTGCCACTGAGACTACAAACCCCCGGTGACAGCACTCGATAGGATACCGGCAGACCCGATGACGCCACCGCCAACGGTGAAATGGCGTAGGTTGCGCCCAATAAACCATCCTGGAATATCGGATTCTGCACCGGGAAATCAATAACCTGTGCCTGTTTGGGAGAAGGCTGCACGTCGATCGTTTGGCTAACCGAGAGCGCGGGCTCCCAGGTACGGTCACCGGCTTGAGCCGCCGTAATTAAACAAGCACCCACAGCCCGCATGGTCACAGTAGTGCCAGTGACACTACAAATATTTGCACTCTCAGACGTATAGTCGATAGCCAGTCCTGAGCTCGCGCTAGCCACGGGGCTAAGCGCAAACGTCCCGTTAAGGATGAAAGACTGTGCCGCTTGCGCGGCAAAAGTTATCGATTGTGGGCGCGGTAGAATCTCAATGGATGCCGTCAGCGGCCCACCCTCTTCATAAAACTCATTGGGGATAGACGTCGCGGTAATAGAGCAGGTTCCCACATCCAACATGGTGACATTGACACTGCCTCTAAGTGGGATAGAACAAACGTCTGGGGTCGCAGAGCCGTAAACAATCTCAGGCTGTGGATCGACAAAGGTTTGAGTCGTAGTCGCCGGTGGCGTCAGTGCAAAAACACCACCAGGCACAAACACCTCTGAGTCCTGAGGATCGAACACCAATCCCGGGTTGGTCCGAACCCCAGGTCCAAGGGCTGAAATCTGTAGGATCGACTGAGTCACTGGCTCAGCCGGATAATAGGTACTGTCGCCGGATTGCGATGCTTCAATCTTACATTCCCCGGCTGAAATCATGGTTATTGTCGTACCGCTAACTGAACAAACCCCCGGGGAGAGCACTGTGTACGTGACGGGCAGACCGGAGGATGCAGTCGCATATGGGTTTAGAGGATAGGAGCCTGACAGAGCAAATGACTGATAAAGCGGCTCTTGTGCATTGAAATCAATTACCTGAGGTAGTTTGCCAACGGCCACGTCGTACAGGAGGCGAAAATTTGTCGTTGGGCTGGTGGCGGCTGCCCAAGTCACACCGTCACCACTGGTGAGTATGACACCTTCGTCACCCACAGCGACATAACGGACTCCATCATAAGCCACGCCAAAGAGGTCATATGTGGTGGTGCTCGCTCGTTGCGTCCAGGTAATCGTGTCTAGGCTGGTGAGGATCGTCCCTCCTTTTCCCACCACCACGAACAGGTTGCTGCCGTTATATACAACATCTTTCAAATCATCGGTGACCCCGCTGGTTCGGCTCGCCCAAGTCTTTGTTCGGGGATCGTCGCTGGTCGCAATTGTCCCTTTATTTCCCACCGCCACCCATAAACCATTGCCATATTCGATGCCGGAAAGTTGCTTTAACTTTGTTGAGGGAGCATGTTGTGTCCAATCCGTGCTGTCCGGACTGGTTAATATCAAGCCCCCTTCGGTTGAAGTGCCGGACAGCGTGAAGAGGTTGGTCGAATTGTAGGCAGCGTCCAAAACTGTGAAGGAGTAGCCGCTGCTTACTGAGGTCCAATCAGTACCGTTGGGGCTTGTTACAATGCGCCCGTTGTTTCCGGATACAATCCATTGCCCTCCAGCATAAGCCGCGCTCCACAATTGGTCCGAGTTTCCGCTGACTGCTGCGGTCCATTCTTGGGCATTGGTACTGGTAGAAATCGTCCCTTTGCTACCGGCAGCAACCCACTGGCCACTCACATCGGAGCTGACGCCGCGAAGCGTTTGTGAAGTATTGCTGGTGGCTGCGGTCCAAGTATCACCATCGGCACTGTAAAGAATGACTCCCCTGTCACCGACAGTGACCCAGCCCGCAAGGGCCTCAGGCTGCATACCCAATAGCAAGCATACAAAAAAAATGGGGCGTAACTTTTTTAAATGGCACATGTTCAAACGATAACCAATCCGTTGATTAAAGTGGGTTTCTCTAAGCTGGGCCACTCAAGTTGAGGCTTAAATCGCCGTCAGCTTCTCTCAGAGGATATTTATTTAACATATGTTGAAACAAATTTAAATTTTTTACTTGTGCCACTTCAACTTCGAGTTCGGCAATCTCGCGACAGCGTAAAAATCAGCATCTGGTTGATCTTTGACATCTCAAGCGCGCCGATAACCGCTAACCACGCTAATGCCATAAATTCAAAAATGTTTAGTCACTTTTTAACGCTGAAGAGCCGGCCCCACCCTGTTGGCTAAAGCGTGAAACCAGCGCAGCGATGCTTGGTTTAAGAATAACTCCTACTTCAGCGCACCCTAAATACAGCACGCGCAAACGGAGGGTTTACCCAGTAGTTAGGTAAGTTATCCTTGGTAGACTTCGTTGATCAAAGACATAAGGAATTTGCATGGCTGTTCAGGAATTTGTCGCGCCGAAGTCTCTGCCCGAGGCCCAAGGTATTTTTGCCAACGATAGCAGCGCCTCATGGCTGGCGGGGGGAACCGATTTATTAGTCGGTATACGCTTGGGAATGCGCGACCCCAGTCGCATTATTGATCTGAAACAAATTCCAGAATTAATGGCATTAGACGTCAGTGGAGATTCAATCCTCATCGGTGCCGCGGCCTCCGCCTACGACATTTTGCACAACAGCGAGATCGGTAGCCTGTGCCCCGGGCTGGCAGATGCTTTGGATTTGATCGGCTCTACTCAGATTCAAGGGCGTTGTTCCGCCGGGGGCAATCTTTGCAATGCCTCCCCCGCCGCAGACAGTATTCCAGCCCTTATTGCCAACGGTGCAGTTTGCAGAATTTTAGGTAGCTCGGGTGAGCGACTTTTACCCGTAGAAGACTTCATTGTAGGCCCGGGTAAAAATGCGCTGAAGAGCGATGAACTGCTGGTACAGCTCGTATTACCCAAGCCGATGCCGGCTACTTCTGATGCCTATTTAAGACTAACCCCCAGAACCGAAATGGATATTGCGGTGGCGGGCACTGGAGTCTCAATAACGCTAGATACCGCAGGTATCTGTACCGCAGCACGGGTTGCCATTGGCGCCGTTGCCCCAACGCCGTTGCTCGTTGAAGCCGCAGGACAGGCATTAGTTGGTTCAAAGCTGGAGGACGATGCGATTGACAGTGCCGTTACTGCAGTCCGGGCCGCAGCAAGTCCTATTTCAGACAAACGCGGCAGTGCACAATATCGCACCCACGTTGTGGGAGTGCTCGTCAAAAGGGCTATTCAACGCGCTCAGGCACGAATTAACGCGGGAGAAGCGGCATGAGTACACCACTAAACAAACTTCCTATACAGGCCGTCATTAACGGTGAGCCCAAAATGTTCTTGGCCGCTCCCGGGCAGGTTCTAGCCGACGTGCTGCGGGACGAGCTCGAACTCATTGGCACCAAGATTGGCTGTAACACCGGTGATTGCGGCGCCTGCTCTGTCTTGGTCAATGATCGACTGGTGTGTTCCTGCCTTGTATTGGCTGCTGAAGTTGAAGGTCAGTCGGTACAAACCATTGAGGGCATTGCCGACGGCGCAGTGCTCCACCCGGTACAACAAAAACTGTTAGAGCATGGCGGGCTGCAGTGTGGTGTTTGCACTCCTGGTGTTGTCGTCGCCGCCAAGGCGTTGCTCGATAGCAACCCGAATCCCACCGAAGAACAGGCCCGATACTGGTTGGCAGGCAATCTGTGTCGCTGCACCGGCTACGACAAAATTATTCATGCAGTGCTAGATGCTGCCGAAGCCATTCGCGAAGGAGCCGCCTCATGAATGCCAAGCAGGAGTTCAAAATTGTTGGCACCCGGCCCATTCGCCCTGATGGCTTAGACAAAGTCACCGGGCGGGCGCGCTATGGTGCAGACCTTAATATGCAGGGTCAAATCTACGGACACATCCTCCGCAGCCCCCATGCCCATGCCAACATTAAAAGCATCGATTGCAGCAAGGCCCTCGCTATGGAGGGTGTCTTGGCGGTCATGACAGGAGAGGACCTCGCCGAGCCTGGAAATACCGTTTTAGGCAGTGGAGAAGGCGCCATCGCCCTGAAAGACTTGATTCCCATGGTGATGTCCCAAGGGAAGGTCTTGTTTCACGCCCAAGCGGTTGCTGCTGTTGCAGCGACAACAACTGCTCTGGCAGCCGAAGCGGCAGCAGCCATTGAAGTTACCTATGAGGTGCTACCCGTTGTTACAAATTGTCGCGATGCCCTCGCCGACGACGCGCCTATTTTGCACAGCGACCGATTTCCCGATGGCAAGCCCAAAGAACCCACTAATCTGGCGGCACACATTACGATGCAGGTCGGCGAACCCGACGCCGCTTTCGAGCAGGCTGATGTGATCGTCGAGCGCACCTATTCAGTACCCATGTGTCACCAAGGCTACATTGAACCCCATGCCTGCGTTGCCAGGGTAGATGCGGCAGAACGCGTGGAGCTTTGGTGCTCTACGCAAGGGCACTTTAACGTGCGGCAATACACCGCAGGGGTTACGGGTATTGGCCTTGGCAAGATCCGCGTAACACCCTCGGAAATTGGCGGTGGCTTTGGCGGTAAAACCACCGTTTATCTAGAGCCCATTGCGGTTTTACTGGCTAACAAGTCTGGGCGGCCGGTAAAAATGGTTATGGATCGTGGCGATGTATTCCGTGCAACTGGCCCGGCACCCGGTGCCGAAACCCGAGTTAAGCTCGGTGCTACCAAGGACGGTCGACTCGTAGCGGCCGATGTCGATTGCCTCATGGATTCTGGAGCCTACAACGGTAACCCCGCAGGCATTCCTGCCTTTATGGCGACCGCCTGTTATAAATTAACTGATGCGCGCTCTTCGGGCCGTTCGGTGTATACCAACAAACCAAAAATACATGCCTATCGAGCACCCAGCATGCCTCAGGTCACTTTGGCCTTTGAATTAGTGATGAATGAAGTGGCCGCTGAGCTGAAAATCGACCCCCTAGAATTTCGTCTCAACAACGCAGTAGAAGAAGGCGACGTCAATATGATGGGCGCCCCCTACAAACGCATCGGCCTTCGTGAATGCCTGAAGGCGGCACGCAGCCACCCGCACTACCAATCGTCTGTTGCAGACGGCGCGGGTCGAGGGATTGCAGCAGGGTACTGGATTAACGCCGGCATGCAATCGAGTGCCACGCTTAACGTCAGTCCCGATGGCAGTGTATCGCTTCTCACGGGCAGCCCAGATATTGGCGGGTCCCGAGCCTCCATGGCAATCATGGGCGCTGAGGTGCTGGGTATTCCTATTGAATCCATCTACCCTCAGGTTGTCGCAACCGATGCCGTGGGGCACTGCGATGCCACTGGCGGTAGTCGTACAACACTGGCCACAGGCCAGGCGGTAATTCAAGCTGCAGATGAACTGGTGGCAGAGTTGTGCCGTCGGGTTGCCCTTGAGTGGGATGTGCCAGAAGACGAAGTCATGTGGTCAGATGGTGCTGCGCATCATGGTGAGCAATCTTTAAGCTTCAAAGACCTTGCGAGCCGCGCCAGCGCCATGGGCGGGCCGCTTACGGTATCAAGCTCCCTCAATTCGACCAGTGCCTCACCCGGCTTTGGCGTACACATCTGCGATGCCGAAGTCGACAAAGAAACGGGCCGTACCACCATTACCCGATATACCGTTATTCAAGATGCCGGTAAGGCCATTCACCCAACCTATGTCGAAGGCCAAATGCAAGGAGGTGCAGCACAAGGCATTGGCTGGGCACTCAATGAAGAATACGTTTATAACGATCAAGGCGTATTGGAAAATGCAGGCTTTCTCGATTACCGCATTCCCGTTGCCTCAGACCTCCCTTTCATCGATACGGTGATTGTTGAAGTCCCAAATCCATTGCACCCCTATGGTGTGAAAGGGGTGGGTGAGGTTCCCATCGTGCCGCCCATGCCGGCTGTAGCACAGGCAGTGTTTGATTCTGGCAATATCAGAGTAATGGATTTGCCGTTAAACCCAGCCAAAGTTGCGGCAGCAATCATTGAAGGCCCATAGATAAAAAACGAGCGGCATCGCGCTTCGACGATGATGCCGCATTGCACCAACGATGGGCTTAAGCACAGGGCCCACCAAAACGCCGATATTTACTGAAGCGAGGCGCTAGTATCCTTTAGCAACTCAAAGCCTCAGTAAGCAGCGAGTACCGAAGAACTTCTCAAATAGAGCGTCCATACTCGCTGCAGCTTACGTGAACGGCTGACAACCTAATTAAGGTCTAATAATGACGGGGCCCCGCTACATGCTATTAAGTGCCCTCGCATTTGCGTTGATGGGGGCCATGGTCAAGATTGCAAGCGCAGAGGGTCTGCCGCTTCTGCAGATCATATTCGTGCGAGCCATTATCTCTGTCCTTTTATGCCTCATCGCTATCCGTCGCTCGGGCTCTAAACCTCTGGGTCGTCAACGGGGGCTATTGTTAGCACGCGGGGTGGTCGGGTTTCTGGCGCTGACTGGGGTTTTTTATGCCTTCATAAACTTACCCTATGCACAGGCCACCGTTCTGCAATATTTGCACCCCGTCTTTACAGCAGGCCTAGCGTTCTGGTTTCTCGCCGAGCGCCCCACTCCGGCCACACTTATCTGTATTGCCCTTAGCCTTTTGGGATTGGGCTGCGTGGTCTACCCTTATTTCCAAAGCACCAGCACCTCGGTTATGCCAATAGCAGCGGTGTTGGCAGGGCTAGGTGGTGCCCTGGGCAGCGGCATTGCTTACACCCTGGTGCGAAAGCTGGCAGCCACCGAGCACCCCTCGGTCATCGTCCTGTATTTTCCCATGGTTTGTGTTCCTGCAACGCTGTTACTAGGGGCCGGGGATTTTATCTGGCCCAGCCAAATCGGCTGGTTAACGCTACTGGGTGTGGGCTGCTTTACCCAACTGGGCCAAATTTCTCTCACCAAGGCCATGCAAACGGACTCGGCCAGTCGAGCTACCAGCTTGAGCTACCTTCAAATAGTATTTGCCGCGGGTTTGGGTTGGCTTTTATTTAAGGAGGTTCCTGCCACTGCTACTGTAATCGGTGCCGCTTTTATTCTTTTTGGCGCACTAATCAGCGCAGCCTTGCAGCCCAATCCGCATAAAAAGCGAGGCACCAGCAAAGCATAAAAAGCGTGGCATCAAGCGGCACCTAATCACCTGCTACTTATCGAAGCAACAACGCCGGCAGCCCAAAACACGCTCAGCGCCTATTGGTATCCCCTCGCAAACCACTGGTGGAAATGATGGGTGGGACCATCCATCACTGGAGAGAAGATGCCGCCTATTGATGAACCGTCAAGGCGTCCATCGTCTCGATTCTTCCGTAACTTATTTATAGTTGTTAGGGCGAACAGACTACAGCTTTGTCCCGAAGTGCTGTCCGCCAATGTTGTCATAAAAAAATAAGAGGATTTAGTCCATTGGCCGATCTGTATCATTTAGCCTACGTTAGCGACGTCATGCTCCTGCAACCCGATGAAGAACCGGCGCAGACTTTGGTGGACAGTCGCCTGCAAAATATTTTGGAAACCGCGGCAAAGAACAACCAGCAATCGGATATCACCGGAGCCTTACTATTTTCCGGCAGACACTTTGCACAGGTGCTGGAGGGCCCTGAAGCCGCCATTAATGATAGGTTCAGGCTGATCTCACAAGATACTCGGCATCACAATGTCACCCCCCTGCTATATGAACCCGCGGGTGAAAGACAATTTAAGGGTTGGTCAATGGCCTTGTGCATGCCCGAGGACCTGGATTCACCTCCCGCCATTGCCAATTCAAAACCCTCACCGGGGAGTGTTGAAGCGGGTAATCTAGGTCGAGGCATTGTCGCTTCTCTGGCAGCAGCCATCGATAAGCGTGCCAGTAAAGCCGGCTGACCATGACATCTAACTTGAAAATCCTATCGCCCAATAAAACCGCGCTCACTGGTATCCCGCTGCTTTAGCTCTTTGCTAGGGTTGTCCGGGTGTTGCTCTAAAATGCACAGTGAAACCTTCGAGGTAGGTGGTTATGGACCAAGAGGCAATCGTTTCGAATAACCTGACCGCCCTAAAGCGATAGAGTTTGCGGCAACTGCTAAACGAAGACGCTACCCGTAAATTGACTGCCTAATATCCCCACTATTTAAATCGTAGCTACATTGAATGCTAGTGGGAAGTCTTTACCGACTATATCTGTCGCCAGTTTGGTCCCTATGGTGACTGGCAAATAAGGGCATAGGAGGTTGAACTAGGCACGGCTTTGTAGGGCCATTTCCATTTGCATAACAAACACTAAAACCTCGGCAACCGCACGATACAGCTCTGCAGGTATCTCCTCGCCAAGGGGTACCTGAGACAGTAATTCCGCCAATCGAGGATCCTCAACAACCGGCACACCGGATTCTTCGGCCTTGGCTTTGATGGCCTCGGCAATTTCACCACTACCCGTAGCCACTACCACCGGTGCTTGGGAGCCGTCGTAGCGCAGGGCCACTGAAGACGGGTTTTTACGATTACGTCCATCCCAAAAATATTCACTCATGCTTCAACGCTCAAGCCCGGAGCATCCGATGATGGATCGCTTCTTTGAGTCGTAGCATTGGCCGAGAGGGTTACCGCCTGAAAATTACGGAAATTCAGCTGATTTTCTAGGGATGACATTGACCGACGTAGCCAAGCAGTCGTCTCGGGTTTGTCGCAGTCAAAAGCCACGCTGACAGCGGAGCCTTGTAACTGCAGCCGCACAACTACAGAGCCCATTTCCGGAAATTCAAAGCATAAGGACGCCTTCCAGCACTCAGGTTGATCGACCTCGCGCGCTTCACGTTCAAGCTGTAACTGCACATCATGGAATTGTTCCCCCAGCTGAGCAGGCAGAGTGAACAGCCACCGCTGCCCCCCATCCTCTTGGGGTAAAGAGGCCAACTGCTGCTGGGAAATACCCTTAAGCAAGGCCATAGCCTTGTCTACAACCTGATGCAGCGCCCGAATTTCGGTAGCACCCTCATCGAGATTATCTGCCAACGCCAAGGCAACCGCCTGAACTTGCGACAGATTAGCCTTGCTTGACTGGCTAGCGCGGTTGCTGCGGCCCGCGAGTAAGTCTGCTTCGGTAAACAGGCCTGAGTCCCGCAGCCCCCGTTGCACTTCACCAGCAGTCAAGCTTTCCGCCTTTAGCGCCCGTCCCCGCAGTGCCCGAGTGAGCTCCTGCAGCTCAGGAGAACCGAAACGGGCGGCCTGTGTGCTGAGCTGATTCAATAGTGCTGCGGGGCGCGGTGACCCGAGGGCTAGGGTCGTTTCTACGGCTCGCCCACCGGCGTCAGCTCGAGGCAAACTAGCATCGGGAATTCGTCGCAGCACCAACTCTTGCCCAGCTTGCTTAACCTCCATAGCCATTCGAGTGCCCGCCTGAACAGGCAGGTCTGAACTAGCAGCAAAAGTCTTGCCCCCAATTGACAGTAAAACCGCGCCATTGGGGCGAGATTCCACAACTAAAGCCGTGAGTTGCTGCCCCACGCGCCAGTTCGACATTTGCACACCAAAGTTGCGCTGGTCGACTCGTGCGGGCGTCAATGTGAGTTGCAGCTCTTCCAAGGGTTTAAGACTCCATAACCTTCACTGAAATGACTTCTAAACTTTCTTGCTTATCGGACGCTCTTAGATACGATAAGGTCCGACTTCGCAGTCAGCCCTCCCTTTAAGCCTCACACAAGGTATTAGCGACAGAATAACGCATGGATTTAGCAACTCTATTAGGTTTATTGGGTGGACTAGCCGTTGTTGGCACCGCAATCTTTTACGGTGGCGCTGGCCCAACGTTTTATAACGTCCCGTCCATACTGATTGTGATTGGCGGTACCTTCATGACTGTTATGGTGAAGTTTTCCCTAAAACAGTTCCTAGGTGCCTTTAAAGTCGCGGGTCGCGCCTTTTCCAACAAAACCCACGATCCAGAAAGCCTGATTGCAGAGATCGTGAATTTAGCGAATATTGGGCGTAAAGAGGGTTTACTAGCCCTCGAGAAAGCGGTCATTTCTGAGTCGTTTTTAAAAGACGGTATCCAGATGCTCGTCGACGGTAGCAATCAGGAAGTCGTAAAAGCCGTCATGGCCAAGGATATGCAGCAGACTATGGATCGCCACAATTGGGGCGAGCGGGTTTGGCGCGCCGTAGGCGATGTCGCACCAGCGATGGGTATGATCGGTACCCTCGTTGGTCTGGTGGGCATGCTCGTCAATATGAACGACCCAAAAGCGATTGGCCCACAAATGGCGGTCGCTCTGCTCACCACCCTGTACGGGGCGGTACTTGCCAACATGGTCGCTCTGCCGATTGCCGACAAACTGCACCTGCGCAAGAGTAATGAAAAACTGATCCACCAAATGTGTATCGACGGCGTTCTGGCCATTCAAGCAGGGCAGAACCCCCGGGTCATCGAAAGCATGCTAAAAGCGTATTTAGACCCAGCCCATCGCGATAAAAATGCGAACAACGGCAAATGAGCGACGACGACGAAGAAGATTCAGGCCCCGCGGGATCACCCGCTTGGATGGCCACATTTGCAGATCTCATGTCACTGCTCATGTGCTTCTTCGTCATTATTCTATCCTTCTCAGAACTCGACGTTATTAAGTACAAGCAGATCGCCGCCTCTATGAAGGATGCTTTCGGCGTTCAACAAAAAATGGAAATTACAGCCATTCCCAAAGGAACCAGCGTCGTGGCCACTGAATTTCAGCCAGGCATACCGGAACCCACGCCCCTTGAGCGCATTGAACAGGTCACAACCGATCAAGACCTCAACTCACTGCGCATTGGTAACCCCGATGCAAAGCAAACCGAAGCTCGAGAAGTAAAAGACCTCATCACCGAAGAAATGGAAATGCTAATTGAGGAGACTGAGCTTGATGCAGAAATGTTGCGCCGGCTGCTAAAGGCTGAAATTGAAGCAGGCCAGATTGATGTGGAGAGCGAGGGCCGTACCATTGTCATTCGTATAAGAGAGAAAGGATCATTTCCCTCCGGATCAGCACAACTTGATATCGGCTTCCTCGCGGTACTGGATAAAACCGGTTTCGCACTGAACGAAATTAAAGGCCTGATTTTTATCGAGGGCCATACCGATAACGTGCCCATTAATACTGCGCGCTATGGTTCAAATTGGGATTTGTCTGCGGCAAGGTCTGTCGCAGTCGCTGAGCGGCTTTTAGACGGCCCCAAGATGGATCCCATTCGATTGACTATTTCTGGCCATGCCGACACCCGACCACAAGCTCCAAATCAATCTTGGGAAGGACGTGCACAAAATAGGCGCGTCGAGGTGGTTGTAAAGCAACCGCTTAGTGAAAGCCAAAGCACGTTTATTCGGGAGATGCGAGAGACAAACCCAGAAACTGTAAAAGCACTTGAAGATACCGGCATAAGGGCAAACCCATGAAACAGCTAGCATTCATGCACGAGGCAGCCCGGACATATTATGGAAGCAACAGCACGCAGTGCCCTACCAAGCTAAAGCTTCAGTGGCCGCTACTCGACAGTAACTGCAGACCACCGCAAGAGAGGTTTATACACAATGGCTGATTTAGAAGACGACTGCGGTAGAGGGTTTTTTCGGGTTGATGACGAGCTGCGTTTGAGCTGGATAAAAGTTGAGCCCGACTCAATAACACCCCTAACCGACCGAAACATGGAACTGCACAACCTAAATGCACATCTGCACACGCTAATTTCCACGGCATTTGGTAACTCGGCTGTGGTGGGTGAGGCTCTCGGGTTGTTGAATCGGAAAATTGAGTTGCTCAGCGGGGAGGAGAACGACGTAAGCCTCAATCTCAAAACGATTCCCGCAAATGTCAGTGGTTCAGGCCTGGCCTTTGCATCGAATGAACCCCTCACGCAAAACGAATCTCTCGAGCTGACCATGCTGTTGCTCCCGGTTAACGCTGCGGTTCGCGTCAGAGCCAGTGTCGTGACCTGCTCGGATTATCGGGGTGATGACTGGACCTACTGGATACGCTCGAAATTTGAGCCGAAACAAGAGGTCATTACAGAGCAGATTGTTCAACACGTGAATCTGAAGCAAATGCATAGTCTGGCTTCGCGACACAAAAAGCGTTAGGCGGGCAACGTCAGTTGTCGGCTACGTCCAGTCGGTGAGTTTAGCCCGCAGTCGGGCGACTGCCTGACCATGAATCTGCGAGACTCGAGATTCACTGACATTGAGGACCATACCAATCTCCTTGAGATTGAGTCCCTCGGTATAGTAGAGCGACATCATGAGTCCCTCTTTTTCGGGCAATCGTTCGATCGCCTCGACCACAGCTTCACGTTGGGCTGCGTCGAAAACAGATGTCGTGGTGGCGTCGACTTCAGTTGGCACGTCCAGCTCTTCGAGCTGGCCGATTCGAGCACAAGCCAATTCTCCTGAAAGTTGCTGGTAGCTGTCCAAATCCATATCGAGCTGATCAGCAATCTCCTGATCAGTAGCCGGTCTTCCAACCCGCTGCTCAGCGCGCTCAATCGCTGCCGCAACACGTCCCAAGTCGCGTTGTACGCTTCTTGGCAACCAATCTCGGCTACGCAATTCATCGAGCATGGCACCGCGAATACGGATAGCCGCATACGTAGAAAACTGAGCGCCTGAATCGAGCTGATGGTCATCGGACGCTTTCAAAAGGCCGATCAGGCCCACCTGAATCAAATCGTCCATTTCGATATGGGCAGGTAAGCGCACCAACAGTTGTTGAGCAATGCGCTTCACAAGCGGCAAATGCGCACGAACCAAGGCATCGCCCTGACTGGCCCCGCCGCAAGCGCCGTATTCTGATAGCTTAGCGCTAGTGCTTAGGTTCACTGGGCTGTCGCAAAAGCTGTTCAACGAAAAATCCCATGCCTGGGACCGCACCGTCATAAATATTGCTGGTCAATCTTCGACCGGCATCGCGAATTGCCACTGCGGCAGGCGATCGAGGGTAAAGACTCACTAGCGCCGCACGCTCCTGAACAGCACGGCGTAGGTAGGCATCCGAGGGCACTCCACCCAAATACCCCAAATCGACATCAAGGTACTTGTCCGTGACCGTCGTCAATCGCTCGTAAACTTTTCGGCCTTGAGCCGCACTATCAATTTGGTTGGTCAAAATTTCAAAGCGCCTTACGCCACGATCATTGCGCAGCACCTTCATCAATGCGTAAGCATCGGTCAGCGAAGCCGGTTCGTCACACACCACAACCACGACGGTTTTACACGCCGAGACAAAGGTTTGTACCGTGGTATCGATGCCCGCTCCGGTATCAACGATCAAAACATCAGGGGCGTCTATTTGCTCAGAGAAGGAGCGGACTAAATTGTTTTGCTCGGCTTGATCGAGACTGGCAAGCCGCGTCACACCGGAGGACGCGGGTACGATTCGAAGTCCCTCCGGCCCTTCAACAATAACTTCAGAAAGTTGATGCGTGCCCGCCACAACGTCAGCGAGGGTTGGCCCTACAGACACACCCAGAATGACATCAACGTTTGCAAGGCCAAGGTCGGCATCAAGGAGAATGACATCTAGGCCCTCTCGAGACATAGATACACCCAAATTAACAGCGATGTTGGTTTTACCAACACCCCCTTTGCCGCCCGTAACGGCGATTACATGCATGGACTTCTCCTTTCTAAAAACTCCCTCATAAGCCCCGAATCTTAGGGGCATACAAGGGATCGACCCTGCATCGTAGCGCAGTCCGTACATCGCTGTCAGACCGCCACTTTGAGCTGAGCTGCCTGACGTTGCAGCCCGCGTTTTGCAAGACGCTTGGCATTGGTCAGCATTTCGTCGCCAGACACCGGCAGCAAACTGTTTGTTCGAACATCATAGCGACCCGCAAGCGCCAGCTCGCTCGTCACTACGGCATCGATCACGGCACCAAGGGAGGTCGCTTCATCTACCTTGGTGGTTATAACGCCGGCCAGTGGCAAGTGACGACTGTGATCAAGTACTTCACGTAAATGATCGCTACTCGCGGTGGCAGGGAGAGCGACAAATGCAGCGAGGCCGCCACGTTGGCGTGCCAGCAGCGTCAGTACAGGATCCTGAGATCCTAACGCCGGGCTTAGTGCCGGCGTATCAATGATGATTTCCCTGGCCCACCGACACCCCGACAAGGCCTCCGCCAGCTCGTCGTTACTGCGGGCACTGTACTGTTTAATGTTAAGACGTGTCGCCAGCTGGCTTAGCGCCGTGTCCTGACTGGGATCACCACAGTGAACCAGTGCAATTTGCTCCGGCGATAGATGGCTCATGCTCGCCTGCATCAATGCACCAGCTGTTTGCGTTTTACCGCTACCGCTACCGCCAATAATGGCTTTAATCCGGAACCCACCAAGCTCTTCACTCGACAGGCTATTTAAGGCGGTCATCAAATGCTGCGTAACCTGTTGCCATGCGGCATTTAACCCTTCGACATGGGCAACACGGTCAGCGAGTTCACCGGCCAATACCCGTCCTAATCCCAAGGTCGCCAATCGTTGGGCTACCGCGGCTGCCACTGGACGCGAAGTCGCCGTGTCCTGCCATCGACGCTCCCCCAGGGCTTGCTGCAAGGTCTCCCGCAAACTGGCGAGCTCCCGCTTAAGCTGGGCCAACTGAATTTCATTATCACCCGTCGCAAGCGCATTTGTATTAGCCGCGATACTCGGCGCGGTAACACGGGTCATATCGGGCAGCTGTGTGGTGGCACATATTTCTATGCCATCACTTGTCCGTTGACTCGAGAGCACCAGGGCGTCAGGCCCGAGGTGCTGCCTAACCTGATCTAAAGCGGCGCGGTTGTCTCTGCCTGTAAAGCGCTGCACATTCATTCTCGTTATCTCCTTAACTGCGACGGAAAACCGACGGTTCACCGTCTTCTATCTGTTTGTATGCAGGTACCGTGCCAATCACGCGGCATTACCCACAGTAGTTACCACGCGAATGCTCTTATCAGCAGGAATCTCTTCATAAGCGAGAATATAAAAGTTGCTCATGCGACCCCGGAGCAAGCGCGATAGGAACGTACGAATCACTCCAGACACCAACAACACAGGACCAGCACCCTCGCTTTCCATTCGAGCTGCGGAATCGCCAATGCTGCGAACCAAATTATCCAGCAGATTCGGCTCTACTATGCCGCGGTTTTGCTGCAGAGACTGGCCAATCATTTGCTCGAGCTGGGCATCAAGGACCATCACCGGCAACTCTTGACTCATTCCGTTGACCGACTGAAATATTGAAGGTCCAAGCGCTACACGAACAGATGCCGTTAGCGAGTCGGGGTCGGTTTCGGGACTACGATGGCTTGCTAAAGTCTCGGCAATCGTTCGCATATCTCGAATGGGCACACCCTCCTCCAAGAGGTTATGCACGACCCGGGTGATATCTGCCAAAGACATAGCACCAGGTATGAGGTTTTCTACCAACTTAGGTGAGGTCTGCTTTAGGCGCTCGAGCAGCTGCTGAACACCATCTTGACCGATTAACTTCTGAGCATTGTTGCGCAGTAGCTGACTCAAGTGGGTGGCGATCACCGTACTGCCATCAACGACGGTGTATCCCGCTGTTTGTGCTGTATCACGCTGTGTAGGATCGATCCAAAGCGCCTCAAGGCCAAAGGTAGGATCCTTAGTTGCTATACCGTCGACGTCGCCGAATACCTGACCGGGGTTAATCGCCAGTTCGCGATCGGGCATCACTTCACCCTCACCCATTGAGACCCCATGAACACTAATACGATACTGGGTAGGCCCTAAATCAAGATTGTCACGGATGTGCACCGAATCAATCAGAAATCCTAGTTCCTGAGAGAGTTTTTTGCGCACCCCTTTTATTCGGCTGAGTAAGTCGCCACCCTGATTGGTATCAACCAGTGGGATCAGCCGATAACCCACTTCCAAACCGATAAGGTCGACAGTTGAAACATCTTCCCAGCTTAATTCTGAACTCTTTGGTTTCTCAACATCGAGGGGCTCAAGCTCCTCAACGATCACGTCGGCCGCTAGGGACTGCTGCTTGAGAAAACCCGCCACCCCGAGCAGAAGAGCAAAAGATAGGAAAACCAAGTTAGGCATGCCAGGCACGATACCCATCAGTCCAATCACGCCCGCAGCAACAAACAAGACCCGAGGGTTGGCGGTGAGCTGTCGGGTAACCTCGGCGCTCATATCCTGCTCGCTGGACATGCGTGTCACAATAATCGCGGTCGCCGTGGACAGCAGCATCGACGGTATCTGAGCAACCAGGCCATCACCAATGGTCAACAGCACATAGTTTTGTGCCGCGGTGCCCGCGTCTAGATTGTGCTGCAAGGTACCAATGGCGAAGCCGCCAATGATGTTAATAAACAGAATCAAGATGCCGGCAACAGCATCGCCGCGAACAAATTTTGAGGCGCCGTCCATCGCGCCATAGAACTCCGACTCCTGACCAATGCGCTCGCGACGCTCAATGGCATCTTCTTGAGAGATTAGCCCTGAATTTAAATCTGCATCAATAGCCATCTGCTTGCCGGGCATCGCATCAAGTGTAAAACGCGCGGTTACCTCCGAGACTCGCCCCGCACCCTTGGTGACTACAACAAAGTTGATAACGACAAGAATGGTAAATAGAACAAGACCAACCGCGAAGCTGCCTCCCACAACAAACTCACCAAAGGCCTCAATAACCTTACCCGCTGCGCCGGGTCCTGTGTGTCCATCGAGCAGAACGACACGCGTTGAAGCCACGTTGAGTCCCAGTCGCATCAGCGTTGAAATTAGTAGCACCGTAGGAAAGACACCGAAATCAAGGGGCCGGGTCGAGTAAATAGAGGCCATTAAAACCATGATCGAGAGCGCAATGTTAAAGGTGAACAAAACGTCCAGCGCTGTTGGTGGCAGTGGCAGAACAATCATCGCCAGCATGAGCAAGATCATTGCCGGCGTGCCCAGTCCGCTCATGATTGCAGCGAAACTCTGCGGGGGTGAGGTCATAGCGCTAGTCGCCATCATTTAGCTCCTTATTCATGATGTCGGCATACTCTTGAGGTAACTCAATAGATTCGGGCCGCGGTACATAGTCAGTAGCCTGAGCCTTACGCAGGTGGAAGACGTACGCCAAAACCCGTGCAACTGCTAAAAACAGATTGCCTGGAATTTCATCTCCCGCCTCAGTGCTGGCAAACAGCGCTCGGGCTAGCGGGGGTTCCTCGTAAATAACAATGTCGTGGGCTCTGGCGATATGCCGAATTTGCATAGCCATATGATCGGCTCCTTTCGCCAGTACCCTAGGTGCTGTGTTGCCCTGTTGGTCATATTTAAGGGCGACAGAAAAGTGCGTTGGGTTGGTAATGACTACATCTGCAGTCGGCACATCTGCAAGCATTCGACGGTCGGCAATCTCGCGCTGCTTTTGGCGGATCTTGCCCTTCATTTCAGGATTCCCGTCGGTCTCCTTCATCTCGTCTTTGACTTCTTGTTTGGTCATACGCAGCTTGCGGGTGTGATCCCAAAGCTGAAAAGGCACGTCGATAGCCACGACCAAAATCAAACTGGCCGACAGAAAAATCAGCGTCAGCATGATCATGCGACCCGCCTGGGCAATACCTTCACCCACGGGCAGTGCAATTAGACCCATAACCTCACGCTCAAAGGAGAGCAAAACGAGCACGGCCACACCGGAAACCAAGAAAAACTTCAGTAGGCTTTTCACCAGCTCTAACAGCGATTTACGTGAAAAAATCCGACCGAAACCTTTGATCGGATCAATCTTGTCGAGGCCGGGTGACATCGACTTGAGAGAAAAAATCAGCCCTCCCATGACAGAGGGGCCTAGCAGCGCCACAAAGACGGTCAACGCCAAAAATGGCACGATCATCTCCAGCCCTGACATAAGGGTAGCGCCCAAAAATGGCGCCACTTCACTGGTGACCTTCATCGCGGCTGACGGTGGCGTTAAAGCCCCTGTGAACAAGCGAGTCACCGCA
This sequence comes from Luminiphilus sp. nBUS_07, assembly GCF_051201685.1. Taxonomy (GTDB): domain Bacteria; phylum Pseudomonadota; class Gammaproteobacteria; order Pseudomonadales; family Halieaceae; genus Luminiphilus. The sequence continues at coordinate 102,493 of NZ_CP179213.1, read as the reverse complement.
TCCATGGCGAACTCTCCAGTCAACCAAAGGGCCACGGCGCAGGGCAAAAGCATGAGCAACGTATTAAGTTCCCGAGAACGAGCAACCTGACCCTTCTCCCGGGCCTGCTGTAACCGTTTTGCGGTGGGCTCCTCAGTGCGTTCCTGACCTGTTTGCTCTTCTGCCACAGGTCCCCCTACATGAACACGGCCGGAACCTGCATCAACGCTTGATCCAGAAACTGGGAAAGCGCAGCAATGAGGTTGGGCATATTAATAAATAGGACAAAGAAGCCCCCCATGAGGGTCATGGGGAAACCAACAGCAAAAATATTGAGCTGGGGGGCGGTTCGAGTAATCACGCCAAAGGTCACGTTAACCATAAGCATCGCGGCCATTGCCGGGAGGGCTAATGAGATACCACTGGCAAAAACCTTACTGCCCAAGGCGGCAACTTCACCCAAGCTACTGACAGGGATACCGGATAAGTTTGGGGGCAATATTTGATAGCTGTCGATTACCGTGGCAATCAGAATAAGATGGCCGTTAAGACTTAGAAACAACAACGTCGCTAGAATTACATACATTTGCGACAACACCGGCACTTGCACGCCGTTTTGCGGATCTACCGCCATTGCAAAACCCAAGCCCATGGTCATGGAAACCGCCTGACCCGCATATACCACCGCACCAAAAACCAGTTGCAACACAAAACCAATGGCAAAACCAATTCCCACTTCACGAATAGCCATCAATAAACCGTTGGCGCTAAACAGATCAGTGGTTGGCGGCGTGGGTATGATGGGTGCAGCCAACGCGGCAATAAGAACCGCAAGCAAGACACGAAAGCGAACCGGCACACCGGAGGCACTGAATACCGGTGCGATTAAAAGCATTGCAGAGACTCGCAAAAACGGCGCTGACCAAAACACCATTTTTTCCAAGATGAGTTCTGCAGGTATGGGTAACATGACTTAGCCCACTAACCCTGGAATGTCCATGAATAGGCGCTGAGCAAAGGTAGTCAGAATACGCAGCATCCACGGCCCAATGACAAATAGCGTAACCACTAGGGCTAATAGCTTAGGAATGAAACTGAGGGTCATTTCTTGGATTTGGGTAGCGGCCTGAATAACACCAATAAATAGGCCCACTGCCAAAGCAGCTCCCAACAGTGGCCCGGCGAGCAGCACGGCGAGCCACAGTGCGTCACGTCCTAAATCCAAAACTGTTTCGGGTCCCATACGCTGCGCCTCAGACCGCGAAACTGCGCACAAGGGTGCTGGTAACCAGCGCCCAGCCGTCGATCAACACAAACAGCATGAGTTTGAACGGCAGTGAAATAATAATGGGTGACAACATCATCATGCCCATCGCCATGAGGATAGCGGCGACCACCAAGTCGATAACCAAAAAGGGCACAAACAGCAGAAAACCTATTTGAAAAGCGGTCTTCAGTTCGCTCACAAGAAAGGAGGGAAGAAGAACGAACATAGGGACATCGTCCTGACTTGCAAACGCACCATATCCCCCCATTTCTGCAAACATGGTGAGATCTGAATCGCGGGTTTGAGTAAACATAAATTCACGAAATGGAATTTTCGCCGCCTCAAGCGCACCTTCAAAATCTACCCCTCCGTCGAGAAAAGGCTTCAGCGCAGTAGTCCACGCAACGTCGAAGACAGGCGCCATGATGAACAGTGATAAAAAAAGCGATAGGCCCAAAATAATTTGATTTGAGGGTGTCTGAGCCGTGCCCATAGCCTGGCGCAAAATAGCCAGCACAATGAGTACTCGGGTAAAGGACGTCATAGTGATGAGCATGGCGGGTAGCAAGGTGAGTACCGTCATGACCAATAAAATTTGTATCCCCAAAGCATAGTCACTGCCGCCATCCGCGTTTGGCGTAGTCGATACCAGGGGTATGGTGGCCTGCTGGGCCAGCGCGCTGTCGGGCAACCAAATAGCCAGTGCCGCCACAATAATTAGGAAAACCTTCACGACGAACTATCCTTTTTTCCCATGACGTTCTGCCAAACTTCCGAGAATTTAAGTGGGGGAGCCGGCGTTATGTCTTGTGCTACCGCCGGTTCGTCAAAGACATGAAGGGCAGCGACACGGCCGGGCGCAACGCCCAACAAAATTTGCTGATCACCCACGCTGACAAGAACAGCTCGCTCTCGCTGCCCTAAACCAAGGCTAGAGACAACGCGCATTTGACCGCCCACCGCCTGACCCACGCCATTGACACGACGCATAATCCAGAGCGCACCGAACAGCAAGCCAATTACCAGCGCCAGAGACGCTATGACCTGACCCAAATAAGACCAGGAAAAAAGATCAGCGGTGCTGGGTAGGGTTTCTCCAGCTCCGGTCTCTGCTAAGGCTATGCTTGGGATACACATTAGTAATAATAAGATGCGTGACATGATTAGCTGCCTAACTGCTGTAGCCGCTCTTTAGGACTTACGACATCAACCAAGCGCAATCCAAACTGACCTTCCGCAGACACCACCTCTCCTCTGGCGACCAGCGTGCCGTTGACCATGAGATCCATGGGTTCAGATACGCTCCTATCAAAAGCAACCACGCTGCCTGAAGCGAGCGCGAGCAGCTCTTTGATCGTCATCCGTCGACGCCCCACCTCAACGGTGAGATAAACCGGTACGTCCATGAGAAGATCAAGGTCGATCTCGCCATTTCCCTCGACAGCGCCTTCGTTGAGCTCAGGCGGTGTTGCTGTCGTCATGTCTTCTTGATCTTCAGCCATTATTTACTCCTAGAAAAATCGGTTATCTGAACAGCACGATGGCTGTCATGAGCGCCGTATTTACCGCGCGCTATGCCACGGCCTTCAACGTTAAGTTGAGCCGTTTGAGGTTCGCTGATGGGGATCACCGTACCGACCTTGAATGCCAACAAATTGCGCAAACTGGTTTCAAGCAGGGAAACTACGCCACAAATCTCAACATCAATTTCTGGCACTGCGCTTTGTAAACGCGCTTCCCATTCGGGCTCTACTACCACTTCAGGTTCGTCTCTGCGCGTGGGCATAAGTCTTTGCGCTTGCAGTGCCATTGAGTCATAGGGCAGCAACACTCGAAACTCACCTTGATAATCACTGCTGCAGGTCACTGAATAGGTCAGAACGACATAACCCATGTCGGCGGGCAGTAATGACAGTCGATCGGTGGTGATATCGACGTAAAGGTCTCCTGGTTCAAGGACAAGTCGGTCAGACCACACTTCAACTAAAGTGCGCAGAACATCTTTAGCCAGCTGCTCACTTAACCGCTGCTCGCTGGGGGTCACTTTTCCGGCAAGCTTCGGTGATGCAACCGTACTGCCACCAAAATATTGATTCACCAAGAAGGACAAAAAGTCGCCGGGAACCTCTAGGTGACTTTCACCCTCAAGGGGTTTGATTTCAGTGGTAATCAAAGCAACACGATCAGAGATGGCGGGAATAAGGTCGCCGACACGTGCAAACAATGGCGCAAAAGGCTCAACCGTCGCCTCCTGTCCAAAATTTCTAAGTAAGACACCCTGCAGGACCTCTGCATGAGCGCGCAACAAGCCATCGAGCTCCGACCACTTGGATAGGGTCAGAGCTTCGCCGGCACCGAAGTCGTGGGATTTAAAATGCCCATCATCAAACACGTTGTCAGTCACAGCGTGATCGACGAGAGCTTCTATTTCCTCTTCGCTTAGAACCGGTTGATTGTCGTCAGCTTCAGACACAGCAGCACCTATTGGATAACAAAAGCCGTGAAATACACGTCTTCAACTCGATCACCCTTGGGACCCAGTTCAAGAACATCGTTCACGGCTTTGAGAGATTCAACGCGCAGGCGTTCACGCCCAGCAATTGTGCGGACTTGGTCAAAATCCTGAGATGAAAAAAGCAGTAACAGACGATTTCGTAGGGCAGGAACGTTGTGCTGCGCGTCATCCATCACGCTTTTTTCGTAACCGACTAGATCGACTTCAGCCTGAATGTATCGGGTAGACCCGTTGTGCTCGACAGCCGCGAGCAGTTTTCCTACCGTAATGTAGATATTGTGCCGGTCGTCTTTTTTCTTGCGGTCGCTATCTTCGTCGCCTTCTTCATCGACCTCAGCGCTTTCAGCTGAATCTGGATCGTCAGCCGTCATGTTGCCGACAAAAAATCCGGCACCAATTCCAATACCTAAAAGGAGAATGGCACCCACAACAAGCAAAATAAGCTTGCGCTTGCCGCCACTGCTACCTTCCGAGGACTCTCCGTCTTCAGATTTTTTCTTTTTGGTGGCTTCATCTTCCGCCATTGCTTCCATTCCTTTGTCAGTATCTACCGGAGGCAGGACTGTGATCTATTGTTACCAACAGATAAGCAACCTGCGTACCACGCAGAAAATATTTATAATAAACAATAGTTTACGGAATATTTTTTGACTGGCGTCAGTGTTTTGACGGGCAAAAAAAGCCGCTATCGACTAGCCTAGCCGCAAAATGGGAGGCGTGGAAAGAGGAAAAGATGAACCGCCATTAGTCTTGGCGTTTTACCTATTTTTAAATCAGTGTGCTCGCAACATTCGCCATAACAGCTTAATTACCCAACGGTTATGCGTAAGCATCGAGCATACGGTTGGGGTCAGAGCCCCGATCGGGTTTGCCGTTAATAACCCCGTTCTCTTCGGCGTCTTGGGCGTTAGCACTGAGACCATCACCTGAGCGTGTTTCGGTTTGGGCAAACCCCGCACTGTCCTGCTGACCTTGTTGCGACACTGAGCCCTCGGTCAACTGTAAGCCCGCCTGCTGCAGAAATTCGCGCAAGCGCGGCATAGCCTGCTCTAGGGCTTCTTTCGCCTGGGCGTTATCTACAACGAAGGCAACCCGCGTCGCGTCTCCTTCAGATGTGATGGCAATTTGTAAGCGCCCTAGCTCGGCGGGATGCAAATTAAGTCGAGCCTCGGTTTGTCCCTGCCCCTGAATCATGCGAACTCTGGCAACGACTTCCTGTGGGAACTCAGCCGAATCTGGGGTTGCCTTCATTGCAGCCACCTGGGTGGCAGCACTCATTGTCGATGCTTCTGCTAAACGCGGGGTTGGATTAAGGCCTGCAACTGAGGGGGTATCGGCTGTCCGTGTCCTGGGCTGATCATTAACCGGACTACCCTCGCGAAAACCCTTGGCACGGACCAAACTGGAATTCAGTGCAGCGCCAAACGACTCGCCCTGTAATGCGCGGGTAATTTCAGAGCTACCCTTTCCTGAAACTTCCGTGGTGCCTAGCTCGGTAGCTAAATTTGTGCCTTGAGCCATGCTTACAGCACCGCCAACGGGTCGGTTTGACGGCCCATTAGCGACCTGTGTATCGGTAGCGCGCGCGGTACGCTGATCGGCGTTAGTGTCTTGTGCTGCTCCCATTGCTGTTGAAGTCACCTTAGATTTTTGGGTGCCAGCTATATCGGCGGGAGGCGGTGATGTAGCAGACAGCCCTGTTGCAGCCGCGGTGCCCGTGGCCAGAGGTGCTGATCGTGGCGTCGTAAGTGAATTTTGATTTTTCAGCGTGCCAGAGGCATTGGCCACCTCACCATCATGGGATTCAGGTCCTTCGATGAACCCAGAAGACGCTACCGCTCCCTTACTAGGGTCCACAAAGCCTTGACCACTGAGCCGTGGGGCAACCTTTGACGCCTCGGTTTGAAGCAAAGTATCAGCGGAGGTATTGGGTCCACTCGCAAGAGTCGAATCAGCATCCAAAGCGGTTATTGAGGTAGAGGCAGCAGGCAGAATATTTGATGTTAGCCCTGCCCTGACCGCAGTGTCAGCACTTTGGCCTGGCAACCTTGGCATCTCAGCCGCTGCCCGGTGGGAAGTCGCAGACAACAAAGTTGAACTGCTCATCGATGTTTCCATGGCATTGCCCCCAACCGCTTTATCGAGGGCGGCCTTCAGGAAGGGCGAGGGCGCAAGCTCGCTGGTTGACAAGGAATCTGCAGCCAAACCTCCAGAAATAACCTCTTCAGCTGAGTTGTCGTCAGCAGAGCTCGGCAGTTGTTTGCCGTTATCGGGCAAGGGGTTGCCGGCTTGGGAAGAGTTTTCGGCAACCTGCGACGCACTCGCGCTGCCATTTCTAGGCGCGGTTTCACTGGCACTGCGTGCCGCAGCATCGAACGCTGCGTTGAAGGCATCACCTTCTCCAGCGGCCGCTTTGTCTGACGTTATGGGGCCCGAATCACCCTTTAGAGCGCTTAAAATCCCGTCTAAACCTACTGTTTTCATGCCTTTCACTCTCCAACCACGCGTCGAACCTAAAGCCGAGATGGGGACCAACGTTTAAAAAAACCGATCCTTTACTCGCAGTATCACTCAGCCCTACTTGGCGCAACCGCGGTTTATTGACTTCTCTTATTCCAGAAATTAGCAAGGGCCATGCCAAGTTAAGACCTATGCATAATCTGGAGACGAATTTCGAATGGCGTACTGATCATCGACGAGCTGCTGCTCACGTCGATCCTGTGCGCGTTGCTGCTCGGCCACACGTAACCCCTTCAATTGCTCTAGGGCCTGCACATAGCGAGCAGCGTCCATCCATTGCTCGGTTAACGACTGTAAAACAGACTCCTGCTGCTCTACGTTTTGCTGTTGTTTCATGATGAGGTCGTCAAGTTCGGCGATAAAACGTCGCCCCTCAAAGAGCGCCTGCACCGAAATACCGCGCTGAGCCTCCTGTTTTGCCTGAACAACATACTGGCCCTGATATTGTTGCAGTTGCTCAAGCTGATCTTGGGCCCCCTGCCACTGAGCTTTACCCGAGGCCAGCTGCCCTGCCGCAGCGTCACGTTGCTCCTCAGCCAAACGAATAACTAATGCCAACTGTTTTATTTGCATAACTTACGGGCTAGCGTGTCGCCGGTGCCATGGGTGCCGGCATCGTTTGCACGGGTTTTTGCTGGAAAGGCATCTGCGTTGCGGGTCCGGTGTCTTGCTGCATCGCTTCAGAGACCTGCGCAAGTTCGGTAAGGCTGCTGTCAAAATTGGCGGGCTGATCTAAGGGTTGCTCGATCAGTTGGTGAACAGCATTGTGATGACGAATCGCGAGGTCAATTTGCGGATCTGTACCGGCTCGATAAGCCCCCATGGCAATGAGGTCACGATTAGCCTGGTAAGTCGCGTAAACATCCCGTACCTGCCTAGCGTGAGCCTGCTGAGTATCGTCAGTAATTTGCAGCATCGCCCGACTGATCGACGCTTCTATATCGATAGCGGGGAATAAGCCGCTGTCGGCCATTTTTCGCGATAAAACAACGTGGCCATCTAGAATAGCTCTCGCTGAATCGGCGATGGGATCCTGTAAGTCATCGCCCTCAGTAAGTACCGTATAAACCGCTGTAATCGAGCCACTGCCCAAATTACCTGCACGTTCTATGAGGTTCGGCATGAGTGAAAAGACCGAAGGCGTATAGCCTCGCGAGACGGGTGGCTCACCTGCGGCCAAACCAATTTCGCGCTGCGCTTGCGCAAATCGCGTTAAAGAGTCGACGAGCAACAAAACATTTAGACCCTGAGCACGATAATATTCGGCGATGGCTGTGGCACGCCAACAACCTGCAACGCGCATTAAGGGTGACGTATCGGCGGGAGTCGCCACGACCACCGCCTTCTTCAGACCCTCGGGGCCCAAACTGTCCTCGACAAACTCACGTACCTCCCGGCCGCGCTCACCGACGAGGCCAACAACGACAACATCGGCCTCAGTAAAGCGAGTCATCATGCCCAACAGCGTACTTTTACCAACACCACTCCCAGCGAACAAACCTATACGTTGGCCCCGGGCGACGGTTAGCAAGCTGTTAATAGCGCGTATACCGACATCGAGGGGTTTTTGTAGAGCACCGCGATCCATGGGGTTGAGGGGCTCGCCCTGCATCGGCACGGTTATATCGCTCGATGGTGGTGAAAACCCGTCCAGAGGACGACCGGCACCATCAATCACACGACCCAGTAAGCCAGGCCCCACAGGAATTCGATCGCTACCTTCAAGGGGCTCAACACGGGCACCGGGACGTAAACCTTCAGCACTGCCCTCGCACATCATGACCAACCGGTCACCATGGAAGCCAATGACCTCTGCCTCAATGGGGATTTTGCCCTGTATGAGACAACGTGAACCAATAGGGGAGCGCAGGCCTACAACCTCTAACCGCATGCCTGATAAATGCACCAGCTGACCGGTTTCAACAGGGTTGGGCGCCTGCAACTTTTCTGACAGACCTTCGAGCCGCTGCGCGAAACGACCAAACTGCGCTTGCCGGACTTGTGTGACATCAGACATCCTCGTCACCGGAAGCCTCAGAGATAACCCCTTCAGAAGCTGACCCACCAAACCGATCGGCGATCGATTCGATATCAGTGACTGACAATGAAGGAGCAGTTTCACGCCCGCTGTCATCGACCCGGCGGGTTGCTCCTGCGATGGTGGTTAACGTTTCTCGAATCATAGTTTCGACCCGCATATCAACCAATGCGCGATCTGCGCGAAGCAGGCACCCGCCTCGCTGAATATTGGGATCTGGCGTAATTCGACTGTCAATATTTTCGCCGCTTAATAAGCCGGCCACCACGTCGTGATCGGCCGGATTAACACTGACCTCGATCGAGGTTTGAACAAATCCCAGCGTTGATAAAGCCTCAGTTAAAACCCGCGCAATCGCGTCTCGGTCGGTGCTCAACTCTCGGCGAATTACCGCCTCACTCATGGCTACAGACAACCCCATGAGGTGGCTGTGAATATTTTCTTCCATATCGGCAAAGGGCTGTTGCATGGCGTCCCACAGGGCGGTCATTTGAGCCAATACCGTTTCAGCCTGAGCTCGACCCGCTTCCTGACCTCGCTGCAAACCCTCCTGATAGCCACGCTCCTGGGCTTCAGCAAGAAGCTGCGCTTGCTGCGCCTCGACATCGGCTGGCGTAACAACTCGCAGTGCTGGGGGCTGCCAAGTGGCAGCGCCGGCTAACTCAGACATAATCGCCACTCGCTCGACCCAACATAATCTCGCCCTCATCGGCTAGAGTTTGGGCATTGATGAGAATCTGCTTCTGGGCGGTTTCAACTTCAGACACTTTCACCGGACCTTTAGCATCCATGTCGTCCTTCAAAATCTCTGCAGCACGCTCTGACATGTTGTCAAAGAATCGTTCTTGCAGGCTGGCATCGACACCCTTCAAAGCCACCACCAAATCTTCGGTGGCGATTTCTCGAATGAGTCGCTGAAAGCCGCGATCGTCAAGTGACATAAGGTTATCGAAGACGAACATTTTTTCTTTAACGTCGTCGCCTAATTCCTGATCGGTGCTTTGTAGCGACTCTAGGAGAGTCTTTTCCAAAGAAGAGGACGTGGCATTAAGAATTGCAGCCGCGTTATTAACGCCCTTAACCTTACGGGGAGGGGTCTTCTGTAATTTGCCCAGTTGACTCGACATCACGCGATCTAACTCTTCCATGGCCCGGGGGTCGAGCTCTTGCATACGAGCGATACGAAGAATTAAGTCCTTTTGAAAATCTTCGGGGAATAATGCCAACACCTCTGCAGCATGGTCGTCTTCCAGTTGCGTGAGTACGGTCGCTGCGATTTGTGGGTGCTCCTCAATGAGCACAGCGGCAATTGCCTCTGCGGCCATCCAATGCAAGGCATCAACGCCCGAGTGCTCCTCAGGTTTATCGAGAACTTTGGAAAGAATAGTTTTAGCGCGCCCTTCCCCCAACGCCGTAGTCATAACGCGCTTGGTAAATTCAGGGGCCGTCACAGCCAGAGGATTAATCTCGGACGCTTCGGTACAGAACTTAGCCAAAACGCCACTGACATCTTTATTCGTCAGACCTGAGATTGTAGCCATGGCCTCGCCAACTTGCTGCACTTCTTTGGCGCTCAAATGCTTCATGACTTGGGTAGCGGTATCTTCCCCCACCCCCAGTAAAAAAATTGCGGCGCGTTCTGCGCCACTCATATCTTCGAGATTAGCCATCAGTTGCCATCCAATTCTTTACTACGTAAGCGGCGCGGGCGGGTTGTTCGTTCACCACGTTGCGTGCCATAGCAATGCTCTGGTGATATGCCGGTGTGGTGGTGCCCGGAAGCGCCGCCTGTGCCGGACCACTCAGGGCCACCGTGTCATCATTTATACCGCCGTCTGTCCCCATGGGGCTCGCCAACTGTGGCAACCCATCTGAAGGGGGCGGAGGCGGCGGTGTGTAGCTGGTGGAGTAACGAATTAATGGGCGGATCACCGTAAGGATCAACATGAGAAGCGCGACTAGCGCCAAAGCCCCTTTTCCTGCCTGCCAGATCCAATCTTGCTCGAGCAAACCTGGCTCGGGTATTTCCTCAAGGGCCTCGGGTACCACAAAGGGTGAGTTGATCACGCTAACGGTATCACCCCGAGCATCATCAAAACCCACCGCTTCTCGCACCAGCGCCGTAATTTCATCCAGCCGGCCTTGCTCAAGAGCAGTTCGGTTACCGTCTTCATCGGTGACGTAATCAACCACCACTGCAATCGAAAGCCTGCGGAGTTTTCCGGGCACTTCTCGAACGTGGCTAATGGTCTTATCCATTTCAAAATTGCGCGTCGCTTTTCGGCTCTCCCGGGTGGGGCTTGGCGCTTGTGCCACAGTATTTTCGGCATCAGCCGGATCTGCCGCACCGGGGGGCTGATCGGTTAGCTGCCCCGGAGCACCTTCAGCTGCGATTGACTTCAGCGTGAGATCTTCTGTGGTCTGCTCACTGCGCATGATTGTTTCAGGTGAATACTGCTCGCTGGTGCTTTCAACCCGAGTAAAGTCGAGGTCTGCGGTCACCTGAGCGCGAGCCGCCCCAACGCCCAAAATAGGCTCCAAAATGCTTTCGATACGATCATTCAATGAATCCTCGAGTTGCTGGGCAATTCTGAACTGTTCCGAGGTGTAACCAAAATCGTTGTCCTCACCGTCTTGGCTGGACAACAACTTGCCCGCCTGGTCGACAACCGACACCTTCGATGCCTGTAGCTCAGGAATGCTTGACGCTACTAAATGCACAATGCCGGCTAGCTGGCGTTCACTGAGGCCACGACCCGGATATAAGCTCACCATGACCGAAGCCGATGGTTCCTGTCCCCGACGAATAAATGCCGACTGCTTGCTGGCAGCCACGTGTACCCGGGCGCCTTTGACGCTGTCCATCGCTGAAATCGTACGCGCCAGTTCGGCTTCAACCGCGCGGTTGTAACGGGCTTGTTCCATAAAACTAGACAGACCCATTTCTTGCTCTTGATAGAGCGATTCAAAACCCACACCGCCCCCGCGTGGAAAGCCCTCACTGGCAAGCGCCATTCGAGCTTGGGGAATTTTATCGCTAGGCACACTCAGTAAGCCCGAGCCCCCTGCCATGGTGTAGGGAATGCCGTTAGCTTGAAGTAGGCTCACCGCGGTCGCGTTATCGGCGGGAGACATAGCACCGTAGAGCGGTTGGAAATCGGGCTTCATAGCCCACTGAATAACACCCACACCCAGCGCGACACTGGCTGCCATGCCAATGAGCAACGCCATTTGTCGGGTAACGGGCTGAGCGGCAAAGCCACTTACACGATTAAGAATAGGATTATCTGCCATGATTCAGTGCCTCAAACCTGCATATTCATAACTTCTTGGTACGCGTTTAAAAGTTTGTTGCGTACCTCCGTCATGCCCGTGAATTGTAAGCTGGCTTTTTGCGCGGTCACCATGACCTCAGCCAGAGAGACCGTTGGATCACCGGACTCAAATTGTTGTGCTAACCCTTTGGAAACCTGAATCGACTCATTGACCTCGTTCAACGACTGAGACATTAGCGAGGAAAACCCGGAGCCGCCGACACTGTCTAGGCCCGACTTCGGTTCGCTCGTTGCCTGACTCGCCATGGTCCGCATTTGGGCGAGCACCTGATTAATTGCTATGTCACTCATGGGCTAAATTCCTTAATCTTTTATCGTTGGCTTAAGCGAGACTGCCGGGCAAGGCATGCCCTTCGTCACGAAAGCGCGCCAGCTTGTACCGAAGTGTGCGCTCACTTATTCCTAAACGCTCACAGGCTTTTTTACGGCTGCCGTTGACTGCAGCTAGCGCTGAGAAAATTAACTCGCGCTCGCGAGCCTTTAAATCACCATCAAGCGCCGGGGGCAGAGTTGGTGCTTCAGGCATGGATTCTGCGGCGGTATCAAAGACAACGGCACAGGGTTCGATGCACTGACCACCCGTTAATATAATGGCGCGCTGAATGCAGTTATCCAGCTCACGAATGTTACCGGGCCATGAGTAGGCCAAAAGCTTTTGAAGGGCTTCATCGGTAAAACTTAACAAGCGATCACCACCGTGGTTGCCAAGAAAAAGCTGCGCTAGAGGCGCAATGTCGTCACCTCGGTCGCGAAGTGGAGGCAGTTCAATGGGGAATACACTGAGGCGATAAAAAAGGTCCTCTCGAAACCGGCCCTCTGCCACCTCTTCGGTGAGCTTACGGTTGGTGGTGGCAAGCACCCGCACATCAAGATCGATCAAGCTCGAACCACCCAAGCGCTCTACCTCACGCTCTTGCAGCACCCGAAGTAACTTAGCCTGCAACTCGATAGGCATTTCAGTAATTTCGTCGAGCAGTAAAGTTCCGCCATTTGCTTGTTCAAATTTTCCGGGCCGGCTTTGGTGGGCACCGGTGAAGGCACCTTTCTCATAGCCGAACAAAATTGACTCAAGCATGCTCTCGGGCATGGCCGCACAGTTCAGTGCGACAAACGGCCCCTCGCGACGCTCGGAGCCCTCATGGATGGCCCTGGCCAAGACTTCTTTGCCGGTTCCCGATTCGCCACTAATAAGCACTGTCGCATCGGTAGCCGCGACCCGTAAGGCCAAGTCTAAAACGTGTTGGGTATTTGCAGCCTCGGCAACCATGCTGGTTTGTTGACTGGGCAACTGAGTTTCCATTCGAGAAACCAATTCGAGCAATACGTTAGCTTCGAAAGGTTTTTGGAGGTAATCGGTAGCACCGTCACGCATAGACTGCACTGCGTGTTGAACCGAGCCATGGGCTGTCATCATGACAAAGGGCAAAGTCGGCTCACGGCGGCGGACAACTTGTAGAAGCTCGGTGCCATCCATTTCATCCATCTGTACATCGCTAATCACCAAATCAACTGTCTCTCGATCCATCACGGCTAGCGCATCTTTGCCGTTCCGCGCGTTCAGAACCTGGTAACCGCCGTACTCCATGGTTTGGCACAAAGCGCCGCGTAATATCGCGTCGTCTTCAACAATAAGAACTTGAGGAGCGTTCATACAACCTCCGCAGGGGTTTCGGGTGCCAATGTAATCGGCAGCAAAATCGTGAATTCAGCACCGCCACCGGGACGATTGGCCGCCCGAATCGTGCCGCCGTGTTGGGTAATGGTGCCCGCGACTACGGCAAGGCCCAGGCCATTTCCTGCGGCTCGGGTGGTAAAAAAGGGGTCGAAAATGCGATCTATGGCTTTTGCAGGTATGCCGCAACCGCGGTCAGCAATTTGAATCACTGCGAGACGGTTGTTTCGAATACGGCTGCTTATCGTGATATTGGGTTGGGTTGCAGAGGCGTCGAGGGCATTGGTAATCAAGTTACTAAATGCCGCCACCAAGTCATCGTGGCAGCCTTCCAAGTGCGGTGCAGGTCCACAGGACTTGATGGTCACTAGCGCTTGTTGGTTCTCAATATCGGCGGTGCAACTTTGCACAGCATCTGCCAATGCAGCCTCAAGGCCCACAGGGCCCGTAACCTTACCGTGGCCTTTGACGAAGCCGAGCATTGAAGTGATTAGTGCTTCCATGTGCTGAAGATGGCTACGCACATCGCTACAAATGTTCTGACGTTGTGCCTTGGGCAAATCAGATTCCATAAGCGTTAAGTAAAGCAGCGTCGATGACAATGGTGTTCGAATTTGATGCGCCAGGCGGGCAGCCATTTCACCCAGGGCCACCAAGCGCTGTTTACGCGACGCTTCATCTTGCACGGTGTGATGGCGAGTTATGTCGCTGAGTAAGACAACGGTTTCGCCATTGTCTCCTAAGTGCGTGGCTTCAACGGATAGGCGGCGTCCGTGTATTTCCAAAGTGGTGTCGTCGGGGTAAAAGCCCCGGGCTTCTACCGCTGACCACTCCTCACCCTCTAAAGGCTCACCCAACAGGCGCTCAGCCTGGGGGTTGGACTCGGTAATTCGTCCTGCACTGTCGACAATAACAACCCCGCCGGGCAATGCGTCTAGCAATGAGGCCAAGCGGGTAAGTAAGCGACCGCGCTCGGCATGTTCTTCCCGCCGCGCTAGTCGAGCGGCTTCTAATTCGGCGGTCAATCGCGCTATCTGCTGGGCCATGGCGGCGTGAGTTGCCTCAAGAGCTTCGCCGGCCCTAGCTAATGTCGCCTGTTCCAGACTGATCAGCTCGGGCTGCCCAAGAGTTGCGTGATCTTTGAATTCCATGACTTCCATTAATTTCGTTGCCTATGTTGTTCACAGGGTGCCGCTTCAGTGGCAGGGCGGCGGCAAACTATTGCCGCGGTCTTGCCGTTTCCCTGATAAAAGCAATGGTTATGCCGAGGCTACAAAATTGTTCTTAAACAATGACTTATGATCTTTCTTTCGATCATGTCAGATTGTTGACGCCGGTGACCCTCGGGGTAAACATCACCGAGCAAGCGGCAGTGTGGCGCCACTATTGATACCAAGAGGCTGATACCAAGCAGCGGTTCCGTGGCTTTGGCAAAGGAGTGTTCCGCAGTCTTATTGAGCGCTGGAGCGTGTTTTTTGCGCGGCGACAAGGCCTTGAGCCCAGAATCTCCTGGACTGGGATTCAGATATCGCCATTCGAGGTTTTCGGTTTTCTGTGTTCGATCGAAGGTTCGAGGTTCGAGGTTCGAGGTTCGAGGTTCGAGGTTCGATGTTCGATGTTCGATGTTCGATGTTCGATGTTCGATGTTCGATGTTCGATGTTCGATGCTTAAAAGATTAGACCTTTTATTGCTGAGGCGAGGACGCCAGTAGCATTAAAAACTGCCGCAGGGCCTCAGGTGCGGCTAATATCGTACTTGCGCATTTTTTCAACCAGCGTAGTTCGCTGTAGGTTGAGGCGCTTAGCAGCCTGTGCATTTACCCAGTCAGAGTGCTCTAGGGCTGCGAAAATGAGGTCTTTCTCAATTTCAGCCAAGTGCTGTTTTAGATCGATATCGCCAATGGTGAAATCGACCACGTGCGGTGTGACCGGCGGCAGCTGATCTGCTGTGGCAAACAATCCCGAGAGATCTTCGGCATTGTTATCGACCGGAGCGGGCAATACCGCCACCTTCTCCTGGGCTGATTCATCCATGCCCTTAAACAAATCATCAATAAACTTAGCCACGGCCTCGGGGTCGTGTCGCGGTGTCTGAACCCAGTCGGCCTGACTGGCGGCGTAACGCCCAGGAAGTTTCTGAGTATCGACCTCTTCACCCGGGTAAAGAATCGTAAGGCGCTCAATGAGATTGCCAAGCTCACGAATATTGCCCTGCCATTCGCACTGACACAATTGCGTCAGCGCATCTCGCGACAGGCTGATTGCCTCACCGTTTTGCTCTTGCTGTAGATCAATAAAGCGCTGAGCTAGAAGGGGAATGTCCTCGGGTCGCTCGCGCAATGGCGGGACATCGATGGGGAACACATTGAGGCGATAGTACAAATCCATGCGGAAATCGCCAGACTCCACCTTGCCCTCTAGGTTTTGGTGAGTGGCTGCAACAATGCGCACATTGGCTTTTTGCACTTTTGTGCCACCCACACGCTCAAAGGTTCGCTCCTGCAAAACTCGAAGCAGCTTCACCTGCATGTCGAAGGGCATGTCACCGATTTCGTCAAGAAACAGCGTACCGCCCTCGGCTAATTCAAAACGCCCCTTACGCGCAGCAACAGCACCCGTAAATGCGCCTTTTTCGTGACCAAAGAGCTCACTTTCAAGGAGTTCGGCGGGAATGGCACCACAGTTAACGGCAACAAAGGGGGCGCGAGAGCGTGTAGAGCAATCGTGAATCGCCCGGGCTACCACCTCTTTGCCCGTTCCCGACTCACCCTGCAACAACACGTTGGCCATTTTAGGCGCGACTTGCGCGACTAAACTGCGCAAATTGGCAATCGCACCGCCCGCACCAACGAGTACCTGCTCGAGGTTGACTCGGTTGTGGGATAGCGCTTCAGCTGTCGCAGTTCCAACCATAAAAGTGGTAATCTGTGGGCGTCGCCACAGCCTTAATAAGGAATGGAGACCGTAACAGCCAACACCTTGGCTGTCAGTAAATTGACACCATATTAAGAAATTTTCTTAATTTAAATCGCAAAACGCCGCGCTTTTCGCAAATTTTAATACAAAATCTTAGGCATTTTTCTTAAAGTGCCACTAGACTTTGCATAAAGCTAACAATTAGACCGGATCGACGTCTAAATACTGATTAATCTGCCGACGCGTATTCACCTGCCCCGAATGCCGCGCAGCAGCCTCAGCTTTGGCAGTATCAAGCAACGACACCAGCTCTTCGTTGAGGTGCAGCATAGCGGCCAGTGCCTCTGAAAATATCTCGGAATGCTCGGGAGATACCGCCGTCGCAAAGCACTCATTGAGTAGCGCGCGACGCTCAGACTCCATGCTAGCCACCTGGTGCCAGTCGTCGCCACGGGCAATATCCAGCATTTGCTGAGTCATCATGAGTACATTGGCCAGCAAAGTGCACTGACCTCGGCGCTCAGCGAGGTCGGTTAAGGCTTGGGGCTCCATTACTGCAACTCCCATCATTAGCTCCCTACCTGATCCTTTATGCCATCCCAACCTGCCTTAACTTCACTGAGCAGGGCCTGTACCTCGTCCAATTTTTTAGCGTCATTTTCACGATTGGCGTCGACCAAACCTCGAATCATGTAGTCATAAAGTGCCTCAAGGTTTTGAGCAATCTCACCACCCTGACTCATATCTAGATCGGCCTGCAGCTGGGCTAAAATGCTAATGGTCTTGCCCAGCATTTCGCCCCGCCGAGCAACATCACCTTTCTCAATAGCGCCCCGGGCAGCATTTACCCGATCAACGGCGCCACCAAGAAGCATCGCCGTTAACTTGTGGGGCGAAGCGTCCATAATCCCTGAGTGAATTTGTGTATTGCTGTAAGCGCTCATAGCTTGGCGTGCATTCATAATGGTTACCTTAAATCAGTCATTAATTTCGGTCAGACCCGCTATTAAACCCGGGAAGGGCGTCTAGCTGAGCCAGTAGAAAATCACCCGTGGACGTCAGCTGTGCCAGCAACGAATCGAGGGCATTAAATTCGGCGCGATAGCGCGCTTCCAAATTCGTCATTCGGCGAACTAACGTTGTGCGTTGCTCGGCAATGTCTTCGACGCGGCTATTTAAACTGTCGGTGCGACTGTCAAAAACACCCGTAGTGCTTAAGAAGCCCGTTAACAGGGTATCTAAGTTATCGGCCATGCCAGTCACTTCAGCGCCGCTCACTGTGCCACCCGCAAACAACGTTTTCACTGCACTGGGATCTGCTGTAATGGCCGCATCAAGAACGACGGTATCGAGGGTTAAGGTGCCGTCTGCTTTCGTCGTGATGCCAATTTCCGCCAACGCGGTATAACTGCCACCAGTAGCGATTGAGTTGGTTAGCGTCGAGCGCACCTGTGAAATTACACCTCGAGCGGTGGCGTCTCCCTGAAGCGAGCCGGCAACCTGCGTCGTAGCGTCATATTTAGTTAGGCTAGTGGCACTGGTGGCGTAGCCGTTATAAGCGGTAACAAACGCCTGAACAGCGCTGGTAATCGCACTTGGATTATCTGCCACTGTGAGTGTCGCCGCACTGGTCGTTTGCTCTTTTAGCGTGACGGTAACGCCGTCGAGGACGTCAGTGAGTACATTGGAGGCACTGGTTAATGCTAACCCGTTAATCGTAAACGCAGCGTCTTCGGCGGCAGCCGACTGGGTCATGTTAGATGCAGTACTGTTAAACGCTAGCTGGGATAAGCCGGTGTTGTCGGTGTCGGTACCCGTATTGTTTGCCGTGCCATCGCCATCCTCATCAATGCTGATCGACACGCTATTGGCCACGCCGGTGTCTTCGGTGGTAATGAGTAAGCGATATTGGCTGCCATCTTTGACCAAGGACGCATTGATGCCGGCGTTAGCGGCGTTAATGGCATCGCGCACCCCCGACAGGGTGTTGTTGGAGCTGTCGATAGTAATGTCTACGGCTGTGAGCGATGCATTGGCCGAAAAACCTGAGTAGGTGCTGCCCGAATACGTGGGCGTGCCCAAGGCAATGGTGAGCTTGCCCGTGCCCACAACCGTATCAGTAGCCGCAAAATTGCCCGAGGTTAAGGACTGATTGACCGCTAAATTAGACACTTCGAGGGCATAAGTGCCCGTGGCAACATTGCCAGAGGTTGCTGTGGAGATAGAGGCAACGTTGGATTGACTCGAAGACGACGTGTAGGCCGCGTAAGTGCTGTCGCTCTTCAGCGTTGTAAGCGTCGGCTGTACCGCTGCCAGAGCGCCTTTGAGCTGCCCAAGCCCCGATAACAGTGACGTGAAACCGGTTTCTTGGCGCAGCAAACGCTGCTCCTGTGGTACACGCTCGGCACCCACAAGGCCAGAAACCAAGCTCTCTATGTCAAGCCCTGAACCCAGGCCTGTTGCTGCCACCATGATGCCGCATTCCTTTACTGTGCTTCACGCCTTTTAGAAGGCCGTGTAGAAAATTTGACGGTACTGCCTTTCCCAAATGACAATGCAACATGCGTGCCAGTGTTGGCTTAAGCACCCTATTTTCTGAATCAACCTTCCTCGTTGATTAACACACCCGATACGACGGTGGCATCTGCGCCCTGCTTCGCCGCAAAACGCGCTAAAGCAACCAGTTCCTCACTGGGAATTTGACGAATCACCTCGTCGGTATCGGTATCCAGCACCGTCACAATGGGTGACCTCAGCTCGCCGTCGACATTAATCCGCAATGACCGCGACGCACTTGAAAGATACTCGCTGAGGTCTGCAGCTGCCTGCACTACTTCCTGGGCCGAAGGTCGCTCTCGCTCTACTTCCTTCACTTCCCGCGGTGGAGCCTCGGCAGTTACCCGCTCAACGGGTGCCTCCCGCTCGACTGGCGCTGCCCCCGTGCCGGGTAAGGGCACCGGTGGCTGATTGGGATTTACTGATGTACTCATTTTCAAATCCTCCCTGTCGATTAAAACTAAATTTGAGCTCTAGCCGACAAAAAAGCCGGACAGTTTGCACTGTCCGGTTGTTTGCTTACATTTGTAGCCTAGGCCTCTATTACTGCAGAAGCGCAAGGACCTGCTGGGGCTGAGCGTTGGCCTGAGCCAAAACCGAGATACCCGCCTGAGTCAAAATCTGCGACTTGGTTAGGTTAGCGGTTTCAGACGCGAAGTCAGCATCCTGAATGCGTGACCTGGAGGCCTCAGCGTTCTCAGAGGCGACCTGCAAACTGGTAATCACAGACTCGAAACGGTTCTGGATCGCACCCAAGTCGGCCCGGCCACTACTGATCTGGGCTATGGCTGCGTCCAAGACAGACAGTGAATCAGCAGCAGTAGTGGCACTGCTCGCTAGGTCAACATTATCAATAGAGACCAAAGCAGCTGTCTGAGTTCCCTGCACGATCTCAGCAGCAACGCTGCTAGTCACAGAGATTGAACCCTTGGTTGTGGTAACATTAACGTCACCGATCACTGTCGACTCGTTGTCTCCGGCATTCGCAGTGATTTGGTCAGCCACGTCATTTGCCCCCGTCACGTCGGCCGTTATACCAGTAGATGCTGCATCAGTGAACCCAGAGATGGTTATATCACGGCCGTCGGCTGCAGTTAGAGTGACTTCGCTCTTGTCGGTGGAAGCAAAAGAGGCCGTAACGCCGGTAGTACCTTGGACCGCGTTAATCGCGTCTTTTACCGCTGTGAGGTCGTTTGCATCGGCTACAACAACGCCCGTGATAGCGGTTCCCTCCAGGGTGAAAGTTACGGTTTCAGCCGCACTGAAGTTACCCAAAGTAGCTGTATTACTAGCAGTAGCTACCAAACCAAGGCGCGAATCCATGGCATTAATAACTGTAGCAATCTCACTCGCCTCAGCGTTGGCACCGATCGCTGCAACCGTTCCGGCAGTCCCCACGGTATTGGAGTTCGTGTCGGTAATGGTAAAAGACAAATTCGCCGCCTGTATACCGTTGGTGTCCGCAGCCGCATCCCTGGCGGCACCCAAAAACGTACCATTCAGATCAGCTGCATACTCTCCAAGAGCATTCGTGTTGGCATCAATAATCGCATTAACGCTGACAGTCTCACCTTCTGTAGCACCCACCTGGAAAGTCTTGCTGGTGAAAGAGCCATCTAACAGCTTGACGCCGTTGAAATTCGCTGTGTTGGCGACACGGTCAATTTCCGAGACCAGCTGATCGACTTCCGACTGCAACGCCTGACGGTCTGCTCCGCTGTTGGTAGCATTAGCGGCCTGTACCGCCAGCTCGCGAATACGCTGCAGGTTGTTGGTGACCTCCTGAAGCGCACCTTCTGCAGTCTGAGCCAGCGAGATACCGTCAGCCGCGTTACGAGCCGCCTGGTTCAAGCCATTGATCTGTGCCGTGAACCGGTTGGCAATAGCCAGACCCGCAGCATCATCCCGGGCAGAGTTGATTCGAAGGCCAGAAGACAGTCGCTCTAGCGATGTTGCTGCCGATGACTGGCTGGCGTCTAGGTTTCGCTGGGCATTCAGCGAGGCTACGTTAGTGTTGATGACAAGTGCCATGGTGTCGCTCCTTGTTGGCCCGCTCTGCGTGCCTAGTCGGTTTAGAACATGCTAGGTTCTTTTGTGAACCCGCTTCTCTCACCCCTAGTAGCGACGACCTGTGACAAAGCTTTAGTAACCCTTGAGATTATTTTTAGCCAACCACCTGTTTTAATGTGATTTACATCGCAAAACATGGCAATTCCAGCCGCCAGCTACATCTTTAAAATCCAATCAGACTTTGCGAAGCGCCTTTTTATAAAAGTGAACAACCTTTAATAGCCCAGGTCGGCAAAAATATTAGACAAGAGAGCCTGTCACTAAACGGTTTAATTTGCGGAGAAGCTGGGAGAGAGGTTGTTAACGCCAAGGAAGCTAACCGGTGCCGTCACGCTTACTTTAGAACGGTGCTTTGCCTTGGATGCTATGGCTTAGGTGCTATGGCTTAGGTGCTATGGCTTAGGTGCTATGAGAGCAACACAAACACAGAGTGGTTTCTAAACCAGAGGAAACTGCCAAGCATTACAGATAGTTAAATAGTGATATACCTTGAGTCTTTAAATAAGACTGCTGGGCGGCCTGAAGTGCCACCAGCTGGAGGTTGAGTTCAGTGACCGCTTTAGCAAGATCAAGATCTTCCAGGCTAGAGATTGTGCGTTCAACTTGCAGGTTAAAACTGTCGTTTAATGAGATCTGGTCATCAAGCCGATTCAGACGTGCACCTAAATCGGTACGCACTTTAGAGAACTGACCCAAGTTGGCGTCGATACTTTGTATAGCTGCACCGATGCGAGACACGCGCTTTGCCGTAGCGTCGCTAGAGCCGTTTGTGCGTAGTGCAGCACTGAGTTCAGATAGCGTATCGAAGGCGCTTTGGGTGCCACCCGAGGTAACCGCAAACGTATCCGATGCATTAGGCTCACCTTCTATAACCACCGTTGCACCTGCGAAACTTATGGCCTCACCCGGCGTGAAGTCCTGAGCGGCCGCTAACGCGCCCGATGTGCTTCCAGTGACGGTGTACTGGAGTTGCCCTGCGCCCCCCGTTGAGAAGGAAATTGTGTAATTCTCATTACCCGGGTAGCTATTGTCGTAGCCGGTACTGCCCACAGTACCG
Source organism: Luminiphilus sp. nBUS_07 (assembly GCF_051201685.1). Classification (GTDB taxonomy): domain Bacteria; phylum Pseudomonadota; class Gammaproteobacteria; order Pseudomonadales; family Halieaceae; genus Luminiphilus. The sequence goes on along the minus strand of NZ_CP179213.1, from coordinate 80,568 downwards.
TTACCCACATTGCTATTGGGTACAGAAACTTCAAAAGCACCATTACCCGCGGGGGCATTTTGAAACAGCTCAGCACCGGTATCATTGCCTTGAATGCGAATACCGGCGGCTATATTCACCATGCGCGGCCCGCCGGTTCCGTCGTAGCTAATGGCGCCACCCGACTCACTAAAGGCAGCCGAATTGACGCGGTCACCGGCAAAAATGTATTCACCGTCGGCATTGCGGGTATTGCCAATGTTCAATAACGAGTCACGCAAGCCGTCTATTTCTGCGGCAATAATCTCGCGGTCTTCCTGCGTGAGCAGTGCATCGTTAGCACCCTGAACAGCGAGCTCTCGCGCCCGTTGCAGTACCGACTCGGCACCCGCAATAGCGCTCTCCTCAAAAGACAGAGCGTTAATCGCACGGTCGGCATTGCGCTGATAGGTTTCCACGCGATTCAACTCAGTACGCAAACGAATAACCTCAGCCGCAGCACTCGGATCATCAGAAGGATTTTGAATACGTTTACCTGACGCTACCTGTTCTTGAATGCGGCTCAGCTGTGACTGTGCCTCAAGAATGGAGCCAATGCCGGTGCGATACACCTGATTTGAAGATACGCGATCAATCATCGTGAAGTTGCCCGCAATAAGGTGTCAAACACTTCGTTGGCCACCGCCACTATTTGCGCCGCAGCTTGATAGGCCTGCTGATAACGCACCAGGTTTGCCGCTTCTTCGTCGAGGTTGACCCCTTGCAAACTGCTCTGACGGTCGAGGGCGCTGCCCAGCAGGGCGGTCTCGGTTTCAGCACTAGACTGGGCGCGCTGAGTGCGCACAGCGACATCGGACAACAGGTTATTGTAGACCTCGCCGTAGGTTGCAGTGCTGCCTTTAAGTAAAGACTGGTCACGCAGTTCAATCATGGCCAGCATATTGCTGTTGTTGCCGGCAGCCCCACCATTGCTAGCGGCGGCAATTTTTGCCGGGTCGTCTATTTTCACCTCAAGAAAGCGCGAAGCCTGAAACACCGGGTCAACAATGAACGCATCGCCTTGGTTGGCGCCTGCTCCTCCGGTTGCAACCTGTGCCGTATAGGTTATTTGCACGCCGTCTACCGTTGCCGGGGAGGCACCCAAAGTGGTCACCGCGTCGGTCGTGAGATTGCGCAAATTGACCCCGGTTGCCGTGTAATCGACCCGGTAGCTGTCGCCGGTGAGTAATTTCGCGTCAGTGACGGTAAACGTGACTGCGGCATTACCGCTGTTAGCTGTACTGTCATCAACGCTTGGCGCGGTTTTCACAACTCCCTCGGTCTTGGTAAATAGGGCCGTGCCATTAACGCCCTGAAGGTCATCACCACCCTCTTGAATAGCGTTAACAGTTTCTGCAAAGCCCACAGCTAGTAAATTAAGCTCGCGACGTGTGGGATTGATCACCTCATCAGTGACAGTTAAAGCTGCCCCCAATTTTCCGCCGGTTAAAAAGTCGCTCACGTCGCTTGAGCCTGCCACAAAGGCTGATAGCGTCACTATTGATGTGCTACCCAAGTCGGGGTCAGTTTGTGTCGCCAGAGTTTCGGCAACCGTACCGGTCACCAAGGGCTGACCGCGGCCAATAAACACGTTGAGTGAGCCGTCGTCCTGGGCCACGGTCTTGGTATCCACCAAACTACTGAGCTGCACAATAAGCGCGTCGCGCTGATCCAATAAATCGTTGGGTAAACCACCAGTGCGGCCGGAGACCTTGGCAATTTCCTCATTTAACGTGGCAATACCGCCGGCCAGCTGGTTAATTTCTGAGACGGCACCAGCAATCTGGCTGTTCATTTCTTTCGTGACGTCGTCAACGCGGCCGACAATGTAATCAAAACGCTGTACCAGTGTCTCGGCATTAGAGAGCATCACCTGCCGCTCGGGCAGCGATGTTGGGCTGTTGGCCACGGCTTCGGCACTGGCGAAAAAACTGTCCATGGCTTGGGTAATACTCGTGGAGGGGTCACCGAGCATAGAATCGACACGTTCGGCGGCATTGGCATACAGGGAGTAATAGCCGCTGGAGGCCGTGCGTTGTTGCACGTCATTAGCCATGAATTGGCTATAAGCGCGATCGATAGAGGTAACCTGCACACCCGAGCCCAAATATCCGGCGCCAATATCTTGCGCGGGACGCGCAGAAAACGTCACCGACTGCCGGCTATAACCGTCGGTGTTGACGTTGGCAATGTTTTGCCCGGTCGTTGAAATCGCCCGCTGTAATGCGCTTAGGGCCGTTGTGCCTATCCCTAGTGTATTCGCCATGCTTAGCCTTTAAGGTCTATTGCGCTGTGAGTAGCGACTGGTATGTCAAAAGCTTTAACCGGCGCTGCTGAATTTGTGAGGGGTATCCCACTCTCGGCAGCCGCTGCCGGCGTCTGGCCTTCCTCAGAAAGCTCCGCCCCTGATGCCTGTCCACGCACTTGCATTTGTTCAACCAAAACCCGGGCCAAGCCAATACCGCCCTGCTGAGACAGAGACAGCGCGGTTTGCTGGTCGGCCATCGTTTGATAAGTGTCCATCTGGTCTGAACTGAAAAGATCGCTTTTAATCGTCGCGTCACGCATAGATTTCAGCATCATTTGCATGAACAGCGATTCAAACTGTTGGGCCACCTCTTCAAGGGCGGCATTAGGGTTTGCCTGCGCTTCAGCTTTTAATGACTCCAACTGACTGAAGTCGGTGTAAACCGCAGCTTCCTGACCAATGGTGTTCATTAGATAATAATCAGCTGCGCACTAAGCGCACCTGCCTGTTGTAGTGCCTCTAAAATGGCAATGAGATCACCGGGGGCAGCGCCGACTCGGTTGATGGCCGTAACAATTTCCTGAAGGCTCACGCCGTCCTGCAGCAGGAACATACGCACGTCTTCGTCTTCAACATTGACCTCTGACTGCGTCGTCACTACCGTTTGGCCACGGCGGGCGAATGGCCCTGGCTGGCTGACCTCGAGGCTTTCATCGACGGTTACCGTGAGGTTTCCGTGGGCTACCGCCGCGGTTTTCACCATGACATCGGCACCAATCACAATGGTGCCGCTTCTAGCATTAACAATAACCTTGGCCGAGGCCGCGGCTCGCCGAACCTGAATTTTTTCCAACTCAGCCACATAAGCCACCTTTGCAGCGGGCTCAGCCGGCGCCACCACTCGAACAGAAACCGCGTCGAGGGCGACGGCTGTTCCGGGGCCCATAAAGCCATTAATTGCTGCGGCCATATTGCTCGCTGTGGAGAAGTCGGGAGAATGGAGGTTAAAGGTGAGAGGCCCAGCGCCGTGCAAGGGGGTGAGCACCTCACGCTCAACAATACCGCCGTTGGGAATACGACCTGCCGATTTAGTGTTAACCGACACAGACGATCCGTCGGCGCCCTCGGCACCAAAACCCGAGACAATTAACGAACCCTGTGCCACCACATAAACTTCGCCATTGCCGGCCTTGAGTTGCGTCATTAGCAGCTCACCACCGCGCAGGCTTTTGGCATTACCTAAAGATGACACCGTGACATCAATGGTCTGACCCGGCTTGGCAAAGGGCGGCAAAGTTGCGGTGACCATAACTGCCGCGACGTTCTTGGTTTGAGGATTGCTGTTAGCCGGTACGTTGACCCCAAATTGCTGCAACATAGATCGTGCCGCCTGTAAGGTAAAAGGCGTCTGCGTCACTTGGTCACCCGAGCCGTCAAGACCCACGATTAGACCAAAGCCGACCAGTTGATTGGTTCGGGCGCCCTCGAGCATAGCCAGATCTTTAATGCGCTCGGCCTTTGCAAGGCTAGCGATAAAAAGCAGACTTAGCGCCGCCGCTAGGGCAAAGGTATTTATCTTTCGAAGCTTCACAATTGTGGCTCCCTTAAAAAGGATTTAGTGGGCTGGTGAAAAAGCGGGTTAACCAGCCAGGGTGTTGGCCTCTTCAATAATTCCGGTACCGCCATAGGAAATGCGGGCATCGGCCACCAATGAAGAGGGAACGGTATTGAGGGGCGAAATGTCCTCGGGACGAATAATCCCCCGAAGCTGAATAAATTCGTCGCCCTGATTAAGCTTGATCCATTTCTCACCCTGAACGACCAAGTTGCCATTGGGTAAAACTTTGGCCACCTGCACGGCAATAGCACCTTGCAAGCGGTTGCTTTGATTGCTCGATCCCTGCCCCTGAAACCCATATTCCGAGGCAATACTTTGGCTCAGGTCGTAGTTACCACCACCCCCAAAATCAAAGGGCTCACCAAACAATACCGGTGCGTCGACGCCAATATCGGAACCTTTGCTCAGGTCGGTGTCGGCACTTTTTGCGGCGCTGGTAGATTCCTGCAATACGACACTTACGATGTCGCCTATGGCGCGGGCGCGGGTGTCTTCAAACAACGACAGGCCGCTTTGCTCGTTATACAAGCTTGCCGGGGTCATACCACTGCTTTGGTCGGGGTATTCAATAGGCTCAATGGGGGCATAGGCGGGATGTACTTTGGTCTCTACACCACCACAGCCAACTAAAAGAGCCGCCAAAATCAGTATTGCGAATAGGTTATTGCGCTTCATTTCAATCTCCTCACTCGTCTCACAGGTTCTGCGATACGTACTGAAGCATTTGATCGGCGGTTGAAATCGCTTTTGAGTTCATCTCGTAGGCACGCTGGGTTTCAATCATGTTCACCAGCTCCTCAACAACATTCACGTTAGAACCTTCAACAAAACCCTGCTGCAATGTACCCAAGCCATTGAGCCCAGGGTTGCCAGGAAGCGGCGCGCCGCTTGCGCCCGTTTCCAGAAAGAGGTTTTCACCACGAGCCTGCAGGCCCGATGGGTTTACAAAGTCAGTGAGCTGAATGACGCCGACCTGAGTCGCCTGAGGTGTTCCTGGCTGCTGAACAGAAACGGTTCCATCTGGTGCGATAGAAATGCTCAACGCGTCCTGGGGAATTGTTATAGGCGGCTGAACTTGATAGCCCGCCGCTGTCACCATCACACCCTGATCGTTAATCTGAAAAGAACCATCTCGAGTGAAACCCTGACTGCCATCGGGCATCAGCACCTCAACAAAGCCACGTCCCTGAATAGCCAGATCCAGAGGGTTGTCGGTTTGAGACAAATTGCCTTGAGTAAACAGCCGCTCGGTGGCTACAACCCGCGCACCCGTACCCACCTGTAATCCCGAGGGTAAGACCGTGTCCTGACTCGACTGCGCGCCGACCTGACGAACATTTTGATAAAGCAGGTCTTCAAAAATAACGCGCCCGCGCTTAAAACCATTGGTTCCCGCGTTGGCCAGGTTGTTGGAGATCGTCGCCATTTTCGTTTGCTGGGCGTCGAGTCCGGTTTTTGCAATCCACAGTGACTGAGACATGGTCGCTGCTCCTTTTATTCAAGCTTCATGATGCTGGCACTGGAGGCATCCAGTTCTTCAGCAGATTTAATGGTCTGAATGTGCTGCTCGAAACTACGCGCCAGCGTGATCATCTCGACCATGGCCCCGACGGGGCTAACGTTTGAGGTTTCCAGGGCTCCCACCGCAACCCGCACATTGGCATCGGGCTCAAGCCCGTCCATGTTGGCAACGCGAATCATGCCGTCGGCGCTCTTCACTAACGCTTCGGGTGGGGGGTTCACCAGCATCAACCGATCAAGGGCAACAATATTGGTAGGTAGCTCACCCATAGGAACAATCGAGATGGTGCCATCAGTGCCAATACTCAAACTGGAGTAAGGTGGCAGCGATACAGGACCACCGTTACCCATAATCGTTTTACCCGTGGCATCTTTGAGCAGGCCATCGGTGCCCACTCTTAAATCACCCCGGCGACTTAAGGCCAAAGTGCCGTCATCTGCCACCACCTGAAACCAACCTTCACCGGTGATCGCAATATCGAGATCACGCCCGGTTTGGGCAATGGCCCCCGAGGAATAATCCACGCCACCACCCACACTGCCCGCCACAGCCGAACCATTAACGGCACCACCGTCAACGTAAGACGATTGAGCCTGATACAAATCGGCTTTAAACCCTGTAGTGCCGCTGTTGGCCAGGTTATGGGTAACCACAGCCTGAGCCTGCTGTATTTGTCGAGCAGACTGGGCGGCGAGATGGGCAATATTAGACATAGTGGCTTACCTAACGCCTAGTTACCGAAGGTTGATCACGGCCTGGGTGGCCTGATCTTCCGTTGAGATAACCTGGGCGTTCGCCTGGAAGTTACGTTGGGCGACGATTAAGTTCACCAGCTCCTGGGTAATATCAACGTTGGCCTGCTCTACCGCAGACGCTTGAATATCACCGCGACCCGAATTCCCGGGTACGCCAATATTTGGGCTGCCCGAACCAAAGCTTTCAACGTAATTGGAGCCACCGACGGGCTGCAAACCGTTGTTATTGCGGAAGCTCGCGAGGGCCACCTGGCCAATGGCCCGTGATTGACCGTTGGTGTAGCGCGCAAACGCCGTGCCTGTATCGTCAAATTCAAAAGAAATCAGCTGACCCGCGCCGTAACCGTCCTGAGTCGCGGAGTTCACTGAAAAGTCAGTGCCAAGCTGTGTTGTGGCCAAAATATCAACCGTATAAGTCAGGTCAGCGGCTCCGGTCGCCACACCAGCCGCCGACAACAGTTCAGCCGCGGGTGTCGTAATAGCAATAGAGTTATTTGATGCCGCAGCAAGGGTGCCGTCAGGGTCAAAGCTAATTTGTGTCGCGGCAGGTGGCGTGCCCCCGTCAACCGACGTATAGACATCCCAGGTATTCGCCGTCGCCGTCTTTACGTAATACAGCTGCAACACGTGAGAATTTCCCAAACTGTCATAAATAGTCGTCGAGGTTGTGCTGTTGTAGGAGGTGGGGTCTGTGGAAGCAAAAGGCGTTGTCGCCGGCGTAGCTTCCCGAGAATCTAAATTGCTGGTTATTGTGACTTTTGAGGTCACTTTTGGGTCTACCAAGGTGGTGTCGATGAACAAGTCGCCCAGCTCACCCGTAATGACACCATCGGTATTGCCCTGATAGCCCTGCAAACGGTTACCAGATTCATTGGTAAGGAAACCGTCGCGATCAACTAGAAAGGACCCCGCTCGGGTGTACTCTGAAGCGCCTCCATTTGACACGATAAAGAAGCCGTTACCTGAGATGGCCAGATCAAGGCCGCTGCCCGTGAAATCTAAACTGCCCTGAGAAAAATCAGCGCGAATTTCGGTGAGCTCAACCCCTTGCCCGGCATTGCTACCACCTGACACAGAGTTGGCATAAATTTCGGCAAATTGAGCGCGTGAGGCTTTAAACCCCACTGTGCTTGCATTGGCGATGTTGTTACTAACGACGTCGAGGTTAGCTTGTGCTGCCTTGATGCCAGAAATAGCGGTACTAAATGCCATGGTGTGATCCTCTCTAGTTTTACTTTAGAAAAATTCTTTCACTTCGTTGATGCCAAGGGACTGTCCATTGGCGAGATTTAGGGTCACCGTGTTGCCGGCGCCAATTGCGACTGATACGACCTGTTCGTGAGCAAAAACCGGGGCGGCTTGGTTTGCGCCATTACGCTCCACTTCAGCGGAAATGCGGTACTGACCCGGAGGTAATGCATTGCCCTCGGCATCGATGCCATCCCAAACCACCGGTAATGTGCCGGAGCCCGCTGGCAATGTGCCGGAGAACACCAGCTGCCCGCTCATGTCCTGAACAAAAAAACTGCCACCGGAGGCGTTGTTGCCCAGATCAACCGAGGCGCTCATACGCATGACCGGGTTGCCGTCGTTACTAGTGCCCAATACGCTGAGATTGCCCACATTGCTGTTGGTGGAAACACTGCGGCCCACCATTTGTGAGGCTTGCAATGCCTGTTGCCCGGTAAGGGTTTCCGTCAGGCCTGAAAAGCTTTCGTTAAGCTCTTGAATACCCGATACCTGGGTGAATTGCGCCAACTGACTCATGAAGGCCATTTGGTCCATCGGCTTGGTGGGGTCCTGATTTTCCAGCTGAGCAATCATGAGTTGCAGGAACTCTTCAGATCCCATTTCTTCGGCAGAGCCGGCCTTGCCTTTCTCAGCCGCTCGCGCTGGGTTCAATGACTCGAAAATTGATGCCGAGTCATTCGGATTATTGAGTGCGTTTAACGTCATAATCCGCCCCTCACTTGCCTAGCGTCAGCGTTCGCAACGCTAACTGCTTGGAGGTATTGATCACTTCAATGGCGCTTTGAAAGGAGCGCGATGCCGACATCATGTTGGCCATCTCCTGAGTGACATCAATGTCGGGCTTGTAAATAAAGCCTTCCTCATTGGCGAGGGGGTGAGCCGGCTCGAATTCTTGTCGTGCCTCGCCCCCAAGCTCTTCAATGCTTTTCACGCGCACGCCCAATTGATCAGACTCACCTTCCAGAACCGCCTGAAAAATAGGAGCCCTGGCTTTAAAAGTGTCTTCAGGTGTGGAAGCCACGGTGTTGGCATTTGCCATGTTGGATGCAATCGTATTAATCCGCGTGGTTTGTGCCGATAGCGCGGTGCTGGCTATGTTCATACTGTCAAATAGGCTCATCGCTATTCTCCTTTAATGGCCGCACGCAGGCCTTTAATGCGCGAGTCCAGCAGGTTCAAGCTGGCCTGATACTTAAGAGCGTTATCCATAAACTCAGCATGTTCACGGTGGGTCTCTACGGTATTGCCGTTTTCCTGCAAACTGCTGGGTTGGCGAAACTGGACATCGGACTCAACGCCCATTTGATTTTCGAATCCCGTCATATGGTTGGCCTGAGTTGCCCGCAGCTGCGCGCCCTCTTGGCTGCTACTGGCCTGAGTCATAGCCGAGCGGAAATCGATATCTCGGGCTTTGTAATTAGGCGTTTCAGCATTGGCGATATTTGCGCTCAAAAGGTTCATTCGCTGCGAGCGCAGCGCCAGTACCTGGGGCGAAATGCCCAATGCGTTGTCAAATCCAGCCATGGTTTGGCCTCCCTGTGTTCGCAATGTGTTATTCAAAACTCGTGCCAACTTAAAAACCCTATATAAATCAGGTCGTTAAGTATCGCCTTTGGTGAGCGACAAGTTTTTGGCGCCTGAACGGCGGCAAACTAGAGCCCTTAAAACGGCAAGCATTGCCGCCCTAAAATTTGGGGGGAACAAAGGCATGGCCACCGTCGAATCACTGACTGGGTCATTGAGGCTTGCCTCGTTAGAAAAAGTTGGCATTCCATTTGCATGGGCATTAGGAAACCCAATTAATGAGGTGGGAAATGTCAAAACATTGGCGGTACGCCCTAATAGGCGCCCTTACTTTTACTGCAGCGATTGGCCAAGCAGACAATGGCAGCCACTCACTGTCTGATATTGCGAGCACTGCGGCACTCACGATGCAATCTCGTGCCGCAGATCAGGGCTATCAGCACATTGATGTACAAGTGCGGCCCCTTGATGCCCGACTTGCGCTTGCCCGATGCACCCGAGCCCTCGAGGCACTTCCATCCAATAGCGAACGAGCGCTTGGGGCCGTGAGTGTTGGCATCCGCTGCCCGGGGGAGGAAGTCTGGACTCTTTATGTACGCGGCGAAGTTTCTGCTAATCAGGTCATACCCGTACTTACGGGAGCGCTGAGACGCGGCGATCTTATTGGAAATAACGACATCGTCCTAGAAAAGCGACGAATTACGCAGGAATATGGCGGTATCATCACCGAAATCGATGATTTATTGGGCATGGAGGCACGGCGTAATCTCGACCCGGGCAGCCCGCTAAGATTCAACGACCTGGTGGCACCGATCCTGGTTGAGCGCGGACAAACCGTCAACATTATCAGTGGCGGCGGCGGGTTACGTGTAAGCATGCAGGGCAAAGCGCTGGCCAAAGGCAGCGCAGGAGATCGCGTCCTAGTGTCTAACCTAACGTCAGGCGCTAGGGTCGAGGGCGTGGTAACCGCCGACGGCTCGGTGATTATTCAGTAGCACAGGCCCGAAGCAGACAGTGATAACATTGAAAATAATCCTAAAGTTTTCTGACATCCCGCCGCTACTGGGGTTAAGAAGAACCGCTCGACGGGCCCATAGGCACATTGGAGTAAACCATGGCACCAATTGACATAGCCGGATCAGGAAGCCCTAGCCGCATCGACAGCGAACGTCGTGCCGCAGAAGCTCGAAGCGAGGAAAATCGCGGCCCGGCAGCAAAAGCAGCAGCCCCCTCTGTAATGGGAGACGACCGCGTAGAGCTGACCGATACCGCAACGCGACTCAGCGCCTTGGCAGATGATGTTCGCGCCGCTAGTGGCGTTGACCTAGAAAAGGTTGAGGCTATTAGACAGCGAATCGCCGACGGCCAATATGAAATAGACGCCGGCCAGATTGCCGATGCATTGATTCGACAGGAACAGGAGCTGGTCTAATGCTAGCTGCAGCTGAACAGGACACACTGGCACCAGGTCTCGATACGTTAGCCCGTGAGGCCGAGGCGCTGACTCGGGTTTTGCATGCTCTCGAAGCAGAACACGATGCCCTGATAACAAGTGACGCAGAGCGATTGGAATCTGCTATCGCTGATAAAAATGATGCCCTTGAAGGCTACATGACCGCTAAAAGCGCCCGGGAAGCTGTGAGCACTAGCCAAAATCTAGAGACGCTAGCAAGCCACCCGCAGCTCAGTGCAGGGCAGCGAGCAACGGGTGTTGAGCTAACTTCCACTATTCGTTTAGCCGGAGAAAGCTGCAAAACACTCAACCACCGCAACGGTATGTTGATCTCTGCTCTCAGGGATCGCACCCAGCAGGCTATTAACATTGTGCGGGGCAACGACACCGGCGTGACGCTTTACGGCCAGCAGGGCAATGCTCACCTTGACGGCGGCAGTCGAGTTTTGGGAACGGCCTAGCTTCATCGAATAGCCCAATGTCTGAAACTCCACATTGCGGTTTCGACTTTGGGCCAAGTCCTTAGTTAGAACTACGCATCGGTTCAACCACTCAGGTTCAATCACTCAGGTGCCATCACACGATTTTAATCTCGCGTGGTGAGTTCACGAATAGTTTCGTCAAGAAATGGCGGCCTGCCCGCAACGCTTGCGCAAAATTTCCCTGAAGAATCTCGAGCACCAATCTGGCTATCTAAGCGTCAAGGGCGCAGATTAAATCGACGTCAGAGCAGATCCAGTAACCTCAAACAATCTGCCGGCTATGGGCTCGTTATGTCCTCGGGGGCAAACCGTGGTTTTTGCTCGCCATCAACGTCGACCCACTCGACAAACATCGCCAGGGGCCTTATCCACAGCGCACCTTCTCCATAAAGAGGGCGATAAACTACGTGTCGTTCCTCCGTCTCTGAGTGCGTGGCAACACCCAAAACCTCATATGCCCCGCCTTTATAGTGTCGATAGCGGCCGGGGCGAGGATCTGTGTTTTGACTCATGCCTCCAGCCCGCCAAAGGCTTGCAAGAGGGCCGGCCAGAGCTCTGCCAAAGTTTCGCTCATCAGCAAGAAATCGGCGTCGCGTCTGGCCAAAGGATCCTCATTGATATCGTCGTGTGCTGTTGTCAGGGCTTCGGCAAACTTCAGGCGGCGAATAACCAAGTCGGCACCGAGTACAAATTCCAGCCGTCCCTGCCAAGCTAGAGCCAAACGCTGAACCTGTTTACCCGACTCGATATGCGCTCTAATTTCATCGCAATCGAGCAACATACTCCGGGCACGAACAACACCACCCTCCTCTCCGGGCTCAACGAGGTCGGCCTCGGTACCCAACTCAAAACCCTCGGGTAACTGATCATGTAGCAACCACTCGGACATCACCGCAGCAGGATTCTTACGGGTCACGGGCAACACAGCGGGCAAACTGCCCAGCGCTTCGCGCAACGCCGAAAGAAAGTCTTCAGCGCGGGGGGCGCTGGCATTGTTTACCCACAACCAGCCATCTTTCTCAAAAACCATCGCTTCAATACTGCGCGCCCGGGTAAAAGCTCGAGGCATAAGGTCCTGGGTAACCTCATCGGTCAGCTGCAACCGCTCTTTACGATGCACTTTGCGCGCCTCTGCGGTCTGAATTTGTAGTACCCGACTGCCCACCTCATCGCGAATTACCGATGACGGCAGTAGTTTCTCTTCGCGTTTGAGTCGGAGTAGCCAGTAAGGGCCTGCCGCATGAACCAGCGATTCGACACTGTCATCAAGAGCCGCGACCCAACCCGCACTTAAGGGCTGTGCTGGGCGACAAGGAGTAAAAGGGCGAGACTCTAAGCGCTGAGCCATTGCCTCAGCATCGAGTCCCAACCGCTCAGGTAATCGGTAAGCACGTAAATTTCGAAACCACATGGTGTCATCCAAGTTCAGGGAGAAAAAAAGCACCCCAACTCGCAAGCCTTCGGGTACGGCGGTGAGTTTAGCGTGAACCACCTTTAAAAGGTCCTACTAAAAGCTAATTTCCCGACCAATAGCCCACACAAGGCAACCAGCAAACGCCATAATAGAGCATCTGATTTCTACATTGAGTATCGCCATGCAATTTTTGCACACCATGATCCGCGCTAGTGATTTAAACAGCACCCTCGACTTCTTTTGCAACAAGTTGGGGCTAATAGAAGTGAATCGATACGACAGCGAGGCCGGACGATTTACGCTCGTTTTCCTAGCGGCCCCGGCTGATGTCGAACGCGCTCATAAGGATCAGGCGCCCCTCGTTGAAATTACCCACAATTGGGATTCCGAAACCTACGATGGCGGCAGGAATTTTGGTCACTTGGCCTACCGGGTTGAAGATATTTACGCGACCTGTGCGAGCCTGATGACCAAAGGCGTCACCATTAACCGCCCACCCCGCGACGGTCGCATGGCGTTCATCCGCTCCCCCGACGGCATCTCGATAGAATTACTCCAGGCAGGGGATGCCTTACCCGCCGCGGAACCCTGGGCATCGATGGAAAACACCGGCAGCTGGTAGGTAGCTGCTGCTGGGTCGCAACCGCTGGTAGTTCCCAACTGACAGTTACAGGCGATGATCGGTTAGGCCCTAAAGAGCTGCACGGTAAATAAACTGCAAAATATTCAGTCGGCTTTGTGGTGCATTCACCAAAGGCGAATGCACCAATACCGAGTGAAAGTAGAACAAAGAATTACTGAGCGGCGATGAAATCGAGCATCCAGCGGGCCACACGCTCTCCCTGATGGTCATGCTTATCAAGGGAAGAAAGACCTTCTGTAACCCTAGCCTCGCCGATCATTTCGCGCCGAAGCGCCATAATATCTCTGGAATATTCAGGGATGAATTCAGGGTGCCCTTGAAAGGTAAGTATGTGCTCACCAATCCTGAAACCCGCAATATCACAGTGGTCATTACGTGCAATAACCTGCGCACCTTCGGGCGCCAACATGACTTGATCCTGATGTGAGGCCAGTAACTGCAAATCTACGCCCTGACCATCGGCCAGTAGCTGCGCGTCTGAAACACTGTAAACCTGCACCCCACAACCCCAGCCGTTAGCCGACTTGTCGACCAAACCACCCAGAGCCCTAGCCACCAGCTGGTGGCCAAAACAAATACCCACTAACTTGACCCTCACTAGATGGGCGTGACGAATAAAATCCTCAAGGGCACGGATCCAGGGCTTATCGTCATAAGCGCTACTTTTGCTACCGGTAATGATGTAACCATCCACTGCCGACAGGTCATCGGGTAGCTCACCCGCTTCGACATCCCAAGTGCGAAATTCCAGCCCTGGATTGACCTGACGTAACAAAGCTTCAAACATGTCGGGGTACTCGCCATAGGTGCTCACCCACTCTGGCCGTACCGTATCGGTTTTTAGAATTCCAATTTTCATAACGCTTAAATTCCTTGGCCGTGTCCGCGCAAACTGCCGCGCCGATTTTGCTGTTGGGGTGTAGTGTACCCGAACTCATTATCTGAGACTGAAACCAGAGCAAATGCCGCGGCAGGTGCGTAACGCAGCAAGGCGCCCTGTATAAAACGGCTTGAGCACGGGTAAAGCTGTGTTGAATACACCGATGGTCGTCTCGAGGCTATCTCGATGAAGCCACAGGGACCTTCAAGAAATAGCAGCGATTTATGCCTGCGCTGTGTGTTTGCGCGCTGCCAACAGCTTAGCCGCCGTAACTGTCCCAGTGTTGCGTGTTTTGCTCGGGGGGAGCACTCCCGAAGATGCTGGGCAACCTATACGGCATAACCATCGGATCAGAAGTGACGCCACTGGAGTGCTGCGCCAAAATGACGCGATTTAAGCTGCATGCCTAGGTCAAAGCTCGGCTAAACTTAAGGAGGTTGGCGCACCATTATTTGAGCTCAGAGAAAAGCAGCAGGAAATCGCTGCAGCTTCCCACCACCTCCTTAATAGCCGCGCCACCAAACCTAACATTTTTAATGAGGCGTACATGGTCCGCACGATCAGCCAAAAACTACTGTCTTTTGCCACCATTGCCACCGTTATAGTTGCGACCCTGTGCTCGGCGATGTCTCTGGCCAGTACTGACTATGTAGGTACCGCGACCTGTGCCGGGTGCCACGAGCAGCCCTTCGCCGATTGGCAGGGCTCCCACCATGATCTGGCCATGCAAACGGTTACCGAAAAAACCGTGCTCGGAAACTTTGATGACGCCACGTTCACTTATGCGGGCACGACTTCCACCTTTTATCGCAAAGATGATGCTTTTTGGGTGCGCACCGACAACGCGGCCGGGGAACTCGAAGACTTTCGCGTTGCTTGGGTCTTTGGCGTGTTTCCCTTGCAGCAATACTTGCTGCCCATCGGTGACGGCAAACTGCAGGCCTTAACCATTGCCTGGGATGCCCGTACAGAATCTGAAGGTGGACAGCGGTGGTACCACCTCTATCCCGATGACGCGATTAAGGCCGGGGATCCCTTACATTGGACGGGTCCCTACCAAAACTGGAATACACGGTGCGCCGAGTGCCATAGCACCAACGTGAAGAAGCAGTACAACGCCACAGAGCGCAGTTTCGCGACGACTTGGGACGCCGATAACGTCGGCTGCGAAGGCTGCCATGGACCCGGCGCTCAGCACGTTGCTCTGGCAAAAGAAAAAACCACCGCGCAAGCACCCCACGGCGGCTTTGAAATGTCCCTCGCAGCGAAGGGCCAGTGGGCTTGGGCGGAGAACGCCAGTATTGCCCACCGCAGCAGCCCACTGACTGACAACATTCAAATTGACAACTGTGCTCGCTGCCACGCACGCCGCAGTACCCTAGGAGACTACCACTACGGGGCCGACCTGCTCGACACCCACCGGCTATCGCTTATTGAGGAACCACTCTATTGGCCCGATGGCCAAATTCGCGATGAGGTGTACGTTTACGGATCTTTTGTACAAAGCAAAATGCATCAAGCTGGAGTCGTCTGTACCAACTGCCACAACCCCCACAGCAACACACCAATTGCCGAAGGTAATGGGCTATGCGCGCAATGCCATATGCCCGCCACCTATGACACACCCCAGCACCACCGACACGCGGCAAATAGCACGGGTGCCCAATGCGTTGAATGCCACATGCCTGCACAACTGTACATGGGCGTCGATTCACGCCGGGATCACAGCATGCGCGTTCCCCGGCCCGATCTGTCATTGATGACCGGCAGCCCCAATGCCTGCACCCAGTGCCACACAGACCAATCAAACTCCTGGGCTCTCGATAGCCTTCGGGATTGGGGCATTAAATTTGATAGCCCGCGGCGTCACCCCGCAATGGCTCTGCGCAGCGCTCATGGGCAGGATATTCGCAGTATGCCAGCGTTAAAACAGATTATTGATGACCCATCAGCCACGCCGATATTGCGCGCTTCTGCGCTTGTGCAGTATGGCGGCCTAGCACCACCCGATTTATCTCAGACTGCCGGCATGCTGCTAGCCTCTAAAAACACGCTGCTGCGCAGTAGCGCTGTGCGAGCCAGCGCGCCCCTGCCACCAACACAGCGTTACCTCATGTTGCGCACACTCATTAATGATCCTGTTCAAGGTGTCCGTATGGCTGTTGCAGAGCAACTTGCCACTACACCGCTGCAGGAATTAAGACCTCAAGATTTACCACCTCTACTCGCACTCTTTGACGAATATGAGAGCGTTTTGACCGAACATGCAGATATGCCCTCATCACAACTTCAGCTGGCCAATTACTGGTTTGCTCGAGGGGACATTGGTCGCGCTGAAGCTGCGCTGCGAGAAGCCCTGCGACTCAACCCACAGCTTGATCCGGCTCGGGTTAATTTAGCCGATGTCCTGCGCGCCCAAGGACGAGAGGACGAGGCGCGGACGCTTCTTAAGCAAGGTATTGCGACATCCCTGGCACCGGGCGCGCTTCATCACTCGCTAGGTCTTTTGGAATTTCGCGAAGGTAACAGCGCAACCGCCATCACCGAATTAGCCACTGCTGCTGAACTCGAATCCGGAGGCTCGCGCCATCGCTATGTGTATGCCATTGCGCTTCATGATACCGGACAACCTGCACAGGCATTCACCCTGCTGGAGCAGCTCAATCAGGACCAGCCGGGTAACCCAGAAGTACTCTCAGCGCTAATCAGCTACGCAGAGGAGGTTGGCAATGTGGCCAAACAGGGGCGCTATCAAGGTCAACTGCAAGGGGTTTTACAAAGCGCCGGGGTGCGTTAATCGACTGACTTTTTAACGAGTTTCAGGTTGACGCTAACGGGAACTACAGCGGCGATGGCCTCTAGACCCGCAATTTTTCGCAACGCTGCAACGCCTCCCTCTAAGCCAAAATCAGCGGCCGATATTAGAATAGGCTGCACGGTGCTAACCCAAGCGCGACCTCCCACCGAAACAATACGCAAATGCGCCTCTGCGGTGCTCTCGACACCGTGAAGTGACAGCGTAAAAGGCTTAACAAGTTCTAAAGGTGCCCCCGATTCAACCTGAGCAAGCTCTTGCATATCGAGCTGCGCAGTTACCACAGCTTCGGGATATTGCGTGATCTCGAAAAACAAATCGCGCATACGCTGGTTACGAATATCAACCTGGGTCTCGACGGTGCTGAGATCAATGCTGACCTTCAACTGCCCCTTTTTATTGAGGCTACCGGTAACGCCTGAAAAATAATTATTTTCAGCAATGGCATTATTTTTAATCGATACATAACCCACCTCAGATGCCGCAGTAAGCCGCCAATCTGCAAGGGTTGCCTGGGTAATAAGCAGCAATAAAACGCAGGTAAGTGATCGAATCCAAATTGGCATGGGTATCTCCTCAGGTGCCGACTATTACGCAATAGTGGCTTATCCGGCGATGTCGGCCAAGTCGCCCTTCGACTCCAGCCAAGTTTTTCTGTCACCTGATCGTTTCTTGGCCAGCAGCATATCAAAAGTGCCGTGGGTATCGGCATCGGCATCGAGCACCAACTGCACTAACCGTCGAGTATCAGGATCCATTGTCGTCTCACGGAGCTGCCCAGGATTCATCTCTCCCAACCCCTTAAAACGCTGGACGTTGGGTTTGGCACGCTTATTTTCTGCCGCCAAACGCTCGAGTATGCCGTTGCGCTCAGCGTCGTCGAGTGCGTAATACACCTCTTTACCGACATCGATTCGATACAAGGGCGGCATGGCGACATAAACATGCCCCGCTCGCACCAGCGGCTGGAAATGCCGTAAAAATAGTGCGCAGATCAGGGTCGCAATGTGCAGACCGTCGGAGTCTGCGTCAGCAAGAATGCAGACCTTGTGGTAGCGCAACCCAGACAGATCATCGCTAGCCGGATCGATCCCTAGCGCCACAGATATATTGTAAACCTCTGCGGAGGCGAGAATTTCTTGGGCATCGACCTCCCAGGTATTCAAAATCTTACCGCGCAGCGGCAAGATCGCCTGAAACTCACGGTTTCGAGCTTGTTTGGCAGAGCCACCCGCCGAGTCTCCCTCGACTAAAAACAACTCACCGTAGGCGGGGTCTTCAGAGGTGCAGTCTGCTAGCTTGCCCGGCAGTGCAGGACCTGAAGTCACCTTTTTTCGCACAACTTTTTTGGCCGACCGCAAGCGCGCTTGCGCGCGATTAATACACAGCTCAGCTAACAACTCCGCCTCGGCGGTGTGCTGGTTTAACCAGAGGCTAAAGGCATCTTTGGCCACGCCAGAAACAAAGCCTGCAGCCTCCCGGGAAGACAAACGCTCTTTGGTCTGCCCAGAAAATTGCGGATCCTGAAGCTTTGACGACAGAACAAAACAACAGCGGTCCCAAATATCCTCTGCGGTGAGCTTTACCCCACGGGGCAAGAGACTGCGAAGCTCACAGAATTCGCGCAAAGCCTCAAGCAAGCCCGAGCGCAAGCCATTAACGTGCGTGCCCCCCTGGGCCGTGGGTATTAAATTTACATAAGACTCTGCGACTACATCGCCTCCCTCAGGTAGCCACTGAATAGCCCAATCAACAGCCTCTGTTTCGCCGCTAAAGTGATACGTAAAGGGCTTTTCAGGAATGACGGGATAATCGATGGTCGCATCCATCAGGTAATCAGAAATACCATCCTCATAGAACCATTCGCTGCGCTCATTCTTCTTCTCATCAAGCAGGGTGACCCGAAGACCCGGGCAAAGCACCGCCTTGGCACGCAGAACATGAATTAAGCGGGGCAGGGAAAAATTGGGGGAGTCAAAATACTGTGGATCGGGGTCAAAGCGAATTTGAGTGCCGGTGTTGCGTTTACCGCAGGTTCCAGCCACCGCAAGATCTTCAACTTTTTCTCCGCCTTCAAAAGCCATGGTGTAAATGTTGCCATCGCGCTTGATCGTAATATCGAGCCTTTTTGAAAGCGCGTTGACTACCGATACGCCAACCCCATGCAGGCCTCCACTAAATTGGTAATTCTTATCTGAGAATTTACCGCCCGCATGTAGGGTCGATAAAATAACTTCGACCCCCGGAAGTTTTTGAACCGGGTGCAGGTCGACCGGCATACCCCGGCCATTATCCTGAATGCTGATACCCCCATTGCTGTGCAGTACCACGTCAACCTGATCGGCATGACCGGCCAGAGCCTCATCTACCGAGTTGTCGATTACCTCTTGAGCAAGGTGATTGGGCCGCATCGTATCGGTATACATACCGGGACGTTTGCGTACGGGTTCTAACCCGGTGAGGACCTCAATTGCGTCGGCGTTGTACTGGCTCATTGGCGTGTTGTCATTCTCTGTCGATTTTGATCAATAGTTAGGTCAATTATCATGACCCATGAATCGGCTAAGGCGAGTTCGGCACCCACCTCGCCGATTGCCTTGAGCTTAAAGGTAACCACCCGAGTTCAGGTCAACCGGAAACTCCCGGTCTGTGACCCGCTCGACACCGGTTTCAACCTCACCCGAGGGTGCTAGTCGCAACCAACGGTATCCCGGTGCTTGGTTGTCTACCTTAAAATTTACTTGATTGGGCGCAAATTGAATGCAGGTCGAAGGCGTCGTGAGATAGCGTATTCCGGTGCTTTGCTGATCACTCTCCTGATGCACATGTCCCGCAATGACCACAACCTGTTGCCGACAACGCTGTACTTCAAGTTCAAAGGCCGCACTGTTCGCGACGCGCTGAGGATCAAGCCAATCACAACCCACCGGGTGTAACGGGTGATGCAACGCCACTAACAAGTGTTTGCCCTCTTGGTTAGCACGATCTACCGCCTGTGATAGCGCGTCGAGCTCACTCGCTGACAGGTGGCCACCCACGGCATCCGCCTGCTGTGAATCTAACATCACAATCAGCCAGTGCGGGTTTGTAATTGTGCGAATGAAATGCTCACGGCCCACATCAGACTCGTCACAGTCATCGTGGTTTCCCGGTAACCAAAAGCTAGGGGCAGGAATAACATCAAGTGCTCGAGCTAAGCGCTGGTAAGCGTCACTTGCACCATCACCAGCGATATCGCCTGTAATCAACAAACCATCCGGTGCCGCGGTGTTAGCCACAACGAGTTCAAGAACAGCAGCTAGAGAGTCGTCGGTATCTACATTGAGTAAGCGACCGCCCTCTGCAGCCATTAGATGGGCATCGGTTACCTGAACTAGCGTGAGGGTGCCGCTGTTGTTCAGCAGGCAATCACCGCGTAACGGACTATTCATGGCCAGAAGGTACCCATGAACTAAACTCATTGGTCAGGCGGCCTTCAGCCAGACAAAGCTCAAGTATTTCAGCCAAATACCGATTCTGTTGCACTTTCTCATCCCGTTGGTACATATTGGGATTGGGATAATCGTAACGACCCTCCAAGTGTCGATGGCGCTGAAAAGCCACTATTTCGGCCATACTCGCATCGTGGTACAGCCTGAGGTCTAAGTTCATCGCCGGTAAGCCTTGCTGGCCCCGTTGCGTTACTCGAAACAGGGTCGTATAGCGGGTACGCTCAACAACATCAAAGACCAGTGTTAAATGATTTGCGGTGATTTCGACCGAGTTGTTGGTCTCGTAGCCCGGAAAGACACGCAACAAACGCAGGTAGTTGGTCTCGCACAAACTGTGCAAGTCACCAATGTCTACGCTGTAGCGCGACCTTTTGTTGCGGGTACGACCCGTTTGTTCCTTCATTGGTTTACCTCTAACCGATAACCGGAGTGTAGCAATAGCTGAGGCCTAGCGCAGGATAGAAACGACAACGGATTGTTTCGGATCAGTCGTATCAGGTTAAAAGTTCACCTTCACCGGGCTGCGTCGAGTGTTAGACTATGGCCCGCGAAACCGCGCTCACTTAAGGAGTTTCCATGACACCCCTGTTTATCCGCCGCACCCTGCTGGGGCTAGCCGTGGCGGTCTTGATGCCCATAAGCTCACAGAGCTACAGCGATACATTGCTCGATATCTATGAACTGGCGCTGCAAAACGATGCTCAGCTGCGCGCGCAGGAAGCCCAATATCTAGCCAATCTGGAAACAGAAAATCTGGCCTTGTCAGCACTTCTACCCCAAGTAAGCGCCGGCTACAGTATTACAGGCAACGTGAACGAGACCGTAAGCCCGCAAATCGTGGGCTTCGACGCCGACCCCAGCTCTGGGCAGACCGTTCCTATTATCGCCGATGGCTTTAACAAAAGAGACACCGAAACCGAGGGGTGGAATGTCGCCCTTGCTCAGCCCCTGTTTGATCTCTCTGCCTGGTACAACTTGCAGTCAGGCCAGGAGTTCAGCAAACAAGCCGAGGCGGAATTTGCCGCCGCAACGCAAAATTTGATTGTACGCACCGTAGATGCTTACTTGGCCGTCCTGCGAGCTCAAGATAATTTAGCAGCTGCCTCAGCCGCTGAACGCGCCTTTTCGCGACAACTGGAACAAACTCAGCAACGTTTTGAAGTTGGCCTCATTGCCATCACTGACGTCTATGAGGCGGAGGCAGCGCGAGACTTAGCCGAGGTTCAACGCATTGTTGAAGAAAACAATGTCGACGTGGCCAAAGAGCGACTGTCCATTTTGACCGGGCAAACACACGGTGACCTTTTTCGTCTCAGTGAAGATTTTGAGGCACAACCCCCGGCGCCTGCGGATCGTGCGGCTTGGGTAAAGTTTGCCTTGGACAATAACTACGATCTAGCAGCAGCACGTTATGCCGAAGAGTCAGCAAGGCAAGGGGCTAAAGCGAGCGCTATGGGGCATGCTCCAACAGTGACGGCGAGTTACCAGTACTCGGACACAGACACCGATGGCAGCCAGATCTCTGAACCGCGACAATTATTCCAAATACAGCCCGACTCGCAAGATACTCGGGAGGTTTGGGAAGTCCGCTTAAACGTGCCCATTTTCCAGGGTGGACGCCTGCATGCCCAACGGCGACAGTCGGCACAACAGCATATTGCTGCGAAGGAAAGCCGCGTTAACCTTGAGCGCACGACGATCACTAATGCACGCTCACTGCATATGACGGTGAAGTCTGATGCCGCACGAGTCAGAGCTCGTAAGCAGTCGATCCGCTCGGCGCAAAGCGCGCTGGATGCCACCGAAGCGGGTTATGACGTTGGAACACGCAACATTGTTGACGTGCTGAACGCGCAAAACCTGCTCTACACCTCTTTGCGAGACTACGCCAACGCACGCTACGACTATGTCGTGAACCTGCTTAGGCTCAAGGAGAACTCGGGCACTCTATCACCCGACGACGTGGCGCGGCTTGATGCAGCCCTGATTCCACCGCCGGCAGCATCGGCCGCGGGCACTCAAAATGAGACCGACAGTACGACACCCTGATTGAAGAGATCAGGATTGCCTAAGCCCATAATCTCAGGGCTTCATACGATCCTCAGATAATAGCTGCTGAATGCTTTTGGGCATTCAGTGGTGCGTTCTTAACGCAGTAATACAGATCATCGAAATGGTGATTAAAGTCGCCGTTGCAACTGCCGACACAACAACACTTACAATGGCCGCATAAAAACGGCGGTGGCGTACCCGAAGGCAGAGCAACGTTGAGGCCACCTTTCTAAAAGCACCGAGCCCCTTTCGGCTAAAGGCACCAAGCCCCTTTCAGAATTCGCGAATACACCAAACTACACCCCTCGTCTGCAAGCACCTCAAAAATAACCCACACCCTCCGGTATACTGCGCGCTGACATGGCACGATTTGGAGTAACTCATGGCCACCCCCCCAGGGACTAATGTCCGCGGCTTTCTCACCGATGACGAGGGCGAATTATTATCTGCCCTGGCTTGTGAAGCTGGGTGCCTTGGGCCCGTGCTCGAAATAGGGAGTTGGTGCGGGCGCTCCACAATTTGGCTGGCACAAGGGGCTAAATTAGCCGGCACCGTCGTGCTTGCGCTTGATCACCATCGCGGCTCAGAAGAACACCAGCCCGGTGAAATGTTTTTCGATGCCGACCTTGTCGATGGTGAGGGTCGTGTTGATACCCTGCGTGAGTTTCGCCGCAACATTGCCCAAGCTGGCGTTGAGGATATCGTTATTCCGATTGTTGCCGGCACGCAACAGGCACAAGCCATTTTGCCGAACACGCTAGGCATGGTCTTTATTGATGGTGGTCATAGTCTTGAGGCCGCATTAACCGATTGGCGCAGCGTAGGCCATCGCGTGCTACCCGGGGGCATTCTGGCCATCCACGATGTGTTTCCCGATGCCAGCACGGGAGGTCAGGCACCCTTCACCATTTGGCGACTCGCCATTGATTCTGGGCTTTACGAAGCCTGCGGTGCTGTTGACTCATTGAGAGCCCTGCGCAGACTCGCCTAACTTAATCTCGAGCAGCGCTGACCGACAGTGGTTGGGGGGGTTCGCACACCTCGAGGAACAGAGTGGCGGCCGGTGTGTGGTGGGTCAGTGCATCGGCAGCGAGCATAATAGCTCCGGCAGTCCAGGTAGGCTTCTCATCGGGCCACAGCACCTGCTCGACAAATTGATAGCCCGTCCACCAAGCACCGTCACCGTCGCGCCACTGGGTCAGCCAAGAAAATAGCTCTGCCGCACGATTACGATCCCCCGCAGCCAATAGCGCCAACGTAAGCTCACAAGATTCGGCCACCGTTACCCAGGGTTCTTGGGTTTCGCAGCGGCAACCCATACCGGTCTCAACAAATTCGTTCCAGCGTGCATCGAGACGATCGCTAGCCGCTGCGCCCTGCACCCAGCCCGTAATGATCGGGTAAAACCAGTCCATCGCATAACGCGACTTGGAGGCCCAGGTCCTGTCAAACCGGTCGGGGCGTGAGCGCAAGGCAACGCCTAAGGCCGCCCTAGCTTCGATCCATTCATTGCGCTGGACGCCTAGGGTTGCGGCAATATGCCCCGCACACTCAAGGCTCTTATAAATAGAGCTGCAACCCGTGACCAGAGCATCGCCCATGGGAGCCCCACTCGCATCAACCGCCCAATCAATTTCCCCGGCATCGCCCTGCAGTTTCAGTACAAAACCCATAGCCGCATCGATAACGGGGAAAAACTCTTGCAAAAAAACCAGGTCACCCGTGATGAGATAATGGTGCCAAACACCTGTGGCAACATAAGCCACATAGTTGGATTCCCGACGATCGGGATTGTCAGGCTCACCCTCGCGGTAACTGCGCCACCAACTGCCATCATCCAACTGCGTATCCGCAAGCCAGCGATAAGCACGCACAGCCGCCGTAAATTCTCCAGCGATTGATAACCCCATGGCCGCTTCGGTGTGATCCCAAGGATCAGAGTGACCTCCTTCAAACCAAGGAATCTCTCCCCAAGGGCGCTGAGTGCGCAGCAGAAAATCGACCGTAGGTTGCAAAAATTCACGGGGATAGAGACCACGGCTTAAGTACAGGCCACTCATGGACTGACACCTCGAGGCTTGTTGAAATACATCACCACGCTTTTCCCCATCCAGGGATTACAAAGCTTGTCGATCCAACGTGTTAAAGCCGGCTGCTCCATAAGGTCCCAGACCAAAAAGCGATGATAAGCCGCCACCCATGGGTGCTCCTCGCCCTCGTGCCATAACAAACAACGTAGCCACCAGTAAGGAACGTGTAAGGCGTGAGCGCCATGCTGGCGATAGCAATTAAGGCCATGACGGAGAATTTCTTGCCGCAGAAAGCCCGCATTAAAAATACGAATATGGCCACCGGGTGTATTGTAATAATCCTTACTCAGCCACCAGCAAAGCCGCTCTGGCCAAGCCCTGGGCACGCTCACACATAAATTTCCCCCGGGCTTTAATACCCGGTTTAACTCTCCAATCACGGCGATAAAGTTGGGAATATGCTCCAGCACCTCACTGCAAATCACATGATCGAAGTGGTTATCGGGAAACGGTAAAGCAGTCGCGTCACCCTGAAGAAATTCTATTTCACCCTCGGGATCATAGGCCTCCATGTCGGCAATGCGGCCGCGGGCTGTTTCCAGATCGGCTAAGCCTAGGTCAACACCCACAGCCGTCACGCCCGACTTTAAATAGGCGGCTAGCGTGTGCCGACCCTCACCACAGCCGACATCGAGAAGCATCTGTCCCGAGCCCAGAGCAAGGGTTTGAAAGTCGACGGTTAGCACCCGAGGACATCCCCCTGCACAGGCAGAGCCTCTGCGGGTTGCAAAAAATCGTTCCCAGAGTGCCCTGCCATAGCCCCTCGGTAGTAATGCACCAAACGAGCCGCACAAACATCCCAGCTGAATTCGTTGACACCACGTTCACGGGCACGTTCGCCCAATGCCGCCCTAGCCGCGGGATCATCTAGTAAGGCTTCGATTGCGGTCGCAAGGGCCTCAGAGTCTCCTGCAGGGACCACCACTCCACCGTCTCCAGCCACTTCGGGCAGAGCCCCGCCGTCGCTCACGATTAGAGGAATGCCGCAGGCCATAGCCTCAACAGCCGGCAAGCCAAAACCTTCGTAAAGTGACGGTACAACCGCTAACGTACTTTCGGCATACAACTCAACAATGGTGGCATGGTCTACACCGCTCACCCAGCGAATATGGGATGCTAAGTTCAGCTGAGCCACCAGCTGCTCTGTTGCGCCCCCCTCTCGAGGCTTGCCGACCAATACCAGATTGAGCTCCCGGCCTTTTTTTTGGAGGGCCGCAGCCGCACGCAACAAAACTTGTAGCCCCTTATGTGGCGTATCGGCAGACGCCGTTGCCATAATTTGTGCGGGTTTTCGTTCGATATGAGGCATAGGTTTAAATAAATCAGCCTCAACGCCGTTGTACATCACCGCAATCGTAGCGGGATCAACGCCAAAATCAGCGATGATATCGGTGCGGGATGCCTTCGAAACGGTCACGATGTAATTTAATTGACGGGCAACAGCCGTTTGCATTGTCAGAAAATCGTGCCAGCGCCGAATCATCAACCGACGTGTCCAACGCGGCTCTGCGGCCAACGCTAATTTACGGTCTCGCGTAATCGGATGATGAATCGTGGTGACCAGCGGGATACCCGCTTTCTGAATATCTAATATGCCGTCTGACAGGGTTTGGTTGTCGTGAACAACGTCGAACTCGTCAGCATGTGCCAGCAACCAATCTCGGGCCCGCTCTCCAAAGGTCCAGGGCTCGATAAAGCCACCGGTTAACTTGCTCAACCATTCGGTCCGCGCCAAAGGATCTTTAAACAGCTGGCCAATGCTTACCGACTTCAAGCCATGGGCATACAAATCTAGGCTGGGAAGTTTTTGCAGCTGTACTTCTACATCGAGGTCTGGATAGGGCGGACCCGAGATCACAGTGACCGTGTGCCCAAGCTTCACCAATGCACGACTCAGATACTTGAGATAGACCCCCTGCCCGCCGGAGAATGGTGCTGAACGATAACCCAGCAACGCAATTTTCAGCGGATCTGAGGACAAAGATCCGGCATGAACAGACGTAGAAACGGCCTCTCCGACACTTTGAGCAGATGCGTTAATGAGGCAATCCCCGTTAAAAAATCGCGATTGTACCGCTTTTGGCAGTAAGAGTGCCCATAAATTTGACGCCAACAATTTGGGCAGATGGGGCCGCAAATCACTGCTGCACTCTCCATCTTTAATGGGTCTTATCCACCAGAATTTAAATAAAGAAACGGCATCTAATGTATTAACGCCTTAAGCGATAAAATGAAATATCCTCCAAATAAGCCGCTCACGATCGTCCGTTATGGACTCAATACCAGTTGGTAATAAGTTGCAGACCGCTGACAAAACATAGAGAACCGTTTATCTTTGCCGCCCTATTGTTCACCGCGCGTTAAATATGAAAAGCACCGAATATAAAGGCATTATTCTTGCTGGGGGCTCCGGAACAAGGCTACACCCTCTCACCAGCACCGTCAGCAAACAACTGATGCCCATCTATGACAAGCCCATGATTTATTATCCCCTTGCCACCTTAATGCTAGCGGGCATCAGAGATATCTTAATCATTACTACCCCCCACGATCACCAGGCTTTTGCCAACCTTTTAGGTAACGGTGAGCGCTGGGGAATTAATATTAGCTATACCATACAGCCCAGCCCCGACGGTCTGGCTCAAGCATTCATCTTGGGTGCCGATTTCATCGGCAGCGCGCCCGTGGCCCTTGTGTTGGGTGACAATATTTTTTACGGCGGCGGTCTAACGGAAAAATTACGCCTCGCTGCGCAGCGAGAGGCTGGTGCCTCGGTATTTGCCTACTACGTGAACGATCCTGAGCGCTATGGCGTAGTAGAATTCGACGCCTCCGGTCAGGCTATAAGCATTGAAGAAAAGCCTGAAATCGCACGATCCAACTATGCGGTGACCGGGCTGTATTTTTATGACAACGCCGTCGTCGATATTGCCCGTAATATAAAGCCCTCAGCCCGAGGTGAATTGGAAATTACTGACGTAAATCGCATCTATTTGGAGCAGGGCAATCTTGCGGTAGAAGTCATGTCTCGAGGCACGGCCTGGCTAGATACTGGCACTCACAACTCATTGCTCGATGCTGCCAATTTTATTCGTGTCGTTGAGGAGAGGCAGGGCCTCAAAATCGCCTGTCCTGAGGAAATTGCTTTTCGCATGGGCTACATCGATGCGGAGCAGCTGCTGGCACTTGCCAAGCCCCTCGCCAAAAGCGGTTATGGCCTATACCTTGAAGGCTTACTGCGGGACACAGGAGCGTATTCGGATGGATATTGAGGCGACACCGCTCGACGGGGTAATGCTGATAAAGCCGCGAGTTTTTGGGGATGATCGTGGGTTTTTTCTGGAGAGCTGGAATCGCCGCGCCTTTGCCGAGGCAGGTATTCCTAATGACTTTGTCCAGGACAACCACTCCCGCTCACGCCAAGGCATTCTGCGCGGTTTACACTTTCAAACCCAGCAAACTCAAGGCAAATTGGTCAGGGTGATCGATGGCTCAGTTTTCGATGTTGCCGTTGATCTGCGCTCCAACTCCACAACCTTCGGTCAATGGTTCGGCTGTCTGCTAAGCGCCGAAAATAAAACTCAACTCTGGGTGCCCCCAGGCTTTGCTCACGGTTTCTATGTGGTATCTGAATCGGCTGATTTTCTTTACAAATGCACCGACTATTACCATCCAGAGAGCGAAATTAGTCTTGCTTGGGACGATGCTCACATCAACATTCAATGGCCGCTGGTCAACGGGGAAAGTCCGGAGCTGTCAGCAAAGGACGCAAATGCCCTGAGTTGGTCTGAAGTTCCCAAGTTTGATCTTTAGTCCCTAGCACGCTGCACCGCTTTGAATTTCCCCCAGCAAGATGTGTCAGGCGCGTTGTAGCAGGGGTCGCCACCAATCTTCATTGTCTAAATACCAATTAAGCGTTTTTGCGATACCCGTTTCAAAAGTTTCGCTGGGCACAAAGCCTAATTCTTTCTCAATTTTGTTTGCGTCAATAGCATAGCGCCAATCGTGGCCTGCACGATCATCAACGAACTGAATCAGCGCCCGTGACTCTCGGTTCGCAGCGGGGGACTTTGGAAAACGCGCGGCCAGACTTGGCTCAGAGGCAAAACGCGCATCAAGGTGATCACAAAGAAGCTCAACAATCGCAAGATTTGCCCACTCGTTGTTACCACCAATATTGTAGGTCTCTCCCGGTTTACCCGAATCAATCACCCGATCGATGCCGCGGGCATGATCCACAACGTAAAGCCAGTCCCGAATATTCGTGCCATCGCCGTAAACAGGCAGTGAACGGCCGTCTAAAATATTGGTGAGACACAGCGGAATCAATTTCTCAGGAAAATGGAAAGGGCCGTAGTTGTTAGAGCAATTACTGGTCGTCACTTCCAATCCGTAAGTGTGGTGGTAAGCCCTAACTAAGTGATCACTACCAGCCTTACTGGCGGAGTAAGGTGAATTGGGCTCATAGCGTAGATCTTCGGTAAAAGCTGGGGCATCACTGCTAAGTGACCCAAAAACTTCGTCGGTAGACACGTGATGAAAGCGGTGCGGGCGACCCGTGCCGGCAAGCCAATGGGCCCTGGCCGCTGCTAGCAAGGTATGGGTGCCCACCAGGTTGGTTTGAATAAACGCATCAGGCCCTGTTATCGAGCGATCAACGTGACTCTCGGCGGCAAAGTGCACCAAAGTATCGACATCATAGTTAAGCAATGTCTCACTGACACGGTCACCGTCACAGATATTGCCCTGCACAAAATGCAGCTGTCCAGAAGCCTCAAGGGGCGCCAGGCTGGCTCGATTACCCGCATAAGTCAGGGCATCGTAGGCCACTACGGTATCGTTGGGGTGCGCCTGAACCCAGTGATAAACGAAGTTCGCGCCAATAAACCCTGCGGCTCCAGTCACCATTAAAGATCGTGTCATAACTCATGTTTCTCGTGTTGTTTTTCGTGCTGTTGCAGGTCGACAAGCATTGCGTATAACTGACTTGTCCAATGATGGCCGGAATAACCTAACAGGTTGCGTGTCAAAGCCTTGTACAACACGCTGTACCCCGGCCGCTGGGCTGGGGTCGGGTACTGCGATGCGGGTATCGGCAACAGGGTCGCCGCTTGGCGCAGCAGGCCCAATTCAAGTGCAATTTCACGAATCGCCACGGCAAAGTCATACCAGCTGCAAGCCCCAGCATCGCTCCAATGGTAAATACCTGAAGTGTCGCCATGGTCGGCTAAACCCCAACACGTCAATGCCAGTCCCCTAGCCCAGGTTGGGGTACCGACCTGATCCTCTACTACCGAAAGCTGCTCTCGATCGGCCATTAGGCGAAGCATGGTTTTCACAAAATTACCGCCGTGACGGGAGTACACCCAACCTGTTCTCAAAATTACCGGGCTGCCACCGGCTGCCATTACCGCATTCTCACCCTCTAACTTGCTGCGACCGTAAACACCCAGTGGGTTTGGCTCAGCATCAGGGGCATAAGGGCGACCTTGGGCCCCGTCGAAAACAAAATCTGTTGAGACGTGTAAAACACGAATATTGCGCTCTCGACACCGCAGCGCAAGGATTTCGGGACCTATGGCATTAACACGGTGTGCCAACTCCGGCTCTGACTCCGCGGCGTCGACTGCGGTAAAAGCCGCTGCATTAATCACCCAGGCCGGCTCAATGTCATCCAGCGCTCTTGCCACCTGATCAGGATCGGCGATGTCCAACATCGATCGCGTCATAGGGATGGCTTGCCACTGCTCGGGGCAGGTCAAAACTAACTCTTGGCCCAGTTGCCCTCCCGCGCCACACACCAGAGCCTTTGACATCAAGGCAAGCGGGCCTCTATCCAATCGGCATACTGGCCAATAATTTCTTCGCCTTCAGGTTCGTTAAAAATCTCATGATAGAGACCGGGCAAAACGTTGAGGGTTAAATCCGTAGCCCCAACTTTAGCTGCGAAGGTCTGGGAGCCTATGGGCGCGGCTAGCGTATCAGCGCCGCCGTGCATAATGAGCATTGGTAAGGTAATCGAGCCCGCCTCTGTCATAACGCGATCCATAGCGTCAAACAGGGCAATGCCCAAGCCCGCAGTCACCTTCCCATGGTTTACCAGAGGATCGGCTTCGTAGGCGGCCACTACCTCCGCGTCACGACTTACCCCAGAACCGTCAAGGGCCAACATACCCGCGCGGGGCATGAGTTTTGCGAGCAAACGTCCAATCCACATAACCGGAGCAGGCGTCACCTCCGCCGCCGCAAAAGCGGGGCCGCTCAATAGCGCACCGCGGTATTGGCCTTGGTCTTCAAGCAGAAGTCGGCCCGTAATAAGACCCCCCATGCTGTGGCCCAAGACAAAACAAGGCAAGTCGGGATAGCTCTGCGCCAGCACCTGACGGCAATCTCGAACTCCCGCCAAATAGTCATCAAAATGTTTTACGAACACGCGGTGCCCGGGTGACTCGCCGTGGCCCAGGTGATCGGGGGCCACGACGGCAAAACCCCGAGCAGTCAAGGCAGCTGCGACCGCTTGATAACGCCCACTGTGCTCACCCAGTCCATGAATTAACAAAACGGTGGCACGAGGCTCCGCCGCAGGCTGCCAGTGTCGATAACGAATACCCGAGGGCAGTGTTTCAAAATGTGCCTGTGTCATAACCAACCTTATATTAAGCGGTGCCTGACGAAGGGATCATCAATCAGTAACGGGGGTTAACCAATCACGATATCGAGCCTGCTCACCGCGAACCGTTTGAAAATAAATGCTCTGAAGCTTTTCGGTAACGGGGCCGCGGCCACCCGCACCGATCTGACGGTTATCAAGTTTCCTCACGGGCACCACCTCTGCTGCGGTACCGGTAAAAAACGCCTCATCACAGATATAAACTTCATCCCGTGTAATACGCCTCTCGCGAACTTCATACCCTTCATCGTGGGCTATTTTAAAAATAGCATCGCGAGTGATGCCCTCAAGACAAGACGTCAGATCCGGGGTGTAGATAACGCCATCGCGCACCATAAAAAAGTTTTCACCACTCCCCTCAGCAACGTAACCCTCATTATCGAGCATCAGTGCCTCCTCGCAGCCACTGTCAATGGCCTCGCGCAGGGCTAAAATCGAGTTGATGTAGTTGCCATTGGCCTTGGCTTTACACATCGTAATGTTGACGTGATGCCGGGTATAGCTTGATGTACGCACGGCAATACCACGATCCCTGGCCTCAGGGTCCATATAAGACGGCCATGGCCAAGCCGCAATCATGACATGGGTTTTCAAGTTGTCGGCCCGTAAGCCCATACCCTCTGACCCCAAAAAGCACATAGGGCGCAAATAACCTTCCTCGAGACCGTTAACCCTAACCACCTCGCGTTGGGCCGCATTTAAAGCGTCTTTGTCCCAAGGCATGTTCATCTGCAAAATCTTCGCAGAGCGAAACAGACGATCGGTGTGCTCTTTTAATCGAAATATGCAGGTGCCATGATCGGGTGTGCTATAGGCACGGACGCCCTCAAAAACACCAACGCCGTAGTGAAAGGTGTGGGTCAAAACATGCACCTTTGCCTCCTGCCAGGGCACAAGCTCACCGTCGAGCCAAATTTTTCCGCTCAGTTTAGACAGGTCCATGTTATTTCCTCTTAACCATTGGCTACATCAATTTCGAGTGCAGGCAGGCCGGGTAAGATCCCATCCCTGATCTGAGTCACCGCAACAAGTTGCTGCATAAATTTTGAACGTTTACCCACCAAGTCTACATCTTCAAGAACGGCACGATGCACCTCGGCCCGATACACCAAATACGCAGCACGCAGTGTGTCGGCATCTTGCGCTGACAGCAAGTCATGATCAGCGAGAGCGTTAAGCAAGTTAACAACGTCGGTCGCCTGTGCCAGGTCGGGATGGGCGGCAGCGTGTTGGAGTACTAGAAACTGCACCACAAATTCAATATCAACAATGCCGCCAGGATCGCGCTTTATATCAAATTCATCAGGGCCCGCTTCAAGGCGGCTTTCAGCACCCTCAAACATCCGCATACGCATTGTAACCACCGCATCACGCAGTTCGTGATCAGGTCTGACCTTGCGCAATATTTCCAGTCGCAGTACCTCGAGCTGGTGACACAAGTCTGCCGAGCCTGCTACGGGCCGAGCCCGCACTAGAGCCTGATGTTCCCAGGTCCATGCCGACTCGTGCTGATATTTTCGATAGCTACCTAAAGTCACGCAGGGCAATCCCGAGCCGCCGTCGGGGCGTAAGCGCAGATCAACTTCATAGAGACGACCCTGGGCAACGTTAGTCGAAAGGACGTGCACCACACGCTGAGCAAGACGGGTAAAAAACCGCGTATTCTCAATAACTTTTGGGCCCGACGTCGTGCCTCGTCCACCGTCATAAACGAAGACCAGATCAAGATCAGACCCATACCCCAATTCTATGCCACCCAACTTGCCGTAACCCATGACCGCAAACCCAGCCTCATCTCCCTGAGGTTCTCCGTGGCGGGTTACCAGTTCTGCTCGAGCCACTTGAATAGCTTGAGTCACCATAACTTCAGCAAGGAACGTGAGATTATCGCTGGCCACCATGACTGGCAGCGAACCATTAAGCTCGCTAGCTGCTACCCTCAGAACCACCGCATCTTTAATGCCCGCCATCGCGTGCATCTGTTGCTCTAGATCATCCTCAGGCACTCGCAGCAGTTGATCCTGCACCAATGCCCCCATTTCGCTGCGGTTAGGTGCTCGATAAAGTCGATCTTCGTGGAGAAGCTCTTCCACCAGCTCGGGGCGTTGAGCAAGCTTGCGCGCAATCCACGGACTTGCCACGTTGAGTGACACAAGCTGTTCTAATGCCTGCGGGTGCTCGGTCATCATCACAAGGTAAGCGCTACGTCGCAGCACAGCACTGACGAAAGGTAAGGTTCGGGTAACGGCAAGGTCAGCGTTGTCGGTCTTGGCTGAAACAGAGATCAACTGGGGTAAGAAGGCTTCGAGACGATGCCGACTTTCTGATTGCGCCGCCTGAACGCGACCACCGCCCATAAAAGTCTCCACGGCCGCCCAAGTCGCACTGGCATCGCGGTACCCCAACGCCGCCAAAGCTTCGGGGCATAAATCGGCATACGGCAGGCCAACCGAAGCCACAATTTCCGACGACTGGTCATCAGGAAGGGTCACCAAACTATGAAAGTACTCAGAAACGCGCTGCCGCACTGCCTCACAGCTTGAGATCATGGCTGCCCAATCGGAATAACCCATCAACAGCGCTACCTGCGCCTGTGTAATGGGATCGCCAGGTAACTCCTGCGTCTGGGTATCACACAGACCCTGAAGAATATTTTCGAGACGCCTCAAAAAACGATAGGCATCAATCAACCCCTGTCGATCTTCGATACTAATAAAATCGAGCTCTGCAAGACATTGATAAGCCAATTCCAGAGGCCGAACTTGCAATTCAGGATGCCGCCCGCCGTGAATGAGCTGCTTACACTGAACAATAAATTCTATTTCTCGAATACCGCCGTAACCGCGCTTGATGTTGGTTTGCAAATTGCTACGCAGGGTTTCGGCAGCAATCATTTCCCGCATCTCTCTCAGCGCATGCAAGGCGCCGTAGTCGGTATAGCGGCGATAAACAAAGGCGCGCTTTAACTCCTCTAAAGGCTTTTGATTTTCAGCTGAACCCGTAATCACTCGGGCCTTGATCATGGCGTAACGCTCCCAGTCGCGACCATGTTGCTGGTAATAAACTTCTAAAGCGTTGTAATTTACGACCAGTGGGCCGCTGCTACCAAAGGGGCGTAAGCGCATGTCTACGCGAAACACAAAACCATCTACCGTTTTAGCGTCTAGCAATTTAATGACGAGCTGACCGACCCGTATAAAGAACTCCTGATTACTGAGCGTTCTTTTGCCGCCCTGAGTTTCACCCGATTCCGGATAGGCATAAATGAGGTCAATATCTGAAGACAGGTTGAGCTCACTACCACCGAGCTTCCCCATACCCAAAACCACCAACTCTTGAGCTTCCCCCGACCACTCCCCCACAGGGAGCCCAAATCGCTGGGATAGTTTCGCGGTAGCCCAATCCACCGAAAACTGAATCGTAATATCGGCCAACTGAGTCAAGGCTTGGAAGGTGTCACTTAAAGCAGCGCGACCGGATAATTCGCAGGCCACGATGCTTAACATTTGCCGATTACGAAATATTCGTAAAGCCGACATAACGGCGTCTTCACTGTTGTTGTCGAGGACTAGCTGCTTGAGCGCGGCCTCCCAGACTTCGGAGTCGAGATTGCAGCGCTGAAATAATCGCCCAGCTTCCAACTCGCCCACCGCCCAATCGCGGTGACGAATAAATTGATCTCGAAAAAAATCACTGGTTGCCAGAAGCCGATCAAAGTCTGCAGCCACACTGGAAGCCTTCAATGCGTGCTGCAAGCGGTCCAAAAAAGCCGGTTCCAACTGGTCGGTAAAGACCCCCCAACTTTTCGCGAGCCCCGCTGCTAGGGACTGGGGCATTGCGGCCTGCTTAGTCATCAAGGGCGGGCGCTACGCGCATAACCTCTTCGAGTGTCGTTTCACCTCGGGCAACTTTTTCAGCACCTGCCACTCGTAGCGGCACCATACCGGCGGCGACGGATTTGCCTCGAATTTGACGGATATCATGACTATCGTTGATCACACTGTGCACACCCGCATCAGCAACGAGCACCTCATAAATACCCTCCCGCCCGCGGTAACCGGTATCGCGACAAGCCTTACACCCCACAGGGCGATAAAGTGCCTCGGGCATCGCCGCCGGATAGTCGCCCACCAAGGATTGCCAGCCGTCTATATCGGTGGGCTCAAGCTGCTTGCAGTGGCTGCAAAGGGTTCTTACCAACCGCTGGGACATAACACCTCGAACGGTGGCACGAATCAAAAACGCAGGGACACCCAACTCCACAAGTCGGGAAATCGCGCCGGGGGAGTCATTGGTATGCAGTGTGCTTAGCACCAAATGCCCGGTTAACGCCGCCTGAATGGCCATATTGGCAGTTTCCAGATCACGGATTTCACCGACCATAATGATATCGGGATCTTGTCGCATCAGCGCCCGCACACCCGAGGCAAAATCTAAATCGATCGTGGCATTTACCTGCATTTGGTTGAAGGCAGGCTCTACCATTTCGATGGGATCTTCGATGGTGCAAACATTAACGTCCGCGCTAGCGAGCTGTCGCAGTGTGGAGTAGAGCGTTGTGGTCTTCCCCGAGCCCGTAGGGCCGGTGACTAAAACGATACCCGTGCCCTGAGCAATAATATTTTGCCACCGTTGATCATCGCTGCCACGCAAACCCAGTTGTTCAAAACTTTTGAGCAGCACATCGGGGTCGAAAATACGCATGACCAACTTTTCGCCAAATGCGGTTGGCAGCGTTGAGAGGCGGAGCTCCACTTCACCCCCATCGGGGGTCCGAGTTTTCAGGCGCCCATCCTGAGGGCGACGCTTTTCTGCCACGTCCAACCGCCCAAGAATTTTAAAGCGGCTGGTCACCGCTGACGCGACGGCGGCAGGTAACTCGTAAACTTTATGAAGCACACCGTCGATGCGAAAACGGACGTTCCCCAACTCCCGTCGGGGTTCGATATGAATATCGCTGGCACGCTGCTCAAAAGCGTATTGTAAAAGCCAATCGACCACGCTCACGATGTGCTGGTCGTTGGCATCGAGCTCAGACTTATTGCCGAGCTGCACCATAGCCTCTAGATTTACCAGATTGCCGCCTTCGCCACGATTAAGGGTATTCGCGCCCTGAACCGAACGAGCCATCACATAAAACTCTTTGGTGTACCGCGCTATATCGCGAGGGTCTGCTAATACTCGGCGTATTGGGCGTCGCGTGGCATGCTCAAGATCACGGATCCAACCGGTCACCCAAGGCTCACTGCTTGCAACCGTGACCGTCATATCATCGACAGAAACCGCAAGAATCTGATGACGCTCGGCAAAGGCCTCAGACATAACTTCTGCTACGGCTTTCGTATCGATTTTAAGGGGATCAATATCGAATACCCCCAACTCGGTTTCCTGAGAGAGAAAATCCAATAACGCAGCCATATCCAGAATCTCACCGGCGGCGCTTAAATCGGGTAACTTTTGCTCGGCTAAGAAAGGCAGTGGTGCGAGGCGCATCTGCCGCATAGATTTAAGCCGAACCAGATCTTTGGCAGATAGCCGCCCCGCTCGAGTTAACCCCTCAGCAAGGCTAATCATATCGAGGCGGGACTCTGGGGGTATCATCATATGCTCAGTCATAGCTGCAGTTTACGCGCTGAAAAATCTCTGTCACCGTTAAACCACCTTCTCATTGGGATTTTTTGGCGGGCTACTCCGCACTACCTGGAAAGTGACTGTGGGGCTTACGAGTCTCTTATTATTGACTGGGATTATGGCTCAGACCTCCCTGACCGTTAAAAATCCTCCATTTTTTTAATTGCGGCAACCCAATCCATTGGCGCGGCCATTGAGCCCCCGACCACAGCGGCCCTTTTTCGCCAAGCCAGCCAAAAATTCCCAAGATTCTCTAGGTGGCTTTCGGGTAGTCTCGCATTTTGAATTTTAACCAATAAAGCGCACGAGACTGACGAACTTGGCTTCCTCCAGCAATCACATAGACTGGTTTCGACACACCAGCCCCTATATCCGAGCCCACCGGGGCCGGACGTTCGTGATCTATTTGGGCAATGGCGCGTTAGAAAGTGATCAATTTAATAATCTGATTAATGATCTCTGCCTGCTGCACCTTCTGGGTATTCGGCTGGTGCTGGTCCATGCCACTCGCGGCGAAGTCGAGCAAGCGCTGACCGCTCTGGGCATCACGGGTCAGCTCCACCAAGGTATTCGAATTACGGATGCTGAGGTTCTAGGGGTGGTGCGGGACGTTTCTGCGACCCAGCGCTTACAGTTGGAAAGCCAGTTATCTCAGGGATTGCCAGATTCTCCGATGCATGGCGCTAGGTTGCGCGTAGTCAGCGGCAACTTCATTACCGCAAGGCCAGTAGGAATCGTCGACGGGGTAGATTTTCTTTTTACCGGCGCTGTGCGCCGACTTGACGCCGTGGGCATAACCGCCGCCCTTGATAATGAGGCCATTGTACTGCTGTCTCCCCTAGGCTTTTCCACCACAGGTGAAGTCTTCAATTTGAGTGCTGACGAGGTCGCTACAGCATCGGCAGTGGCACTGGGCGCTGACAAGCTGATCTTTATGGATGATTCCGAAGGATTGAAGGACAGCATGGGCACCTTGGTTCGCCAATGCACCGTCGCCGCGGCCCGGGCACTGCCTATAGAAAACCCAATACAAGCCAGCCAGCGTGACGCCGCCTGCCGAGCCTGCGAACAAGGCGTCAGCCGAGCGCACTTTCTTAGCTACGTTCATAACGGAGCACTCATCGAAGAGCTGTTTAGCCATGATGGTGCCGGCACTTTAGTCAGCGAAACGGTCTTCGAACAACACCGCAGGGCGAGCATCAA
The DNA here is from genome assembly GCF_051201685.1 of Luminiphilus sp. nBUS_07. Classification (GTDB taxonomy): domain Bacteria; phylum Pseudomonadota; class Gammaproteobacteria; order Pseudomonadales; family Halieaceae; genus Luminiphilus. The sequence continues at coordinate 42,808 of NZ_CP179213.1, read as the reverse complement.
CGATATTGCAGGTGTGCTCGACCTGGTGAGACCCTTGGAAGAAGCCGGTGTATTGGTGCGTCGTTCCCGGGAGCGTTTTGAACAGGAAATCACCAATTTTACGGTCCTTGAGCGCGATGGTCGGGTGTTAGCTTGCGCGGCCCTGTATCCTTTTGAGGGTACTGAAATGGCCGAGGTTGCCTGCATCGCAACCCACCCCGACTACCGCAACGGCGGTAGAGGCGTACATCTTCTGGAGCTACTGAAAATTCAGGCCCAAGAACAGGGTATCCACCAACTCTTTGTGCTCACCACCCAAACCACCCACTGGTTTATTGAGCAAGGCTTCGTCCCGGCCAGCCTCGACCAGCTACCCTCCGAGCGTCAGGCACTCTATAACTTGCAGCGAAACTCCAAAGTACTGATCAAGGACCTCGACTGAACAATCTTAGCTGTTAGAATTCCCGCCCAGCACGGGAGAAGACAGAATGCCCCAATACCGATCCAAAACATCGACCGCAGGCCGCAACATGGCCGGTGCCAGAGCCCTGTGGCGCGCTACCGGCATGACCGACGGCGATTTTGAAAAACCGATTATTGCCGTAGTGAACTCTTTCACGCAGTTTGTTCCGGGCCATGTGCACCTCAAAGATATGGGACAACTCGTGGCCAGAGAAATCGAAGCCGCGGGCGGTGTTGCCAAGGAGTTCAATACGATCGCCGTCGATGATGGAATCGCTATGGGCCACGACGGCATGCTCTACAGCCTGCCCTCTCGAGATATTATTGCCGACTCTGTCGAATACATGGTCAATGCTCACTGCGCCGACGCCATGGTCTGCATTTCGAACTGCGACAAAATCACCCCGGGCATGCTCAACGCTGCTATGCGACTCAATATACCCTGTGTTTTTGTCTCCGGCGGACCCATGGAGGCTGGCAAAACCAAGCTGTCTGAAAACAAGCTCGATCTGGTAGACGCTATGGTCATCGCCGCTGATGACTCTGCAGACGATGCAACCGTTGAGGCCTACGAGCGCTCTGCCTGCCCAACCTGCGGCTCCTGCTCGGGTATGTTTACCGCTAACTCTATGAATTGCCTTACCGAAGCGCTGGGTTTAAGCCTGCCGGGTAATGGCTCACTGCTGGCAACACACGCCGATCGAGAGGCGCTGTTTAAGCGCGCAGGGCGTGTTTCAGTTGCGCTTGCACGGCGCTGGTACGAGCAGGACGACTCCTCGGCGCTGCCTAGAAACATAGCCAACCGCCAAGCGTTTGAAAACGCGATGTGTCTGGATATCGCTATGGGGGGCTCCACCAACACCATTCTGCATTTACTGGCCGCGGCCCAAGAGGCAAGCATCGATTTTTCAATGACGGATATCGATACTTTAAGCCGGCGCGTGCCGCAATTATGTAAAGTTGCGCCGAGTACACCGCTTTACCACATGGAGGATGTCCACCGTGCCGGCGGCGTCATGGCAATACTTGGCGAACTCGCTCGCGGGGGTCTTATCGATACCAGCACCCACACCGTGCACACCGACACCCTAGGCGAAGCGCTGACAACTTGGGATATTGCGCAAACCAACGATGCCGACGTTCACAAACTTTTTTCAGCGGGCCCCGCTGGGGTGCCCACGCAGCAGGCCTTCAGCCAAGCCACACGCTGGCCCAGCCTTGATCTCGATCGTGCCGGGGGCTGCGTACGCGATGTTGCTCACGCTTATTCTCAAGAGGGCGGCCTGGCAGTTTTGTTCGGCAATATCGCCGAAGACGGTTGCGTGGTGAAGACCGCAGGGGTCGATGATGATGTCTTATGTTTCAGTGGCCCGGCCCATATCTGCGAAAGTCAGGAAACCGCTGTTGCTGACATTCTCGAAGATCGCGTTGCTGCAGGTGCCGTCGTAATTATTCGATACGAAGGACCCCGAGGGGGTCCGGGTATGCAAGAAATGTTGTATCCCACCAGTTACCTGAAATCAAAAGGGTTAGGTAAAGCCTGTGCGCTGGTTACCGACGGTCGATTCTCCGGTGGCACCTCAGGACTGTCCATTGGGCATGTATCCCCAGAGGCAGCGGCAGGTGGCGCAATTGGCTTAGTGCAGTCGGGGGACACCATTGCAATCGACATTCCCAATCGACGCATCGATGTCTTGCTCGATGACGAGTGCCTAAGCAACCGCAGAAGCGAAATGGATAATGCAGATAAGCCTTGGCAACCTCAAATGCCCCGACCAAGAAAGGTCAGTGCTGCGCTGAAAGTCTATGCTCGCATGGTTACCAGCGCCGACAAAGGAGCGGTTAGGGACTTATCGCTGCTGGACTGAGGGGTTCAGCTTCTGCGGCAAGCGCGATGAAGTCGTCGCGGTAATTATTAATTTTTCGCCGCAAACGACGGTCCTGTTTGGGCGTGCGCTGGTTAATCACTTCGGTAAACACCGTTTGAGATAGCGCCCGGTTGTGCGCATATACCGCAACGTACTTCGGTGAGCGTGCAGCCTCCCGCCCAGCAAGAATGCCCTGAACCTCAGAAGGCCAATCATTGGTATTGCTCGCTATCACAGCGGCAAGCTCTTTTGTCCAGCGTGCTCGGTCAGCGATCCACGCATCGTCGAACCGCTGATAATCCCGGGTGTGCAGCGCTAGCGTTTCTTTTTGCTGATCTGTCAATCTGCCCAAAAATCTGCTGAGATTATCGGTGAACTGTTCCTGCACATTATCTCTGTAAGCCTCATCAGACCGAGACAGAAGCCTCTCTCGCTGCTCTTCCTGCTCCTCTTCCAAAGCCAGCATAAATTCTTCCCGCTGCGCGAGACTTAACGTAGCGCCAAACTCGATCATTAAATCAAGAATACGAACCTCAAGACGATCTGCGGCCACGGACAACTCGTCGAACAACGTGGCAACTGACTGTTCATTTAAGCTCGGATCAAGGCTGCGCTCAAAATCTGTCAGCAGTTGGGCGTAAGCGGGCAGTTCTTCGCGCCGGTGCCATTCAAGAAGCTGATCTACTCGGTTTTGAAAGTCGGCAGACTGCTCACGACTAAGGGTGACATAGTCATCGACGTACCAATCGATCAGGGTGTCTAGTTTGTTGTAAAAAAATCGGGTACCCGAGCATGCGGTCAAGGTCAAAAGCATGACCAAAACCATGACGCACTTAGCGCCACATAGGAATCGTGCCTTTAACATTTGTGGGATCCCGTGGTGAAGGTTCTTCAATGTAAACTTGGTCTCTGCCCTTGCGCTTGGCCTCATACATGGCACGGTCTACGCGAAGCAGCCAGTCCTCAGCAGAATCTACCGCGGTCACGTCGCAGATACCGATACTTACGGTAACGCGTCGATCTTGAATGACCTCCTGTGCCGCAATTTTACTGCGCAAATCATCGGCGATTTTTCGTGCAGTCTGGGCACCCACCTCGCTTAAAAGCACCACAAACTCCTCACCACCCAAGCGAAAAAGCATATCGGCGCCGCGAATTCTGCCGTCGATTAATGTCACTAGGGCTTTCAGTACGCGATCGCCCTCGACATGACCCATTTCATCATTGATGCGCTTGAAGTAATCGATGTCGAGTAATAACAGTGTCGAAAGTCGAGCGTATCGATGATAGTCCGCCAAATGCCGTCGCGTCTGAGGCAACAAGTACCGGCGATTATAAGCGCCGGTCAAGGGATCAGTTAATGCGAGATCTGCTAGCTGATCGGTCTGACGAGTCTGGAGTTGCATCATCGCTAGGCTTAACAGCCATGTTGAAAAAATAGCGGCATCCAATGCAAAGCCCCCACCGAAACCCTGCCAACCATGTGCCCAAACCAGTGCCACCAGGGTTAAAACACCTGCCACAAGCCCAGCAGCAAGTGGCAATAAGGCGGTAAGCGCAATCATGAGAAGAAAGATCCAAAGCTCCTGATAAATAGAACCAAGTTTCACAGACCAAACCACCGTGATCAGGGTGATAAGCAGGGCCATGACTGGCGGCATGACCATTTTATTGTGGCGGAACATGCGGTAGGCCGTGACGGCAAGTAACAACGACGTCAACCCTGCAAAGACATTTAAAATGGTGAGGCTGAGCGCAACTAAAAGGCCCTCAATTAACACCATGGTCGTGGCACACAACATGACCGGCAGCAACAGGCGATACAGAATCAGGCGTCGCTCGTGTTGCACGTCTTCAGGTTCAAAGCTTTGCGAAGCGCCAGTATCAGTTCTCAGCAAACCACGCCAAAAACGCGCCGATGACTTAAAGCCCGTCGCATCGTAAAGCGAAATTTCTTGGTCCCGATTGATCATGCACCCGCACTCACTGAGTTGCGTAACCTCATTGCCTGCAGTGTGACATACGAAGTCATGTTTAACAGCTATCGGGCGCCGAGATCAGCTAAGCGACTTGTTCAGTCAGCTGACAGTGGCCCTTTAAGGCAGAGAGAATGGCATTTAGGGTGGCCTGCACAATGTCGTTACTGCGCCCAACACCGCAGGGTCTTGCCCCATCGATATTGAGCTGCACATAACATACCGCCTCGGCATCGGAACTCTGGCCGAGGGTGTGCTCGCTGTACTCCACCAGCACCATCTTTTTACCTGTGACCTGTTCCATCGCGTCGATAAAGGCATCTAGTACCCCCGTGCCTCGACCCTGAATTCGTATCTCTGAGTCACCGGCGCCCAGCACAGCCGTTAATTGATGTTCCGTATCGTCTTTGGTGACCTCATACCGACCTAGACTCCAGGCACCGGGAACGTTCAAATAAGTGTCGCAAAACAGTTGATGGATCTGGTCTGAGGCAACCTCTGCCTCACTCTGCTCAGCAAGGTGTTGTACGGCGCTGCTGAAATCAATTTGCAGCCACCTGGGCAAGTCGTACCCATGATCACGGTATAAAACGTAAGCCACTCCGCCTTTGCCAGACTGGCTGTTGATGCGAATCACCTCTTGGTAGGTTCGGCCAATATCGTGCGGGTCAATGGGCAAATAAGCCACATCCCACGCATCTTCGTCACCCCTAAGGGCAAGGCACTTATTAATCGCATCTTGATGACTGCCTGAAAAAGCGGTGAACACCAACTCCCCCGCGTATGGGTGACGAGGATGAACAGGTAACTGGGTACAGTCCCGAACGGTGGCAATAATAGCGTCCATATTGTCAAACTTAAGCTCGGGGTCGATACCTTGGCTGTATAAATTCATCGCCATGGTGACGATATCCATATTACCGGTGCGCTCGCCATTACCCATGAGCGTGCCCTCGACACGGTCGGCCCCTGCCATTACACCCAGCTCTCCTGCAGCTACCGCACAGCCACGATCGTTATGGGTATGAAGTGAAATAAGTATCGCGTCGCGGTTGGCCACGTGATCGCAAAACCATTCTATCTGGTCGGCATAAATATTAGGGGTGCTCATTTCAACGGTCGCCGGCAAATTAATAATCACTGGCTGCTCCGGTGTTGGGCTCAGCACCTGATTAACCGCATCACAAATTTCGACGGCAAAATCGAGTTCCGTACCGGTAAAGCTCTCTGGACTGTACTCAAAGGTCCACTCTGTTTCCGGGTGGCGGTCTGCCTCTGCCTTGACGAGCTTAGCGCCTTCAACCGCAATTTCAGTAATACCGGCCCTATCAAGCTTGAAAACGTCTCGGCGTTGGACCGTCGACGTCGAGTTGTAAAAATGCACAACAGCACGTTTAACCCCGCGTAAAGCTTCGAAGGTTTTGGCAATCAGTTCCGCCCGAGCCTGAACTAACACTTGAACCGTCACATCATCAGGAATGCGCTCCTCAGTGATCAGCTTTCGCAAAAAATCAAAGTCATGGCTAGAGGCCGAGGGGAATCCCACCTCAATTGTCTTGAAACCAATGTCCACAAGCTGCTCCCACAGACGGAGCTTTTGCTGGGCGTTCATAGGTTCCACCAACGCCTGATTTCCATCCCGCAGGTCAACGGAGCACCACTGGGGCGCCCGTTCGATCACCCGATCGGGCCAGCGCCGATCTACTTTTGAAATCGGCGTGAAGGGCCGGTATTTACGGGCATCAAAACTCGAGGACGTTGTCGGTTTCATGGCAAAAATTCTGTGGCTATTGTAGGTCTAGTGTAACGCGAGTTTTAGAGTCTTTTTGTCCAAATAGCCCAACTATTTGGTCATTTAAAGCAATATATAGTATGTTATTCCCATATTTTTAGGGAAATAAACTAATAATGCCTGAAACAGAAATTGATCGAATAGACCTAAAAATCCTTGATTTACTCCAGCGTAATGCCGGTTTAAGTAACCTCGAGCTTGCTGACCGCGTCGGACTGACCGCAACACCCTGTGCCAGACGCGTGAAGCGGTTAGAGGCGGCCGGGGTTATTGTTGAACGCATTACTTTACTGGACCAAGCAAAGCTGGGCTTGGCTCTCACCGCCCACATTGGGATCACAATGGACGAGCACACCCCTGAGCGGTTCGCGGCGTTTGAAGAGGAGGTTGCACAGTATCCGGAAGTTATAGAGTGCTGCGTGGTGACGGGTCAAAGCGCTGACTATTTGATTAAAGCCGTCGTCGCCGACATGGTGCACTATGAAAGATTCCTGTTAGGGAAATTGACCTGCATCCCGGGAGTGTCCGGTGTCCATTCAAGCTTTGAGCTCAGGAAAGTGGTCACGCATGCGGGGCTGCCCTGGACCATATCGGGGGCTGAAGTCGCAAACATTAGGACTTGTTGGCAAGTTCCTGCTGTACCAGAAATTCAGCTATCTTCAGCATGTTGGCCTGACTGCCGGCTTTACGCGCCTCAATCAGGTACTTGCCATTGACCAGCACCGACGGAGTCCCAGAAATTTTTGCAGACCTCGCTCGCGCTTCGGCTTGACTTACCTGGCTGTTAACACCGAAAGAATCAAAGGCGCGATCAAAATCGCCAGCAGCAACACCGTTAGAAACAAAAAGCTCACGGATTGCGCTTTTTGAACCCAATCGATTTCTTTCGACGTGCATGGCTTTGAAGATAGCGTCGTGCATTGGCTCTAGCACGTCTAACGTCTCCGCCGTGAAGTAAGCCTTAGCGTGCAATTTCATGCCGTCATTCCACGCCGCTGGCGAGGGCTGTAAGCGCGATCCCTCAGGCAAGGACTTTTTCCATGCCTGCAGCATAGGCTCAAAGGTATAGCAGTGGCCACAACCGTACCAAAAGAACTCGGTAACAATGACTTGGTCGGTAGGTCCCACTCGTACCGCAGGGCTTACTACGGTGTAATGCTCGCCTTCCTGCCACTGAGTTTCTGCCCAGGCCATTCCAGGTAAAGCAAACAAAGCAACCATTGCTACCAAGATATTGCGTCGAATTGTGCTCATGCTCTTCTCCACTGTTTTGCTCGCCCGATGGCTAAATAGCTACCTTTAGCTCACCACTTGCTCCGCAGCGAGCACTTTTGTGTCTAATTAGACTGGCTTGGGCTGCCTGTGGTTCCCGTAAAATTTAACGAAGGCCCGCGGCGTAGCTAGCCACTGCTTCGATCTCCTTGTCACTCAGCTCGAATGCTGTTGCGCGCATGATCTTGCTGTCGCTATCGTTGGTGCGTCCAGCAGGGTCTTCGTAGCCCATTCGAAACATCTTCAGCTGCGCGGCAATGTACTCTGGATGCTGGCCAGCAAGACCCGGGAAACCACCGGGGCCATTGCCCTTGCCCGATGGGCTATGGCAACCCGAGCAAGCGGCAACCTTTCGCTCCATGATGCCCGCCATGTATACCTTGCGACCGAGCTCCATCAACTCCGCATCAGCTAACTCTGGTGTGCGCACTTGCTGATCGTAAAACGCGGCAATGTCAGCGAGGTCTTGATCGGACATATTATCGACCTGTCCCGCCATCGCCGCGACCACGCGACGTCCGTCGCGGATATCTTTCATTTGCTTAAGCAGATACTTGTCGCCCAGGCCCGCAAGCTTAGGAAAGTTTGGCACGACGCTATTACCATCTGCACCATGACAAGCACCGCAGGTTATGGCCTTGGCCTCCCCTGCCACTGCATCACCCTGCAACATCTCTCCAGCATGACCTAGTGAACTTAGCAGCGCCAAGGCTACCGTTGCGATTGTTTTAACCATAATTCGCTTCCCCTGTGGGGTTCCTATAAATAATTTACGACTCACCAGACGCCATGTAGTTGATGAGTGCCTCATATTCTTCATTGGTGCAATCAGAGCAAAGGCCGGTGGGCGGCATTGCATTGAGCCCATTTTTTACCGACTCCATTAGGACGTCCATACCCTTGGCAAGGCGTGGCTCCCAGGCTTTCACATCACCCGTCTTTGGTGCCCCAGCAGCGCCGGATTCATGGCACATAGCGCAGGACCTTCCGTACTTGGCCATATCTGCGTCAGCAAAGGCCGGAACGGCGGAGACTGCCACGATGGCGACTGCCAATTTTAGGATGTTCCGGACACCTGCGATGTGTTTCATACCCAGACCTCATTATGCGCCTTCGCGGCACTAGTACACTAACGTCGTTTTTCCCAGCTTTTGGGCTTCGCCCTTTAAATCTGGCGTGGCATTATAGACAATCACCCCTCGGGACAAAAGCCAATCATGGCCCTTGATTCAACCCCCCAAAATCCATTGCCCAAACTCGATTTTAAGGTCGCTTCCTTTCTGCAAAGTGCCAGCAACCTTGGCAACGCCCCCTCCGATACAGGCTCTGAAGTCGCCTTCGCGGGACGCTCCAACGCCGGTAAATCAAGTGCTATCAACACCCTGACCGACAACCGAAAGCTTGCCCGCACAAGTCGAACGCCGGGGCGCACCCAGCTGATTAACTTTTTTTCGCTTAGCGACAGCCAGCGACTCGTCGACTTGCCAGGCTATGGCTACGCCAAAGTTCCCCTCAAAATGAAGAAAGAGTGGAACCAGCATATGGCCGATTACCTGCAAAGGCGCGAAAGCCTCCGGGGACTTATTTTACTGATGGACATTCGACACCCCCTCACAGATTCCGACGAACAAATGATTGGCTGGGCCTCAAAAGCACAAATGCCCATTCATGCCTTGCTCACTAAGGCCGATAAACTCAAGCGCGGCCCTGCAAAAGCAACGCTCCTGAGTGTGCAGGCCCGTCTTCTTGAATTTGGCGATTTAGCCAGCGCGCAACTGTTTTCATCGTTGAAGGGCGACGGGTTACCCGCTCTGCGCACTCGGCTAAAAACTTGGTTGACCGATGATTCAGTTTTTGAAGAGCCCTACCCACCTTCCGATCAGTGAGCCTCGTCCCAGTTTTTACCCACGCCAGCTTCAACCAACAAGGGCACATCGAGGGACGCCACATCAGCCATCAAGTCGGGTATTGCTGCGGTTAATCGGGAAACCTCGCTATCAGCAACCTCAAACACCAGCTCATCGTGAACCTGCATGATCATTAAGGCGTCAATATCTGTTTTATCGAGCCACTCATCCACAGCAATCATGGCCAGTTTGATGATATCTGCCGCGCTACCCTGCATAGGGGCATTAATCGCCGTGCGCTCTGCAGCCATCTGCCGATTCTTATTGCGTGCATTGATTTCAGGCAAATATAAGCGACGACCAAACAGCGTCTCGACGTAGCCTTGATTATGGGCAAGCTCCCGGGTCTTGGTCATGTAATCAGCCACCCCCGGATACCGCTCAAAATAGCGATCGATATAAGCCTGAGCCTCGTGACGTCCCAAACGGAGTTGCCGTGCTAATCCAAAGGCTGACATCCCATAAATAAGGCCAAAATTGATGGCTTTGGCCTCTCGCCGCTGATCGGTAGACACCTCTTCGAGGGACACGCCAAAAACCTCGGCAGCGGTCGCACTGTGCACGTCAAGATTTGCCCCAAAAGCCCCAAGAAGACCTCGATCCTGTGATAGGTGGGCCATGATCCTCAGTTCGATCTGTGAATAATCTGCGGCAACAATACTGCGGCCCGTGGGCGCACAGAAGGCCTGTCGAATACGCCGCCCCTCTTCAGTTCGAATAGGAATATTTTGTAGATTAGGATCTGATGAAGATAATCGGCCTGTGGCCGTCACGGCCTGATGATAGGACGTGTGTACGCGACCGGTATCCTGATCAATCATTTCTGGCAGACGGTCAGTGTAGGTCGATCTCAGCTTGGAGAGACTGCGGTACTCCATCAAGACGGCGGGCAGTGGGTAATCGAGGGCTAACTCGGCGAGAACCTCCTCTGCGGTGGATGGCGCCCCTTTAGGTGTCTTTTTCAACACAGGCAATTCGAGCTTTTGGAAGAGTATTTCTCCCAACTGCTTAGGTGATCCCAAATTGAAGGCTTGGCCCGCAAGGTCATGGGCGCTTTGCTCGAGTGTTGCCATGCGCTCACCCAACTCATGGCTCTGGTCAGCCAAAAGCTGACGATCGACTCGGGCACCATTGCGCTCAATGCGCGATAAAATAGGCACCAGTGGCAACTCAATATCGCGATAGAGCGTGCTTAGACAAGCCTCACTTTCCAGCTTGGGCCACAATGTTTGGTGCAATTTTAAAGTCACCGCCGCGTCTTCAGCTGCGTAAGGTGCTGCCTGCTCGATGGCTACCGCATTGAACGTAATTTGCTTAGCGCCTTTACCCGCGACCTCCTCAAAATGCGTGGTTTTTTCTCCCAAATATTTGAGGGCCAAAGTGTCCATATCATGGCGACTACCGGTGGCGTCTAGGACGTAGGATTCCAGCATCGAGTCATGGGCAATTCCACGCAGGGCGATGTCGTAATTGGCGAGGACATTGGCGTCATACTTAAGATTTTGGCCCACTTTTAAGCGACTGGGATCTTCCAATAAAGGCCGTAATCGCGCCAATACTGTGTCCCGATCTAATTGCTCAGGGGCTCCCGGATAATCGTGGGCTAACGGTATGTAGGCGGCTCTGTCAGTTGCTACGGCGAGGGCTACCCCCACAATTTCAGCCTGCATGTAGTTGAGGCTGGTTGTCTCAGTATCAAAGGCAAACAACGGCGCGGCTTCGATAGCGTCCATCCATTCATCGAGTTGCGACGTCGAAAGCACCGTGACCACGTCTAGCGGGTGTGTCGACTGCTCAACTACTGCGCCCTGTGTTGCTTCCCCAGCAGGGGCAACGTCACTTTCGGTCAAGGCGTCTGATAGCCAACCTTTGAATTCAAGCTCCTTGTACCATTTTGTCAGTTCGGCTGAATCGGGCTCTTTTGCCGATAAATCTTCCGGAGATAGATCGAGATCACAATCTGTTTTGATCGTTGCAAGCCGATAAGACAATTCTGCCGACTCGCGATGCTCAGCAAGACGGGCGCCCAATTTTTTTGCTCCGCGCACAGACAGATCAGCAACACGGGTTAAATCTGCGTAGATATCAGTGAGGCCGCCTAAGTTTTGCAGCAAAGCTAAAGCCGTCTTTTCACCGACCCCGGGTACCCCGGGGATGTTGTCCACTTTGTCTCCCTGGAGCGCGAGCAAATCAATAATGAGCTCAGGGGGCACCCCAAACTTCTCGACCACGCCGCTATGGTCCATTGTTGTGTTGGTCATGGTGTTTATCAGCGTAACGTGGTCCCCCACTAGCTGCGCCATGTCCTTATCACCGGTTGAGATCAACACCGACTGCTGGCGCGCTGCTGCCTCCAAGGCAAGCGTGCCAATAACATCATCAGCTTCGACACCACTGACGCAAACTAGGGGCAACCCCATGGCCCGAATCATGGTGTGAATTGGCTCTATTTGCTCACGCAATTCATCCGGCATGGGGGGGCGATTAGCTTTGTATTCTGCGTAGATGTCGTTGCGAAACGTTGGGCCCTTGGCGTCAAAGACCACAACCACCTGATCCTCAGGGTAGTCGGCTACGAGCCGTCGTATCATGCCGACGACGCCCTTGGCCGCTCCAGTATTAAACCCTTTTGAATTGGTTAATGGCGGTAGCGCGTGGTACGCCCGAAACAGATAGGAAGAACCGTCAATTAAAATGAGTGCTCCACTCATGAACTTAATCCTCCCACAGGTAACGCGCTGATCGATAGGTCACCTTAACCTTTGCTAAATCCAACGGTGCCTTGAAGAACCCATGGTAATCCCCTTTGGGATTTACCAGCACAACATTAGCGCTGTGGTCCAACTCATAGGTGCCATCAGCTGCAGTGACTTTCCTAAAGGGCGCATTGAAGCTCCTCGCGAAGCTCAAGATTTTAATAAAGTCTCCGGTAACGCCAGTGAACTCTGGGTCAAAATAGGGAATGTAGGCGGCTAACGCCTCGGGGGTATCCCGTGCGGGATCTACCGTTACCATCACAACTTGCGTATCAGCCGCCTCAGTGGTTGCCAACTCTTGCTTGAGCTTTGCCAAAAAGGACAGCGTTGTAGGGCAGATGTCTGGGCAGTGAGTAAACCCAAAAAACAGCAGCGTCCATTGGCCTTTCAGCGACTCTTTAGTAAAGGACTCACCCTTGTGATCAATAAGCGTAAAGGCTCCGGGATCTCTGGGCGTATCAAAAACATACAACCCATTTATTTGCATCTCAGTAGAGCTCATCACCCTTGGCTGTTGAATACGATTGACGAAGCTCAGCAAAATGACCGCTATAAACAATAGGATCCCCGCAACGGTGAACCAAACTCGCGTTTTTGTAGCCAATGCCAAAATAAGAAACTCCCAACTATTACCGGGCTAAATCATCAGGCCCAAAACCCAGTGATCAACCAGCATGACAATAAACAATACCAAAAGGTAAGTGATCGAATACTTAAAGGTCTTCATAGGTGCGTGTTCGTTACGACCGCGCATAATTTCAACAGACCAGTACAAGAAAATAACGCCCAATACGACCGCACCCACTAAATAAATGATGCCACTCATATGAGTAGCAAATGGCATGAGCGTAATCAGGAACATAATGATGGTGTAGAGCAAAATATGCAGTGCCGTAAATCTGACACCATGGGTTACCGGCAGCATAGGAATACCCACCGTGGCGTACTCTTCCCGTCGGTGTATCGCCAATGCCCAAAAATGGGGTGGCGTCCAAGCGAAAATGATGAGGACCAACAGCAGCGCATGGCCATGAACTTCGCCTGTAACCGCAGTCCAACCAAGCAGCGGTGGCGCAGCGCCCGCCAAACCCCCAATCACAATGTTTTGAGGCGTCGCTCGTTTCAAAAACATGGTGTAGATAAAAGCATAGCCAATAAGACTGGCCACTGTGAGTACGGCGGTCAGCACATTCACCCACATCACGAGTATCCAAACCCCGAGCAAGGCTAATGCCGTCGCAAAAAGAATAGCGTCGCGCTGCGAAATACGTCCTGTCGCCACGGGGCGGGTTTGCGTTCTCGCCATTTGCAGATCAATGCGCTCATCAACGATATGGTTAATAGCAGCAGCCGCGCCAGCGCACAGCGCAATACCAAGATTACCGAGGACTAAAGGTTGCCAAGGTACCCAACCTGGCACTGCCATACACATGCCGATCAAAGCCGTGACGATCATCAATGCGACCACCCGCGGCTTTGTCAGCTCGAGATAGTCTCGCCAAAGCGGAGTCATCGGGACTGTTGCTTCAGACATCATTACCCTCCCGAGTTTTTCAGCAAAAATTTGAGGTCAGCAATCACCGCTTTGTAACCGAGGTCGTCAGGAAAGTGCATCATGACCCACCCTGCAGGATCAACGAGATACCAACCACCCCCTGATGGCGCGGATGACTGGAGTGAAAGCTCCGAAAAAAGACCTGCAAAAATTACCGGGGTTGTATCTAAAGCCACCAAACCGCTGTGCCCTTGTGACAAATACTCCAGTACGGTGCCCGACTCAAAGCCCGCAGGCCACCCTTCGGGTTTCGTAGTAGGAGAGACCATCGCTACACTGCCACTGGACTGGTCTGCAACAAATACTCGACGCACACGATTAAACTCTCGGCCCAAGGCAATGTGTATTTGGCGGGTAAACCAGATACGCCGCTCACAAACAGAATCACAGGTGGGCCCCGCACTGGCGACAACCAAAGTCCAACGCGGCTCTAGATCGTCCCAACGAAAAGGTCGCCCTGCATCATCGGCAAACACGACCTTCTGCGCCTCACGAGGTGGAGAGATTAAAGTCCCGTTATTGGCTGTACCAATAGCACCAACAAGGTTCAGGTCACCCTCCACGACAAAGTACCAAAGCCAAGACGCCGCTAGCATCATGGTCAAAGGAATACCCGCAATGAGTAACAGAACAGCGCGACCCTGCCCCCGAGTTTCAGACTGTGATGACATAGTATTTCCTCAGGATTGCGAGCGGTCCTTACCACCACGCATTAAACTCAGCACGTTAGAGCTACGCACTAAAAAAGCGAGTAACAAGACAGCCGCCATGGTAAACCATTGAACCGCATACCCGGTGTGCTTCTGGGGGGATTGATTAACAACCGTCCAGTTTGCTGACAATGCCTGGGGGTCTTCAGCAGCAATACGCACCATAGCTGGCAACACTGGCTCATCAAGCAGCTGCGACAGTGACGGCGCAAACTTGCGAGCATCGTAATCCTGCACCACGGCAGGCAATTCGGTGGGGGCGGCTTGGTCTTCCAGTAAATAAGCAGTGCCTGCAGGGATGTAGACGCGACCGGTAAGACGAACTTCACCGCTTGTTAGGTTCGGCTGCGGCAGGCTGCGGCGGGCGGAATCACCCTCGATCCACCCCATATTTACCGGCACCCGCCCCTTGCCAGTCGCTACCAGTGCCACCACCTCGTAGCCAAAGCGACCATTAGTGATTCGATTGTCGATTAGCAGGTAATCTTCTGGATTCAAACGGCCTACAACGGACACCTTACGATCGGCTAACGCTGTCCATTCGGCGGTCGCAACCACCGTTTGCAACAATGGCTGAAACAGTTCATCGTGAGAGAGTGCTACCATATTTTGGCGCTGTGCATTGCGTAGTGCCAATTCTCGCTTTTCTTCAGCTCGATCGAGTTGCCAGGCCCCCAAATAAAGCAATCCGGGAAACAGCAGCAACGTAAACACTGTAAGACGCCATTCGAACAATAGCTCCAATGGTCCAACATTCATTTTATGTAGACGAGCGGTCACTGCCGTTCAATACCCTGAGGACGCTACGGTGCTAAAAACACTCATTATTTTACTCATGCTGGCATTGGTCATTAGTCTGGGTTCCGGGCTCTATTTTCTGATGGTAGACCAAGGAAACCTTGAGAAAAAACGGTTATTCACGTCATTAGGCATCCGCCTAGGCTTGGCGACAGCCCTCATCATAACGATTATCTTCGGGGTCGCCACCGGGCGGTTGGGCAACAAAAATCCTTGGGACGCCGGCACGATTGAGCGCGATGAACAAGCTATAGAGCGTTAAGCTAGCACCAACATAGGTGGTCTCTCGCCTAACGCTCGGCCCTAATCTTTGGCGCTATTACAGGATGTAGACAAACAGAAACAAGAATACCCACACCACATCAACGAAGTGCCAATACCAACTAGACGCCTCGAAACCAAAGTGATCCGATGACGTGAAATGGTGGCCTCTGACAGAGCGAAGCAGCTGAATCAACAGCATGGTCATGCCCATGAAAACGTGGAAACCATGGAAGCCGGTAAGCATGAAGAAGGTTGATCCGTATATTCCGGAATTCAAAGTCAGACCGTACAAAGCGTAAGCTTCGTAATACTCGGCGGCCTGCAAGCCGACGAAAATAATACCCAAGGCAACGGTAATGCCTAGCCAAAGGTTAAACTTTGAACGCTGGTCTTTTAGCAGGGCTGTGTGCGCTACGTGTACAGTAAAGCTTGATGACAACAAAATAATCGTATTCCACATTGGCAGCCACTGATACCAATGGTGGGCGTCAGCAAAACTCATGCTGCGTTCCTGCGTGAGGAAAGCACCGTTGTTGGCAATGGGCTGAACATCAGTACCGCCTACTGCCTCTTGAGGGGTAATCGTTGGCGGCCATGAAAATTCAAAGCCAGGCCAAAGGAGCCCGTTCATACGTCCACCGTCGCCCTCTCCCGCGAGCCACGGCCCAGCGAGTTGGCGCACATAGAAAAGCGTGCCGAAAAATGCAAGGAAAAACATGACCTCTGAGAAAATAAACCAGAACATACCCAGCACATAGCTGTGGTTCAACTGAGCACTATTCATGCCCTGCATATTTTCTCGAATGGTCGTACGAAACCAACTCGCCAGCGTAAAAATAAAGAAAGCTAAGCCCGCTGCCAAAACCCATTTGGCATTGCCAGATTCGTGGGTGTCGCCGAACGTCATATCATTAAGGAGCAGACCTGCCCCAAAAACAGTGAGTATCAGTCCAACGGTCGCTCGAACAGCCAAGCTTGAGCTGTCGGGTACATGGTATTTCTCATACCCGGCGGGTGCATGTTCAGTGGCTGCCATGTTCGTTCTCCATCATTCCGCTCACGGCGAGTGAGTCGGGTTTAGCGGGCGGCGATAGTTCCGCCGGCCATTGTTGTGACATCAAAAAGTGTATAAGACAGTGTAATGGTACGGATATCTTTTGGGAGATCCTGATCCACAACGAATTGCAACGGCATCTCGGTGGACGCCATTCCGTCTAGTGGCTGCTGATTAAAGCAAAAACACTCAGTTTTGTGGAAATATCCCGCGGCACGGGACGGCGATACGCTGGGTATCGCCTGTGCAATCATGGGTAAGTTGGTCGGATTTTCAGCGTAGAAAAAGGTATCAGTGGCGGCGCCAGGGTGCACTGTCAGCTGAGTCACTTGAGGTCGAAACCCCCAGGGCATGCCGTCGTTATTTGTGGCAATAAACTGAATCTTCACTTCGCGACTGGTGTCGACCACTGCTGGGACCGCAGTATAGGCAACGTCTGACGTCTTACCATTAATTCCCAAGGCGTCGCACAATACGTCGTACAAAGGCACCATCACGACGAAAACAAAAGCAAACATGGCGCAAGCCACCGCCGCCAACTTAATCGCGGTGTCTGCGCCAGGATTTCGACTTAGTCTAAGCACCTAGGTTTCTCGATTATCCGTGTGCCGGGGTAGCTTCGATCTTGGGGGGCACTTCGAAGGTGTGATACGGCGCAGGCGTAGGCAGTGTCCACTCAAGCCCCTCGGCACCGTCCCATACCTGCTCATCAGAAACCTTTTCTCCCGCAACAATCGTCGCGATAACGTTATAAAGGAACAAAATTTGGCTGGCCCCGTAAACAAACGCACCAATCGAAGACATCATGTTGAAGTCGGCAAACTGTAGGGCGTAGTCCGGAACTCGGCGTGGCATTCCCGCCAATCCCACGAAGTGCTGAGGGAAAAAGGTAACGTTAAAGCCTACGAAGCTGATCCAAAAGTGCACCTTACCCATGGTCTCGTTGTACATACGACCGGTCCACTTTGGTAGCCAAAAGTAGACCGCCGATGTCATTGAGAAGACCGCACCCGCAACCATCACGTAATGGAAGTGAGCTACAACAAAGTAAGTATCGTGGTATTGAAAATCAGCAGGGGCGATAGACAACATCAGCCCAGTGAACCCGCCGATAGTGAACAGTACCAGGAAGCCTATTGAAAACAGCATGGGGGTTTCAAATGACAACGCCCCTCGCCACATTGTGCTCACCCAGTTAAAGACCTTCACTCCTGTGGGCACGGCGATCAACATAGTCGCGTACATGAAGAAAAGCTCACCCGCTACGGGCATACCCACGGTGTACATGTGGTGCGCCCAGACTACGAATGACAGAATGGCGATTGCAGCCGTGGCGTAAACCATTGACGCGTAACCAAACAGCGGCTTTCGAGAGAACGCAGGAATTACCTGAGAAACCACACCAAAGGCTGGCAGAATAATAATGTAAACCTCTGGGTGCCCGAAGAACCAGAAAATATGTTGGAACAGTACCGGATCACCACCACCAGCAGCAGAAAAGAAGCTGGTACCAAAGTGGATATCCATGAGCATCATGGTCACTGCACCCGCCAAAACTGGCATCACAGCCACTAGCAAGAACGCCGTAATAAACCACGTCCACACAAACAATGGCATCTTCATGTAAGTCATGCCGGGAGCGCGCATGTTCATGATGGTCGCAATAATATTGATCGATCCCATGATCGATGAAATGCCTAGTACGTGAATTGCGAAAATAAAGAAGGTAACCGAAGGCGCTGCATAAGTGGTCGACAAGGGCGCATAAAACGTCCAGCCGAACGCCGGTGCTCCACCTTCCATAAAGAGGGTTGATGCCAGCATCAAAAATCCGGGGGGAAGAATCCAAAAACTCCAGTTGTTCATGCGAGGCAGTGCCATATCTGGCGCACCGATCATCATGGGGATGAGCCAGTTAGCAAGCCCAACAAAGGACGGCATGATGGCTCCGAACACCATCACCAAGCCGTGTAGCGTGGTCATTTGGTTGAAGAATCCAGGCTCTACCAGCTGCATACCCGGCTGGAATAGCTCCGCCCGGATAATCATGGCGAAGGTGCCGCCCAGAATAAACATTGCAAAGGAGAACCAAAGGTACATCGTACCGATGTCCTTGTGGTTAGTCGTAAATAGCCAGCGTGACAGACCCTTGGCCGGACCGTGATGATGATCGCCCATCGTTAAATCTCCCCTTAACCTTGCTTGTGTTGCGCGACGTCGGATGGCTGCACCACGTCACCTGTGTTGTTGCCAAATGCGTTTCGCTGATACGTGATGACAGCAGCCATCTCAACGTCTGTCAGCTGCGCGCCGAAGGCCTGCATGGCCGTTCCAGCTACACCCTTAATACCTACATCGAGGTGCACACCGAGATCACCCATAGCTATCGAGCTTCCCGCTATGGCTTTACCGACACCGCCCTCACCCTGCGCACCGTGGCACGCTAGACATTGGGTTTTGTACACCGACTCGCCCTCTGTCATCAGGGCATCGAGACTTAGGTCAACTGACGCGGCGGCAATTTGTGCATCTTTGTCTGCGCGCTTGGCGGCCATCCAGCCATCAAACTCGTCGTGGCTCACAGCATGCACAACAATTGGCATAAATCCGTGATATGACCCGCACAGCTCGGTGCATTGACCTCGATAGATTCCTTCTTGCTCTACCTTCGACCATGCTTCGTTGATGAAACCGGGGATCGCATCACGCTTGACCGCAATCTCAGGTACCCACCATGAGTGAATGACATCATTGGCGGTGATCAAAAAGCGGACTTTAGTGTTAACTGGGATCACCATCGGCTCGTCGACTTCCAGTAGGTAGTGTTCGCCTTTCGCTTCAGAGTTGTAGATTTCCTCTTGTGGCGTTGCCAGGTTGGAGAAAAACGAGACGTTCTCGCCATCGGCGTTGAGGTACTCGTACCGCCACTTCCATTGATGCCCTGTGATCAAAATATCAAGCTCGGCATCATCGTTGTCATAAACCTCAAGCAATGTTGAAGTCGCCGGTACAGCCATGCCAATCAGAATCAGAAAAGGAACAACGGTCCACGCAATTTCGACTTTCGTGCTTTCGTGGAATTGCGAGGGCACGAACCCTTTGGATTTTCGGTGATAAATTATCGAGTACAGCATGACCCCAAACACACCAATCCCGATCACAATGCAAATGATCATGATCAGCATGTGAAGATCATAAATTTCGGCGCCCACTTGGGTTACGCCAGGGGACATGTTCACCTGGTTTTGGGCCAAGGCCGCAACGGGTAGGGCTGAGAGTGCAGCCCCAGCAGTAATTAAACTTTTCTTGATCGACATCACAGCCTCTCCACGATGACGCGGGGGCGGGCGCCTAAAATGTTTTCCAGTCGCAGGCCGCGGCCACCACGCAATGTGTGGGCTGCTTAAAACGACTAGTGTTCCCCCAAATCTATTCAGACACCTCGCTTTGTGCTGAGGTTGCCGCGCTCTAACCGGTTGTGCTGCTCTGGCTGAAGCGGTGCGAATTATAGACTAATGACGCAATAAACACAGCGGATGCGGTGTTTTTCACGATCATTTGAGTCAATACGCTTTGTTGGGCCATAGCAATCGCATATTTTGTGTAGGCCTTTAGATCATACCACTACATATTGATTGAAAAATTTGGCGCTCCACCCACTGACCGAGAGGTCAGCTCTTATGTTCATCATTGGGGTCGATGAGACGTACAACATCTGAAGGTGTCTCGACACGCCTGGCGGAAGCGCGGGACACTCGAGTAGAGAGCGGCGCTGGAGGATCACCGGGTCGCTCATCAGCAAAACCACAATCGATGCAAGCTCTTGTCACACCATCGCCACTGACTACAATCCGATCCATGACGCCGCAACGCGGACAAACGGCACCAGCAATAAAACGCCTGGGCTGGGGTGAATCCTTTTCAGTCATGGCATGGGTTTCCCATATTAATGTTTAATAGCGCGCAGTTTACCGCAGCATTCTAAATGACTTACGAGGTACTCAACATGCGAACCGTTTCCTACCGAGCAGAGGACAACATCAGAGCCTGGTGTGGAACAAAGCCACAACTTGGTGCGCGCGTTATGGTGGATCCAACCGCCGTGGTTTTAGGTGATATTTCACTGGGCGATGACGTGAGTATCTGGGGTAACTGCTCAATACGTGCCGATATGCATCGAATAAGCATCGGTGATAGTACGAATATTCAAGACAATTCGGTCCTCCATATTACCCATGCTGGAGACTTTAATCCCGACGGGTACCCCCTAATCATTGGTAGCCAAGTGACCGTAGGGCATAGAGCTGTACTTCACGGCTGTACGCTGGGTGATCGGGTTTTAGTGGGCATGGGAGCCATCGTCATGGACGGCGCCGTCGTCGCCGATGAGGTTATGATCGCCGGGGGCTCCTTGGTGACTCCTGGTAAACAGTTAAAAAGCGGTTGGCTCTATGGCGGCAGTCCTGCAAAACCTATGCGAGAAATTACCGACAAGGAGCGCAACTTCTTAAACTACAGCGCAGAAAACTACGCTCGCCTCAAACAGAAGTATCTCGACGACATACCGTCAACTTAACTAACCTACCGTCAAACCATGACGCAGGGCGCTAATGACTGCGTCAGTGGCAGGGCGCTGCCCTCGCCACAAGTAATAGCTCTCTGCGGCCTGCTCGACCAGCATGCCAAGACCGTCGGAAATAGCCCACGCTGCCTGTGACGCAGACCAACGCATAAAAGCTGTGGGCTCTGCTGCATAAACAAGATCGTAACAACAACATTTAGGCGCCAATTGAATATTAGGCAAAGCAGGCATCGCATCCTCTAAACTGGCGCTGGTACCGTTAATCACCAAATCAAAGACCCCCCCAGCCACCGACTCTAGCTCACCGGCCTCAACCTTTATCTGGGTGTTGGAAAACCGTTCAGCCAACTCCTGAGCGCGAGTAGGCGTGCGATTAACGATGGTTAGAGAGCCAGGGCGCTCACTTAATAACGGGTGAACAATTCCACGAACGGCACCGCCGGCACCAATAATTAAAGTTCGGCGCCCCTGAAGCTGCCACCCGAGGTTAGCCACCATGTCTCTAACCATGCCAACACCATCGGTATTTGCAGCATGCAAGCCACCTCCTTGTTGGGGCACCAAACAGTTAGACGCCCCGGCGAGTTCTGCAGCGGTACTGGCCGAATCAGCTAACGCAAAGGCACGCTCCTTGAAAGGGACGGTAATATTAAGGCCACATCCGTCATGTTCAAAAAATCCACGAACCTTTTCTTCAAACTGCTCGTGTTCAACACGCACGGCTCGGTAACTCAAAGACTCTTTAAGCTGCTCAGCGAAAGCTTGGTGAATCGCCGGAGATTTAGAGTGTTTGATCGGATTACCAAAAACCGCATAGTTGGCTTGGGGTTGATTCAAGAAGGCGCTCCATCTTTCGCGGCAGACAGCCAGTCGCGAGGCGCCAAGAAATAATCCGTCAACTGTGCTTCGGGAGTATCGGGCTCAGCCTTGTGCCCATACTCCCACCGAACCAGCGGTGGTAAAGACATCAAAATAGACTCTGTGCGGCCGTTAGACTGCAAGCCAAATAACGTTCCGCGGTCGTAAACCAAGTTAAATTCGACGTAACGGCCGCGTCGATACAACTGCCATTGACGTTCGCGCTCCCCATAACTGGCGCCCTTTCTGCGCTCAACAATAGGAACATAACCTTCCAGAAAGTGATCGCCCACGCTGCGCATAAAGGCAAAGGTTTTATCGAAACCCCACTCATTAAGGTCGTCGAAAAATAGCCCTCCAACACCTCGCGGCTCGTTACGGTGTTTGAGATGGAAGTACTCATCGCACCACGCTTTGTATCGTGGATAAACCTCGGGACCAAAAGGCTCACAGGCGGCAGCCGCCGTTTGATGCCAATGAACAGCATCATCAAAAAATCCGTAATAAGGCGTCAAATCAAAACCACCGCCCATCCACCATATCGGATCTTTTCCCGGCTGCTCGGCAACAAACAGGCGAACATTGGCATGGGCCGTCGGTGCGTAAGGGTTCTTGGGGTGTATAACCAAGGACACACCCATTGCTTGAAAGCTACGTCCGGCCAATTGCGGTCGAACAGCTGTGGCCGAACCCGGCAAGCTGTCTCCTCTTACATGAGAGAAGTTGACTCCCGCCTTTTCGAAAACGGCGCCTTCAGCGAGTACACGACTCATCCCCCCCCCCACCCTCAGGGCGCTGCCAAGACTCTTCCTCAAAAGATTTTGAACCATCAACCGCCGATAATCCGTCACAAATACTTGTCTGCAAATTTCTCAGGTACTGCTCAACCGCATTAATGTCCATAAATACCCCACTGATTATTGCGTTTACAGCCTTCACGTTGCCTACACTGTAACAACGCGTTCAAGCGCGCAGAACTTCGCCAGTACCTGCCCTTCGTATCGTTGATGGTGTTGCCCGCAGGTCTACCACTCCCGGCGCTCGCACTAGCCCCCGGCCAAAGTAACGCACCACTTGAAAACCGTGACGCGCCGGCTGTGCATCCGCTGGATTAGCGGAAGTTGAAACTAAAGGCCTACCCAGTCGATAACTCAACGCGGCGAGTGCAGGCGCCTTGGTGACGCGAATGGCTATTTCATCGCTATCACCAGTAATCCACTCGGGGTACAAGCCCCGATTAGGCACCAGCCAGGTATTGGGCCCTGGCCAGCCGAACTCCAATTCATTGCGCTGCGCAGAATCTAAGGGCGTCAAAAGAGGTTCAAACATAGCGCTCGAAGCTGCCACAATTATCAAACCCTTTGAGGCAGGGCGGTGTTTCATTGCCAACAACTGCAATACCGCGTCCTCTGACAGCGGGTCGCAGGTTAAGCCCCACACAGCCTCTGCAGGGCATGCAACCACACCCTCCAACTCGACCTGCCTAATCACTTCATTCATGCGCTGTGCTGGTAACTTCACAAATGCCTCACCGCCCTCCAACCCGCGGAAGTCTGCGCTACATAACCCTGAAGCTCAAGGTGTGTCACCAGCGTGAGTACTTCGCGAGAAGAGCATTGCATTGCCGTGGCAAGAGACCCCAGGTCGAATTCACCATCACCGAGCAAGGTTAACAGTTGATGCTCGACCGGGTTTAGGGGGGCCGTTCGTGCATTTTTAGCAATCTCAGAGTGATCGCTAGCGCCCCCCGAAACTAATTCGGCCCACCCAGACAAAGACACGGCAAGCTGTTCAATAATTGCTGATGGCGTTGTCATGAGCTGCGCACCTTGAGATAGAAGACGTAAACAGCCTGCTCCGTTTTTGTGAAACAGCGACCAAGGTGCGGCAAATACCTCTCTTCCCTGCTGCACCGCCGCGTTGGCGGTAATCAGCGAACCACTTGGGTGTCCCGCCTCAATTACCAACGTCGCGAGACATAGTCCAGACAACGTCCGATTACGCCTTGGAAAATGCCCACGATGCGGCGCGACCCCCGGGCAAAATTCAGTGACCAAAGCACCTTGTGCGGCAACGTCCGCAGCGAGCCGATAATGGTGTGCGGGATAGATCCGATCCATTCCTGTGGCCATAACCGCAAGGGTTTGGCCGCCACTGCGTAGAGCACCGCGATGAGCAGCGGCATCAATACCGTGAGCCAACCCACTGACCACCAGAAACCCAGCAGACGCCAACTCGAAGCCCATCTGATCGGCGAGTGCGACTCCATCTCTGGAGGGTTGTCGAGTACCCACAATGGCAATCGCTGGGCGACTCAAACAGGTGAGATCGCCACTAATAAATAAGGCGAGAGGAGCATCGGAAAGTTCACTCAACAATGTGGGATAGCACGTGCCAACTTCAGGTTGTTTGCCCCAGGGGAGTAAGTGGCATGGCGCTAAAGATTTTACGTGGGTACGACCTGTCGCCTTCGATCCCCCCAATAAAGCTTTTGCCTCAGCTTCGCTTAAAAAAGGTGCACCATTGGTCTTTAGCAGGCTCGGGGGCGCAAAGCCCTGTGCCAGCAGTTTTTTCTTCGAGGCACGATCGAGTAACCTCGTGGTGAGAAAAGCTAACCAGAGGCGGTCCGCTGCCGCATCCCTTGCAAGCAAATAAGACATAGCGCTCTTCCTTGAGCTCATGAAACACAAGCATTTTTGCGATGGAACCTATCCAGCGAACCGCAAGAATCAGGGGTTCTTGACTTTATCGCCAACGGCGAGGGGACGTGACGCTGTCAACACCAACCCAAAACTGGCTTTTTCGTAAACAGCAAAGACCATCAAAATACCCGCCCTAACGTCAGGCAATGTCACCATTTCTTTCTGCAAAGGGTCTTGAACAACTTCACCTGTTTGATAAATCGCAAGGACATCGCCGACCATTAGGCCCTCTCGATCACCGCGGTTAATCGTAACAATATTCATAGGGCCGATTTGAGTCACACCGGAACTGACCGCCACCATAAAGCCATCTTTAATTTCATTGTCAGGAGATTTGGGCTGGAAAAATGAATCCAAGATACCTTCCGATAAAGGAATCAACCGATCACCTATGCGGATTTCTTCCGTCATTCGTGTGATTTCAAACTCCTTCACGGCATCTGGCGCCGCCTCTACTCCCGCGGAGGACAGCGAGGCACTGCCGATATCCAGCGCCGAAATACCTAAAACCTCCTGCGTTAAAGGATCTAAAACCGGGTTGCCCTGTCGAATGATGCCAAATACTTGGTCACCGCTGGCCACCGGACCCCGCACATAAATGCGATCGCCTAGACCGCTGATAATACGTTGGGCGTCCCCGGCAATCACATAAGGTAAATCGGGAAAAACCCCAGACTCGAGAATTCGATTATTCCGCAAAAAGGGATCGATCTGATCACGAGGGACAGGAGGTATCGCGGTATCAAGGGGCTGACTGCGCACACTGGGAGACAATGTGACGTCTCCACGACTTGCCAGTGCCAACCGGGGACGACCACCCTCCCACCGCAGTGACAACACGTCCCCAGGATAAATGCGGTGAGGATTATCGACCTGTGGATTAATTTCCCACAGCTCGGGCCAACGCCAAGCCTCCTGCAGGTAAACCCCGCTGATTCCCCAAAGCGTATCGCCCTGCTGCACAACGTAGTTCAGAGGAACATCATTCTTCAGTGTTGGCGCATTTGATGCTGGCGACTGGGCGAGAGACAAAGCCGAGACCAAAGCCATCGACAGCGCCCAGTAAAAACGCAGGTGCGCAAACTTGGACAAAAAACGCCTCTCGCCAATTCGTTCTGATCGATACGCCATCTGGCTGTCCTCGTTTGCTGCTGTGTTGGTTGAGCTCAACGCTATCATCGGTGACCCACGGTCTTTTACACAAATGCATAACCCATACACAAATGCACAACCTATCTTCTGGGACGAAAGCCCCTGACTGGCGCTATAATGTGAGTCTGATCCGACGGGTACGCGCTGGCAAGCGCAAATGCTGCCATCTTATGCCCTTTCAAACCACTTCAACGTCACGGCCCTTACCATGGCAATACTGTCAATTCTTGAATTTCCAGACCCAAGATTACGTACGGTTGCAGTACCCGTCACAACGGTTGATGCCCGAGTGCAACAGCTGACCGACGATATGCTCGAAACCATGTACGACGCACCGGGAATAGGCTTGGCGGCAACTCAAGTTGACGTTCACGAACGCATCATCGTCATTGATATTTCAGATAACAAAGATCAACCTCAGGTTTTTATTAATCCTGTCGTTGAAGTCCTTGACGAAAATCTCGGTGAATATGATGAGGGGTGTCTTTCTGTCCCCGGGTTTTATGAAACTATCCGCCGGCCTGAGCGCATTCGGGTTACAGCGATTAATCGTGATGGAGAGACGTTTACCAATGATCTCGATGGCTTACTCGCTATTTGCCTGCAACATGAGATTGATCACTTGGAAGGCAAGCTTTTCGTTGACTACCTCTCCCCCTTAAAACGACAAAGAATTCGTGGAAAACTCGAAAAGACCCAACGCCAGCGTGCCTAAGGTATGAGTCACGCCCGACGGGTAATTTTTGCCGGCACACCTGAATTCGCCGCGGCCCATCTTGATGCGCTTGTCGCTGCGGGCCATGATGTTTGCGCCGTACTCACACAACCCGACCGACCCGCAGGTCGGGGCAAACAGTTGCAGCCCTCCGCTGTAAAGCGTCGAGCAGAGGCGGCGGGGATCACCGTGCTGCAGCCGGCATCACTGCGAACACCCGAGAGCCACGCTTTGCTCGAAGCGCTGGGCGCCGACATTATGGTGGTTGTGGCCTACGGACTGATCCTTCCACAATCTATCCTCGACATACCCAACTTTGGCTGCCTCAACGTTCACGCCTCCCTGCTGCCACGCTGGCGTGGCGCAGCTCCCATCCAGCGCGCCATTGAAGCCGGGGACGCTCACACGGGCATCACGATCATGCAAATGGAAGCGGGGCTGGACACCGGCCCCATGATTGCAAAAAGCACTCTAGAAATTACCGAGACAGAAACCAGCGGAACACTTCATGAACGACTTATCGAACTCGGGCCTGGGTTGTTACTGGAAGTTCTAGAAGAACTGCCCCACCGACTGGCCCAGGCCACACCCCAAGAGAACCACGACGCCACCTACGCCGCTAAAATCAATAAACAAGAAACCCAGCTCGACTGGGACCTCGATGCCCTTTCGCTGGCTAGAAAAGTTCGCGCTTTCAACCCGACTTCTGTTTGCTTTAGTTATTTAGGCGGGGAACGCCTAAAAATATGGCAAGCCACCGCGATTCAAATACCACACGACAGCAATAACGGGCGTATCATTGAAGCCAGTGCTGACGGTATTGTTGTTGCCTGCGGTGTCGGTGCGCTGAAGATTACTGTCGCGCAATTTCCAGGCGCTAAAGCACTACCCGTATCTGATCTGCTCAATGGCCGAAGCAACCAACTCGCCATCGACCAAGAATTCACCACCCTGGCAATGGGCCTTGAAGACCAAGTTAACAACTCGAGCCGTATCGGCGCGCATCTTGGCTGCCGTATACGGCGGGGAGTCGCTGGTCAGGGCTTTACCCAAAGGGCTTGAATCGCTGAGTGGGGAAGATCGGCCCCTCGTTCAAGAACTGGTCTACGGAACTCTAAGAGAATGGCCGCGACTAGAAGGCATAACCTCTCAGCTGCTGCGCAAACCGCCCCGTTCGAAAGACGCCGACATTCTCTGCCTGATATTCACAGGTATCCACCAACTGTCAGCGCTCAACGTACCCTCGCACGCTGCGGTCGGTGAAACCGTCGAGGCGGCAAAAAGCCTTGGGAAATCCTGGGCGACAGGCCTTATCAATGGTTGCCTGCGTAACTATCAGCGACAAAAAGATGACCTTGAAAATCATCTGGCCCCCCACCAAAAACATGCACTGCCAAAATGGCTTTGGGAACAAATCTGCGACCAATGGCCTAATGAGGCAGAAGCAATTGCCCGCGCGAGCCGGACACATCCGCCCATGACGCTTCGCGTGAATTTACAGCGGGTATCCAGAGAAGACTACATTGCGCAATTACTGCATGCCGATATCCCTGTGACGAGCCATCCGCATATTGCTACCGCAATAACCTTGCAAGCACCAAAACCCGTCTCGAGCATTCCGGGGTTCCAAGAAGGATGGAGTTCTGTCCAAGATGCGTCCGCGCAGTTAGCTGCTCAATTTTTGCAGCCGATCAACCAAGAGTCTATTTTTGACGCCTGCGCGGCACCTGGTGGAAAGACCTGTCACTTGCTTGAGCGCGCGCCGGAAGCTCAAGTGTTGGCAGCAGACATCAGCAGTCAGCGCCTTGTGGGCGTTGTGGAAAACAGTACCCGACTGGATTTGCCGTTAGAGGTAGCAGTGCTAGATGCAGGCCAAGCTGCTGCCACCCTGCTGCCAAAACAGTTTGACGCTGTTCTTGCTGACGTGCCCTGCTCGGCAACCGGCGTGATCCGGCGCAACCCAGATATTAAGGTCACCCGTAAAGCCACAGATATTGAAAGCTTCAGCCAACAACAGCGTGAGATACTGACAGGCTTGTGGCCCTTGGTGAAGCCCGGGGGAAGACTGCTGTATGTCACCTGCTCACTGTTAAATGCTGAAAACGATGAGATCATTGCCGCGACTCAGTCAAACCTTCCCCAGTGCGAAGTCATGCCATTATCAGGCAAGCCTGGATTTAAAACCCGATTAGGATGGCAAACGCTGCCCTCTCTAGAGGATGGCGACGGCCTGTATTTTTCGCTATTACAAAAAGTGACAACTGACCCAAACGTTTAGATTGCGGTAAAAAACACCATGAAAATACCGCGCAGGACGTTTAAGGTCATGACACCTCCCAAAGAGAGGCCAAACAGACTGTGAAGATTATTATTCTTGGTGCCGGACAAGTCGGAGGGACGCTAGCCGAACAGCTCGCCGACGAGCAGAACGAAATAACGGTCGTTGATAGTCAAGCAACCACCCTTCGAGCCCTGCAAGAGCGACTCGACATTCGCACGGTTCACGGTGATGCCGCTCACCCTTCGACCCTGTTCAACGCGGGCGCGGAAAATGCCGATCTTCTCATCGCGGTCACCAACTCAGATGAAATCAATATGTTGGCGTGCCAAGTTGCATTTACGCTTTATCGGACACCCAAAAAAATCTCACGAATACGCAGCTCTGATTACCTCAACTACTCAAAAGCGCTGTTTAAAAGTGGGGCCATACCGGTAGACGTGATCATTGGCCCAGAGCAACTCGTGACCAGCAACATTCAACAGCTGATTGCCAATCCAGGCTCGTTACAGGTACTCGATTTCGCCGAGGGAAGAATTCGTCTGGTTGCTGTTCGGGCGATTGAAGGTGGACCGATTGTTGGCCGGCAACTGCAGGAAATCCGTGACCACATGCCCAATATAGATACACGGGTGGCCGCTATTTTTCGGCATGATGCGCCACCCATCATTCCCGAGGGGCTAACGGTAGTTCAACCTAACGACGAGGTATTTTTTATCGCCGCTAGAGAGAATATTCGCGCGGTGACCTCCGAGCTTAGAACGATTGATGAACCCTATCGTCGGGTCATGATTGCAGGAGGGGGAAATATCGGCGCTACTCTGGCGAACCGCCTAGAGCGCGACTACCAAGTGAAGGTTTTGGAGTTGAGCTACGATCGCTGTCGCGTTCTTTCCGAGATGCTGGAGGAATCTATTGTGCTCCACGGCAGTGCCAACGAACCTTCCTTGTTACTGCAAGAAAATATTGAGCAGACCGATGTTTTCTGCGCATTAACCAACAACGATGAGTCCAATATCATGATGTCGATGTTGGCCAAGCGCTTGGGTGCGAAAAAGGTTATCACCTTAATCACTAATGCCGCCTACGCAGACCTTGTGGGCGAAGAGATCGACATTGCGATCTCGCCACAGCAGATCACCATAGGCAGTTTACTCACTCATATAAGACGCGGTGACATTAGTAATGTGCATTCCCTGCGACGGGGTGCAGCAGAAGCGATTGAATTGATTGCACACGGTGATGCACGCACGTCGAAGGTGATTGGTAAACGTCTTGATGAAATCGAACTGCCACAAGGCGTAACTGTTGGTGCCATACTTCGCGGCACAGAGGTCGTCATTGCCCACAGCCACATCACAGTAGAACCCGACGACCACGTGATTCTGTTTTTGACTGACCAAAATCGAATTGCCGAGGTTGAGCGATTGTTTGCGCCTGGATTTGGATTTTTCTGATGCACCTGCCCGTCTCACTGCGAATCATTGGTGTGCTGCTCATGCTGTTCAGCACAGCAATGTTGCCGCCTATGATCCTTGGTTTATTGGACAATGATGGATCCGCCCATGCCTTTGCTATCGCCTTTGGCATTAACTTGCTGGCAGGTTTAATGCTCTGGCTACCCACGCGAAACGCTCGGCGGGACTTGCGGATTCGCGATGGCTTTCTGGTCACTGCGTTGTTTTGGATCGTACTCGGCACCTTTGGCTCGGTGCCTTTTCTCACCAGTGACGCCGTACCACTATCTCTTGCTGACGCGTTGTTTGAATCCGTTTCGGGTCTTACGACAACCGGTGCCACGGTGATTGCAGGGCTTGACGATTTACCACGGTCAGTACTGTTGTATCGGCAACAGCTACAGTGGCTGGGGGGAATCGGCATTATTGTTTTAGCGGTGGCGATCTTACCCATGCTTGGCATCGGCGGTATGCAGTTATACCGGGCTGAAAGCACAGGCCCAGCAAAAGACCGCAAACTCACACCCAGAATCACCGGCACCGCTAAAGCCCTGTTTGGCATTTATATGGGGCTCACAACTTTTTGCGCTGCTGCTTACTGGCTCGCAGGCATGTCTCTGTTCGATGCCATTTGCCACGCATTTTCTACCGTTGCCATTGGTGGGTTTTCAACTCACGACGCCAGCATGGGGTTTTTTCAAAGCGAACTCATTCTTTTGATATGTACCTTTTTTATGGCAGCCTCTGCCATAAATTTTGGCCTGCACTTTATTGCCCTGCAACGGCGCAGCCTAGAAATCTACCAGCGCGATTCAGAAACGAAATTCTTCAGCAGTGTCATTGGCATAGCCATTTTGATTACCTGTTTAACTTTGCTGGTCACACAAACGTTATCACCGAGTGAAAGCCTGATTCATGGCATGTTTCAAACGGTATCCATCGCCACCACAACGGGATTCACAACGCAGGACTTTTCTTTGTGGCCACACTTCTTACCGGTGTTGCTGCTTATATTGTCATTTATGGGGGGATGCGCCGGTTCTACCGGTGGTGGCCTAAAGGCCATGCGCCTACTCCTGATTTTCCGCCAGGGCATGCGTGAGCTGAAGCAGCTCGTCCACCCCAATGCCATCATCCCGTTAAAACTGGATGCGCGCAGGGTACAACCCTCAGTAGTCAGTGCAGTCTGGAGTTTTTATGCCGTTTATATGGTGTGCCTAGTCACCATCATGCTGTTGATGCTGGCCACAGGGCTAGATTTCACCTCTGCGTTTTCAGCCACAACCGCAGCGATGAATAATCTGGGACCCGGGTTAGGGAGTGTGGCTGCTAACTACGCCATGGTCAGCGAAGTCGGTAAAGTCATTCTGTGTGTTGCGATGCTGCTAGGAAGACTTGAAGTCTTCACCTTGCTGGTTTTATTCACGCCCGCTTTTTGGCGTCCTTAGATCGCCAGATTATTTCATCCCCCGAGCTGACTTAATGACCTCGTAGGCTGTCGATATTTCCTGAGATCGCTCAGTCCCCAATTTCACCATTTCGTCTGGAACGCCTTTGGCAATCAATTTGTCAGGGTGGTTTTCACTCATCAATCGGCGATAACTCTTTTTAATGACCTCGTTTGAGTCTGACTCACTCACGCCCAAGGCTTGATAAGCATCGTTTAACCGATCACGAGGAGCGGGCGTTCCCATGCGTTGTCCGCCGCCACCGTCACCCGTGTGAAAACGCGATTGCGCCACCAACATTGCCACTAACCGATCGACCGCTTGTGTCGGCATGCCGAGTAAGCTCGCGATGTGATGCAATGCTGCTCGCTCGGGCTGTGCTAACTCGCCATCGGCAAGCGCCATGCTAGCGAGGAACGCAAATAAAGTTTGTTGAACTTGCCGGCGTTGTCCCACTCTTTCGGCAAAGGCGGTGACGGTAGCCGCGGGGTCAAAGCCGGGTTCGGCGCCCTCACGAAAGTGTTGTATTGCGGAATTTCTTTGAGTGGGATTGAGGCGAAATTGGCGAAACAACACTTCGGCCTGCGCTATCTCAGCTTCACTAACACGGCCATCAGACTTAGCGACGTAGCCCAGCAGCGTAAACGTCGCGTCAAAAAACTGCTTCTGGCTGCGAGCAAGATTTTCAGGGCTAGCCGCCTGAAGCGCCTGCCAAAGACCGCGGTCGAAAGCATGACCAATCGCGAGTCCAAAAAGTAAGCCCACAATCCCAAGGGTAAAAAACCCAATCAGACCTGCGACAAGCTTTCCCATTATCTTGTTCAAGAATACTGCTCCAGTTTTTTCTCAAATCGCGCTCTTGGAACTTTTAAATTTTTATAGTGATCAATGCCGTTATCAGGGCGGCAACGAAACCGCTTATACGACCACTGATATTGCTGGTCGTAGCCCTGCATAAGCTCAGCAACGGCTTCATTCATGGCGGTTAGTGCCACGCGCTCGTCATCATCATAAACCGCAGCCGGCGCGGCCTTGTAGATGACTTTAAAGCCACCCGCCGTTCTTAAAGCCACGCCCATGAAGGCTTTGGCTTTGGAGCGCTTAATAAGATTACAGCCCAAACTGGCCGTGCCGCAGTCTATTCCTTTAAAAGGTACGTTGAGCCCCCCCGAGGCGACTGTGGGAACTTGATCGGGAAGAATGCCCGAAATACCGCCCTGCCGCACGCAGCGCACCAAGGTCGCTAGCCCTCGAGGATCGGTGGGTACAAGTTGCCCTCCACTGCGTTCCCTAGCGCGTTTAATAAGCTCGCCGGTTGTAGCAATTTTAGGCGGCTCAAACAAAGCAACCATCTGGCCTAAAGTAGCAAGATGCAGGCCAAGGACTTCCCAGTTGCCCAAATGGGGACCTAAAACGATAACGCCGCTTCCCGATGCCAAGGCTTCTTGAACAGATTCTGCCCCTTCACTGCTTTCAATCAGCGAAGAGGTGTGCGCCCAAGGGGCCTGCCAAACGTGGCCCATTTCCCCAGCCAGGGCGCCAGTTTCTCGCAAGACGTTGCGCACTAACCGATCTTGAGATTTTGAGCTCAACTCAGGATAAGCCAGAGCGACGTTTCTCTCCGTCACCCGACGGCTGCGGCCATCACTGTGGTAAATAATCCAACCTAGCCCGCGCCCTACAGCCCTTACCCAACGGATGGGCAGCCAATAGCTCAGCCACAGCAGTCCGCTTAAGAAAAGCGTTATCCCCTGATTCCGCAAAGATTGTGCACTCAATGACAACAAAAGCCGTGACTCGAAAATATCAGTGCTTATTATGCCCTTCCTATCACGGGTATAATCAAGGCCTGACTCATTTATCGGACTTCACAGTGATCCCCGAGACCTTTCAAGACCTCATTTTACGATTACAGACCTTTTGGGGCAGCCATGGCTGCGTGGTACTGCAGCCTTTGGATATGGAGGTTGGCGCGGGAACGTTCCACCCCGCCACTTTTCTGCGAGCCATTGGGCCTGAAAACTGGAATGCAGCCTATGTACAGCCCAGTCGCAGGCCCGCTGACGGTCGCTACGGCGAAAACCCCAACAGATTGCAGCACTATTACCAGTTTCAAGTGGTGATGAAGCCTAGTCCCAGTAATTTTCAAGATTTGTACTTGGCCAGCCTCCGAGACTTAGGACTCGATACGCTGCAACATGACGTGCGTTTTGTCGAGGACAATTGGGAGTCACCCACTTTAGGGGCTTGGGGTCTGGGGTGGGAGGTCTGGCTAAATGGTATGGAGGTTTCTCAATTTACCTACTTTCAGCAGGCTGGCGGCCTCGAATGCTTCCCCGTAACCGGTGAAATCACCTACGGGCTTGAGCGCATTGCGATGTATCTACAAAATGTCGATTCGGTCTACGATCTGATCTGGGCGAAAACCCCCGCAGGTCCCGTGACTTATGGCGATGTTTTTCATCAAAATGAAGTCGAAATGTCGACCTATAACTTTCAAGAGGCCGACACAGAAGCATTATTTAAGACCTTCGACTTCTGCGAGCACGAAGCCGTCCGCTTAGTCGAATGTAAGCTGCCACTGCCAGCTTACGAGCAGGTTATGAAAGCGTCTCACGCCTTCAATTTGCTTGATGCACGACATGCCATCGGCGTGACAGAGCGCCAGCGGTATATCCTCAGGGTAAGAACCTTGGCGAAGGCAGCGGCTCAAGGTTACTTTGAATCCCGCGCTGCACTGGGCTTTCCTCAGGCCGATCCCGACCTTCGCGAACGGGCGCTGGGAGATCTTTCATGAGTCAGACAACAGCAGATTTATTGTTTGAATTAGGCACAGAGGAACTCCCTGCAGGACCTCTACTATCGATGGGAGAGGCACTGAGAGCGAGCATTCTAGAAGGTCTCGCCAATCACGGGCTCCCCTGTGGCGGCAGTCAAATGTTTGTAACACCGCGCCGGCTGGCGGTGTTGGTTAAGGCTGTCGGTCTAGTAGCACCCGACAAAACTGTTGAAGCACTGGGACCGCCAGTAGCTGCGGCCCGGGACAAACAGGGCGATTGGACGCCTGCGGCGCTAGGCTTTGCTAAGAAGCAAGGCGTGGAGGTAACACAACTTGAAGTCGTCAGTACCAACAAGGGTGATCGACTGGGGTTACGTCGAATCGAAACCGGTGCCCAAGCTGACGCCGTGCTACCTCAAATTCTGGCCAATGCTGTTGCCGCCATCCCTGTATCAAAACGTATGCGCTGGGGGCGAGAGCGGCACGAATTTCTTCGGCCTGTACAGTGGATTGTCGCGTTGTTGGGTACCCAGGTTATTGATGTCGTTGTTATGGGTATCGGTTCTGATCGCGTCACTCAGGGGCACAGATTCCACCACCCGGAATCCATCGCCCTAGAATCTCCCGAGCAATACGAAGACGCGTTGTTAGGAGCACACGTGCTTGCCAATTTCGACCAGCGCCGTGAACGTATACGAACTCAAGTACTGGCGATTGCCAAAGACCTTAATGCCAACGCCGTCATAGACGAAGCATTGTTAAATGAGGTCACCGGGCTTGTTGAGTGGCCCGTTGCACTGCAGGGAAGTTTTGATCCTGCATTTTTGGAAGTGCCTGCCGGGGCAGTGATCTCTTCGATGAAAGAACACCAGAAATATTTTCACCTTGTATCAGATCAAAATCAGCTGTTACCGCTATTCATTACGGTATCTAACATTGAAAGCAACAACCCCGCGTCTGTTATAGCAGGCAATGAACGGGTGATTCGGCCGAGGCTGAGCGACGCCGCATTTTTCTTTGAAACCGATAAAGCGACACCGTTGGCTGATCGAGGCTCACGACTTGAGGGGATTGTGTTCCAGCAAAAGCTGGGCAGCGTAGCGGACAAAACACGTCGAATTGCCGCGTTAAGCGGTTGGATCGCCGAAGCTCTAAGTGCCGATGTTAGCATCGCACAACGAGCTGCCACTCTGGCCAAGTGTGATCTAGTTTCTGATCTGGTGTTAGAGTTTCCAGACCTTCAGGGAATAGCGGGCGCTTACTATTGTCGCCATGATGGCGAGTTGGATGCCGTTTCAACCGCCGTTGAAGAACACTATTGGCCTCGCTTTTCGGGAGACCAATTGCCAAACAGCCCAGAGGCCTCAGCCGTGGCCCTTGCGGATCGATTGGACACCCTGGTGGGCATTTTTGGCATCGGCCAGGCACCTACTGGATCCAAAGACCCCTTCGCATTGCGACGTGGCGCCCTCGCCGTTATACGGTTGCTCGTTAACTTAGATTCGCAACTAGACCTGTTAGATTTAGCGAAACGTGCCGCTCAGGAATACCCAGAAAATACATTGGATCAAAATACGGCCTTGGCAGTGACCGAATACACGCTAGAGCGGTTCAGGTCTTGGTACGAGGATCAAGACATTGCAGTTGAAGTTTTGCGTGCCGTCCTTGCTACCGGTATTACGGCGCCTGCGGAAGTAGACCGCAGAGTCTCGGCACTGAACGCCTTCGCTGGCACTGACGCCGCGGTTGCGCTAGCGGCAGCCAACAAACGGGTCGCCAACATTTTAAACAAGTCAGATCAAACGCAATCTGGGAGCCCTGATCCCGAGCTGTTTAACCAACCCGAAGAGGCACAGCTTTATGAAAGCCTGCAGGTGTTAAAACCCATCGTCGCTGACAACATTCAAAACGGCGACTATGCCACTGCACTGTCAAATCTAGCTTCTCTGCAGGCCCCCGTTGATGCTTTTTTCGAGGGCGTCATGGTCAATGCTGACGAGCCCGCTATTCGAACCAATCGACATGAGTTGCTAGCATCACTTCGCAACGCTTTTACCGGGATCGCTGATTTCGCCCTTTTAGGTGGAGCTAGCAAGTAAGCGGGTAAACATAGCGCTAAGAAATGCAGGGGTAGCATTTAATGGGCACTCAAGCGCTCCCAGCAATGAAGGCCCGAAACTAATTCCAATCGACGTCGGGGTTTAGGGCCGTCCCCGACATTAAACGATCGGAACAGGGACTGCCCACCACTGCAATACAGCAGTAGTATTCGTGTCCAAAGCGTTAAAAATCGAGGTTTTCTACCGCAAGTGCGTTTTCTTCAATAAATTCACGCCTGGGCTCCACATCATCTCCCATTAGGGTAGTAAACATTTGGTCAGCCAAAATGGCGTCCTCAATGGTCACTTTCAACATTCGACGAACGTCTGGGTCCATCGTAGTTTCCCATAACTGCCCAGGGTTCATTTCTCCTAGTCCTTTATACCGCTGCACCGAAGTCCCTTTGCGGGCCTCTTGGAGCAGCCAATCCAGGCCGGCTGCAAACTCCTGCGTTTGGAGCTGCTTCTCACCGCGCTTGAAGTAACCACTCACTTCGATTAAGCCTCTTATGTTGTTGCCACATTCAACCAAAGTTGCATAATCTTTACTCGCAAAAAATGAGCGTCCCAAAATAATCTCTGTCGCAATGCTGTGGGATATCTGCGTCACAACAGGGTACCAATGACCACGCTCTGGGTCTTGACGGAGCTCCGCCGAGAAATTTTGAGCCTTGTCGCTCACTGTTAGTAAGCGCTCACTTAACGCATCACAATGGGATTGCATTGTGGCTTGATCGCTCATTGCCTCAACGTTCAGGGGTGCAATAAAAGGTAATTGCCATAACACTGTGGGTGAATAAACCCTGCACAACCTGTTGATTACTCCCTCCGCAGCTCGATAAGTCGTCACTAACGACTCCAGGCCTTCTCCAGTAATAGGGGGTGCGTCTTGATTCACGTACAACGCAGCACCCTCTAAAGCGTTCTGCGTTAAGTAATCGTCAAAAGCCGCCTCATCTTTTAGGTACTGGCTTTGCTTTCCTCGAGTGAGTTTATAAAGGGGGGGCTGAGCGATATAAACGTGGCCGCGATCAATTAATTCGCGCATTTGGCGGAAAAAGAACGTCAACAACAGCGTTCTAATGTGAGAACCATCAACATCGGCATCGGTCATAATAATAATGTTGTGATAACGAAGCTTATCTGGATCAAATTCTGTCTTGCCGATACCACAACCCAAAGCCGTGACGATATTTCCAACCTCCGCAGAGCCCAGCATTTTGTCAAACCGAGCACGCTCCACATTGAGAATTTTGCCTTTCAAAGGAAGAATAGCCTGAAACTTGCGGTTTCTTCCCTGCTTGGCCGATCCTCCAGCAGAATCCCCCTCCACCAAATACAACTCGCACAACGCGGGATCGCGTTCCTGGCAATCGGCAAGCTTTCCGGGTAATCCGGCAATATCGAGGGCTCCCTTACGGCGAGTCATGTCACGAGCCTTGCGAGCAGCTTCGCGAGCTCGGGCAGCATCAATCATTTTACCCACCACCAACTTGGCATCTTGAGGGTTTTCCAGCAGGTACTCGCCGAATATCTTACCCATAGACTGCTCAACTGCTGGCTTCACCTCACTTGACACCAATTTATCTTTGGTTTGTGAAGAAAACTTGGGGTCGGGCACCTTCACGGAGACAATGGCCGTCAGGCCCTCTCGGGCGTCATCGCCCGTAGTATTCACTTTCGCCTTTTTCGCCAGCGCTTCTTTTTCAATATAATTATTCAGAGTTCGTGTCAGCGCCGCCCTAAAACCTGCGAGGTGCGTACCACCGTCGCGTTGAGGGATATTGTTCGTGTAACAAAGAATATTTTCCTGAAAACTGTCATTCCACTGCAGCGCGACCTCAACACCCACATCGCCATCAGCGATAGTTTCACAGTGAAACACTTTGTTGATCGTAGTCTTACCTTTATTTAGAAACTCGACAAAGGCGTTTAAACCACCATCATAGGCATAAGTCTCAGTCCTTGCGCTGCGCTCGTCGGTTAACTCAATACAAACACCACTATTTAAAAAAGCGAGCTCCCGTAGCCGCTTACCCAAAATATCGAAGTGAAACTCAATATTTGTGAAAGTCTCTGGTGATGGTTTGAAGCGTACCGAGGTTCCGGTGCTCTCGGTTTCACCCACAACAGCGAGGGGCGCAACAGGTACCCCGTGCTTATATACCTGCTCGTGTAGCTCCCCTTGACGACGGATAGTAAGCTGCAAGTGTTCTGAAAGTGCATTGACCACAGAAACACCAACCCCGTGTAATCCCCCCGACACCTTGTAGGTGTTGTCGTCAAACTTCCCACCCGCATGGAGTACCGTCATAATAACTTCGGCAGCAGAGACACCCTCTTCGTGCATTTCAGTAGGAATGCCACGACCATCATCCCCAACACTGACAGATTCATCCGGGTGAATAGTCACGCTGATCTTACTGCAATGACCCGCAAGCGCCTCGTCGATAGAGTTATCCACCAACTCAAATACCATATGGTGTAACCCGGTTCCGTCATCAGTGTCACCGATGTACATCCCTGGACGCTTGCGAACAGCATCTAACCCTTTAAGCACCTTAATACTGTCAGAGTCGTAATTTCCGCTGTTCTGTGTCGAGTTATCTGTCATTTTGTAATCCGTTTTACGTTTTTATAACACTGGTGTTGTCGGCCACCGCAGACACACACCCCTGTTCCACGTGGAACACTGCCGCTACGTCATGCATCCACGAAGGCTCTGCGGCCAGCTCACTCACCGTAGTCAACACTACCTGCGAGTGCGTTTGCTCTAACATACGGCATACTTGCAGCGCATGGGGACCGTCCAGCTCAGCTGTAAGATCATCAACCAAATACAGCGGCGCTCCTTTCTCACTTGCAGCAAGCACTCGGCCCTGAGCCAATCGAAGCGCTATTACTGCCAACTTGAGTTGACCTCTCGAAAACACCTCTGCCATAGCACGCCCCTGCCACTGCAGGCGCAAATCCGCCCGGTGAGGACCCACGTGAGTAAAGCCCTGAGCTGCATCTGACTCCGCACTTCGCGCCATCCCCGCCTCTAACGAGAGACTCGAGTCCCACCCGGGCCTAAAAACCAACTCAGCATCAGCTAACGTCGGGTTCAGCTCCGCCAGTATAGTTTGAAAAATCGGCTCCAGCCGTGACACCAAGTTGACGCGATATTCCGTCAAAATGCTTCCGACTCGAGACAACTCACCCAACCAAGGATCCTGCCCCCGCATCATACCACGACGAAGCATTGCATTTCGCTGCTTGAGGAGCCGTTGATATCGGCGCCAAACATCTAAAAAACCAAGTTCCACGTGGAACAATGTGCCATCAATTAGCCGACGACGGGGCTCGGGAGGACCCGTTATTGTGTCTGTCGATGAGGGATCAAGAATTATTGTCGGCACCTGCGCCACAAACTCTGCCAAAGAACTCACTGGTTCACCATCACATCGCAAGGTCAACTCGCCCGTTTTAGTGCGCTTTATGCCCAACGAGCGTGCAGCATTGCCACTCTCAACCCGAGCCTGGACAACACAATCCTCACGCCCATGCTGTATGAGGGATCGCACCGAAGAAGAACGAAAAGAACGGCCCGTTGACAGCAAAGAAAGCGCTTCAATAATGCTCGATTTACCACTACCGTTAGCACCGAAAATTAGATTGATTCCCGGACTCATCAGCAACCGCTGAGCCGAGAGGTTACGAACACCATCGATGTAAACGGACTCGAGCCGAATATTATTAACCGATTTGCTCACGCCGCTGGTAACACTCAAACCCTGGCTAACACCAGAGATTTAGAGCCGCATGGGCATAACCACGTAAAGTGAGTCACCCTCCTCAGCCTCCTCGAGCAACGCGCTGCTCGCCGAATCAGACAAGGACAGCCGGATTTGATCGCCGTCTAACACAGACAACACGTCAAGCAAGTAGCTCACGTTGAACCCTACCTCAAGCTCTTCGCCTTGATACTCAACGGCAACCAATTCCTCCGCCTGTTCTTGCTCCGGGTTATTAGCCGTAATATCGAGTGTGTCGGTACTGAGCTTCAGACGAACACCACGATATTTTTCATTGGATAAAATCGCCGTTCGGGTAAACGCCTGCCGCAGCTCGAGGCGCTGCCCAATAACGGT
The DNA here is from genome assembly GCF_051201685.1 of Luminiphilus sp. nBUS_07. GTDB lineage: Bacteria > Pseudomonadota > Gammaproteobacteria > Pseudomonadales > Halieaceae > Luminiphilus. The sequence goes on along the minus strand of NZ_CP179213.1, from coordinate 2,212 downwards.
TTTATCCGCTGATTTAGGTAAAACACGCTCGTACTCAGGAAACTTGCCATCAACTAACTTAGAGGTAAACGTAAATTGCTGATTAGCGGCACGGATATGGTTGCTGCCAATAACCAGGCGTATCGATTCATCCGTATCCAAAAGCCGTGACAACTCTAAAACACCTTTTCGCGGAATAATAATCGCCGCATCGCCAGTACTGACGGCCTCTTTTGCCGTACATAAAGCCAGACGATGTCCATCAGTCGCGACCATGCGCAACCGGCCCGCCTTCAGTTCTAACAACATACCGTTTAGATAATAGCGCACATCTTGCTGTGCCATGGCAAAGGCCGTTCGATCGATCAACCGCTTAACAACCGACTGGGGCACCTCGAGTGTTTGATCGCCAGCGCTCTCATCAACGGATGGAAACTCTGCAGCAGGCAAGGTAGATAACGTAAAGCGGCCCCGTCCCGCCTTCACCATAGCCTTGCCAGAATCAACACTAAATTCTATTTGGGAACTGTCTGGAAGAGATTTACAAATATCAACCAGCTTGCGGGCAGGCACAGTAATATCACCGTCGACGCCCCCAGCCTCTACCTCAACACGACCGACCAGCTCAACTTCTAAGTCTGTTCCCGTCAAAGACAGCTGCGTGCCTTCGAGGTTCAACAAAATATTACTCAGAATGGGAAGTGTCTGTCGCCTTTCCACCACCCCCGCAACTAAATTAAGGGGTTTAATTAAAGCTTCACGGGATATGCTGAACTTCATGGTCAAACTGCTCCAAGATAAAAGCGACTAAAACACCGCACATCAATGCTATCAGGTGGTCAATAAGCGCAATAAATTTTTATAGTCTTCACGAATGTCCGATGTTGTTTCGCGAAGCTCCTTTATCTTACGACAAGCGTGAAGAACTGTCGTGTGGTCTCTACCCCCAAAAGAATCACCGATCTCAGGGAGGCTGTGATTTGTTAACTCTTTTGAGAGCGCCATAGCCACCTGCCGAGGCCTCGCAATCGAACGACTACGCCGCTTTGACATTAACTCCGCCAACTTAATTTTGTAATATTCAGCGACGATACGTTTAATGTTATCGAGGCTCACCTGCTTGTCTTGCAGCGCCAAAAGGTCTTTCAAACTCTCTTTAATAAGGTCTATATCAAAAGGCCTGCCGGTAAAATTGGCACTAGCAATAACTCGTTTAAGCGCGCCCTCAAGCTCACGAACATTTGATCGAATACGTTGGGCAATAAAAAATGCGGCATCATGTGGCAGGGTAATCCCAGATTGTTCTGCTTTTTTCATCAAAATTGCAACGCGTGTTTCTAGCTCTGGGGGCTCTACTGCGACCGTTAAACCCCAACCGAACCTGGATTTTAAACGCTCCTCAAGCCCGTTAATTTCTTTGGGATAGCGGTCACAGGTCAGAATCATCTGCTGCCCCCCTTCCAACAACGCATTAAATGTATGAAAAAACTCCTCTTGAGACCGGTCCTTATTAGCAAAAAACTGAATGTCATCAATTAGCAGCGCGTCAACCGACCGGTAATAGCGTTTAAAATCATTAATGGCATTGAGCTGAAGAGCCTTAACCATATCGGCCACAAAACGCTCGGAATGAAGGTAGACGATCCGGGCGTCAGGTTTTTTGCGCCGTAGTGAATTGCCAACGGCATGCATGAGGTGTGTTTTACCCAGCCCCACACCGCCATACAAAAATAACGGGTTATAAGAATCTCCGGGGTTGTCCGCGACCTGCTGTGCAGCAGCCAAAGCCAATTGATTGCTCTTGCCCTCAACAAACGAACGAAAGGTATACCCCTCAACCAGGTTGTGTTGGTGACTGGGCACGGTTTGCACCACCGGTGCTTGCCGCTGAGTAACGAAACTCTCAGCTCGGGGACGAGCCGGCGTTGAGGTCGATTGCAGCGGCCTAGAAATTTGAGGGCTTGCATCAAGGGCAACACTACTACTGGGCCCTGCCACTGCCGCAGCACCACCAACGACAATCGTCACATCCGTGCTTTGAGCTCCAGATTCCGCCAGCACCTCGCCAATCAATACCGAGTAACGCTCCTCAACAAAATCGCGAATGAAACGATTGGGAGCGGCAAGCGTCACCCCTCCTTCGCTCGGATCGGCCTGTAATGGCTTTATCCAAGTATTAAATTGCTGTGGTGGCAATTCGTCTTCAAGACGGCCAAGACACCACTGCCAAGAA